>CAWIDG010000015.1:0-153606 GCA_963834875.1 Miltoncostaeaceae bacterium
CTGGGAGCTCGGGCAGGCCCGGCACCGGGGGGATCACGGGATCGGCGCCGCACGCAACCACGACGTGCTCGGCCGTGTGGCGGGCGCCGTCGACCTCCACAGCGCCCGGGCCGGCGAGCCGGCCCGCCCCCGGATGAGCGCGATCCCCGCTCGGCGAGCCAGCGCTCCTGCCCCGCGTCGGAGTGGTTGGAGACCATGTAGTCGCGCCAGGCGAGCGCCGCCGCAACGTCCCCTGCGCGCTTGCGCCGACGTCGCGCGCGCCCTGCACGGCCTCGCCGGGCCGGAGCAGGGTCTTGGAGGGGATGCACGCCCAGTAGGAGCACTCGCCGCCGACGAGCTCGCGCTCGACCACGGCGACGCGCAGGCCGCCCTCGGCCAGGGCGGCCGCGCAGTGTTCGCCGGGCGCGCCGCCGCCCATCACGATGACGTCGTATTCCGGCTCATGTCGGCAGTTCCGTCGCCGGCCTGCTCCGCCACCATGTACGCGGCGTACCAGTCCGGCCAGTTCTCGTCGTACTCGCCGCCGGCCCGCTTCTCGTGCTCGCCGTGGGCGGCCGCCGCACGCCGAAGCGCGCTCGCCAGGTCCGCCGTGGATGCGAATGCCGTCTCGGCGGCGTCGATCCGGCCGGGCAGCCGCGTCGTGACCTCCTGCAGCAGCCAGCCGTTGCCGTCCGGGTCGCTGAACGTGGCGAAGGAGCTGTAGCTGGCGTGATCGGGCGCGGGCCCGCTGACGCGGCCGTTCGTGCCGTCGGGCTGGAACTGGGCGCCCGGCGCCCCGGCGTGGAACACCTCGCTGACCTCGACGCCGCGGGCGACGAGCTCGTCGCGCGCGGCCTCGATGTCGGAGACGATCAGGTAGAGGCCCTGGGCCGAGCCGGGCGCGGCCGAGGTGATGTTCGTGCCGAAATGCACCGAGCAGCCCGAGCCGGGCGGCGTGAACTGGACCACCCGGAAGCCGTTGTCGAAGGCGAAGTCGGCGTCGAGCCGCCACCCGAGACCCCGTAGAACTCCTTCGCGCGGTCGACGTCCGAGACGGGGATGACCACCACCTCGAGCTTCAGGTCCGGCATCGCACCACCGGGACCTCGGCCGCGCTCTCACCGCTCGCCTGGACGCTGCTCACGTCAACCTCCGTGGGTTGGTTGGCCGGGTGGACCAGACGGCCCAGTAAGCCGTCGCTGCCCTCTCGCGATCCGCGGCCGGACGGCACCCCATCGGCGCCACGCGCCGATCCTACGGCGGTGGCGTCCTGATCGTCACTGCCGGCGGACGGCCCTCCGCAGCTGCCGAGGGGGATGGCGAACGAGCTCGACGGCCACTCGCCACGAAGCCGCCTCGAGGAGCCGGACGTGCGGGAGACACTGCGGCTGACCCAGACGGTTCGACCATGCCGGCGAGGATTCGCCTGGAGGCGCAGGACGCGCAGCTGGTGGGGACGGGCCGGGGGGCGGGCCAGGTGGTGGCTCTCGGTGACCGCTCCCCGGGCCGTCCCCTGAGTCGCGAAAACCCCGCCGGCGCAGATCCTCATGGGGCAGGTGGCCTTCTACGAGGGCGACCTGCGAGGACACCGGGGCTGGCGGCTGCCGCAGCGCCACGCCGGCCTCCTCGAGCGGGCGGCGGCGGCCCACCGCTCGCGGGGATGGGGCGAGCCGATCGAGGTGGTCGACGCCGACCCGGCCCGGGCTGAGCGCCGCACGCGGGAGCTGGAGCTGGAGCAGCGCCAGGGCATGGGGCCGATCGAGCATTCGCCCTGGGTCGGGCGCGTCCTCAGCGTGCGCTAGCCCCCGCCCTCCGGTTTCTGAGGCCAAGGCTCACCCACCCGTCGGTTGGGTTGCGCCGACGGGGGCGGTCCGACCACGCTGGCGGGGTGTCCGCCGACGCGCCGGATACCTCAGCCGCTTTCTCGCCGGACGTGCTGGCGCAGGCCCTGGGGTCGGCTCTGACCTCGGGCGAGCGCTCACTCAAAGGTCGCGGCATGACCATCACCGCGATGACGTGAGCTATGCGCTGCGGTCGTTGAGCGCGTCCTCGAGGAGCCCGAGGACGATGCCCGCACACTGCGTGGCGGATCGTCGCTTGGCCGAAGGCTCGGCGGTTGGCGGCGAGCTTCGGCAGCTCCTTGCGAGCAGGGTGGTAGCGGTCGAACACCACGGTCATCGGCCAGGCCGCGACGTGCACGATGAGGCCCATCAGCAGGCCGCGGAGGACCGCCGGCCCCGGCAGGGACGGCTTAAGCCGCGCGTATGCGACGCCGAAGATCGCGCCGTTCTGCACGTGGAGCACGAAGCCGATGGGTCGCCAGTGGTCGCCGCGCGTCACGAGCTTGCCCAGGATCTCGACGTCGTCGTACTTGGAGTCGAACAGGCGTTTGTCTAGGGGCTGCTCGAGCGTCATCACCACCGTTGCGACCGCGCCCGCAACCCCCGCTCGCAAGCTGGTCTGCAGCATTGGTCAAGCATGATGCCACGGCCTGCGGCCGCTCTCGACGCGGCCCTCCGCGTCGCGCTCACCCGTCCGGGCCGCTGGGCCACTTCCACTCTAGCGGGGCCCCGCCCACGGCGGCGCGTTGACCCGTGATCAAACATCGTGCCCTCGTGATTGGCTGCGATGAGGCCGGGCGATTTTCTTACGCCAGGTACGCACCGGCGAGCACGCTAGAAGAGTCTTTTCCCCCGACCGGCTGATCCGCGTTCAGGGAGCCTAGCCGAGGCGCATGCTGGCGCGTTCGGCTGATGCCAGGCCATGCTCAATGGGTCTCGCATGCCTTGGGGGGCACGCTCTGCCGGCTAGTGTCGCGACACCGGCACCGTCAACAGAGGAGGGTGACGACGATGGCGACTGAGACCCCAACGATCGTCCTGGTCCACGGCGCGTGGGCCGACGCGACTGGCTTCATCCGCCGAGATCCGTGCCTTGCAGGACCGCGGCTACTCCGCCATCGGGTTCGGCAATCCGCTTCGCGATCTCGCTGGCGACGCCGCCTACCTGGCCGAGTTCCTGCAGACCCTGACCGGTCCGATCGTGCTCGTCGGCCACTCCTACGGCGGCAATGTGATCTCCACCGCCGCCATCGGCAACGATCAGGTCCGGGCGCTCGTCTACTTCAACGGCTGGATGTGCGACGTGGGCGAGAGCCAGCAGCAGCTCCTCGAGAAGTTCGAGGGCAGCCTCGTCGGGCCTTCGATCAGGCCCGTTCCGTTCACCAACCCCGACGGGAGCGAGGGCACCGACCTCTACCTCGCCCCCGAGGCGTTCCGCGAGGCCTTCGCCGCCGATGTCGATCCTGAGACGGCCGCGGTGATGGCTGCCGCGCAGCGGCCGTACGCCGCCGCCGCGTTCGCAGCCACGCCATCGGCCCCGCCCGCGTGGAACACGCTGCCGTGCTGGTATCTGCTCGGTACCGAGGACAAGGCGATCCCGCCGGCGCTCCAGCGGTTCATGGCCGAGCGCGCGAACGCGACGATCGTGGAGGTCCCGGCCTCGCACGTCTCGTTCGTGTCCCAGCCCGAGGCCGCGACCCAGACTCATCCTGCAGGCCGTCGAGGCAACAGCCGCAGCCGGCTGACCAAGGGGCCGCCCCCCGGCGGGCGTTCGGTAACGCCCTGGGTGACCCCGACGCCGACCGCATCCTCGAGGCCCTGCGCCTGACCCGCCCGGCCTCACCCGGCGGGAAGGGTCCGCGACCTGTTCAGCCGCAACCTTCCGGCCGCCCGAATCGAGGCCGTGCTGGCCGAGCAGGAGCGGCTCGGGTCTGGCACGCCGGACCCGCGTCGAGACCGGCGGCTGGCCGGCCCCATGCGCGCTCGCGGGCCCTGGTAGCCCGATGGCCGCCGTTCCCGGCACCGGCCGCCGCCGTGCGCGATCCTCATCCAAGGATGTTGACGCCCTGGTAACGAGAAAACCCCGCATTAGAGGCTGTCGCACAAACCCCGGCTGTGGCCGGGGTTTGTCGTCCGGGGCGGCATGGACGATTGGCTGAGCGTCCTGTCGACCGGAGGTGGTCGGTGGCTCAGAACTTCCTTCCGTGCGATCGCGATCAGGAGCTGCTGCTGCCGCCGAGCCTGCGCGAGTGGCTGCCGGAGGATCACCTGGCCTGGTTTGTGCTCGACGCCGTCGACGAGATCGATCTGGGCGCTTTCTACGGCGCCTATCGCGAGGATGGCTGGGGTCGGGCGGCGTTCGATCCGCAGATGATGGTCGCGCTGCTTGCTGTACGCCTACGCGGTCGGGGAGCGCTCGAGCCGCGGGATCGAGCGGCGCTGCCGCGAGGACGTCGCCTTCCGGGTGATCACGGCCAACCGGATCCCCGATCACGCGACGATCGCGCGCTTTCGCGCCCGCCACGAGCAGGCGCTGGCGGACACCTTCACGCAGGTGCTGGCGCTCTGCGCGCGGGCGGGGCTGGTGTCGGTCGGGCGTGGTCGCGCTCGACGGCAGCCTGCTCGCCGGCAATGCCTCGCCGCAGGCGACGCGCAGCTACGCCTCGATCCGCGAGGAGGTCGAGCGGATGCTCGCCGAGGCCGCCGAGGCGGACGCCGCCGAGGACGAGCGGCTCGGCGAGGCGCGCGGCGACGAGCTGCCGGCCGAGCTCGCCGATCCGCGCTCGCGCCGGGAGCGGCTGCGCCGCTGCAAGGAGCAGCTCGAGCAGGCGCAGGCCGACGAGCAGGCCGCCTACGAGGCGAATCTCGCCTGGCGAGCCGCCTGGGAGGCCGAGCACGGCCGGCGAGCTCGGCGGGTCGCAAGCCGACGCCGCCCGATCCCGGCGCGCTCGCGGCGCGCGAAGATCAACACGACCGACCCGGACACGCGGCTGATGAAGCGGGCCGGCGGCAGCTCGGTGCAGGGCTACAACGCCCAGGTCGTCGCCAGCCCCGAGCAGGTGATCATCGCCGCCGCAGGTGACGCAGTCGCACAACGACGCCGACCAGCTCGAGCCGATGGTCGCGCAGGCCAGCCGAGGCGCTGCGCGAGGCCGGCATCGAGGAGCCGATCGGGATCGTGCTCGCCGACGGCGGCTACTGGAACTCGCCCGCGATCAGCGAGGTGCGCCGGCAGGGAATCGACGTGCTGGTCCCCACCCAGGACCGCCGGCGCACCGCGCCGCGCAAGCTCTCACCCCGCCAAGGCGACGAGGCACGAGCGGATCGAGGCGGTGCTCTCGAACACCGAAGGGCAGGCGCTCTACCGCCGACGCCAGCAGATCGTCGAGCCCGTCTTCGCGCACACCAAAGTTCATCCGGCGCAGCGACCGCTTCCTCCGCCGCGGCCTCGCCGCCTGCCAGGCCGAGTGGCGGCTGATCGCCGCCACCCACAACCTGCTCAAGCTCTGGCGTGCCGGGCTGGTGGCGCAGATGGCCTGATCGCCTCGGCCGTGTGCCGACACTTCACAGCGAGCCGGCGCCCGTCAACTCGACTCCATCCTCAGGCCGCCGCGCTCTTTGCGCGACAGCCTCAGTAGCGGGGGGTTTCAGGTGCGCCCGAGAGGACTTGAACCTCCACGGGCCATACGGCCCACAAGGCCCTCAACTCGATCACCCCGCTCCGCAGCCCCTCGGCGCTGATCCCGCTTGGGGCGCCAGATCCCCCCCCTGAGCGGGACCGCGCGGCACCCGGTCGAGAGGCCCGAGGGGCGCTGGGGGACGCCACGGGACGCCGATTCCGAAGCCCGTGGGGGCGCTCGTGAGGGGCCGCGTCAGTCGAGCATCTTCTGCACGGCCGGCTGGGCTCGGTCGGCCACCAGCTTGAAGAAGCCCCTCGACCGAAGGCGGCCGATGGCCTTGGCGGCGATCACGGTGAAGGGCACGGCCAGGATGAGGCCGACGATGCCGGCGAGGAAGCCGCCCAGCGCCGTGACGACGAGCACGACCAGCGGGTGGATGTCGAGGGTGCGGCCCATCACCTTGGGCTCCACGAAGTTCTCGAGCAGCAGGTTCGAGGCGACGACCACCACCAGCATGACGACGGCCACATCGAGCCCGCCGTCGCCGAGGGCGACGATCACGGCGAGCCCGCCGCCGAGGAAGGCGCCGATGTAGGGGATGTAGCCGCCGATGAAGTTCACCACGAGGATGGTGAACACGAGCGGAAGGCCGAGGATCAGGGCGGCGAGGGCGACGACCACCGCCACGATCGCGGACATGGCGGTGCGGCCCCGCCCGTAGTCGCGGAGGATCCGGCACGCCTCACCGATGAAGCCGTCGACCTCGCCCCGGATCGAGGGGTCGATCTGCCCGACGACGGAGCGCCGGAGCCTGGCGCCGTCCTTGAGCAGGTAGTACATGATGAGCGCGGCGAGGATCAGGCCGCTGGCCACGCCGAGCAGCGCGTCGACGCCGGCGACCAGCTTGGTGAGGAAGCCGCCGGTGACCTCCGGGGACGCCTCCTCGATCGCCGTCCGGACATCATCCAGGCGCGGCCTGATCGAGACCGAGCTCGTCAACCGCGTAGGCAATCGCCGCGTTGACCGAGTCACCGATCTCAGCTGTCTGGTCGATCACGCCCTGCGCGGTCGCGACCACGACGACGGCCCCGACGGCGAGCAGACCGAGGACGACCACGCCGGCGGCCAGGCTGGGCTTGAGCCCGTGGCGCGCGAGCTTCCCGACCAGGGGCCTGAAGATCACGGCCAGAACGGCCGCGAATATCAGGGGGAGCACGATCTCGCTCACCGCGGCCAACGCGGTGACCACGATGACGAGCGCCACCACGCAGCCCCACGAAGCTCCAGGCCAGGACCCCGAGCCTGGGCACCGGGCCCGAGCCCTTCATCGTGTCCGCCTCCTCAATGGGCGGTCCCTCCGTGCTCACTGCGCCATCTCCCGGTCAGACGCCCCGCGCCACGGGCGGGTCCGGCCGACCGTATGCGGCCGGCCATTCGCATCGCATCACCTCATTTGGAGGATTGAGGGCGTTCGGGGCCGGTTGGCAACTGGGCCGTGGAGCCGACGCCCAGGCTCACCTGAATTGGATGATGCGACCCGGCCCGGTCGGCGCATACGGTCGTCTCAGGCTGAGAGGGGCCGCATTCTCGAGAGGGAGGACGACGGGATGAGCACCGCCAAGAAGAGGAAGACGAAGAAGAGGGGCGTCTCGGCCGAGACGCTGCGCTCGATCTCGACCCCGGACCGCGTCGAGAGCCGGCTCGGCACGCTGGAGTTCGACGACGGCGCGCCGTCGGCGGCGACCGCCGAGCTGCTCTACGACCACCTCGACTTCCTGCGCGGGGTCGAGGCGTTCATCGGTGCCTACCCCGGCGCGTCGCTGGCCGCGATCCGGCGGGGGTTCCTCTCGATCGGGGTCGAGGACAACGAGATCCTGCTGTTCTCGGACCTGATGGACTCGGCCTCGCTGTTCCTCACCGGCAACTGCGACACGGTCTACTTCCTCTCCTTCATGGACCTGAGCGACGGGCCGATGGTGCTCGACGTCCCACCGCTCGGCCCGCCGTCGGGGATCCTCGGCACGATCGACGACATGTGGTTCCGCTGGGTCACCGACTTCGGCCTCCCCGGCCCCGACCGGGCCCAGGGGGGCCGCTACCTGATCGTCGGGCCCGGCTACGACGGGCCGCTCCCGGACGGGGGCTTCCACGTCTCGCACGCGCGCACCACGCGGGTGGTCGTGCTCGGCCGGGCGTTCATGGTCAACGGCGATCCCGGGCCCGCGGTGGAGGCGATCCGCGAGGGCGTCCGCATCTCCCCCTATGTGCCGGCCGCCGAGGGCACGGCGGTGGCGGCGTTCCTCGCCGGCGAGGTCCCGACTCTCGCCCCGGTCGCCACGGTCCCCGAGCAGCGGTTCATCGAGGGGTCGGGCGTCGCCTTCAACACGATCGCGCCGAACGACTTCGGCTACTGGGAGACCGTCGACGAGCTGGTGCAGCAGGAGCCGGCCGGGGCGGGTGAGCCCGAGCTGATGGGGATGCTGGCGTCCGTCGGGATCGTCAAGGGCACATCCTTCGCGCCCGACGAGCGCATGCGCAAGGTCCTCGAGGACGCCGTCGTCGTGGGCAACGCCACGGCGCGCACGATCGCGTTCGCGCCGCGGGAGGAGGAGGGCTTCGCGTACTACCCCGGCTCATGGTGGGTCAACGGGCTCTGGGTCGGCGGCTACGAGTTCCTCGACCCCCCGCCGCAGATCACCGCCGAGGGCGTCGTGCCGAGCCCGAGCGACGGGGCCCGCAAGCTCAACTCGCGCATCTGGTTCCTCTATCCCGCCACCGGCGTCACCCCGGCGATGTGCATGCGCCTGACCGGCATCGGCTCCCAGTACCTCATCGCGATGCGCGGCGGCGACGGGGAGTTCCTGGACGGGGGCCGTAGCTACCGGCTCACCCTGCCGGCCGACATCCCGCAGAGCCGCTTCTGGTCGGTGATCCTCTACGACCGCCAGACGCGCTCCATGCTGCAGACCGACCAGCCGAAGCCCGACCTCAGCAGCCAGACGGGGACGGTCGAGACCAACCCGGACGGGTCCACGGACATCTACATGGGGCCCACGGCGCCCGAGGGCAAGAGCGACAACTGGCTCCAGACCGTCCCCGGCAAGGGCTTCTTCGTGATCCTCCGGCTCTACAACCCGCTCCAGCCGTTCTTCGACAAGACCTGGCGACCGAGCGAGATCGAGCCGGTCTAGTCCGCCAAGTGCGGCCATCCCGATGGCGGCTCCTCGACGTGCCCCGGCTGGAACCGGAGGAGGCGGGCCCGCTGGGCACGCGGCGGAGTCCCAACGCGCCGTCGGCCGACGATCGCCGAGTCGACCCGTGCGCCGGCGGCTCGGGGCGAAGGTGGAAGCGCTGCAAGGGGACGTAACGCGCGAGATGAGGCGAGCTGGATGACTTGGGCCAGGCGGTTCCGCCGGCGCGAAAGCCTGCTCGAAAGCCTCTGGCTCATCCCCCTGGTGGGAGCTGTGCTCGGTGCGGTTCTCGGCATCGGCGTCTCGTTCGCTGACGAGCACGTCGGGGCGCCGTCTTGGTGGCAGTACTCGCCGTCGACCGCGAGCACGGTCCTCTCCTCGATCGTCGGCGCGACGGCTGCGCTCACCGGCTTCGTCGTCACCGTGACCGTTCTCGTCGTGCAGATGGCGACCGGGACGTTCTCGGCCCGCGTCATGCGCCTTTGGTACCGCGACCGCATGCTGAAGGCGGCGCTGGCGGTGCTCGTTGGCACCCTCACGTTCTCGTTCTCGGTGCTCCGGCGGATCGACGACGACTTCGTCCCGGACCTCGGCGTGACGCTGTCCGGACTCTTGGTCTCCCTGTGCCTGCTGGTCTTCATCGTCTTCTTCGATCGATACCTCCGCCGGCTGAGACCGGCGGCGGTCGCCGCGGACGTCGCAAGCGCGGCTCGCTCGATGTTCGCGCAGGCTGTGCGCCTCGCCGATCGGCCGGACATCCGGTGGGCGGACGGGACGACGCGCCTGGATCCAACACTCGTCGTGCGAGCCAGCCGCGGCGGCGCGATCCAGGCGGTCGATCCCGACGGTCTCGTCGAGTGGGCTCGCGCGCAGGGCGCCGAGCTCGTCCTGCCGCGCCCGGTCGGCGACTTCGTGCATGCGGGTGAGGTGCTGGTGCGCGTCTACGGAGGCGAGTTCGGCGATCGCGCCGCAGAGGAGCTCGAGGGAATGATTGCGCTCGGCGACGAGCGCACGTTCGAGCAGGACCCCGCGTTCGCGATACGGATCATGGTCGACATGGCAAACAGAGCGCTCTCACCCGCGGTGAACGATCCCACGACCGCCGTGCAGGTCCTCGACCAGATCGGGGATGTTCTGGGCCTCATCGGGCAGACCGATCTCGAGGGGCGTACGAAGCCGGCGAGCGCCGACACGCCCGCCGCGGTAGCCATGGCGACGACCCGCTGGCAGGACTTCGTGACGCTCGGACTCACCGAGATCCGTGAGAGCGGAGCAACGTCGGTGCAGATCATGCGACGACTCCGAGCGCTGCTCGAGGAGCTTCTCGAGACGGTACGGCCCGAGCACCGAGCAGCTGGTCGAAGAAGAGCTCCGTCGTCTCGATGCCACCGTCGCCGACGGCTGGGGCGACTCGGTCGACCTCGATCGCGCAAGCGAGGCCGACCGCCAGGGGATCGGTGGTCCGGCGCACGGCTAGAACGCTCGCCGCCAAACGTGCGCCTCTCTTAGGAACTACCCCTCGCCCCGCCTATGCGACCGGCGATGAGATCGCGGCTCGTCACGGGTCGAACTCCTCGAGCGCGGCCTCGACGTCGTAGCCGAGCGCGAGCGCGAGCTTCGGGGCGGACGAGACGACTCGCGCCGCCCCGGTCACCGGCGTCACCGCCTCGAGGGTGGCCACGATCTCGTCCCTCGACGCCCCGGCCGTGAGGGCGAGCGTCACGGCATGCTGGAACGTGGACGGCGCGGCGTTGACGGCGACGATCGCCGCGAGGCGCGCCAGGGCGGCGGTCCGCTCGTCGAGCACCGACGCGGCGAAGGAGCTGCCGTCCACCGCGATCTGGTCGACGAGCGCGTCGTCGTGCACTGCGAGCCGGCGAAGGTGCTCCTTGTAGTCGTCCATGGGCGCGTTCCATTGTCACCGGCTGCCGCCCCCGCCGCCTCATCCATCCTGGGTGACATCCGCCCGCGGCGGGTAGATCGAGCTCTCCAGGAGCCCGACCTCGACGGCGCGCTCGATCGCCTTGCTCGCGCGAGGACGGCGCCCAGCTTGCGGTAGATCGCGAGCGCCTCGGTCTTGACCGTGTTGCGCGAGATGTACAGCCGCGCGCCGATCTCCGGGAACGTGAGATGGGTGGCGAGATAGGGAAGCAGCCGGAGCTCCGCGCCGGTCAGGCTCATCGCCCAGGTGCCGGCCGAGCCCGAGGTCGCCGCCAGGCGCTCGCGCAGCTCCTGCGCGTCCTCGACGAGAAAGCCCAGGTCCGGGCGGCGCTCGAGCACCTCTTCGGCCTCGGAGAAGACGGTGCGGGCGGCGGCGACCTCGCCCAGCGCCAGATGGGCGCGGGTGAGCTCGAGCCCGACCTGGACGGCGAGCCAGGGGAAGGAGTGATCGAGCATGGGCCGCAGGCGGTGCGCGCGCGTCAGCGCCGCACGCGGCATCCGCCTGCCGTCCCTCGTGGAGCGCGACGCGCGCCTCGGCGACGTGCACGATTGCGCTCGTGGAGTAGTCGCCCAAGCCCGTCTCCTCGACGTGCGCCTGTGCAGCCCGTGCCTGTCGTCCGGCCTCGTCCCAGGCGTCGTGCCGCGCCGCGATGAGCGCGAGCTCTGCCTGCGCGACGAAGACGTCGTCCGCGGCGCCGCTGGCCAGCCCCGTGTGGACGGCCGCGGCGAGGTCAGCTCGCGCGCGATCGGTGGCGCCGAGCAGCGCCTGGGCCACGCCTCGGATGAGCAGCGCGCTGGCTCGCCAGTCGCTTGCCGGGGGGAACTGCTCGAGAGCGCGCTCCGCGTCTGCGAGCGCGCGTTCCACGCCGTCCGCCATCATGTACGCGCGCAGATTGGCGACCCAGGGCTCGATCGTGACGCTGCCGTCCGAGAGCGGGATGGTCGAGGTGGCCCCATCGGCGAGGGAGAGCCACCGCTCGGCCTCGGCCGACCGCCCGGTCAGCGCGCGGAACCAGGCGCCGAAGACGGCGAGCGCGGGGAACCGTACCAGGTCGGCCTCGTCGAACCATGCGAGCCACCCCTCGAGGGTCTCCATGCGCCCGCCGTAGTAGAGGGGTTGGCAGAGCTGGTCGACCAGCGCGGCGACGGCGGCCGTCTCGCCCGCGGCCTGTCCGTAGAGGACCGCCGCCTCCGGCAGCCCATTGGCCGCGCACCAGGCCATCGCGCGGGCGTTGAGCGCGGCCACCACCTCGGGCTCGCGGCGCTCGAGCTCGCTTCGCAGAAGCTCGCCGAACATGTGGTGGTAGCGGTACCACTCGCCTCGCCGGTCGAGCGGCACGACGAAGCCGTTCGCGCGCACGAGCGACTCGAGCGTCGCCGCGGACTGCGTGGTCTCGAGCGCCGCGTCGCAGAGGTTGCCGCACATCCTCTCGAGCATTGACGTGTGCGTGAGGAACCGGGCCTCGGCCTCCGGCAGCCGTGACAGGAGCTCGAAGCGGAAGTACTCGGAGACCAGGCGGTCGTCGCCGGCGAACGCCTCGGGGCGCGGCGGGTCCGGCGCCCCGGCCTGCAGCGAGAGCGCGGCGAGATAGAGACCGGCCGGCCAGCCCTCGGTCCGCTCGGTCAGGTCGGCGACGTCGGTCGGGTCGAGCTCGACACCCGCGCCGCTCAGCAGCGCGGCGGCCTCCTGCTGCGTCGAGCCGGAGATCGGTCACGCCGATCTCGTGCAGCCGCCCCTGCGTCCGCCAGCGGGCGAGGGGCAGGCTCGGCTCCTCCCTGCTCGCGGTGGCGATCAGCGACCCCGCTGGAACGTGCTCGCACAGCGCGGCGAGCACGTCGAGGCAGGCTGGGTTGGCGATCGCGTGCAGGTCGTCGAGCACCAGCACCAAAGGACGCTCGAGGGTTGTCAGCGCGCTCCCGAGGCGCGGGACGTGGGTCGACCAATTGGAGCCGCCCGGGCCGGACAACGCGTCGAACACCTCGGGCGCGAGCGGCTCGACACGGTTGAGCGCGGCCGCGATGTACTGCATGAACAGGACGGCGTCGTCGTCCCGCCCGTCGAGGGCGACCCACGCGAAGGGACGCGGATCCGCTTCGGCCCACCGCGCCAGCAGGGTGGTCTTGCCGTACCCGGCGGGCGCGATGACGGCCGCGAACGGCAGCGGCGACGCGCACAGGGGTGCGATCACGTCCGTCTTCGCGACGGTGCCAGGGCGAATCGACGGCGGCGCGAGCTTCGCCTCGATGAGGTCCAGAGAGGGATCCGCGACCGCCACCGCCGATGAATCCTATTGGTCGGCGTCCCCACCGGGGCAACGACCCGCGGGCGATCAGCGCGCGCGATCCTCCAGGCGAGCCAGGCGCTCCTCGATCGAGCTCAGGTGGCGAAGCAGCTCGGCCTGGCGCTCCCGGGCCTCGCGCTCCTCCTCATCGCTCGCCTCGCGCTGGCTCTGGTCGATCAGCGTGGCGGTCACGACGCCGGTCAGGATGGGGAAGAACGCCATCGTGAAGAGGATCATGATCGATGCGACGGCGCGGCCCGCGCCGTTGGTCGGCGTCACGTCCCCGTAACCGACCGTCCCCACGGTGACGACGGCCCACCAGAGCGCCTCCCAGAAGGAGTCGAACGCCTCCCGGTCGGCCAGGAAGGCGAAGAGCGCCCCGAGCGTCGCGACCACGACGGCCGCGGCGGCGATCCACCCCAGGGCCGCACGGGGCGTCACGCCGCCCAGCAGGAGCCCGCGCCGCCGTTCCTGCCGCTTCGCCACCCTCCCCGGGGCGGGGGGCTGGTCGGCCATGAGGGGTTCGGGCATGCCTAGTCCTTCCCGCCGGGAGCTCTCACCGCACCCCCGGGCCTTGCCGGCGACAAGCGGCCGCTCGACTCAGCGGCGGCGGGCGACCCGGCGAGAGGTGCGCCGTGCGACCCTGCGCGATCCCATCATCTCGACCTCCTGTGGTCGTGGCTGCCGGTTCAGATGCTACTTCTGCCCCGCGCTCTGCTCCAAGGCGTGGAGCTCCTCGGCCTCCTCGGCCGTGACCAGCCCGAGCTCGATCAGGTCGAGTGGGCTGATGAATCCGTCGCTGATGCGGAAGCCGCCCGCCCGGGCGATGGCGTCGCGCAGCGGCACGGCCCAGTGGTGCTCGATCAGCAGCAGGGCCGCCGCCGAGTCGTTGGGGATGTCCTCGAGGATGTCCCAGGCATCCTCGTCGTCGAAGACATGCACGCCTTCCGCGCCCGCCTCGGCGCCGGCCAGCGCGCCGGCCTCCATCCCCTCCTCGCCCTCGATTCCCAGGCCGATCAGCGCGCCGATCGTGGTGCCCAGCTCGATGGCCTCGTCCTTGGTCAGGTTGCTCAGGTGGGCGACCTCGATCTCGCCGGCGGCGTCCTTGTGCACCGCCAGGGCGTCGATGACGCGCACGGTGTCGCTCTCGCGCAGCCGCTCCAGCTCGGCGATGATCTCGCCGTGGAACTCCGGGTGCTGGAAGCCCAGCACGATCAGTTGCACGGGTCCGATTGCCATGTCACTCCTCTCTCATGAATGCGCGCCTCAGGCCCTCAGGTCGACCCTCGCCGTCTTCCAGCCCGCCGTGAGCGCGTACAGGACGGCGATGCCGAGCCCGATGGCGACCAGGCTCCACAGCGGGTAGGCCGGGAACCAGGCGATCTGGCCGATCATGTTGACGACGAGGGCCACGATCGCGAACCAGCGGCCCCACTCCTTGCCGGCGAAGAGCGCCGCGCCCGCCAGGATCAGCACGATCCCCCAGATGATGAGGGCCCATCCCCACGTCGTGAAGTTGGTCGTGACGAGCAGACCCGAGTCGGTGACGAGATAGATCTCGTCCTTCGCCAGGGCCGCGATGCCCTGGATGATGTCGACGGCGCCGATCGTGAACATCACGATCGCGGCGAAGATGACCCATCCACTCCACGCCGATCCCTCTTCGTAGGTATCCGTGGACAACGCGCTACCTCCCGTGCCGAGGCCGGCGGGCGCGGGCCCGCCGGCGACCGATGATGTCGGGGCCGAGCCTCGGTTCTCCGATCCCCGCGCGCATCGTCCAGATCGGGTGATCGGCGGTCGTCACAGGCTGATCGGGAAGGTGACGAGCCAGACGAACGCGCCCAGGAAGACCGCCCAGCCCATGGCGATGACCGTCACGCGCACGGGGAACACCCGCAGCCGGGCGCCGATCCCCGCCAGGGCGAGGGCCGTGGCGAAGAGCACGACCGCCAGCACGTAGCGGTTGGCGCGCTCGACGTCAACCTTCACCTCCTCGCCGGCGGCCGCCGCCTCGCGCTCGAGGCGGTCGGCGTCCTCGAGCGCCTGGAGCTGGTACTCGGGCAGCGCGAAGGGCGTCGGGGCCGCCTCGGGGTTGGTCAGCGGCCGCGATGCCCCCCAGCGCTCGAAGGCGGGCCGGAACTCGTCGCGGAAGCGCTGCCGGTAGAAGGCGGCCAGCTCGTCCTCGCCCCGGGCGTAGGCGTCGGCCCACGCCGTGAAGGTCGCCACGTCGATCTGAACCTGCCGGTTGGCCACCCCCGAGGCGCGGGCCGACTCCACCCGCGTCGCCGTCGCCCGCCCCGACGCGAGCGCCTGCTCACCGTGCCACTGGGAGGACTGGTATCCGGACCAGGCGGTCGCGATCGCCGACAGGGCGAGCAGGATCGTCGCCGCGATCTCGACGAGCAGCTCCCGGCGCCCGGCCGTCACGGACGCCGCGCTGCGCCGCGCGCGTCGCACGGCGGTGGGCTTTCGTCGCCGATCTCCGCCCGCGCCCCCTCGAGCTGCACCAGCGTCCGCTCCATCGCGGTGGGCCGGAGGCCGGCGACATGGGACTGGAAGGGGTGGTTGAGGAACGCCACCAAGGCCAGCGAGGCCGAGACCACCGCCACCACCGAGCCGATCTGGACGCCCTGCACCAGCGCCCGCTCGCCACTGTCGGCGAAGAAGAGCATGAAGACGAACAGGAGCGCCGCCGCCAGGAACAGCACGACCCAGAGCGGTGTGGGGATGACCCCCTCCGCCCCGTGGAGCCGGTCCTGGCGGGCCTGCTCGCGCTCGGCGGTCCGGTCGAGCCATTTGTCGTAGGCCGCCTGCTCCGACGCGGCGACCGGCTCGGCGCGCTCGAGCGTGCGGAACATCGCGACCCCCCATGGATTGATGGCGTCGCCGCCCTCGCCGTCCTCCATGCGCGGCCATTCCTCCTCGATCACGTAGCGCGCGTAGCAGACGAGCTGCCCGGAGAGGTCGCCGCGGATGCTCGCGGGGAGGAGCTGGGCGGTCGGGTACTGCTGGACCACCGCGCGAGCCTCGCTCTCGGCGCCGCTGCGCGAGGCGTCGAAGCTCTCGAACGCGAGGAACACCACGAAGCCGATGAGGATCGCGATGCTCGTCGCCAGCACGCCGAAGAAGCCCGCCGCCCGGTCCCCGTCGGCGAAGAAGCCGCCCTCCGGCGCCCGGCGCCGCACGAGCAGCAGGGCCGTCACGGCGACCGCCGTCGCGACGATGACCAGGACGATCGCGATGGGGACGGTCATGGCCCTCCGGGCTGGGGTCGAGGTCGGACGGAGCCATCTCAACCGGTGAGGAGGGCTTCACACATCCTCCCGATCGGGTGATGCCGTGCCGACGCTTCGGGGCTTTGATGCGGGTGTGGCGCACTCCAGAACGCCGGACGGCGGCGACGCGGCGGGTGAGTCCGCCGCGACCTCGGGCCACCCCACGCTGGGGTCCGCCTCGGAGGCGATCGTCGTCGCGATCTTCGCCAACCGCCACGCCGCCGAGCGCATGCTGGGCTCGCTCGGTCGCGACTTCCGGAAGAAGGCCCAGAAGGGCGGCGCGGCCGCGTTCCTGGTCAGCGGCAACGCCGACGGCTCGTTCTCGGTCTCTCAGTCCCGGCTGCTGACGGCCAGCGGCGTGGTCGCGGCCGGGACCGGGGTCGCCGTCGCCAGCCTGGCCGGGCTGATGGGCATCATGTCGGCGCTCAAGGGCGGCAGGACCGTGGTCCAGGCCGCCCGGAAGCACGGGACGCACGTCGACGCCGAGGCCCAGCGCCTCCGGGAGATGCTCGCCGAGGCCGGCCCGCGCGCGTCGGTCGCTCGTCGTCCGCTGCGCCGACCAGGGCGATGCGGACGCCGTCGTGGCGGTGGCGGCCGAACGCGCGCACGACAGCTGGCATGGCTCGCGCGCCGAGTTCGTCGCCGGCCTCGATCAGGCCGCCGGCAGCTTCGACTGGCTGCGTGGCGCCCTCGACGAGCCCCCTTCCTCGACCGCCGCCGGCTGACCGGCCCCCGCCGACCCTCTCGTCGGCGGGGGCGGACACGTCACCCCGTGGTGGTCCCGCCTGTGCCGGGGCAGTCGGGGCCGAGGGCGTCCGCGGCCTGCTCGACCGGGACGACGGCGGCGCCCACGGCGGCAAGGGCCTGCTGGGGCGATTCGCCCGCGGCGAGGCCCTGGGCGGCCGACTGGGCGGCCGACCTGAGCCCGTCAACGGCGCTCGACAGCGCCTCCCGGTCCGCGCTCGAGGCGGCGGATGCGGCCGACGCCAGCCCCGAGGCCGCGCTCTGCAGATCCGTGACGGCGGTCTGGAGCTGGGTCGCCGTGGTGTTCGCCGGGTCGAGCCCACTGAGGGCGCCGGCGGCCTGCTGGACGTCGGCGGCGCTGGAGCAGACCTCCTGGCTCGACGCCGCGGTCTGGGCCGGCGCCGCGGTCTGGCCCTCGGAGTCGTCGTCGCCGCACGCCACCGCCCCGACGAGGGCGAGGCAGACGGCGAGCGCCGCGAGCGCGTATCTGAGCATCGGGCGACCTCCCTCTGAGGATTGGCGCGAGGCTCGCGCATCGACCCGGATGCCGGCATCCTCCAGAGTGGGTGAAGCGGGCCGCGGGGCGCGCCCAGGGTGGCGGTGCCGCGCGAGTGGGACCGGGGCTTCACGGACTGTCGTGCGGGCGACCTGCGACGGCGCCTGGCTCAAGCCGCCAGCCACGTGCCGCTCGCGCGACGTCGCCGCGACTGCACGCATGATGAGGCGCTGCTCGAGGACTGGTTCACCCGCTGCCGACGGCCAAGACTGGTGGATGGCCTGGGCCGACGTCCTGATCCTCCTCGACTTCGAGGGCTCAACCCACGCGCACATTCGGATCGCATCACCTGAATTGGGGGATGCCGGGGCATTCGTGGTCGGTTAGCACTGGTCCCATCGAGCAACGATCACTTCCGGACGAGATCCTTGCGAGGGACAGCACTGACCGGGGCACGATTTCGGAGGGGTGGGATCGGCCGGATCTCTGCAACCCCGCCTCCGGTTCCGACGACTCGAAGGGAGTCCCGACATGACGACCAGCGCCCAAGACGACCGCCGCGTCCCGACCAAGGCCAAGGTCGAGCACCCCACCGTGGCCGAGCGGGTCGCGCGCGGCCAGGCCGCGCGGGCGGACGTGCCCCGCTCGGCCCACGCCGAGTTCGACCCCGGCCCAGAGCGCCCGGACCCGGTCGCCCTGCTCGAGCGCCAGGCCAAGACCCGCGTGCCCGAACTCGTGCCGATCCGCTACGGGCGCATGCTGGTCTCGCCCTTCACCTTCTACCGGGGCGCCGCCCTGATCATGGCCAGCGACCTCGCCACCACGCCGACGACCGGCCTGCGCGTCCAGCTCTGCGGCGACGCCCACCTCTCCAACTTCGGCGTCTTCGGCACCCCCGAGCGGCGCATGGACTTCGACGTCAACGACTTCGACGAGACCCTCCCGGGACCGTTCGAGTGGGACCTCAAGCGCCTGGCGGCCAGCCTCGAGGTGGCCGGCCGCGACCGGGGCTTCGCCGCCGCCGAGCGCGAGGCGGTGGTCCGGGCCTGCGCGGCCAGCTACCGCACCGCCATGGCCGCCTTCGCCGGGCAGAGCAACCTCGAGATCTTCTACGCGCGCTTCGACGTCAACGAGGCGGTCGCCCGCTACCGGGCCACCGTGCCGGCCAAGGTGCTCAAGCGCGCCGAGAAGCAGCTCGCCAAGGCGCGCACCAAGGACAGCATGCAGGCGCTGGAGCGGCTCACCCACGAGGTGGACGGCGAGCCGCGCATCAGCGCCGACCCCCCGCTGATCGTGCCGATCGCCGACCTCTGGCCCGCCGACCAGGCCACGCAGTTCTCGGACTGGTTCCACGCCCGCCTGCGCGAGTACCGGCGCACCCTGTCCACCGACCGGCGGCGCCTGCTCGAGCGCTACCGCTTCGTCGACCTCGCGCGCAAGGTGGTGGGGGTGGGCAGCGTGGGCACGCGGGCCTGGATCGTCCTGCTGCTCGGCCGCGACGGGCGCGACCCCCTGTTCCTCCAGGCCAAGGAGGCCCAGCCCTCGGTGCTCGAGGAGTTCGCCGGGCCCAGCGTGTACCGCAACGCCGGCCACCGCGTGGTCGCCGGGCAGCGGCTGATGCAGACCGCGAGCGACGTGTTCCTGGGCTGGCTCCACGTGGCCGACTCGCCGGACGCCGGCGAGCGCGACTTCTACGTGCGCCAGCTGCGCGACTGGAAGGGCTCGGCCGAGGTCGAGGCGATGGTGCCCAAGGGCATGCGCATCTACGCCGAGATGTGCGGCTGGACCCTGGCCCGCGCCCACGCCCGCTCCGGCGACGCCGTCGCCATCGCCGCCTACCTCGGCAAGGGCGATGCCTTCGACCGGGCCATCGCCGCGTTCTCGGTGGCCTACGCCGACCGCAACGAGAGCGACTACGCGCTCCTCAAGGAGGCCGTGGCGAGCGGGCGGCTCGAGGCCCAGACGGGGCTGTAGCCGGCGACTTGTCGAGGTCCGACGCCGATCCGACAGTGGCATGCGATGGTCCACCGGGGACTGGGAGCGCGACGCGACGGCGTCCACCGCTGGTCGGCCGACAAGGCGACGGCGTCACCTGCGAGCCGGTGTCCCGCGCAAGACCCGCCTCAGCGGCTCCACTTGAGCTCGATCTCGAGCTCCGTCTCATCCTCGCCGACCTCGATCTCGATCTCGAGCCGGACCTCGTCGGCGACACGGAGGCGCACATGCTTGTCACCCCACTCGAGCTCGACGTCGTTGTGGGAGGCCAGGTTGTCCGCGAAGGCGCGCAGGCGTGCCGCCGCCTCCTCGCGAGACACGGTCTCCTTGCTCTCGATGTTCAGGATGTCCATCTCGCCCTCCACGGGTCGGATTCCCCTCGCCGATCGGGCTCAGCGTACGTGAGGGCGCCGCGATGACGAGCCCTCAGCCGCACCTCGGCCGCCGCCGCGCCGCCGCCGTCCTCGCCCTGGTGGTGCTCGCCGGCGCGCTCGTCGCGATTCTGGTCGTACTGATCTCCAGCCCCGGGGAGCTGGTCGGGGCATTCCTCCTCGTCCTGCTGGCGGCCGCCGGCGCCTGGTCGGCCCTGGTGGGCCGGGGCTTCGCGCGGATCCTGGGGGCCGTGGTCGGCGCCCTGGCCCTGGCCGGCGCGCTCGTCCTGCTCGCGGGAAATCTGGCCGGCCTCCTGGTGGTGCTCGTCCTGGTCCTCGCCGCCGTCGCCCTGACCGCCTACGCGCTCGGCCGAGACCTCGCGACGCTCCGCGCGGCCGCACCCGAGGGCCGGCCGGTGCTCGCCGCCCACCAGCCGGTGCTGATCATGAACCCGAAGTCGGGGGATGGGAAGGTGGAGCGCTTCCACCTGGAGGCGGAGGCGCGCCGGCGTGGCATCGAGCCGGTCCTGCTCCGTCCGGGGGACGACCTGCGCGAGCTGGCCGAGCGCGCCGTCGCCGGGGGAGCCGATGTCATCGGCATGGCCGGAGGCGACGGCTCCCAGGCCCTGGTGGCCTCGGTGGCCGCCGCGCACGGTGCGGCCTACGTGTGCGTCCCGGCAGGCACTCGGAACCACCTGGCCATGGACCTGGGCCTGGACCGGGACGACGTGGTCGGCGCCCTCGAGGCCTTCGGGCCGGCCGTGGAGCGGCCCATCGACCTGGCGCGAGTGGGCGACCGGGTCTTCGTGAACAACGCCTCGCTCGGCGTCTACGCCGAGGCCGTGCAGCGACCGGGCTACCGCGAGGCCAAGCGGGCCACCATCTCGGAGACGCTCCCCGAGCTGCTCGGGCCGAAGGCCGAGCCCCTCGATCTGCGCTTCGTGGGCCCGGACGGCGAGGCGCAGCGAGGAGCCCACGTCATCCTGATCTCCAACAACCCGTACAGCCTGGCCCGCCTGGATGGACTCGGGTCGCGGGTCCGCCTGGACTCCGGCCGCCTTGGCGTGGTGGTGGTGAACGTCCCGGGCTCGGCCTCGGCGGCCGAGCTTCTCGCACTCGAGGCCGCGGGCCAGGTGCGCCGCTACCCGGGCTGGCAGGAGTGGGATGCCACGGCGTTCACGATCGACTCCGGCGCCCAGGTCGCCGTCGGGGTGGACGGCGAGGCGCTCTCACTCGACCCTCCGCTCGAGTTCGCCATCCTGCCCGGCGCTCTGCGTGTGCGCCTGCCCCTGGGTGCGGCCGGCGTCTCACCCGCCGCGCTGGCCGTGGCTCCGCTCCGCGAGGCGCCAAGCCTGGTGCGCACGGCCCTCGGGCTGGGCACCGAGCGCGTCGCCAGCACCGGCCCCAAGTAGACGAACACCGCGCGTCGCGGGGCCTCTCGGGCGGGGTCGGCCTGATCCCGCTCCAGGAGGGTGATCCGGCCAGGTGGGCTGAAGTTGCTCGGTTAGGTCGAGGTGGGTTCAGGTTGCGCGCTCGGGAGCACGCGGGAGGACGCAGCCGCACCCGCCGACCACGGGAGCGATCCACTCGTCACAGCCAGGGGTGCCTGACCGACAGGCTCGCTCCTTCACGAGCGCATTTTCGCCCCATTCGGGCGATACCGGCCCGAGCGGCTCCGGGTTTGACTGAAGGTCAACCGGCGCAACCTCGAGGAGCGGCGATGCCGGCGGGCAGAGCACCCAGTCGAGGCGGGACCGAGACGAACGCCGGGCCGCCATCCGTGCCCAAGGCTGTTGGCCTCGAGGTCTCGGGGATTGGGAGCCCAGGTCGCCAACGTCCGGAGGCGCGGAGGCGCCCTGATGACGGTCGAGGAATCGCCCGTGCGCGGGCCCAGGCGATCGCCGAGCGGGCGCACTGCGGGCAGATCGAGCCGAGCGGTCAGCCCTTCATCGCCCACGTTCGCCGGGTCGCCGTCGGGCGTTCCCGCGTTCGCGCGCAGCGTCGCCTGGCTTCACGACGTGCTGGAGTGGACCTGGGTGGGCGAGCGGGAGCTCGCGGCCGCCGGCCTGGCTTCGGATGAGCTCGCCGCCCTGCGTCTTCTCACCCGCGCGCCAGGCGAGGCGGACGATGAGGCGTTCTTCGCCGAGGTGCGCGCGATCGCCATCGCCCCCGGGCGTCCGGGGGCCATCGCCCGGGCCGTCAAGCGAGCCGACATGGAGGATCGCGCGCTCCATCCACGCCACCCCGGCGGGCGCTGGTCGCCCCCCTACGACCGCGCCCGCCGCCTCCTCGCCGAGCTGTCGGCGCCCGGCCTCATGGCAGGGCCGAGGGCGCCGGGAGCTCCACTCCGCTGGAGAACCCCGACGCGACCGTGAGCTCCCCGACCCCGGAGAAGGGTGGCCGTCTCGTCCTCGGGCTGCTCGCCCTGACGCAATTCCTCATGACGCTCGACACCAGCGTCATGAACGTCTCGATCAGCGCGCTCGTCGAGGACCTGGACACCACCGTCACGGCGATCCAGGGCGTGATCACCGCCTACACCCTCGTCATGGCTGCCGGCATGATCACCGGCGGCAAGCTCGGCGACCTCCTGGGCCGGCGCCGCGCGCTGCGGATCGGCCTGGTGGTCTACGCGTGCGGATCGGGCCTGACCGCCCTGGCGCCCAACGTCGGCGTGCTGCTGCTCGGCTGGTCGGTGCTCGAGGGCCTGGGGGCGTGTCTCATCATGCCCACGGTCATCGCCCTCATCGCGGGCAGCTTCACGGGACGCGCGCGCGCGGGCGCCTACGGCACGATCGCGGCCGCCGCCGCGGTGGCCGTGGGTCTCGGGCCGATCATCGGCGGCTTCGTGACCGCCTACTACAGCTGGCGTTGGGTCTTCGCCGCCGAGGTCGTGATCGCGCTGGGCATCCTGCTCTGCTCGCGGATCATCCGCGACGTCCCCAGCGAGGAGCGGCCCCGCCTCGACCTCGTGGGCGCGCTGCTGTCGGCGGCCGGGCTCGGGCTGCTGGTGTTCGGGGTGCTGCAGTCGGGCAGCTGGGGCTGGGTGCAACCGCGGGTGCCCGACGGGCCCGACGCCACCCCGTCGCTGTTCGGGATCTCGGCCGTGACCTGGCTCGTGGCCGGCGGCCTGCTCCTGCTGCTGGCCTTCGTCGCCTGGCTGCGGCGCCGGGTTGAGCGGGGCGAATCGCCGCTGGTCAACCCGGCCCTGTTCGCCAACCGCCAGCTGACCGGCGGGCTGTCGGTCCTGGTCATGCAGTACCTGGTGATGATGGGCACCTTCTTCGCGATGCCGCTGTTCCTGTCCCTGTGCCTGGGCCTCGACGCCTTCGACACGGGGGTGCGGCTGCTGCCGCTGTCGCTCGCCCTCGTGGTGGCCGCCCCGGCGGTGCCCAAGCTCCTGCCGCGGGCGTCGCCGCGGCGCGTCGTGCAGGGCGGCCTGCTGCTCATGCTCGTGGCCTCGCTCCTGCTCGCCGCCCGCCTGGAGGAGGGCGCGGACGCCTCGATCACCACCCTGCCGTTCGTGCTCCTGGGCGCTGGGATGGGCGCGATGGCCTCCCAGCTCGGCAACGTGATCGTCTCGTCAGCGCCGGTCGAGCGCGGCAGCGAGGTCGGCGGCCTGCAGTACAGCGGCCAGAACCTCGGCTCCTCGCTCGGCACGGCCCTCATCGGCGCCGTGGTCATCGCCGCGCTGAGCACGCTGACACTCCAGGGCATCCAGGACTCGCCGCAGATCAGCGAGCCGACCAAACAGTCGCTCACGGCCGCCCTCGGCTCGGGTGTCGAGTTCGTGGCCGACGCCGACGTGGAGAGCGCCTTGGACGAGGCGGGCCTGGCGGCCTCCGAGCAGGAGGTGGTCGCCGAGGTCTACTCGGATGCGCGGCTGGCCGCCCTGCGCGCCGGGATGATCGCCGTCAGCCTGTTCGTGATCCTGGGGCTCTTCCTCAGCGCCCGCCTGCCGGCGCGGCCTCTGGTGAGCGCCGAGACCGGCGCCGCGGGGGAGGTCGAAGCCGCGGCCCAGCCCGCACGAGGCCCCTGAGGGCACTCGCCCCCAGTAGTGTGCCGCCCGAGGCGCCTTGGGGCTCCTATGGACAAAACGTGGGAAGGAGCAGAGATGTGGTGGGGATTCGGAGGAGCGCTGTTCATCATCTGGCTGATCGTGTTCTTCATGTTCGCGTTCACCGCGCTGGCGAAGGGCCATTGGATCATGTTCATCATCGGGTTCTTCCTGCCCATCTTCTGGATCATCGGGGCGCTGATCGAACCCACTGCGCGAGCAGAGGGCGCCGCTGCGTAAGACGGGGCGGTCGTCCTCGCGGTCGTCGAAGAGGACGTGGGCGTCGGGGCGGCGGCGCCGGATACCTCAAGCACGTCAACCTCCTCGACGGCCTCGAGGCGATCGCCGCCCTCGCGTGGCGACGCGGGTGCGCAGACCTGGACGAGCCAGAGGCGCTACTCGCGCTCGCGCAGCGCGGCTTCGATCCGCTCGAGGCGCTCGTCCATCCGCCCCAGCTGCTCCGCCAACGGATCGCCACTCCGGGCCTGAGCCTGCCTGCCCGACCGAGCTACGAAAATGCTGGTGATCGCCGCGGTGACCACCGTGATGAAGCCGATCCCCAGGAGCATGACCAGCGCCGCCAGGATCTGGCCGCCTGCGCTCTCGGGAACGTGGTCGCCGTAGCCGACCGTCGTCACCGTCTGGATGGCCCACCAGAGGCCGCCGCCGAGCGAGGGAAAGCTGTCGTGGTCGATGACCGTCATCAGCAGCCCGGTCACGACGGTCATCACCCCCGTCACGGTGGCGATGACGACCGCGGCCGCCCGAGGCGTCGTGGCGCGGTCGATCCATCTGTCAACCCGACGCTCGATCCTCGTCTCTCCGACCATCACCGTCGAGTTCGTGCCCCCAGCGGACAGTCCTACCGCCCGTGAGGTCGGACGGCCTCGGGGCGAGCACTGTGGCCACGTGACCAGGCGTGGCTGCCGCGGACAGGAGCAGCCCCCCGGCCAGGGCACGGCGCGGCGGCGCCGCATTGGCGAGCCGTGGGCTCCGGGCCCGACGCCCCGATGTCACATGGTCGACAATGGCCTCGAAGCCTGGGGCGTGAGAGGCTAACAATCTTGCTGCGCCGCGACCGCGGAGCGCCCAGTTGCAGGGTTTCGACCCGAGCATCGTCCTCGAGACCAAGCTCCATCCGCCCCCGGCCCGGCCGGAGCTCATCGAGCGCGTCGGCTTGTTGCGCCATCTCGTCGGATCCGAGGCGTCAGTCGTGGTCGTCAGCGCCCCCGCCGGCTACGGCAAGACCGTCCTCCTGTCCCAGTACGCGGCCGTCGCCGCTCGTCCGGTCGTCTGGCTCTCGCTCGACGCCACCGACGCCGACCCGGTGCTCCTGGCCCTCGAGCTGGCGACCGCCATCGACCGCGTCGCGCCGGTCGATGCCCGCGTGTTCGCCAGCCTGGGCGCGCCGGCGCCGGCGATCGAGCGGATTGTCCTACCCGGCCTCGTCAACAGCCTCCACGCCGCCGGTAACGTGGCCCTCGCCGTGGACGACCTGCACCTGGTCAACAGCCCCGAGAGCGTTGCCGTCCTGTCCTTCCTCTGCCAGCACCTCCCGCCCGGCACCCAGCTCCTAGTCGCCTCCCGCGACACGCCGGCACTGCCCCTGGGCAGCCTGCGCGTGCGCGGGCGGCTGCTCGAGCTCGGTTGGGGCGACCTGGCGCTCAGCCGCACGGAGGTGGAGGACCTCATGCGAGCAACCGGCGCGCCGCTCGAGAGGCAGAACCTGGACGCGCTGCACGAGCACACCGAGGGGTGGCCCGCCGCCCTCTACCTCGCCGCGCTCGCGCTCCGGGACGACGGCGACGGGCGCGGCTCAGGGATCGGGGTGGCCGGCGACGATCGCGATCTGGTGGATTACCTCTCCGGCGAGCTGCTCACGCGCCTGCCGCCCGAGCGGCTCTCCTTCCTCCTGCGGACGTCGGTCCTGGATCGCTTCTCGGCGCCCCTGTGCGACGCCGTCTTGGACTGCGCAGGACTCGGCGCAGGAGATCGCCACGCTCGAGCACTCGAACCTCTTCGTCGTGCCCCTCGATCGCCGGCGCGAGTGGTACCGCTACCACCACCTCTTCCGGGACGTCCTTCGCGCCGAGCTCGCCCGCCGGGACGCGCGAGCCGTGCCGTCGCTTCACCGCCGGGCCTCGCGCTGGCACGAGCGGGAGGGGACGCCCGAGGAGGCCGTGCAGCACGCGCTGGCCGCGCGAGACATGCGCCGAGCGGCCGAGCTCGTGGTGCACACGGCACGCGGGCTCACCATGATCGGCCGCCTGGCCACCGTGCGCCGCTGGCTGGAGGCCTTCCCGGAGGACGTCATCGCCGGCTCGGGGCCGTTGGCCATGACCGCCGCTCACGCGATGGCGCTGTCCGGGGAGCGGGAGCGGGCGCGGCGCTACGTCGCGGTCGCCGAAGGCGCGCGCTGGAACGGCCTCGGGCCCGTCGGCGAGACGTCGCGCGAGGCCGCGGTGGCGCTCATCAAGGCGACGTACGGCTGGGAGGGGGTGAGCCGGATGCGCGCCGACGCGCTCACCGCCTACCGCCTCCTCCCCGCCGGACACCCTGCGCACGAGCACGCGGCGGTCGTCCTCGGCTGCTGCCTGATGCTGCTCGGGCGGACCGCAGAGGCGGTGCCCCTCCTGGAGGAGGGGTCGGCGCTCGGGGAGGCCGCGGCGATGGCCTCGATCCTTGCCCTGGGCGTGCTCGCGCAGATCGCCCTGGAGGAGGGGCGTCTTGACGCGGCGGAGGCGAGGGTTCGGCGAGGGGCTGGCGCTCATCGCCGAGCTGGAGTCTCGGAGACAACACCTTCAGCGCCTCCGTCGACACCGCCGCCGCGTGCCTCGGCGCCCGAAGCGGTGATCTCTCGCGCGCGCGGGTCCATCTCGAGAAGGCGCGATCGGTCCTTCCCCGGGCCGCCGCGGCTCCGTGGCGGTCGATCCGGACGCGCGTGCTGCTGGGCCGGGCCGCCCTTGCCGCTCGGCGACCTCCCGCTGGCGGGAGCGTTGCTGGAGGAGGCGCGGCGGGAGCTGGCCAACTACCCTGACGCCGGCACGCTCCCCCGGCTGCTCGTCCGGGCGGAGCGGGCGCTCGAGGCGGCCCGCGGCGGCGCCGGCGTGCTCGGCGAGCCGCTCACCGCCGCCGAGCTCAAGGTGCTGGAGCTGCTGCCGACGCACCTGTCCCTGGCCGAGATCGGCGAGACGCTCCACATCTCGCGGAACACGGTCAAGGCCCACGTGAGGTCGATCTACACCAAGCTCGATGCGAGCGGACGCGCCGACGCCGTCGCGCGCGCGCGCCGGCACGGGGTCTTGGCCCGCGACCAATCGCCCGTAGGGGGTGATGCGCCGGTTCGCTGACCGGGCCAAGCTCTCCCCTGAGGTGAGCGAATTGCTGCTCAGCGTCTTCGCGGGACCGGGGTCTGCGGCACGCGCCCTGCGGGACCTGCGAGCCGGATGCCTGGACGTGGACTGCTTCGCGTCGGCCGCCACCGTGAGCGTTGCCGACTCCGGCAGCTACGCCGTCGAGACCACTGGCCGCCCGGGCTCGGCGGGCGGCTTGCCGGGCATGTTCTGGGAGGCTCTGTTCGGGCTCATCCTCGTCGTTCCCGTTCCGGGCAGCTCATACGGCCCGAGCGCGGGGGCGCTGCTCGGAGCGCTGATCAACGCCGGCGTCGACGAGGGATTCCTGGCGCGGGCCCGCGAGGCCCTGGTGCCCGGCACGTCGGCCGTGGCGCTTCTCCTCTCCGACGAGGACCAGGACGAGGACCTTGGGCCGCTCCGAGAGCACGGCGGCACCCTCATCGTGACCTCCCTTGCGCCCGGGCAGGAAGCGGAGCTCGAACGCGAATTCGGTGGGCCGCATGAACGGCCACCTCGACGCGTCAGGGCGAAGCAGCCCGAGCCCGCGTCACGAGCGGACACCCATGAGAGAGGAGTGAGCATGGCAATCGGACCGGTGCAACTGATCGTGCTGGGCTTCCAGCACCCGGAGTTCCACGGCGAGATCATCGCCGAGCTGGAGCGGCTGCGCGAGAGCGACACCGTGCGCGTCATCGACGCCCTGGCGGTGCACAAGGACGCCGCCGGCGAGATCGAGGTCGCCCACCTGAGCAACCTGACCAAGGACGAGGCCATCGAGCTGGGCACCACGATCGGCGCGCTGATCGGCCTGGGAATCGAGGGCGAGGAGGGGATGGAGGCCGGCGCGCTGGCCGGCGCCGAGGCGGGCGCGGAAGGCGTGCATGTCTTCGACGACGAGGATGCCTGGGACATCCTCGAGGACATCCCCAACGACTCGGCGGCGGCCCTGCTGCTGATCGAGCACCACTGGGCCGTGCCGCTGCGCGACGCCATCGCCCGGGCGGGCGGCTTTCGCATCAGCGACGGATTCATCAGCCCGCTCGACCTGATCGAGCTCGGGCTGGTCACGGCCGAGGAGGCCGAGGAGCTCCACGCCTTGGAGCAGAGCGCGGGGCAGAAGTAGCATCCGAACCGGCAGCCACGACCACAGGAGGTCGAGATGATGGGATCGCGCAGGGTCGCACGGCGCACCTCTCGCCGGGTCGCCCGCCGCCGCTGAGATCGAGGTGGCCCATTTCGACGCCGCGGCCAGAGCCCCGCCGCCGAGGCCAGGACATTCCACCGCCGAGGGAGCCCGGCCCCGAGCACGACGGCTCGATCGTCGGTCGGCCGTCGCCACGGGGGCGGGACCTCCTCCGGCACCGCGCGGTAGGCGGCCATGGGCGCGCAACTCGGGCACGAAGGAGGCGCGCGTGAGCTCGAGCCGACGCTGACGGCAGCCTGACTTCCGGGGAGGAATGGCTCCTGGGTCGAGCGGATCGTGGGCGGCCAACGCCCAGCCGACCTCGCCCACGGGATGGGCAGCTCGCGCGCCGCCGCCTACAGGTGGCTGGTCCGCTTCGGGCGAGGGCCGGGCGGACTCATCCACGAGTCGTGCCCACCCGCGAGCTGAGCATTTCGTAGACGGTGTTCATCCGGCCCAACCTTGAACGGCGTACGCCTGGCCGGCTCGAGACTACGACGCCGTCTTGCTCGAGGTGTCCTCGGCGTCCGGATGCTCGTGTAGCAGCCCAGCCGCCCAGCGCTGCGGGCGCTGTTCAGGAGCCGGCGCGCTCTCGAACGCGGGCGCCGCGTCGTGCGGGTGGGCCGCGAACCAGGCTGCGTAGCGCCTCGCGAGGGGGGCCGCGGTGAGGCCGTGAAGCAGGACTGAGAGGCCGATCGTGAGAAAGATCGTGTTCAGCAGCACCGACTCGTTCGCGAGATCGGCATCCTCGACGAGGATCACCGCGAACACGATCGACGCCAGCCCCCGCGGCCCGAACCAGCCGAGGAAGGCGACCGTGGGCCCCCTGGCGCCGGAACCGAGCATCGCCAGGCCCACGGGGATCATGCGAACGACCGTCAGGCTGAGAAGCGCATAGAGGACGATCTCGGCGGAGAGGTCGTCGAGCACTGGCACGAGCATGACGGCGCCGAAGAGGACGAACGTGACCGCCCCGAGCAGCCCGCCCGCCTCCTCGAGGAAGCGCGTCACCTCGCCCCCGACCTCGCGACGCAACCCGCCGAAGACGGCACCGCCGACGAAGGCCGCGATGAACCCGCTGCCGCCCATCCACACGGCCAGCCCGTAGGCGAGCCCGGCCCCCGCGACCGGGACGACCTGGACCCAGTTCGAATCCACGAGGCGGCGCGGGACACCCACCTTGACCACGACTGCGGCGGCGATTCCCGCAATCACGCCCCCGAGGCATCCGTAGCCGATCTCCTCGAGCACCAGGTGCACCGCCGCGCCGTCTCCGATCGCGCCCTCCTCCGCCTCGGCGATCGCGATCGCGATCAGGAGCAGGGGCACGCAGATGCCATCGTTGAGCCCGCTCTCGACGTTGAGCCCCTGACGCACGCGCGAGGGGACCCGGGGATCGGTGACGACCGCCTGCCCCAGAGCGGCGTCCGTCGGGGCGAGCACGATCGCCAGCAGGACGGCCTCGATCAGCGCGAGCTCTCCGAGCACGGCGACGCCGGCGAGGACGCCGGCCCCGATGGTCAGCGGCAGCCCGATCGCGAGCAGGCGAAGAGGCACGATGTACTCGCGTCGCAGCGCGGCGAAATCGATCCGTGAGGCGTCCGAAAAGAGCACGACCGTCAGGGTGGCCTCGGCGACCCAGCGGACCGACTCGTCCTGGATCGTCGGGTCGAGCCAGCCGAGGGCGTCCTCGCTCACCAGGATGCCGCCGACGACGAACACCATCGCGGCGGTGATCACGGACCCCGAGAGCCGTCGCGAAACCGCGGCGTACGCGAGGACGAGGAGCGCGATCGCGACGAGACCCGAGCCGCCCATCCTCAGTCTCCGCTACTCAGGTTCCGCCGGATGCACGGGGCCCTCCTCCCGGCTGAGGCCTTGGATCTGCCGATCAAGGTGCGCCGCCCGTCTTGAGTTCGGCTCCGGTTGCCGGCGCAACCAGGATGCGGGCGCCAGCCTATGACGTCGATGGCACCGAGCGTGAATGTCGGACCGAGCCCACAAGGCCGAGTGCCGGTTCGTGCGAAGCCTCGCCTTCTGGTTCGTGAGCCGCATCAGCCACATGGGGTGAGAGCCCGCGGCCGCGATGCGCCCCTCGACTTCATGGTGGGTGCTGCTTCGAGGATTCACCCGATGTGGTGGATGCGCGCTCAGCGGCCTCCGCGCTGTGATGGCCCGGGGCCGTCGGCGCGTCTGCGATGGCCCCACGGTTTCGTGATCAGCCCGGCCCGGAAGGGACGCGCCGAGGGCCCAGATGAGGGGCACGAAGATGCCGAGCACGAACGGCCCGACCCGACCACCGGCAGCGACGCCGTCCCCGCCCCGCCCGATCCCGATCCAAGGTGCAGGCTATGAGTCCGTCCCGGACCTCGGCACCCCCCGGCAGCCGCCGCACGAGCGGTCCCCCACCTCACGGTGGGCGAGCGCGCCGCGCGCGGCAAGGCGGCACGTCTCGAGACTCCGCGTGCGAGCCACGCCGACTGGACGCCGGCCGGCAGGCGCGGCCGCTGGCCGACGACTGGCCCGAGCCACGGATCACGATGCAGCCACGAGGAGGTCTCATGCTTGATCATTCCGCACGCGCCGACGGCCGCCGACGATCGCGGGACGCTCTCCTGCTCGGCATTGCAGCAGCGTGCAGTTGGCCGATGGCCAAGTACATGCTGTCCCCCGACGTCAACGCCGCGGTCATTCCGACCCTCATCGTGATGGGAACGCGGTACTTCAAGCGCCCCAAGCAGGAGGATGGGCTCGAACCGAAGCACCCAGCCGTGAAGTTCATGCTCGCTGCATGGAACAAGGGCGACTTCAGCGAAGCCGAGAGGTACGTCGCCCCGGACCTGGCCTTGTCCATCAATGGCTTCACATATGATTCGACGCCGACGCGCGGCGGCCCCGCGATGGCGCAGGAGAGCGTTGAGTACTGGCGTGCGATCGTGCCCGATCTCAAGATGGACTTGTTACGGGAGATCAGAGAGAAGGATCGGATCGCAATCGAATGGCTGGTCTCGGGAACGCACTCAGGCGAGCGGCCCGAGCTGCCGGCCAGCGGTAACCACATCGAAGTCGCAGGCTCCGCCTTTCTCAGGCTCGAGGACGACATGATCGACGAGGTCAGCACAGTCTTCGACGCGCTGGCTCTCGCAGTCCAGACCGGCGCCGCCGATGCTCCGGCCTGGTGGCCTGGCCGCGGCGATGCGAGGTAGGGTGCTCATCACGGCGCTGGGTGATCCGCGCCCGGCGGCGGCTGAAGGCCTCGATCACCCGATCACCGGCGAGCTCGGCGGCGGCCACCCCCCGAGGATCACCCGATGTGGGGGATGCGCGCGCAGCGGCGCCTGCGCTGTGATCGCTCCGGGGCCGTGGGCAGGTCGGCGCCGGTCCCCATGCTCTCGCGATCAGTCGCGGCCCGGGCCCGGCCCGCCGACCGCCCAGCGGAGGGGCAGGAACATGCCGAGCACGAACAGCCCGACCCGGCCCTCGAGGAGCGTCGGGACGCCGAGGAGCTCGAAGGGAGTTTCGTGATGGCCGAGACACCGACCGACGTGCTCGTCGCGGGCTACCAGGACATCGACGAGGCGACGAAGGACTTCGAGTCGCTCCTCGCGCTCGTCAAGGAGAAGCAGGTCTCGATCGAGGGCGTCATCCTCGTGACGCACGAGCAGGACGGCAGCGTCGGCGTGCGGCAAACGGGCGACAACCGCGGCCGCAAGGGGACGGGCTGGGGCGGCGGGGTCGGGCTCGCGGTTGGCCTCTTCGCCCCCCCGCTGCTCGCGTCGGTCGCCGTCGGCGCGGTCGCGGGCCGGGTGATCGGCAAGTTCGCCGACCATCGGGTCGAGGGCGAGATCCACGACAAGATCGGCGAGAACCTGCCGCCGGGGTCGGCCGGGATCATCGCGGTCTTCGACGACGAGCAGCGGCTCGGCGTCGAGCGGGCGCTCGCGGGCGCGCTGATCCGGTCGGTCGTCCAGGGCGACAAGAAGGGCACCGGCGCCCTGAAGGAATCGCTCGCCGAGGCGATGGGGAAGTTCAGCCCCGACCGAACGGTGCTTCCGATCCCGGATCCGAACTTCGGCGGCACGATCGGGCGCACGCTCGACGCGTCCGTCCCCGACTGGACGATCAACATGACGCCGTCGCCCCCGGAGGGCGCGCCGAACGTGCTGCTCGTCCTGATCGACGACGCGGGCTTCGGCAACCCGTCCACGTTCGGCGGGCCCGTCTCCACGCCGGCCATGACGCGGGTCGCCGAGCAGGGCCTCAGCTACAACCGCTTCCACGTCACCGCGCTCTGCTCGCCCACCCGGGCCGCCCTGCTGACGGGCCGCAACCACCACACCGTGGGGTTCGGGTCGATCGGCGAGTTCCCCGGCCCGTTCCCCGGCTACTCGGCGAGCGTGCCGAAGGACTGCGCTCCCTTCGTCCGCGCGCTTCAGGGCAACGGCTACTCGACCGCCGGGTTCGGCAAGTGGCACATGACGCCCGATCACATGCAGGGGGCGGCCGGGCCGTTCGACCGCTGGCCGAACGCCTGGGGATTCGACCGCTTCTGGGGCATCCTCGGCGGCGAGGCGGGCCAGTACGACCCGGTGATCACGCAGGACAACACGACCCTCGGCGTCCCGGAGGGCGAGGACGGCAAGCAGTACTACTGGCCGGACGACCTCACCGACCAGGCGGTGCGCTGGCTGCACGAGGTGCGCGCCCAGGACCAGGAGAAGCCGTGGTTCATCTACTACTCGACCGGGTGCTCGCACGCGCCCCACCAGGTCGCGGTCGAGTGGAGCGAGAAGTACCGCGGCGAGTTCGACCAGGGCTGGGACGTGCTCCGCGAGGAGACCTTCGAACGGCAGAAGCAACTGGGCGTGATCCCCCCGGACGCGATGCTCACGCCGAGGCCGGACGAACTCCCGGCCTGGGACTCGCTCTCGGACAGCGAGAAGACGCTGTACGCGCGGCAGATGGAGGTCTACGCCGGCTTCCAGGAGAACGCCGACTGGAACGTCGGCCGCCTGCTCGACGCGGTCGGGGAGATGGGCGAGCTCGACAACACGCTCGTCATCTACATCTTCGGGGACAACGGCGCGAGCATGGAGGGCACGATCACCGGCTCCTTCAACGAGCTGACGATGCAGAACGGGATCGCCCTCACCTCCGAGCAGCAGCTCTCGCTGATCGAGCAGTACGGCGGGCTCGACGCCTGGGGCACCGACGCGTACGCGCCCCACTACGCCGCCGCCTGGGCGTGGGCCGGGAACACGCCCTTCCGGTGGGGCAAGCAGGTCGCCTCCCACCTCGGCGGCACCCGCAACGGCATGGTCGTCTCCTGGCCGGAGCGGATCAAGGACGCCGGCGGGCTTCGGTCGCAGTTCACCCACTGCATCGACATCGGGCCGACCATCCTCGAGGCGGCCGGCATCCCCGAGGCCAAGGTCGTCGACGGGGTCGGCCAGAAGCCGATGGAGGGCACGAGCTTCCTCTACAGCTTCGACGACGCGAACGCCGCCGAGCGGCACACCGTGCAGTACTTCGAGATCGTCGGCAACCGGGCGATCTACAAGGACGGCTGGTGGGCCGCCTGCAAGCTCGACCGCATCCCCTGGGACCTCTCGCCGGCGACGATGGCGAGGTTCGCACCCGGAGCCTACGACCCGGAGCAGGACACCTGGGAGCTGTACTACCTCCCCGACGACTTCAGCCAGGCGAACGACCTGGCCGCGGAGAACCCGGAGAAGCTGGCCGAGCTGAAGGAGCTCTTCTGGCAGGAGGCCGAGAAGCACAACGTGTTGCCGCTGCTGGGCGCGCTCTCGGTCTTCTTCGGAATTCTGCCGCCGATGCCGACGATCACGACATACACGTTCTACGGCGACGTCGAGAACATCGCGGCCGGGATGATCCCGCGCGTCTACGGCCGCTCCTACGCGATCGAGGCGCAGCTCACGGTGCCGGCACAGGGCGCCGAGGGCGTGATCGTCGCCGAGGCGGACGAGATGGGCGGCTTCTCGCTCTGGGTCGACGAGAGCGGCCTGCTTCACCACAGCTACTCGATGATGGGCGTCGAGCGGTACGAGCAGGTCTCGACCGAGCCGATCCCGACCGGGGACGTCACGGTCCGCATGCAGTTCGACGCCGACCGGCAAGAACCCTCGGCCGGCGGAATGGTCTCCCTGTACGCGAACGACGAGAAGATCGGCGAGGGGCGGATGGAAAGGACTGTCCCCGTCCGCTTCTCCGGCTACGCCGGCATGGACGTCGGCCGCGACAACGGCCTGGTCGTCAACCGCGCCTACGCGGCCAAGGCTCCGTATGCGTTCACGGGGACCGTGAGGAAGGTCATCTTCGACCTCAAGCCGGCGAGACATGAGGACGAGAAGGCTCTGCACGAGGCCGGCGCCCACGTCGCCACGGCGCACGGCATCAGCGCTTGACACGTGAGGAGAACTCGATGAGCCAAAGTCATCTCGTGATCGACTTCCCGATCGAGGGCACCCGCCGACGCCAAGGCGCTCGCCGACGAGCTGCCCCCGTTGATGCCCGATCTCGCGAAAGCGCAGGACGAGCTCGGTACCGTGCATTTCTCCCGATTCATGATCGAGGGAGACGAGAAGCTCCTCTTCCTCTCGGACATCGACGGCGAGGGCGACGAGCACATCGAGCGGCTCGTGGAGCGCGCCGGCCCGGTGTTCGACGCCATCTTCGAGCACGTGGACGACCCTCCGGCCACGCCCGTGGCCGGCAACCCTCAGAGGGCCGTCAAATGGCTGAAGCATCACGTCCGCGAGCCTCTCGATGCGTACTTCGCCTACGGGGACGCTTCGGTTCAGGACATCAAGGCGGCCGCGCGTGCGGCGGGCTTCACGGGCAACACCACGCAGGGCCCCTTGCTGACATACATGTCCATCAAGTCACGTCATGAAGCACTTTCCCTGAAGTCGTCGCCCCGAGGCGCATTCGAGACGAGGCCAACAAAGCGTCGGATGCGCTTGGGACGCTGCATGTCGCCCATTGGGTGCCCTTTGAGAAGAAGCACATCGGCTTCTTCACGATCTACGACGGTGATTTCGCGAAGTACATCCAGGACTTCGCGGACAAGAACTCGCTCGTTTTCGATACCGTCTTTCCACATGTCATTGGCGCGCCGCCAACCCCAGTGGGAAAGAACGCCCAGGCGTTCTATCAGTGGGCATTGGAGAACAACCATCCGGCCATCGGGTTTTACAGCGCCTATCCAGGCCTCGGGGTTCAGGACATCCGAGCCCTGCTGGCCGATCGCGAGTCACCGTCGGCCAGCGCTGGATAGCGAGCGCCGTCACGTGGTCACGAACACACAGGCAGCACCGCCGAAGAAGGGCTCGGGCTTCAAGGAGAACTCATGAGCCAAAGTCATCTCGTGATCGACTTCCCGATCAAAGGTACCCGCCAACGCCAAGGCGCTACCCGAAGAGCTGCCCCCCTTGATGCCGGACCTCGCGAAGGCGCAGGACGACCTCGGTACGGTGCATTTCTCCCGTTTCATGGTCGAGGGAGACGAGAAGCTTCTCTTCATTTCGGACATTGACGGCGAGGGCGAACCAGCATATTGAGCGGCTCGTGGAGAGCGCCGGCCCGGTGTTTGACGGCATCTTCGAGCACGTGGACGACCCTCCGGCGACGCCCGTGGCTGATAACCGTGAGCGGGTCGATCAAATGGCTGAAGCGTCAGGTCCGCGAGCCTATTGATGAGTACTTCGCTTACGAGGATGCGTCGGTTCAGGACATCAAGGCGTGCGCGCGTGCGGCGGGCTTCACGGGCAATACCTCGCAGGGCACCTTGCTGACATACATGACCTTCAAGTCACGTGTGCAAGGTTTTGCTCGAAGCTGGTCGCGCCGGCTCTGGTCGGGAAGAGGGGCACGACGCGTCAGATTCTATTGGTACGCTGCATTTCTCCGGTTGGGTGCCCTTTGAGAACAACCGCTTAGGGTTTTTCACGATCTTCGACGGTGATTTCGCGAAGTACATCCAGGACTTCGCAGAAAAGACCTCGTTCGCTTTCGATGCTGTCTTTCCACATGTCGTTGGCGGGCCGCCAACCCCAGTAGCAAAGAACGCCCAGGCGTTCTATCAGTGGGCTTTGGAGAACAACTATCCGGCGATCGGGTTTTACAGCGCCTATCCAGGCCTCTCGGTTCAAGACATTCGAGCCCTGCTGGCCGATCGCGAGTCACCAGCGGACACCGCCGGATAGCAGGCCCGTCACGTGGTCACGAACACACAGGCAGCACCGCCGAAGAAGCGCCCGGGGGTTCTTCGCCGGCTGCTTGGTCGACGGCGGCATGACCACCCAGGGGGTGAGGGCGGTTCGGGCGCGAGAGATGGGTCCGCGCTCGACCTCGCGGACATTCAGGGGTTCATCCTCCGCGCCTACAGAATGCCGATGGTGCGGCATTTCCTGCTGGCGGTCGGAGATCCGGCACACGCGCGCAGGCAACTCGGACGGCTCGTCAACGGCGACGAATCCGACACCCCGCAGATCACGACCGCAGCGGACTGGCACGTGGGGTTCGGGCCCGGACCGGCGAGACAATCCCGCCGATCCCCCGCATCACAGGCCCGATTATTGCCTCAACATCGGTATCACGTGGCCCGGGCTGGTGGCGCTGGAGATCGAGGAACGCGTCCCGGCGCTCTCCTTCGAGTCATTCGGCGCGTTCACCGAAGGAGCCGCACAACGAGCGGAGTTGGTCGGCGACACCGGAGCAGGTTCCCCCGCGAACTGGATCGGGGGTTTCGGAGGAGGGGAGGATCACGTCCTGGTGACGCTGCACGCCATCAGCCCGGAGGCGATGACGAGCTACAGCGACAGGTTGTCCGCCTGGTTTGCCGAGGGAGACGCCTTCCGAGAGATCTGGCGCCAGGACGGGATGGCGTTGATGGAGATGCAAGATGGCCAACCCGTGCCGACGGCCAAGGTTCACTTCGGATATACCGACGGAATCAGTACGCCCACCATTCGCGGCGGCCCGGAGCAGTATCAGCCCGATCACCAGGAGCCCTGCGAGCCATGGCTCTTCGTCTTGCGGGACGACGCCGAGAACTACGTCGTTCCCGAGCCGCGAACGCTGGGCCTCAACGGGAGCTTCGCGGTCTTCAAGAAGGTCGAGACCGACGTCGTTGGCTTCGAAGACTTCCTGCAGTCGAACAAGAGACACGATCGATCCCGAGCTGCTGGCCGCAAAGATGTGCGGGCGATGGCGCAACGGCGTTCCTCTCGCCTTGTCACCGGACACGGATAGCCCTGCGGGAGGGATCTCGCCCGAAGAGTTGAACGATTTCGGGTATGTGGATGCCGATGGTTCGGGAGATCCGAAGGGGATCCGCTGTCCCGTCGGCGCACACATACGCCGCGTGAATCCACGAGGTCAACCGATCGCGGGCCAGGGGGTGCCCGGCGGCAGCAACAACTCCCACCGGCTGATTCGTCGCGGTCTGCCGTACGGGCCGGCCTATGATCCAAGCAAACCTCACGATGGCATCGAGCGCGGGATGCTCTTTCAGTTCATCAACTCGAACATCGAGAACCAGTACGAGTTCGTTCTGCGGCGTTGGGTCAATGACAGCGAATTCGCCGGGGGCGTCAGGCTCCGCCCCGAGTCGAGGGATCCACTGATCGGCACCCAGGACCCAGCGGAGAGCATCTTCGTCATACCGCAGGGAGACGGAGGCCCGCCGATCGAGGTGAGAGGTCTCTCGAGCTTCATCACGACCAAGGCCGCTGCGTACGTGTTCCTGCCGAGTGTCACGGGGATCAAATACATCGCCGACTTGGGAGAGGGCCTGTAATCCGCCAAGTACGGGAGCTTTCATGCTGTTCCTGACGCAACTGTTCGGCGGGAGCGGCGATTGGCGCTCGTCGTAGCGAGTCATGGCCTGCTTGGATGAGGATTGGCCCATGCCACGCACCTGCACCGTCTGTCGCCATCAGGCCCGAACCGAGGTCGACCGCGCGCTCGTCCAGGGCGAGCCGCACCGACGCATAGCGAAGCGATGGTCGCTCGGCGAGGCGGCGGTCCAGCGGCACAAGGCACACATCGGCGCACCGGTCCTCGCCGAGTGGTCAGCCTCCCAGGCCGAGGTCTACGCCGGGCTCGCGGACTACACCGCCGGGCTGGAGCGCGACGCGCGACGCATTGCCGCTGAGGCCAGGGCCAAGGGGAACGCCCGCCTCGAGCTACAGGCGCTCGCGGCCAGCCGCGCCCACGTGGAGCTGATGGCCAAGCTGGCCACCGCCTCGCAGCAGCTCGAGCCCGAGGAGCGCCTCGCGCGTGAGCGCCAGGCCGAGGCCGCCCGGCTGGTCGACGCCACGGTCGAGGCGGTGGATGAGCTCGTCGTCCAAGGCCACCTCCAGCCCGAGGTAGCCCAAGCTCTTCGAGAGGGATTGCCGAGCGCCTGGACTGTCGCCAGCGGATGCCGCGGCCAACAGCGTCCCTAGGGCGAGGGCCAGCCGCCTTGTACGCGGGTTCCGACGCCAGAGGGCCTCGTCGACAGGGACGGTCGCGTCTCCCGACCAGCCTCGATCGCCCGCACAGTTGAGCATTGCTGGGAGGGCCAGAATCCGCGCATCAAGGCCGGAAGTCGGGGAAGCCGCAGGAGCGGCGGCCGACCGCCGAGCGTCGGCGCGCCGGACGCTCCTGTGGTGGTCCCTCGTGCTCCGCTCCGTCCTAGTGATCGGGCTTGCCATCGCCTTCTTCGCATCCGGAACCAACCGCCCCGTCCTCGCGAACCTCATCGGCACGTACTGGCTGGTCGGCGCGCTCTTGACGTTGGCGTGGGCGCGCACGAACCGCGGAGCCCGCGGTTCCAGGGTCGCAGTGGCGGCAGGGGTGGTGGGCGTCGCCGCCGCGGCGATCCTGCTCGCGCGATCCCTCATCCAGGACGTGATCTCGCTCGACACGGCCCTGGCCATCCTCGGGGTCGCGGCGGTGCTCACCGGCACGCTGCGCCTCGCGGGCGCCTTCCGCAGCGAGCAGGTGAGCGATCCGCCACGGCCGGTGCTGAGGATCGTCCTCGGCGTCAGCGAGATCGCCATCGGGGTGGTCTTGATCGCGGTCGACGAGGTGACGCAGACGGTCGCCACGGTCGCCGGGCTGTGGGCGTTGGTTGCGGGCACGATCATGCTCCTCGACGCGCTCGCCATGAGCAAGGCGATGCGGCCCGATGCGGGCGCACCGTAAGAAGCGGTTTCAGAAGTCGTCGGGCCGCTGCCGCGTTTGGTCAAGCGCCAGCCGGCGCCCCTCGGAGCGAGGCGCCCGAGACTGGTCCCTTCGTGGGGGAGGAGCAGTCTCGACCTGCGCTCCTGCTCATCGTCCGAGGGAGGCGTCTCACGCCATGCGCTCGAGCCACGGGTGGCCGAGCGCCTCTGGGCCCGCGCCGGGGAGCGCCTCGACGGCCCTCGGCAGCTGTAGCTGCGCGGATGGCGCCCGAGACCTGCTCGGGCCACGCTCGCGCGATACTTCGGCCTCGGGAGCATCCGGGGAGCACGGCTCCACGCCCCCTACTCGCGCCGGGCCGCGGATCTCTGGGATCAGGAGGGGCGAGCATGATCCCGATCTTGAGCCTGCGAGGGGCGGCCTGATGGCCGCCCGCCGCGTGGGCCGCGCCTACCAGCGCCACAGCGTCGCCTGCCCAGCCGTCCGGGGCGACGGGCGCTGCCGCTGCGCCGGGAGTTGGTGCTTCCGACTGATCCGCAACGGCCGGCGCGTCGGACAGGGCGGCTTTGCCAGCAAGCGCGAGGCTGAGGCCGCGCTGGCCGAAGTCGTCGGCCAGGCAGCCCGCGGCCGGCTGGCCCAGCCCAGTCGCGAGGGCTTCACGGCCTTTGCTCTGCGCTACCTCGAGGCGCAGGCGCCGCGGCTCAAGCCGGCCACGGTCGACCACTACCGGCGCATCATTGACCTGCACCTGGAGCCCTGGTTCGACCAGGTGCCGCTGCGCGACGTGCGCCGCGACTCGATCGAGCGGCTGGTGGCAGCGATGAGCGCCGACGGCCGCTGGTCGCCAAAGACCATCGCCAACGTGCTGGTGGTGGTGAAGGCGATCCTCTCGACCGCGGTGAGGTGGGAGCTGATCTCGGCCTCTCCCGCTGCCGGGGTGGCACCCCCGCGCCGGGAGCGTGAGGAGGTCGACATCCCGAGCGCCGATGAGGTGGCCCGGGCGCTCGCCGCCTGTGAGGACCGCTACCGGCTGGGCTTCCTGCTGGCCGCCCACGCCGGGCTGCGCCGGGGCGAGGTACTCGCGCTGCGGTTCGAGGACGTGGACCTGGGGGCGGGTAAGCTGCTGGTGCGCCGCTCCTATAACCGACACGGGCTCCAGGAGCCCAAGACGCGCGCCGGGCGCAGGGTGGTGCCGCTCGGGCCGGCCCTCGTGGCGGCCCTGGCCGACGCCCGAGCGGCCCGCGAAGAGCTGGAGGACGAGCCGGGCTGGGTCCTGGCGACCCCGACCGGCGACCACCTGGCGCCGGAGGTGCTGGACCGGGCATGGCGACGGGCCCAGCGTCGCGCCGAGGTGCCTCACCGGCCGATCCACGCGCTACGCCACCACGCCATCAGCCGGATGAATCGAGGCCGGGTTCAGCCCCAAGGAGGTCCAGGTCGCCGCCGGGCACGCCTCGATCACGACCACCTTCGACCGCTACGGCCACATCATGCCCGGCACCCTGGCCGGCCAGCGCGAGCGGCTGGCCGAGCTCGACGCGCGGGGCGAGCGTGCGACCGCACCGGCTCGGGAGCAGGCCGGGAGCACGGATGCCTCCGCGAGCGCCCCGGCCGATTTTCGGGAGCACGCCGGGAGCACAGACGCCCCCGAGCGCATCGCCAGCACCGGCCCCAAGTAGACGAAAACCCCGCATTTGCGGGGCTTCCTAAGGTGCGCCCGAGAGGACTTGAACCTCCACGGGCCATACGGCCCACAAGGCCCTCAACCTTGCGCGTCTACCAATTCCGCCACAGGCGCGTGGTCGCGTCAGTATAGCGGCGGCCCCGCGCCGCCCTGGATTCCGTCCGGGGTGCTTTGCTAGCGTGCGCAGAACACCTGTTCGCGCCCCGGAGGCGGATCCGCATGGACGAGCTGAGTGAACGGCAGGCCGCGATCCTGGAGTTCATCTCCCGGCATTGCCGAGACACCGGATATCCGCCGACGGTCCGCGAGATCGGGCTTGGCGTCGGGCTCGCGTCCCCGTCGACGGTCCACGCGCACCTCGCCAAGCTCGAGGCCGGCGGCCACATCAAGCGCGACCCCTCAAAGCCGCGCGCGATGTTCGTGCGCCGCGAGGCCGACGAGCCGGCGCCCGCGATCGGCCGCCCGCGCGTCGAGGCGCTGCCGCTCGTGGGATCGGTGGCGGCCGGCGCGCCGCGCCTGGCCGAGCAGGACGTCGAGGACTGGGTCTCGACGCCCTTCGCGGGCGACTTCCTGCTCCGCGTGACCGGCGACTCCATGGTCGGCGCGGGGATCCTCGACGGGGACATGGTGGTCGTGCGGCGCGCCCAGACGGCCGAGGACGGCGAGATCGTCGTGGCCCGGATCGAGGACGAGGCGACCGTGAAGCGGCTGCGCCGCGCCGAGGGGCGGGTCGAGCTCGTCCCCGAGAACGACGCCTACGCGCCGATCGTGGCCGACGAGGTCGCGCTGTGCGGCGTCGTCGTGGGGGTGATGCGGGCGCTCTGACCCGGCATGGTGGCGCCCTCGAGCCTGGGGGAGGCTCCGGGGCGCTACCCTTCCCACCGCAGGCCAGGCAGCCGCGGGTCGCGCGAGCGGCTCGAGGAAAGTCCGGACACCGCAGAGCAGGGTGCTGGTTAACGGCCAGCGGGGGAAACCCCAGGGAAAGTGCCACAGAAACGACACAGCCTCCGGCCTCGCGCCGGCGGCAACGGTGAAAAGGTGCGGTAAGAGCGCACCAGCGGTCTGGTGACAGGCCGGCTGGGTAAACCCCACCCGGTGCAAGGCCAAATCGGGGCGTCACGGGTTGCTCGCCCAGCCCCAGGTCGGCCGCTCGAGGCGCCCGGCGACGGGCGTCCCAGATGGATGGCTGCCCACGACAGAATCCGGCTTACGGCCTGCTAACGGAGAGCCCCGCCTCGGCGGGGCTCTCCCATTTCCCCGTCCGCGATCAGGCGCGGTGCCGTGGAACCGCTGCGCGGATCGAGAAAGGCGGCGGAACCCGAGGAGCGGCGACGACGATCTTCCGAGGCGGCGCGGCAGTCGAGCTACATTCCTTGACAGGCATATAACTGAAAGTGCATACTCACCTCATGGCCGACGTCTTCGCCGTGATCGGCGACCCGACCCGCCGCCGGATCCTCGACGAGCTGCGCGGCCATGACCGCAGCGTCGGCGAGCTCGTCGCGGCGCTGGGCATGTCCCAGCCCGCCGTGTCGAAGCACCTGAAGGTGCTGCGCGACGCGGGCCTCGCGACGTCAACCGCGGCCGCCCAGCAGCGGATCTACCGGCTTCGCCACGACGGGCTGCGATCCGCCGACGAGTGGTTGGCCCCCTACCGCGCGATGTGGAGCGCCCACCTCGACGCGCTCGAGCGCCACCTCGACTCCAGGAGGGACCGATGAGCGACCACCGGCCCGGACCACCGCTGCCCGCCACCCTCGCGGGCGCCGGCGATCGCTGGGTGCTCGTGCTGCAGCGCTCGTTCGCCCACCCTCCGGCGGCGGTCTGGGCGGCGCTCGTCGAGCCCGAGCAGCAGGCCGCATGGGCGCCGTTCCGATCCGATCGCGACCTCGGGACCCCCGGCCCCGCGATGCTCACGACGGTCGGCGGCGAGGGTGTCGAGCGGCTCCCCGGCGACGTGAGGATCGCCGACCCCCCGCGGCTGCTGGAGCACGTCTGGGACGCCGACCTGCTGCGCTGGGAGCTGGCCCCCCGGGCCGGCGGAGGCACGCTGCTCACGCTTCGCCACAGCTTCGCCGAGCGCGAGATGGCGCCGAGCTACGGCGCGGGCTGGCAGATCTGCCTCGACTCCCTGGACGCGCTGCTCGACGGGCACCCGCGCGGGCCGGCGACCGGCGAGGCGGCGAAGCGGTGGGGATGGCAGGCTCTCCGCGACCGGTACGCCGAGCTGCTCGAGGCGGGCGCCCCGCAGCGATGAGTTCCGCGGTGACGCTCCGTCACACGGGTGGCGTGACCCACCGCCGACCTGGGAAGAGCTGATGACAATGGACCGCCGCGCGCGCTGGCTGGCGCTGATCGTCCTCTGCCTGGGCGATCTGATGATCGTCCTCGACGGGACGATCGTGAACGTCGCCCTGCCGTCGATCCGGGACGACCTCGGGTTCTCCGAGACGTCGCTCGCGTGGGTGGTGAACGCCTACCTGCTGACGTTCGGCGGCTTCCTCCTGCTGGGCGGCCGCCTCGGCGACCTGCTCGGGCAGCGGCGGATGTTCCTCGCCGGGATCGCGCTCTTCACCGCGGCCTCGCTCGCCTGCGGCCTGGCGACGACGCAGGGCATGCTGGTCGGGGCGCGGGCCGTCCAGGGGCTCGGCGGCGCGCTGGTGTCCGCCGTGGCGCTCTCGCTGATCATGACGCTCTTCACGGAGCCCGCGGAGCGAGCCAAGGCGATGGGGATCTTCGGCTTCGTCCTGTCGGGGGGCGGCACGGCCGGGGTCCTCCTGGGCGGCGTGCTCACCGACGCGCTCTCGTGGCACTGGATCTTCCTCGTCAACATCCCGGTCGGGGTGGCCGTCTACGCGCTGTCGCTGCGGCTCCTGCCCGAGGCGCGCGGAGCGGCGGCCGGCGGTCGCGTCGACGTGGCCGGCGCCGTGACCGTGACCGGGGCGCTGATGCTCGCCGTCTACGCGATCGTCAACGGCAACGAGACCGGCTGGGGGTCGGCGCGGACGCTCGGGCTGCTCGGCGCGGCGGCGGCCCTCCTGGTGGCCTTCCTCGCGATCGAGTCCCGCGTCTCCTCGCCCCTCATGCCGCTGAGCCTGTTCCGGAACCGCAACGTCTCGGCGGCGAACGTCGTCGGGGTGCTCATGGCCGGCGGCCTGTTCGCCTGGTTCTTCTTCTCGGCGCTCTACCTCCAGCAGATCCTCGGCTACACGCCGCTCGAGGTCGGCCTGGCCTACCTGCCCTCGATGGTGATCTGGGGCGGCTCCTCGCTGTTCTCGGACAAGCTGGTGATGCGCTTCGGCATCAAGGCCCCGCTGGTGACGGGCCTGGCCCTGATGGCCGTCGGCCTCGTCCTCTTCGCCCGGACGCCCGTGGACGGGAGCCTGCTGGTCAACGTGCTCCCGGGGACGATCGCGATCGGCCTCGGCGCGGGCATCGCGTTCAACCCGCTGCTGCTGGCCGCCATGAGCGGCGTGGCGCAGACCGAGTTCGGGCTGGCCTCGGGCGTGGTCAACACCGCGTTCATGATGGGCGGCGCCCTCGCCCTCGCCGCCCTGGCCAGCGTCGCCGCGGCGCGATCCGACAGCCTGCGCTCGTCCGGCGAGGACGAGCTCGCCGCCCTCAACGGCGGCTACAACGCCGCCTTCGTGATCGGAGCCGTCTTCGCCGTGGCGGCCGCGGTGGTCGCCGCGACCCTCATCCGCGCCGAGCAGCCCAGCGGGGCCGAGGAGGCGCAGGACGCCGCGACGGCGGCCCACTGAGGCCGCCGGGCCCCTCCGGCCCTCAGCTCGTCGCCGGGGCCCCCGAGGCGTCGCCGTGGGCCTGCTCGAACCCCCGCCCGACGGCGGCCTGGGCGTGGTCGATGACCGCGTAGAGCGCGGCCATCGCCTGGGGCTCCATCGAGACGCCCTCGCGGCGCGCCTCCTCGGCCTCCATGGCGACCGCGATCGCCACGCGCGTGTGCTCGGCGAGCACGCCGAGGCCGGCCGGGCCCTGCAGCCCGCCGCGCAGGCCCGTGAGCTCGGCCCGCCCCATCGAGACCCCCGGCCGGCCGCTCTCGAGGCCCGCGGTGAGGATGCGAAGGAAGCGCACCGTGAGCCGGCGCATGGCCGGCGCGGTGGGGGCGGGGAGGGGCGTCACCACGTCCGCGTCGTAACCGTCGAGCACCCGCTCGACGATCGCCTCCGTCCTGAGGTTCAGCTCGCGCGCGAGCAGGGGGGCGGGCGGGACGTCCTGGGGAGGGCGGCGCAGGCGCCGCGGCTCGGGCGCCGGGGCGCCGCGGTCGGTCAGCCACTCCCGGAGCTCCTCGAGCTCGAAGCGCCGGTGGCCGCCGACGGTGCGGTGGGACGGGAGCCGGCCCTGGTCGGCCCACCCGCGCACGGTGGCGACGCTCACGCCGATCAGCGCGGCCGCCTCGCTGGCGGTCAGGGTCCGCTCGCCCCGCCCGGCACGGCCGCCGCGCGCCCTGGGCCATTCCTCCACGTCGCTCATGGCCGCACAGTCTCGCGCATGTCCACCCCTCGGTCTCCCCCATCCTCCGCCCCGGTGCCGGGCGGCGGAAGGATTTTCGCCCGCAGAGGGCGAAGCCCTGCCGAAGCATGCATCCCGAGCATCGCCGATTCCGCCCCTGGCGGCCAGCCCTCGCCGCGTTCCTGCTCCTGGCCTGCGCGCTCGGCCTGGTGGCGGCGTTCGCCGTGGGGCTCGACCTGCGCCGCGAGGTGGCGCGCGCCGGCGAGCCGCTCTCCCGCACGGCAGACGCGCTCGCGGCCCGCATCGACCCCGCCGACGCGCGCGCGGCCCGAGCGGCGCTCGAGGGCGCCGGCGTCCCGGCGCGCCTCGTCGGGCCCGCGGGGCGGGTGAAGCTCGAGGCCGGCGGGCCCGCGTCCGCCTGGGGCGCGGGCGCGGCGTCCTGGCCGGCGGGGCTCGCGACGGCCGGGGTCGAGGGGTGGGCGCTCAGGGACGGGGCGGTCCAGGCGACGCGGGAGCTCCCGTCCGGCGCCCGGATCGTCCTGCGGCAGCCGCTGGCGCCGGGGGCGGGGAGCCTGGGGACCGGGCTCTGGCCGCTCGGGGCGCTGGTGGCCGCCCTGGCGGCGCTCGGGGCGGGCGCCGCGTGGGTCCTCGGGGCGCGGTCGGCGTCGCGCCAGCGGGCGATCGCCGCCGCGGCCGAGGCCACCGCGGCCGGGCGCCCGACGCCGGTGCCGGAGGCCGGGCGTGGGGAGATGCGCCGGCTCTCGCGCGCCGTCGGGGCGCTCTCGGGCCGCGCGGCGGAGCTCCAGGACGCCGCCGAGGCCCGCGTCGAGGCGCTGGGCGCGGCCCTGGAGCCGATGGCCCAGCCGGCGGCCGCCCGCACGCCCGCGGGCAGCCTGATCCGGAACGAGGCCCTGGAGCGGCTGGTCGCCGACGCCGCCCCGGCCGACGCGGCCGCGATCGACGAGGCCGTGCAGGCGGGCCTCGAGGCGGCGGGCCCGGTCTCGCGCCGGCTGTCCATGGGCGACGGGCGAGCCCTCGAGGTGGACGCCTGGGGGGTCCCAGGCGGCCGGATGGTGACGGTGGGCGAGCGGACCGAGCAGGCGCGGCTCGCGGCGCTGCGCCGCCAGCTCACCGGCTCCGCCGCCCGCCACCTTCAGGCTCCGGTGAGCGAGGTCCAGGCCATCGGCTCGGATCTCCTGGCCCAGGTCCCGGCGACGGCCGCCCCGGCCGTGCGGCGCGTGCTCGCCGCGGGGGACAGGATGGAGCGGCTGGTGGCCCAGATCCTGCGCGGGACGGAGAACGACCCGCGGGCACGGCCCGTGCGGATGAGCGCGGTCGGGGCCGCCGGCGTCGCCTACGGGCTCGCGGCGGCCTTCGATCAGAAGCTGCGGGACCGCGGCCTGCGCCTCGAGACCGACCTGCCCGCGGCGCTCCCGCCGATGCACACGGACTCGGTGCTGGTGCACGAGATCCTGTCCGAGCTGATGGCCAACTCCGCGACCTTCACCCCCCGCGGAGGCACGATCACGATCTCGGGCCGGGCGCTGCCCGGCGGCGGCGTCGAGCTGGCGGTGAGCGACACCGGCCCCGGCATCCCGGGCGAGGAGCTGGGCGCTGCGGTCGAGCCCTTCGGCCGCGGCGACGGCGCGAACGGGTTCCCGGGGGCCGGTCTCGGGCTGGGCGTCGCCCGTGTCCTCGCGGAGCGCCTCGGCGGCCGCCTCACCCTGGAGCCCGGGCCGGGCGGGCGCGCCCGCCTCGAGCTGCCCGCCGCGCCGGTCCGGGCCGCGGAGCCGGTGCCCGGCGAGGCCGTCAGCGGGGTGGGAGCGACAGCTCCATGAAGATCGCCCCGGGCGCGCCGAACACCAGCCGCCCGAGCACCCAGCGCCGCCGCGCCGCCTCGCGGAAGCCGTAGCGCTCGTAGAGCGGCCGGGCGGCGCGGTTGTCGGCCGTCACCCAGAGGGTGAGCCGCCGCTTGCCGACCCGCCGCGCCTCGCGCTCGCAGGCCGACAGCAGGGCGCTGGCGACCCCGCGCCGGCGGGCCCACTCGGCCACGCCCAGCTCGTCGATGTAGCCCTCGTCACGAGCGACGCGCCCGGTTCCCAGCAGGCTGAAGACGGCGACCGCGCGCAGGGCCCGGGCCCACCCGACCTCCGCGGCGAGGGCCTGCAGGGCGCCCGCGCCCCGGTCGTCGGCCAGGGCGAGATGGACGCCGCCCGCGACCCGCCCCTCCACCTCGGCCACCCAGTAGCGGGAGCTGGAGACCTCGCGGACGTCGCGCCGCACGAGGCCCTCGACCCCGCGGACGGCGGCGCGCCCGAGGGCCGGGCCGTACTTGTCCGAGAGCGCGTCGACGATCACGGCGGCGATCGCCGCGGCGTCGTCCTCGCGCGCCGGCCGCACGATCGGTGCTGGCGGCATCGTCGGCATCCCGGCGATGGTAGCCGTCGACGGGCTAGCCTCCTCTTCGCCCATACACGGAGGTGACCATGGCGCGACTCCAGGCGGGCCGGGCGGCGCCCGACTTCACGCTTCGGGCCGATGACGGATCGACGGTGAGCCTGGCGGACCTCGCCGGCGGCACCGTGGTCCTCTACTTCTACCCCAGGGACGACACCAGCGGCTGCACGACCGAGGCCTGCGAGTTCCGCGACCTCCAGGCCGACTACGACGCGGCGGGGGCCCGCGTGATCGGCGTGAGCCCCGACCCGGTGACGAGCCACGCCACGTTCCGGGACAAGCACGGCTTGCCGTTCACGCTGTTGAGCGACCCCGACCACGAGGCCGCGGAGGCCTACGGCGTCTGGGTGGAGAAGTCCATGTACGGCAAGCGGTACATGGGCGTCGAGCGCAGCACGTTCGTCATCGGCGCCGACGGCGCCCTGTTGGAGGCGCTCTACAAGGTCAAGCCGAAGGGCCATGCGGCGTCCGTCCTCGAGCTGGTCGGCTCGCTCCGGGGGACGTGACGCCGGTCCCCGCCTCGCCCGTGCCCCAGCGCCGGCTGGCGATCCTCGCCTACGGCTCCCTGCTCTATCACCTCGGGCCCGGGGCTCGCGCCGGTGGTCGTCGGCTCGGAGCCCTGCCGCACGCCGTTCCCGGTCGAGTACGGGCGGGCGTCGCGGCGCTGGGGGGGCGGGCCGGTGCTCGTGCCCCACCCGCGCGGCGGGTCCGTGCAGGGCGCCCTGCTGCACCTGGCCGACGGCGTGGAGGCGGCGGCCGCGGCGCGGCTGCTGGCCGAGCGCGAGGGCCTGGACGGCACGCGCGGGATCGTGCAGGTGGATCTGGGCGGGGATCGCCTGGTGCTGAGCGCGAGCCTGCCGCGGAACCTGACGGAGCGGGACATGGTCCCCACCGCCCTCGCCCGGCGCGCCGTGGAGAGCGCGAGCCACGGCCCCCGCAACGGCGTCGCCTACCTGCGGGGAGCGGTCGAGGCGGGCGTGCGCACCCCGCTCACGGACGCCTACGCGGCGAGCGTGCTGGAGCTCGTCGGGGCGTCCTCGCTGGCCGACGCGGAGCGGCTGGTAGCGTTGGAGCGACCCGCAGCGGCAGGGGGGGCGAATGGCCTGGGATGACGTCTCGCGGTGGCAGCCGGTCAACCTCGCCGCCGCGTTCCGGATGGGCGACGCGGTCCAGCCCATCGACGTCCGCGACCTGGGCTACCGGGAGTCCGAGGAGCAGGTGAAGGGCGCGATCCGGGTCAACCCGATGGAGTTCGAGCGCGAGATCGGGGGCCTGCCCGACGGCCGCGAGCTGATCTTCTACGACGACCGCCCGGGAGACGCGACGAGCCTGAAGATCGCGATCTGGGCCGTCGACAACGGGCGCTCGCGGGTCGGCGTCCTCGTCGGGGGCTGGGACGCGTGGCGCGAGGGCGGCTACCCGGTCGAGCCGAAGCTCTCAGCCGGCTGAGCCCGTGCCGTCCGGACGCAGGCCGTAGGTCTCCTCGAGCCAGCCGGGCAGCACGTGGGCGATCGCGCGGCACATCAGCTCACGCTCGGAGATGGCCACCCTGGCGGCGACCTCGAGCGCGAGGCGGGCGTCCTCGCTGCGGATGCCGCTGACGCCCTGCACGGTCTTGTCCGCCTCCGAGCGGTTGTAGACCATCGCCCGCGCGGCCATCGGCCAGTTCTCCTTGGTCCAGTCGATCAGGGAGGTCTCGAGGGAGGTCGGGTCATAGCCCAGCAGGGCCTTCTGGAGCTCGTTCGGCGAAGGATCGGAGTCGCGCTGCATGCTCACCTCGGGACGGGGGCCGGCCGTGGGGCAGTGTAGCCCCGGCCCCTGGGCGGCGCCGTGAGGATCGTCTCCCTCCTTCCCGGCGCGACGGAGATGGTGGCCGCGGTCGGGCGCGGCGACCGGCTCGTGGGCCGCACCCACGAGTGCGACTGGCCGCCTGAGGTCGCGTCGGTGCCGGCGATCACCGCCGACCGGCTCGATCGGAGCGAGATGGGCTCGGCCGAGATCGACCGCGCGGTGGGCGAGGCGATGGGCGAGGGCGGCGGCCTCTACCGGCTCGACGTGGAGGCCCTCGCGCGGGCGCGGCCGGACCTGATCATCACGCAGGCGCTCTGCGGCGTCTGCGCGGTCGAGCGGGGGGAGGTCGAGGAGGCGGCGCGGTCGATCCCGAGCCGGCCCGAGGTGCTGTCGCTCGAGCCGGAGACGCTCGGCGACGTGCTCGATTGCGTCGTCCGGGTGGGCGAGGCCGTCGGGGCCGTGGACGCCGCCGCTCGCGTCGTGGCCGGGCTGCGCGAGCGCCTCGACCGCGCCGGCGAGCTCGCGGCGGGGCTGGCGCCGGTGCGGGCGCTCTGCCTGGAGTGGCTCGACCCGCCCTACCTCGCCGGGCACTGGGTGCCGGAGCAGGTGGCGCTCGCGGGAGGCCACGACCCGCTGGGTCGGCCCGGCCGCCCCTCCGTGGCGGCGCGCCCGGAGGACGTGGTCGCCGCCGACCCCGACGTCCTGCTGCTGATGCCGTGCGGGTGGAGCTCCGCCGAGACGCTCGCCGCGCTCGCGCGTGACCGGTTCCACGAGCGGTACGGCGGCATGAGGGCGGTGCGCGAGGGCCGTGTCGCCGCCCTCGACAGCGGCGCCCACTTCAGCCGGCCCGGCCCGCGGCTGGTCGACGGGGTCGAGGCCCTGGTGCCGGTGCTGCACCCCCGGACGGCCGAGTCCGCGGTCGCGGCTCGCGGCTAGACTCAGACGGTGCCGACGTACCTGCTGCTCTCGACCCTGAGCCCGCAGGGCCTGCAGACGCTCGAGGCGACGCCCGAGCGGCTGCTGGAGGTCAACCGCGAGATCGAGGCGCTCGGGGGCCGCGTCCTGCGGCAGTGGTTCCTGCTGGGCGCCTACGACTTCCTGAGCGTCGTCGAGGCGCCCGACGAGCGCGTGATCTCCCGGCTCGCCGTGGACCTCGCCTCGCGCGGGAGCGCGAGCTTCGAGACCCTCACCGCGATCCCGGTGAGCGAGTTCATCGCGTCGCTGGGCGAGGCCGCGACCTGAGCAGCCGAGCGGCGGCGCTGGCCCTCGACCCGGCGCCGCCGCCGCGCCGCGGCCCGCTCCGCGCCCTTGCCCTCCTGCCGCTGGGGATCGTCGGGCCCTTCGGAGGGTGGATCCTGCCGACCGCCTACCTGGTGATCCCGCCCGTGGCCGGCCTGCACCTCGCCACCCGGCGCGCCGACGGGTACCTGAGCGACGACGGCCCGCGCGTGGCCGCGGCGCTCGAGTGGCTCGTGTGGGTGCGGGCCTTCGGGATGCTCCTGGTCGAGCGGCCGCCGCTGGACGCCGCACCGCCCGTGCGGCTCTCCGTCGACCTCTCGGGGCGGCCGACCACCGCGACGGCGGTGCTGCGGCTGGTCGCCGGGCTGCCGCACGCGCTGGCGCTGTTCGTCGCGGGGGCGGCGCTCATCCCGGCATGGCTCCTCGGCTGCGGCTGGCTCGCCCTGCGCGGCAGGCTTCCCGGGCCGGTTCGCGCGGCCCAGGTGGGGCTGCTGCGGGCGGAGGCCGCCTTCCTCGCCCGCCACGCCTCCCTGTCGGCGAGGACGCCCTAGGCCGGGACGCGGCGCCACTCCTCGGCGCCGCACAGCGGGCAGAGGGGCAGCACGAGGATCCCGTCGCTCTCCTTCGGCGACTTCACCAGCAGGTCGCACTCGGCGCAGCGGAAGGAGCCGGTGACCTCGTCACCGACCTCGAACTTCTCGTCTTCGTGAACGCTCGGCATCGGCCGGATCGACCTCCGTCGCAGGTGGCCGCGGGGCGCACCTCGCCCGCGGGTCGGCGCCGCCTCGTGTCGGGCGGGCGGCCTAGGTGGCTACTGCGGCGATGATGCTCGCCGCGGCGACCAGCGTGAACAGCGTCAGGCCGATCACGAGCAGGACGCGCTCGGACACGCCGGCGATGCGGCGGGCGCCGCCGTCGATCGTGCCCCGGCGCCGCGCGAGGAGCCGCGGCAGGCCCCCCTCGTCGAGCCACCGCTCGCAGTAGGGGCAGAAGCGCGCCTCGGCCAGGAGCGGGAGGCCGCAGCGGTGACAGGCGGGGGCCTCTTGACGGTGGTGTCCCTGAAGATCGGACTCGGCTCTCACGCCGGTGGCTCCCCTCAGACTCGCGTCGGGCGGTCCCCACGTCCTCCCGGCCGGGCCGCAAGCATACACCCGCAAATGGCCCCTGCAACCACCCGCCGGAGGGCGCTGCCGCGCGCTCCGCGCAGGGCCGTCTCCGTCACGAGTCCCGCTTGAAGAAGCGGTCCGCGGCCTCCCAGCCGGTGCCGGGGGTGGGCTCGGTCGGCTCGTCGCCGACCATGGGGAACGCGTCCTGGGAGGGGTCGCCGGCGGGCGCGTGCTCGTCGTCGTGGAGGGAGTCGATCTCGGCCACCTTCCCCTCGATCTCCATCAGCTTCGAGTCAACGGCCGCGATCTCGGCGGCGAGCGGCTCCTCGGGGATCTGCCCCGACTTCACGAGCTCGTAGGCGCGCTCCCCGAGCTCCTCGAGCGCGGTGCGGTGATGGCGCTGCAGGAGACGGCGCTCGCCTTCCACCCGAGCGCGCTTGAGCGACGTCTGGACGTCGGTCGCGAGCCGGTTCGCCTGCTTGGTAAGGGTGTCCAGGACCGTCATCTGCGCCTCCTCGAAACGAGCTGCCGGCGTGGGCGACCCGATATTCGCACACGCCCCCGGCCGGGGTCAGGGGGCGCACGGCCGCCGTCACGGGGCCGCGCGCGTTTCGCCTCCGTCCGGTGCGGAGCCGTGGCCGGGGGCCCGCCTAGCGTCGGCGCCGTGTCCCGGAGCGCCCAGCGCGGCCAGGCCGCCGTCGAGAGCATCGGCATCGCGGTGCTGGTGGCGCTGCTGCTCGCCGCCGTCTCGGCGTGGCTCGTCCGCGAGGTGCGCCCGCCGGTGCGGCCGCCCGCGCTGGTCGAGGCGGTCGCGGCGCCCCTGACGCGGGAGCCTGCGGCCTTCGACCATCGCTACCCCCTGCCGCGGCCCGCCTTCGAGATGCCGCGCGGCCGCGATGACGAGCCGATCGGACGGGCCCTGCGGGCCGCCGGCCGCGGATCGCGCGACGCGGTCGTCCTCGGCCTCGAGATGCGCCATCGCTTCGCGCGCGGCTTCGGCCGGCGCCTGGGCGAGAGCGGCACGCGGCTCCTGGAGGACCCGCTCGGCGAGCTGCTCTCCGTTCCCGATCCCGACCTCCTCACGCCCGCCGGGGCGCGGCGCGGCCTCGAGCGGCTGCGGGACTACGCCCGCCGGCTGCGGGCGATGCCGCCGCGCGAGGCGGCGCTCCGGGTCTCGGAGGACGCCGGCGGGCTGGGGGCCGACGTCGCCGTCGAGGCGCTCGAGGCGTGGCTGCAGAAGCGTGCCCAGCAGGGCCGGGCGGGCGCCACGCGCGCCGTGACACCCCGGGCGCAGTCACGGCGCTCCTCGGCGTCGAGCCGGGCGAGGCCCCCCGGCCAGGATCGAGGCGGATCGCACACGACGGAAGGGAGACGGAGGGATGGGACACGCGATGTGGGCGTGGCTCCACGCCGCGGCGCTGACGGCGCTCGAGCGGGCGCGCCGGGACCGGCGCGGCCAGGGGACGGTGGAGTACGTCGGCGTGGTCGTGATGGTCACGCTGCTGATCGCCGCCGTCGCGGTCGCGGCCAAGGGCTGGGCCCCTGCGGTGGGCGACGGGCTGAAGAAGGCCATCGGGGAGGCGATCAAGAAGGCCTCCGGCGGCCTCTGACGACGGCGCCCGGCCGGCGCCGGGGTCAGCGGGGCGTGGTCAGGACCGCCGCGCCCCGCACCTCGCCGCTCGCCAGCCTGGCGAGGGCGAGGTTGGCGTCCTCCAGAGGGTGGGCCTCGACGGCCGTGCGCACCGGGATCTCGGCGGCGAGCTCGAGGAACTCCGCGGCGTCGGCACGGGTCACGTTGGCGACGCTGCGCAGCGAGCGCTCCCACCAGAGCATCTCGTAGGGCATCTCCGGCAGGCGGTCGAGGTGGATCGCGTTCACCACCACCGTCCCGCCGCGGTCGACCGCCGCCAGCGCGGCGGCGACGACGTCGCCCGCGGGCGCGAAGGTGATCGCGGCGTCGAGCGGCGCGGGCGGCCGGTCGGCGTAGGAGCCGGTCCAGGTCGCCCCGAGCGTGCGGGCCCGCTCGCGCTCCTCCTCCGAGCGCGTCGCCACGACGACCTCGCAGCCCATGTGGACGGCCACCTGGATCGTGCACAGCGCCGAGGCGCCGAAGCCGTAGAGCCCGAGCCGCCCACCCGGGGCGATCCCGGTGAGGCGAAGCGCGCGGTGCCCGATGACCCCTCCGCACAGCAGCGGGGCGAGCGCCCGGTCCTCGAGGCCCTCAGGCAGGCGGGCGGCGTAGTCGGCCCTGACGAGCATCCGCTCGGCGAAGCCGCCGTCGCGGTCCCAGCCCGTGAAGGCCGCCGACTCGCAGAGGTTCTCGCGCCCGGCCCGGCAGTGGCGGCAGGTGCCGTCGGCTCCCGCCAGCCAGTAGGCGCCGGCGCGGTCGCCCTCGCGCCAGCCGCGGACGTCCGGGCCGACGGCCGCCACCCGCCCGACGGCCTGGTGACCCGGCACGATCGGGAGGCGCCGCGCCTCGAGGTCGCCCTCGCAGAGCTGGAGGTCGGTGCGGCAGACCGCGCAGGCCGTCACGGCGATCACGATCTCGCCCTGGCCGGGCACGGGGTCGGCGCGCTCGTCCGCCTCGAGGGGCGCGGTCGCGGCGGGGCCCGGGCGTCGCAGCACCATCGCCAGCATCGAGCCCGAGGCTAGCCGCCCGCCGCCTATCCTGGGCGCGTGAGCGACGCGTCCGACGTGGCCCGGCCGGCCATCGCCCTCCGGCCCGCGCCGGCCGCCCCGGCCGGCTCCGGCGACCCCACCCGGCGCTGGGCGCTCGACTTCCCCGACGGGTCAACGCGCTTCCCCGGCATCGCCCGCACCGAGGCCGAGACCGCGATCCCCGAGCTCGAGCGGATGGATCCCGCCGAATGGGACGGCGCCCTGGTGGAGGTCTCGCTGCCGGTCCTCCTCTCGGAGGGCGCGGGCCCCTATCTCCTGGACGCCGCCGGGCGCATCACGCTCGCGCTCGGCACGCACCCGGCGCTCGCCGAGCAGCTCGTCGCGATGGGAGAGGCGGGCCCGGCTCACCGGCTCGGCCTCGTCAGGCGGGTCGCGGGCCGGGTCTGGAGCTGGACGGTCAACGCCGAGGTCATGCCGGGGCAGCGGGTCGAGCAGCTCGACCGGCTCGACGCGGCGGCCGACGCCGACGCGGCCCTGCGCTGGCAGGACGAGGCCCGCCGGGCAGGCGGCTAGTCTCCCGCCCCACAGGGGGTCGAGGTCATTGCAGGAGTACCGGGTCGAGTTCAGCGCCGTGGCGAGCAGGCCGCTCGCGAGGAACGCCGCCGCCCAGCTCTCGAAGGCACTCGAGGCCATGCCCGGCGCCGACGGCCTCGAGGGCACCAGCCAGGACGGCCGCCGCCGGCGCGTGTCGGCGACGTTCCGGATCGAGGTGCGGCTCGGGATGGCCGACGCGGCCCGCGACGGCAGCCGCCTGGCCAAGGAGGCCCTGAAGGTGGCCGGGATGGGCGACGCCCAGCTCACGGAGCTCGCGGTCGCGCTCCTGGGCGACGTCACCGCCGAGGAGGGGGCCGGGAACCGGGTCCCCTAGAATCGGGGGCCGTGCGCGGACGCCGCAGCAACGATCAGCCGGCCGGCATGGTCGGCGGAAGCGCTCTCCCGGGCGGGGTGATGATGCGCACCCGCACTCGCGTGGGGGTGGCGGTGCGGCGCGAGGAGGACGGCGCGATCGTCACCGAGGGCTTCGACCTGGAGCCTCCGACCGCGCCGTGGACGCGCCTGCCGCTGATGCGCGGGGTGGTCGCGATCCGGACGGCGCTCGTCACCGGCCAGAGGTCCTTGGCGATCGGCGAGCGGCTGCGCTGGGAGGAGATCGCGGCCGCGAGCGCGCGGGACGGCTCGGTCGGCGACGCCATGGAGTCCGAGGTCGAGGGCTCGGGCTTCTGGACCAAGGTCGCCGTGGGCGTGGGAGCGCTGCTCGGGGCCGGCCTGCAGATCGCCCTCTTCCGCATCGGGCCCGTCGTGATCGCCAAGGAGGCGGGCCTCACCGGCGCGGCCTTCATCGTCGCCGACGCGGCGATCCGCCTCGCCCTCCTGCTCGGGATGCTGTGGCTGCTCAGCCTCCTGCCGCCCTTCCGCAAGATCCTCAAGTACCACGGGGCCGAGCACCAGGCGATCGCCGCCCACGAGGCCGGGTCCCCGCTCACGGCCGCGGCGGCCGTCGGGTTCAGTCGCTTCCACCCACGGTGCGGCACGTCGTTCCTCGTCGTGTCCGCCGTGGTCTCGATCGCCGTCTACGGGGCGGTGCTGGCCATCACCGGCGTCTTCACCTACCCGGCGCTGATCGCGACCCGTCTGATCGGGGCGCCGATCGTCACCGCCATCGCGTTCGAGCTGCAGCGCCAGGCCGCCAAGCTGTGGGGCACCCGCTGGAGCTTCCTCTCGCTGCCGGGGCTCTGGGCCCAGCGCCTCACCACCGCCAGGCCGGACCACGAGGAGCTCGAGGTCGCCTGCGCCGCCCTCGCCGTCGCCCTCGAGGTGCCGGTGGGCGCCCGGGCGGACGCGTCCGCGGCCGCCGACGAGCCCGAGGCCGACCCCGCCCCTCCGCTCGGCCACCCCCAGCCCTCGGTCTAGTCTGAGAGCAGGGGCGTGTAGCTCAGCCGGTCAGAGCAGGGGACTCATAAGGTCTACCGGCACGATCGAGATCCGCCTGTGGAGCGGGCATCTCAGCCGATTTGCCAGCAAGAGACTGAGCTTTTCGGACCCCAGCCCCACACGCACGTTGCGAGGGTCCGTCCTGTCGGCGGGTCCATATCTCGGGTCCACGGGTCCACGGCAGCCCGAGTGCGCAACGCACGTAATTCCTATGTCCGCGGCGCCAGCACCGTCCGGGAGAGCTGCGGGTAAGTCGCCCGATAGCCGCCCCGGCGCGCGATCGGTGAGAGCGCGCCGAAGATCGCCCGCTGAACCGCCGGCGGTGGTGAGCGGAACACGATGACGTCGCTGAACTCGCGCCCGGTCAGCGCGAGCTGCAGCGGAGACGGCATGCCCTTGGCGTTGGTGTGCCCCAGGCGCGCGAGCCCGAACATGGTCTCGATCATGTGGGCGAATCGCTCGCCGGGGGTGATCTCCACGCGCACCCCGGCGTTGCGGTCGCTCGCGTTCCACCAGTCGTGCCAGACGCCCGCCTCGACGACGGCCGTCTCGCCCTCGCCCAGGATGCGCGTCTCCCCGTCGAGCTTCAGGGTGAGCTCGCCCTCGAGCACGGTGAAGCGCTCGACGAGGGCGGGGTGGCGATGCTCTCCCATGACCCGCGCGCCGACCAGCGCGGTCAACTCGGCGGTTACGCGGCCCTCGGGGTTCTCGTCGGGAAGCTCAAGGATCGTCGCGCGCTCACCGGTGACGGGGTTCTCCCAGACCTCGCCGACGCGGATCGGCGTGAGGTCCGGCGGGGCGCTCGGGTCGGGGTGGGACATGCGACGAATCTATGTCATCGACCGCGGAAGGAGCCAGTCGGCGACGGAGCGGATCGGTCGCCGGGTCCATAATCTGGGTCCGGCTGGGTCCCCGAGGGTCCATGCCGGACGCAGGCGGACCCGAAAGCGACCACCAGCAGGGGCAGGGGCGCGTAGCTCAGCCGGTCAGAGCAGGGGACTCATAATCCCTTGGACCCAGGTTCGAATCCTGGCGCGCCCATCGAAAAACTCCCTGCGCAAATGGGAGGCCCGCATGGGCCACGACGACCGGACCCGGCTCGACTAGGAAGCGGGTCTCGGCGCGACTACGCCACAGTCCGGCGTACTCAGGCCGAGCGGCTACGCCCCGCTCGCGGTCGCGCTCGACTTCTGGTTGTCCAGCCATCGCGCTTGCCGCCCGTTGCGACGGCGTGCGACGCCCGCGTCTACCAGGGAGGGCATTCCAGCTCCGCCCGGTATCCGTGACCTCCCAACTCTCCACGGCCTTGCCCCCGGAGAAGCGCGTGAAGACCATCTCCGGCCACGTCGCCCGTTCGCCGGTGGGCGCGTGGGTACCGCTGAAGGTGAGGCGTACGGCGACCATGTCCCCCTCGGCCACGATGGACTCGATGTCGACCCGGACGTCGGGGAACTCTTCGTGCAGGCCGGCGAACGCCTGCTTCATCCCCTCGGGACCGCGACCGACGCCGGACGCTTCAGGGTGAAGCTCGTGCTCTTCGGAGTACAGGTCGTCGGCCAGATCGAGGTCTTCCGACTTATCACCTCGTCGACGATGCGTCGCAGCACGGCCTTGTTCTCGGCGGTTCCCACTGAAAATCCTCCTCGCTCGAAGGTCCCGTCGAGTCCCACGTTACTGAGCACGTCACCCCACCGATCGTGTGACCACTCTCGTGGATGTGGACGTGGACGCGGCAGCGGCTCGGGCGCGAACACGCGCTGGTGCCGCAGCCGGCGCTCGCCGCGTCGTACTTCGCCCAACGCCCCTGGCGCTACACCGACCGGGACGAGAGCTACGACGAGTTCGTGATCCGCGTCCTCCGGGAGGCGGTCAACGGCGCACAAAACGAGTGCCCGCGGTCCCTTGAGAGGATGACGGGGTCGCATGAGCTTCGTCTTCCAGCCACCCGACGAGCGAAGGGGCGCGGCGCCACGGCTGGCGAGGGGTGATGTTCTGGCGCCCGTCCCTCTCGCGCCGCCCTCTCAGCAAGGCCGAAGCTCAGGCCGTCGCGCACGATCGACGCGAGCCGCTCGCCAAGGCCAGTTTCGCGCGCGTCGTACCCGTGGCCGATGGACGCGCTCGACGCGATCGCCGCTGAGGGTCCCCCGGCGTTCGGAAACCCGGCGGTTTGCAGGAGGGGTTCGGGTCCTGGCACGCCAATTCTGAGAACCCGTATAGCGAGAGCGATCTGAGCATCCGGCCCGCCCGCCGGAGGCGCGTGCAAGCCGGGTGTAAGCAGGTCGGCGGCGGGTTCAGCGACGAGGGGCTGGCTCCTCCCTGTTGCCACGGTCGGCGAGTTCGGGGGATAGTCGGCACTCCTGACGAGTCGCCGAGAATCCGCAGTCCACGGCTCAGAGCCGAGGGGCTCCGACACCCCGCCGGACTGGGGTGCGGTGAATCGGACTCGGCGACTGAACGCCTGAAAGGACGCGAGATGGCCAACATGGGAAAGACCCACATCATCATCATGTGGACCGTCGGCCCTGACGACGTCGCCGAAGGAGATCGCATCTTCGCCAGCCACGGCGAGTGGATGAAGGGCCACCCCCGCGAGGGCGATGAGGCCCTCCTGTCGTACACCATCTCCAAGGGCCCGGAGCTGTCGAACCCGCTGGACCCCACCTCCGATCCGACCGGCAACACGATCTACGTGCTCGACGAGTACTACGAGTCGCCGGCCGGCGTCCCGAGGCACTGGCAGGACGCGATGGACAACTGGCAGGACCTCAACGCCATCGTGGAGTGGAGTGCCAAGGGCACGGTGCAGACGATGCACAGCGGGACGGTGGTCCAAGACCTCTGGTAGGCCGCGCCTGCCCTGAGCCTCGCCAGAACGGAGGTCGGGACGAGAAGCCGGTCCCGTCGGGCTGGATGGCAGCCCAGCGGAGTACTGGCGGCCGACGGTACTCGACGCTGAGATCTCCGAACGAGAGGGAGGGACGATGCCGCTCTATCTGTCGAGGTTCAGCTATACGCCGGAGACTTGGGCCAGGCTCATCGGCGACCCAGAGGACCGCCGAAAGGCCGCCCAGTCGTACATCGAGTCGGTCGGCGGGAAGCTCCACGGGTTCTGGTACGGCTTCGGCACACACGACGGCTACAACCTGTGGGAGGCTCCCGACAACGTGTCCATGGCCGCCGTTGCGCTGGCAATCAGCGGCGGCGGCGCGCTCAGCTCGCTCGAAACGACGGTCCTCCTGACCGTCAACGAAACGATGGAGGCGCTGCGCAAGGCCGAGCAGGTCCAGTACCGAGCGCCCGGCGCTTGACCGCGTGGTTCGTGCCCGCCGTTGTGCCCGCAGATGGGGGCCGCTGAGCGGGCGCAGGTGTCAGCCTCGGGCCACTCGCTCGTCACCCAGGTTCGAGTCCTGGGCGCGCTCTGCACTCGTGCGCTGGCAAGCTCGCCGAAGGCCAGCCCGATCACGATGCCGAGCATGCTGTTGGCCACGCGGTCGAGGGCCACCGTGTCGCCCTCGAAGTCGACGGCGCTGATCATCAGCAGCACGGTGGGGGTGAGCAGCACGACCAGCCAGAAGTATCCGCGCTGGTCGAGCGCGTAGAGCAGGAACGCGGTGGCCGCGGCGCACGCCAGGAGCGGCCAGCGCTGATCCGTCACGAGGACGATGCCCACGATCAGGGCCGCCGCGAGAAGCGTGCCCGCGGCGCGCTGGAGGCTGCGCACGATCGTCCCGTGCTCGCTCGGCTGGAGGATCGCGAGCGTCGTCAGCGGCACCCAGTAGCCGTGCGGCAGATCGACCAGGCGGTAGAGCAGGCTGCCCGCCCCGACCGCGACGGCCAGGCGCAGGGCATGTGCCCGCAGGACCGCGTCGTGCAGCAGCGCCGAACGCACCGTCCGCAGCGCGCCGAGGCCGACCGGAATCGACCGCTCCGGTCCGCGGCGAGCGAGGACCATCAGCGCCAGGCCGGGAACCGCGCCGAGCGCGAACCAGGTCAGCCGCTCGCCCAGCGGGGCGGTGGCGGGGAGGCCGGCGAGGATCACGAAGACCGCGGGGACCGCGAAGCCCAGCAGCGCGCCGGTCGGTCCGGCCGCCCGGAAGAAGGCCCAGGCCGCGACCCAGACGAGGGAGAGCAGGACCAGGCGAGCGTCGCCCCCGCTCGCGGCACCGGCGAGGGCGAGCGCGCCCGCTCCTCCGAGCAGGGCGAGCGAGCCCCACCACAGCCGCGCCCTCAGGCCGGCGCGGGGCACGCAGAGAGCGGTGTTCAGCCCGCCGATCGCGGCCGTGAACCCGGCTTCGGGCTCGTCAACCGCCAGCCCGATCGCGAGCGGCCCGATGGCGGCCAGCTGCGCCCGCCAGGCCGGAGCGCCAGTCAACGCCTCGTTCCTCGGTGCGAAACGCCTCCCGCACCAGGTCCGAAGCGGCGGACATCGGGTGCCATCTTGCCGGATCGCTCGGAGGCCAGCCAGCAACGCGCCGGACGCTCAGTCACGGCTGGCGCCTCATGTTCTTCGCGGCGGACCTCGAGCGCCCCGCCTGAGCGCGGTCAGCCGCTCGCCGTCACGCGGCGGCCGAGGCTCTGGGCGACGCGAAGCACCGAGCGCGACCGGTTCAGCGTGTAGAGGTGCAGGCCGGGCGCGCCCGCGTCCGTCAGCTGCCGGCACAGGTCGGCCGCCACCTCCACGCCCAGGTCCTCGACCGCCTGCGCGTCGTCGGCGGACGCCTCGAGGCGCCGCTCGATGTCCGCGGGAATCGTGGTGCGGTTCATGGCGGCCATGCGGCGCAGGCCCTCGGCGCTCACGAACGGCATCACCCCCGGCAGGACGGGGCGGTCGCACCCGAGCGCGGCGAGCTCGTCGAGCATCCGCTCGTAGTCGCTCAACCGGAAGAAGAACTGCGTGATCGCGAAGTCGGCCAGGCGCAGCTTGGCGGCCAGATGGCGACGGTCGCTCTCGCGGTCGGGCGATCGCGGGTGCAGCTCCGGGTGGGCCGCCACACCCACGCAGAACCCGGCCGGGTGCTCCTGCACCATCTCCACCAGCTCGATCGCGTGCACGAAGTCGCCGCCCGGATCGCTGCCGTCGGCGGGGGGGTCTCCCCCGAGGGCGAGGATGTCGCGGACGCCCGTCGCGGCGTACTCGTCGAGCAGCGCCCCGATGTCGTCCCTGGTGTGGCCGACGCAGGTGAGGTGCGCCATCGTCGGGAACGGCCGCTCGGCGTTCATGCGCACGACGATGTCGCGGGTGCGGTCCTGGGTGGAGCCCAGGGCGCCGTACGTCACCGACGCGAACGAGGGCTCCAGGACCGCCAGGTCACCGAGGGCGGCATTGAACCGGCGCTCGGCGTCCTCGGTCTTCGGCGGGAAGAACTCGAGGGAGAGCGTGGGCCCGGCCGCGATGAGATCCCTGATGGCGTCCACGGCCAGACCATACGTGCATCGGAGCGAATACTGCGGTCACCGGCGCTCGCGGGAGCCGGAGGCGGCCCTCACCCGGGCACGGCCGATCGTGAACCGACCCTCCGGTCGGCGCGCATCACATGCATCGGCCATTTCCCCACGGGAGTTCAAATGAGCCTCACACGACGCCGCCGAAGCATCGGGATGCTGGTCGCCTGTGCGCTCCTCGCCAGCGCCGTCCCGGCCGCGGGAAGCGATACCGAAGATCCGCTCGGAGCGGACATCACCCTCACCGAGTGGCAGGTCGGCGGGATCGCGTCCGATCCCGAGGATGGGCTCGCGCCGGACGTCGCCCTCACGGAGTGGCAGCTCGGCGAGACGGCGGTCAACCCCGAGCCGTAGCGACCGCCCCGCGAGCACGACCCGGGTCAGCCCCTTCCCCTCGGGACGACGGAGGGCGGTGCCTCGAGCGCGGCGCCGCGGGCCGAGTCACGATCGCGAGCACGCCGCCCAGCACCAGGAGCGCGCCGACCCCCTGGACGGCGGTCGGCAGCGTGCCGAACACACGCGCCGCGGCTCAGACGGCGGGTGGGGTGATCGCCACGATCAGGATGGCGGGGGTCTCTCCGCGGTTCTCGGCGCGCTGCGCCCGGGAGCGGTCGGGACGGATGCTACCGCCCACTTCCCGGCGCCCCAGACGACGATCGCCGCGAGCAGGACCAGGAGCACGATCGGCAGCCAGATGTCCTGGCCGCCGTCGATGCGGCCGGCGGTCGCCAGGGCGCCGATCATGTTGCCGGCGAGCACGAGGGCGGCGAGCCGGGGCGCCACGCCGAGCAGGAGCATGAGCCCACCGATCACCTCGACCGCGCCCACCAGCAGCGCCACCTCCCCGGCGGCGGCGCCGAAGCCCCAGCGCTCGAAGCGCTCGACGTAGGTGTCGTGGTTGACGAACTTGCCGAGCCCGATCGGGATGTAGACGGCCGCGAGGATCACGCGCAGGATCAGGGTTGCCCACCGCGCGGGCCCGGGGTCGAGGAGGAACGCGATGGCGCGCCGCATGGTGCGACCCTAGTCCGCGGATCTGACGAGATCGTTACGACAGGAGGGAGCAGCATGGCCGAGCTCACGCCGGTGCACGAGCGACTCGCCCAGGAGTCGCGGTGGGACTTCACCGACCTGCGCGCGGTGTTCGTCAACTGCACGCTCAAGCGGTCGCCCGAGGTGTCGCACACGCAGGGCCTCGCCGACCTGTCCGTGGCGATCATGGAGCGCAACGGGGTGGCGGTGGAGTCGATCCGCGCCGTCGATCACGAGATCGCCACCGGCGTCTTCCCGGACATGACCGAGCACGGGTGGGGGCGCGACGACTGGCCCGCCATCTTCGAGACCGTGATCGCGGCCGACATCCTGGTGCTGACCTCGCCGATCTGGCTCGGCGAGAAGTCGTCCGTGTGCACCCGGGTGATCGAGCGCCTCTACGGCAACAGCCACCTGCTGAACGAGCGGGGCCAGTACGCCTACTACGGCCGCGTCGGCGGCTGCATCATCACGGGCAACGAGGACGGCGCCAAGCACTGCGCCATGAACATCCTCTACTCGCTCCAGCACCTGGGCTTCGTCATCCCGCCGCAGGCCGACTCGGCCTGGCTGGGCGAGGCCGGCCCCGGCCCGAGCTACCTCGACCCCGGATCCGGCGGGCCCGAGAACGACTTCACCAACCGGAACACGACCTTCCTGACCTGGAACCTGCTGCACCTCGCGCGCATGCTGAAGGACGCCGGCGGCGTGCCCGGCGCACGGGAACCAGCGCTCGGCCTGGGACGCCGGCTGTCGCGTCGACTTCGCGAACCCGGACTACCGCTAGGCCGACCCTGCTACTGCGGGGCGCCCTCGCAGCAGCCCTCGCAGATGCGCCCGCAGCCCGAGCAGACCGCCTTGCCGCGGATCTCGCCCAGGGGCGCGCCGCAGGCGGGGCAGGGGGCGGGCTCGGGCACGGGCCTCCTCAGGGTCGTCGCTCGACGACCGAGAGTCTGTCGCGGCCGCCGGACATCGCCGCGGCCCGCGCGAGCAGCAGGTCGCGCTCGCGGCTGTTGCGCGTCATGGCCGCCGCCCGCTCGAGCTCGGCCCGCGCCTCGGCGGTGCGGCCCAGCCTCGCGAGCAGGTCGCCCCGGGCGCTCGGCAGCAGGTGGTAGGAGCGCAGCGCCGGGTCGTCGGCGATCTCGTCGACCAGGTCGAGCCCGGCCTGCGGGCCGAACGCCATCGACACCGCCACCGCCCGGTTCAGCTCCACGACCGGCGAGGGCGCCACCTCGGCGAGCCCGTCGTAGAGCGCGACGATCCGCTCCCAGTCCGTCTCATCGCCGGTGCGCGCCCGCGCGTGGCAGGCGGCGATGGCGGCCTGGAGCGCGTAGGGGCCCAGCGGGACGCCCAGCGCCTCGGCGCGCTCGAGCGCCGCGAGCCCGCGCCGGATGAGCAGCTGGTCCCAGCGGCCGCGGTCCTGGTCGAGCAGCAGGATCGGGTCGCCCGAGGGGCCGACGCGCGCGCGCAGCCGCGACGCCTGGATCTCCATGAGCGCGACCAGGCCGTGCACCTCGGGCTCCCGCGGGGCCAGCTCGGCCAGGATGCGGCCCAGCCGCAGGGCGTCCTCGCACAGCGCCGGCCGCACCCAGTCGTCGCCGGCGGTGGCCGAGTACCCCTCGTTGAAGACCAGGTAGACGACCTCGAGCACCGACGCCAGCCGCGCGCCGAGCTCGGGCCCGCGCGGCACCTCGAAGGGCACGCGCGCCTCGGCCAGGGTGCGCTTGGCCCGGACGATGCGCTGGGCCACCGTCGGCTCCGGCACGAGGAACGCGCGGGCGATCTCCTCGGTGGTGAGCCCGCCCAGCAGGCGCAGCGTGAGCGCCACCCGGGCGTCGGTGGAGAGCACCGGGTGGCAGGTCGTGAAGATCAGGCGCAGGAGGTCGTCGCCGATCGGGTCGTCGATCGCGGCGTCGAGGTCCGGCTCGGCCCCCTGGCGCTCGACCTCCAGCTGGCGCCCGAGCTCCTCGAGCTTGCGGTCGCCGAGGGCCCGGCGGCGCAGCAGGTCGATGCCGCGCCGCTTCGCGGTGGCCATGAGCCAGGCGCCCGGGTTGTCCGGGACGCCCGACTCAGGCCACGTCTCGAGCGCGGCGACGAGCGCGTCCTGGGCGAGGTCCTCGGCCAGCCCGACGTCGCGGACCATCCGCGCGAGGCCGGCGATCAGCCGCGGCGACTCGATCCGCCAGACCGCGTCGATCGCGCGCCGCGCGTCGCGCGACGTGGCCGGCGCGCCCAGGGGATCAGCCCTGCTGCTCGGCGAGCGTGTCGCGCACGCGCTCGTGCACCTCGCGCGCCTCGCCGCTGTAGGCGTCGCCGAAGTCGTCGGCCTCGAAGACCTGGCGGATCTCGATCTCCGACTCGCCGTCCATCGGGTTCGGGCAGCGCTTCACCCACTCGATGGCCTCGTCGATCGACTTGACCTGGATGAGCCAGAAGCCCGCGATCAGCTCCTTGGTCTCGGCGAAGGGCCCGTCGATGACCGTCCGCTCCTTCCCGGAGAACCGCACGCGCGCGCCCTTCGAGCTCGGCTGGAGCCCCTCGCCGGCGAGCATGACGCCGGCCTTCACCAGCTCCTCGTTGTACCTGCCCATCTCGGTCAGGAGCTCCTTGCTGGGCAACACGCCCGCCTCGGAGTCCTCGTTGGCCTTCACCATGACCATGAACCGCATCGTCGCCTCCCTCGTCGTGGGCTTCCTTACCCACGCGACGAACGGGCGACGCGCAGATCGACACGCCGGAGGAGGCCCGCTACGTCGGGATGCGCAGCCGCTGTCCGGGGAAGATGAGGTCGGGGTCGCTCACGACGTGCTGGTTGGCGGCGTGGATGCGGGGCCACTTGCTCGCGTCGCCGTAGACGTCCTGCGCGATGCCCGAGAGCGTGTCGCCGGACTGGACGACGTGCTCGAACCAGCCGATGAACGGCGCGATTGTCAGCGGCGAGGTGTCGGACATGATCCCGGGCCCGAAGAAGACCGGCCGGTGCACGTGGGTGATGCGGCTGCCGTCCTTCGCGCTGAGCTCGAAGATGTCGATGAAGAGCCGGGTCAGCAGGAAGCTCGTCCCGGACAGGTCGATCTCCGCCTGGAATTCGGCCACGGTGCCCGTGCCTCCGACGTGGAGCGCCTGCTCCACGGAGTCGTGCCCCTCGTGGATCTCGATCCTCGCCTCGCCCTCGAAGGCGGTCCCGAAGCCGGCCACGAGCACGGGGTTCGGGACGATCGCGAAGCGGTTGGGGTGGTTGAGGCGGAAGGGCATCGGAACGCTCTGGAAGCGACACCGATACTCGGCCCGCCGGCCTGGCGGTGTCAAGGGCGATGCCCCGCTGTTGCGAGCCTGCGCCCCGGTTGCCAGGCGGCCGGCCTTCGCGCGCGCGTCCGGCGCCCGGGTGAGTTCGGGCCGGCCCTGCTGGAGGCTCCCCCTCCTGCGCACGGGCGCCTCGCGGACCTATCGGGTGGCCGCGCGGGCGCTCGCGGGGGGCGGCCCGACGGCGGTCAGCAGCGCGAGTGTGCGCGGCGCGAACGTCGCGACGACCACCGCCCGGACGGCGGTCCGCGTGCTGAAGCGGGTGGCGTTGCCGATCGTCACCGATGCTGAGCGGACAGCGCATCACGCCGGCGTACCGGGGCCGCCGATGCGCATGCCGGGCGCCCGCGTGAACGACTAGCCTCCTCCGGTCGTGCGCGATGGTGCCCACGCCCCCGGCCCGACCCGCCGGGACTGGGCCGCCGCGCTCGCGTTGTCGGTCGCGCTGGGCTGGACCTTCACCTGCACCGGCGCGGCGGCGCTGCCCTCGTCGGCGGAGCTGGGCGTGGGCCTGGCGGTGGTGGGCCTGTTCACCACCGTCTTCCTGCTCGCGGAGGCGCTGACCTCGATCCCGGGCGGCCGCCTCTGCGACCGGCTCGGCGCGCGCCGGGTGGGCCTGGTGGGCGCCGGGCTGATGGCGGCGGGTCGGCCATGGCGGCGATCGCGCCCGAGGCCGGGCTGATCCTGGCGGCGCGCGGGCTGACCGGAGTCGGCACCGGGCTGGCCTACGTGGCAGTGGTCGCCTGGCTGCGCGGCGCGGGGGCCCTCGCCCAGGGCCTGGTCGGAGGGTGCGCGCTGGCGGGCGCCGGCCTGGCGGTCGCCCTGGTGCCGCGCCTCGACGGCGCGCTCGGCTGGCGTGCGCCGTTCGTCCCGGAGCTCGCGCTCGCGGCCGCCGCGGCCGCGCTCGCCGCGCTGGCCCCGCCCGGCCGCCCGTCGCCGGCGCGGCGGGACGCCTCGCTGCGGGAGCTGCTGCGCCACCCGCTGGTATGGCGCTACGGGGCGATGGCCTCGTTCAGCTTCGGCGCGAGCTTCGCCGTCGGGGCCTGGATCGTGCCCCTGTTCACCCAGAGCGACGGCTTCTCGGCCCAGACGGGGGCGCTCGCGGGCTCGCTGATCCTCTTCGGCGGGATCCTGACGCGCCCCCTCGGCGGGGCGCTGGTCCGTCGCCGGCCCGGCCTCGCCTGGCCGCTCATGGTGGGCTCGATCGCGGTCGGGGCGGGAGCGGTGCTGCTGCTGGCCGCCGACGTCGGCGCGCTCGCGTCAACGGCGGCCGCCGCTCGCGGTGGGCCTCGCGGCCGGGCTGCCCTACGGGGCGACGACGGCCGGCGCGATGGCCGCGTTCCCGGGCGAGCCCGGGGAGGCCGTGGCCGTGACCATCGCCCTGTCGGTCTACTTCGGGGTGGCGATCGTCTTCCTGCTCGGGCTGGCGTTCGGCGCCGGCGAGGGCTCTCTCGGCTTCGCGATCCTCGCGGCTGCCCTGCTCGCGCTGCTGCCCGCGGCGCCGCGCCCGCGCCGCGCAGGCTGAGCGTGTGACGCGCTCGGTGACCCTCGCGGCGGTGCGCACGCCTTCCGGCAGGCTGGGCGGCGGCCGCTCGGGGCGGCGGCCAGGGGACGCGCTCCCCATCGACGTCTAGGATCGCCCGGTGGCGCGGCGGCCGGGATACGACGTCCTGGTGCTCGGCGGCGGGACCGCCGGCTGCGTCCTGGCGGCGCGCCTGAGCGAGGACCCCGGGACGTCGGTGTGCCTGGTCGAGGCCGGGCCCGACTACGGCCCCCGGGACGGCGGCGACTGGCCCGCCGACATGCTCGACGCCCGCATCATCCCGCTGTCGCACTCGTGGGAGCGGCTCGACCCGGACGACCGGTCGCAGCACCGCGCGCGGATCATCGGGGGCTGCTCGTCGCACAACGCCTGCGTGGTCCTGGAGGGCGCGCCGGAGGATTACGACGAGTGGGGCCCGGGGTGGGGCTATGCCGAGGTCGCGCCCTACCTCGACCGGGCCCGCCGCGCCCTCGGCACACGGACGTTCGCCCCGGAGGAGCTGTCGCCGTGGCACGCGGCCTTCGCCGAGGCGGCGGGCGGCGACGCGATCCTCCATCCGGTCAACGCGGACGGGCCGGTGCGCCTCAACGCGGCCTTCGCCTACCTCGACCCGGCGCGCGGGCGGCCCAACCTGACGATCCTCGGCGACACCGTCGCCGACCGGGTCGTCCTCGACGGCGACCGCGCGACGGGCGCGCTGACGTCGGCCGGCGAGCTCTCGGCCGGGGTCGTCGTCCTGGCCTCGGGGGCCTACGGGTCGCCGGGCGTGCTGCTGCGGAGCGGCATCGGGCCCGAGCGCGGCCTGCCGGTGGGGGAGAACCTGATCGACCACGTCGGGGTCGGGATGAGCTGGGTCCCGACCGACAGGCTGCAGCGGGAGGCGGCCCGCTTCGAGGCCGAGCGTCCGGCGTTCATGGCGCAGGTGACGATCCGGGCGCGCAGCGCCGTGTGCGAGGCGGGCGTCTGGGACACCTTCCTCTTCCCGGCCCTCGATCCCGGGTACGAGATCAGCGCGGCGGTCTTCGCGATGAAGCCGCGCTCGCGGGGGCGGGTGGCGCTCTCGGCCGACGACCCCGAGGCCCCGCTGGCGATCGACCACGGGTTCCTGTCCGACCCGGTCAACCTCGACGTCGTGGCGGAGGCCCTCGAGACCATTCGCGAGCTGGCGCGCAGCGCCCCGGTGTCCGCGTACGCGGCCCGCGAGCTGCGCCCGGGGGAGGATGTCGGCGCGCGGGAGCACGTACTGGCCGAGCACCGGGGCTTCTTCCACCCGGTGGGGACCTGCGCGATGGGGAGGGTCGTCGACGCGTCGGGGCGCGTGCTCGGCGTGGACGGGCTGCGGGTCGCCGACGCGTCGGTGATGCCGACGATCCCGCGCGTCAACACCAACCTCTCGGTCGCCGCGGTCGCCGAGCGCATCGCCGAGATGCTGCTCGCGGACAGGTGACCGAGGTCGCGGCGGCGAATACCCGCGCCATGAGGCGTTGGGCCTGCCTGATCCTGGCCGCGGGGGCGGCGGCGCTCCTGCCGGCCTGCGGCGAGTCGTCGGGCGGCGCGCCCGAGGCCGCCGCGCCCTTGGCCGCGACCGCCGCGGTGACGGCGCCGGCGACGACGACCGCGGGCCGAGCGCCCGAGGTCCCCGCGGGGCCCCGCTCCGACCGCGCCCGGCTCGTCGCGCCGGGCGAGCTTCGGCGGGCCCATCTCGCCGAAGTCGGTCGCCGCGTCGGGGACCGGCCTCGTCTTCGCCCAGAACATGATGTACCGCCACTCGGTGACGGTCTACGACGCGCGGCGGATGCGCGTGCGCAAGACGATCCCCGACACGGTGCGCCTCTCGCGGCTCGGCTACCGGCAGTACCCCGGCACCCAGCGGGGGGCGCCGGTGGAGGCCGCCTTCGCGCCGGACGGCCGCCACGCCTACGTGTCCAACTACTCGATGTACGGCCCCGGCTTCGGTCCCGAGGGCTCGGACGTCTGCTCGCCGGCGTCCGGCTACGACCGCAGCTTCGTCTACCGCATCCCGCTCGCGAGCCTCGAGATCGACGCCGCCTACCGGGTCGGCGCGGTGCCGAAGGTGGTCGCGGTGACGCGCGACGGGCGGTACGTGCTGGCCAGCAACTGGTGCTCGTACGACCTCAGCGTCATCTCGACGCGCCGCGGCCGCGAGGTGCGGCGCATCCCGATCGGCGCCTACCCGCGCGGGATCGTCGTCTCCCCGACCAAGGACGCCGCCTACGTCGCCGTGATGGGTGGCAGCGAGATCGTGCGGGTCGACCTCGGGGACTGGTCCACCCGGCGGCTCGGGGTCGGGGCCGGGCCGCGCGCCCTGTCGATCGGGCCGGGCGGCCGCTACCTGTTCGCGACCCTGAACGCCGAGGGGACCGTCGCCCGGCTGGACCTGAGCACGGGCGCCGTGGCGAAGGTCCGCACCGGCTCGGCCCCGCGGAGCATGGACATCGCGCCCGACGGCCGCTCGCTCTACGTGGTGAACTACGAGAGCGGCACGATCAGCAAGCTCCGCACCTCGGACATGAGCGTCCTCCAGACGGTCGACGCCTGCTACCACCCCATCGGGATCGCCTACGAGCCCGTCACGCGGCGGGTCTGGGTCGCCTGCTACACGGGATCGGTGCTGGTCTTCGACGACCGATGAGGCGCCACGCGCTCTGGATCGCCGGCCTGGCGGTCATCGTGGCCGCGGCAGCGGGGGTCGCGCTGGCCGGGCAGTTGGCCAATTGGCACGGCGACGGTGTGCCAATTGGCCAGGCGTCCACCGCCGCGTGCCCTCCCGCCGACCGGCGCCCCGGGCCGCCGCCCGCGTGGGCCCGGGCGAGGCGGGCGACGATCCTGGTCGACTCGGTGCTGCTGGGGGGCGTGCCGGCGCTCCGGGAGGAGCTGCGCGGCTGGCGCACCGCGAGCCTCGGCCGCCCGGCGATCATGCTGCCCGCGGCCGAGCAGCAGATCCGGGCCGGCGGGCGGGTGGCGCCGCTGGCGATCGTCGGCGTCGGCTACAACTCGCTCTGGGAGCGGGGGCGGCGCAACTACGCCACCTGGGCGGCCGCGTTCGACCGCCAGGCGCGGGCCCTCGTCCGGGCGCTGCGCGCCCGCGGCGCGCGCCAGGTCGTGTGGGTGACGCTGCGCGAGGCCGGGCGCGGCGTGATCCCCTCCGGGGCCCTCTGGCAGTTCGACGCCTACGCCTGGTACTTCCCGTACGTCAACGAGCGGCTGCGGCGGCTCGACCGGGCGCGCGACGACCTCGTGCTGGCCGAGTGGGACCGCGTCTCCAAGCGCACCGGCGTCACCTACGACGCCATCCACCTCAACCCGCGGGGCGCGAGCCTCATGGCGCGCACGATCCACGCCGCGATCGACGGCGCCGCCGACGATCAGCGGCCGCCGCCGCGCTGCCGCTCGGCGGCCGCGACGCGCCCGGTCGTAGTTCAGCCGCAGGAGCGCGATCACGTCGTCGGCGTCCTGCTCCGAGCCGATCGGCCGCGAGGCCCACCCCGAGCTCGGAAGCACGTGGTGGGGCCGGACCCGCCCCGCCTTCAGCAGCTCGTCGCGCACGCGCTTGGGGAAGGGGATGTCGGCGAGCCGGTCGCCGTGCACGTGGCCCAGCTCGCGCCGCCCGAGCCGGAACTCGACGCCCCCGAAGCTGTGGGCCCGCGCCGTCACGCCCGGCCAGGCGGTCACGGCCGCGGCGATGCGGCCCGCGAAGTCCTTCCGTGATGGTGGTGGTGGCCATGTCCCCTCCGATCCTCGGTTCGAGCGCCTCCGCCGGGAGGCTAGAAGCTCAAGTGAAGTTGAAGTCAAGGGGGCGAGCGAAGAGCGCGCCACTGTAGCCTGGGCCGCGTCGGACACCGCGGGAGGCGGCGATGTCGGAGGAGCGGCAGCTCGAGCTGGAGAGCGTCTCGGAACGGCGGTTCCGCGACACGCTCGCGCGCTGGCCCAGCGGCGTGACCGTCGTGACCGCGCGCGAGGGCGACGAGCCGGTCGGGATGACCGCGGCCTCGTTCTCCTCCGTGTCGCTCGACCCCCCGCTGGTGCTGGTGTGCGTCGCCCACGCCGCGAACTCGCACGACGGCCTGGTCGGCGCCCCGGGCTTCGCCGTCCACATCCTGGGATCCGGCCAGGCCGAGGTGTCGGCCCGGTTCGCCGAGCCCGGGCCCGAGAAGTTCGACGACTATCCGTACGAGCCGGGGCCCTTCGGCGCGCCGCTCCTGCCGTTCGGCGTCGCGCTCCTGGTCTGCGCCCGCCACGCCGCCCTCGACGGCGGCGACCACACGATCCTCGTGGGCCGGGTGGTGGACACGGGCCTGGCCGGGACCGACCCCCTGATCTACTGCAACCGGGGCTACTGGCGGCTCAGCGGCACGTGACCGCATGATCGCCCGGCTCGGCGCTCAGGCCGAGCGATGGGACAGCACGTTCACGATCGTGCCGCTCGGCTCGCGAACCATGAACCGCCGGACCCCCCACTCCTCGTCGCGGAGCGGGTAGACGATGTCGAGCCCCCGCGCCACGGCGTCTGCGTGGACCGCATCGACGTCGGCCACCTCCACCGAGATGCCGGGCGCCGCCATGTCGTCGTTCCCGACGATCGCAACCTGGGCCGAGGGGTTGGTCGGCGACGCGACGGTCGTGATCCAGCCCAGGTCCATCGTCACCTGGAAGCCGAGCAGGTCGACGAAGAAGTCGCGGGTCTCGGCGGGGCGGCTCGACCTGATGTTCGGGACGGCCCTGCGGATCATCGCGCCGCGCCCGCTGCGATCACCCGGTCAGCGGGACCACTTGATGGTGCACCCCACCGGCGGCGTCTCGGGCCGGTCCGGGGCGCGGCCCTGGAGCACTGCCTCGAGGGCCTCGCGGAGGTAGTGCACCGACGCGCCGTCGGGGTCCGAGTCGTCGTCGATCGCCCCGTGGTAGGCCACGGCGCGGTCGCCGTCGAGGACGAACACCTCGGGCGTGCGCTCGGCGCCGTAGGCCCGCGGCACCTCCTGGCCGTCGTCGCGCGCGTACGCGAAGACGTAGCGCTGCTCGGCGGCGCGGACGACCATGTTCTCGAAGGAGTCGGCGGGGTGGGTGGTCGCGTCGTTGGCGCAGATCGCGACGGTGACGACCCCGCGGTCGGAGTACTCGCGCGCGATGTCGTTGAAGCGCTCCTCCCACGCCCGGACGTACGGGCAGTGGTTGCACCAGAAGGCCACGACCACCGCGGGCGCGCCTGCGGCGTCCTCGAGGGAGGCCTCGCCGCCGTCCGTGGTGGGCAGCCGGAAGCCGGGGGCCGGGTCGCCGATCGCCAGGCTCACACCGGCACCCCCCGCGCCGCCTCGCGCAGCGCGGCGACGACGTCGTCGAGGTGGGGGAGGGGGCCGATCCGGCCTCCCGGTCGCGAGTAGGCGCGGCAGGCGTCGGCCGCGGGCGCGTGGCCCAGGTCCTCGCGCGGGAACAGGTCGCGCCCCGCCGCGAGGTAGGTCGGCGAGCCGGGGAAGCCGAGGCGCGCGGCGTCCTCGTCCGTGAGCACCTCGACGACCTCGAGGTCGAGCTCGACCCCGCTCGCGGCCGCCGCCTCGCGCAGCAGCTCGAGCCCCTCCTCGTGCGAGGGGCAGGCGAGGCTGAACAGGTAGGTCACGGGCAGCCGACCGGGCGCGGACACGCGGGCTATCGTACCGCCGTGGCGTTGTCCCCCGCCCAGGCGATCGGCGTCTTCGACTCGGGTGTCGGGGGGCTCACGGTCCTCGACGAGTGCCTGGCGACGCTGCCGGCCGAGGACTTCGTCTACTTCGGCGACACCGCCTTCTTCCCGTACGGCGAGAAGACCGTCGAGGAGCTGCGGGGGCGGGCGCTGGCGATCGCTCGCTGGCTCGACGGGCAGGGCGTCAAGCTGATCGTGGTCGCCTGCAACACGGCCACGGCGGCCGTGCTGCCGTGGCTGCAGCAGCAGCTCGCGACGCCGGTGGTCGGGGTGATGGGGCCCGAGGCCCACGCGGCCGTGCAGGCCACGCGCAACCGGCGCATCGGCCTGCTCGCCACGGAGGCGACCGTCCGATCCGGCTCCTACCCGCGCATGGTCCGCGCCCACGACGCCGGCGCGCAGGTGACGGCCGTCGCCTGCCCGCGGCTCGCCCCGGCGATCCAGAGCGGCGACCCCTTCGACGACGAGATCGTCGCGATGGTGCGGGAGTACACGGCTCCGCTGACGGCGGCCGGCGTCGACACGGTCATCCTCGGCTGCACGCACTACCCGATGGTGGATCGCCTGCTGCGCCGCTCGATGCCGGGCGTCGCGCTCATCAAGAGCGGCGAGGAGATCGCGCGCGAGGTGGCCGAGACGCTGGAGCGAAAGGGCCTGCTGCGCCCGCCGGGAGGCGAGGGGGGCTACCGCTTCGCCTGCAGCGGCGACGCCGCCTCGTTCCGCGAGCTGGGCAGCCGCTTCCTGCAGATGCCGCTCGGCGACGTGACCGTGGTCAACCCGGAGGCGGTCCCCGCCGCCACCGGACCCTCCTGACGGGACAGGGGTGCCGGTCAACCGGCGCCTCGTGAGCCTCGTCGCCCCGGACGGCGAGGTGCACGACGCGCTCCTCGAGATCGACGAGCGGGCGGCGCGGGCGCGGCGGCGGGCGAGCGGGCGAAGGACGGCGCTGGTCCACGTCCACGGCATCATGGGCAACTTCCTGGTCGGCACGCTGCGGTTCCTCCCGGCGCCGGTCGCGCGGGCGGGCTTCCCGGTGCTGGTGCTCGAGACGCGCATGGCCAACGTCGGCCAGCTCTTCGGCCAGGCGATCTTCGAGGAGGCGATCCAGGACGTGCTCGCCGCCGTGCGCTGGCTGCGCGGGCAGGGCTACGACACGATCGTGCTGTCGGGGTACTCGAGCGGGGCCACGCTCGCCACTCGCGTCGCCGCGCTGCCCTCCGAGCCCGGCGTCGCGGGCCTCGTGTGCCTGGCCAACCCCTGGGGGCTGCCGCAGTCGATGCGACAGCGCGCGGACCGCTTCGGCGCGAGCCCGGGCTACGAGGAGCTCTCCGAGCTGGTGCGCGAGGCGATCGGCGACGACCCCGAAGCCCCCGAGAACGACCGCCTCTTCGTCGTCGAGGGAAGCCGCGGCCCGAGCCCGCGCCCGGCCGACAGCGAGGTGTACACCTACCGCACCTGGTGGCACTCGCGCGGCCCCGCCGCGACGGCGGCGATGGCCCATCGCCAGATCGTCGCGGTGACCGCCCCCATCCTGCTCGTGCAGGGGACCGAGGACTGGGTCGTGGAGCCGGCCGAGGCCGGGGCGCTCGCCCACGCCGCCCGCGAGGCCGGGAACGCCGACGTGACCGTCGTGCCCATCGAGGGCGCCGACCACTCCTTCGAGGGCCACGAGATCGCCACGCTGGGCGCGGTCATCTCGTGGCTGCGGGCGCGCGCCTGATGGCCCGGGTGATGGAGCGTGGCGGCCGCCGCCGCCCCCCGCTCTTCGGCGCCGACGACCGGGCGCTCCGGATCGACCTGGTGGTGGCGCTGACCGCGGACGGCCAGAAGTGGGACGGGATGATCTTCCGTCCCGGCCGCGCGTCGCCCCGGCGCCGCCTCGCGGTGCTGGTCGTGCACGGCTCGGTCGGCAACTACGTCACCGGCGTCCCCCGGCGGGTGTCGTTCGGCCTCGCCAACGCCGGCTACACGGTGATGTCGGTCAACACCCGGATGGCGAACTACGGCGTGATCTTCGGCGGCGGCCTCATGCACCGCACCCCACTCGACCTCGACGCCGCCCTCGGCGTCCTGCGCCGCCGCGGCTTCCGGCGCATCGTGCTCCTCGGCTTCAGCCTGGGCGCCACGATGGTCACGCACTACCAGGCGCTGCGGCGGCCGCTCGACGTCGTGGGGGTGTGCACCCTCGCCCACCCGGCCTCGCTGCCGGCCGCGCTGCGGCTGCGGTGGGACTACTACGACTCCGAGCCCACCTACGCCGAGGTCGCCGACGAGGCCCACCGGCGCCTCGCCCCGGACTACGAGTCGCCCGAGCGCGACCGCATCTTCGTCGTCCGCCGGGCGCGCGGGTTCGGCGACCGGCCCGTCAACGGCGAGGTCTGGACCTACCGGACCTGGTGGTTCTCGCGCGGGCCGCGGGCGCCGCACGCCGAGTCGCGCCTGAGGATCGGCTCGGTGACGGTGCCGCTCGCGCTCATCCAGGCCGGCGAGGACGAGCTGGTGCGCGGCAGCGAGGGCCCGCAGCTCGAGGGCCTGGCCCGCCAGGGGGACTGCCCGAGCGTCGTGCGGGAGACGATCCCGGGCGCGGACCACGTGTTCACGGGGCTCGACGACGCGCTGACCGACGCCGTCGTCGGCTGGCTCGACGAGCGCCTCTGAGTTCGCGCGCGGGCGGCGTGCCCCGTCCCCGGCGTACTGTTCATAGTCATCGAACAAGTGGACCGGCGATGATTCGCGCCCCGACCCGCGGTCGAATACGACGCAGATGACGATCACCTCCACGACCATCCGGCGCACGTACTTCACGCTGCTGCTGGGCAACACCCTGGCCGCGTCGCTGATCTGGGGGATCAACACGATCTTCCTGCTCGACGCCGGGCTCTCCAACCTGGAGGCCTTCGCGGCCAACGCCTTCTTCACCGCCGGCATGGTGCTGTTCGAGGTGCCGACCGGGATCGTCGCCGACGTCTACGGGCGCCGGCTGTCATTCCTGCTCGGGACCGTGACCCTCGCGGTCACCACCGCCCTGTACGTGCTGCTCTGGGAGGTCGAGGCCGCCTTCTGGCTGTGGGCCGTCGTCTCGCTGCTGCTCGGCCTCGGGTTCACCTTCTTCTCGGGCGCGACCGAGGCCTGGGTGGTCGACGCCCTGCGCGCCACCGGGTACGCCGGGCCGCTCGAGCCGATCTTCGCCCGCGGCCAGGTCCTCACGGGCGTCGGGATGCTGACCGGCTCCGTCGCCGGCGGGTACATCGCGCAGGCGACCAACCTGGGAGTGCCCTTCGTGCTGCGGGCGGTCGTCCTGGCGGTGATGTTCGCCGTCGCGCTCGCCCTCATGCGCGACCTCGGCTTCACCCCCGCGCCCCGCGGCGACCCGATCGGCGAGATGAGGTCGATCACCGCGGACTCGATCGAGTACGGGTGGCGCGTGCCGCAGGTCCGCTATCTGATGCTGGCCGCCCCCTTCACCGGCGGCGTCGGCATCTACGTCTTCTACGCGCTCCAGCCGTACCTGCTCGAGCTCTACGGCGACCCCTCCGCCTACGGCATCGCCGGCCTGGTCGCCGCCATCGTCGCGGGCGCCCAGATCGTCGGCGGCCTGGTCGCCCCGGCGCTGCGGGCGCGCTTCCGGCGCCGGACGTCGGCGCTCGTGGCGGCGGAGGTGCTCGCCGTGGTCACGCTGGCCCTGATCGGCCTGATCGAGAGCTTCGGCGCGGTCATCGCCCTCATCGTCGTCTGGGGCCTCCTCTTCGCCGCGTCGATTCCGATCCGGCAGGCGTACCTCAACGACCGCATCCCCTCCCAGCAGCGCGCGACGATCCTCTCGTTCGACTCGCTGATGTCCTCGAGCGGCGGCGTGGTCGCGCAGCCGGTCCTCGGCCGCGCCGCCGACGTCTGGGGCTATCCCGCCTCGTACCTTCTGTCGAGCGCGATCTCGGCCCTCTCCATCCCGTTCCTGGTGCGCGCCCGGGCCCTCGAGCCGCCCACGGGGCCGGACGAGGAGCGCCCGGCGGCCGAGCCCCCGCCGGAGGTCAGCCGCGACCCCGCCGCCGGGCGGATCGAGTACCCGACCTGATCAGCGGTCGTCCCCGGCCATCGCGTCGAGCGCCGCCAGGGCCTCCTGCATCTGCGCCGCGGCCTTGCCGTGCAGCCGCACGTGCGCGGCGTCGTCGTAGGGGGTCTCGCTCTCGGTGAGGATGGCCAGCGAGCCGCCGTTGTCGAGGACGATGCGCGGCAGCTGGCTCACGGGGGCGACCAGCAGCGAGCTCCCGATCACGAGCATGAGGTCGGCGCGCCCGGCGTGCTCGTAGGCGGCCTCGATGGCCGCGGCCGGGAGGGGCTCGCCGAAGAGCACGACGCCGCTCTTCATGGGGAAGCCGCAGCCGCAGCGCGGCACGCCGTCGCCGGCGGCGTCCGCCCGGGCGACGAGCTCGTCGATGCTCACCCGCGCGTCGCAGCGCAGGCACACGCCCCGGTCGAGCGCGCCGTGCACCTCGATCGGGTCGCTGCCGGCGCGCGCGTGGAGGCGGTCGATGTTCTGGGTCACCACCGCCCGCACGATGCCCCGGCGCTCGAGCTCGGCCACGGCGAGGTGGGCCGGGTTGGGCTCCACGCCCGAGAGCAGGTCGATGCGCGGCCGGTGGAAGCCCCAGAAGCGCTCGGGCTCGGAGAGGAACGTGCTGAGGGACGCCACCTCCATCGGGTCGTACCGCTCCCACAGGCCGCCGGCGGAGCGGAAGTCGGGGATGCCGCTCTCGGTGGAGATGCCGGCGCCCGTCAGGACGACCGCGTACTCGGAGGCCGCCAGGGCGGCGGCGAGATCTCGCGCGGTGTCGGCCATCCGGGCCGGAAGGCTAACCTGCCGACGATGCGAGCCGACGGACGCAGCCCCGGCCAGCTCCGCCCGGTCGAGATCCTCCCCGGCTTCGTGGAGACGGCCCACGGCAGCGCCCTCATCTCGGTCGGGCGCACGCGGGTGATCTGCACCGCGTCGGTCGAGGACGCCGTCCCGCCCTGGATGCGCGGCCGCGGCCGCGGCTGGGTGACGGCCGAGTACGGGATGCTTCCCGGCTCCACGGGCGAGCGCAAGCCGCGCGACGTGGCGAAGGGCCGGCCGGACGGGCGCACGACCGAGATCCAGCGCCTGATCGGGCGCGCGCTGCGGGCGGTGGTCAACATGGACGCCCTCGGGGAGCGGACGGTCTGGCTCGACTGCGACGTGCTGCAGGCCGACGGCGGCACGCGCTGCGCGTCCATCTGCGGCGCGTGGGTGGCGCTGCACCAGGCGCTCTCGCAGCTGGTGGACGGCGGCACGATGGCCGACCTGCCGCTGCGCGACTCGATCGCCGCGGTCAGCGTGGGCATGGTGGACGGCACGCCGATGCTCGACCTCGCCTACACCGAGGACTCGCGCGCCGAGTCGGACATGAACGTGGTGATGACGGGCTCGTCGCGTCTGGTCGAGGTCCAGGCCACGGCCGAGGGCCACACGTTCTCGCGGGCCGAGCTCGAGGTGCTGCTCGACCTGGCGGAGGCGGGCAGTCGCGAGCTCACGGCGGCCCAGCTCGCCGCGGTCGCGCCGGCGGGCGCCGCCGCGTGAGGGGGGCGCGCTGAGGATCGTCCTCGCCACCGGCAATCGCGACAAGGTGGCCGAGCTGGAGCCGCTGCTGCCCGGCGCCGAGGTGAGCGGGGCGCCCGAGGGGTTCGACCCGGCCGAGACCGGGACCACGCTCCTGCAGAACGCGTGGATCAAGGCCGCTGCCCTGCGCCCCGAGGTCCCCGGAGACGCCGTCGTGGTCGCCGACGACTCCGGGCTGATCGTCCACGCGCTCGGCGGCCGCCCCGGCGTGTTCAGCTCCCGCTACGCGGGCCCCGACGCCACCTACGCCGACAACTGCCTGCGCCTGCTCGAGGAGCTCGAGGGCATGGAGGACCGCCGGGCAGCGTTCGTCTGCGTGCTGGTGGGCCTCGGGCCGGCCGACCGGGTGCTCGTCGCGGCCGGGGTCTGCGCGGGGGCGATCGCGCCCGCCATGCGCGGGTCGGCGGGCTTCGGCTACGACCCCCTGTTCATCCCCCAGGGATCGGACCGCTCGATGGCGGAGATGAGCGGCGACGAGAAGGCCGCGATCTCCCACCGCGGCCGCGCGGCACGGCGCCTGGCCGAGCTGCTCGGCCTTCGGCCGGTCGAGTAGCTTTCCCGGGCATGTGGTCGAGACATGCTCGCCGCGGGACGGCGGCCGGCTCGTGAGGCCGTGACGACCGAGCACCGGCACTCGCCGGGGTCACGGACGCTGTCCTGGCTGGTCGCCTCGGTCGCGCTCGGCTGGCTGGTGGTCTACAACGCGATGCGCCTCGCGGGCGCGAACCCGGCCGACGCGGCCTGGCCGTCCCTGGGCATCGGCGCCGCCGTGGGCCTCGCGGCGTTCGGCCTGGGGCTGCTGGTGGTGCGGCGGCGTGCCGCCGCGGGGCGGCCCCTCGGGCGTGGGCCGCTGGAGATCCCCGTCGCCGTCGGAGCTCGCCGACGGCCAGCGCCGGGCCGTCGCGCTGGCCTGGCCCGCGCTCGGGGTGCTCGCCGCGGCAGCGCTCGGGCTCGGGGTCTACCTCACGGCCGACTGGCTCGGCACGGACGCCGGCGACCGGGCCACGACGACCATCATCCTCGCGGCCTGGGACGTATTGGTCGGCCTCTGGCTGGGCGACGAGGCGCTGCGGCTGCGACGGGGCGAGGCCGAGGGCGTCGAGTCGGCGGTCCTCGGGTGCGCGTTGACCGCCGTGCTCGCGGGCGTCGGTCTCTCGCGGGAGCTCGCCGAGGGCGCGCAGGTCGTCCTCATCGTCCTGGCCGGGGTGGCCGGCACGCTGTGCGGCCTCGTCGTCTGGCGCCTGCAGGGCGGGCGCGCCCCGTTCGCGGCGATCGCGGCGGCGGTCGTGGCCGCGCTGTCCCTGATCCTCCCGATCGTCCTCTGATCCCCCGGTGCCGGGGGTGCGCCTGAGCTGCCCCCTCTGCGGGGCGACCGTCGCCGACGGCCAGGAGCCCGCGCCCGGGTCCTGCCCCGGCTGCGGCGCGGCCTACGCCGGCGGAGGCGCCAGCCCGCCCGAGGCGGCCGCCGCGGCGCTGCGAGCGTGGGGCGTCGCCGGGCTCGACCCCGCGGACCTCGTGCGGCGCCTCTTCGAGCGCGACCCTCCCGCGGCGCCGGCGCCGGCCGCCGCGATCACCTCCGACAGCCGCGAGGGCTTCTACCTCTGGTGGGTGTTCGTGCGCGACGGCGGCCGGGAGCGGGCGGGCGTGCTGCGGCGCATGCTCCGGGGCTGAGCGGCCTGGCGGCCGGCGGGGGCGTCAGGTAGGGTCCGTCTGGCACTCTTGTCCCGTGAGTGCCAAGGGGCGGGCCGACGGCGCACCACCGCCCGGCGCGCTCCGGAGTGCCACCCACTCGACCCGGGAGGGCCGATGAAGCTCAAGCCCCTGGGCGATCGCGTGATCGTCAGGACCGTGGATCAGGAGGACGTGACCGCCAGCGGCATCGTCCTGCCCGACACGGCCCAGGAGAAGCCCCAGCGCGGCATCGTCCTGGCCGTCGGCGACGGCCGCGTCGTGGACGGCCAGCGGATCCCGCTCGAGGTGTCCGACGGCGACGAGGTCATCTACTCGAAGTACGGCGGCACCGAGGTCAAGCTCGACGACGACGACGTCCTGATCCTCAGCGAGAGCGACATCCTCGCCCGCATCGGCGCGGAGCGGAAGGCGCCCCGGAAGCGAACCGCCTCGCGCAAGCCCGCCGCCAAGAAGGCCTCGGCCAGGAAGAAGTAGGGCGCCGCCCGAGCGCCACGCCCGCATCCCGCAGACCGAAGGAGACCGGCCAGAGATGGCAAAGCTCATCAAGTTCGACGAGGAGGCCCGCCGCGCCCTGGAGCGCGGGGTCAACACCCTGGCCGACGCGGTCAAGGTGACCCTCGGCCCCAAGGGGCGCTATGTGGTGCTCGACAAGAAGTTCGGCGCGCCCACCATCACCAACGACGGCGTCACCATCGCCAGGGAGATCGAGGTCGAGGACCCCTTCGAGAACCAGGGCGCCCAGCTGGTGCGCGAGGTGGCCACCGCCACCAACGACGTGGCCGGCGACGGCACCACCACCGCCACCCTGCTGGCCCAGGCGATCGTCAGGGAGGGCCTCAAGAACGTGGCCGCCGGGGCCAACCCGATGGGCCTCAAGCGCGGCATCGAGGCCGCCGTCGAGGTGGTGGTGGACCAGATCGCCGCCGCCAGCTCCGAGGTGGCCGGCAAAGAGGACATCGCCCGCGTGGCCACCATCAGCTCCCGCGACCGGGCCATCGGCGACGTGATCGCCGACGCCATCGAGAAGGTCGGCAAGGACGGCGTGGTCAACGTCGAGGAGGGCCAGACCTTTGGCATGGACCTCGAGTTCACCGAAGGGATGCAGTTTGACCGCGGCTACATGAGCCCCTACATGGTCACCGACCAGGACCGCATGGAGGCCGTCCTGGAGGAGCCCTTCGTGCTCATCAACGGCGGCAAGATCAGCTCGCGTCCAGGACCTGCTGCCCCTGCTGGAGCAGGTGATCGGCCAGGGCCGGCCCCTGCTGGTGATCGCCGAGGACGTCGAGGGCGAGGCCCTGGCGACCCTGATCGTCAACAAGCTGCGCGGCACCTTCACCGGCATCGCCGTCAAGGCCCCCGGCTTTGGCGACCGGCGCAAGCGCATGCTGGAGGACATCGCCATCCTCACCGGCGGCGAGGTGATCTCAGAGGAGATGGGCCTCAAGCTCCAGAACGCCCAGGTCTCCCAGCTGGGCCGGGCCCGGCGGGTGGTGGTCTCAAAGGATGCCACCACCATCATCGACGGCGCCGGGCGAGAGCGAGGAGATCAAGGGCCGCATCAAGCAGATCAAGGCCGAGATCGAGACCACCGACTCGGACTTCGACCGCGAGAAGCTCCAGGAGCGCCTGGCCAAGCTGGCCGGCGGGGTGGCCGTGGTCAAGGTGGGCGCCGCCACCGAGACCGAGATGAAGGAGCGCAAGCACCGCGTCGAGGACGCCCTCCAGGCCACCCGCGCCGCCCTGGAGGAGGGGATCGTCCCCGGCGGGGGGGTGGTGCTGATCAACAGCATCCCGGCCCTGGACAAGCTCAAGCTGACCGGCGACGAGGCCACCGGGGCGGCCATCGTGCGCCGGGCCCTGGAGGAGCCCCTGCGCCAGCTGGCCGAGAACGCCGGCCTGGAAGGGCAGCGTGGTGGTGGGCGAGGTGAAGGCAAAGAAGACCGGCATCGGCCTCGATGTCGAGAGCGGCGAGTACCTCGACCTGGTCAAGGCCGGCATCATCGACCCGGCCATGGTCACCCGCTCGGCCCTCCAGAACGCCTCCTCGCATCGCCAAGAACATCATCACCACCGAGGCGGTGGTGGCCGACAAGCCCGAGGAGCCGGGCGCCGCCGGCGGCGGCATGCAGATGAGCCCGAACATGGGCGGCATGGGCATGGGCGGCGGGATGATGTGATCTCCGCGGCGGCGGAGATCAGCTCGTCGAAGGGGGCCCGTCGAGGGCCCCCTTGTCGTTGTCTAGGGTCCCCGCGGTGTTCGCCCACCTCCTGTTCCTCGGGTTCACGGCCGACGACCTCGATCGGAGCTCGTGGGAGCGGGTCGACGCGGTCTGCGGGCGGCGGACGCTGCTCGAGCCGGGCTCCCCGGAGCTTGCGGAGGAGCTGCGCAGCGCCGACGGGCTGCTGCTGAAGCTCGGCATGGGGGCCGACAGGACCGTGATCGACGCCGCGCCCGCGCTGCGGTACATCGGAATGCTCGGCACCGGGGTGGGGCGCGTCGATCTCGCGCACGCCGAGGCGCGGGGGATCGCCGTGCGCAACGTCGCCGGCTACGCGACGACCGCGGTCGCCGAGTTCGTCTTCGCGGCGCTGCTCGCCCGGCGACGCGACATGCACCGGGCTCGCGCCCGGGCGCTCGCCGGCGAGCTCTCCGAGGCGTCGTTCGGTGGGACCGAGATCGCGGGCAAGACCTTCGGCGTCCTCGGCCTCGGCCGCATCGGCCGCAGGGTGGCGCACATGGCGCGCGCCGGCTTCGGCGCCGACACCGTCTACTGGTCGCGCGCGTCGCGCAGCGACGAGCCGGGGATCGCCCTGGTCGACCGCCTCGAGCTCTTCGCCCGCGCCGACATCCTCTCCCTGCACCTGGCGCACACCCCGGAGACGGAGGGCCTCGTCGACGCCGCGGCCTTCGACGCCATGCGGCCGGACGCCGTCGTGGTGAACACCGCTCCGATGGAGCTGGTGAGCCTCCCCGCCCTGGAGCGGAAGCTCGACACCGAGTCGTTCACGTTCATCCTCGACCACCCCGAGAGCGTGCCGCCCGCCGCCCTCGCCCGGCTGGTGGGCCGCCCCAACTGCATCGTGTATCCGTCGATCGGCTACACGACGGCCGAGGCGTCGCGAGCGAAGGAGGAGCTCTTCGTGCGCGCCATGGAGAACTACCTGGCCGGCACGCTCTAAGCTCAGCCGTCCGTCGGTCGCGCCGAACGAACGGCCCACGTGGACCTCGCCTCCGGCATCGCCAGCGTCTTCGCCGCCGTCGGCCTCTCCGGGGCCGCCGGGTTCAACGCGTACCTGCCGCTGCTGATCAGCGCCGTCCTCGACCGGCTCGACGTCGTCGAGCTCGGGGAGCCGTTCGGCGCGCTGGGCAGCAACGCCGGGCTCGCGGTGCTCGCGGTCCTCTTCGTCGGCGACTTCGTCGGCGACAAGGTGCCGGGCGTCGACCACGTCCTGCACGTGATCGGCACGGTGGTGCACCCGGTCGCGGGCGCGCTGCTGTTCGTCGGCCAGACCGGCATCGACACCGAGATCCCCGCCGTGGTGGCGGCCATCCTCGGCGGGGCGACGGCCGAGACCGTCCACGGCGGGCGGGCCGCGCTGCGCCCGGCCTCCACCGTGAGCACCGCCGGGATCGGGAACCCCCTGTTGTCGATCGGCGAGGACGCGGCATCGCTGATCCTGACGATCGTGGCCTTCGCGCTGCCCCTGGTGGCGCTGCTGGTGGTGCTGGCCCTCGTCGCCGCCGTCATCACCGCCGGCCGCCGCCTCAGGCGGGCCGGGCGGGCCCGCGCCCAGCCCCCGTGAGCGCGATCGCGCCGGCGATCTCCTCGAGGTCGGCGGCGTCCAGCGCGAGCTCGCCTCCGGCGAGCCAGCCGTTCGACCTGGTCGGGCCCGCGTGCCCCGCAGATCGCGCCGGTCACCTCGGGCCACGCGAGCGTCCACGCGACCGCCACGGCCGCGACGCTCACCCCATGGCGCTCGGCGATCGGGCGCAGCGCGTCCTGGAGGGCGAGGTTGCGCCCGAGCGCCGGGTCGCCGAAGAAGGCCTCGCCGGCCGGCCCCCGTCGCCAGTCGCCGGGGTCGAGCGACTCGTGGCGCTCGCGGCTGTACGTGCCGGTGAGCAGCCCCGACATCATCGGGCTGTAGGCGATCACCCCGGTCCCGTTCGCGGCGCACCACGGCAGCAGCTCGGCGGCGGCGTCCCGGTTGACCGCGTTGAAGATGGGCTGGAGGCTGTTGACGTGGTGGATCGGCTCGCAGCGCTCGAGCAGGCCCACGTCGAAATTGGACACGCCCGCCCAGCGCACCTTCCCGGCCTGCACGAGGTCGGCCATGGCCCCCCACGACTCCTCGACCGGCGTGCCCGTCAGGGTGTCCGGCCAGTGGAACTGGTAGAGGTCGATGACCTCGACGCCGAGCCGCCGCAGGGACTCATCGCACTCCCTGCGGATCTCGCCGGGGCGGAGGTTGGGCCGCGGCACGCCGTCGGGCTGGTCGTGCCAGACCATGCCGCACTTGGTGAAGACGAGGGGCCGCTCGGACGACGGGATGTCCAGGAGGGCCTGGCACACGACCTCCTCGGAGTGGCCGAGGCCGTACGCCGGGGCCGTGTCGATCCAGTCGATCCCGGCGGCGAGCGCGTGGCGGATCGCCGCCACCGACTCGGCGTCGTCCTGCGCGCCCCAGCCGTAGGCCCACTCGCCGCCGATGGCCCACGCCCCGAGGCCCACCGTCGTGATCTCCGGGCCCGCGGCCCCCAGCCGGCGCCGGGCCATCACGCGCTCTCGCCCAGCGCCCTGTTGAGGTCCCAGGCGGCCGAGATCAGCCCGAGGTGGGTGAACGCCTGGGGGTAGTTGCCGAGCGCCTCGCCGGTGTCGCCGACCTGCTCGGCGAAGAGGCCGAGGTTGCTCGCGTACGTGAGCATCTTCTCGAAGACGAGCCGCGCCTGGTCGAGCCGGCCCGCCCGCGTGAGGCACTCGACCAGCCAGAACGAGCAGAGCGAGAACGACCCCTCCCCGGCGCCCCCCAGGCCGTCGTCGGCGGCCCTCGTCGGGTGGTAGCGGTAGACCAGGCTGTCCGAGACCAGCTCCTCGTGGATCGCGTCGAGCGTCGACAGCATCCGCGGGTCGCGCGGCCCGATGAACTTCACGAGCGGCATCAGCAGGTTGCTCGCGTCGAGGACGTCGCCGCCGTAGTACTGCACGAAGGACTGCCGCTCGGCGCTCCAGCCGCGCGTCATGATCTCCTCGTAGATCGCGTCGCGCTGGCTGCGCCACCTGATCGTGTCGCCGGGCAGCCCGCGCTGGGTCTGCATGCGCATCGCGCGCTCGAACGCGACCCAGCACATGAGCCGCGAGTAGACGAAGTCGCGCCGCCCGCCGCGCACCTCCCAGATCCCCTCGTCGGGCTGCTGCCAGTTGTCGGCGAGCCAGTCGAGCAGGCGGCGCACGTTGCGCCACAGCTCCCAGCTGATCGGCTCCTGCTTGTTGGACAGGTAGACGGCGTCCATCACCTCGCCGTAGACGTCCAGCTGCAGCTGGTCGTGGGCGCCGTTGCCGATGCGCACCGGCCGCGAGCCGCGGTAGCCCTCCAGGTGGCTCAGCTCGACCTCCGTGAGGTCGCTGGTGCCGTCGATGCCGTAGACGATCTGCAGCTGCGGGTCGTCGGGGTCGGTCTCGCGGCACCGCTCCTCGATCCAGTCGTTGAAGGAGAGCGCCTCGTCGTAGAAGCCCAGCCGCTGGAACGCGAAGGCGGTGAAGGCCGAGTCGCGCAGCCAGGCGTAGCGGTAGTCCCAGTTGCGCCGGCCACCGATCCCCTCCGGCAGGCTCGTCGTCGGCGCCGCGACCATCGCGCCGGTGGGCTCGTAGGTGCAGAGCTTGAGGGTGATGGCCGAGCGCTGGACCATCTCGCGCCAACGCCCGTCGTACCGCATCGGCGACGCCCAGCGGCGCCAGCCCCGGTACGTCTCGTCGAGGAAGCGGTTGACCGCCTCGTCGGACCACCGCTCGCCGGCGCCGTGGGGCTGCAGCACGAACCACGACCGCTGGCCGGCGGACAGCGCGAAGCGGGTGGTGGCGGCGGGGCCGTCGGCGGTGAGCGGGATGCTCGAGTGGAGCTCGGTGCCCGAGCCGTCATCGGCCGCGAACCGGGCCAGCTCGGGGCGCGGGAGCTCGAGCCGGTGGGCGAGCCGGCCGTAGCTGAACGCGGGGCGGCACGACATGCGGAACTCGACCGAGCCGCGGACCACGTCGACCCGCCGCACCACGGCGCAGGGCTCCAGCCGGAGCGGCATGAAGTCGGTGACCTCGGCGACCCCGCCCTCGCTGAAGAAGCGGGTCAGCAGGACCGCGGTGTCCGGCAGGTAGAGCTGCTTGCTGGGGCACGGGAGCGCCGGGGCGACGCGGAAGCTGCCCCCGGCGTCGGCGTCGAGGATCGCGGCGAAGAGGCTGGGGCCGTCGAAGCGCCTCGGGCAGAACCAGTCGATCGACCCGTCTCGGCCGACGAGCGCCGCTGTGCGCAGGTCGCCGATCAGGCCGTAGCTCTCGATCGGCTTGTAGCGCGGCTCGTGGGGATCCCCCCAGCCCGGCTCGTCGACGGCGATCGCGGGCTCGGTGGCCATCGCGTGACTCTACCCCGCCGGCCACGGTCTACGGTTCCGCCCGATGAGCGCCCGCGCCCCCCTCCCGCCGGCGTGCCCGTGACGGCCCGCGGAGGCCGGCGCTGACCGAGACCGCCTTCGCGGCCCTCGTGATCATGCTGGCGGGGGCCGTCGCCCGCCGCTTCGGGATCATCCGCCGCGACGACGGGCCGGTGCTCGTGCGCTTCGTGATCTACCTCGCGCTGCCGGCGCTGATCTTCCTGATCCTGATCGACGCCGACCTGGACGCCGCGCTGGTGCTCGTGCCGATCGCGGCCTTCATCATCCACTTCCTGCTGCTCGGCCTGTCCTGGGCCGCGACGCGGTTGTGGGGCATGGAGCGCCCGAGGGCCGGGGCGCTGATCGTCGCGACCGCCGTGGGGAACACCGGCTTCTTCGGCCTGCCACTGATCGCCGCGTCCGGCGAGGGGTTCTCGCTGCCGGCCGCCGTGATGTACGACCAGATCGCGACGGCGCTCATCACCTGGACCTCGACCGTCGCGGTCGCGACGGCCTACGGACGGGCCGACCACGAGCCGAGGGTCTCGCTCGGCGAGCTCGGCCGGTCGCTCCTGCTGCCGCCCAACTGGGCGCTCGCCGCCGGGCTCGCCCTCAACCTCGCGGGCGTCGACGGGCTCCCCTCCCTCGTGGAGCGCCCGCTGGAGCTGCTCGCCGCGGCCGTGCTGCCGCTGACGATGATCTACGCGGGCCTGATGATCGACCTCCGCGGGCTGCCCCGGCTGTGGGGCGAGGTGAGCTACGCGGCGGTCGTGCGCCTGGGGATCGCGGCCGTGATCGGGCTCGCGGTGGCGACCGCCCTCGGCCTCACCGGCGACGTCCTCGACACCGTCGTCATCATGGCGGCCATGCCGACCGCCATGATGTCGCTCGTGATCGGAGCGCGATCGGGCCTGCGGGCCGACGTCCTCGCCGCCGCCGTCGTGGTCACGACCCTGCTGTCGACCGCGACCCTGCCGATCTGGCGGGAGGCGCTGCTGTGAGCGCCGCCGGCTTCGGCTCCCGGCTCGCCGCCGCCGTCGATGCGCGCGCGAGCCAGGTCGTCCTGGGGCTCGACCCCGACCCGGCGCGCGTGCCGGGCGGCGCGGAGGGCGCGCGCGCGTTCTGCCGCCGGGCCATCGCCGCGGCCGGCCCCGCGTGCGTGGCGGCCAAGCTGCAGCTCGCCTCGTTCGAGCGCTTCGGGGCCGCCGGCTGGGACGCCTTCGAGCGGGTGGCCGCCACCGCCGCGGACGCCGGACTGCTGGTGATCGCCGACGCCAAGCGCGGGGACGTCAACGTCACGAGCCGCGCCTACGCTGAGGCCTTCCTGCGCCCGCCGATCGACGCGATGACCGTCAACCCGCTGCTCGGCGGCGACGCCCTCGCGCCCTTCCTCGAGGCGGCCGCGGCCGGCGGCCGCGGGCTGTTCGCGCTGGTGCGGACGTCGAACCCCGGGGCGGCGGAGCTGCAGGACCTGCCCCTGGCGGCCGGCGGCCTGTGGCACGAGGAGGTCGCCCGGCGCGTGGCCGGCTGGGGCGCGGCGTCGGTCGACGGCTCCGGCCTGTCGGCCCTCGGCGCCGTCGTCGGCGCGACCGTCCCGGGGCGGCTGGCCGCGCTGCGGGGGCTGATGCCGCACCAGCCCTTCCTCGTCCCCGGCGTGGGCGTCCAGGGGGGGCGGGCCGAGGACCTCGGCCCGGCCTTCGGCGGCCGGCCGGCCGGCGCGCTCGTCTCGGCGAGCCGCTCGATCATCTTCGCCGAGTCGCCGCGCCGCGCCGCGGAGGACCTGCGCGAGGCGCTGTGGGCCGCCTTCGAGGCGGCCCCTGCATCGGCGTAGCGGACGACGAGCCCGTCAGTCGCAGCTGACGGCCACCGCCAGCGCGGCGCAGACCTCCCGCATCCGCTCGTCGCTGAGGCGTCCGAGCCGTTCGACCAGCAGGCCGACGGCCACGTTCTCGAGCGAGTCCAGGTTGACCGCCGAACGGCGCGGAACGGGGTCGTCGCCGGGCTCGAGGATGACCTCGCTCGGCAGGTTGCGGATGGTCGTCGTGCATGGGCCGACGATCGCCATCCGCCGCCGGCCGATCGCGCTGTCGCGCGAGAGGATCACCACCGGGCGGCGCCCGATCTCGGGCGGCTCGCTCCACCAGACCTCGCCGCGCGCGGGGGTCGGTCTCATCCCGAGCGCACGGCCCGGTGCCATGAATCGAGATCGCCCCACTCGTCGGCCTCGTCGAGGGGGTGCTCATCATAGGCGCGGTACGTGGCGTCGATCTCCGCGGCGCGGTGCCGGGCGACCAGCGCCTGGAGCGCGGCGTCGAGGAGCGCGGCGTCGTTCTCCAGGGGCGCAATCCGCGCGCGACCGCGAGGAGCTCCCGGTCGAACGGTCGTGCTGACGCGCTGCCGTGCATGCCATCATCGTAGCATCCCTGTGGCATAGCGGATCGACCCGCGGCCGCGCTGATGAACCGATCCCCGGGCGCCGGCCGGACCTCCGGCGCCGCGGGGATCGGTCCGCGCCCCCCGGCGTGTCCGGCCCGGCCTCCGGCGTACGACGGGAGCCGCCTGCGGGCGGCGTGGGCGCGCCCCCTCCGAACCGGTGGGGGTCGTCGAGCGGTTGGGGCTACGTACGAGCGCCCGAAACGGATCACATCGGATTTCGCCGGTCCCCGGTCGCGGGGCTAGGATGCCCCGCGTGCTCCGCAGGCTCGCGGTCATGGCCGTGCTGGCATTGCTCGTCGCGGCCTGGCCGGCCCGCGCGGCCGCCCCCACCGTCGATGCGGACGCCTATATCGTCGTCGAGCCGGCGACCGGGGAGGTTCTGGCGCAGCGCGCGCCGGATCGGGGGCTGCCGATGGCGAGCACCACGAAGATCATGACGGCGCTGATCGTGCTCGAGTCGGCCGATCTCGAGGACGTGATGACGGTGCCGCCGGAGGCGGTGGTCGGCGGCTCGTCGGGGCGGTTGGAGGCCGGTGAGCAGCTGAGCGTCCGCGACCTCCTCACGGCGCTCCTGGTCGCGAGCGGCAACGACGCGGCGATCACCCTCGCGGAGGGCGTGGCCGGCTCGCAGGAGGCGTTCGTCGCCCGGATGAACCGCCGCGCCCGCGAGCTCGGGCTCACGAGGACGCGCTTCGCGAACCCGCACGGCCTCGATGCGCCGGGCCACCGGTCGAGCGTCCGCGACCTCGTGGCCCTGAGCCGCGAGGCGATGAAGAACCCCGTCTTCCGCGAGACGGTGTCGCTCCGCCGGGCGACGATCCCCGGGCCGGGCGGCGTGGGGACCCGCGAGTACCTCTCCGAGAACCTCCTGCTCGACATCGACCCGGACGTCAACGGCGTGAAGACGGGGATGACGGACGGCGCCGGCTACGCGCTCGTCGCCCACGCCCGTCGCCGCCCGGAGTCGCCCGAGCTGTACGTGGCGCTCATCGGCGCACCCAGCGAGTCGGCCCGCGCCCGCGACGGGTTGAGCCTGCTGGACCACGGGCGCGCCCAGTACGCCCCCGCCACCCTCATCGCCGAGGGCACGGTCTTCGGCCGCGTCCCGGTCGACGACCGTCCCGGCCGGTCGGTCCCGTACCGGGCGGCCTCCCCGCTGGTCGCGCCGCTGAGGCTGGGCGAGCCCGTCACCGAGACCATCACCGCGCCACCCGAGATCTCGGCGCCGGTCGAGGAGGGCGAGGTGATCGGCAGCGTCACGGTGCGGCAGGGCGAGCGCGTGCTCGGCCGCCGCGACCTGGTCGCCGCCGAGTCGGCCGGCGAGCCTGGCCTCTGGGACCGCGTGCGCGCCGGGTTCGAGGAGCTCGCTCCGTGATCGTCACCGTCACGCTGAACGCGGCCATCGACCGCACCGTGCGCGTGCCGAACTTCCAGCTCGGGGCCCGCCACCGCGCCGACGCCTCGCTGCGCCTGCCCGGCGGCAAGGGCGTGAACGTGGCGCGGGCGCTCAAGAGCCTGGGCCAGCCGGTGATCGCGACCGGATTGGCGGGCGGCAGGACCGGCGTGCAGATCATCGAGGAGCTGACCGCGGAGGGGATCCTCAACGACTTCGTCCGCATCGCCGACGAGTCGCGCACCAGCACGGCGGTGATCGACCCGACCAACAGCCAGCAGACCGAGATCAACGAGTACGGGCCCTCGGTGCAGCCCGCCGAGCTGGACGTGCTGGTCGACAAGATCCGGTACCTCTCCAAGGGCGCGGACGTCTTCGTCCTCGCCGGCTCCCTGCCGCGGGACGTGCCCTCCGGCTACTACGAGGCCCTGCTCCGCGAGCTGCGCCGGGAGAAGATGGTGACGGCGGTCGATGCCGCGGGGCCCTCCCTGCGCGCCGCGCTGGCGGCCGAGCCGGGCGTCGTCAGCCCGAACGTGCGCGAGGCCGAGGAGATCGTCGGCCACGAGTTCGGGGACGAGGAGGACATGGTCGCCGGCGTGGCCACCCTGGCCCAGATGGGCGCCGAGACGGCCCTCATCCACCACGAGGACGGCTGCGTGGCCCACGTCCGCGCCGCCGCCGGCAAGCGCGGCCACACCTACGCCGCTCGGCTCCCCGCCCGCACCGACGTGATCTCGACGGTCGGCTCGGGGGACGCGTTCCTCGCCGGCTACCTCTCGGCGCGCTACGGCCACCAGCCCGCCGAGGCGTCCCTCGCGCTCGCGGTCGCCTGCGGCGCCGCCAACACCCAGCGCTTCGGCGCCGGCGTCTTCGACCCGTCGGACGTCGAGTCGCTGATGCGCCGCGTGGAGGTCGAGCGGATGGCCTGACCGACGCCGGCCCTGACGCGGCGTCCGGCCGGGGGCGCCGCTACAATCGCCGCCTCAGACGCGCGTGGCAGGGGGGCTGGGTGGAGATCGACATCGGGCGGGGGAAGAAGGGCCGGAGGGCCTACGGGCTGGATGAGATCGCGATCGTGCCGAGCCGGCGCACCCGCGACCCGGAGGACGTCGACCTCTCCTGGCGGCTCGACGGGCACACCTTCGACATCCCGCTGCTCGCGTCGGCGATGGACGGCGTCGTCGACACCCGCAGCGCCGGGATCCTGGGCAAGCTGGGCGGCCTCGCGGTCCTCAACCTGGAGGGGATCCAGACGCGGTACGAGGAGGCCGACGCCGAGCTGGAGCGCATCGCCGGCCTGCCCGTGGAGGAGGCCACGCGAGGCCTCCAGGCGATCTACCGCGAGCCGGTCAAGCCCGAGCTGATCGCCCAGCGGATCAAGGAGATCAAGGACCAGGGGGTCGTCGCCGCCGGGTCCCTGACGCCGCAGCGGGTGACCGACTACGTGGACGTCGCCCTCGAGGCGGGCCTCGACGTGCTGGTCATCCAGGGGACCGTCGTGTCCGCCGAGCACGTCTCGTCGGTCGTCGAGCCGCTCAACCTGAAGCGCTTCATCTCCGAGCTGCCGGTGCCGGTGATCGTCGGCGGCTGCGCCTCGTACCACACGGCCCTCCACCTCATGCGCACCGGCGCGGTGGGCGTGCTGGCGGGCGTCGGCCCGGGCGCGGCGTGCACGACCCGGCAGGTGATCGGCGTGGGCGTCCCCCAGGCGACCGCCATCGCCGACGCCGCGGGCGCGCGCATGCAGCACCTGCTCGAGACCGGCCAGTACGTCAACGTCATCGCCGACGGCGGCATGGCCTACGCCGGCGACCTGGCCAAGGCGATCGCCTGCGGGGCCGACGCGTGCATGATCGGCTCGCCGCTCGCCAAGGCCGAGGAGGCCCCCGGCCGCGGCTACCACTGGGGCATGGCGACCTTCCACCCGCAGCTGCCGCGCGGGACGCGCGTGAAGACCTCGACGATCGGGAGCCTGGAGGAGATCGTCCTCGGCCCCGCCCACGAGAACGACGGCACGCTGAACCTGATCGGCGGCCTGCGCAGCGCGATGGCCACCTGCGGCTACGACTCGATCCAGAGCTTCCAGAAGTGCGAGGTGATGGTGGCGCCCGCCCTGAAGAGCGAGGGCAAGAAGCTCCAGCAGGCCCAGTCCGTGGGGATGGGGTAGCCGCCGGGGCCTCCCCGTTCCGCCAGGCGATCGCGCTCGACTGGTCGGGGCGGGCGGACCGCGCCGGTCAGCGGCGCGCGATCTGGACCGCGACTGCGCGCGACGGCCGCCTGCTGGCGCTGGAGACCGGGCGCGACCGCCGCGAGGCGGTGGACGCGGTGCTCGACGCCGTCGCCGCCGAGCCGTCGACGATCGTCGGCCTCGACTTCGCCTTCTCGTGGCCGCGCTGGTACCTGGACGAGCGCGGGCTGCCGGGCCCGGAGGACGCCTGGGCGCACGCCGCCGCGCTGGCCGCCCTGCCCTCGCGCGAGCTCCCGCGGCCGTTCTGGGGAGCGGGGATCCGGCCGCTGGTGGCGGCCGGCCTCGAGGGGCGCGAGCGCCTCCGCCTCACCGAGACGGCTCCCGAGCCCGCCGCGGCCGGGGCCCGGTCCACCTTCCACGCGGGCGGGAACGGCACGGTCGGGCTCCAGTCGATCCGCGGGATGCCCTTCCTGGCCGAGCTGCGCCGGGCGGGCGTCGCGGTGTGGCCGTTCGACGCGCCCGATCCCGGCTCACCGGTCGTCGTCGAGATCTTCCCGCGGATGATCGCGCGCCGGCTCGCGCCGCGGCCGAGCATTCGCGGCCCGGTCTTCCGAGCCCGCGTCGTGGAGGCCCTGCCCGATGGCGCCCTCGCCGGCCCTCCGCGCGCGCGCGACCTGGCGCTCGCCAGCCAGGACGCCTTCGACGCCGCCGTCTCGGCGATCGCCCTCTCGCGCGGTCCCGGGGCAGGGCTCCTCGCTCCCGCCGGCGAAGTGGTGGCGCGAGAGGGCTGGATCTGGGGAGTCCGAGCGGCGCTCTGAACCGCGCCGGGTTGGCCATCGGGCGTCCCGGTCGTATCGTCCCGTCGTCGAGAGAAGGGGGAGTGCGTGGGTTCGAGGCGAGCGCCATGGCGCCACGCCGCCGGCGCGGCGCTCGCAGCGGCGGCCCTCGCCGTGCTCGCGCTGCCGGCCTCGGCCGCCAAGGACGACCTCGACCTGGTGTCGCAGACGACCGGCGGCGCGCCGGCCGACGGCAGCTCGTCGGCCCCGGCCATCTCGGCGGACGGCCGCCACGTCGCCTTCGTCTCGGACGCGAACAACCTCCCCGGACCCCAGCTCACCGATACGCCGGACGTCTTCCTGCGGGACCTCGGCGCGGGGACGACGGCTCTCGTCAGTCGGGGGGAGGATCCCGCAGTCCGCCCGTCGTTCGATCCCTCGATCTCGGAGGACGGCAGCCGGGTGGCCTTCACCTCCGACGCGGGCAACCTCTCCGACGACGACGGGCCCTTCCCCGACGTCTTCGTGCGCGACCTGCGGAACAACGAAACGCTCCTCGTCAGCCGCCCCGACGGGGCGTCCGGGCCGGGCCTCGACGGCATCTCCAACCAGCCCTCCATCTCCGCCGACGGGCGCTTCGTCGCCTTCGTGTCCGACGCGGCCGTGCCGGGCGCGGTCGCGGCCGTCAACGTCTTCGTGCGCGACCTCGAGCGGAACACCACCACCCTGGTGAGCCGCGCGCCCAACGGCGACGGGGCCGACGGCGGCTCCTCGGCGCCGGCGATCTCGGACGACGGCAGCCGCGTGGCCTTCCTGTCGGACGCCGCGAACCTCTCGACCGAGGACGCCGCCACCCAGGACGTCTTCGTCCGCGACCTGGCCGCGGGGACGACGACGCTGGCGAGCCGCGCCAGCGGGGCGAGTGGCGCGGCGGCGACCGGCCTCTCCCAGTCGCCGTCGATCTCGGCCGATGGGATGCGCGTCGCCTTCGTCACGGGCTCGCCCAACCTGTCCCCCGGCGAGGACGCCGCCGGCCCGGACGTCTTCGTGCGCGATCTCGCCGCCTCGACCACAACGCTGGCCAGCCGCGCGACGGGCGCAGCCGGAGCGGGCGGGGACGCCCCGTCGACCGACCCCGCCATCTCGGCCGACGGCCGCAGCGTGGCGTTCCGCTCGGCGGCCTCGAACCTCTCGGCCGAGGATCTCGATTCGGTGTCCGACATCTTCGTGCGGGATCTGGCGGCGCAGACGACGACCCTGGTCAGCCGCGCGGCGGGCCCGGCGGGCGCCGCCGGGGACGCGGCGTCCGGAGAGCCCTCGGTGTCGGCCTCTGGGCGGTACGTGGCCTTCTCGTCGGACGCCGCCAACCTCACGAGCCTCGACCTGAGCTCGGTCGACGACGTCTTCCGCCGCGACGTCCTCGGCGTCCCCCCGCCGCCCGCCGCCCGCGGTCGTCGGGACGGCCGCCGCCGCGCCCGCCGCCCCCCGCGCCCTGAGCGCCCGCTGCGCCGGGAGGCTGGCGACGATCGGCGGCACGCCGCGCCATGACGTCATCAGGGGAACCCGCCGCTCGGACGTGATCGCCGCCCTCGGTGGCGACGACGTGGTCATGGGCCGTGGCGGCAACGACATCATCTGCCTGGGCGCCGGCCGTGACCGCGCGCACGGCGGACGCGGCGCCGATCTCATCCGCGGAGGCCCCGGGACCGACCTCCTGCTCGGCGCGGCCGGGCCCGACCTGCTGATCGGCGGCGGCGCCCTCGACCTCGCCCGGGGTGGCGCCGGCTCGGACCTCTGCCGGTCCGAGCTCCGGAGGAGCTGCTGAGCGAGAGCATCCGCTCCTACGGGGCGGCGATGACCGTGACGGGCTCGTGCCATCTGCTGGAGGCGGAGGGCGCGCGGGTGCTGGTCGACTGCGGCGCCTTCCAGGGGTCGCGGGCCCTGTTCGACCTCAACCGGCGGCCGTTCGGGTTCGAGCCGTCCGAGGTCGACGCGGTCGTGCTGACGCACGCCCATCTCGATCACTCGGGGCGGCTGCCGACCCTCGTGCGCCGGGGCTTCGAGGGCCCGATCCACGCGCTCCCGGCCACGCGGGAGCTCTGCGAGCACCTGCTGCTCGACGCCGCGAAGCTCCAGCGCGAGGACGCCGAGCGCGACCGCCGGCACGGGCGCTCCGCGGACGAGCCGCTCTTCGACGACGGCGACGTCCGGCGCACCCTGTCGCTCATGAGCCCGCTGGCCTACGAGGAGGCCGCGGACGTCGCGGGCCTCCGCGTCACGCCCCGGGTCGCCGGGCACATCCCCGGATCGGCGAGCTTCCTCGTGGAGGCGGGCGCGCGGCGCCTCGTCTTCAGCGGCGACGTCGGCAACGCCCGCAAGGAGGTCCTCCCCGACCCGTCCCCGTGCCCCGAGGCCGATGTCGTCCTGATGGAGGGCACCTACGGGGACCGCGACCACCGCGCCTACGAGGCGACGATCGCCGAGCTCGCCGGGCTGCTGCGGGAGGCACAGGAGCGCGGGGGCAAGATCCTGGTCCCCTCGTTCGCGCTCGAGCGGACCCACGAGGTCCTCTACACGGTGGCCCATCTGGAGCGCGACCACGACGTCGCGTCGCTGCCGGTGTACGTCAACTCGCCGCTCGCCACCCGGGTTGACGAGGTCTACGACCGCTTCCCCGAGGAGCTCTCCCAGGAGCTGCGCCTGGCATGCTCGCGGCGGGCCGCGATCCGTTCTCGCCGAAGCACCTGCGCTACACCCGCACGGTTGACGAGTCGAAGGAGATCACCGCCTCCGGCGCCGCGGCCATGGTCATCGCCGGCTCGGGGATGCTCGCCGGCGGCCGCATCCTCCACCACCTGCGCGCCCACCTCGACGATCCCGCCACGACCGTGATGATCGTGGGCTACCAGCCGTCGGGCGGCCTCGGGCGCGAGCTCATCGACGGCGCCGACAGGGTGCGCATCATGGGCCGCGAGGTGCGGGTGCGCGCGCGCGTCGCGACCGTCGGCGGGCTCTCCGCGCACGCCGGCCGCGGCGAGCTGCTCGACTGGGCCCGTCCGGCGGGCGGGGCGGAGGTGCGCCTCGTGCACGGCGAGCCCCGCGCGCTCGAGTCGCTCCGCGAGGCCCTCGCCGCCCAGGGCCAGTCGGCCTCCCTGCAGCCGAGCCAGGTGCGGCTGCCCGGGGCCGGCCGTCCGGACGAGGGGGGCGAGTAGGGCCCGATCCGCCGGTCGCGCGCCCGCGTCGCCTGGCATAGGCTCGCCGCCATGACCGTGCGCCGCCGACGATGCGCGTGCGGCGCTGCCTTGGCGGCGTTGATCGGCGGCGCCCTCGCGCTGCCGGCCCTGGCGGCCAAGGACGACCTCGACCTGGTGTCACGGGCGACGAGCGGCGCGCCCGCCGACGCCGACTCCTTCGACCCGGCGATGTCGGCAGACGGGCGCCGCGTCGTCTTCGTGTCGGAGGCCAACAACCTCGTCGTCGATGAAAACGAGGCGTTCCAGAACGTCTTCGTGCGCGACCTCGTGACCGGCAGGACCACCCTGGCCAGCCGCGCCACAGACGGTACAGCGGCCGACGCGGACTCCTTCCAGCCCGCGATCTCGGCCGACGGGACGCTCGTCGTCTTCCGGTCGGCCGCCAACAGCCTCGTCCTCGACGAGAACGAGGCGGTCGACAACATCTTCGTGCACGACCTGATGACGGGCACCACCACCCTCGTGAGCCGCGCGACCAATGGCACAGCGGCCGACGGGGACTCATCCCAGCCGGCGATCTCGGCCGAGGGGGGCCACGTGGCCTTCCTGTCCGAGGCCGACCAACCTTGCGGCCGACGAGAACGACGCGTTCGACCACGTCTTCGTCCGCGACCTGGCGGCCAACACCACCACCCTGGCCAGCCGGGCCGCCGGCCCGACAGGCACCCCGGCCGACGCGGGCTCCTCCGTCCCGCGGATCTCGAAGGACGGGCGCCAGGTCGTCTTCCTCTCGGGCGCCGACAACCTCTCGACGGAGGACGAAAACGGGGTCAACAACGTGTTCGTGCGCGACCTGGTGGCCAACGCCACCACCCTGGCCAGCCGGGCCGCCGGCCCGGCTGGGCCCGGCGCCAACGGCGACTCCTCCGACCCGGCGATCTCGGCCGACGGGCGCCAGGTCGTCTTCCGGTCGGTGGCCGGCAACCTCTCTACCGAGGAGAACGACGCGTTCAACCACGTCTTCGTGCGCGACCTCGTGGTCGGGACCACCACCCTGGCCAGCCGGGCCGCCGGCGCGGCCGGCGCCCCGGCCGACGGGGGCTCCACCAGCCCGGGCATCTCGGCCGACGGGCGCCAGGTCGCCTTCGGCTCGTCCGCCGACAACCTCTCGACCGAGGACGACGACGGCGTTGACGACGTCTTCGTGCGCGACCTCGTGGTCGGGACCACCACCCTGGCCAGCCGGGCCGCCGGCGCGGCTGGCGCGCCCGCGAACGCGACCTCCACCCAAACGGCGCTCGCGGCGGACGGGCGCCACGTGGCCTTCACGTCGGGCGCCGACAACCTCTCGACCGAGGACGATGACGGCGTCGTCAACGTCTTCCGCCGCGACGTCGGCTTGTCGTCCCCACCGTCCGTCGCGCCCGCGCCTCCGGTGCCCGCGGCTCCGTCGACGGCGACCCGCTGCGCCGGCCGCCGCGCCACGATCGTCGGCACCAGCCGCCGCGACGTCCTGCGCGGCACCGCCCGGCGCGACGTGATCGCCGCCCTCGGGGGCAACGACCTGGTGCGCGGCCTGGGCGGAGCCGACCTGATCTGCCTGGGCGCCGGTGCCGACCGCGCCCTCGGCGGCCCCGGGGCCGACCGCATCCTCGGCCAGGGCGGCGCCGACCGCCTCGAGGGCGGGCCCGGGCGGGACGCTCTCGAGGGCGGCGCCGGCCGCGACCTGCTCCTGGGCGGCGCGGGGATTGACCGGCTGCTCGGCCTGGCCGGCCGCGACAGCGCCCGCGGCGGCCCCGGCGCGGACGTTTGCCGGGTCGAGGCGCGGGCGTCCTGCTGAGCGCGGCGTCCGTCCGGGGGGCTCCGCTAGATTGACGACCTGACCACCTCGGCTCCCACCCCCCGCACGCAGGCCGCGCTCGACCCCGCGCTGGCCGCGGCGGCGCCGGGCGGGGTGCTGGTGGTCGACTTCGGCGCCCAGTACAGCCAGCTCATCGCGCGCCGCATCCGCGAGTGCCGGGTGTTCTCGGCGGTCGTGCCGCACGACTCGCCGCCCGACGAGATCCTCGCGCTCGAGCCGGCCGGCCTCGTGCTGTCGGGCGGCCCGGCGTCGGTCTACGAGCCCGGGGCGCCGGCGCTCGACCCGCGCCTGCTGGAGCTCGGGATCCCGGTGCTGGGCATCTGCTACGGCATGCAGGCCATGGCCCAGGCGCTGGGGGGCGAGGTGGCCCGCACCGGCGCGGGCGAGTTCGGCAAGACCGCGCTGACCGTGCGCTCGCGGCGGGGGATCTTCGGCGACCTGGCCGCCGAGGTCTGCTGGATGAGCCACCGCGACGCGGTCGCCCGCCCGCCGGACGGCTTCGCCGTCACGGCCGAGACGCCCGGCTCGCCGGTCGCCGCGATGGAGAGCCGCGCGCGCGGGCTCTACGCCGTCCAGTTCCACCCCGAGGTCGTGCACACGCCCTTCGGCACCGACCTCCTGAAGTGGTTCCTCTTCGAGGCCTGCGACTGCACGCCCACCTGGACCGCGACCCACGTCATCGAGGAGCAGGTCGACCGGGTGCGCGCGCAGGTCGGCGAGGCCCGGGCGATCTGCGGGCTGTCCGGCGGCGTCGACAGCGCGGTCGCGGCGCTCATCGTGCACCGCGCGATCGGCGACCGGCTGACCTGCGTCTTCGTCAACCACGGGTTGCTGCGCCTCAACGAGGGCGAGCAGGTGGAGGCGGCCTTCGGCAAGCACTTCGGCATCCCGCTGGTCCACGTGCGCGCCCAGGATCACTTCCTGGCGGCGCTCGCGGGGGTCACCGAGCCGGAGGAGAAGCGCAAGATCATCGGGCGCGAGTTCATCCGGATCTTCGAGCGCGAGGCGGCCAAGCTCTCGGACGCGCGCTTCCTGGTGCAGGGCACGCTCTACTCGGACGTCATCGAGTCGGGCTCGCGCGACGCGGCGAAGATCAAGAGCCACCACAACGTCGGCGGGCTGCCCGAGGACATGCAGGTGGAGCTCGTCGAGCCGCTGCGCCAGCTCTTCAAGGACGAGGTGCGGGTGGTGGGGGAGGAGCTCGGCCTGCCCGAGCGGATGGTCTGGCGCCAGCCGTTCCCCGGGCCCGGCCTCGCGATCCGGATCATCGGCGAGGTCACGCGCGAGCGCCTCGACATCCTGCGCCAGGCCGACCACGTCCTGCAGGAGGAGATCCGCCGGGCGGGCCTCTATCGCGAGCTCTGGCAGAGCTTCGCCGTGCTGCCGGCGCTCAAGAGCGTGGGGGTGCAGGGCGACGAGCGCACCTACGCATACCCGATCGTCATCCGCGCGGTCACCTCCGACGACGCGATGACCGCCGACTGGGCCCGCCTGCCCCACGAGCTGCTGGAGCGGATCTCCAGCCGCATCATCAACGAGGTGGACGGCGTCAACCGGGTCGTGTTGGACTTGACCTCCAAGCCCCCCGGCACAATCGAGTGGGAGTAGAGGAGGAGCCGCATGCTGTCCGATGCCCCAGTGGCCCCAGCGCTTCCGGCAAGCGACCTCGACCGCGCGAAGGCCTTCTACGAGCAGACACTTGAGCTCTCCGTCGTCGAGGAGAACCCGGGCGCGGTGACGTTCGCCTGCGGCGAGGGCACGGTGCTGTTCGTGTACCCGAGCGAGTTCGCCGGCACGAACAAAGCCACCGCGGCCGGCTTCCGGGTCGCCGACCTCGAGGCCGTCATGGCCCGGCTGCGCGACCGCGGCGTCGTGTTCGAGGACTACGACCTGCCCGGGCTCAAGACGGTGGACGGCGTGGCGACCTTCGGGGATTCCAGGGGCTGCTTCTTCACCGACACCGAGGGCAACATCCTCTCCATCGTGCAGCCGGGCTGACGCTCAGGCGGCCGCGGGGCTCTCCAGCAGCTCCGCGACCTCCTCCCACTCCACGGCGGTCTGGCGGCCGGCGTCGAACTGGCGCCCCAGCTCGGCGTGGACGCGCAGCACCTCCGGGTCGTCCTTGGCCGGCTCGCGGCCGGTGTGCTGCCGGATCAGGAACACCAGGCCCGCGAGGCCCGAGTCGCGCGTCAGGCTCACCTCGAGCGGCCGCCCGAGCAGGGCCGGCACGTCGAAGGGCGCGTACATCGGCCAGAACTTGTTGAGCCCGTCGGCGTGGATGCCGGCCCGGGTGCGGTGCGCGTCGCGCCCGTAGAGGGGGTAGGCCGGTGGCACCGGCGCGCCCATGCCCGCGTAGAGCTCGGCGAGCTCGTTGAGGACGCGGAAGTCGGGCAGCGGCTCGTCCAGCAGGCCCATGCCGATCGCGTGCAGCAGCACGCCCTCCAGCGGGGCGTTGCCCGTGCGCTCCCCCTTTCCCAGCAGCGTGCCGTTGATCACGGCGCAGCCGGCCTGGATCGCGGCGAGGCAGTTGGCGACGACCAGGTGGGTGTCGTTGTGGGGGTGGAACTCGAGGTCGTCGCCGGCCACCCCCAGCCCGCGCAGGCGCCGGATCCAGCGCGGCACCGAGCGCGGGCGCGGCGACCGCCTCGAGTCGGAAGCCCGAGGCCCATCGTGTCGCAGACGCGGAACTTCGGGCCGCTGCTCGGCCCCGCTGAGGGCGCACAGGCGTCGAGCACCGCCTGGGCGAACGGGAGCACGAACTCCTCGGGCGCCCGGGTGGCGTCCTCCAGGTGCAGGCGCGGGCGCAGCCCGGCGTCGAGCACGGCGCGGACGGCGTCGAGGTACGCCTCGGCCGCCTGGCGCCGGCCCCCGGGCCGGAACTTGTGGAACGTGTGGTAGTCGCTCGCCGAGGCCAGCATCCCGGTCTCGCGCACGCCGAGGCCCTTCACCAGGTCGGCGTCGCGGCGGCTGGCGCGGATCCACGTCGTCGGCTCGACCGGTGCGCCGTCGGCGTGGCGCTCGAGAGCCGCCTCGAGCATCGTGCGGTCGTCGGCGCGGTAGACGAAGAACTCGGCCTGGCGCACGGCGCCGCTGTCGCCGGTGAACGCGCAGATCAGGTCGTAGATCCGCACGCCGTCCGCGACCGTGAGGGGCAGGCCGCCCTGCTGGCCGTCGCGGTGGGTGGTCTCGGTGCACCAGGCGGCCGCCGGCAGGTGGGGCGGGCGAGCGGCCCAGTCGTAGCGCGGGAAGCCGTCGCGCGGGAACGCGGCCGGGAAGAGCTCGGGGGCCGCGGGGTCGGCGATCTCAGTGGCGTCCATGAGCGGACGGTAGGCACGCTCGCCATTGCCGTCAATCTTGATTATGATCGTCAAGTATGGTGCCCGACGAGGCGACGCTCGGCGCCCCCGAGGCGGCTGAACTGCTCGGCGTCTCCCGGGCGACGCTCTACGCCTACGTCAGCCGCGGCCTGATCGCCTCGGAGCCCGGGCCGGGCCCGAGCCGCGCGCGGCGCTACCCGAAGGCTGCGCTCGAGGCGCTGCGCGAGCGCCGCGCCCGCGGCCGCGACCCGGCCATGGCCGCGCACGGCGCCCTGCACTGGGGCGGGCCGGTGCTCGACTCCGGCCTGACCCTGATCGAGGACGGCGGCGCCTACTACCGCGGCCACGACGCCGTCGGCCTTGCGGCCTCGGCGACGTTCGAGGAGGTTGCCGCGCTCCTGTGGACCGGCTCGGCGGACGCGCGCCGCCGGTCTCTTCTCGGGAGCGCCGGCCGAGGGGACGGCCGGCCCCGATCCGGCGTCGCTCGAGCGCCACCTCCTGGCCGAGGGCGGGCGGGCGGTGGCGGGCGTCCGCGCCCTCGGGGAGGCCGCGCCGCGCCGCGCCGCCGGCGTGGTGGAGGGGCTGTTCGCGGCCGCCGGCGCGCGCGGCCGCGGGCACCTCGGCCGGCGCCTGGCGCGCGGCTGGGGGCGCCCGTCGGCCGCCGCCGACCTCACCGCCGCGCTGGTGCTCTGCGCGGACCACGACCTCAACGTCAGCTCGTTCACCGCCCGCTGCGTGGCCTCGGCCGACGCGCCGCTGGAGTCGGCGCTGCTGGCGGCGATGTGCGCGCTGCGCGGGCGGCGGCACGGCGGGATGACCGAGCGGGTCGAGGGCCTGCTCGACGACGCGCAGCGCACCGGCCCCCGCGAGGCCGTCGCGCGGGCGCTGCGGGAGCAGGGGGCCCTGCCGGGCTTCGGCCACGAGCTCTACCCGGCCGGCGACCCCCGGGGAGCCGAGCTGGTGCGACGCGCCGCCGCGGCGGCGGACGACGCGGCGCGCGACGAGCGTCCTGGAGGTCGCCCGCCGCGAGCTGGGCCTGGAGCCGACGCTCGACCTGGGCCTGGTCGCGCTCCGCCGCGCCCACCGGCTGCCGGCCGCCGCGGCCTTCTGCCTGTTCGCGCTCGGGCGCTCGGCGGGCTGGGCGGCGCACGCGATGGAGGCCGCCGCCGACGGCCGCCTCATCCGTCCCCGCTCGCGCTACACCGGCCCGCGGCCCGGCGCCCCCGTGGGATGATGCCCCGATGGCGGAGCGCCGCGTGCGCATCGACAAATGGCTCTGGGCGGCCCGCTTCTTCAAGACCCGCTCACTGGCGACCGAGGCCGTCAACGGCGGGCGGGTGCAGGTGGACGGGGTCCGCGTCAAGCCCGCGCGCGAGGTGCGGATCGGCGAGACCGTCGCGGTGAGCGTCGGCCGGGCGACCACGATCGTGGTGGTCGTCCGGGGCATCGCCGACAAGCGGGGCTCCGCGGCCCAGGCCGCAGTGCTCTACGACGAGACGCCCGAGAGCGTCCAGGCGCGCGAGCGCCGGCGCGAGGAGCGGCGCCTGGCGCCCGCCCCGGGCGCCGACCTCGCCGGCCGGCCGTCGAAGCGCGACCGCCGCCGCATCGAGGCGATGCGCGGCCGGCGCTCGCGTTAGTCGCCGGGGCGCGGGGGGGAGACGAGCGGCACGAAGCGCACCGGGATCCCCAGGTCCTCGACCCGGTCCTCGCCCGCCGCGTCCCGGCGCACCCTCATCAGGCGCTGGCGCTCGGGCCGGCGGCCCAGGGGCATCACCAGGCGCCCGCCGGCCGCGAGCTGCTCGCGCAGGGCGGGGGGAACGGCCCGGGCGCCGGCGGCGACCGAGATCGCGTCGTAGGGCGCGCCCGGCGGCCAGCCGGCGGTGCCGTCGCCGTGGTGCACCGCGACGTTCGCGACCCCGGCGGCCGCCAGGTTCTCGGCGGCACGTCGCGCGAGCGCCTCGCGCACCTCGACGGCGTCGACCCGCGCGGCCAGCCGCGCGAGCACCGCGGCGGCGTATCCGCTGCCGGCCCCGATCTCGAGCACCCGGTCGTCCGGCGTCAGCTCGAGCGCCTGGGCCATGAGGGCCACGACCAGCGGCTGCGAGACCGTCTGGCCCTCGCCGATGGGGAGCGGACCGTCCTCGTGGGCGCGCGCGGCGAGGTCGGGGTCGATGAAGGCGGCGCGGGGCACCGCCGCCATCGCGTCCCTCACGCGGGGGTCGACGACTCCCCGCTCGAGGAGGGCCCAGAGGCTCCCGTCGCTCAGGCGGTCCGGCGCCGGCGCTCCGGCTGCTCGGCGGCGCTGCGCTCGGTGAACACGCCGCTCTCGCCCTTGACGATGAGGTACGCGCCCTCGCCGATGGTCTCGAGGAAGTCGAGCAGCTCCTCCACCCGCGCGGGGCCGAGGACCTCGGCGAGGCGCAGCGCGACGGCCTCCTCGGGCGCCCACCCGCCGCGCCGGTCCGCCCGGGCGCGACGGTCGATCCCGGTGCGCGGCTCGTTCTCCGGCGCGGCCTCGGCCGGGCCGCCGTTGCGCGACGCCGGCGCGGGCGCGCCGAGCGGACGGCTCGGAGCCCAGATCTTGCGGCTCTGGGTGTGATGCCAGCAATAGGGGCTGCCGCGGAACGGGCTCTGCTGGCATCTCTTCCCGTGCGCCGCGATCGCGACGCAGCGGCTCACCGAACGGGTCTCCATCAGCGCCCCCGCGACGGGGTGGCGGGCCCCACCTGTTTGCCGCTATCGGTTTTAGACGTCTCGGACTGCGAAGTCCAGGGAGTCGCACGCCTGAGAGTTGCGGCAGTGACCGCATTTTCCTAGACTCCGCGGTCGTTCTCGCGGCGCCCCCCGTGCGCCGCGTCGTCGTGTTTGTGGAGGTTTCCCGCCGCTCGTGACCACCCTCAGCGCCAAGCCCGGCACCGTCCAGCGTCGCTGGTACGTCGTCGACGCGGACGGGCAGAACCTCGGGCGACTCGCGTCGGTGATCGCGGAGACGCTCTCGGGCAAGCGGTCCCCGTGGTACACCCGCCACGTGGACACCGGGGACTTCGTCGTGGTCGTCAACGCCGAGAAGATCGCGGTCACCGGGAACAAGCTGAGCGACAAGCGCTACTGGCGCCATTCCGGCTACCCCGGGGGCATCCGCAGCCGCACGCTCGGCGAGCAGCTCGCGCGGCGGCCGGAGGAGGTGCTCCGGCGCGCCGTGCGCGGCATGCTCCCGAAGAACCGGCTCGGCCGCGCCCAGCTCACGAAGCTGAAGATCTACGCCGGACCCGAGCACCCCCACGCAGCGCAACGTCCGGAGCCGTTGCGCCTGAGCCGCATTGCGGAGGCATCGTGAGCACCGACGTCACCACCGCCCGCTACCGGGCCACCGGCAAGCGCAAGACCTCCGTCGCCCGCGTCACCCTGACCCCCGGGACCGGCACGATCACCTGCAACGGGCGGCCCATCGAGGAGTTCTTCGGGCGCCCCGTGCTCGTGACCCAGGCCCGGATGCCGCTGACGGCCACCGGCACCGAGGGCCGCTTCGACGTCACGGCCATCCTGCACGGGGGCGGGATCTCGGGGCAGGCGGGCGCGCTCCGCCACGGCATCGCCCGCGCGCTGACCGTCGCCGACGAGGCCCTGCGCACCGAGCTCAAGCGGGAGGGGTTCCTCACCCGGGACGCCCGCATCAAGGAGCGCAAGAAGGCCGGCCTCAAGGGCGCGCGCAAGCGGCCGCAGTTCTCGAAGAGGTAGACCGGCCACGGCCCCGCAGGCCCCCGTGCCCCCGTCACGGCGGTTGTTCGGGACCGACGGGGTCCGCGGGGTGGCCAACCGCGACCTGACGCCCGAGCTCGCCCTCGCGATCGGGCGGGCCCTCGGCGGCCGACTCCCCGCGGGGTCGCGGGTGCTGATCGGTCGCGACACCCGCCGCAGCGGCCCGATGCTCGAGGGGGCGCTGGCGGCCGGGCTGGCCGCCGCCGGCGTCAACGCCGGGCTCCTCGGGGTGCTGCCGACCCCCGCCGTCGCGGAGCTCGTGGCCGCGTCCGACGCCGCCGCGGGCGCGGTCATCAGCGCCTCCCACAACCCCTTCCCGGACAACGGCATCAAGCTCTTCGGCCCCGACGGCTTCAAGCTGGCGGACGCCGAGGAGGCGGCGGTGGAGGCGGCGCTCGACGAGGCGGGAGCGACGGGAGAGCGGCCCGAGGGCGCGCGCCTCGGCGCGATCGCGCCGGTCGAGGAGGGCCGGGCGCGGTACGTCAGCTCGCTACTCGAGCGGCGGCCGGTCGACCTGACCGGCCTGTCGATCGTCGTCAACTGCGCCCACGGGGCGACGGCGGTGACCGCCCCAGAGGTGCTCGAGCGTCTCGGGGCCCGCGTCACGGCGATCGGCGTGGAGCCCGACGGGATCAACATCAACGACGGCTGCGGGTCCACCGACCTCGCGCTGCTGGCGTCCTCGGTGACGGTCGGCCGGCGCCGACGTCGGGCTGGCCTTCGACGGCGACGGCGACCGGGTGCTCGCGGTGGGCGGGGACGGGGTCCCGGTGGACGGCGACCAGATCCTGGCCCTGCTGGCCCTGGACCTGCGCCGGCGGGGCGACCTGGCGGGTGACGCCGTCGTGGTCACGACGATGACCAACCTGGGCTTCCGCCGGGCCATGGCCGGCGAGGGGATCGAGGTGCGCTGGACGGACGTCGGCGACCGCTACGTGCTCGAGGAGATGCGCCGGGGAGGGTACGTGCTCGGCGGAGAGCAGAGCGGCCACGTCATCAACCTGCTCCACGGGCCGTCCGGCGACGGCCTCGCCGCCGCCCTGCACCTCCTGGACGCCATCGCCGCGCGCGGGCAGACGCTGGCCGAGGCGGGGGGCGTCATGCAGCGCCTGCCGCAGCGGCTCGTCAACGTGCCCGTCGAGCGCAAGGACGACCTGCCCGGCGCCGCCGCCCTCTGGGCCGCCGTGCGCGAATGCGAGGAGGCCCTGGGCGAGGACGGGCGGGTGGTGGTGCGGGCGTCGGGCACCGAGCCGCTCGTGAGGGTCATGGTCGAGGCCCCCACCGCCGATGAATGCGACAGGTGGTGCACGACCATCGCAGAGGTCGCCGCGCGCGAACTGAACGGATGGCGGGCCTCGTCGGCCGACGCACCGGCGTAGTCTCGGTCGAGGAAAGGAGGCCGGACATGTGCGGGATCATCGGTTACGTGGGCGGGCGCCCGTGCCGTGAGCTCATCCTCACCGGCCTGGAGCGCCTGGAGTACCGCGGCTACGACTCGGCCGGGTTCGCCCTGCTCGACGGGCACGAGGGCATCGCCGAGGCGGTGCGGGCCGTCGGCAACCTCGCCGAGCTGCGCGCGGCGGCGGGCGAGGGCAACGGCAACGGCGCGACCGCCGGCCTCGGCCACACGCGCTGGGCGACCCACGGCCGCGTGACCACGGCCAACGCCCACCCCCACGCCAGCGCCGACGGGTCGGTGCTCGTCGTGATGAACGGGATCATCGAGAACTACATGGAGCTGCGCTCCGAGCTGCAGAACGCCGGCGTGGTCTTCGCCTCCGAGACCGACACCGAGGTCGTCCCGCAGCTCATCATGCGCGCCTACGACGGCGACCTGGCCGCGGCCGTGCGCGCCGTGCTGCCGCGCCTGGGCGGCCACTTCGCGTTCGTCGCGGCGCACGTCGCCGAGCCCGGGACCCTCGTGGCGGCCCGCCGCGAGTGCCCGCTCGTCATCGGCGTCGGCGAGGGCGAGCGCTTCGTCGCCTCGGCCATCCCGGCCTTCCTGCGCGAGACCCGCGACGTGGTGCTGATCGAGGACGACGAGGTGGTGGCGCTGGACGCCGGCGACCACGCGATCTGGCGCGGCGACGAGCGCCAGCCCGCGCGTGCGCCCAGCCGGGTCGACTGGGACGAGGACGCCGCCGAGAAGGGCGGCTACGAGTCGTTCATGCTCAAGGAGATCCACGAGCAGCCGTCGGCGCTCTGGGACACGATCGGCGACCGCCTGCGGCCGGACGGGGCGGTGGAGCTCGAGGGGCTGGGCCTGGACGACGCGGCGCTGGCGCGGGTCGAGCGGATCCACGTGGTCGCCTGCGGCACCTCCTACCACGCCGGGCTGGTCGGCCGGTACCTGATCGAGGACTGGGCGCGGGTGCCCGTGCACGTCGAGGTCGCCTCCGAGTACCGGTACCGCACGTGCCTGGCCGGCCCGGGAGACCTCGTCCTCGGGATCACCCAGAGCGGCGAGACCGCCGACACGCTCGCCGCCATGCGGGTCGCGCGCGAGCGCGGGGCGCACGTCGTGGCCGTCACGAACATCATGGGCTCCCAGGCGACGCGGGACGCCGACGGCGTCCTCTACACGCGGGCGGGGCTCGAGATCGGCGTCGCCGCGACCAAGACGCACACGGCGCAGGTCATGGCGCTGTCGCTGCTGGCGGTGAAGCTCGGGCGCCTCAAGTGGGCGCTGACGGCCGCCGGGGCGCTCGACCTCGCCGACGAGCTGCGCCGCATCCCCGACGCGCTCGAGGCCTACCTGTCATCGCCCGCCCCGGAGCGGGTGATGGAGGCCGCCGCCCGTTACGCCGAGCGGCCCTTCTTCCTCTACCTCGGCCGCCACGTCGGGGTGCCGGTCTGCTTCGAGGGCGCGCTGAAGCTGAAGGAGATCAGCTACATCCCCACCGAGGCCTATCCGGCCGGGGAGATGAAGCACGGCCCGATCGCCCTGCTCGAGGAGGGCTCGCCGGTCGTCGTGGTCGCCACGGACGGCCACGTCTTCGACAAGGTCGTCTCGAACATCCAGGAGGTCCGCGCGCGCGGCGCCCGCGTGATCGCCGTGGCCACCGAGGGCAACGAGGAGATCGAGCGCCACGCCGACGACGTGCTGTGGGCGCCGCGCACGCCGGCGCTGCTGTCGCCGATCGCCGCCGTCGTGCCGCTGCAGCTCTTCGCCTACGGGATCGCCCGCGCCAAGGGCCTGAACGTCGACCAGCCGCGGAACCTCGCCAAGACCGTCACCGTCGAGTAGAGGCTTGGCCGGGGACGCTGAACGGGTTCTGGCGGGTGTCGGCCCGGCCGACGGAATCATCGCGGATCCGGTGTCATCGGTCGCATAGGTCATATGCGAGCTCCCTGCTTCTGCGGATGCGGAGCCCGGCCCTCGTCAGCCGGCGACAGGGCGGCTTTCCTCGCGGATTTTCGCGGCCAGAACGCCACCCACCCCGGCCGGGCCACTAGTGGCGATCGCCGGCGTCGGCGTGACGTCGTCGAGATCGACCGCTTCGCGGCGGCCCTCGAGCGGCGGCCGCGCCTCGCCGAGCGCTGCTTCACGCCCGCCGAGGCCGCGTACTGCCGGTCCCGGCGCTTCCCGCCCCAGCACTTCGCGGCGCGCTTCGCCGCCAAGGAGGCCGTCGGGAAGGCCCTCGGCATCGGCATGACGCGCTGGCGGGAGGTCGAGGTCATCCGAGGGCGGGGCGCGCCCACGATCGCGCTCCACGGCCGCTACGCGGCCCGGGCGGAGCAGCTCGGCGTCGACCGGGTCCACGTCTCGCTCACCCACGGGCGCGACTCGGCGGTGGCGTTCGCCGTCGCCGAGTCGCTCTCGAGCGCTCGGGCGCCTAAGACCTCAGCCAGAGCAAGGCGGCGGCGTAGGCGACGCCGCCCACGGCCAGGATCCAGATGTAGGCGGCCGGGTCGTCGCCCTGGATCAGCTCGACCAGGAGCGCGCCCGTCAGCGCGGTCACCAGCACCGTCCCGGCGAACGCCATCGCACGCTGGTCGATGAGCGCCTCCCGCTCGTCGGCGCCCTCGCCCCGCGCCTGCCGCGACGGCCTCGAAGCGCCCGCCGAAGGCCAGGATGGCTCCGAGGCCCCCCAGCACCGCGAACCAGATCAGGCCGGCAGGCCAGTTGCCGTCCGCGGCCTCGGCGGCGAGCAGGATCGCGCCGATCCCGACGAGGCTCAGGGGGACCGCCCAGGACCGGCCGCTCATCCGGTCACCGATCCTCTCGATCATCGAACATCTCCTCCACTGTGGTGCCGAAGTAGCGCGCCAGGGCAAGGGCCAGGGGGAGGGAGGGGGTGTAGCGCTCGGTCTCGATCGCGTTGATCGTCTGGCGCGACACGCCCATCGCCTCTCCCAGCTCGCCCTGCGTGAGCCCGCTGTCGCCGCGCAAGCGGCGCACGGCGTTTCTCATGGAGTCAAGTTAGCTTGACACCGTGGACGTGTCAAGCACGCTTGACACGGAGCCCCGGTCGCGCTCGCCGGGTCTGCGAGGATGGGACGCCCGTGCCGACCGCCCGATCCTCGACCCCCGCGCCGCTCCCCGGGTGCACGCCGCTCTTCGACGCCGCCGGCCTGCGCGAGGCCGACCGGCGGGCGGCCGAGGAGCACGGCATGCCCTCGATCCTGCTCATGGAGCGCGCCGGGCTCGCGACCGCCGAGGCCGTGCTCGCCGAGTTCCCGGGCGCCGGCGCCGCGCGCATCGTCGTCGGGCCGGGCAACAACGGCGGCGACGGGATGGTCGTCGCCCGCCACCTGGCCGAGGCGGGTTGGGACGTGGAGGTGATGGCCCCCGCGGGGCCGCCGGCGACGCCCGACGCCGCGTCCATGGCGGCGATCGCCGCCAGCATCGGCATCGAGGTCGCGCCGTTCCGCGCCGGCCCGGCCGGCGGGCGCGTCGTCGTCGACGCCCTGCTGGGCACGGGCGCGCAGGGCGCGCCGCGCGGGGAGGCCGCGGCGGCGGTGGAGTGGATGGCCGGCTCCGGCGCGCCGGTGGTGGCGGTCGACGTGCCCTCCGGGGTCGAGGCCGACAGCGGGCGCGTGCCCGGCGCCGCGGTGCGGGCCGCCCTCACGTGCACCTACCACGGCGACCTGGTGGGCCTGCGCGTGCAGCCGGGCGCCGCCCACGCCGGGCGGGTGGTCGTCGCGGACATCGGGATCCCGTCCGCCGTGGCGGTCCCGGCGGCCGCCTGGCTGATCGGCGACGGCGCGGTCGCGGCGATCCCCCCGAAGGCGGCCGCGGGCGACAAGTACGCCGCCGGGGCCGTGCTCGTGGTCGCGGGGTCGCCCGGTCTGACGGGCGCGGCGAGCCTGGCGTCGCGCTCGGCGCTCCGCGCCGGGGCCGGGCTGGTCGTGGTCGCGACGCCGGCGACCGTCCAGCCGGCGGTCGCCGCCCACCTGGTCGAGGTCATGACGGCTCCGATCCCCGATGACGACGGCCACCTCACCCCGGCCTCGGTCAACGCGGTGGCCGAGCAGGCGCGCCGCGTCTCGGCGCTCGCCGTCGGGCCGGGCCTGGGCCGCGCCGAGGCCACCACCGCAGCCGTCGCCGGCATCCTGCGCCGGGTGGAGCTGCCCGCGGTCGTCAACGCCGACGGGCTCTGGCACCTGCACGACGAGCCCGAGACGGCCGGCGCCCGCGCCGCCGCGACGGTCCTCACCCCGCACGCCGGCGAGGCCGCCCGCCTGCTCGGCCGCTCGCGAGAGGAGGTCGAGGCCGGGCGCCTCGAGGCCGCGCTCGACCTGGCGGAGCGCTCGCGCGCGATCGCCGTGCTCAAGGGCGCCGGCACGATCGTCGCCGCGCCCGACGGCCGCGTGGCGGTGAACGCCGGCGGCAGCCCGGCCCTGGCGACCGCCGGCACCGGGGACGTGCTCACCGGCGCCATCGCCGCCTTCCTGGCCAAGGGGATCGAGCCCTTCGCCGCGGCGGCGGTGGCGGTCGCCGCCCACGCGCGGGCGGGCGAGCTCGCCGGCCGCGGCGACGGCACGATCGCGTCCGACGTCCTGGAGGCCCTGCCGGAGGCGGTCCGGCCCCCCGCCGGGTGAGCGTCGCCCGCGCGTCCGCGCGCGTGGATCTCGGGGCGATCCGCCACAACGCCGCTGTCCTGGCGCGGGCGGCCGGCCCCGCGCGCCTGATGGCGGTGGTGAAGGCCGACGGCTATGGCCACGGGGCCGTCGCGGTCGCGCGAGCGGCGCTCGAGGGCGGCGCGTCGTCGCTGGCCGTCGCCGCCTCCGCCGAGGCGGCGGAGCTGCGCGCGGCCGGCCTGGAGGCGCCGATCCTCCTGATGGGCCCGCTCGCGGGGGACGAGTGGGACGCCGCCGCCGAGGCCCGGGCCGAGGTGGTCGTCTGGACGCCGGGATCGGTCCAGCGTGCGGAAGTGGCGTTCGCCAGGCGCGGCTCGCGGGCCCGGGTCCACCTGAAGCTCGACACGGGGATGGGCCGCCTGGGCGCGCGGCTGGAGGGCGTCGCCGCGCTCGCCGAGTCGGCCGCGGCGGCCGACGTGGACGTGGTCGGCCTCATGACCCACTTCGCGACCGCCGACGAGGTCGCGGGCGAGAACGCGGCCTTCATGGCCGAGCAGCTGGTGCGCTTCCGGGCGGCGGCCGCCGAGCTGCGGCCGCGCTTTCCCGGCGCGGCGCTGCACGCGGCCAACTCGGCCGCGGTCCTGCGCGACCCGGAGTCCGCCTTCGACATGGTGCGCTGCGGCATCGCCCTCTACGGCTGCTCCCCCTTCGGCGGCGATCCGGCCGACCACGACCTGCGGCCCGCCATGTCGCTCGTCTCCCACCTGGCGTCGATCCGCACGGTGCGGTCGCGCGAGAGCGTGGGCTACGGGCGCCTCTGGCGGGCGCTGCGCGGCACCCGGGTCGGGGTCGTGCCCGTGGGCTACGCCGACGGCTACGCGCGATCGCTGTCGGGGCGCGCCGACGTCCTGGTGCGGGGGCGGCGGGTGCGGGTGATCGGCGCCGTGTCCATGGACCAGATCACCGTCGATCTCGGTCCGGGGGCGCAGGAGACGGTCGGCGACGAGGTCGTCCTGCTCGGGGCCCAGGGCGCCGAGCGGGTCTCGGCGGAGGAGCTGGCCGCCGCCCGCGGCTCGATCAACTACGAGGTGACCTGCGTGGTCGGCGGCCGCATCCCGCGGGTCTACGTGGGGTGAGCGCCTCGCCGCCGCCGCCGCGCGAAGGGGCGCTGCCCGCGCTCGTCGCGCCGCTGGCGCCGCTCGTCCCGCTGGAGGCGGGGGCGTGGGCCGTCGGGGGAGGGGTCCGCGACGCGCTGCTGGGGCGGCCGTTCGCCGATCTCGATGTCGCGGTGGAGGGCGATGCCGCCGCGGCCGCCTCCGCGCTCGCCCGCGCCGCCGGCGCGACCCGCTTCCGCCTGTCCCGCGCGTTCGGCGCTTGGCGCGTCCAGGGCGGCCGGCTTCCCTTCGCCGTCAACCTGACGCCGCTGCAGGGCGGCACGCTGGAGGAGGACCTCGGGCGCCGCGACCTGACCGTGAACGCCCTGGCGGTGCCGGCGGCGGGCGAGGCGAGCCTCATCGACCTCCACGGCGGCCTCGACGACCTGCGGGGCGCGCGCCTCCGGCTCGTGCGGCCGAGCGCCCTCTCGGACGACACGGTGCGCCTGCTGCGGCTGGCCCGCCTCGCCGAGGAGCTCGGGTTCGCGATCGACGCCGGCGCCGTCGCCGGGGCGCGCGAGGCGGCGCCGCGGCTGTGGGACGCGCCCGGCGAGCGGCTCGCCGACGAGCTCGCGCGGATACTGCGGCTGCGCCATCCCGACCGGGCGTTCCGCCGGCTCGACGAGCTCGCGGCGCTCGGGGCGCTGGCGCCGGAGCTCGAGGAGTCGCGCGGGCTGGAGCAGAGCCCCTACCACCACGAGGACGTCCTCGGGCACACGCTCGAGGTCGTCGAGCACACCGCCGACCTGGTCGCCGACCCGGAGCGGGTCTTCCGCTCGCGCGCGGGCCGCGTGCGCGAGGTGCTCGACACCCCGCTCGCCGACGACCTCACCCGAGGGCAGGCGCTGGGCCTGCCCGCCCTGCTCCACGACATGGCCAAGCCGGCCACGCGCGCCGTCACGGCGGAGGGCCGCGTGACGTTCATCGGTCACGACCGCCTCGGCGCCGAGATGGCCGACGGCCTGATGCGGCGGCTGCGGACCTCGACGAGGCTCCGAGAGTTCGTCGTCCGTTGCACGCTCATGCATCTTCCCCTGGGGTTCATGGTGCACCGCACCCCCCTGTCGCTGCGGCAGATCGACCGCTACCTGCGCGCCACCGCGCCATGGGAGGTCGAGATCATCGTGCTGTCGGTCGCCGACCGCCTGGCGACGCGGGGCCCGCGCACCTCGGAGTCGGCGGTCCGCCGCCATCTCGCGCTCGCGCGGGAGGTGATGGACGTCCACTTCGACCTCGTCGACCGCGGCCCGGTCCAGCCGCTGCTGGCCGGCGACGAGGCGGCCGCCGACCTCGGCCGCCCGCCCGGGCCGTGGCTCGCCGAGCTCCTCGAGCAGCTGCGCGAGGAGCAGGTCGTCGGCGCCGTCCGCACCAGGGAGCAGGCGCTGCGGTTCGCGCGCACCTGGAGCGAGGGCCACACCTGAGGGAGCCGGGCCGCTCCGCCGGCAGGAACCGGCGGTCGCGGTTGTGAGAAAACCGCAAGCGAGCCTTGTGACACCGCGTGTCAGCCCACTAGGGTCCGGCGCAGCCGGCCAGGACGAACCGGTGCCCTCAGACCCCCGGGAGGACACGCATGCGCTCGGTCGCCCGCCGAGCTGGAATCGTCTCCGGCCTTGCCGCGCTCGCGCTCGCCGGCGCCGCCGGCGAGGCCGCGGCGGCCCCGGCCTGTCCGCCGTCACCGGAGCCGACGAGCGAGGCGGCGCTGACGACGATGATCAACCAGACGCGGGCGGCGCAGGGGGTGGCGAAGGTGAAGAAGGACCGGGTCCTGAGACGGGCCGGTCGCAGGAAGAGCATGGCGATGGCGAGGGGCGCGGCCTTCGCCCACTCGAGCGGCAAGCTGCCCTGGGCCGAGGGCCGCGCGGCCGGGCAGAACATCGCGATGGCGCCCTCGGCGGCGGCGGCCTTCCATGCGATGCTCGCCAGCCCCGGCCACCGCCAGAACCTGCTCTCGCGCGCCTGGCGCTTCACGGGCGTGGGCGCGGCCGCGCGCTGCGACGGGATGGTCTTCTTCACCATCAACCTGATGGCCCCCTAGGAGCGGCCCGACGGCTACGCTGGACCCGTGGTCCGGCTGACGCGCATCTACACCCGCCTGGGCGACGAGGGCGACACCCACCTGGGCGACATGAGCCGGGCGCGCAAGACGAGCCCGCGCGTCGTGGCCTACGGGGACGTGGACGAGCTCAACTCGGCGCTCGGCGTCGCCCGCGCCGAGGGGCTGCCGGGCGCGGTCAACGGCTGGCTGCGCGTCATCCAGAACGACCTCTTCGACGTCGGCGCCGACCTCTGCGTGCCGGGCGGCCAGGGCGAGGGGGCGCGCCTGCGCGTCACGGGCGCCCAGGTGGAGCGGCTGGAGGGCTGGTGCGACGAGGTCAACGAGACGCTGGAGCCGCTCACGAGCTTCGTCCTGCCCGCCGGGACCCGCGCGGCGGCCGCCCTGCACCTGGCGCGGGCGATCTGCCGCCGCGCCGAGCGCTCGGCGGTCGCCCTCGCCGACGCCGAGCCCGTGACGCCCGAGGCGCTCGCCTACCTGAACCGGCTCTCCGACCTGCTGTTCATCCTGGCCCGAGCCGCCAACCGGGAGGAGGGCCGGGACGACGTCCTCTGGACCCCGGGGGAGGGCCGCTCGGAGGGGTGAGCGTGCGCCTCAGGCCGGCGTGAGCACGATCCGCCGGGCCGCGGGGTCCACGGCGACCAGGCGCACGCGGATCTCGTCGCCCGGCCGCGGGCCCTCGCGGTCGAGCGTCGCCTGGACCGCGGGCTCGGCGATCTGCACGACCGGCCGGTCGTCGCGCACGTCGACCACCACGGCGGCGAAGGTCTCGCCGACGCGCGGGGCGAGGGTCACGGCCTCGACGTAGTCCAGGGCGGCCCGCTCGGCGGACCGGGCGCGCGATCCCGTCTCGCGCATGACGTCCGGCATCGACGGCAGCGCCTCGAGCGCCCACCGGGGCGGAGCGGCTCCCCGGCTCAGCGCGAGCACGACCTCGTTGGCGACCCTGTCGGCCAGGCGCCGGATCGGGGCCGTGACGTGGGCGTAGGGGGCCGCGATGGCCGCGTGGGCCGGGGGGCCGCCGCCGCCGGAGCGGGCGTCCCAGACGGCGTACCCCGCGCCTCCGAGGGCGCGCGAGGCCCGGACGGCGAAGGCCGCGTGCCCCGGCCGGACCGGGTCGAGGCCGCGCACGACCTCGCCGTACGAGGCGCCCTCCGGCCAGCGCACGCCCAGGGCCCGGGCGCTGTGGCGGAGGCCCTCGAGGGCCCGGGGCTCGGCCGGCGCGAGGGTGCGGAACAGCCCGATCCCGCCCTCGGCCATGATGCGCGCGGCGCACATCCCGGTCAGCAGCGAGATCTGGGCGTTCCAGCCCTCCACCGGCAGCGGCGTCTCGTAGCGCAGCGCGTAGCCGCCGCCCTGCCGGACGACCTCCTGGACGGGCACCGTGAGGCTGACCCCGCCGCGCTCGACCTCGCGCGCCAGCCGCAGCATCCCGACCTCGCGCAGCGCGGCGAGGGTCTCGTCGCGGCCCTCGTCGATCGCCTCCTGCGCCTCGCTGTAGGCCAGCGCCCGCCGGCTCCGCACCACCGCGCGCTCGAGCGCGACCGACCGCTCGCGGCCCTCCGCGTCGAGGTCGACCGTCCAGAGCAGCGCCGGCCGGTCGGCGTCCGGCAGCAGGCTGGCGGCGCCCTCGCCGATCGCGTCGGGGTGCAGCGGTGAGCGGCGATCGGGCATGTAGACCGTGACGCCGCGCTCCCGGGCGGCCTCGTCCACCGGCCCTCCGGGGGACACGAACGCCGCGAGGTCCGCGATGGCATAGCGGACGCGGAACCCGGCCCCACGGCGCTCGACGAGGACCGCCTGATCCAGGTCGCGCGAGCCGGGCGGGTCGATGGTCACGAGGTCGAGGCCGCGCCTGTCGACCCGCTCGTCGGGCGCGGGGCCTCCGGCGGCGGCGGCCTCCGCCTCGCGAAGCGCCCCGGCCGGGTGCTCGCCGGGGATCCCCATCTCCTCCCGGATCCGGTCGAAGCCCTCGGCGAGCCGTGCCGCCGCCGGGGCGGCGCGCAGCGCGGGAGCCGGGGTCACGCTCGGCTCGCCGGCGACCTCAGAACGCGCCCCGTCCTGACACGGCGATGGCGACCTTCCCCTGGCGTGGTGTCCCAGCATGTGGGCGACCGCCTTCGCGGCCTCGGCGAGCGGGTAGACCTCGTCGATGACCACCTTGACGTCGCCGGACTCGAGGAGCGCCGCGAGGGCTTCCAGGTTCTCGCGGTCCACGACGCAGGTGACGAACCGCACATCGGTCGAGCCCCTCCCCATCAGCGGCCGCCCGCGCCATCCTCGGCAGTCCGGCGAAAGCGCCTCCCGTGTTCCCCACGCTGTTCGGAATGAGCGTCCCGGTGGGCGTCAGCACCCGGGCCGTCGCCGAGGGCGGGTGGTTCATCACGTTGTCGAGGATGACGTCGTAGCGCCGCTCGCCGCGGGTGAAGTCCTCCTGCGTGTAGTCGATGACGTGATCCGCGCCGAGGGAGCCGACCAGCTCGAGGTTCCTGGTGCTGCACACGCCGGTGACGTCCGCGCCGAGCGCCCGGGCGATCTGCACGGCGAGCGTCCCGACGCCTCCCGACGCGCCGTTGATCAGGACGCGGGTCCCCGGTCCGGCCCTGCCCACGTCCCGGATGGCGATCAGCGCCGTGAGGCCCGACATGACGGATGCGGCGGCCTCTTCGAAGGTGAGCCCGCGGGGCTTCTTGATGAGCTGGGACGCCGGGACGACCGTGTGCTCGGCGAAGGTGCCCGACGTGGCGAGGGCGCCGGCCCACGACGACCCGAACACCTCGTCGCCGGGCCGGAGGTCGGTCACGTTCGTGCCGACGGCCTCCACGACCCCGGCGACATCGGTTCCCCGCACCGGGGTCCGTGGCCCCCGCAGCCCGGATCTCAGCCGGAGGATGTACGGGACCCCGGTCACCGTGATCCAGTCCGGGGTGTTCACGCTGGTCGCCCGCACCCGGATCAGGACGTCGTCGTCGCCGACCGGCGGTCGGTCGATCTCCTCCAGCCGGAGCACCCGCTCGGGCGCTCCGTACCGGTCCTGGACGATGGCCTTCATCGCGCCTCCGTCTCCATGTGCGGTGAACGACGCCGATCACCGGCCGCTCGCCGAGAAGTGCTGGTAGTCCACGATCGAGCTCCAGCGGCCGCCCCAGCCCCAGCCGACGGCGTCGAACGCCTCGACCAGGGCGCCTCCCTCGACGGCCGTCCCCGGCCGCGGCGGCGACCGGTCGAGGTAGGCGACGCTCGCCCGGTGCGAGGTGCGGCCGCCCGAGACGTACGGATTCTCGATCGGGTTGATGTCGATCGCCCGCCCGTAGGCGTGCTCGGACCAGCGCGACGAGCCCGTGGCCGAGCGGCAGTTGAAGGCGGAGGTGTTGTCGGCCTCGATGCTGGCGAAGTCGTCGCCCCCGTAGGCCTGGATCGGCCGCATGCGCCGGATCGGGAAGCGCGCCCGGTAGAGCGCCCGGAAGGCCGTCACCACGTCGCGCGCCGCGCTGTGGTGAACCACGAGGGCCCCGCGCCGGGCGCGCCCGTCGAAGCCCACGAAGGAGAGGCTGACGTGGCGCAGGGCGGAGAGCCCGACCGGGCATCCGCGCCGCCAGACGCTCGGGGTCATGTCGGCGCGCTCGGACGGCGAGATGGCCCGCACGACGGCCCGGAACTCGGGGGGCGAGGCCGCCGCCGCCGTCGGCGCGACGGCGCCGGTCAGGGCGAGCGCCAGCAGCAGCGGCAGCGCGCGCGACGGGCGGGGGAGGCCGGTCACGGTGAGGGACCGTAGCGCCCGCAACCTGCGCACCGTCGCGATGCTGTTGCAGCGGCGGATCGCGAGACAGGGCGGGCCGGCCGCGGAGCGGCAGGCCGGCAGGCCCGGCCGCGGGCGAGCGGCGCCAGTCGAGCCAGACCTTGGCGGCCGTCGCGCCCAGGATCAGGGCGCCGCCGGCGATCGCCACGCCGCTCGGGACCTCCCCGTGGACGAGCCAGGCCCACACCGGGCTCAGCGCCGGCTCGACCAGCAGGAGCAGCGACACCTCGAAGGCGGGCACGTGGCGCACGGCCGCGGTCAGCAGGAGGTACGCCAGCCCGATCTGGACGACGCCCAGGTAGATGATCAGCGCCCAGTCGCGGGCGTCGCCCGACAGCGGCAGGGCCCACGGGAGGCAGACCGCGAAGGCGATCAGGTTGCCGGCCACGGCCGCCCCGGCCGCGGCCTGGACGCCGCCCTCCTCCCGGCCCACCCAGCGGAGCCCGAGAAGGGTCGCCGCCCAGGTCACGCCGGAGATCAGGGCCAGGGCGTCGCCGAGGCCGGGCCTCGGCGCGGTCTCGACGGCCTCCTGGGGGCCGAACGCCACCATCGCCAGCCCGGCGACGATCACGAGCATCACGGCGACGTCGGCGCCGCGCACGCGCTCGTGGAGCAGCACGATGCCCGCGATCAGCACGTAGAGCGGGGCGGTGCTCTGCAGGAAGATCGCGTTGGCCGCCGTGGTCTGCTTGTTCGCCAGGACGAACAGGATCACGGTCGCCGCGTAGGCGGCGCCCACGATCCAGGTGCGGCGGGTCCAGTTGCGGCGGGAGCCGGGCACGGCCACCGCGATCACGGCCGCGGCCACCCCCGACCGCAGCGAGGCGACCTCCAGCGCGCCCCGGATCCCGACGTAGTCGGTGGACTTGATGGCGGTCCCGCCCGTGGAGAACAGGGCCGCGGCGCCGATCACCTGCAGCCGCGCGAGACGCGCCGGGTCGGTCACCGCTCCGCCCGGCGAGGACGACCTAGGGTCGAACCGCTCCCATGTAGTCGCTGCGCTCGCCCAGGTTGGAGACCTTCACGACGTCGCCCGTCTGCGGCGCGTGGACGTACTGGCCGCCGCCGATGTAGATGCCCATGTGGCCGCCGCCGTTGAAGAACACCATGTCGCCGGCGGCGAGCTGGCCGCTGCCGACCTTGGGGAACTGGTTCCAGATGGCGCCGGTGTAGTGGGGGACGCTCTTGCCGACCCCGGCATACGCGTAGGAGGCCAGGCCGCTGCAGTCGAAGCCCCCGGGGCCGGCCCCGCCCCACACGTAGGGGGTGCCCAGCTGCTGCATGGCGATCGCGACCGCGGCGGAGTTCCCGTCGCCGCTGGGCAGCGGCGCCGTGGCCACCGCCGGGGCCGCTCCGCCCGCCGCCGGCGCCCCCGGCGTGCCGCCCCCGCCGCCCTGGGCTGCTGCGGCGGCCGCGGCGGCCTGGCGCGCCTGGGCGATGGCGGCCTGCTGGGCGGCGATCTGGCGCTGGCGCTCCTCCTCGGCCCGGATCATCTGGGCGAGCTCGCCCTTGACGTTCTCGAGGACGGCGGCCCGCTGCGCCAGCAGGCCCTCGACCCTCTCCTTGTACTGGCGCGTCTGCTCGACGAACGCCTCGACCTTCTTCTGGTCGATGAGCAGCTGCGCCCGCAGCGCCTCGAGGCGGGCCTTGTTCTCCTCGAGCGTCTTGACGACGCTCGCGTCCTGCTGGCCGACCTGGTCGAGGAGCTCGATCTGGTCGGCGGCGGCGCTGATGCTCCCGCTGTTGATGATGACCTCGGCGAGCGTGGGCTCGGGCGTCGCGTAGATGTCGCGGAGCCGCCCGGCCAGGACCCTCTCGGACTCCTTGAGGTCCTGCACGGTGCCCCGGATCTGCCGCTTGTTCTGGGCGATCCGCTGCTTGACGAGGCCCAGCTCGTAGCGCGCCCCGTTGTAGGCCTCGGCGGCGCGCTCGACCTCGGCGTCGATCGCCGCGAGCTCGGCCTGGATCGCCTCGACCTGCGCCCGCTTCTGCTGGATCGCCGCCGGCTCCGGGGTGGCGACGCCCACTCCGAAGACGAGGAGCGCAGCGGCAACGAGGGCCGACAGGCCGATGACGAACGGGGAACGCCGGGGTCTCAGAAAGCGAGTCTCCTGCGCGTTTACGGGGGAATCGGGCCCGGGCATGGCCCTGTGCGACCCGGGCAAGTTACCAGCCAAGGCCCGTCGCGCAAGAGGCGAATGTGAAGGGATTCGCCCATTTAACGAACGCCGCACGTCGTTGAAGGCGTCCGGCGCGACCTCCATCATGGCTCCGTGGCGCGCCCCCTCACCCTCGCCGCGGTGAGCCTGGCAGCGGTCCTCGCCGCGCTGGGCTCCCTGGCCGCCGGAGCCCCCTCCGGCACCGCCGGCGCCGCGACGGCGACGGGATACGCGGCCCTGCTGCCGGGGGGCACCCAGGGCGCCGCGAGCGCCGCGTCGACCGGGCCGATGGAGCGGTCGGCGAGCGTCGGCGGCCTCCGCCCGGCCGGGGGCGGCACGATCGGGGGGGTCGAGGTGCTGGTCGGCGCCGCGCCGGACGGCCCCCAGGGCACCGCAGAGGGCACGATCCGGGCCTACGGCCTCGGCCTGCTGGACGGGCGGGTCTCGATATCCGGAATCCGCTTGTCAGCACGGGCCACGGCAGGCCCTGCCGGCGTGGAGGCCGGGCTCACGGAGGCCGTCGTCGAGGGCCTGACGATCGACGGCCAGGCCGTGGCCGCCGGTCCGGGCAGCCGGGTGGAGGTGGCGGGGATCGGCGCCCTGGTCTTCCTCGAGAGCGTCTCCGACGGCGCCGGGGGGCTTCGGGCCAACGCCCTGAGGGTCGAGGTCACCGACCCGCAGGCCGCCTCGGTGATCGGGCAGCCGTTCGTGATCGGCCACCTCGACCTGTCCGCGGTCGCGGGCGCGGAGGAGCCCGCGCCCGTCGCGCCGAGCGAGCCGGCCACCTCGCCGGCCGAGCCGGCGGCCCCGTCGCCGCGGCCCCGGGCGCCGAACCGGCCCCGGCCCCGGACCGAGCAGGAGCCCCCCTCGAGCGCGCCGCTCCCGGCGCCCGGCGGGATCGGCCTCCCCCGGCGCGAGGTCCCGGAGATCGCCCTCCCCGACGACCAGGGCTACGTCTTCCCGGTCTACGGCGAAGCGAGCTTCGCCGACGACTACGGCGCGCCGCGGGCGGTCACGGGCTGGCACCACGGGAACGACGTCTTCGCGCCCACCGGCACGCCGGTGCTGGCGGTCGCGGACGGCACGCTCTCGCGAGTCGGCATCAACAACCTCGGCGGAAACCGCCTGTGGCTGACCGACGGGATCGGCAACGAGTTCTACTACGCGCACCTCTCGGCCTACGCGCCGGCGTCGGTGTCCGGCGCCCGGGTGCGCGCCGGCCAGGTGATCGGCTTCGTCGGCAACACCGGGCAGGCGATCACCACGCCGCCCCACCTGCACTTCGAGGTGCACCCGCAGGGTGGCGACAGCGTGAACCCGTACCCCTACCTGCTCGCGTGGCAGCGCGGGAGCGACATCCCGCTCGCCTTCCGCCAGGCCGCCGCCTCGCCCTCGCCGGCGCCGGCCGTCGGCGCCGTCCTCGTCAACGGCATCCCCGAGATCGACACGCCGTCCGACCCCGCCCCGGGGCCGGCGGTGCCGGTCTCCTAGCTCGGGGCGGGCCACCGAGGCGCCGATCTCGTCGAGCACCTCGCGCGTGTGCTCGCCCAGCCGCGGCGCGGGGCGCACGGTGCGGGCGGGCGTGCGCGAGAACCTCATCGGCGGACCGGTCACGAGCTCGGGCCCGAGGGTGGGGTCCTCGACCTCCACCACGAGGCCGATCTCCCGCGCGTCCGGGTGGTCGAGCAGCGAGAGGGGCCGGTCGCTCACGCGCCGTGCGGCAGGCCGGCGGCCGAGAGCCGCTCGCGCCAGGTCGCGGTGGTCTCGGACGCGAGCCGGGCGCCGAGCAGCTCGGCCAGCTCGTCCGAGTGGCGCGCGCGGGCGGGCAGGGTCGCGAAGCGCTCGTCGTCCGCGAGCTCGTCGAGGCCGAGCGCGGCGAACAGGCGCAGCGTGCATGCTGGGCGCATAGCAGGCGAGCGCGATGGCGCCGTCCGCGGTGGGGTAGGGGCGGTAGCAGCGCGTCGACGAAGCGGTTGAAGATCGGCTCGCCGCTCCCATCGCGGATCAGGCGGTGGGCGGCGAGCGCCGCCGCGGCCTCGAGCAGGGAGGTCTCCACGGCCTGCCCGCGGCCGCTGCGCTCGCGCTCGTAGAGGGCGGCGAGGATCCCGGCGACCATCACGAAGGGCGCGATCGTGTCGTGCACCGGCACCGGCACGACGCGGCCGCCGTTCGCCGCCACGAGGCCGCGTCTCGCACTGGAGGGCCACGTCGGTGCCGCGCCGGCCGCGGGGGCCGAACGCCGACAGCGAGCAGTGGATCAGGCGCGGGTTGCGCGCCAGGGCCTCCTCGGCGCCCGCGCCGAGGCGCTCGGCGACGCCCGGGGAGAAGCTGTGCACCAGGACGTCGGCGCCGTCGATGAGCGCGCCGAGCGCCTCGCGGCCCTCCGCGGTGCGCAGGTCGAGGACGATCCCCCGCTTGTCGCGGTTGGCCGCGTGGAACTGGCGGCTCTCGCCGTCGACGTCGTCAACGCGGCGCCACTCGTCGCCGGACGGCGGCTCGACCTTCACGACGTCGGCCCCGAGCTGGCCGAGCGTCATGGTCGCGAGCGGGCCGCCGAGGTGGTGGGTCAGGTCGACCACGCGGATCCCGGCGAGCGGGCCGGCGGCGGGGATGGGATCGGACACGGCGGACCTCCGGGGCGATGGTGCGATGACGCTCTCATCCTCGCCGCCGCGCGCCAACCCCTCGTCCCGCGGCGCGTCACGCCCCCGTCAAGCGCCCGGCCCGCCCGTCTGCCATCCTCCCCTGGTGCGCTCAGGTGCGCCGCCAGGAACGCCTCCACCGCTCGGCTGACGGCGACCGGCGCCTCGTGCCCGAGCGCGTGGGCCGCGGCCGGGACGACGGCCACGCGCGCCGGGCCCCCCGCGCTGCGGCGCAGGTCCTCGGCCCAGCGGGTGGTCGTCAGCGTGTCGCGGCTGCCGCGCACGATCAGGAGTGGGGAGCGGACGCCGCCGACGAGGCGGTCGAGCGGGATGTCTGCCGCCTCGCGCAGGGTCTCGATGACGCGCCTCGGACCGGCGCGGAGGTAGTCGCGGATGCCGCACCCCACCAGCGACGGGCGCTCCATCGTCGCGTCGACCGTCAGGCGCAGCAGCATCTGGGCGAGGGGCGGGCCGAAGCGGCGGTCGAAGGCTGGGCTGAGGAAGACGACCGCGGAGACCTGGTCGGGCCGGGCCGCGGCGACGAGCGCGGCGACGTGGCAGCCGTACGAGTGGCCCAGCAGCACGACCGGCTCCAGCCCGCGGGCGTCCAGCAGCCCCCGCACCGCGTCGCCGATCTCGGCGGTCGTCCAGATCCGCTCCGACGCGCTGCGGCCGAAGCCCGGCAGGTCGCAGCTCACGATCCGCCGGCGCGCGGCCAGCCGCTCGGCCAGCGGCCGGAGGCTCGCCGCGGAGACCCCGAGGCCGTGCAGCATGACGACCGGCTCAATTCCTGCCCGGCCCGTGCCGAGGATCTGAGAGTGGATCGACACCCCGTCTACCGGCGTCCACGAGTCGACGACGCGCGGGTGCGGGTCGGCGGCCGTGTCGTGCGCTTCCGCGCCGTCGGCGACGGCCCACCCGTCCTGCTGGTGCACGGCCTCGGGCGGCTCCCCCCGCTGGTGGAGCCGCACGACGCAGGCGCTCGCCGAAGCTCATCGCGTCATCTTGCCCGAGCTTCCCGGCTTCGGCTTCGGCCTGCCGCTCGGCGGGGGCGCGCCCTTCCGCCTGGCGGAGGCCCCCGACGTCCTCCGCGAGCTGATGGAGCGGCTCGGCATCGGGCGCGCCGGCCTCGTCGGGCACTCGCTCGGCGCCCTGGCGTGCGCCGGCGTCGCGGCGCGGATGCCGGAACGGGTCCACCGGCTCGTGCTCATCGCGCCGCCGGTCCGGACCGCCGGCGCCGGCCTGCTCGGCAACGCGCTGCCGGCCGTGCGGACGATCCTCGGGCTGCCGCTCGCCGCCGCGGTCACGGTGGCCACCGACATCGCCTCGCGCTCGCCGCTGGCACTGCTGCGCGCCGCTGGCGAGCTCCTGGTGACCGAGCACGCCCGGGAGCTCGCCCGGGTCCTCGTCCCCACGCTGCTCCTGTGGGGCGCGCGGGACGTGCTCGTGCCCCCTGCGGGGGCCGCCGAGCTGGCCGCGGCGATGCCTCGCTGCCAGCTCAGGGTGATCCCGGGGGCCGGCCACGTCCCCATGCTCGACCGCCCCGACGACCTGACGCGCGAGCTCCGGGACTTCCTGGCGGCCTAGCCGGGGGCGTGGCCCCGCGCGCGGTGGAGCGCGGTCACGACCGCCGCGACCACGATCGTCGTCGCGACGAAGAGGGCGACGCTGGCGGCGTCGCCGACCTCGCCGGGCGGGACGAGCGCGATGCGCAGGTAGTTGAGGACCACGATCGGCACGACGTACGCCCACCAGGGCGCCCACCGCGATCGGGTCGCGTCTCGGGGTTCGTTCATCGGGGATTCTCCTTCGCTGCCCGCGCGGAGGCGGGGTGGGGGACGTGCCGGGCCACGGCGGTCCACGCCGGGCCGAACAGGAACCAGACGCCGAGGATCAGCGCGATCTGGGCGAACCATGCGCCTCCGGCCCACAGGGCGCGGGTGTCGGCGGGGCCGCCGACGAGCACGAGCGCTCCGAGCACGGCGGCGGCGAGGCCGCCGGCCAGGGCGCCGCGCAGCCACAGCCGCCAGTGCGCCGCCAGGCGGTCGACGGCCAACGGCGACGAGGCCCGCGACGGGCCGCCGGCGAAGCGGCGGTCGGCGGCGCGCACGAGCGACGGCCCGAAGACCACGCTCACGCCGAGGTAGAGGGCCGCCAGGCCGTGGCTCCAGTCGGCCCGCGCGCCGCCGGCGAGGTGGAGCGCCGTGGCCGCGAGCAGCGCCGCGTCGACCAACGGCACGCCGATGAGCAGCGCGGCCCCGAGCCGCGACCTGTCGAGCGCGTAGCGCGCCGTCAGGCCGCCGAGCAGCAGGAGCCAGAACGCGGCTTCTGCGGTCAGGATGGCGGCGGCGATCATTGCGGTGGCTTTTCCTCGGGTCCTCGGTTACAATACGACTGTATTGAAGCACACGACGAGCAGGTGTCAAGTGCCGCGCCCACCTCGGGTCTCTGAGAACGATCTGACCGACGCCCTCGTGCGAGTCGTGGCCGAACGCGGCCTCGACGCGGTCAGCGTGCGCACCGTCGCGCGCGCTGCCGGCGTGTCGGCGGGCGCGGTGCAGTACTACTTCCGGACCAAGGACGCGATGCTGCACGCCGCGTACCGGCGCGTGATCGATCGGGTGACCGAGCGCGTCACGCGGCTGCTGCCGGCGGCCAGGGCAAGGGACTTCGTCCGCGCGCTGCTCCTGGAGCTGCTGCCCTTGGACGAGGAGCGCGAGGCCGAGCTGCGCGTGGGCCTGGCGTTCACGGCGCGTTCTGTCGTCAGCGCGCCCCTCGCCGCCCTCTACACGGAGGGCTACCGGGCCCTGCTGGAGGCGCTCGAGGCCGGGCTGCGGCTCGCCGTCGCCCAGGGCGAGGCGGCGCCCGGCATCGACCCCCGGCGCGAGGCCGTCACGGCCGCCGCGCTGGCCGACGGGCTCGCCTGGCACCTCCTCTGCGCCCCCGGAGCGCTCTCACGGGACGAGGTCACGAGCGCGCTCGACGCGCACCTGGATCGGCTGTTGCCGGGCTAAGCTCGAGCGCCCATGGAGCACGCCGGAGCTCCGAGCCCCCCGGGGTCGGTCGCAGATCGCGAATCGGTCCGCCATCGGCGAGAACGGCTCCGGCCCTTCGGGCGGGCGCGCGCTTTTCTCGCAATGCGCGACCCAGAGCCGCGATTTCACCGCCCCGGAGGCGGGGCTGAGAAACGCGGGACCCTCCGTAGGCTGAGCTCTGAGGTTGGCGAGCTTCTGAGATCTCGAGCTCGGAAGCCTCAGAGCTCGCCAACCTCAGAGCTCAGAACGGAGAATTCCCGATTTCCAGCCCCGCCGCCGGCGGTGAAATCCGGGTTGGTCCGCGATTGCGAGAAAAGCGCGCCCCGGCCGAAGGGCCGGAGCCTTTCTCGCCGGCGCGCCCGTGGCTTCCCTTGTCCAGCGGGCGCGACATGGCTCGCTTACCCCGAAGCTCGCCTACCCCGAAGCTCGCAAACCCGAAGCTCGCCTCGTCTACGCCGAGAAGGAGTCCCCGCAGGAGCAGGTGCCGGTGGCGTTGGGGTTGTTGATGCGGAAGCCCCGGCGCAGCAGGCCCGACTCGTAGTCGATGACCGAGCCGGTCACGTGGATCGCCGACTTCAGGTCCATGAGCATGGTGACGCCGTTCGACTCGATCGCCCGCTCGCCCTCGCCGGCGGTCTCGCCGACGTCCAGCAGGTCGAGCTTGTACTCGAGCCCCGAGCACCCGCCGGCGAGGATTTTCAGGCGCACGCCCTCCGCCCGCCCCTGCTCGGCCGCGGCGGCGCGGATGTAGTCGGCCGCGGCGGGGGAGATCGTCACGATCGCCTGACCCCCCTCCTGGGCCTGGCGGGCGGCCCTGGCCCGGGCCCGGGCGGCGGCCTTCTTCTCCTCGAGGGTGAGCGGGCTGTCGGCGACCTCAGCCATATCCCATCACCTTCATGAGGAAGCGCCCCTCCTCGGTCATCGAGTCCGGCGACCAGGGCGGCTCCCACACCCAGTTCACGTCCACGCCGGTCACGCCGTCGAGCGGCTCGACGGCCGCGCGAGCGTCGCCGAGGATCTGCTCGGTGAGCGGGCAGCCCATGGAGGTAAGGGTCATGTCGAGGGTGACATGGCCATCGTCTGCGACGTTCACGCCGTAGAGGAGGCCCAGGTCGACCACGTTCACGCCGAGCTCCGGGTCCTCGACCTGCTTCATCGCGCTGCGGATCTCGTCCTCGGTCGCCATCGCTGCCGTCATCCTCCGCCGTTGGCGTTGTAGGTCTGGATCGCGTCCTTGGCCGCCATCCACCCGAGCAGGGCGCACTTGACCCGCACCGGGTACTTCGCGACGCCCTCGAGGGCGATCGCGTCCCCCAGGCGCTCCTCGTCCCCGGCCTCGGCGCCGTGCATCATCTGGCGGAAGTGCTCGATCAGGTCGAGGGCCTCGTCCAGCGATCGCCCCGTGATGGCCTCGCTCATCATCGAGGCCGAGGCCTGGGAGATCGAGCAGCCCTGGCCGGTGTGGGCCAGCTCCGCCACGCGGCCGTCCTCGATGCCCAGCTCGAGGTGGACCTCGTCGCCGCAGAGCGGGTTGTTCTGGTCGACGGCCACGGACGGGCTGTCCAGCGACCCCTCGCCGCGCTTGCGGCGGTAGTGGTCGAGGATCAGCTCCTGGTACAGGTCGTCGAGCCCGCCCACCGCGTCCTCCGGCTCCGGCTACCCGAACGCGGCCCTGGCCGAGGCCAGGGCGCGCACGAGCGCGTCGATCTCGTCGTGGGAATTGTAGAGGTACGCGCTCGCCCGGGCCGTCGCGGCCACGCCCAGCACGCGCATGAGCGGCTTGGCGCAGTGGTGTCCGGCGCGGATGCAGACCCCGTCGCGGTCGATGAGCTGGGCGATGTCGTGCGGGTGGAGGTCCGGGAGGCTGAACGACACGGCCGCGCCGCGCGCACGCGGGTCGCGGGGCCCGTAGATCGTGATGCCCTCCACCTCGCCGAGCGCGGCGAGCATGTGCTCGGCCAGCTCCACCTCGTGGGCCCGCACGGCCTCCATGCCGACGCCCATCAGGTACTCGGCGGCGGCGCCGACCCCGACCGCCTCGGCGATCGGCGGGGTCCCGGCCTCGAACTTCCAGGGCAGGTCGGCCCAGGTGCTGCCCTCGGTCGTGACGTTCGAGATCATCTCGCCGCCGCCCAGGAAGGGCCCCATGGCGTCGAGGATCTCGGGCTTGGCGGCCAGGCAGCCGATGCCGGTCGGCCCGAGCATCTTGTGGCCGGTGAAGGCGAAGAAGTCGCAGCCGATCGACGACACGTCAACCGGCATGTGGGGGACGCTCTGCGAGCCGTCCACCAGGCAGAGCGCGCCCCGCTCGTGGGCCAGGCGGGCGATCTCGGCGACCGGGTTGATCGTGCCGAGCACGTTGCTCGCGTGGACGACGCCGACCATCCGCGTCCGCTCCGAGATCAGGCTGACCAGGACGTCCATGTCGAGCTCGCCCCCGGGCGTGACGGGCACGAAGCGCACGGTGGCCCCGGTGATCTCGGCCACGATCTGCCACGGGACGATGTTCGAGTGGTGCTCCATCTCGGTGATGAGCACCTCGTCGCCCGGCTTCAGCTCGCGCGCGCCCCACGCCCATGCGACGAGGTTGATCGCCTCGCTGGCGTTCTTGGCGAAGACCAGGCCCTCGCGCGGCGCGCCCACGAGGCGCGCGACCGCGTCGCGGCCGGCCTCGAAGCGGGCGGTCGCCTCGGCGGCCAGCTCGTAGACGCCGCGGTGGACGTTGGCGTTGGTCTCGCGGTAGTAGGCCTCCATCGCGTCGAGCACGGCCGTCGGCTTCTGCGACGTGGCCGCCGAGTCGAGGTAGACGAGCGGCGCGCCGTGCACCGTCCGGGACAGGATCGGGAAGTCGGCCCGCAGGGCCGTCACGTCGATCGCGGCGGCGGTGCCCATGTCGCCGACCTCAGCCCGCGGGCGCGGCGGCTTCCTCGGCCGCCCCGAACTCCACGTAGCCGTGCTCCTCCAGGTGCTCGGCGAGCTCCGGCCCGCCGGTGCGGGCGATCCGCCCGTCGAACATCACGTGGACCACGTCCGGCTGGATGTAGCGCAGGATCCGCGTGTAGTGGGTGATGATCAGGACGCCGAGCTCGGGGCCGCGCATCGCGTTCGACGCCTGCCGCGACCACCTTGAGGGCGTCGATGTCGAGGCCCGAGTCGGTCTCGTCGAGCACGGCGAAGCGCGGCTCGAGCATGGCCATCTGCAGGATCTCGTGGCGCTTCTTCTCGCCGCCCGAGAAGCCCTCGTTGAGGTAGCGGTCGGCGAAGGCCCGGTCGAAGCCGAGCATCCGCGACTTCTCGTCGAAGAGCTTCACGAACTTGCGCGGTGGCGATCTCCTCGCCGCGGATCGCCTGCAGCGAGGTGCGCAGGAAGTTCATCACCGAGACGCCGGGCACCTCGACCGGGTACTGCATCGCGAGGAACAGGCCCCGCCTCGCGCGCTCGTCGGTCTCCATCTCGGCGAGGTCCTCGCCGTCGAAGCGGGCCGTGCCGGCGGTGATCTCGTAGCGCGGGTGGCCCGCGAGCGCGTAGGCCAGCGTGCTCTTGCCGGACCCGTTCGGGCCCATGAGGGCGTGCACCTCGCCCTGGGGGACCGCGAGGTCGACGCCCCTCAGGATCGGCGTGTCCTCGACGGCCACCTCGAGGCCCTGGATCTGCAGGATGGGGTCGGAACTCACGGCTCTCCTCAGCGGGTCAGCGGATGGTCATGGCTGGGGGTGGGGTCGACGAGGACGCGGCCGTCCCGCACCTCCACGACGAACGTCGGCAGCGGCCGGGTGGCCGGCGGGGTCAGCGCCTCGCCGGAGCGCAGCGAGAAGGCGGAGCCGTGGCGCGGGCACTCGATGCGGTCGTCGTCGACCCAGCCGCCGGAGAGCGACTCGAGGGCGTGCGTGCAGACGTCGTGAACGGCCAGCACGTCGCCGTCGACCTTCACCAGCACGACGGGGGTGCCCTCGACGTCCGCGAGCATGGGCTCGCCGGGGATCAGGTCGTCCACGGCCGCGACGTCGATGAGCGTGCGCTCGGTCAGCCCAGCTTCTCCCTCACGGCGTCCTCGAGCTCCGTCCGGAGCTCCTCCAGCGTCACCTGCTCCAGGACCTCCTGGAGGAAGCCCATCACGATCAGGCGCTTGGCGGCCGCCTCGGGCACCCCGCGCGAGCGCAGGTAGAAGAGGTGTTCCTCGTCAACGCGTCCGACGGCGCCGGCGTGGGAGCACTTGACCTCGGCGGTCTCGATCTCGAGGAACGGGATCGTGTCGGCGCGCGCGCCGGCGTTGAGGACGAGGTTGCGGTTGGTCTGGTAGGCGTCGGTGCCGGGGGCGCCCGGCGGCACCACCAGGTTGCCGTAGAAGACCGTGTGGGCGCGATCCTGGATCGCGCCCTTGTAGAGCAGGTTCGAGTAGGCCTGCGGCGCCTCGTGGCGCGCGACCACCCGGTGCTCGAAGTGCTGGTCGCCGCCGGCGAAGTAGAGGCCGAGCGCGCGGGCGTCGGAGCCCGGGCCGGCGCAGACCAGGGTCGGCTCGACGCGCACGACGTCGCCGCCCAGCGTCACGACCACCGAGCGGGCGCGGGCGTCGCGGTCGACGCGGGCGCGCAGCAGGGCGTGGTGGCGCACCCCGGCGCCCCAGCCGATCACCGAGACGTGCTCCAGCTCCGCACCCTGGCCGACGTAGAGCTCCACCACGGAGGACGCGACCACCGGCGCGCCGAAGTCCGGCGAGCCGTAGCGGTCGATCACCGTCGCCCGCGCGCCGTCCTCCACCACGACCAGAGTGCGCCCGAAGACGCGTCCGGCCGCCCCGCTGGCGGTGAGCAGGGCCTCGACCGGCAGCTCCACCTCGACGCCCCGCGGGACGTACACGAAGGTGCCCCCGTCCCAGCGGGCCGCGTTCAGCGCCCCGGGGCGGTCGTCGAAGCCGATCAGGCCGTAGAGGCGCTCGCGCACCAGGGCCTCGTGCTCGCCGAGGGCGGCTCCTAGCTCGGCCACGATCACGCCCTCGGGCAGGTCGCCGAGCTCCGGCGCCGCCGGGCGCCCGTCGGCGAGGTCGAGGAAGGCCGCGCGCTCGCCCGGGGCCGCGCGCTCGGCGACGAGCGGGCCGTCGGCCGGGGCCTCGGGCTCGGGGCCCAGCAGGGCCAGGTCGCTCGGCGGGGTGAAGCGCCAGACCTCCTCGCGGCCGGTGAGGGCCGGGAGGGAGGTCAGGTTCTCGTCCGCCGCCTGGCGGGCCGCCTCGGCCCAGGCGGGAGGGCTAGCCAATCGAGCCCTCCATCTGCAGCTCGATCAGCCTGTTCAGCTCGACGGCGTACTCCATCGGGAGCTCCTTGGCGATCGGCTCGATGAAGCCGCGCACGATCATCGCCATGGCCTCCTCCTCGGAGAGCCCGCGGCTCATGAGGTAGAAGATCTGGTCGTCGGCGACCTTCGACACCGTCGCCTCGTGGCCGACCGAGGAGTCCTCCTCCTGGATGTCCATGTAGGGGTAGGTGTCCGAGCGGCTGTCCTCGTCCAGGAGCAGCGCGTCGCAGACCACCGACGCCTTGGCGCGCTTGGCGCCCGGCTCGACCTGCACGAGGCCGCGGTAGCTGGTGCGCCCGCCGCCGCGCGAGATCGACTTGGAGATGATCGTCGAGGAGGTGTCGGGGGCGACGTGGACCATCTTGGCGCCGGCGTCCTGGTGCATGCCCTCGGAGGCCATGGCCACCGACAGCACCTCGCCGTGCGCGCCGCGCCCGGTCATCCAGACGGACGGGTACTTCATGGTCAGCTTCGAGCCCAGGTTGCCGTCGACCCACTCCATCGTGGCGTTCTCGTGGGCCACCGCCCGCTTGGTCACGAGGTTGTAGACGTTGGTCAACCAGTTCTGGATGGTGGTGTAGCGGCAGCGCGCGCCCTCCTTGACGATGATCTCCACCACCGCGGAGTGCAGCGAATCGCTGGTGTAGACGGGCGCGGTGCAGCCCTCGACGTAGTGCACGAACGAGCCCGGCTCGCAGATGATCAGGGTCCGCTCGAACTGGCCCATGTTCTCCGCGTTGATGCGGAAGTAGGCCTGGAGCGGGATCTCCACCTCGACGCCCGGCGGCACCCAGATGAACGAGCCGCCCGACCAGACCGCCGAGTTGAGCGCGGCGAGCTTGTTGTCGCCGGGCGGGATCACCGTGGCCCAGTGCTCCTTGAAGATCTCCTCGTGCTCGCGCAGGGCCGTGTCCGTGTCGCAGAAGATGACGCCCCTCTTGTCGAGGTCCTCGCGCAGAGAGTGGTAGACGACCTCGCTCTCGTACTGGGCGCTGACGCCGGAGAGGTACTTCTGCTCGGCCTCGGGAATGCCGAGCCGGTCGAACGTGTTCTTGATGTCGCTCGGGACGTCGTTCCAGTCGGTGCTCTGCTTCTCCGAGGAGCGGATGAAGTAGAAGATGTTCTGGAAGTCGATCTGGGTGAGGTCGCCGCCCCAGTCCGGGAGGGGCTTGCGCTCGAAGATCTGCAGCGCCCGGAGCCGGAACTTCGTCATCCACTCCGGCTCGTCCTTGAGGAACGAGATCTCCCGCACCACGTCGGCGTTCAGGCCGCGCTTGGGCTCGAAGACGTAGTTCGCCGGGTCGTGCCAGCCGAACTTGTACTGACCGAGGTCGATGTCGGGCGGCTTGACTGTGGACATGCGATCTCCCGTCGCTGGCTCGCGCGATTCCTCTAAAGGATACGCCCGTTACCGGAATGCGTGAAGGGCCGTGCGCCATCCGCGGGCCGACGGCCGGCCGCGCCGCGGCACGGCCGGAAGCCTAGCCGGTCGCGCGGGCGCGGTCAGGAGGGGGCGTACCCGGCCCGTTCCACCACGACGCGCCCGCCGGCACGGCGGGACCACATCGCGAGCGCGTTGCCGATCTCGTCCATCGCGAGCGCCGGCGGCTTGAGGGAGGGGACGCCGCGCCGCGACAGCGCGGACCGGCGGCTCGTGTTGCCGTCCGCCCCGCGGACCACGGCGAGCACCTGGCCGGAGGACAGCCAGGCCACCGCGCCCAGGCGCGCGCCGCCCATCGCCACCCGCACGCGCGACGCGCTCGGGGCGCTGCCGAGGGTGAGCGGGGCGGCGGCCCCCAGGTCGCCCGCGATCGGAGCCGTGCGCGTGGTCCCGCCCGGCGCGATCCACGCCGAGAGCGCGTCGCCGGAGGAGCCGGCGGCGATCCGGGGCGATCCGACCCCGCGGGCCAGGCGCTCGGCGGGCCCGAGCGCCGGCAGCTCGGCCAGGCCGACCCCGCCCTGGGACACCGGGCCGCGCCACCAGTGGAGCGTCCCGTCGACGCCGGCCACCGCCACGGCACGGCCGTCGGGACCCACCGCCATGTCGGCCGTGAGCTCGCTTCCCCCGGTGATCGGCAGGCGGGCCTCCGCGCCAAAGGCCTCGTCCGGCCCGCGCGCGACCGCCGCGGCCGCCGACCGGCCGCCGCCCAGGTCGCACTGCCACCAGACGACCGCGTGCCCGGCCGACCCGACGGCCACGCGCGGGCGGCGCACCTGGGCGCAGTCCGCCGCCGTCGAGGCGCGCGCCGGCGCGGTCCACGCCGCGCCGGGGGCGCGCTCCGAGTACTGCACCTGGCCGACGTAGCCGGGGTCGCCGGGCCGGGTGCCCGTCCCCCAGTGCCAGGCCGCCACCGCCAGCCCGCGCCCGTCCACGCCCAGGAACACGCGCCCCACCTTCTGGCGCGGGCTCGACAGCGTGACGACCGGCTCCCAGCGCTCGGCGGCCGGCGGCCGCTCGCGCGCCCGGGCGACGTACACCGCCTGGGCGCGGCGCCTCCCGCCGACCCGCACCACCCGGCTGCGGGCGACCTGGCGCCAGGTCACGACGACCCGCCCGTCGGGGCCGACCGCGACCTTCGGGTCGATCGAGGGCCGCCCGCGGCGTGAGATCCCCTCCGGCCGGCTCCAGCTCCCCCCGAGCGGCTTGTACGAGGCGACGATCTGCCGGGCGCGGCCCGAGCCGCGCACCCAGACGGCGGCCGCGTCGCCGCGCGCGTTCAGCGCGACGTCGGGGCTCGTGGCGTCGAGCGGCCCCACCGAGGCGCGCTCGGTACCGTCCCAGACGGCCCCCGCGGGTGCGGCCGCGGCGGCGAGCAGCAGCGCGACCCCCAGCCAGACGCGGGCGGGCCTCACGGGCTCGACCTCAGCTCGGCCCGCTCGATCACGCTGCGGCCGCCCGAGCGGCGCGACCAGTAGGCCGTCGCGACGCCATCGGTCGCGGCGACGGCGGCGTCCGTGGCCGCGCCCGGCGAGATCCGCTCGAGGGCGGCCCAGTCGCCGCCAGCCGCGCGGCTCGTGGCGACGAGGACCCCCGCGCCGTACAGCGCGACCGCGACGGCGCTCCCGCCCTGTGCCGCGGCCACGCGGGCGTCGCGGCGCGGGCTCAGGGGCCCACCGCGCGCGGTCAGGCGGACGGGGGAGCCGATGTCGGCGAGGCCGAGCCCTCCGGGGCCGATCCAGCCACCGACCGCGCCCGCCTGCCAGGCCGCGACCGAGGGCCTGCCGGCGCTGCGGATGACGCCCTGCGGCGCGGGAAGGGCGACGCGCATCAGGTCGAGTGCCGCCGGCGCCCCGAGGGGCCCGGCGCCGCGCCACGCGGCCAGGACGCCGCGCGCGCCCGCGCTCAGCGCGACGACCGCGCCGCTGGGCTCGACGGCGAGGTCCGCGAGCTGGTCGCCCGGTGCGGCGAAGGGGAGGCGGCGCTCTGCCCTCCAGGCCCCCGGCGACGGCCCGCGGCCGATCGCGTCGGTCACGCTCCGGCCGCCCGCGAGGTCGCACTGCCACCAGACGACCGCGTGGCCGCCCGCGCCGGTCGCCACGTTCGGCAGGCGGGTGTCGAGGCGGCAACCGCGGGGGCTCGACGCGCGGCGGGCGGGGCCCCACGCGCGGCCGGGGCGCTTCTCGGCGACCTGGACCTCGCCGACGTGCCCGGGCGTCCCGGCCCGGGTGCCGGTGCCCCAGTGCCAGGTCGCGACCGCGACGCCGCGCCCGTCGATGGCGAGCTCGGGGGTCCCGATCTTCTGGCGGTCGTCGGAGAGGGTCGCCACCGGGCCCCAGCCGCCCCCCTGCCGTCGCTCCCGCGCCCGCGCGAGGTAGACGGCCTGGCGCTCGCCCCGCACCACCCGGGTCCGTGCGACCTGGCGCCAGACGGCCACGGCCCGCCCCGTGGCGTCGATCGCGATCCTGGGGTCGATCGCCGACAGGCCCGGTGGCGACAGCCGGCGCGGCCGGCTCCACGCCCCGTCGGGGCGCCGGGCGCTCGCCACGATGGTCCCGCGCCCGGCGACCTCCTGCACCCAGGCCGCGACCCCCGTCCCGGCGCCGTTTAGCGCCACGTCCGGGGAGTGGGCGTCGGCGGAGCTCGTCGAGGCGCGCTGCGCCGGGGACCAGGCGCCCACCGCGGGAGCCGAGGCGGCGAGGCCGATGGCTCCGGCGGCGGCGATCATGCGCAGCGGGGGACGCATCGCCCAGGACCGTACAACGGGACGGGTGTATCCTCAGTTCGGTCAGGCGCGCCAGGGGCGAGGCGAAGACGTGGCGGCACCGTCAGAGGAACAGGCCCAACGCGACATCGGTCGCCTGGCTGCGGCCCTGGGCGACCCCACGCGCCGCGCCGTCTTCTTCGCCGTCCGCGCCGCGGGGCGCGACATGGGCAAGGACGACGTCGCCGCCGCGGTCGGCATCGAGCGCCGCCTGGCGGGGTTCCACCTGGACAAGCTGGTCGAGCAGGGCTTCCTGCAGGCGACCTTCCGTCGTGACCAGGGCCGCGGAGGGCGCGGCGCCGGGCGCCCGCCGAAGCTCTACCGGCTCGCCGAGAGCGAGTCGCTCATGGCGCTGCCCGAGCGCCACTACGAGCTGCTGGCGACCCTGCTGCTGCGCGCGACCGCCGAGGGCGGGTCCGGGACCCCGCAGGAGGTGCTCGAGCGCGTGGGCTACGAGTTCGGCTACGAGGTCGGGCGGGCCGAGGCCGAGGCCGGCGGCAGCGGCCCAGGGGCGACGGCCTCGGAGGCGATCCAGGACGTCGTGCGCCTGCTCTCCCGATACGGCTTCGCGGCGCACGCCGACGGCGAGGACGGCCTGCGCGCCTGCGCCTGCCCCTTCGAGGAGATCGCGTTCGACGACCCCGAGCGCATCTGCGGCCTCGACCACGCGATCTGGCGCGGGATGCTGGCCGCCTTCGCGCCGGATGCCGCCCTGCGGGTGGCGACGACCCGGGCGCGCGGCGACGAGGCCTGCGTCGCCACCGTCGAGGGGTGAGCTCTGACCCGTCCGCCGGGGCTGGATTGCCCCGGGCGCGCCGGCGAGAAGAGCTCCGGCCTTCGGCCGGGGCGCGCTCTTCTCGCAACGCGACCAACCCGATTTCACCGCCGGAGGCGGGGCTGGAAATCGGGAATTCTCGCCCCGGTGCCGTTCGGCACCGGTCCCCGCCTCAGACGTCTTTGACGCGCGTGGTCGCGAACAGGTAGGTCATGACCGCGAAGACGATGGTCATGATCCCGGCGGCGATGGGGTCGGCCCCGCGTTGCTCGATCGTCGCGTTGATCGTCTCCGCGAAGAGGGCGATCGTGATGAAGCCGAACATGCAGAAGCCGAGCCAGTTCGCCCAGCCGATCGGCAGGTACCTGCGGACCCCGACCTGGTCCGCCGTCGGCGCGTAGTTCGCGCGCCGCCCGCCGGTGCGCTTCTGCTTCTTCGTGCGGCTGCTGGCCACCGGCGCAGGGTACCACCGGCCCCCGGCCGATACCCTGGCCCGGTGCCGGCGCGTCCCTCTCTGCCCGCCGACTGGCGCGAGGCGCTGATCGCCCTGGCGGCGGTGGAGACGGGGCTCCTGGAGGCCTTCGCCGGCGCCAGCGAGCCGGCCGCGGCCGCCCGGGCGGCCGGCCTCGACCCCCGTGCCGTGCGGCTCGTCGCGACCGCGCTCGCGGACCTCGGCTACCTCTCGGCCGACGGCGACGGGACGCTGGCGCTGACGCCGCGCGGGGCCGCGCTGCTCGGGCCGGGCGACGACGGCACCGACGTGGCGGGCGGGCTCCACCTGGAGGCGCGGGCGATGCGCAGCCACCTCGCCCTGGCCGACGCCCTCCGCACGGGCCGGCCGGTCGACGACGTCTCGGCGGGCGACCCCGAGACGATCGAGCGCTTCGCGCGCGCCATGCGGCACATCGCGGCGCCGCGGGCGGCGGTGACCGTGGCCGTCGCCGGCCCGCCCCCGCCGGGGGGCCGGCTGCTCGACGTCGGCGGCGCACCGGGGACATACGCCCGGGCGTTCGCCGCCGCGGGGTGGGAGGTGACCGTCCTCGACCTGCCGGGCCCGCTGGACGTCGCCGGGGAGGGCCTGCGGGCGGCCGGCGTCCGGGTCGTCGCCGGAGATGCCGCGGCGGCGCTGCCGGACGGCCCCTGGGACGCGGTCTACCTCGGCAACCTCGTCCACCTCTTCGACCCGGATGCCGCCGGGGCGCTGGTCGGGCGCGCCGGGGCGGCGCTGCGCCCCGGGGGGCTGCTGGCGGTGCAGGAGGTGCTGGGCGACGCGAGCCCGCAGGGGCCGGGCTTCGGCGTGATGATGCTGGTGTCGACGCCGGGCGGCGAGGCCTACACCGAGGCGGACTATCGTCGGTGGATGGCCGCCGCCGCCTGTCCGGTCGAGCGCGTCGTCGCCCTCGAGGAGGGCTGGCACCACCTCCTGCTGGGGCGGCGCGGGTGAGGCTCTGGGGCGAGGAGGACGCGCTGGTCGCGCGCGCCGGCGGGGATCTGGCCGAGCTCCAGGGCCTGGAGGACGCACTGGCGGCGGGCGTCGCCGGCATGGCCGGCCGGGAGGGGGCGATCGACGCCCACGTCCACCTGGGGGTCGACGGCGACGGCCACCGCCTCGACGCCGCGGGCCTGCTGGCCGACCTGGACCGCTGGGGCGTCGCCGGCGCCGTGTGCTTCGCCCCCGACGACCCGGGGCCGGACGGCCAGTTCGCCGCCGCCAACGAGGCGGTGCTCGAGGCCGCCCGGGCGGCCGGCGGCCGGATCGTGCCCTTCTGCCGCATCGACCCCGCCGGGCCCGGCGCGGCCGCCGCGATGGAGCGGGCCGCCGCGGGCGGGGCTCGGGGCCTGAAGCTCCACCCCGTGGCGCAGCGCTTCCGTCCGGAGGACCCGCGCGTTGCCGCGGCCGTGCGCGATGCGGCCGCGCGAGGGTGGCCGGTGACGATCCACGCCGGCTACGGGGCCCGGCCGCTCGCCGGGCCGCTCGGCGAGCTGCTCGATGCCGCCCCCGGCGCCCGGGTGATCCTCGCCCACGCGGGCCGCGGCGACGCCCGCGCCATCGCGCGCGAGGTCGCGGCGCGGCCGGGGGTGATGCTCGACACGTCGCTGGCGGCGCTCGCCGACCTCGTCGCCCTGCCGCCCGAGCGCCTCCTGTTCGGCTCCGACCGCCCCTACGGCGAGCACGGCACGGCCCTGCTGCTGGTGGCCCGGGCCGCCGAGGTGGCCGGCTGGAGCGACGACCAGGTCGCGGCGGTGCTCGGGGGCAACGCCCGTGCGCTGCTCGGATGAGGGGGGAGCTGGTGAGGCTGGCGTCGACCCTCGCCCAGTGCGAGATGGCCCTGGTTCGCCGCGACCCGGTGGCCGCCGCCCTCGTCGCCCAGGCGGCGCGGCACGCCGAGGGCCTCCCGCCCGCGCCCGCGGTCGCCGCCGCCGCCCGCCTGGCGCGCGCGGTCGACACGACCGGCGGGGCCCCCGAGCAGGCGGCGGCCCGCAAGGTCGTCCAGGCGCTCGTGCGCTCCGCCGTCATCGAGGCCGAGGCGGGGCTGCTGCGATGACGGCGGCCACCCGGCAGCGCCTCGCCGCGATGCTCCACGACGAGCCCCTCGACCTGGCGGAGGCCAACCTCCTGATCAGCGCTGAGGCCTCGCCGAGCCTCGACATCCCATCGTGCCTGGGGCGGGTCAACCGGCTGGCGGCGCGCGCGGCGGAACGCGGCGTGGCGCCGGCGCTGCGGGAGGAGGGCTTCCGCGGCGACGCGGCGGACTACGACGACCCGCGCAACTCCTTCCTCGACCAGGTGCTCGAGCGCCGTCGCGGGCTGCCGATCGCCCTGGCCACCCTCACGCTCGCGGTCGCCCGGCGCGCCGGTGCCCCCATGGCGGGCATCGGGATGCCCGGCCACTTCGTGGTCGCCGAGCTCGCGCGGGGCGAGCCCGAGTACCTCGACCCGTTCGACCGCTGGGAGCGGCGCTCGGTCGCCGACCTGGCCGCGATCGTGCGCCGCACCAGCGGGCTCGAGATGCGCCCCGAGTTCCTGGCGCCGGCGGACGACCGCGCCATCCTCGCGCGGACGCTCGCGAACCTGCGCGGCTCCTACCTGCGCCGCCGCCGGCTGCGCGACGCGCTCTGGACCGTCGAGCTGGGGCTGCTGCTGGCGCCGGGCGACGCGGGCCTCGAGAGCCGGGCGATCGGGCTCCTGGCCGGCACCGGCCGCTACGCCGAGGCGGAGGAGCGGGCGACCGCGTTCCTGGCGGCCCACCCGGGGCACCCCGAGGCGCGGGCGGTCGAGGCCCGGCTCGACGCCGCCCGCGACATGAGACGGAGGATGAATTGACCGAGCCGATCGCCGACCAGGTGCTCGATGCGAACCGGCGGTTCTACGACGCCTTCGAGGCGCTCGACATGGAGCGGATGGAGGCGTGCTGGGCCTCGCGCCAGGACGTCGCGTGCCTGCACCCGGGCGGGCCGTGGCAGCGGGGGTGGGACGAGGTCCGCGAGGGGTGGGAGGCCATCATGGCCAACACCGGCTACATCGAGTTCGAGATCGCCGACGCGGCGGTGTCGCTGGTCAACCCGGTGGCGTGGGTGACCTGCACGGAGCGCATCACCTCGGCCGGCGCCGGCGGCGCCCCCGCGGCCGCCGAGGTCGCGGCCACCAACCTGTTCGTGCTCGACGGCTCCGGCTGGCACATCGCGCTGCACCACGCCTCGCCGGTCATCCGGCCCGCCCCGGTCGAGCCGTGATCGCGCTCCTCCTCCTGCTCCGGCGGCTGCCGGCCTTCGCGGCCCTGGCCGCGGGCGCGCTCGGCGCGATCCTGGCGATCGTGGGCTGCGTGATCGCGGCCGCCGCCGGCAGCGGCCCGTCGCCCGGCGTCGCCCTCGCGATCGTCATCGGCGTCGGGGCGGCCACGGCGCTGCTCGCGCGCTACCTCATCTGGCGGGTCTCGTGGCTCGGGCTCGCCCTGGTCGTGGGCCGGCGCCTCGCCCGCGTCGCCGGGCGGCGCCCGCGGGGGCCCGGCCCGCCCTAGGCCTTGCTCGCGAGGTAGTCGGCGACCATCTTCTCGCCGGCCTCGTGGCCCTCCTCGAAGTAGACCCGGTTGATCTCCTTGAAGATCTCCCACTGCTCGGGGACGTCATCCTCGGCCATCGTGGCGTCCACCGGGCACGCCTCCACGCACGCGTCGCAGTCGATGCACTCGGCGGGGTCGATGTAGAGGATCGTCGACTCCTCGTGGTGCTCCTCGCCGGGGGCCGGATGGATGCAGTCGACCGGGCAGACGTCGGCGCAGGAGACGTCCTTCGTGCCGACACACGGCTCCGTGATGATGTAGGTCATTCAGCGATCCTCGGCGTCGTGGGGTCGCGCAAAGGGAATGCTACCAGCGGCGCCGGCGTCAGGAGCGCGCCGCCGACGCCCCGCTGACGGCCGCCACCAGGCCCTCGGCGGCCTCGGTCAGCGCCCGCGCCGCCGGGCTCGCCGGATCGGCCGCCACCAGGGGCAGGCCGGCGTCCCCGGACCGCGCGACGGCGGGCTCCAGCGGCACCTGCGCCAGCAGCGGCACCCCCAGCTCGGCGGCGAGAATCTCGCCGCCCCCGCCGGCGAACACCTCGTAGCGCGCGCCCGTGTCCGGGGCCACGAACCAGCTCATGTTCTCGATCACCCCGGCGACCGGGAGGTTCACGCGGGCGGCCATGGCCGCGGCGCGGCGGGCGACGCGCTGCGCCGCGAGCTGGGGGGTGGTGACGATCACCAGCGACGCCGTGGGCAGGAGCTGGGCGATCGAGATCGCGACGTCGCCGGTGCCCGGCGGGAGGTCCACCAGCAGGTAGTCGGGCTCGTCCCACCAGACCTCGGTGACGAAGCTGGTGAGGGCCTTGTGGAGCATGGGCCCGCGCCAGATGACCGGGCTGTCCTCCTCGGTCAGGAAGCCGATCGACATGAGGCGCACGCCGTGCGACTCCACCGGCAGCATGAGGTCCTCCACCGCCACGGCGGGGCGGTTGACGCCCATCATGCGGGGGATCGAGTAGCCGTAGACGTCGGCGTCGAGCACGCCCACCGTCGCGCCCCGGGCCGCCAGGGCCAGGGCCAGGTTGGCCGTGACGCTGGACTTGCCGACGCCGCCCTTGCCGCTTGCGATGCCGATCACCGTCGTCGCGCTGCCCTCCTGGAAGGGCGACGGGCGCCCCTCGGCGCCCAGGCCGGCCCGCAGGCCCCGCCGCTCCTCGTCGCTCATGACGTCCATGGTCACGTGGACCGTCTCGATGCCCGGCAGCGGCGCGAGGGCCTCGGTGACGCGCCGCTGGATCTCGGCCTTCAGCGGGCAGCCGGCGACGGTGAGGCGGATCGCGACGACGGCCCGGCCGTCGCCGACCTCGACGTCGCCCACCATCCCGAGGTCGACGATCGAGCGGTGCAGCTCCGGGTCCTGCACCTCGCGCAGGGCCGCGAGGGCGGCGTCCCGGGTGGCGGTGGCGCTCACATGAACATCCGCGCGTAGGGCTCGGCCTCGCCGAGCGTGACGCCCCACGGCCCGTGGCCCGGGTGGATGCGGGTCTCGCGCGGCACCTCGGAGAAGAGGCGGTCGAGGCTGCGCATCATCGCCGCGTGGTCGCTGCGCGGGAAGTCGGTGCGCCCGATGCCCTGGGCGAAGATCACGTCGCCCACCAGCGCGTCCTCGCCGCCCTCCACCAGCGCCACCATGCAGCCCGGCGAGTGCCCGGGCGCGGCGATCAGGAGGACGCGCAGCTCGCCGAGCTCGAGGACCTCGCCGTCCTCGAGGATGCGCGACGGCGTCACGCCGGGCGTGGGCGGCGGGTGGCCGAACAGGGCCGGGTTGAAGGGCGCCGGGGCCTCGACCCAGTCCTCGTCGCCCGCGCCGACCCACACCGGGAGGCCCGCCCCGGCCCAGACGTGGTTCTCGACGACGTGGTCCCAGTGGCCGTGCGTGTCGAGCACCGCGACCGGCGAGACCTCGAGGCGCTTCAGGGTCTCCTCGACCCACGCGCGGCTGCCCATCGCCGGGTCGACGATCCACGCCGAGCCGCCCCGAGCGTCGGCGACGACGTACGTGTTGGTGGCCACCGGCCCGAACGTGGCGCCGCGGAGGATCACGGTGACAGCGTACAGCGGGCCTCTTGCGGGCCCGCTGGGACGCCATGAGGCCCCTGGCCGGGGCCTCATGTAGACCGGCGGCACCGCCTTCGGCGGGGCTGGCCGCCGGATACCACCACGGGTCGCGTCTCGTCGCCGGTTCTCGCTCCATGCGGCCGAGGCGCTCGACGTTGCGCACGTCGAACTCCTCGTCGCCGTCCGGCTCGTCCAGGAACGCCTCGAGGATCTCGCGGCCCATCGGCGGGCTGGTCGAGCGCAGGGACAGGGCGAGCACGTTGGCGTGGTTGTACTTGCGCGCCATGCGGGCGGTCTCGGCGTCAACGCACAGCGCCGCCCGCGCGCCGGGGACCTTGTTCGCGGCGATCGAGGCGCCCGTGCCCGACCAGCAGCAGACGACCCCGCGCTCGGCCGCGCCCTCGGCCACGCGGCGCGCCACGGCCGCGCTGGCCTCGACCCACTCCTCCGCGCCGCCGGCGGGCGGGCCGTGGAGCTCCACCTCGTGCCCCGCCTCGCGCAGGGCGGCGACGACCTCGTCGGTCAGCGGGGTGACCTCGTCGGATCCGACCGCGATGATCACGTGCTCCCCCTAGCCTCCGAAGAGGCCGCCGAGCTGGTCGGTGTCCAGCTCGCGCGGGATTCGGGGGCGGCGCGATGTCGACCGGCTCGCCCCAGGCCGACAGGTTCGCCGTGAGGTCGATGCTCACCGCGCCCACGCCCTCGGCGACGCGCGCCGCGTCGGCGTCCAGCACCAGGTGCACGCGGCGCGGCAGCAGGTCCTCGACGCCGACCCAGAACTCGACCCGCCCCTCACGCAGCGCCGCGCGGGCCTCGGCGGCGGTCGGGGCGTCGCCCCCGATCAGCGGCGCCAGGCCGCTCGATCGCCCGCTCGGCGTCGACCTCGCCTGACACCTTCACGGTGTCGGTGCCGTCGATCTCCTCGCGCCCCTCCTCGACCGGGTTGGTCGTCCAGTCGACGAGGGTGGGGTAGAGGGCGCCGAGGTCCAGCAGGGCGACCTGCTCGGGCGGCAGGTCGACGCGGAAGTCCTGGCCCAGCGCCCCGACGAAGACCTCGTCGCCGATGCGGGTGATGTTGATCTGCAGCGGCAGGCCGGACACCTCCGCGCTGGCGTCGATCGAGGCCCGGTCCGGCGGGTCCACCGGGCCCTCGCCGGAGATGTCGAGCGGGCCGTTCAGCAGGTTGCCGCCCGGCACCGACGAGGGGTCGGTGAGGTCGACCTGGCCCGTGACCTCGAGTGCGATCCGGAACGGCCCGGCGGCCTCGGCGGCGTCGGCGCTCTGGGCGAGCAGGTCGGCGGGCGGCAGCCCCTGGGCCCGGTCCTCCCCATCCCCGTCTCCGCCGCCGCACCCCGCGGCGAGGCCGGCGGCGAGCGCGAGGGCGATGAGCGGCCCGAGCAGGCCGCGGAGCGGGCGCGCCATGGCCGCGGTATAGCATGGCCCGCGATGCGCGGGCGACCGGACGGCACGTGACGGCGCCGCGGCCGGTCCTGGTGCCCGTGGGCGTGGGGGCGGCCTACGCCCGGCCCGGCGAGGCGCAGAGCTGCTACCTGGTGCGCGCGGGCGACCGCGCGGTCGTGTTGGACCTCGGCGCGGGGGCCCTCAACCGCCTGCAGGAGCAGGTCCGCCCCGAGCGCCTGGCGGCGCTCGTCGTGACCCACCTCCACCCCGACCACTGCGTCAACCTGCTCTCCCTGCGGGTCTACCTCGCCTACGGGCCGGTGCGTGCGGGCGCGCTCCGCGTGCTCGGGCCGCCGGGCCTGCGGGAGCGGCTCGTCGGCTTCGGCAGCTCGGACGGCTGGGACGACGTGATGCGGTTCGAGGAGCTGACCGGCGTCGCGGGCGAGCGCGACCTGGGGGGCGGCGTGACGTTGCGCTACCGCCAGGTGCCCCACCTGCCGCCGACCTTCGCGCTGCGGGTCGAGGCAGGCGGGGCCGCGGTCTGCTTCGGCGCGGATTGCGCCGACAACGACGAGCTCCCGGTCCTGGCCGAGGGCGCCGACGTGCTGGTGTGCGAGTGCTCGTTCGGCGCCGGCGAGGTCCCGCGGGGCGTGCCGCACCTGAACGGCGCCCAGGCCGGGGGGATCGCGGCGCGGGCACGCGCGCGGCGGCTGCTCCTGACCCACTGCTTTCCCGAGCATGACCGCGACGCGGCCCTCGCGGCGGCGCGAGCCGAGTTCGCCGGGCCGGTGGGGTGGGCGGTCCAGGGAGAGGAGGTCCCGGCGTGAGCCTGCGCCGCCGGCCGCCCCTCGGCCGGCGGGCACTGATCATCGCCGTGGTCCTCAGCCTGCTGCTCCCCGGCCTCGGCCACGCGTACATGGGACGCCTCGGGCGGGCGCTGATCTGGTTCGGCGGCACGGTGGTGATCGCGCTCGTGGTCGGCCAGGGCAGCGACAACACGGCCCTCGCGCTGTCGTTGGGCCTCGCGATCGCCGTCTTCGCGGCGCTCGACGTGTTCATCCTCACCCGGGCCCAGTCGCGCTCCGGGCGGGCGCTCTGAGGCGGCGCGGCGCGAGACCATAGACTGGCGGGGTGAGCCGCGACGCGTTCTCCGGTGGCGCGGCCGGCGCCGCGCAGGGCGAGGAAGAGCTCCGCATGCTCTGGCGCCGGTACAAGGAGCGCGACGACGGCGCCGCGCGCGACCGGATCATCCTGACCTTCGCGCCGCTGGTGAAGTACGTCGCGGGCCGCATGCGCAGCGCCCTGCCGTCCCACGTGGACGAGGCCGACCTCATCTCGTACGGGCTGGTCGGCCTGATCGGCGCGGTCGAGCGCTTCGACCCGTCCCGGCGGGTGAAGTTCGAGACGTACGCCGCCACCCGCATCAAGGGCGCGATCATCGACGAGCTGCGCGCGCTCGACTGGGTCCCCCGCTCGGTGCGCGCCCGCGCCCGGCAGATCGAGAAGAAGTCCGCCGAGCTGGAGAGCCGGCTTCATCGCGCGCCGACCGACGAGGAGCTCGCCGGGGCGCTCGGGATGGCGCCGGACGAGTTCCAGCACGCGCTCACCCAGATCTCGAACGCCTCCATCGTCGCCCTCGACGAGATGTGGACCGTGTCGCCCGGCGGCGAGCCGATGTCGCTCATGGACACCCTGGGCGACTCGCGGGCGGGCGACCCGGCGGATCTCCTCGACGTCAGCGACCTGCGCGACACCCTGGCCGACGCCATCGCGCGGCTGCCCGAGCGCGAGCGGATCGTGGTGGCCCTCTACTACTACGACAACCTCAGCCTGAAGGAGATCGGCGAGATCCTCGAGGTGACCGAGAGCCGGGTCAGCCAGCTCCACACGAAGGCGGTCCTGCGCCTGAAGGGGCGCCTCCAGGACGGGTCCGGGGAGGCTGACTCGGCCTGAGGCGCCGGGTAGACTGCGCCCCCCGCTTGTCAGGAAAGGCACGAGCGATGGCGCATCCCGACCCTGCACAGATCCGGAACGTCGCGGTGCTCGGGCACCGCGGCAGCGGCAAGACGAGCCTGGTCGAGGCGATGCTGTTCGCGGCCGGCGAGACCAACCGGCTGGGGACCGTCGCCGAGGGCACGACGGTGGCCGACTTCGACGACGACGAGCGCCGCCGCACCATGAGCATCAGCGCCTCGCTCTGCCACCTCGAGTGGGGCGGGGTGAAGGTCAACCTCATCGACACGCCGGGCGAGCCCTCGTTCCAGGGGGAGAGCCTCACCGCGCTCCGGGCGGTCGACGCGGCGCTGCTGGTCCTGAACGCCACGGCGGGGGTCGAGGTGCAGACCGAGCGGCTGTGGTCGCGGGCGGGCGAGCTCGGGCTCCCGCGGGCGGCCGTCGTCAACATGCTCGACCGCGAGCGCGCCGACTTCGACGCCACCATGGCGGCGCTGGTGGAGCTGGCGCCCGGCGCGGTCGGAATCCAGCTCCCGATCGGGAGCGAGGCCGGCTTCCGGGGCGTCGTCAACCTCGTGTCGATGACCGCCACGACCTACGACGGCGGCTCGCCGGCGGGCTCCACGGGGCCGATCCCGGACGACCTCGCCGACGCGGCCCAGTCGGCCCGCGAGGCCCTCATCGACGTGGTGGCCGAGAACGACGACGCCCTGATCGAGAAGTACCTCGAGGGCGAGGAGATCACGACCGAGGAGCTCATCGGGGCGATCCTCGCGGGGGTCAAGGAGCGACGGATCTTCCCGGTGGTCTGCGCGGCCGGGGCGCCGGCGATCGGCGTCGACCGCGCCCTCGACCTCATCGCCGAGGCCCTGCCCTCGCCGGCCGACGCGGCGCCGCGCGAGGCGGTGGACGCGAGCTCGGGCGAGACCGTCACGATCGGGCTGGCAGAGGACGGGCCGGTCGTCGCCCTGTGCTTCAAGACCCTGGCCGACCAGTTCAGCGGCCGCATCAACCTCCTGCGGGTGATCTCGGGCACGCTCCCCGGCGACAGCCACGTGACCTGCGTCAGGACCGGCGGCAAGGAGCGGGTCGGCCAGCTCTTCACCCTCCAGGGCAAGGACCACGTGGCCCTGCAGGAGATCGGGCCGGGCGACATCGGCGCCGTCGCCAAGCTCAAGGAGGTCGCGACCGGGGACGTGCTCACCACCGGCCGGCCGGTCGCCTTCCCGGCGGTGCAGTTCCCGCCGCCGCTCATGAGCTTCGCGGTCACGGCGCGCACCCAGGCCGACGAGGACAAGCTCCACGCCTCGCTGCGCCGGATGACCGACGAGGACCCCACCCTCGACGTCCACCGCGACGAGCAGACGGGCGACTTCCTGGTCGGCGGGCTCTCCCAGATGCACGTCGAGGTCGTGGCCGAGCGCATCGAGCGGCGCTTCGGCGTCGCGATGGACCTGGCCCCGCCCCACGTGCCCTACCGCGAGACCATCACCGGCTCGGCCGAGGCCGAGGGCAAGCACAAGAAGCAGAGCGGCGGGCGCGGGCAGTACGGCGACTGCTGGGTCAGGGTCGAGCCCTTGGGGCGCGGCGAGGGCTTCGAGTTCGTCAACAAGATCGTCGGCGGCGCGATCCCGCGGCCGTTCATCCCGGCCGTCGAGAAGGGCGTCGTCGAGGCGCTGCGCGAGGGCGCCCTCGCGGGCTACCCGGTGGTGGACCTGCGCGTCACGCTCTACGACGGCAAGCACCACGCGGTCGACTCCTCGGAGATGGCCTTCAAGATCGCCGGGTCCCTCGGGGTGCGGGCCGCCATCGAGAAGGCGGGCCCGGTGCTGCTGGAGCCGATCATGCGCGTCGAGGTGACGGTCCCGTCCGACCACGTCGGCGACGTCATGGGCGACCTGAACTCGCGGCGGGGGCAACCCCTCGGGATGGAGACGCGGGGCGGCAACGAGGTCATCAAGGCCGAGGTCCCGATGGCCGAGATGCTGAGCTACGCCCCCGACCTGCGCGCCATGACCGGCGGCCGCGGCGACTACACGATGGAGTTCGACCACTACGCCCAGGTGCCGGCGCACCTGGCCGAGAAGGCGGCGGCCGCCGCGGCCGCCTGATCGGCGGCGCGGCGAGGGCCGCCCGCGTGCGCATCGAGGCGGTCGACGGCGACATCACCGAGCAGGCCGTTAACGTCATCGTGAACGCCGCCAACCCCGCGCTGCTGGGCGGGGGCGGCGTGGACGGCGCGATCCACGCAGCCGCCGGGCCGGCCCTGCTCGTGGCGTGTCGGGAGCTGCGCCGCACGACGCACCGCGACGGGCTCGCCGTCGGCGACGCCGTCGCGACCAGGGCTGGGAGCCTGCCGGCGCGGTGGGTCGTGCACACGGTCGGGCCGAACCGGCGCGCCGGCCAGACCGACCCGGCCCTGCTGGCCTCCAGCTTCTCCCGCTCGCTGGAGGTGGCGGCCGGGCTCGGGGCCGCGACGGTCGCGATGCCGGCCGTCGGAGCCGGGATCTACGGGTGGGATGTCCGCGAGGTCGCGGACATCGCCGTCGCCGCGGTCCGCGAGACCGCCGGCGCCGGCCGCGCGCCCGGCGTGACGCTGGTGCGCTTCGTGCTCTTCGGCCGGACGGCGCACGCCGCGTTCGAGGAGGCGCTCGCCGCCTGACGCGTGCGCGGCACTACCATGCGGCCCATGCTGGTCGCGCAGCTCCTCGCCGCCATCGAGCGCCTCGCGCCCTCTGCGCTCGCCGAGGAGTGGGACAACGTCGGCCTGCTGGTCGGCCGCCACAACCAGCCGGCGCGGCGCGTGCTCGTCGCCCTCGAGCTGCGCGACGAGGTGCTGGGCGAGGCGCGCGAGACCGGCTGCGACGCGGTTCTGACCCACCACCCCCCGATCTTCCCCGCGCTCTCCGCGCTCACCGACGCCGGCGCCGCCAGCGAGCTGGTGCTCCGCGCCGCCGAGGGCCGCGTCGCGGTCATCGCGGCCCACACCAACCTGGACGCCGCCCCGGGAGGCCTCAACGACGTCATGGCCGGAGTCCTCGGCATCACCCCCGACAGCGCCCTGGTGCCGAGCGCCGACGACCCGTCCTCCGGCCTCGGGCGCGTCGGGCCCGTCGCCGCGACGACCCTGGGCGCCCTGGTGGAGCGCGTGCGGGCGGGCTTCGGCGGGGCGAGCGTCAGCTACGCCGGCGACCCGTTCGCGCGGGTCCAGCGCGTGGCCTGCTGCACCGGCTCCGGCGGCTCCCTGATCGACGCGGCCCGCGAGGCCGAGGCCGACGCCTACGTCACCAGCGACCTGCGCTACCACGACGCCGACCGCGCCGAGGGCCTGCCGCTCGTCTGCATGCCCCACGCCCGCGCCGAGCGCGTGGCCATGAAGCGCTGGACCAAGTTGCTCGAGCAGGCCCTCGTACCCGACGGCGTCGAGGTCCACTTCGCCGAGGCCGACACCGACCCCTGGCAGGCGGCGTAGCTACGCGCGCGCCATGAGCGCCGCGCGCCGCTCGGGCGACAATCGCTCGATCGCGTAGCGCAGCATGGTCCGCGGCATCCCGGCGCGGTGGGTCTCGAGGAACGCGACCAGCGCGCGCTCGTCGCGCTTTCCCGCCTCACGGAGCATCCAGCCCACGGCCTTGTGGATGAGGTGGTGCGGGTCGGCCATCAGCCGTTCCGCGAGGGCGAAGGTCTCGTCGAGCTCCCCCTGACGGATCAGCGCGAAGGTCGACACCACGGCGATGCGCCGGTCCCAGAGCCGCTCCGCCCCGGCCAGCTCGCCGAGGATCGTCCGGTCGCCGCCGACCAGCTCGCCGCCGAGCAGGTCCGGGGCGCTGGCGTCCACCAGGTCCCAGTTGTCAACGCCGTCGCGGTGGCCGAGGTAGAAGCGCGACAGCCCGGCCCGCACCGCCGGGTCGCGGCTGCGCCGGTAGCGGTCGACCAGCACGACGAGCGCGGTGAAGCGGTGCTCGTGGACCGGGCTCGCGAGGAGCGTCGCGACCTCGTCCAGCGGCAGGTCGCGCGCCGCCCTGGCGACGCGGCGCTGGCCCGGCACCGGGATGCCGAGCAGCACGTCGCCCTCGCCGTAGCCGCCGGGCACGACCCCCAGGTACGGCGCCGTCCAGGCCGCCCGCTCCGGGTCGGCGAGCTCGGCCAGCGCCACCCGCACCGCCCGGGCGTCGGCCGCCTTGGACCCCTCCGTCACGGCTCGGTAGACTGACCGCTCCCGCGGATGTAGCTCAGTTGGCTAGAGCGTCTGCTTGCCATGCAGAAGGTCGAGGGTTCGAGTCCCTTCATCCGCTCCTCGGAAGCCCCCCGCAAATCGGGGGCTTCGGCACCCGCCCGCCGTCCTCTCGATCGGCGGCTTCGACACCCACGACGCCCAGGACACCGAGCACCCGTGCTGCTCAAAGGACCTCGGCGACTCTCTCTGGGCCCGGCGCCGACCTGGGGCCCGCGGCCTCTCTGGCCGCGTCCTGCCGGCGATCGACGGAGCGCGCCTGCCCCTGGTGCGATGAGGGGCGGTTGACCGCCGTCGCCGCGTCTGATGGTGTCGGCGGCGCGGAGAGGACCCCTCCGAGGACCGGAGGCCGAGTGCGGGCGGGGGCGTGCATCCTCGGAGCCGTGGCGGCGCTGGCGCTGGCCGCCGTGCCCGCGGTGGCGGTCGCCCCGGGGAGCGGGTGGGGCCCCGACGTGCGGCTCGCCTCGAACGTCAACAGCTTCGACCCGGCGCTGGCCGCCATGAGCCTCGACGATGACGCGATCGTCGGGTGGACGCGGTTCACGAACAGCGGCCGGACGGCGCTTGTGCGGCGGCGGACCGGGCCGCGCGGGATCTGGCAGGCGCCGGTCTCGCTCGGGGCCGGGCGCCTGGTGGGGCTCGCGATGGACCGGGACGGGGACGCGCTGGCCGTCAAGCAGGCCGGCTCGGCGCCGCCCCGCGCGACGCGCCTCCGCCGCGACGGGTCGCTGGCCACCTCCCAGCTGGGCGCGGCCGGGCGCGTCGCCCGGGTCCTCGAGGTCACGCTCCGGCAGGACGGGCGCGCCGCCGCGCTGGTCCTGCGCCCGGGCGGCGCGGCGATCGGATACCTCGTCCAGGACGGCCCGGGCGAGCCCTGGAGCGGCAGCGGCCCCGACCTCCCCATCCCCGGCCCCGACGACCTCGTGACCGCGATCAACCGCGCCGGCCAGGCCGTCGTCGCCTGGGTGGACCCCGGCCGACACGCCATCCCCGCGGCGACGCGGTACGCCCTCGGGAGCCAGTGGAGGCCGTTCCCGGCGGGCCTGCCGGGGTTGACGCCCGCCGCCGCGACCGTCGGCCGCCCCCGCGCCGTCATCGGCGACGACGGCTCTGCGGCCGTGATCTGGACCGTCTTCCCGGCGAACTTCGACGAGCCCGACACGGGCGCCGGATCGTTCATCACGACCGGTCCCGGTCCGACCGCCGACGCCGTCCCCCTTCCCGTCCCAGGCCCCGTCGCCGGGGTCGCCGTCTCGGCCACGGGGACGGCCATGGTCGCCTGGGCCGAGTCCATCTTCCAGGCTGACCTCTGGGCGAGCCGTTTCGCGCCGGTCACCCCGGCATGGCCGATCGGCATCCGTCTGCTCGCCCCCGGGGACCGGCTGGAGGAGGGCGCGTTCGCCGTGGACGCGGTCACGTCCCGGCGCGGCCCCGTGCTCGTCGAGGCGTCCCTCGAGACCGGACCCGGCCCCGACGGGCAGGTCGCCTTCGCCCGCGACTCGCGCGGCGCCCCCTGGGGCTCGCCGCGCCGCCTCACCTTTACCCGGGGCGTCCCGGCCGTCGTGGCCGGCGACCTCGCCGGGCTGGTCGCCCTGGCGGTCGACGACGACGGCACCCTGGTCGTGACGCCCTATGACCGGCTGCCGCGCGTCTCCAAGCTGACCGCCCGGCGGTCCGGAGGCCGGATGGTCGTGACCCTCACTCTCGCGCGCCTCGCGCATGACCGGCACGATCCGCTCGCTGAGCTCCGGCTCCACGGTCTCGATCGTCCCGCGCGACGTGGCGGAGGGGAGGCGGACGCTCACGTTGAACGCCGTCGGCCCGGGCCGCTACCGCCTTCACCTCACGATGTGCGCGCGCGGCTTCGGCTGCGCCCCGACGAGCCGCATCGTGAGCGTCTGAGCGGAAGGCGCTGGTAGCCCCCCGCTCGCGGGGCGCCGAGCTCAGCTGTGAGGACGAAGGCGATCGAGCGCCCGCCG
>CAWIDG010000016.1:0-12751 GCA_963834875.1 Miltoncostaeaceae bacterium
TCCGATGGTCTCCTGAGTTCCGCAGCGGCTTGCCGGTCTTCAGCGTGTGGCGGATGCGATCGCGGGTCAGGGGCATCGCCGAGCAGGCACAGGAACGCCTCGCGCTCGAGGTCGAGGAGATAGCCCTCGGCGACTCCGCGCCCTCGGCGACGTCGCCGCCGGCCATCACCCGCGCCAGCTCCATCACCACGGTCCGGTCGTGCTCGCTCATCTGGTGCCCGGTGACCTGGTTGTAGGTCAGCGTCTCGGCCGCCGCCACGCCGCGGCGCCCGAGCACCGGGATCGGCCGCTCCGCCGGCGGCCGGTAGCCGCCCTCGGCCAGCGTGCGGGCCTGGCGGGCGGCGTCGGCCCACTGGCGGTCGGGGTCGGCGGTACGAGGTCGCCGGGCTGCAGCAGCCCGAGGTCGAACGCCTCGGCGGCGGAGGTCGAGACCCGCGCCAGGGCGGTGGTCTCGAGGGCCGCGCGGAAGAACGAGAAGTGGTCGTTGGGCAGGTCGGCGGCGCGCTCGGCGGCCATCCGGGCCAGCGCGGTCGTGCCCGCGCCTGCGGGGATCAGGCCGACCCCGTCTCGACGAGGCCGATGTAGGTCTCGGCCAGCGGCTGGCGGCGGGCGGCCGCAAGGCAGATCTCGGCGCCGCCGCCGAGCACCCGCCCGCGGGGGGCGACCACGACCGGGACGGCCGAGTAGCGGATCGCCCGCATCGCGCGCTGGAAGCGACGCACGATGCGCCCAGCTCATCCCACTCGCCCTCCTCGGCCTCCATCAGCATCAGCGCGAGGTTGGCGCCGGCCGACAGGTCCGGCGGCGACGTGCCGATCACGAGCCCGTCGTAGCGCTCGCCCGCCGTGGCCACTCCGCGCTCGATCATGGCGACGGTATCGGCGCCGATCAGGTTGAGCTTGGCGTGCAGCTCCAGCGCGAGGACGCCGTCGGGCAGCTCCACCAGCGAGCCGGCGGCGTTGCGCGGCAGGTCCCCATCCTGCGAGGCCCGCAGGGCGGCGACGTCGATCGATCCGGGCCGCGGCGGCCCTGCGTCGCCGGCGTCCGCGAAGGGGACGTCCGGGGCCTCGCGGCCCGCGGCGCGCAGCGCCCGGGCGGTCTCGTACGGGCCGAGCTCCCACGTGAAGCCCCATCGCATGGCGCGGTCAACGGCCGCCGCCGAGTCGGCGATCTCCGGGCCGACCGCTGCGGCGTAGTCGAGGCCGGAGCCGATCAGGCGGCGCAGGAACTCGCCGGCGCGGTCCTCGGCCGCGACGAGCAGCGCGAGGCGGGCGGGGAGGTCCGGCTCGCCGCGCGCCAGCTCCACCGCGGCGGACTCCACGCGCCGCCGCGGCCGGTAGTCCCCGGTCTCGAGGTCGTAGGCGAGGATCTCGCCGTCCTCGCGGCGGAAGAAGCCCGCGCCGGTCTTCTCGCCCAGCGCCCCCGACTCGATGAGCTCGCGCATGACCGGCGGCACGGCGAAGGCGTCGCGCTGCGGGTCGTCGGGCAGGGCGGCGTGGAGGTTGTCGGCGACGTGGGCGGCGACGTCCAGGCCCACCAGGTCGAGCGTGCGGAAGGTCGCGCTGCGCGGCCGCCCGATCAGGGGGCCCGTGAGCTCGTCGACCTCGTCGACGCCGAGGCCGAGCTCCTGGGCCAGGGCGAGCGCGGTCAGGAGGCCGTGGACGCCGAGGCGGTTCGCGATGAACGCCGGACGGTCCTTGGCGATGACCGTGCCCTTGCCGAGGAGGCGCGAGCCGTAGTCCTCGATCCACGCGATGCGCCCGGGGTCGGTCGAGGCGAGCGGGATCAGCTCGAGCAGGCGCGCGTAGCGCGGCGGGTTGAAGAAGTGGGTGCCGAGGAAGACCGTCCGGAAGGCGTCCGAGCGGCCCTCGGCCAGGGAGGCGATGGGGATCCCGCTGGTGTTGGTGGAGACGAGCGGCCAGTCCGCGGCCGGCCGGTCGCCGAGGGCCTCCTCGAGCCGGTCGAGGAGCTCGCGCTTGGGGTCGAGCTGCTCGACGATCGACCTCGATGACCCAGTCCGAGCCCCGCGCGGCGTCGGCCAGCTCCTCGAAGCCGCCGGTGGCGATCCGCTCGGCGTCGGAGGCCCGGTAGACCGGCGACGGGCGCAGCGCCGCGGCCCGCTCCAGGCCGCCGCGCGCGGTGTCGGCGTCGAGGTCGAGCAGGCGCACGCGCGCGCCGGCGCCCGCCAGCAGGCAGGCGATCTGGGCGCCCATCGTGCCGGCGCCGAGAACCGTGGCCGACGACAGTCGCGCGATCACGCCCCGCGTCCCGCAGGCCGTCGAGGTAGAGGCTCGGTGAACACGTCGGCGATCTCCCCGGGGGTCATGGGCCCGTCCGGCCGGTACCACTGCGTGAACCAGTTGCAGAGCGACAGCACGGCGATCGAGGCCATCCGCTCGTCCACCGGCCGCAGGTCGCCCGCCGCCACGCCGTCGCGGATCGCGCGGCGGAAGGCGGCCTCGTACGCGTCGCGGCGCCGGATGATCTCGGCGAGCCGCTCGGGCGAGAGCGCCCGGCGCTCCATCTGCAGCAGGGTGAGCTCGTCCGTCCGCTCCGCCGCGACCGCCAGGTGGGCCTCGATCGCGGCCGCGAGCCGCTCGGTGCCGGGGGCGTCGGAGTCGAGCAGCGGCAGCACGCGCTCCTCGAGCGTGCGGAAGCCGTCGTCCACGATCGCCCAGAGCAGGTCGTCCTTGGACTCGATGTAGTGGTAGAGGCTGCCCCGGTTCATCCCGAGGGCCTCGGCCAGGTCCTGCATCGAGGTGGCGTGGAAGCCGCGCTCGCGGAAGAGCCGGGTCGCGGTCTGGTGCAGCTCGGCCTCGCGGGGGCGGGTGGTCACGGGCTCCTTGGGGGCGCTCGGCCTCTCAAACGAACGTTTGATCGAGGCTAGACGCTGCGCCCGACCGCGTCAACCCCGCCCCCGCGCCTCGGCGGGTCAGACCGCGGCCATCTCCCGCAATTGCGTCAGCCGCAGGTGATTGCCCGACGGGTCCCTGAAGCCGGCGTCGATGCCGTACGGGCGCTCCTCGGGCTCCTCGACGAACTCGACCCCGCGGCTCGCGAGCTCCCGGTGCTCGGCCCGGCAGTCGTCGGTGGTGAGGAAGACCGTGCCGGCGAATCCCTTGGACACGAGGCTCCGGATCTGGTCGGCGGTGGCCTCGTCTACGATCGGCGGACCGACCATGGCCATCAGCGCGATGCCCACGTCGGGCTGGCCCACCGGGCCCACGACGAGCCAGCGGAAGCCGCCGAGCTCGGGCAGGGTGACGTCGGCGCGCAGCTCCATGCCGAGCTTCTCGGTGTAGAAGGCGAGGGCCTCGTCCTGGTCGTGCACCCACAGGTGCGCGAAGCTGATCTTGAACATCTGATCCCCTTCGGTCGGCTATCGGATCTGCCGCGACGCTACGCCGGGGGCGCCGCGCCGTCTTCTCGAAACGTGCGCCGTGGCGGCCGTCCGTACGCGCGCAGGACACAGCTCGGCACGCGGGCGCGGCTGGCGGCGGGCGGGAAGGCCGCCCGGTAGGCGGTCGGCGGGACGCCGAACATCCGCGTGAAGCTGGTCGTGAACGAGCCGAGGCTGCGCAGGCCGACCGAGAAGCAGATGTCGGCCACCTGGCGGTCGGTGGTGCGCAGCAGCGCTGCGGCCCGCTCGAGCCGGCGCGTCAGCAGGTACTCGTGGGGCGACACGCCGAAGGCGCGCCGGAACGCGCGGCTGAAGTGGGCGCGCGAGAGCCCGGCCGCCCGGGCGAGATCGTCAACCGTCAGCGGCTCGGAGTAGCGGGCATCGGCGAGGTCCCTGGCGCGGAGCAGGTGGCGGTCGGTGGTGACGAAGGCCACGCTCAGCCCTGCCGGCCCGGCCCCGCGCGCTCCGGGGCGATGCGGATCAGCACCCGCCGCTCGCGCTCCATGCGCGCTCGGTAGTCGTCCCAGTCGATCCCACCGGCGTCGGCGAACCGCCTTCGGTAGTCGAACGAGTGGCTCCATCGCGCCGGGCAGCGAGACGATCTCCGCCGTGCCCTCGACCCAGAGCCACGGGCCGAAGAAGCGGTCCGTGAAGAGGCAGACGTGCGCCCGCGGGTCGGCCCGCAGGTAGCGCACCTTGTAGGCCGTCTCGCGCGAGCTGATGACGACCATGCCGCCGTCGTCGACGGCCGCGACGATCGGCGACTGGCGGATGCCGCCGCTGCGGGTGCGGGTCGCGAGCACCCCGTGGTGGTGCTCGCGGATGAAGTCGCGGGCCGGCTCGACGTCCATTGCCCACCTCCGACGTGTCGCGACATGCCTGACGCGCCGCGCCCGCCCGCGCCCTACCCGCTGCACCGGCCGGGGCGCAGGGGCCGGACGTGCTCGCGGACCTTCTGGAGCAGTCCCCTTCAGCAGCTCCAGGTCCCGCTCGTCGAGGTGCTCGGTGAAGTGCCGGCGGATGCCGTCGCGGTGGACGACCCGGAGACGTCGAGGGCCTCCAGACCCCGCCTCCGTGATGACGACGAGGACGACGCGCCGGTCTCCCGTCGGACGCTCGCGGCGCACGAGGCCGGCCTCCTCCATCCGGTCGATCACGCGGGTGAGGCCGCTCTTGCTCGCCAGGATCCGGCTCGCGATCTCGTTCATCGGCACGCCCTCGCCCGCCTCCTCCAGCTGCACGAGCACGTCGTACCAGCGGAAGGAGAGGCAGTCGGCGGCCTGGAGCTCGTCGTCGAGGATGTCCGGCAGGGCCAGGGCGCACTCGAAGAACCGCGCCAGGCGGCGAGCGCCTCCGGCGAGGGGTTTGACAGCTTTCGTTCGGATGTGAAAGATTCGCTTCGCAACAGTTGGACCGTGATTGGTTGACGACGCGACTGATGCCGGACGTATCACCCTCCGGCGTCAGGTGCGAGAGCAGAGCGAGACGGAGGCGGGGTCAGATGTCGGATCAGGTCATGTTCCACCGGCCGCAGGGAGAGGGGCGGTCCTACTGGGGTCCCGGCGACCTCTACACCTTCCTCGTCACGGGCGAGGAGTCGGGCGGGGCGTACTTCTCGATGCTGGCGACGGTGCCCCCCGGGGGCGGCCCGCCGCCGCACACCCACCGTACGAGGACGAGACCTTCTTCGTCCTCGAGGGCACCCGACGTTCCGGCTCGGCGACGAGCGGATCGTCGCGGGGCCCGGCGACTTCGTGAACGTTCCGAAGGGCACGCTTCACTGCTTCCGCAACTTCAGCGACGAGCCGGTGAGGATGATCCTGACCTTCACGCCGGCCGGCATCGAGAGGTTCTTCGAGGAGACCCTCGAGCGCGCATACGACCTCACCCAAGACCCCCCGGACAACCTCGCGGAGGTCGGCGCCCGCTACGCGGAGGCGGCGCCCCGGTACGGGATGGAGTTCTTCCTCGACGCCGTGACCGTCTGAAAATCGACGATTGCCAGCGCCGCGCGGGACGTGTGAGGCTCCTCCTCACATGTCCCGCGCCGTTCAGCCCCGCGCCCGCAGGCGCGCGCGCGCGCCCGCCGCGGCGGCCGCCGCGCTGGATGCCACGGCGGCGGTGAGGAGGGGCCTGCTCGAGCGCTACTCGCCCCTGCTGCGCTACCACCCCCAGGAGCCCTACCGCGCGGACTCGCCGGCGGCGATGACCGACGTCGTCGTCCCGGGCCGGTACGCGACCCGCCTCGTGGACGCGGACGGCCGCCTCATCGCCAGCGCCCAGAGCACGCCGGGCGTCCCGCTGCTCAGCCTCGCGTTCCTCCGCGGGCGCGACTACCCCGACGGGGGCGGGACGGTGGGGCGCTCGGACCGGCTCGCCCCGCACCCCGGCACGTGGCAGCAGGACGCGGCGGAGATGCACAGGCGGCCCGGCATCGCCGACCGGGTCTACGGCCGGGCGAGGGAGGCCGGCGGCCGCGTCTGGCTGCAGTACTGGCTCTTCTACTACTACAACGACAAGAGCATCGCCCACATCGGCCTGCACGAGGGCGACTGGGAGATGATCCAGGTCGGGCTGGACCCCGACGGCCGGCCCGCGGTCGCGACGTACTCCCAGCACGCCGGCGGCGAGCGGCGCGACTGGAAGGACGTCGAGACGGTCGGCGGCTCCGGCGGCGGCGCGCCCGTCGTGTACGTCTCCCTGGGCTCTCACGCGAACTACTTCACGCCCGGCGAGTACTGGGTGCGGCCCTTCCCGCTGCGCGACCACGCCTCGGCGGGCGGGGACGCGGTGCGTCCCACGCTCGAGCGCCTGACCAACGACCTGGGCTGGCTGCAGTGGCCCGGCGAGTGGGGGAGCAGCGGGTCGCCCAACGACAGCCCGGAGGGCCCCGGCCACCACGAGAAGCAGTGGCACCGGCCCGATCAGTACCACGCCGACGCCCGCGGGCCGCGGCGGCGCAAGGTCCTCGGCACGATCCTCGTCGCCGAGGAGGAGCGGATGACCCCGGCGCCCACGCGCCTGAGCGCGCGCCGCGTCGGCGACCGCGTGCGGATCACCTACGAGCTGCCGCGGCTGGACCCGGACGATCCCTTCGTGCCGGTCCGCGTCCTCCTCTCCGTCCAGCGCGCGAGCGGCGCGGTGCCGCCCGTCACGCACTCGTTCGACGTGACCGTCCGGCGCGCGACCGTCGAGCACCCGGCGGTCCTGGGCCGCGGGCGCTACCGGGTGAGCGCGACCGCCTTCAGCCGGGAGGACTCGGCCAGCCCGCTGGTGCAGGCCGACGTCGCCGAGCCGAGGCGCCGCCGGGCGCGGCCGCGCGACGGAGGGCCCGCCGCGCTGGCGGCGGCGGCCGGGGGCCCAATCGCGGCGGTCCCCCCGGCGAGGCCGCCGTGCCCCTCCGCCTCCTGGTGCGCGTCGACGAGCCGAAGCGGTGGACGAAGCGGGACCTCGAGCGGGCCGTCCGCGCCCTCGGGCGCGACGCGGCCGGCGACCCCTGGCGGGTGGAGCGCCTCTTCGCCCGTGGCGCGCCGCCCCGGCTCGCGCGCTACTGGGCGGTCACGGGCCTCGTGCCCGCGAGCCCCGCCTACCCCCCGTCCCGGCTTGCCTTCGACCTCGCGCGGACCCTCGCCGAGGCCGGCGGCATCGAGGTGCACCCGGATCTGCCCTCGAGCGCGTACGCCCCGCCGGATGGTGTCTCCCTCCAGCCCGCGGCCGCCGCGGCGGCGGCCCCGCCCGCGCGCTGGGCCACCGACGCCATCGACTGCCCCGCCGCCTGGCGGCTCGATCCCACCCGGGGCGCCGGGATCGTGATCGCCCATCCCGACACCGGCTACACGGCCCACCCGGAGCTCGAGGGGGGTGCGCTCGACCTCGCGCGGGACCGGGACGTGCTCTCCGCTGACGACGAGGCGCTCGACCCGCTCGAGCGCCGGTGGTGGTGGCCGTTCGACACCCCCGGGCACGGCACTGCGACGGGGTCGGTGATCGTCGGCCGGCCGGCCGGGCAGCTGGTGGGCGCGGCGCCGGGCGCGACCCTGGTGCCGATCAGGACCGTGACGAGCGTGGTCCAGGTCCTGGACGGCGATCTCGCCCAGGCGATGGACCACGCGCGCCGCATCCGGGCCGACGTCATCTCGATGAGCCTCGGCGGGGAGGGCTTCCTGCCCGTGGTCCAGGACGCGATCGCCGCGGCGGTGCAGGAGGGCGCGATCGTGCTCGCCGCCGCCGGCAACTACGTGAGCTGGGTCGTCTCGCCGGCGCGCTTCCCCGAGTGCCTGGCCGTCGCCGCGACCGGCGTGGGCGGGCGGCCGTGGCAGCACTCCTCGTCGGGCGCCGCGGTCAACTTCTCCGCGCCGGGCGAGGACGTCTGGGTCGCGACGGCGACGCGCCGGGACGGCCGCGTGAGCTTCGGGCGCGGCACCGCGAGCGGCACGTCGTTCGCCGTCGCGCTCGCCGCCGGCACCGCGGCGCTCTGGCTGGCGCGACACGGCCGCGCCGCCATCCGGTCACGCTACGGGCCCTCGGGCGTGCAGGCGGCCTTCCTCCATCTGGTGCGCGCGACGGCGACGCGCGGCCGCGGCTGGGACGCGGCGCGCTACGGGGCGGGCATCCTCGACGCCGGCGCCCTCCTGGAGGCCCCCCTGCCGGCGCCCTCTGCGGTCGCGGGCGCCGCGGCCGGGCGCGCCGGCGCGGGTCGGGGGACGCCGGTCGAGCGCGTCGCCGCGGCGACCCCGGAGCTCACCACGGCGCAGCTTCGCCGCGCCCTCGCGCGGGTGCTGGGCTGCCCGGTCCGCCAGGTCAACGCGCGGCTCGAGCGGCTCGGCGGCGAGATCCACCGCATGCTGCTCGAGGACCGCGAGCTGCGGTCGCAGCTCGTCGCGGGGGCGGGCGAGCCGGCCGCCGCCGGCGCCGGCGGGGACCTGCGGGACCTTCGGGGGCGCATGCGGGCCCAGGCCTCGGGCGGGCTGTCCGCCGAGCTCCCCGCGTAGGAGGACCGTTCGCGATGCCGACCGGAGGGAGGAGGAGATGACGCGACTGCTGACCCAGGACTTGCGCGCCTCGGGGGCGGCGCCGTGCATCGTGGTCCTGGGGGACCGGGCGCGGCGCAACCCGCGGGCCGCCGCGAGGCGCCTGGAGGGCCACTTCGTGGCGTCGGAGCTCACGCAGACGGCCGCGCTGGCGCGCGTGGCGTTCGCGCACGCCGCGGCCGGGGAGGCCGCCGACTCCGTGCCCGACCAGCCGGTCCGCGTGTTCGAGAACCTCGGCGTCATGTACGGCACGGTCGACCGCCAGGGCGCCGCGGCGCTGCGCGCCGCCGGCGAGGTCGCCAGCCTCACGGGCTCCCCCAGCTCAGCCTGATCCGTCCCGCCCGCGTCGCTCCGGCCCGCCTCCGGCGGAAGGTCACCTGGGGCATGGAGGCCCTCGGGATACCGGATCTCTGGGACGAGGGCCTGACGGGCGAGGGGGTGCTGGTCGGGCACCTCGACACCGGCGCCGACGGCGGGCATCCGGCCCTCAAGCGGGCGATCGCCGCCTTTGCCGAGCTCGACGGCTTCGGACGGCTGGTCGAGCCGGCCCCGAAGCCGTACGACACCGACGACCACGGCACCCACACGGCCGCGACCATCGCCGGGAGGGCGGTCCGGGGCATGGCCGTCGGCGTCGCGCCGGAGGCCCGGCTCGCCAGCGCGATCGTGATCGAGGGCGGCGAGACGGTGGCGCGGGTGCTCGGCGGCCTCGACTGGGCCGTGGGCCAGGGCGTCCGCATCATCAGCATGTCCCTCGGGCTGCGCGGGTGGTGGGAGGACTTCGTGCCGATCGTCCGGCTCCTCCGCGAGCGCAACGTCCTGCCCGTGTTCGCGGTCGGCAACGAGGGCCCGGGCACCAGCAGGTCGCCGGGCAATTACCCGGACGCCCTCTCGGTCGGCGCGACGAGCGAGGACGGGACCGTCTGGTGGAAGCTCGTCCAGCCAGCGCTTCGCCCGGCGCCGCGACCCCCTGGTCCCGGACATCGCCGCGCCCGGGGTCGGGGTCATCTCGGCCCGCCCCGGGGGGCGGGGCTTCCACGAGATGGACGGCACCTCGATGGCGACCCCCGCACGTCGCCGGCCTCGCCGCGCTCCTGCTGCAGGCCAAGCCGACCGCGACCGCCGCCGCGCTCCAGCGCGCGATCTACAGCTCGTGCCGGCCCGCCCCGGGGCCGGACACCGCCCGGGGGAATCGCGGCATTCCGAACGGGCCGCGTGCGCTGCGGGCCCTCCGGCGCCGGCGGCGATGAGCCGGCCCGCGGGGAGCGGTACCATCCTCTCCTCGCCGCAGCCGGATCCGGAGCTCAGCGATGCCGAAACGGACGGAGAAGGCGCGAACCGATCCCGAGCTAAAGCGCCAGCTCAAGGCCGCCGCCGCCGACGGCAGCCCGGTTCAGGCGGTGGTCGTCCTGCGCTCGGGCCGCGCGGGTCCCCTCGCGCCCGATGAGGTCAACGCGCAGGCGCGCGAGGTGCTCGGGCGCGTCGAGAGCCAGGTGGGCCGGGGGGCGGCGGACGTGAACGTCTTCAAGAACATGTCCTCCCTCGTCGTGTCCGCCGAGCCCGCATTCATCGAAGCCCTCGTGCAGCAGCCGGAGGTGGAGTCGGCAGTGGCGAACTCCCGCACGGACGAGGGCTCCACCGCCGCGGCCGCGGGCGACTGAGGCCCGCGCGGCGCGGGGGACGGGTGGGATCCGGGACCCGCTCGACCGTCAGCGTGTCCAGCCCCGCCCCCATCCGATAGGCCAGCTCGAGCCACACCTCGCCCCTCAGGTCCTGGTCGAGCCGGATGACCTTGTCGCCGTTGAGCGCGTTGGTCGCACCGAGCGTGATCCCCTCGCACAGGGTCGTCGAGCCGGAGATCCTGAGGGCGTTGGCGCGCTTGCCCGGCTCGACGGTGAAGCTCTCGTAACGGCGACGCGCTCGTCGATCGGTCCACGCGAGAAGTCGTGGGAGGCGATCACGACGCGCATCGCTCACCGGCACGATCGAGGTCGGCGCCCACCCGTCGCCGGCGCCGGCGTAGAACGGCCATTCGTGCTTCGGCGCGGCGATCTCGTACCCGTAGTAGCGGTTGTCCGCCGAGACCAGCTGAGCGGTCGTCTCATACCGGCTGGGGATGAGCTGCGTGTGCCGGTTGACCACGCCCCGGTCCCTGAGGCTGTTGAGGGCCGGGACCTGGAGCTCGTCGAGGAGGCCGGTGTCGATGATCTCGGCGATGACGACGTCGATGCCCGCCGGGAGATCGGCGTCCCGCACGTCGCCCTCGACCACGGTCACGACCTCCGTCAGGTGATTCAGCGCGATGGTCGTGCGAAGGGCCTCGGCCAGCGAGTGCTCGATCTCCACGGCGTACACACGACGCGCGCCGGCTGATGCCGCGAAGAGCGAGAGGATCCCCGTGCCGGCCCCGACGTCGAGGACGATGTCGTCCCCCCTGACGACGCGGCCGATCGCCGCCCGGAAGGCCAGGGTGCGCCGCTCGTCCTTCAGGCACATGTAGGGGAAGTCGGTGTTGGACCAGATCTCTGACATCGCTTCGCCGTGCTCCCGAGTTCGTGTCGGAGTTCGTGTCCGCGCCTCGAGCGGTTCACCAGGTATGACTCCGGCGGGCCGGCCCCATTCCACGCCGGGCCGGGAATATCCGGCCGCGCCGGGTGTCCTTGGTAGCGATGCAGCGCACCGCTCCCGCTCCCGCTCGCGCTCCCGGCCGGATCGACGTCCCGTGGGGAACGCTGGCCGCGATCGACCTGCACGGCGGCGACCCCGGCAGGCTCGCCGACCAGGACGCCATCCGCGCCTTCGTGCCGGCGGTGATCGACGCCGATCGGGATGACGGCGCACGGCCCGCTGATGCTCGAGCGGTTCGGCGAGGGCGACCTCGAGGGCTGGTCGGCGATGCAGTTCATCGAGACCAGCTCGATCACCCTCCACGCCGACGAGGTGTCCGGCCGCTGCTTCGTCAACGTGTTCTCGTGCCGGCCGTTCGACCCCGGCACCGCGGCGGCCGTCGCCGTCGAGCACTTCGGGGGCAGCGCCCGGCTGCGCGTGCTCCGGCGATGAGCCAGGCCGCCCCGATCGCCGGCGCGCTGGCCGGCCTCGTGGGCGTCGTGGGCACGATCCCCTACATCCGCGACAGCCTCCGCGGCTCGACGCGCCCCCATCGCGGCACCTGGCTCATCTGGGGCGTGCTCGCGCTGGTCGTGTGCGTGTCCCAGCGCGCGGACGGCGCGTCCTGGAGCCTGCTCATGGCGGGGACCCATGTCGTCCTGAACGCGGTCGTCCTCCTGATCGCCGTCCGCCTCGGCAGGGGTGGCATGAGCGCGGCCGACACGGCGCTGATCGCGGTCGCCGGCGTCGGCGTGGCCGGGTGGCTCGTCGTCGGCGAGCCGGTCGTCGCGACGGCGTGCGTGGTGGCCGCGGACCTGATCGCGACCGGGATGATGCTCCCGAAGACCTGGCGGGACCCGGGCTCCGAGACGCTGTCCACGTTCGCGCTGGCGAGCCTGGGCGGGGCCCTGGCGGCCGGGTCCGTGGGCGCGCTGGAGCCGGCGCTGCTGCTGTATCCCGCCTACTACTGCCTGGCCAACGGCGCGCTCGCGCTGCTGATCCGGGCCAGGCGCGCGGCCCACGCCGCAAGCAGCTCAGCCGTGCTCGTGCCGGAGGAAGTCGCGCACCTCGGCGTTGAACCTGGTATCGTGCGTCGCCGACGGCGGAGGATGGCGGGGCCCCTGAGGTTCCCCTAGGCTCGGCCCGGGAGGACCGCCCACGCGCGATCCAGAGCAACTGGGTCGCCGGCGCCGGAGGGAACGCACGATGCCAAGACCGGGCCCTCGGTACTCGCCCGAGTTCCGGGCCGAGGCGGTGCGTCTGCTGAGCTCGGGCGACAAGAGCGTCGCCGAGCTCGCGCGCGAGCTGGGCGTCTCCGAGCAGACGCTCCGCAGATGGCGGCTCCAGGCCGGGGAGCACCCTGGGGAGGCGGCGGGCCCGACCACCGACGAGCGCCTGCCGGGCGAGGAGCAGGAGGGCCCGCGCGACGCGGATCGAGCGGTCCCCGCCCCCGCACCCTCCACGCTGCCGGCGCTCCGCGAGGGAGATGTGCGCAGCCCGCTCACCCCCGGCGATCGAGGAAGGGACCGATCCGTGCGGAGACTGGCCAGGGCCGCGGCGGTTGTGATCGACGTCGGCGTCGCCGTCGTCACCTGGCCCGCCAGGTGGGTGGCGACCGGCTTGCGCCGGTACGCCGACCAGACCGATGAGCCGCCCGGGGCGGCCCCCGAAGGGCAGGACGGCGACGGGCCCGCCGCGGCCGGCTGACCGACGG
>CAWIDG010000017.1:0-70368 GCA_963834875.1 Miltoncostaeaceae bacterium
GACGTTCCCCGACAGCGCCTCGCGCACGGTCGCCTCGTCATCGGCGAGCTCGCCGCTGGTCAGCAGCGCGCTCACCGTCAGCGCCATGCCCGGCGTGCAGTACCCGCACTGGAGCGCCCTGTGCCGCGTGAACGCCTCGTGGATGCGCCCGAACTCGGAGGTGGCGGCGAGCCCCTCGATGGTCAGGACGGATCGCCCGCGGGCCTCGTGGACCAGCGTGGTGCAGGCGCTGACCGGCCGCCCGTCGATCAGCACGGTGCAGGTGCCGCACACCTGGACGTCGCACGAGCGCTTTGCCCCGGTGAGCCCGAGCTCGTCGCGGAGGACGTCGAGCAGGAGCTCGCAGGGATCCGCCCGCAGGGTCATCGGCACGCCGTTGACCGTGGTCTCGACCGGGCCCGCGCTCACGCCACGACCCTCCGCAGCCACGCGTCCCAGTACTCCTGCACGAAGCCGTCGCGGTACTTCTCGGGCGCCAGGCGGCCGGCGTCCTCGGCGCTCATCGGGGCCAGCGCGCCGCCCATCGTCCCGGCGATGGCCTGGATGCGCGCGGCGCGCTCGAGCGTCGCCGCCGTGAGCACCGCCCAGGGGACGGTCGGCCCCACCACGAGCACCCCGTGGTTGCGCATCAGCACGGCCCGGCTGTCCCCCAGGGCACGCGCCACGGCGGCGCCCTCGAGCGAGGAGGTCACGAGGTCGGGGCTCGATTCGTAGCGCGGGAGGCCGTCGGCGAAGAGGACCGCGTCGTGGGTCAGCATCTCGAGCGGGGCCGCCGTCGCGGCGAGCGCGGTCGCGTGGGGCGGGTGCCCGTGCACGACCGCCCCCACGTCGGGACGCGCGCGGTACACCTCCGTGTGGAGCGCGGTCTCGAGGTGCAGGTCCGCGTCGCCGTCCTCGAGGTGGCGCCCGTGGAGGTTGACCATGACCACGTCCTCGGGGCGCACCTCCTCGAGCGTGAGGCCCTTGCGCTTGACGAGGATCGCCTCCCGCCCCGGCACGCGCGCGCTGACGTGGCCGAGGGTCAGGTCGGTGTAGCCCTCGGTGGCGAGGACGCGGCAGGCATGGGCGACGTCCCGTCGTAGGGTCTCGACCCCGGCGACGGCGGTGGCGCCGCGTGAGGCCGCTCCCGCGACGCCGTCCAACGTCAGGCCCGTTCCGTCGGGGGGTAGTCGGGGTGGGGGAAGCCGAACACCATCACGACGTCCTCGTCGCCGGTGTTCGCGACCGCGTGCCAGACGCCGGCGGGGATGTGGAGCGCGTCGCCCGCGCGGAACCCGACCGGCCCGTCGTCCAGGCGAAGCTCGCCGGCGCCGGCCACCACGTAGGCGACCTCCTCGGTCTCGTGGCGCACGGGCGCCAGGACCGTCCCCGGCGTGAAGACGGAGTAGCCGATCGAGCTCGCGGTGCCAGGGACGCGATCGCCGGTCACGAGCATGCGGCTCCAGCTGTCGCCCGGCAGCGGGATCGGATCGACGTCGGCCAGCGGCACGACCGAGACGGACATCAGAGCGCCCACTCCCCGTCCCTGAGGATGTAGGTGCCGTCGTCCTCGATCATCATCGTCGCGTCGAGGAACACGCCGTCGAGGTGCAGGGCGCAGACGTTCTGGCCGCCCGGGTAGGCGTTGTGGTTGTCGCCGAGGGCCATGTGGACCGTGCCCACGCGCCCCTTCTCCGACGGCGTGCCGAAGGGGGCCTTGTCGCTGACGCCGAACGCGAACTCGCCGAGGACCGTGGCGTTCTCGACCCCGTCGATGGCCGTGCGCAGCCGCTCGGCCTCGTCGCCGCCCTCGATCGCGACCGCGCGGCCGGCCTCCATGGTCCAGGTGATGGGCTCGCGGACCTGGCCCTCGAGGCCGATGCCGAGCATCACGCCGTTGACGACCGCGGTGCCGTGGGTGTACGTCTCGACGGCGGCGAAGGCGACCTCGGCCCACAGCGGGACCGGCCCCATCATCTGGCCGCGGTGCTTGATCGGCGTCACCTCCAGCGCCGGGCGGCCCTCGATGGAGACGTGGAAGTCGCTCCCCGCCGGCGTCGTGACGTGGATGTGCTTCTTCCCCTCCAGCACCGACATGGCGTGCTTGGCGCGGGCGATCGCGTTGTGCAGGTCCTCGACCGTGAGGCCCCAGGAGCCCATTCCCGGCTCGACCGAGGCGATCTTGCCGTTGGCCGCGCACGTCTCCTTGACGGCCGCGACGTGGGCGAAGCGGTTGGCCCACTCGAGGTTCGTGATGATGATGACCTCGTCGGAGGCGGTCATCGCCGCGTGGAGGTTGCGCGGCGGCGCCATCGGGAAGCGCACGTCGGCGCGGCCGCGGCGCACCTGCTGCTCGTTGTTCATCACCACGGGCCACCCCCCGCGGGCGACCACGACCTCCGCGACGGCCTCGGCCTGCTCGCGGTTCTCGTCGTCGCAGATGATGGTCACGACGTCGTCGGCCTCCACCGACATGCAGACGTTGACCACCAGCTCTGCGTCACTCGTGAGCTCGACGCGTGCCATGTCCTCACCTCACTCTCTCTGCGGCGAACCGCGGCAGGATCTCTCGGGCGAAGCGCTCGACCTGCCCGAACTGGTCGATGGCGCCGAAGCGGCAGATGAAGTGGTTGACGCCCGCGTCGGCGAAGGTCGTGAGCCACTCCGCGATCTGGTCGGGCGTGCCCACGGGCCCCCAGTTGCCCAGGTCCATCGCCTGGGAGAGCTCGGGGTAGTACTTGCCGATGTAGTCGCCGAAGGCGGCGCGCGCCTGCTCCTCCGAGTCGCCGACGTTCATGGTCACCTGATAGGAGATGACCAGCCGGTCGAAGTCGGCCCCCTCGTCGTCGGCGACCCGCCGGATCCAGTCGAGCTGCTCGGCCAGCTCCTCGGGGTGCTCCGCCCGGCAGCACGTCATCCAGCCGTCGCCGTACCGGACGATGCGCCGGCAGGCGGCGACGATCCGCCGCTCGATGGTGGCGGCCGAGGCGGCGCCGACGAGGCGCGGGTTGGAGACGACCCAGATCGGCGGTGGGGACTGCACCGGCATCAGCGGCCCGAGCTCGGTGCCCGAGTAGAAGGCGACGTCGTCGTAGTCGAAGTGCTCGCCGTGGAAGCTCACGCGGCCCTCGGTCCAGAGCTGCCGGATCACGGCGAGCCCCTCCTCGAAGATCGCGGCGCGCCGTCCGAAGTCCAGCCCGAGGGCCTCGAACTCGCGCCGCACGCCCTCCTCCGGGTTCCCCGCGCCCGTGCCCAGGATCGTCCGGCCGTCCGAGATCCGGTCGAGTGTCGCCCACTCGAGCGCCAGGTAGAGCGGATTGCGGGTGGAGGACACCATGCACGCCGTCCCGAGGGCCACCCGCGACGTGCGCTGGGAGATCGCCGACAGGAGCGCGATCGGCTCGTACCGCGGCTTCGAGAAGAGGCTGTCGCCGACCCAGACCGAGTCGAAGCCCAGCTCCTCGACCCGCTCCGCGAGCGCGAGGAGCATGGACAGGTCGTAGTCGGGAGCGATCAGCGGCTCGCGGTTGTTCAGGTTGACGCCGAACTTCAGGCTCATGGCGCGAGCACGACCTCCTCGCTGCTGGTCGCCTCGAGCCGGTGCTGCGGAACGCGGATGTGGTCGCGCAGGAGCTGCTCCGCCCGGCCGGGATCGCGCGCGCGGCACGCGCGGGCGATGGCGCGATGCTCGGCCAGCGAGTTGCGCATCGTTCCTCGAAGCGCCAGCGAGGGCAGTCGATAACGGCCCATGTGACCCATGAGCTGTCGGTGCATGTCCTGCAGGGGCGCGTTTTCCGACACCCTGACGAAAAGCTCGTGGAACTCGCTGTTGAGCGCGAAGAAGTCGTCGATCCGGTCGTCGTCGACGGCCTCGGCCTGCCGCTCCACGAGGTGGTCCAGGTGCGCGATGTCGTCGTCCGTGAGGAGCGGCACGGCGAGGCGGATCGCGAGCGTCTCGAGCGCCTCGCGCACCTGATAGGCCTGGAGGAACTCCCCCGGGCTGAGCGCCGAGACGACCGCGCCGCGCCGCGGGCGGACGGTCACGAGCCCCTCGGCGGCGAGCCGCCCGAGAGCCTCGCGGACCGGTCCGCGACTGACGCCGAGGGACGCGGCCAGCGGCACCTCGGAGAGGACCGTCCCCGGCGTGAGCCGGTTGGCCAGGATCTCGTCGCGCAGGTGCGCATGGACGCGCTCCCACAGGGTGACGTTCTCGATCGGGCCCGGACCGACGTCCGAGTCGACCGCCATCTCCGCCGGCGCCACGCCGGCCCCGTCTGTTGACCCGCCATCCACCGCTGGGATAGAAACGCGGTTGGATGTCTGTTGTCAACAGTCTGCGAACGACGAGGGCGCCCGGCACGCCGCGCGCGATCTGACCGGCAGAAAGGAACGGCATGAGAACCCTCATGAGATGCTCGGCGGTGGCGGCGGTCGTCGTCGTGGCCCTGGCCCTCAGCGCTTGCGGTGACGACGACTCCTCCTCGTCCTCGGCACCGGACACCTCCGGGGCGGCGGCCTCCATCAGCCAGATGGCGATCGCCGCTCCCGAGAAGGCCAACGACTACGGTTGGAACCAGCAGGGCGTCGAGAGCGCCACGCGCGCCGCCGACACGGCGGGGGCCGAGATCGAGGTCGCCGACGGCATCGGCTACGAGAACACGGAGCCGGTGCTCCGCCGGCTGGCGCAGAGCGGCAGCGAGCTGACCATCGCGCAGGCGAGCGGCTACAACACCATCGCCCCGAAGGTCGCGACCGAATTCAATGTCCCGCACATCGTGTTCGACGCTCCCAATGCGAACCAGCCCGGCGTCGTGGCGGACGTCGAGACATCGAGCCAGCAGGGGTCCTACCTCGCGGGCATCCTGGCCGCCGAGACGACGCAGACGGGGACCCTCGGCATCGTCATCTCCGCCGCCGACACCAACTGGTACAAGATGGCGGGCGGCTTCGTCGAGGGCGCACGGAGCATCGACCCGAACGTCGAGATCCGCTTCGCCCAGATCGGCCAGGCGGCCTACGCGGACGCCGCCGGCGGCGAGCGCGTCACGACCCAGGTCATCGCGGCCGGCGCCGACGTGGTCTTCGGCATGGGGGACGGCTCGTCGTTCGGGATGCTGCAGGCGGTCGAGACCGCCAAGCCGCCGGCCGGCGCGTCGAAGGTCTACTTCATCGACGTGATCGGCGACAAGACGAACGTCGACAAGGAGGGCGTGCTCCTCTCGTCAGTGGTCTGGGACTTCACGGACATCTACAACCAGGCCATCTCCGAGGTGGCGGCCGGCACCTTCGGCCAGAAGGGCTACGAGCTGACGGTTGACAACGGCATCTCGCTCCTGCGGACCGACAACGCTCCCGCCGAGGTGTGGGAGGCCATCGACGAGGCCCAGGCGGGCGTCGCCGACGGCAGCATCGAGATCCCGCTGACGCCGGACAAGGCGGCGCTGGACCAGCTGATCGGCTAGCGACGCGCACGCGGACATGACGACGGCCCGGTCGCGTTCCTCGACCGGGCCGTCGTCGCGACGATCGGACAGATGGCCGAGCCGAACGAGACCACAGCGCAGGAGGTGTCGCCGGACGGGATCGCCGTCGAGCTCTCGGGCATCACCAAGTCCTATCCCGGCGTCCGCGCGAACGACGGCATCGACCTCGTGATCCGTCGTGGGGAGGTCCATTGCCTCCTCGGTGAGAACGGGGCCGGGAAATCGACGCTGATGAGCGTCCTGGCCGGCATGGTCCAACCCGACGAGGGCGAGATCCGCATCGACGGCGCGCCGACCCGGATCGCCTCGCCGAAGCGCGCGATCGAGCTCGGGATCGGGATGGTCTATCAGCACACGACCCTGGTCCCGACGCTCACGGCGCTGGACAACCTGATGATGGGGGACGGCCGGTCGCTGCTCCTGGACGAGCGCGGGGCCCGGGCGCGTCTGGCCGAGGTCGCGGCCCTGCTCGGCATCGAGGTGGACGCCGACGCGGAGGCCGGCTCCCTGAGCCTCGGCCAGCAGCAGCAGATCGAGATCGTCAAGGCGCTCTGGCGCGGCTCGAAGGTGCTGATCCTCGATGAGCCGACGTCGATGCTGACCCCCGGGGGGTCGCCGAGCTGGCGGCCGCGCTCGAGCGTCTGAAGGGCCACGGCCTCGCCGTGGTCCTCATCACCCACAAGCTCCACGAGGCGACGAGCATGGGCGACCGGGTGACGGTCCTGAAGGCGGGGCGCGTCGTGGGCGGCCTCGCGCCCGAGGAGCTCGCCGGCCGATCGGACGCCGAGCTGCAGGCCACGATCGTCGGGATGATGTTCGGCGAGCAGGCCGCTCCCGACCCCGACCTCGTCGAGCTGCAGGGGCAGGTCGAAGGGCACCCCCCGAAGCGCGAGCTCCCGGGCGCCCCGGTGCTCGTGCTCGACGGGCTGGAGGTGTCCGCCCGCAGAGGGGAGCTCGGTCTGAACGGCGTCTCGTTGGACGTGCGGCCCGGCGAGATCATGGGCGTCGCCGGCGTGGACGGCAACGGGCAGCGCGAGCTCGCGGAGGCGGTGGCGGGCCAGCGGCCGGCGGCCGCCGGCGACATCCGCTTCCGCGGCGTGTCGATCGCGCGGCTCTCGGTGCGCCAACGCGAGGGCCTGGGCCTGCGCTACGTCAGCGACGACCGCCTGGGCGAGGGCACGGTCGCCCCGCTGTCGGTGAGGCTGAACCTGGTCCTCAAGCGGATCGGGCAGGCGCCCTTCTGGGTGCGCGGCACCATCCGGCCGCGCGAGGTCGAGCGCAACGCGCGCGAGAAGATCGCCGAGTTCGACATCCGCACGCCGGGCTCGCGCACACGAGTCGGGGCGCTCTCGGGCGGCAACGTCCAGAAGGTCGTCCTCGCGCGCGAGCTCGCCGGGGACCCGGGACTGGTGGTGTTCAACAAGCCGACCTACGGCCTCGACATCCTCACGACGCGCACAGTCCGAGCCCGCATCCGGGAGTTGGCCGAGGAGGGTGTCAGCGCCCTCGTCATCTCGACCGACCTGGACGAGCTCGTCGCGCTCTGCGACCGGATCGCGGTGCTCAGCCGCGGCCGCCTTGCGGGGATCGTCGAGGGCGGAGCCGGCGCCGAGCAGCGGGTCGGGGAGCTGATGGTGGGGCGCGCGGCCGCCCCCGGGGAGGCCGCGGCGGCGTGAGCCCGGAGACCACGACCGTCCAGACGCCCGCCCTCGGCCCACCGGCGGAGGCCGCACCGGGCCGGTCCGGGATGGTCGCCGGCCTCGGCCGTTTCGCCGAAGCCGTCGTGCGCTCGGTGGTTCCGGTGGTGCTGGCACTGGTCGCCGGGGGCCTCGTCTTGCTGGCCCTCGGCGCCAATCCCATCGCCTACTACGGCGACGTCTGGTCCGGGGGCATCGAGCTCACGGCGTGGCAGGACACCGTCATGCGGATGGCGCCCCTGCTGCTCATCGCCTGCGGCCTCATCTACGTCTTCAAGGCCGGCATCTGGAACCTCGGCATCGACGGCCAGTTCCTGCTGGCCTCGGCGGTCATCGCCGGGATCGGCCCGGAGCTCTTCGGGAGCGTGCCCGACTGGCTGCTCTTCCTCCTCCTGTTCGCGGTCGCGGCGGTGGTGGCGGCCTCGTGGACGCTCGTGCCGGCGCTGCTGCGGGCGTACTACGGCGTCAACGAGATCATCACCACGCTGATGATGACCTTCATCGGGATCAACCTGGCGAACATCCTCATCAAGGGGCCATTCCAGGACCTGGAGTCGAACGTGCCGCAGACGAGGGCGATTCCCTTCACGAATCTGCTGCCGACCATTCCGGGCACCCGGATCCACGTCGGGATCATCGTCGCCCTCGTGGGGGCGATCCTCACCTGGTACGTGATGTCGCGCACGTCGTTCGGGCTGCGCTTGGCGGTGCTCGGCGCGAACGCTCGCGCGGCCACGCACGCGGGCATCTCGGTGCCGCGGCTGATCGTGATCTCGTTCGTCGTGAGCGGCGCCTTCATCGGACTGGCCGCCGCGGCGGAGATCCTGGGGGTCTGGGGCTACGTCCGCTCGGACTGGAACCCGGCGTTCGGGCTCCTGGTCGTCCCGCTCGTCTTCCTCGCGCGCTTCAACGCGATCGCGGTCATCCCCTTCGTCGCGTTCCTCGCCCTCCTGACGATCGGCGGCGACTTCGCGACCCAGGAGGCCGGCGTCTCGAACGAGTTCACGCTGCTGCTCGTGGGCCTGATCCTCCTCTTCATGGCCGTCACCGAATTGCTCGGGCGGCGCCGAAACCTCGGCCAGAGCTACCTGCCGCACATCCGGCGGCGTGCCAGGGGCAGCGGATGAGCGAGTTCCTGACCACCGATTTCCTCACCGCGCTGATCGCCGGGGGGATCCTGGCCGGCGTGCCGCTGATGTTCGCGGCGCTCGGCGAGATGGTCTCCGAGCGTGCGGGAGTCCTCAACATCGGCCTCGAGGGGATGATGCTCGTGGGCGCCTACGTCGGCTTCGTGGCGGCGTACCACAGCGGCTCCACCACGCTCGGGTTCCTCGCCGGCGCCGGGGGCGGCGCCGCGGTCAGCGCCATCATGGTCGTGCTGTGCGTGTGGTTCGGGCTCGACCAGATCGTCATCGGCATCGCCATCACGCTGGCCGGCGAGGGCGCCACCGCGCTGATATTCGACTCGCAGTTCGCCGAGAGCCGACCGACGCTCGGTGAGACCGGACGCGCGTCGATACCGCTGCTCTCGGACATCCCGGTGGTCGGGGGAAACGACTCGAGCGACGGGAGCGTCTTCAGTCAGCCCGCCATCGTGTACATCGGCCTGATCTTGATCGTGGTGGTGGCCTGGATGATGCGGCGCACCCACCTGGGGCTCAACGTCCGGGCCGCCGGCGACAAGCCGGCCGCGCTCGACGCCGCCGGGGTGAGCGTGCGGGCGACGCGCAGCTGGGCGGTGCTGTTCGCGGGCGCCATGGCGGGCGTGGGCGGCGCCTTCCTGTCGGTCGCCGCCGCGGGGCTCTTCGAGGACTTCATCACCGGGGGGCGCGGGTTCATCGCGATCGTCCTGGCGATGCTCGCGCGCGGGAAGGCGATGTGGGTGCTGATCGGCTCCTTCATCTTCGGCATCTCGCTGTCGCTTTCGGACGCGCTTCAGATCGCCGGCGTGGACATCTCGACGGACGTCGTCTTCATGCTGCCGTTCGTCGCCGTGATCGTCGTGCTCGTGATCTTCGGCCGCCGGTCCTACCTGCCGCCGGCGCTCGGGCTGCCCTACATGCGAGGGGCCCGCTAGTGCGCATCGAGACCGGCTTCGACATCTCCCGCCCCCCGGCCGACACCTACGCGCTCCTGCTCGACCTCGAGCGGGTGATGCCGTGCTTCCCCGGCGCGGAGCTGCTGGCCCGACGGCCCGACGGCGCGCGCGACCTGCGGGTCACCGTGCGCCTGGGACCGATGCGGCTCTCCTACGAGGGCGACGTCCGCATCGCGGAGCGCGACGACCCGGCCCGCCGCGCCGTCCTGGCCGGGAACGCGCGGGAAACCCGCGGCGCGGGGTCGGCGAACGCGCGCATCGCCATGCGCGTCGAGGAGAACGAGCGAGGCGCCCGAGTCGTCGCCGAGGCGGACGTGGACCTCACCGGCCGCGCCGCCCAGATGGGGCGCGGGATCGTCGAGGACGTCGCGACCCGGCTGGTGGGCGAGATGGCCGCCTGCCTCGAGGCGGGTCTCGCCGCCGACGTCCCGGCGGGAGGCGGCCCGCCCGCGCCGCTCGAGGGCGGCCGCCTGATGCTCGGCGCCGCGCGCGACCGGGCCGGCGATCCGCGGACGCTCGCTGCCCTGGCGGCCGCGCTGACGCTGCTTGTGCTGCTCTTCATGGGAATCCGCCGGGGGAGGCGCGATGCGTGAACCGAGCTACACCCTGACGGCCGGCCCGACCGGCGGCTGGCCGAGCGTGGAGGCGGCGATGGGCGCGCCGCTCGTCTACGACTACGACCCGGTCTTCCTCGAGCGGTTCGCGCGGACCGAGCGGAAGGTCGCGGAGCTCTTCCGCACGGCCGGCGACGTGGTGCTGATGCAGGGCGAGGCCGTGCTCGGCCTGGAGGCCGCCGCGCGCGCGCTCGTCCGTCCCGGGATGACCGCGCTCAACCTCGTGTCCGGCGTGTACGCGAAATGGTTCGGCGTCTGGCTCGCGGAATACGGCGCGAACCTCGTCGAGGTCGAGGTTCCCTACGACGAGGCCATCCCGGTGGAGGCCGTGGCGCGCGCGCTCGAGGACCACCCCGAGACCGCCCTGGTCGCGGTCGTCCACTCCGAGACCCCGTCAGGAGTCCTCAACCCCCTGCGCGAGATCGCCGAGGTCGTGCGGGGTCACGGCGCCCTGATGCTGGCCGACGTCGTGTCCTCCCTCGCGGGCGAGGAGCTCGACGTCGACGGGTGGGGGCTCGACCTCTGCGTCGCAGGGCCCCAGAAGTGCCTCGCGGGACCACCGGGGATGTCCTTGGTCGCGATCAGCGAGCGGGCATGGGACGCCATCCGCGACAACCCCGCCGCTCCGCGGGGCTCCTTCCTGTCCCTGCTCGATTGGAAGGACCGCTGGATCGATGGCGGCCGCACGGCCTTTCCGTACACCCCCTCGGTCGTCGACGTGGCCGGAGTCGAGGCCGCCTGTGACGTCGTGATCGACATGGGTCTCCAGGCCTCGATCGACATGCACCGCCGCGCGGCTCGCGCCACCCGGGCCGGCGTCGAGGCCATGGGCCTGCGGCTCTGGGCCAGGGACGCCTCCTACGCCGCGTCCTGCGTCACCGCCGTCGCGGCGCCTGACGGCGTGGACGTGATCGCGGCGTTGGCGCACATCCGAGAGCGATACGGCGTCATGCTCTCGCCCGGCTACGGGGAGCTCAAGGAACGGCTCTTCCGGCTCGGTCACATGGGGCCGGCGGCCGCGTCGCTGACGCCGGTGCTGGCGCTCGCGGCCCTCGGTCGCGGCCTGGCGGACCTCGGATTGGAGGTCACCATCGGCGAGGGGGTCGACGCCGCGCTGCGAGAGCTCGCCAACGCGTGACGCTTCCCCGGTTCGCGGTCCACCGGCCGGCGACGCTGGCCGAGGCGGGCGAGCTGATGAACCGCCTCGGCGACGACGCGGTCGTGTACGCGGGTGGCACCGAGCTGCTCCTCGTGATGAAGCTCGGCTTCGCGGACTACCGGCACCTGGTGGACGTCAAGGGCATCGCGGAGCTCTCGCGCCTGGAGATCGACGAGGACGACCTGCTCATCGGGGGCGGCGTGACGCACCGGACGATCGAGCGCTCGCCGGTCGTGCGCGAGGGGTGGCCCGCGCTCGCCGAGATGACCGCCCGGGTGGCGAACGTTCGCGTTCGCGGCGCAGGCACCCTCGGCGGAAACCTCGCGTTCGCAGACCCCCACTCGGACCCTTCGACGTTCCTGCTCGCGGCGGGCGCCGCTGTGGAAGCCTGGTCCCCCTCCGGTACGCGGACGCTGGCGATGGAGGACTTCGTGCTGAGCGCGTACCAGACGGCGCTCGCCCCGGGCGAGCTGATCGCCGCGGTCCGAGTGCCGCCGCTGGCGGCCGGCTCGGGTGTCGCGCACCTCAAGATCGCCTTCCACGAGCGCCCCGCCGCCACGGTCACCTGCATCGTCCGCCTCGCCGACGGCGTCGTCGATCGCGCCCGGGTGGCGGTCGGCAGCGTCGGACTCGCTCCCGCGCGGCTCGCGGCCGTCGAAGAGGCCCTGGTGGCCGGCGCGCCGGCCGACGAGCTCGAGCGGCTGGCACGGGAGGGCTGCGAGCCCGTCGAGGACGCCAACGGCTCCGTCGAGTACAAGCGTCACCTCGCGGGGGTGTTGGTGCGCCGAGCCGCCGACCGAGCGCTGTCGCGCGCGGGCTCCTCCGCCGGCGGGTGAGGCCGGGCGCCGACGTCCTGATCGTCGGCGGCGGGTCGGCGGGCTGCGTCCTCGCGGCGCGGCTCACCGAGGACCCGCGGAGGCGGGTCTGCCTGGTCGAGGCGGGAGGCCCCCCCGGCGACCCCCGGCTCGCCGACCCGCTTCAATGGCCGTACCTGGAGGGCGGGCCCTTCGACTGGGCCTATCGGACGACGCCGCAGCCGGGGACCGCGGGACGGGTCCACGGCTGGCCGAGGGGCCGCGTCCTGGGCGGCTCCAGCCAGCTCCACGCCATGACCCACGTCCGGGGTCATCCGTCCGACTTCGACGCCTGGGCGGAGGTCGCCGGCCCGGAGTGGAGCCACCGCGCGCTGCTGCCCGACTTCCTGCGCTCCGAGTCGTTCTCGGGCGGCGCGTCGGAGCATCACGGCGACGCCGGGCCCATGACCGTCTGGCTCCCGGACCGGCTGCACCCCGTGGCAGAGGCGTTCATGCGGGCGGCCGAGGAGGCCGGGTACCCGCCCTCGGGCGACCACAACGGCCCGCGGATGGAGGGGCCGGCGCCCAACAGCCTGACGATCCGCAACGGGCGGCGCGTGAGCGCCGCCGACGCCTACCTCGACCCGGCGCGGGGACGCCCGAACCTCAGCGTGGTCACCGACGCCCTCGTTGAGCGCGTGGTCCTCGAGAAGGGCCGGGCGACCGGCGTCGAGGCGCGGGTCGGCGGCGAGCGGCGGACGCTCCACGCCGGGACGGTCGTGCTCGCCGCGGGCACCGTCTCGTCGCCCCTGATCCTGATGCGCTCGGGGATCGGGCCGCCGGACGAGCTGTCGCGCCACGGCATCGCGTGCCGCGTCGAGGCGCCGGCGGCGGGCGGGAACCTGCACGATCACCTGCTCGCCGCCGGCAACGTCTACCGGGCGCGCCGCCCGGTGCCGCCGTCGCGCCTGCAGCACTCGGAGTCGCTGCTCTACGTCGGCGGCGCCGGCGGCGGAGCGCCGGACATCGTCACGGCCTGCGTGCTCCTCCCCGCGGTCAGCGAGTGCTTCGAGGCGCCCGAGGTCGGCACCTGTTTCACGTTGATGTTCGGGGTCTGCCACCCCGAGAGCCGCGGGCGCGTCACGCTCGGGGGCCCCGCGGTTGAACGACCCTCCCGGGATCGATCCGGCCTACCTCACGGCGCCGGAGGACCGCGAGCGCTTCCGGGCGGCGCTGCGCCTGGCGCGCCGGGTCGGCGGCGGCGCGGCGCTCGATGAGTGGCGCGACGCGGAGATCCTGCCCGGGCCCGCGGTGCAGGACGACGAATCCGTCAACCGCTTCGTCGCGCGGGCCTCCGTCACGCACCACCACCCCGTGGGAACCTGCGCGATGGGCCGGGATCCGGGCACCTCCGTCGTCGATGGCGGCCTCAGGGTTCACGGCGTCGGCGGCCTGATGGTCGCGGACGCGTCCGTGATCCCCACGATCACGACCGGGCCCGTGCACGCCGCCGTTCTGGCGATTTCCGAGCGGGCGGCGCGACTGATCTGAGGCCCTCCCCCGCGGCGCCGCGCGGCAGGGTTCGACGGCGAGGAACAACGCCGGCCCGTCCCCCATCGCCGCCCACGTCGCCAATCACACCGAGGGAACGGTTTCAGCCATGTTGCCCGATGAGCTGACCGACGACCTGCGCGACTGATCGGGCGCAACAACTACGGCTGACCCGAGCACCGCCCCCGACGAGCCCCTGGCTCGATGCCGGATGCCCCCGGGTCAACCAGGGGGTCAACCCGACCGGCACGATTTGACCGGAAACGTCTGCCCGGGTCGCATCTCTTGATCCCGAGGTCGCAGGTTCGATCCCTGCACGGCCAATCGCCGAGCGCGCCCGCTCCACCGTTTCCTTACCGAACCCTGGACGACCCCCGGAGCCTCCCTCACCCACCCCGGTGGTCCTCGCCCCTAGCGTGGTCATCGCCCTGACCCGAGTAGGTGACCACGGCGCCCTCGGCGCCATGACGAGGAGGAGAAGGCGATGCGCAGAGGGATCACGGCCACGACGGGCGCCGCGCTGACGGCGCTCGCCATCGCAGCCGGCGGCGTGCCGGCGGCGCTCGCGCAGGACGGGGACGACCGGGACGTCGAGCGGACGGCGCGGTGCTCGCTCAGGAGCACGGTCGAGCTCAAGCTCTCGCCGGAGGACGGCAGGGTCGAGCTCGAGGTGGAGGTTGACGAGAACCGGGTCGGCTCCCGCTGGAGCGTGGTCGCGAACCGCAACGGCCGGCGGGTGATGAGCCGCAGCGCCGTGACCCGGGCCCCGAGCGGCTCGTTCGAGGTGCGCCGCGTCATCGCGCCGGGCAGCCCGCGAACCCGCGTGACCGCGGTCGCCAAGCGCGCCGCTACCGGCGAGGTCTGCCGCGTCACCGCGACGCTCTGACCGTCCGTCGCGAGTTGCGGCGGGCCCGACCTCGGTCAGGGTTCCGAGCCCCCGCGGGATCGCGGCCGAGGCCCCGACGAAGCCCTCAGCGAGCGCGTGACGGGTATCGCTCCTTGGCCGGTCGGCCATCCGGGTCGGCGGCTGCCGGCTGCCCATCGTCCGTCTGCCCGGGTTCGAAGAGGGCATGCACGAACTGGATCGCGATCGAGCCCTCTCCGACCGCCGAGGCCACGCGCTTGACGGATCCATGCCGCACGTCGCCGACCGCGAAGACGCCCGGCATGCTCGTCTCGAGCAAGTACGGCAGACGATTGAGTCGCCAGCTGTGATCCTCCGGGAGATCCGCCCCCGTGAGCAGGAACGCGTGCGCGTCCCGTGCGACCTCCGCGGGGAGCCAGTCGGTGTGCGGGCGGGCTCCGATCAGGACGAAGAGGCCGTCGGCGGCAACCGTCTCGTGCTCGCCGGCCGCGCCCTCGCGGAGCACCAGGTACTCGAGCCGCCCCTCGCCCCCGCCGTCGACGACCGAGGTGCCCAGGCGGACCTGCACGTTGGGCGTGGCCTCCACCTCCCGCACCAGGTAATGCGACATGCGGGCACGGAGCGACCGGGCGCGGACGACGAGCGTGACGCGGCGGGCGTAGCGGGCGAGGTGCAGGGCCGCCTGGCCGGCGGCATTCGCGCCCCCGACGATGAGGGCTTCCTTCCCGGCCATCGCGTGAGCCTCCGACCCCGGGCCGCCGTAGAAGACGCCGGCGCCGTCGAAGGCCTCGAGCGCGGGGACGTCCAGCCGGCGGTAGGTGGCGCCGGTGGCCAGGATCACGGCTCGGGCGCCGACGCGGCGGCCGTCCGAGAGGGTCACGACGAGGCGGTCACCGACCCGATCGAGACCCGTCGCCCTCTGCATGAAGACGAAGCTCGCCCCGAAGACCCAGGCCTGGTTGTAGGCCCGCTCCGCCAGCCGGCTGCCGCTGACGCCCCGCGGGAAGCCGAGGTAGTTGCGGATCATCGAGCTCGCGGTGGCCTGCCCGCCGATCCCGCCCGCGTCGATCACCAACGTGTCGAGGCCCTCGGAGGCTCCCGCGACCGCGGCCGACAGGCCCGCCGGCCCGGCACCGACGATCACGACGTCGAAGGCGTCCCGGCGGGGCTCGACCGAGGCGCCGACGGCCTCCGCCATCTCGGTGTCGCTCGGGTCGCCCAGGACCTTTCCGTCAGGCAAGAGGACGAGGGGCAGCTTCGTCTCGCCGCCCGCCCTGGCGATCAGCTCGCGCCCCTCGCTCGACTCGGCCAGGTAGAAGGCGTGCGGCATCACGCAACGCTCGAGCACGTCTCTCAGCTCGTAGGCCCGGCCCGACCAGGACTGGGCGACGAGGCGGGTGGTGTGAGGGGCGATGAGCCGCGCCCTGCTCCAGTCGAGCAGGAAGCTCGTGATGGACTGGTGAAACAGCTCGTCCGGCGAGGCTGCCGGCCTCAGGACGTAGTAGTCGATCCTGCCCAGGGCCATCGAGTCGAGGATCGCCTCCGCCGTCGGGCGATCGCCCCACGCCCGCCACGGCACCAGGAGGGCGCGCTTGGCGTGCGGGTGAAGCTGCCGCACCCGCACGAGCAGCTCGCTGCCGGTGGTCCCGGAGAGCCACTGGGCCGCGAGCACCAGGGCGACGTCGTCCCCGGCATCCGAGAGGCGGGTGAGCATCGCGAGCGCCTCGTCCGGTGAGCTCGTGCAGACCACGCTGTAGTCGCTCGCGTACCGCCCGCGCAACTCACGCTCGACCTCCGCCGAGGGCGGCGGGGTCGGCGTCGATGGCGAGCAGCAACGGGGCGGCCATTAACGGATCACTGCGGCATCTCGGCCGCGACCTCGTAGAACTCGACCGAGGCGCGCTGTCCCGTGGCGGCGGCAGGGGGGGTCATCGCGTTGAGCGTCGCGTCGCCCGTGCGCATGTCCTCCTCGGACTCGAAGAAGGAGATCCCGAGGCTCGTCCCGCTCGACCGGTCGAGCAACAGCATGAAGCGGGTGGCGGGCACTCCCTCGGGCGGCCCGGTCTCGCCCTTGATCTGATCGGCCATCTCCTGCATGCGGGCCGGGTCAGCCCCCTCGAACCTGGCGATGCGCGCGTACACGTGGCCTCCCTCGAGTCGGAGCGCGGAGCATAGGCGAGGGTCGGCGACCGGGCGCGCAGGGCGCCCGGCCGCCGCTCGCCGGTCAGCCGGCCGTGGACGCGCTCGCCCGCTCCGGCGCCCGCTCCCCGGCGACGGGCTCGGCGACCGGCTCCGGCCGGCGCCGCCCGCGCACCAGGGCGAGCACCGCCAGGGCGCCCGCGATCGCGAAGCCGGCCGCCGCGATCAGCGCGATCTGGAAGCCCTCGGTGAGCGCCACCGGGGCCGCCGTGCCGTCCGCGATCAGCTCGTCGCTGCGCGTGATGGCGAGCGTGGAGAGCACCGCCACGCCGAGCGCGCCGCCGACCTGCTGGGTGGTGTTGACGAGGCCCGAGGCCAGGCCGGCGTCGCGCTCCGCCACCCCCTCCAGCGCCCCGATCGAGAGCGACACGAACGCCGTCCCCAGCCCGAGGCCGGTCACGAGGAGACCCGGCAGCAGGTCCGCCACGTAGTCGCCGTCGGCGGGGATCTGCGCCAGCAGCAGGAGCCCCGCGCCGGCCACCACCAGCCCCACCGCGAGCGGGAGGCGAGTGCCGACCCGGGTCACCAGCACCGACGCGACCATCGACGAGGCGAGGGCCGTCAGGGACATCGCCAGCCACGCCAGGCCGGTCTCGATCGGCGAGTAGGCGAGCACCTGCTGCATGTAGAGGGTGGCGATGAAGATCATCCCGTACACCGCGCCCCCCAGGGCGAGGCCCGCCACGTTCGAGCCAGTCACGGCCCGGATGCGGAAGATCGAGAACGGCAAGATCGGGGCGCGCGATCGCAGCTCGATCGCCGTGAAGAGCGCGAGCAGCGCGGCCGAGATCCCGATCAGCCCCAGGGTCTGGGCCGACGCCCAGCCCGCCGACTCGGCCTCGACCAGCGCGTAGACCAGCACCGCGATCCCGGCCGTGACCGTCATGGCCCCCGCCAGGTCGAAGCGCCGGTGACCGACGTCGGCGCGGCTCTCACGCAGCAGCGCCGGGGCGACGGCGATCACGCCCAGGGCGACGGGGACGTTGAGGAAGAAGATCCACTCCCAGCCGATGGTGTCGGTGAGGATCCCTCCCAGCAGCACGCCCACCGTGCCGCCGGACGCGCCGACGGCCCCCCAGACGCCGAGGGCGGTGTTGCGCTCGGCGCCCTCGCGGAAGGTCGTCATCAGGATCGAGAGCGCCGCCGGCGTCATGACCGCCGCGCCGATGCCCTGGAACGCGCGGGCCGCGATCAGGATCGTGTCGGACCACGCGAGGCCCGCCAGCAGCGACGCCACCGCGAAGACCGCGAGCCCCACGATGAACAGGCGCCGGCGCCCCAGGAGGTCGGCGGCGCGGCCGCCCAGCAGGAGGAGGCCGCCGAACGTCAGCGCGTAGGCGCTCACCACCCACTGGAGGTTCTTCTGCGAGAAGCCGAGGTCGACCTGGATCGTGGGCAGGGCCACGTTCACGATCGCCACATCAAGGATCACCATGAAGAACGCGGCGCACAGGGCCGCCAGGCCGAGCCACTTGCGCCGCTGGCCCGGCTCGTCGGTGATCGTGGAGGTCATCGTCGTCATCGTCGTGCTCCCATTGTCGAGACCGGCTATTGAGTAGTTGACCGGTCGATTACCCGTGGACGCGAAAGGTCTTTTCCGAGTAGTCGCAGCGCGCCCCGCGAAATCGACAGGCGGGCCGCGTCGTCTCAGGTCGTGGGCGCCGTCCGGGGGATGCGCGCCGGGTCAGCCCCCGCCAGTCGCAGCGCGAAGGGGAGCAGGTCGGCGGCGGCCAGCGGATCGTCCTTCGCCTTGATCAGGACGCCGAGCCCCTCGATGAAGGCGAGCATCGCCCGGGCGGCCTGCCATGTGTCGATCTCGGGCAGGTCGCCGGTGGCGACGGCGTCGTCGAGGGCCCGCTGGAGCAGGCCGGCCCAGTCGTCGAAGAGCCCCGCCAGGCGGTCGCGCAGCACGTCGTCCACGGTGGCCAGCTCCACGACCAGGTTGCCGAAGGAGCACCCCACCGTCGCGCCCGTGGCCTCCTTCAGCTGGACCTGCTCCTCGAGCCCGCGCTCCAGGAAGAGCGTCAGCCGCTCGAGCGGTGGAAGCGGGCCGGTGAGGATGGGCGCCATCTGCCCGAGCCCCTGGACGCGCCACTGCTCGTCGATCACCGCGAGGGCGAGATCCCGCTTCGACGAGAAGAAGTGGTAGAAGCTGCCCTTCTGCACCTGCGCGTGGTCGCAGATCTCGCTGACGCCCACGTCGGCGTAGCTCCGCGTGTGCCAGAGCTCCCCGGCCGCGTCGATGAGCCGCTCCCGTGCGTCGCTGTGCCGTCCCACGTTCCCCTCGCCCACTAGCCGACCGGTCAACTATCCCAGCACCGAGGAGCGCTGTCAAGCCGGGGGTCACAGCCTCGGGCGGTACACGTCCGCGACCGCGTCGGCGATGGCACGCCAGTGGTCCTCGCGGGCCTCGGGGCACTGCTCGATCTGGATGCCGCCCGCGCCGTCGGCGCTGAGCCGGTTGACGATGTTGCACGGGTCGTCACCGCCGAACTCATCGTCGGGCCCGGCGATGCGCACCTCGATGCACGAGCCGGCGGTCGCGCGCTGCAGGGCGCCGAGGATCTCCAGCTTCAGGTCCTCGGGCGCGGTGCCGCCGATGAGGATCCCGGCCTCGTCGAAGCCGTGGAAGGCGACGGCGTGGGTGAAGCCGCGGGAGATCACACGGTGGAGGCGGGGGAAGCTGGCCTCGTTGATGTCGGTGGAGGTGATGTGCCAGGCCGCGAAGGCCCCGCCGTCGCGGTCCCAGCCCTTGCAGCGCCAGGCGCTGGCCACCCTCAGGCCCAGACGCGAGCGGAGCCGCTCGGCCTGGCGGTCGGTGTTGAGCTCGATCTCTCCGCCGTGTGGCGCGATCGCGATGAGCCGGCGCTGGGCGCCATCGTCCCGCAGCCGCTCGATGAACTCGCCCTCGGCCTGGGCCCTCGCCTCGGAGATCGTCGGATGCGGCACCCGCGAGTCGACCACGCCGGCGAACCCACCCTCCGCGCCGAGCCGTCGCCGACCGCCCGGGCCCATGCGCACGACGTCGTCGGGGACCTCCGGGCGGGCCTCGCTGACCGTGTACAGCGCGACGTGGTCCGGCTCGCGCGAGATCCGCACCTGATGCCGGACCGCGCGCCCGATCGAGGCGAGCCTCTCCGGATCGGCCGAGCAGTGCTCGCGGCGCTTCTTGAGGTCCTCCTGCGACGCACGCGCCCTCCTGATCGACGCGTCGTAGGTCGCCATCAGGACTCGTCCCTCGGCCAGCGCCGGAACAAGGACGTCGTCCAGCGGCCGGCCCGGAGGACGATGCGAAGGGAGACGAGGGGCGGGTTGAGGAGCCGCCGGAGGAAGGTGGCGGCGCTTGCGTCGAGGGCGCGACGCGCGTCGGCGGCGACGTGCGGGTCGAGCAGGCGCTGGGCGTTGTACCAGGCCATGCCGCGGGCCAGCCGCACGCCGTAGTCGGTCAGCACGAGGTCGAACTCGCGGCCGAGCCGGTCGAGCCAGGCGAACCACGGGCTGTAGCGCCGACTGACCTCGCGCTGGATCCCCGGGACGGTCTCGGCGATGAGCGCGTTCGCCAGATGGAAGTCGCCGACCGATCCGAGGCGCCCCGCCGCGGCGAGGTCGGCGAGGACCAACGTCAGGTCGTGCACGATGTGCGTGTAGACCCCGAGCACGAGGTCCTCGAGCGGCGAGGTGCGGCGCCCGGTCATCTCCCCGAAGACGTACCGCCACGTCTCCGGGACATCCGAGCCCCGATCCCATGCGTCCAAGGCCATGGCGTAGCGCTGGTGGAAGCCGCGCCCCACGGCGAGGATGAACTCGGGATCGCGGAAGCCGGCAGATCCGAGCTGGGAGGCGAGCCGGCGGGTCAGCATCGCGTACGCGTGCGTGAAGACGCAGCGCGAGTCCCGCGCCCGCTCGTACCGCCGAGCGCGCGCGCCAGGTCGTCCGCAATCGCCTGGAGCTCCGGGTCGGCCGTCACGGCGGCGGTGGCGCGCTCGAGCGTGCCGGTGCTCATCGTACGGCGGTCCGCCGGGCTCACGGCGCGACCCCCGGCGCCAGGTCGAGCGCGGTCAGCGTTGCCGTCGGCCACGTCGCTGGCCACCAGGCCGTCCTCGATCCGCGCCATCAGCTCGTTGGCCCGCCGCACGGCGGCCTGCGAGATGCGCTGGTTGATCAGCAGCTGGGCCGTCGTGAGCGTGACCTGCACGGGTCGCCGGGCTTGGCCGGGGCGATCTTGGTCGTCGAGGCCGCCGGGGGGCTGGCCGGCGCCGGGGCGGCAAGCACCCGCAGCCCGGCGGCGAAGACCGGCTGGGCCAGGGTGCGGTCGTCGACGTCGCCCCCGGTGAGCCCGCCGTCCATGCGCGCCTTGAGGCCGTTCAGGCGCCGGATGGCCGCCTGGGAGATGCGCTGGTTGATCAGCAGCTGGCCGGTGCTGAGCGTGATCTGGCTCGGGTCGGCGGGCTTTGCGGGCGCCACGGCGATCGGCCGCGGGTTGGGGGCGACGAAGGCCAGCGGCGGCCCGGCCAGGTCGCTCACGATCCCGGGCCGCCAGCTCGCCGGGCCCAGGGCGCCCTGGCAGAGGTCGCGGCCCTGGATGCCGTCGCCGAGCCAGGTCGAGACGCCGTTGGCGCGCCGGATCGCGGCCTGGTCGATGCGCTGGTTGATCAGCAGCTGGCCGGTGCTGAGGGTGATGTCGCCGGGGTCGCCCGGGCTCGGCGGGGGCGGCGGCGGCAGGGCCTTGCAGACCCCGCTGCCGCTCGCGCTCGCGGGGCTCCCGGAGGAGGGCGCACCGGCGCCAGACGCCGACGACGGGGGCGGGCCGAGCAGGTCGCGGCGGAAGACGTCGTTAACTTGGGGGTCCACGTTGGGGTCCACGTCCTGGGAGGAGATGTTGTCGGCCTCCGACGCGAAGGCCACGTAGCGCCCATCGGGCGTGATCGAGGGGTCGACCGAGGAGGCGTCGCCGCCGGGGCCGGCCGGCCCCGGCGCCCGGCTGACCAGCCTCGTCGTCGCGGCGGAGACGTCGCGAACGAAGATGTCGGTAAACGTCTCGTCGTCGTCGCCCGAGAGGTTGTCCGCGTTCGACTGGAAGGCGACAAAGCGCCCGTCGCCCGAGATGACGACGTCGGACGCGCTCCCATCCCCTCCCGGCCCGGTGGGCCCGTCCGCGCGGCTCACGAGGGTGGTCGCGTCCGCGTCGAAGTCGCGGACGAAGACGTCGTCCGCGGCGGCGTCGTCCTCGGCGGAGAGATTGCTCGCGGCGGAGATGAAGGCGACGGCGCGCCCGTCGGCGGAGAGCGCGGAGGTGGACACGGAGCGGTCTCCCACCGCGCCCGCCCGACCGGTCGCGCGATTCGCGAGGGCGGTCGTGGCGGCGTCGAGGTCGCGCACGAAGAGGTCGGGCTGGGGCGAGGGGTCGGCGTTCGAGAGATTGTCCGCCCCGGAGCCGAACGCGACGACGCGACCGTCGGCCGAGATCGAGGCCGCGAACGAGTTGCCGTCGCCGCCGGCGCCGCCCGCGGAGGCCGACTGGCGGCTCACCAGGGTCGTCGTCTGGGCCTGCAGGTCGCGGACGAAGACGTCCTTCACCGCCGCGTCCTCGGCCGACAGGTTGTCGGCGAACGAGTCGAAGACGACGTAGCGCCCGTCGGCCGAGATCGCCGGGTCGAAGGTCCGGTCGTCGGCCCCGGCGCCTCCGTCCGCGGCCGATTGGCGGCTCACCAGGGTCGTGGTCTGGGCCTGCAGGTCGCGCACGTAGACGTTCGTGGACGCCGTCGCCTCGGCCGCCAGGTTGGAGGCATCGGACACGAAGGCGACGAAGCGCCCGTCGGCCGAGATCGACGGGGCCTGGGATTGGTCGTCCGCGGCGGCGCCGCCCAGCGCAGCCGACTGCCGGCTGACGAGGGTCGTCGTCCCGGTGTCGAGATCCCGGACGAAGACGCTCTGCTGCGCGTCGAGGTCCTCGGTGGAGAGGTTGTCGGCCTCGGACGCGAAGGCGACGAAGCGGCCGTCGGCCGAGATCGAGGGGTCGAACGAGGGGGCGTCGGCCGGCGCCCCGGCGCTGGTGCGGCTGACGAGGTCGAGGTCGTCCACCGCGCCGCTCGCCGGCCAGGCGCAGCAGGCGACCGAGACCGCGACCAGGCCGGGTGCGATCCGGCGGCGAACGCGGCGACGGGGGTGCGGGGCCCGGGTCACGGCGCGACCCCCGGCGCCAGGTCGAGGGCGGTCAGGGTGCCGTCGGCCACGTCGCCGGCCACGCAGGCCGTCCTCGATCCGGGCCATCAGCTCGTTGGCCCGCCGCACGGCGGCCTGCGAGATGCGCTGGTTGATCAGCAGCTGGGTCGTCGTGAGCGTGACCTGGCTCGGGTCGCCGGGCTTGGCCGGGGCGACGATCGTGGTCGTCGAGGCCGCCGGGGGGCTGGCCGGCGGCGGGGCGGCAAGCACCCGCAAGCCGGCGGCGAAGACCGGCTGGGTCAGGGTGCGGTCGTCAACGTCGCCGCCGGTGAGCCCGCCGTCCATGCGCGCCTTGAGGCCGTTCAGGCGCCGGATGGCCGCCTGGGAGATGCGCTGGTTGATCAGCAGCTGACCGGTGGTGAGCCTGATCTGGCTGGGGTCGGCCGGCTTGGCGACCGCGACCACGATCGGGCGCGGCTCGGGCGCGACCAGGGCGAACGGGAGCCCGGCCAGGTCGGTGGTGATCCCGGGGCCGAGCTCGTTCGCGCCCAGCGCCCCCTGGCAGAGGTCGCGCCCCTCGACCCCGTCGCCGAGCCAGGCCTCGACCCCGTTGGCGCGCCGGATGGCCGCCTGGTCGATGCGCTGGTTGATCAGGAGCTGGCCGGTGGTGAGCGTGATGTCGTCCGGGTCGCCCGGGCTGGGCGGGGGCGGCGGCGGCAGGGCCTTGCAGACCGCGGTGGGCGCCCCGGCGCCGAAGCGGCGCGCGAAGACCTCGAACTCGTCGTTCGCCTGCGGCGGGTCGGGGTCCCCGTCCCAGGCGATCAGGTACTCGTTGGCCTGCGCGCCGTAGGCGACCGCGGGGGCGAGGCCGTCGCTGCGATCGCTGCCGTCCACGCCCATCGCCGAGACGCGCACGTCGTCGCCGCCGATCTCGGCCCCATCGGAGCCGAGCCGCTGGGCGTAGATCTCGTTCTCGTCGGTGACCAGCGCGCCGGTGTCGTCCTCGCCGGCCCAGGCCACCAGGTACTCGTTCGTCCGAGTGGCGACCGCCACGCTGGGGGTGGTGGCGTCGAACCCCGTTTCGCCGTCGGGGCCCATCTGGGAGATCCGCCGGTCGTCGGTGCCGACCTGGGCGCCGCTGGCGGAGAGCCGCTGGGTGAAGATCTCATCCTCCTCGTCCACGAGCGCGCCGGTGTCGTCGCTCGCGTCCCAGGCCACCAGGTACTCGCCGGTCGCGGGGTTGTACGCGAGGCTCGGGACGCCGGCCTCGAAGTCCGCCAAGCCGACGGGGCCCATGTCCGAGATCCGCCGGTCGTTGGCCCCCCTCTGGACGCCCTTGGCGCTCAGGCGCTGGACGTAGATCTCGCGCTCGTTGTCGACGAGCGGGCCTTTGTCGTCGTCCCCCTCCCAGGCCACCAGGTACCCGTTGCTCGTCGAGTTGTGCGCGACGGCCGGGTTGGCGGCCGAGAAGTTAACGTCGCCGTTCGGCCCCATGTCGGAGACCCGCCGGTCGTCGGCCCCGACCTGGGCGCCGTTCGCGTTGAGGCGCTGGACGAAGATCTCGTCCTCGTCGTCGACGAGCGGCACGTCGTCGTCGTCCCCCTCCCATGCCACCAGGTACTGATCGCTGGTCGGGTTGTAGGCGACGGCGGGGTCCTCGGCCGAGTAGGCGTCGTCGCCGCTCGGCCCCATCTCGGAGATCCGCCTGTCGTTGGCGCCGACCTCGTCCCCGCCGGCCGTGAGGCGCTGGGCGAAGATCTCGAACTCGCCGGGGAAGAGCGGCCCCGGGCTGTCGTCTCCGCTCCAGACCACCAGGTACTCGTTCCTGCGCGTGTTGTAGGCGACCGCCGGCGTCTCGGCCTCGAACCCGACGGCCAGCGGCGGGCCCATGTCGGAGACGGCGAACTCCGCTCCGAGGGGCGTGCCCGCGGCATCGAGGAGGCGGGCGAGGATCTCGCTCTCGCCGGACTCGGGGCCGCTCTGCCAGACGACGAGGTACTGGTCGGCGGCCGGGTTGTAGGCGACGCTCGCGTCGGTCGCGTCCAGTGTTGGGGTCGCCGTCGAGCGCCCGTGACCGAGATGCGCGTCTGCGCTCCGAGCGGCGTCGTGGCATGCGCCGGAGCGAGCGGGGCCAGCGCGGCGACGCCGAGGCCCAGGATCGCGGCCAGACCCATCGCGTGGCGCCTGCGTCGCTTGCTGATGTACATGTCTCCTCCGACCTCCACCGGTTCCGGCGCAGGGCGCCGCCCACCAGGGAGGACGCCGCAGGACCGGGCCCCATTCCGTCGTGGGGCCGGCGTGCCGGTTTGTCGACGCCGTGACTAACCGGCCCGTGTCACCGGGGCGTCACGGCCGCCCAACGGGGTCGCCGGAGGGTTCGGCCGCCCACCGGCTGGGCGGCCGCCGCCCTGCTGATGCTGCTCGGGAGGGAGCGGGTGTACCTCTGTGCCGCGCTCGACGAGATCGCCGGGCGCTTCGGGACGATCGGGCTATCCGATCAGGCGCCGCCCCACTTGCTCGCCCCGGCCCAGTCGATGGCCACGGCGGTCTCCTCGCCCACCACCCACGCGTCGTGCCCGGGGGGCAGCACCGACACCGTGCCGGGGCCGATGTCGAACTCCTCTCCGTCGGCCATCACGACGTGCACGGTGCCCTGCACGATGTACTGGAAGTGGGGCGCCTCGCAGAGCTCCGTGCCGGCGACCTCCTTCAGGTGCGTGCTCCATCGCCACCCGGGCTCGACCGTCAGGCGGCCCACCTGGCCGTCCCCGATGTTGAGAAGCTCCAGGCGCGCCTTCTCGAAGTCCCGCACCTCGTCCGGTGCGCCGAAGTCCTTGTGCTCCGCCGACGCCATGGTTCCCCCTCGTGTCCGTTTGCGGCCCGATCATCCGCGGCCCGGGCTGACGGGGTCAATCCCGGCACGGCCGTGGCTCGCGCTCGATGTCGCGCTCGCGGGTCGTGCGGCGCCGACAAGGTGATCCTGGTCGCGAGGCGAAAGCGGCTGGAAGCGCCGGTTCGTCCCTCAGGCCGCGAATCGGCGTCCCTGCGAGGTGACCCGGATCCGCCCGACCCGACGCCGATACCTCCGCCAGCGCCGGCTGGTCGCGTGGGTCGGCCTCGCGCTCGCCGCCGGTGCGCTGTCGCTGACCGGCTGCGGCCAGGGCGCGGGGCCGAGCCAGGCGGCGGCCGAGGGCGGCGGCACGAGCGTGTGGCTGGCGCCCGAGGTCCCGGCCTTCGTCCGCCGGCGGGTGCGCCGATCGATGGCGGCGCATCCGGGGCAGCTCGTCGCGGCGCGGTCCGAGGACGGCGCCGACGTGCGCCTCCGTGTCCGCCCGAGCGCGGCGCCGCGCCGGGGCGAGGGCCGGCGGCCGTTCGGCGAGGTCGTCTTCGTGCCCGTCGTCCCGTTCCCGACGATCGCCGATGACGTCTCCTGGAGCGCCATCCGGCGGTTCTGGAGGGGCGAGGGTGGAGGTCTCGCCAGGGTGACGGGCGGCGGAACGGTGCCCACCCTGTTCCTCACCGCCGCGACGCGCGCCGCGCTCGAAGGCCTTCTGGGCGGTCCCGCCGCGCCGTCGGCCCGGGTTCGGACCGTCGCGGCGGCGCGGCTGCTCGATACCGCGTGGCGCGAGCGCCCGGCCGCCTGGTCCGTCGTCCCCTTCGACGGGCTGCGGCCCCGGTGGAAGGCCCTCGCCGTGGACGGCCGGAGCGTTCTCGACCGCGATCTCGACATGCGCCGGTATCCGCTCGTCGCGCGCGTGGACGCGGAGGGCCCGCGCGCGCACGTGGTTCGGCTGCGCCGAGCGGTCGCCCGCGGCACGAGGCTCACCAACCGCGACACCGATCGGATGACGATCCTGATGATGACCGGTGTGACCGCGCTCAGCCGCAACATCGCCGCCAAGATGGAGTCCAACGGCGTCACGTACCCCGCCAGGGAGATCCGGGACGTCCTGCTGGACAACGACCTGCTGCACATCAGCAACGAGGTGTCGTTCACCGACGACTGCCCCACCCCCGGCCCGGGCGGGATGAGGTTCTGCTCGGACCCGCGCTACATCGAGCTGCTGCGCGACGTGGGCACGGACATCATCGAGCTGTCGGGCAACCACAACCTGGACTGGGGCCCGGAGGCGGCGCGCCGGAGCCTGGACATGTATCGGAAGCGGGGATGGAGGTGGTTCGCCGGCGGCCGGGACCACGTCCAGGCGCACCGGCCCCTGACCCTGGCGCGAAACGGCAACAGGCTGGCCTTCCTGGGCTGCAACCCGGTGGGCGCGTCGTACGCCTGGGCGGACGAGGATCGCCCCGGCTCGGCGACGTGCGACCTCCCGGCGATGCAGCGGCAGATCCGCGACCTCCGCGCCCGCGGCTACCTGCCGATCGTCACCTTCCAGCACTGGGAGACGTACCAGTACGTCCCCACGGCGCAGCAGGTCGAGGACTTCGGGCTCATGTCGGAGGCGGGAGCGGCCATCGTGAGCGGCAGCCAGGCGCATCACCCCCAGGGCTTCGCCTTCGAGCGGGGCCGCTTCGTCCACTACGGCCTGGGCAACCTCTTCTTCGATCAGATGCAGACGCTCGGGACACGCCAGGAGATCGTGGACAAGCACGTGTTCTACAGAGGGCAGGCATCTGTTCAACGCAGCTCTCCACCTTCCTGCTCATGGACTACTCCCAGCCACGTCCGATGACGCCGGCCGAGCGCGCGCAGCTGCTCGCGTCGGTGTTCGAGGCCAGCGCGTGGTGAGCGGCTCAAGCGAGGACGGAGGGATCATGCGAGAGCGAGACGGATATCCGCCCGGCGTGCCCTGCTGGGTCGACACGGCGCAGCCCGATCCGGAGGCCGCGGCGGCCTTCTACGGGGGCCTGTTCGGGTGGGAGTTCGAGGACCGCATGCCCGCCGACGCGCCGGGGCGCTACCTCGTGGCCCAGCTCCGGGGCTGCGACGTCGCGGCGGTCGGGTCCCAGCCGCCGGGGCTGCCCCCGGCGCCGGTCTGGAACACCTACGTCTGGGTGGACAGCGCCGACGAGGCCACCGCGGCGGCGAAGGACGCCGGCGGGACGGCGCTGATGGAGCCGTTCGACGTCCTCGACGCCGGCCGCATGGCGATGCTGGCCGACCCGGAGGGGGCCTCGTTCTGCGTCTGGCAGGCGAGGGGCAGCAGGGGCGCCCAGCTGGTCAACGAGCCGGGCACGTGGAACTTCAGCGGGCTCGACACGCGCGACCCGGAGGGGGCGGCTGCGTTCTACGGCGCGGTGTTCGGCTGGGAGGCCGAGACCGTCGATCTGGGCGAGGGCGGGTTCACGTTCTGGCGCCTCGCCGGGTACGGGGACCACCTCGAGGAGCGCGATCCCGGCCTGCGCTCCCGCCTGGCCGCGGACGGCGCGCCCGCGGGCTTCGAGGACGCCGTCGCGTGGCTCGCGCCGATAACCGAGGAGGACACGCCGGCGCACTGGAGCATCACCTTCGCGGTCGACGACGCCGACGCGATCGCCGACAGGGCCGCGGAGCTGGGCGGCACGGTCGTGGTGCCGCCCACCGACGCGCCGTGGGTCAGGATGGCGGTCCTCAGCGACCCGCAGGGGGCGACGTTCACGGTGACCAGGTACATGCCGCCCACCTGACCGCGGGCCCTCCCCGGCGATCAGGTAGCGTCGGTCGCGCATGGCCGATGACGCCGAGCACCTGGAGCTGGACGCCGGCGGGCGCACGGTCGCCATCAGCAACCCGGGCAAGGTGATGTTCCCGGAGCACGGCGAGACCAAGGCCGACCTCGCCAGGTACTACCTCGCGGTCGGCGGGCCGCTGATGCGCACCGTGCGGGACCGGCCGACCCTCCTGCAGCGCTTCCCGAACGGGGCCGCGGGGAAGTCGTTCTTCCAGAAGCGCATCCCGGAATCCGCGCCGGAGTGGCTGCAGACGACGATCGTCTCGACCCCCAACGGCACGACCTCGCGGGCAATCGTGATGGCCGACATCGCCCACGTGGTGTGGGCGGCGAACCAGGGCTGCCTCGGCTTCCATCCCTGGCCGTACCGGGCGTCGGCGCCCGACGACACCGACGAGCTGCGCCTCGACCTCGACCCCTCCCCCGGCGTCACGTTCGAGATGGTGCGCGAGGCGGCCACCGAGGTGCGGGCGTTCCTCGGCGAGGTCGGCATCACCGCGTTCCCGAAGACCACGGGGAACCGGGGCCTCCACCTGTACGTGCGGGTGGAGCCGGGGTGGGACTCCTTCGGGGTGCGCCAGGCCGCCGTGTCGGTCGCCCGCGAGATGGAGCGGCGCCGGCCCGACCTCATCACCGGTGCCTGGTGGAAGGAGGAGCGCGGGACCCGGGTGTTCATCGACTTCAACCAGAACGCCCCCCACAAGACGGTCTTCGGTGCGTGGTGCGTGCGCGCCCGCGTCGGCGCCCAGGTGTCGACGCCGTTCGCGTGGGACGAGCTCGCCGCCATCGATCCCGACGAGCTGTCGATCCGGACCGTGCCTGCGCGCGTCGAGCGCCACGGGGATCCGTGGGCGGCGATCGACGACGAGCCGCAGTCCGTCGAGCCGCTCGTCGAGCGCTACCGGGCCGACCTCGCGGCGGGCGTCCCCGACAACCCCTGGCCGCCGGTGTACCCCAAGATGCCCGACGAGCCCCCGCGGGTCGCCCCGAGCCGGGCGCGGAAGCCCGCCGGCGGCACCTGACTACACCACCGGGGTCGGGTCGACCTCGCGCAGCTCCCGGTAGGGGCTGACCGCGCGGCCGCCGCCGGGGTGCATCTCGAAGTGCAGGTGGTGGACGCCGCGCCGGGCGTTGCCGGTGCGGCCCACCGCCCCGAGCCGCTGGCCGGCCGAGACCCGCGAGCCCGGCGCGAGCCCGGGGGCGATCGCCGACAGGTGGGCGTAGTAGTAGCTGGTGCCGGCGTCGTCGCGCAGCCAGAGGCGGATGCCGCCGAGGCCGGTGTCGGCGCGGCTGAGGCTGTCGACGACCCCGTCCGCCACCGCCACCAGGGGCGTGCCGAGGGGGGCGACGATGTCGATGCCCTTGTGCGGGCCGTCCTGGGGCCGCGGCGCCCCGAAGTCGTCGGTGAAGCTGTGCACGCCGTCGACGGGGAAGACCATCAGGTGGCGGGCCCTGAGCGCGTCGAGGCGGCGGAGCAGGGAGAGGTCGGCCGCGCCGTTGACCGGGAGGCCCTGGCGGCGCTGGTACCTGGCGACGGCGAGGCGGGTGCGGGGCCCGAAGGCGCCGTCGATCGCGAGCCGGTAGCCGCGGCGGCGCAGGGCCGCCTGCAGGCGGCGCACCCGTCCGCCCTCGGCGCCGACGGCGAGGGTGCCCGGGGCGGTGGGCACCCGGGCGCGGAGGGGCTCGCGCAGCCGCGCCCTCAGGCGCCGGTCGGCGACGCCCGTCGGCCGGAGGCCCAGGCGGCGCTGGGCCCGGCGCACGGCGGCGCGGGTGCGCGGGCCGTAGCCGCCGTCGACCGCGACCGGCTCGCCCGCCTTCACGAGGGCGCGCTGCAGCGTGCACACCTGGGGGCCGTAGGCCCCGAGGCGCAGCACGCCGTCGCGACCGCCGCGTGCGGTGGTGGGGCCGGGCAGGCGGCAGACCGACAGGCCCAGCCACCAGAGCAGCGGACGGTCGACCAGGCCGTTCACGCGCAGGCCGAGGCGCCGCTGGAACCCGACCACGGCCCGGCGGGTGCCGCGCCCGTAGACGCCGTCGACCGCCACCCGGAAGCCGCGGGAGCGGAGCTCGCGCTGCAGCGCGCGCACCGTGGGGCCGCGCGCGCCCAGGCCCGAGCACGCCGGCCTCCGCCCTGGGCGGCGGCGGCTGGGGCGCGGCGTCCGCGCCGGCCGTCTGGCCGGCCAGGACGACGGCCAGCGCGAGGACGGCGGCCAGCGCCGCACTGGGGACGGCGCGCGATGGCATGACTCAGGCTCTTCGCCGGGGCCCTGCCCGCCCCTTCCCGCTCAATCCGAGGTTGCAAGCCCTCCGTCGACGATGGTCATCCGGCAGCGCAATCCGGCGAGCTCGTGCGGCTCGACGTCGAACGGGTCGCGGTCGAGCACCGTGACGTCGCCGGCCATTCCCGGCGCGAGCGTCCCCCGGAACGCCTCCTCGAACGTCGCGTGGGCGGCGCCGTGGGTGTAGAGGCCGAGCGCCTGCGCCACGCTCAGGCGCTCCGAGGGCCGGGCCAGCTCGGGCGGGGCGCCGCCGCGCGCGACGGCGGCGGCGATCCCGCGCATGGGGTCGAGCGGGTCGATCGGGGCGTCCGAGCCGCCACACGCCGGGATCCCCAGCCGCAGCATGCTCCCCCAGGCGTACGAGGTCGCGGCGCGACCGGGCCCGATCCGGGCGGTCACCCAGGGGGCGTCGCTCGTGAGGAACCCGGGCTGGATGTCGGCCACCAGGCCGGCCGCCCGCATCGCCGGGAGGGTGTCGGCGCCGGTGACCTGGCAGTGGATCAGGCGGTGGCGGGCGTCGCGCCCGGGGCCCTCGGCCTGCGCGGCGGCGACCGCGTCGATGGCGAGGTGGGCCGCGCGGTCGCCGATCGCGTGGATCCCGAGCTGCGATCCGGCCGCATGGACCCGGCGGCAGATGACCCGGAGCTCGCCGGGCTGCTGCACCAGGACGCCCGCGGTGCCGGGCGCGTCGGCGTAGGGCGCCCGCAGCGCCGCGGTCCGGCCGCCCAGCGAGCCGTCGGCGAACACCTTGACGTGGCCGATGCGGAGCCACTCGTCGCCCCAGCCGGTCCCGATGCCCTCGCGGTGGGCGAGGTCGAACTGGTCGATGGGCAGCATCAGCGTGACCCGCACCGGCACGCCCCCGGGGCCGGCGACGGAGCGGAACAGGCCGAGGGTCGCCTCGAGCCCGCCGCCGATGCCGGCGTCGTCGGTCTGGACCTGCGTGATCCCGAGCGCCAGGCACTCGCGCAGCGCCCGGGCCAGCAGGCGGGCCCGATCGGCCGGGCCGGGCGGCGGGATCAGCCGGCCGACGAGGGGGAGGGCGGTCTCGCGGAGCACGCCGGTGGGCTCGCCGCCGGGGTCGCGGTCGACGACGCCCCCGGCAGGGTCGGGCGTCCCTCGCGTGATCCCGGCCCGCGCCAGGGCGGCCGAGCTGACGACGGCGATGTGGCCGCACGTGCGGCCCAGATAGACCGGGCGGCCGCCGGCGGCGGCGTCCAGGTCGCGCCGATCGGGCATCCGCGCCTCCGGCCAGCGCTCGTGGTCCCAGCCGTGGCCGACCACCCACCCGTCGGCCGGGGCGCCCGCCGCGGCCTCGGCGACCATCGCGCCGAGGGCGGCGAGCGAGCCGGCATCGCCGGCGGGCAGGCGCTCGAGCGTCATCGCGTAGCCGAGGATGTGGAGGTGGGCGTCGGTGAGGCCGGGGAGGGCGCAGCCGCCGGCCAGGTCGATCTCCTCGCACTCCGGGCCGGCGAGCCGGCGCACCTCCTCGCGCGTCCCGATCGCGGCGACGCGGCCGCCGACGATGGCCAGCGCCTCGTGCGCCCGCCAGCCGTCGTGGCCCGAGCGCACGGTCCCTCCGCCGAGTATCAGGTCGGCCCGCATCCCGTCATGATGCGCCAATCGCCCGGTACTCGGTCAACGATCGCGCGGTCGCGCGCGCGCGGCGGCTCATCGCCGCCCGCCAGTACGTGCTGCGGAGCGAATGGGGCGACGTCCAGCCCAGCGCGGACGACGAGAACGCGTTCCTCGACGCGCACTCCTGGGACGAGTACGCCGAGTGGCATCTCGGGCTCACCGACGGCGCCGCCGACGAGACCAAGGCGAGGTACGCCTTCGTCTACGGCGACTTCCGCCGCGTCCACCGCTCCGGGCTGATCGCGTGCGTGTACCGCGCCGCCGAATGGCACCACAAGGACGTCGAGCTCGCGGCCCACGATCTCCTGCAGCGGCTCGACGCGACCAGCGCCTGACGCGTCATCGGGCCGGGGGACCCGGCGGGAAGCGCCCCTCCCGCAGCCACTGGCGCAGCTCGACGCGCCGGATCTTGCCGCTGACGGTCTTCGGCAGCTCGTCGACGAAGTGGACCTCCCGCGGGTACTTGTACGGCGCCGTCTCGCGCCTGCAGTGCTCCTGCAGCTCCCGGGCCAGGTCGTCCGAGGCCGCGGCGCCGGGGGCCAGGGTGACGAAGGCGCAGACGATCTGCGTCCGCTCGGGATCGTCGCGCCCGACGACGGCCGCCTCCGCGACGGCCGGGTGCTCCACGAGCGTCGACTCGACCTCGAACGGCCCGATGCGGTAGGCGGCCGACGTGATGACGTCGTCGTCGCGCCCCTCGAACCAGAGGTAGCCGTCGGCGTCCCGCGCCGCCCGGTCGCCGGTGTGGTACCAGCCGTCGCTGAAGCGCGCGGCCGTGGCCTCCTCGTCGCGGTAGTAGCAGTCGAACATGCCGACCGGGCGGGGCTCCGCTCGGATCGCGATGGAGCCGACCTCGCCGTCGCCGGCCGGCGAGCCGTCGTCCCGCAGGATCTCGACGTCGTAGCCGGGCAACGGCACGCCCATCGAGCCCGGCCGGATGGGCAGCGCCCGGAAGTTCGCCACGGTGATCGTCGTCTCGGTCTGGCCGTAGCCGTCGTAGATCTCCAGCCCCGTGCCCTCGCGCCAGGCGCGGATGACCTCGGGGTTGAGCGGCTCGCCGGCGCTGGTGCAGTGGCGCAGCGCGCTCAGGTCGTGGGCGCCGAGGTCGGCCAGCACAAGCATCCGGTAGAGGGTCGGCGGCGCGCAGAAGGAGGTGATCCCGTTGCGCGCGACGACGTCGAGGATCACCTCGGCCTCGGGCTTGCCGAGCGCGACCTGGACGACGGTCGCGCGCTCGTGCCACTGGCCGAACAGCGAGCCGTAGGCCGCCTTGGCCCACCCGGTGTCCGAGATCGTCCAGTGGCGGTCGCCCGGCCGCAGGTCGTGCCAGAAGCGCGCCGTCCGGATGTGGCCGAGGGCGTTGGACTGGGGCAGCAGCACCATCTTCGGGTGCCCCACCGTGCCGCTGGTGAAGTACAGGAGCATGGGGTCGGTCGACGCCGTCGGGTCGGCCGGGGTGGCGCCGTCGCCCGCCTGCTCCAGCAGGGCGTCGAGGTCGTGCCAGCCCTCGCGCGGCTCCCCGCCGGCCGCCCAGCGGATCCGGTGGGCGAGCGAGGGGCAGTCGGCGCAGCCCGCGTCGACCTTCTCGGCGGCCCCGGCGTCGGCGACCACCGCGACCGCTCCGCCGCGGTCGACGCGGTACGCGATGTCGCGCGGGGTGAGCAGGCCCGGCCCCGGCATGGGGATGGCGCCGATCCGGATGGCCCCGAGCACGGCGGCGTACCAGGCCGGCACCCGCGGCAGCATCACGAGCAGGCGCTCGCCGGCGGCCACGCCCAGGCCCGCGAGGGCACGGGCGGCCCGGCGCGACTCGGCCACGAGCTCCGCGACGGTCTGGCTCGCGACCAGCCCGCCCGCGCCGTCGAGCGACACCAGGGCCACGGCGTCGGCATCTTCGCCGGCCCACCGGTCGAGCACGTCGACGACCGCGTTGAAGCGCGCCGGGACGTCGATCGAGAAGCCGGCGCGCTCCCGGTCGAGATCCGCCATGCGGGGCGGCGCGTCCCGTCCGGGCGCGGCGGCCCGAGCCGAGCTCGGCCTGGCAGGACCCCCCGTCACTCGAGCGGCTCCAGCACGACCAGGTTGTCCCCGGCGGCGCGCGCGTCGTAGCCCACGAGCACGGCGCCGGGGACGACGCACAGCGCCTCCGGCCGGCGCTTGCCCTCGCCCTTGAGGTCGGGCACCCGCCAGTCGTCCTCGACCTCGGCGTCGTGCGCGGCGGGGTCGAGCCCTGCCGCGACGCGGGCGATGCGGCGGGAGCGGGAGCTCACGAGCAGGATCCGGCCCTCCTCGTCGAGCGCGAGGTCGTTGGCGCTCTCGATGCGCTTCGCAGATCCGGGCGTGCAGCTGCCACCAGGCCAGGACCTCGTAGCGGACGGTGCCCCCGCGCCGCCGAGCGCCGAGGGCGAGCTCGTCCCGCGGCCCGAGCAGGGACCCGGGCGCGATGCCGAGGGGGGAGTCGCCGGGCGGGCCGAACTCGATCAGGCAGACCGGCTCCTTCTGCTTGGCGACGAGCAGGTGCCCGCGCTGCATGAGCAGCAAGCCCTCCCCGCGGGCGTTCTCGTCCTCCGCCCAGTCTCGGCCGAAGTCCGGTTGGTCGCGGGCCACGGCGAGCTCGATGGCGGCCTCCAGGCGGGCCAGGCCGGGGGCGAGGACGATGACGCGGCACTGCCCCTCCTGCAGGATCAGCACCAGCCCGGCGCCGTCGCACGCCAGGCCCTCGAAGCCGGACGCGCCCGGGCCGTCAACGAGGGGCCGCAGATCGTGCCGGGCCTCCTCGCCGAGGGCGGCCCCGTCCCCGAGCGGGATCGCGAGGAGGTCGTGCTCGCCGTCGCCGACGCACAGCAGCTCGCGGGCGCCGCCCGCCTCGCGCACCGCGAAGGCGGAGAGCTCGCTCAGCCCGAGGGCCGCCCGGGAGACGACGCGCAGTGACATCCGCCGCTCCCCCGCCTACTGGTCCGGGAGGCCGGGGGTCGTCCGGACGTCCCGGATCTCCCCGCCCCCGTCGAGGAACGTCCGCAGCCGCTCCGACCCGTATCCGTCGAGGTCGATGCGGTCGCGCGCGCTGGAGGCGATCGCCTGGCCGTAGGCGACCTCCTCCCGGCCGGCGGCCCGCTCGCGGCCCGGGCTGCGCCGGTACGAGCGCAGCCACCGGTAGATCCCCCTGCGCGAGTCGTGCGCGAGCCCGCCGGCGCTCGGGGCGACGTAGCGCCCGGCGGCGCGCTCGTCCGCGGCGGCGCCGGGGTCGTCGGGCCGGCGGCCGGAGAAATGGCCCTGCCGGAACTCCAGCCCGGCGCGGGCCGCTCGGTCGAACGAGCCAGAGCAGGGGGATCTCCGCGAGCGCGCAGTCGTCGTACCCGCCGCCGACGTCGGAGTGGACGCCCGCGAACCAGACCTGCTCGAGCACCTGGTCGCGCGCCTCGTCCTGACGGTTCCAGAGGCTCGGCACGAACGGCCCGCGGGTCTCGTCGATCGCGAGCGCCTGGTACGCGAGGTCGACCATCGTGCTCAGGTCCGTGTCGTGGAACTCCCAGCGGCGATTGAGCACGTTGGCCCAGCCGGGCCCGAGCACCGGGATCCCCAGGGCGCCGACCGTGTCCCAGACGCCGATGAAGTGGATGCGCGGCTCGTGGGAGAAGGAGCGCCGGAAGAGGGTCGCCCGGGTGCCGCGCGGGTGGGACGTCGGGTCGCGTCCGCGGTAGATCGCGTAGGCGTCGCCCAGCCGGCTCGCGTGCTCGCGCCGCAGGATCCCGCTGTTGCGGACCATCCCGGCGGTGCTGCGCGCGGTGAACGCGCCGCGGCTGAAGCCGAAGAAGTAGAGCTCGTCGCCCGGCTCGTAGTTCTCGACGAGGAACCGGTAGCACTCGCGGACGTGCTTCGACAGCCCGAACCCGAAGGCCCCGCCCCGCAGCCGCTCGCCGGGGCTCGTGCCGAGCCCGGCGTTGTAGAAGACCCTCTGCGGGACACCCGACGAGTCCCGGTCGGCCAGGGCGAGCGCGACCTTGACGACGTTCGTCGGCGACACCTGGTCCGGGATGTTCCAGGTGCCGTCGCAGCAGACGACGATCCGCTTCACGCCGCAAGCCCCCCGGGGTCGCTCCGGGCGAGGCTATTCCATCGCCGCCGTCCGGCGGCGGATCTTCGGCTGCACGACCGGCGCGCCGACCCTCGGCCGGAGGTGAGGCGTAGTCTCCGCGCATGATCGTCTGCGGCGTCAACCTCTCCGACGCGGCCGCGCCGGCCATCGGGGTCGCACGCCGCCTCGCCGCCGGCCTCGACACCGGCCTCCTCATCGCCCATGCGGTCGATGGGCCCGGCGACCAGGCCGACCGGCTGGCCGCCCTCCGCGACCAGGCCGGCGCCGGGGAGGCCGAGGTGCGCCTGCTGCCCCCGGGCCCGGCAGCGGACGCGCTGATGGCCGCCGCGGTCGAACGAGGGCGCCGAGTTGCTCGTCGTGGGCTCGCGGGGGCACGCGGCACTGCGCTCGGGGCTGCTCGGCAGCGTGACGCGGGAGCTCGCCGCCCGCAGCCCGATCCCGGTGGTCGTCGTTCCGCCCCACTACGCCGGTGGGAGTGACGGTGACGGCGAGGGGGCGACGGTCGTCTGCGGCGTCGACGGATCAGGCCACGCCGTGGCCGCGGCGCGGATCGCCGGCGGGCTTGCGCGCGCCCTCGGCGGACGGGTCGTGATCGCCCACGCCCTCAAGGACCTGCGGGCGACGATCGCCTACCTGGGCGCGCGCTCCACCCAGCCCCCGCTCACTGGCCAGCCCGATGCCCGGGAGGCCGACGCCGTGCAGATCGTCGAGGAGGCCCTCGGCGCGGCCGGCGACGGCGCGACCGGCGTCGTGGAGCCCGGCGCGCCGTGGGACGCCCTCCAGGCCGTCGCCGACCGGGAGGGCGCGCGGATGCTCGCGATCGCCGCGCGCGGACAGAGCGCGGCGCGCGCGGCGCTGTTCGGCTCGGTCGCGACCCGCCTCGCCGAGGAGGCGACCCGGCCCATCCTCGTCGTCCCCGAGCCGGCGGAGGGCGCCCCGCTCTCGCGGCCCTAGCGGCGAGGGGACGGAGCGGCTGACCCCCGAGGTCGACCGCTAGCGAAGCTCGTCGCGCAGGTCCGGACCGCCGATCCGGCCGTCCGAGTGGATCGACCCGAAGCGGGCCTGGCCGCCGCGCCAATGGATCTCGCGGACGACGCCCATCACCAGCTCTGCCCGCTCGTCGTGCTCCATCTCCTCGAGCTGGCGCACCTGGTCGGCCGAGGCGCTCACGTCCCCGGCCTCGGCCAGCGCCCGCAGCGGGTCGCCGATGAGGGCCTCGCGGAACGCCGGGTCGGCGACCGCCCGGGCCCAGAGGGGGACGCCCTCCGACGGCTCCATGCCGGCATCATCGCACGGGGCTCACGGCGCGGCCACGAGGCGCACCTCGCGGCCGTCCGCGCCGGCCGCGACCAGGCGCATGAGCCTCCGGCCCTCCGCGGCGACCGAGGCGGCGGCCCGCTTCGGGATGCCGGTGTGCGTGACGACCAGCGTCGCCGCCCCCGAGCCGCGGTCGCCCTCGAGGCGCCAGAGCGCGCGCACGACGCCGTCCACCAGCACCGAGCCGGACCCGATCCCCGCGGCGGCCGACAGCCGGGCCCGGTCGGCGTCCGCGACGACGCGGCTGCGGTCGGCGTGCGACAGCAGGACGTTGTCGTACTCCGGGAGGAAGCGCACCGGCGCCGGCGTGCCCGGGTCGGGCCGCGGCGCGTCGGGCAGGTCGAAGAGCTCGCGCCCGCGCTCGTCGCGGAAGGTCCGCAGCCGCGGGCGCAGGCGCTCCAGGACGGCCCGCATGCCCGGCAGGCGCGACCACGCGGCGGCGTCGGCGGGCGCCGCCGGCCCGAAGGCCGCGAGGTAGCGCAGCACGGCGTCGTCGATCGACGGCTCAGGCGGCGGCGGGCGGCCCAGCCACGACTCGGCGGTCGCGAGCGTGACCTGCGCCGTGCGCCCCCAGACGCCACGCGGCGGGACCTGTACGAGCGGCAGGAGGCACCGGCATGCATAGGCGAGGGCGGCGGCGTCGTGCTCCGGGAAGCCCTCGCGCATGATCGCCCGCAGCTCTCGCGTGCTGCGCGGCTCGGCGAGCGCCTCGCGCGCGGCCCGCATCACGGGCGCCAGGTCGACGCCGGCCAGCAGCGGCGCGTAGGCCGGGTGGCGCGAGAGCTCCGCGTCGAGCACCGGCTGCATCAGCGCGCGCAGCGCGAGGCAGTCCTCGGCGCTCACGAGGTGGATGGTGCCCCGCATCGCGGCGATTCGGACGGCGCGCCGCTGCTCGAGCAGGGCCGCCAGCGCCTCGGAGCGGAAGCCCGACAGTCGCGACCACAGCGCGGTGTAGGGGTCGAGCGGCTCCTGAGCCTGGAGCCCGACCAGGCGCTCGACGGCCTCGAGGGGCGGCACGTCGGCGCGCTCCAGCAGGAGCTGACGCGCGAGGAGGGCGCGGTTGAGGGCCCTCGGGCTGAGCGTCTCGGCCGCCACGAGGGCCCAGGGATATCACCGCGGGGTCAGCTCGGGGTCGTCGACGAGCCCTGGCCGTCACCGCCCTGCCGCGACCCGCCGGGGCAGTCGCCCCGGTCCGGCGCCTGCTGCTCGGGCGTCGTCGTCCCGTCCTGCACGAACGTCGTCGCGGCGCCGCCGGACGACGAGCCCTGCGACGCGCCCCCGTCGGCGAAGGCGCCCGTGGCCGCCAGGCCGAGCGCGCCGAGGCCGAGCGCGAGGGTCGCGCCGGCCACGGCGAGCCGCGTGCCTCGGCGGCGCCCGGCGGGCCGGTCCGTCTCGTCGGTCATCTCCATCCTCCTGGGTCGTTGCCGGTCCCGCCCATCTCGACAGGCCGACCTCAGGAGAGGGTGAAGGCCGCCTCAGGATCCGGTGAGACCGGGACGGGCGCGAGCCGTGCGCGCGGCGCCGGCGGCCGACGGGCGGCCTAAGCTGGAGGCCTGATGGGGGCGGTTCCTGCAGCGGCCGTCCGCGGCGACGACCTCCCAGCCCTTCTGCAGCGGCTGCCCGGGGCTCGACGCGATGTGTCTGGTGGCGCTCGCCGGACCTGTGGGATGATCGGGCTCCGTTCCACCCCGGCCGCGGGAGCGGACGTGTCGGACACCTTCCACAACGTCGAGGTGGAACTCATGGAGCCGCCCCGCTGGGGCGTCGTGCTGTCGGGCGATCTGGACCTGGCGGATGCCGAGGCCGTCCACCGCCTGCTGGCGAGGCTCGCCCGCGACGCGGCCCCGGGCGCGGTGCTCGTCGACCTGCGCGAGCTGGAGTTCATCGACTCCCACGGCGTCCGGGCCCTCTTCCGCGCCCGCGACGACGCCGAGCGGGCCGGAAGCCGGATTACGCTCTGCGCGGGCGACGGGGCGGTCCGCCGCACGCTCGACCTCGTGGACACCGACGGCGCGTTCGACGTCGTCGCCGAGCCGCCCGACCACTCCGGGTGAGAGGGGCCCGCTACCAGTAGCGCGTGAGCGCCGGCTCGGCGCCGCACGCGCAGCGGCCGTCCGGCGCCGGCCGCACCATGCGGCCGCAGGCGGCGCAGCGCGCCCAGAGGCCGTTCAGGCGGTGCGGCTCCCAGACGCCGGTCTGGCCGCCCGCGGCGAGGCCGCCGGGGTCCGGGGCGAAGAACGCCCGCATGGCCTCGCCGTGGGCGGGGCTCTCTGAGAGCCGGGCGACGTCGTCGGGGCCGTCCCACGCGGTGATCGTGAACATCCGGTTGTCGACCACCACGCCCACCCAGCTGATGAACCCCTGGGTCCCCATCAGGTCGGAGATCACCTCCCGGGTTCGGGAGCGGACCTCCTGAATCTCCTCCGGCGAGCGCGCCTCGAGCACCGTCAGGCTCATCGCGCCGGGCTCGCGGCCATCGGTCGAGACTTAGGTGCTCGTGCCGAAGACGAAGGGCCCGATCCGGTCGGGCTGCACCACCACCTGGAGCCCGAGCTGGCGCGGCACGACCGCGGTGTCGAAGTGGCCGACCACCGATCGGACCCGGTCGCCCTCGACGGTGATCACGTCGGCGCCCGGCAGCCGGACCTCGCGCCCCGACGGAGGCAGCCCCTGGTAGGGGCCGGCGTTGGTGCCGGTCATCAGCCACTGGGCGGCGACCGACCCGTCGGGGCGGACGCCCGAGCTCTCGATCTCGAAGGCGAGGTCGGGGAACCCGGCGAAGAGGCCGCCGGCGTACTGAGCGGTCGCCTCCGCGCCGATCCCGTCCGGGACGTTCGGGTCGGTGTAGGTGCCCCCCTCCGCGAAGACGGCCGCGATCGCCTCCGGGTCGCGGCGGTTCCAGGCCTCGAAGTAGCGCTCGGCCACGGCGGACGCGTCCATCGCTCACCTCCCGGCCGGAGCTTAGAGTCGTTGCGAGTGCCGTTTCAATCGCGTGCCTGTGCTCGCCGCGGGGCCCGGCCGCGGTGGAGGATGACGGGATGGCCATCGACACGTTGCGCGCCCGCGGGGCCCGGTGGGCGGCGATGGCCGCGTTCGCGCTGGCCACGCTGTCCGTCATCGGACGCGCGCAGCGCACGCCGCTGCCGCCGCACCGCGGGATCCCGAGCGTCCCGGCGGCCGCGCCGGCCGCCGTCGCCGCCCCCGCCGAGCCGGCCGCCGGGGCGCGCACCGATGCCCCGGCGGCCCGGAGCAGACCGCGCGGCCTGAGCTGCGCGGCCCTCTCGGTGGTGCTCCCGGGCGCGGGGCAGATCCACGGCGGGGCCCGCGCCCGCGGCGCCGCGATGGTGGGCGTCGCGGTCGCGCTGCTGATCGGGGCGCTGGTGCTCGCCCGCCAGGACGTCGTCTTCCTGGTGGGCCAGGCCCTGCGGCCCGAGGTGCTCCTCGGCGCCCTCGCGCTGAACGGGGCGGTGCTCGTGTTCCGCGGCGGGGCGGTGGCCGACGCGTGGCGGCTCGGGAGCCGGCCGGCGCGCCGGGCCGCGCGCGCGGCGCTGCTCGCCGGGCTGCTCGCGGTCGTCGCCGTCCCCCACGCCGTGGCGGCCTGGTACCAGTGGAGCGCCTACGACGCGGTGACGACGATCTTCGCCGACGTGGACCCGGCGGACGTCCCGTCCGGCCTGCCGTTCGGGCCGACCGACGGCGTGGAGCAGGACAAGCTGCAGGCGCTGCAGGCGCGGGCCCGCGCCGAGGCGGCCGCCGCCTGGCCGCCGGGGGGCCGCCTGACGGTGCTGCTGCTGGGGGGCGACGCGGGGCCCGGGCGCTGGGGACTGCGCACCGACACGATGGTCGTGGCGACCATCCACGCCCGCACGCGCCGGGCGGCGCTGCTCTCCCTGCCCCGCAACATGGGCGGGGTGCCGCTGCCGCCGGCGGCCGCCGGCCTGGTGCCGGACGGGCGCTTCCCCGACATCCTCAACGCCCTCTACGGCTGGGCCCGGCGGTACCCCGACCGCTTCCCCGGCCGGGACCCGGGCGCGACGGCGCTGAAGCAGGTGGCCGCCAACCTCACCGGCCTGCGCGTCAACTACTACGCGCTGGTCGACTTCCGCGGCTTCGTCGAGATGGTCAACGCCCTCGGCGGCGTGACGATCGACGTGCCCAGGCCGGTGCTCGACCGCGTCTCCCCTCCCGAGGACGGCCAGGAGTGGATCCGCATCGACCTCCAGCCGGGCCGCCAGACGCTCACCGCCCTCGAGGCCTTCGCCTACGTCCGCGCCCGCAGCTACAGCTCCGACTACGAGCGGATCCGCCGCCAGCGCTGCGTCATGGTCGCCCTCGCCCGCCAGGCCGACCCCGCCCGCGTGCTCCGGGCCTTCCCGCGCCTGGCCCGGGCCGCGCGGCAGAACGTGAGCACCGACATCCCGCGCCGCGTGCTCCCCGAGCTCGTGCGGCTGGTCGCGGGGATCGACCAGCGCAAGGTCGTCTCGCTCGGGTTCGTGCCGCCCGCCTACTCCGCCGGCTGGGTGGACGGGGGCTATCCGGTGCCCGACATCCCGGCGATCCGCGCGGCGACGCGAAAGGCGATCGGCCCCGGCGGCGTGCGGGGGGCGACGACGCTCGGCGGGGAGATCTGCACCTGAGCGCCCCGAGTGCGCCGCTCACCGGCCGACTAGGATCCCGGCACGGTCCCGCGTCCGGAGGGGGAGCTGTGCCCGCCGAGCTGATCCACACGATGATCCGAGTGCTCGACGAGGAGCGCTCGCTGGCCTTCTACCGCGCCCTCGGGTTCGAGGAGCGCGGGCGCCGCCGCGTCGGAGGGGACACGGCGACGGTGATCTTCCTGGGGCTCCCCGGCGACGGCGCCAGGCTCGAGCTGACGCTCAACGACGGCCGCACCGAGCCGTACGACGTGGGCGAGGGCTACGGGCACATCGCGCTCGTGTCGAGCGACGGCGCCGACGCCGAGATCGCCCGGATGGCCGAGCACGGGATCGCGCCCGAGAAGGAGCCGTACGCCCCGTACCCGGGCGGGCCGAAGATCTTCTTCGTGCGCGACCCGGACGGCTACCGGATCGAGGTCCTGGAGCGGAACCCGGAGGCCGAGCTCTGAGGCCGGGGAGTGGCGCCGCCCGCGGCACCGCCGCGGGCGGGCCGTTCGCCTAGGGGATGATCACGCCGCGGCCGCGGAGGTTGCCGCCCTCCAGGTCGTGGATCGCGCCGTTGATGTCGTCGAGCCGGTACTCGGCCCCCTCGAGCTTCACCCGGCCCTGGCCGGCCAGGTCCATCAGCTCGGCCAGCTCGTTGTAGTTGCCGACGAGGCTGCCGACGACGGCGATCTCGCTGAAGATCATGTCGATGGCCGGCACCTCGATCCGGCCGCCGTAGCCGACCACCCAGTAGGTGCCGCCCTTGCGCAGCATCCCGAGGGCCTGTGGGATCGCGCTGCCCTCGCCGACGAAGTCGATGACCGCGTGGGCCCCTTCGCCGTCGGTGAGCTCCAGGACCCCCTCCACCGCGTCGACCTTGGAGCCGTCGACGACGTGGTGGGCGCCGAGCGACGAGGCCAGCTTCAGGGCCTCGGCGGAGCGGTCCACCGCGATGATCTCGGTCGCGCACAGCTCGCCGAGCACCTGCACGCAGATGTGCCCGAGCCCGCCGACCCCGATGAGCGCGCACTTCGTCCCGGGCTGCAGTCGCTCAGCGGCCCGCTTGGCGGCCCGGTAGGCCGTGATCCCGGCGTCGGCGTAGGGGGCGATCGCCTTGGGCTCGAGGCCGTCGGGGAGCTTGATGATCGCCCGCTCGCCGGTCAGGAGGTACTCGGCGAAGCCGCCGTTCGTGGTGATGCCGGGGAAGCTGAGGTCCACGCAGTGCATGTCCTCGCCCACCCGGCAGGCCCGGCAGAGGCCGCAGGTGATCACCGGGTGGACGATGACGGCATCGCCCGGCTTGACGTTCCGCACGCCGGGCCCGACGTCCTCGACCCATCCGGCGTTCTCGTGGCCGAGGATGTACGGGAGCTCGACGTCGACCTTCTCCTTCCAGATGCCCTCGATGATGTGCAGGTCGGTCCGGCAGAGGCCGGCGCCGCCGATCCGCACGATGACGTCCGTCGGCGACTGGACCTCGGGCGCCGGGACGTCCTCGATCGACAGCTCCGAGTCGTAGGCAGGGAGCAGAGCCGCCTTCATGCCGCCACCTCCTTGGCGCGCCACTCCTCGAGGCCGTCGCCGTAGCGCGCCGCGAGGAGGCCGGTGCAGAACTCCGTGTTGGACTCGAGGCTGATGCGCACCGAGCGGGCCAGCCGGAGGTAGTCCGGCAGCCCGTCCGCCGCGAGCGGCCCCCCTTGGGCGTCGGTGAAGACGAGGGCGCCGGGATCCTCGCCCATGCCGAGCTCGCGCCTGCGCACGAGGTACTCGGCCCAGTCGTCCGGCTCGGCCCACTGGGGCCGGGAGCCGTCGCCCATCCGCAACGCGACCGCCGCGGCGTCCCCGATCGCCTCGCGCGCGGCGCGGATGACCGGCTCCTGGCGCACCACGAACGCCTTGAGCGCGGAAGCGGCGGCGAAGCTCGTCGAGCTCGCCCTCGGCCTGGCTCGGGAAGGCCGCCTGGAAGGAGCGCCCGGCGGCGACCGCCTCGGTGATCCGCTCGCCCTCGAAGTGGTCCACGAGCCTCACCGAGACCGCCGGGGCCCCGGGAAGGGCCCGCAGGGCCTCGTGGGCGTCGCTCATCATCAGGTAGGCGAAGTTGGGCGAGCACCAGAACGTGGGCAGCCGGATGGTCGCCCTCACCTCCCCGTCGGCGACGTCGAGGGACTGGACGAAGTCGAGCGCGACGAGGGACTTGTCGAGCTCCGGGTCCATCACCCGCGCGAGCGCGTCCCTCGCCTCGGCGAGGCTCGGGCTCACGTCGTGACCTCCTCGGCCAGCGCGCCCTCCGCCTGCGGGCCGGGCCCCGTCGTGGCCGCCGCGGCGGGCCCCGTCGCGGCCTTCTTGCCGAACTCGTCGGCGCGGAGCTTGGCGCCGTGCTCGACGGGGTCGATGTCGTAGAGCTTGCACGCGTTCAGGCCCAGGATCTTCTGCTTGGCCTCGACGCTCAGCGAGACGCCGACGTCGGTGCTGACCTGCTCGGGGAGGTGGAAGTCAACGAACTTCTCGACGATCCACTTCGGGTGCCAGAGCGCGTAGTCGGAGGCGAAGAGCAGGCGGTCCTCGCCGAGCCAGAACAGGAGCTCCGCCATCACGTCGGCGAAGTACCTCGGCCGGGGGTGGATGAAGGGCATCAGCACCGCGAGGCCGCCGTAGACGTTCGGCTCCTGGACGCCGATCCAGCAGAAGTCCTCGATCCGAGGCATGCCGACGTGCTCGACGATGAAGTTGAGGTCGGTGAAGTTGGTGGCGACGTAGTCGACGTCGGAGACGTCGAAGCTGTCCTTGTCGAGCGGCCAGATCGTCGGCCCCTTGTGGACGTGGACGTTCTTCACGCCCAGCTCGACGCACTTCTCGAGGTACTTCTCCGCCCACGGGCTCTTCAGGCTCCACCCGCGCGAGTCACCGCGCCATGCCGCGGTGTAGAGCTTGACCCCCTTCAGCTTGTACTTCTCCACCTTCTCCTCGAAGTCGGCGAGCCCCGCCTCCTCGGCACGGGGGTCCCAGGCGCTGTTGAGGATGAAGCGGTCGGGGTACTTGTCCTTCACCATCGCGTTGCGCTCGGTCGTGTTGAAGCCGTTGACGTAGAAGTCGGACAGGTAGGTGGACTGGAGGATCCCCATGTCCACGTATCCGTTGACGAACAGGTCGTTGACCATCGTCTCCTGGTCGTACTTCTCGTACTTCTCACGGGGCCAGACGTACTCCGCCGGCGACAGGCCCGAGTGGTAGTCGTAGAAGCAGGAGATGAAGCCCGCCCCGTACTTGTTCTTCTGGTTCTCGGGGCTGCCGTCCCACCAGTGCAGGTGGCTGTCGACGACGAAGTACTCGTTCCCTCATTGTCGCGGTACATCGAGCCTCCATATCGTGACGTCCGTTACGAGGGGCCATCCTCCCGCGGTGGCGCCGGGGCCGTCGAGGCGGGGCCGCGCAGACTCCGGTATCCGGAAAACTGGCCCCGCCCTGCGCCGTCGCGTAGGGTTCCGGCGGGCCTGAGCAGGGTTTTCGAGGCCCGCGCCGGGGCGGGAGTGCGCATGCCGGACGGTCGGGGGGCGGGGATGGAGGGCGCCGCGCTGCGGGCGACGCTCATCGCCCAGGCGCAGGAGCCGCGCGACCTCCTGGCGTTCAACCGAGCGGGCGCTCCGCGCGCTCGAGCTGATCGCGGCCGCGCCCGGGCCGCTGCCGGCGAAGGCGCTCGCGCAGCAGCTGGGGGCGAGCCTGGGGACGAGCTACCGGGTGCTCCACACCCTGGAGCACGAGGGCTATGCGGTCCGCCTGGGGCACGGCTGCTACGGCCTCGGGCCGAAGCTCTCCGAGCTCCTCCAGGCCTTCCAGCAGCGCCTCGACCCGGCGGAGGTGACGCTCCCGCTGGTCGCCGACCTCGCCGAGTCCGTCGAGGAGGACGCCTACCTGGCGGTGATGCGGCGAGGCGAGGTGGCGGTCGCGGAGGTCGTGCGGGCGTCGCAGCGGCTCCACCTCGCGGATCCGGGCGTCGGCTTCAGCCGGGTCGCCCACGTCGCGGCGGTCGGCAAGGCCCTGCTCGCCGCCTGCCCCCCGGAGGCGATCGACGACTACCTGGGCTCGCGCCCCCTGCCCCCCTGCACGCGCCACACGCTGGTGACGAGGCGGGCGATCAAGCGCGACCTCGCCGAGACGCGCGAGCGCGGCTACGCGGTGGAGATCGAGGAGCTCGCCGAGGGCTGCTGCTGCGTGGCGGCGCCGGTGCTCGACGCGGGCGGCGCCACGGTCGCGTCGATCGGGGTCTCGGTGCCGATCGAGCGGTTCCAGGTCGAGTCGCGGCAGATCATCGCGCACTGCCGCGAGACCGCCGCGACGGCCTCCCGCGCCCTCGGCTTCGCCAGCAGCCCGGCCTGACCCGCAGCCCGGCAGGGCGACGGCGGATCAGGCCGGGCCGGCCATCTCCGCGAGCCGCGTCACGGTCCTCCAGTTGCGCGCGGTCCCGGTCCGCCCGAGCTCGGTCTTGCCGATCGCCGTCATCAGTGGGCTGCGGCCGATCCCGCCGGGGCACCAGGCGTAGACCTCGCGGCCGGCGGCCTCGAGCCGCTCGTCGCCGAAGTCCTCCCGCTCGAGGGCCCGGAGGGCGGACCGGCTCGCCTTCGCCGGCAGGAAGATGACCATGCGCTTCGCGGGGTCGTCGGCGACGTCGCCCAGGCGGTCCGCGGCGACGATCTTCGCCAGCTCGCCGCCCGTGCGGACGACGGCCGCGACGTCGAGGCCCAGGCGGTCGGCCATCGCCTTCTCGACGGCCTTCGCCACGGCGGCCGGCGTCGCGTCGGCCGTCACCACCGCGTTGCCGCTCTGGAGGTGGGTGCTGACGTCCTCGTAGCCCAGGTCCTCGAGCAGCGCCCGCAGGTCGGCCATCGCGACCCGGTTCGCCGGGCCGAGGTTGATCCCGCGCAGCAGGACGACGAGCCGCGCCACGTCAGGCGAAGGTGTCGCAGGCCTCGATCGTGCCCTCGTCGAAGCCGCGCTGGAACCACTCCTGCCGCTCCGCGGAGGTGCCGTGGGTGAAGCTCTCCCGGTCGATCCTGCCGGTCGCGTCCTGCTGGATGCGGTCGTCGCCCACGGCCGCCGCCGCGGTCAGGCCCTCCTCGAGGTCGCCCGGCTCGAGGAGGTTGTCCTCGTAGGCCGAGTGGGCCCAGACGCCGGCCAGGCAGTCGGCCTGCAGCTCGAGGCGCACCGACAGCTCGTTCGCGTTCTCGGGGTCGTCGCGCTGGGCGGCCGCCACCTGGTCCATGATGCCGAGCAGGTTCTGCACGTGATGGCCGAACTCGTGGGCGATCACGTACGCCTGGGCGAAGTCCCCGGGCGCGCCGAAGCGCCGCTCGAGCTCGCGGAAGAAGCCGAGGTCGAGGTAGACCCGCTGGTCGGCGGGGCAGTAGAACGGCCCCGACGCGGACGAGGCCGTGCCGCACGCCGTGTCGACGACGCCGGTGAAGAGGACCAGCCGGGTGGGCTGATACTGCTGGCCGCCGGCCCGGAAGGTCTGGTCCCAGGCGGTCTGCACGTCGTCGACCACGAAGGCGACGAACTCCGCGGTCTGGTCGGGCCCGTCATCGACCACGTTGCCCGCGGCGTCCGGCGCGGCCGGGAGGGGCTCGAGGGCGTCGCCCACGTCGAAGGCCCGGCCGCCCCCTCCGCCCAGGAAGACGACCAGCAGGGCGACGATCACGCCGACGATCCCGGCGCCGCCGATCCCGCCGCCGATGCGGCCGCCCGGGATCCTCCCGCCGAAGCCGCCGCCGGCGCCGCGGCGATCCTCGATGCCGGAGCTGCCTCCCGGTGATCTGCGCCAGCGCATGTGCGGAGCCCGGGTCGGGCCGGGCCGCGATTGTACGCCGGTGCGGCGGCGCCGGGGGTGTCCGCCGACCGCCATAGGATCGCCCGCGTGCCGCCCACCGAGCCCCACGAGCCCGCGCTCACCTCGGAGACGGCCCTGCTCGGGGCCGCCCTCGCGCTCGGCGCGCGGGAGGTGCCGGGGTGGTCGCCGGCCGAGACCGCCCTCGCCCGGGCGCTCGACCCCTCGCCTCCGGCGGCGGCCGTCCTCCGCCGGCTGCGAGCGCGCATCGCCGCGGGCGCCGACCCCCTTGGGGAGGCGTTCTGCCGGCTGCGCCCGCCCGGGGCACGGCGCGGCGACGGCGCGACCTACACGCCGCCCCCCATCGTCGAGTCGATGGTGGCGTGGGCCGCCGGCGAGGGCGCGCCCGCGCGGGTGGTCAACCCGGGCGCGGGCTCGGGCCGGTTCGCCGTCGCGGCCGGGCGGCGCTTCCCCTCGGCGCGCATCGTGGGCGTGGAGCTCGACCCGCTCGCGGCCGCGGCCTGCCGCGCCCACCTCGCCGCCGCCGGGCTCGCGGACCGATCCCGGGTCGAGGTGGCCGACTTCCGCTCGGCGGGCGCCGGGGCCGCCCCGCCCTCCGCCCCGACCCTCTACCTCGGCAACCCGCCCTACGTGCGCCACCACCAGATCCCCGCGGGCTGGAAGGAGTGGCTCGCGCTGACGGCGCGGGCCCACGGCCTGGAGGCCAGCCGGCTGGCCGGCCTGCACGTGCACTTCTTCCTCGCGACGGCGGCGCGGGCGCGGCCGGGGGACCGCGGCGCCTTCATCACCTCGTCGGAGTGGCTCGACACGAACTACGGGCGCCTCGTGCGCGAGCTCCTGCTGGACGGGCTCGGCGGGGAGGCGATCCACGTCGTCGAGCCGACGGCGGTGCCCTTCGAGGACGCCGCGGTCACCGCCGCAATCACCTGCTTCCGGGCCGGCCGCCGGCCCGGCGCCGTCCGCATGCGCCGGGTCGCGGACGTCCGCCGGCTGGGCGCGCTCGAGGGCGGCCGGCCGGTCCCCGCCGAGCGCCTGCGCGAGGCGCGGCGCTGGTCGCCGCTCACGCGCGCGGCGCGCGCCGTCCCAGAGGACCACATCCAGCTCGGCGACCTCGTGAGGGTGCACCGGGGCGCCGTCACGGGGCGCAACTCCACGTGGGTCGTGCGGCAGGGCGAGACGGACCTGCCGCACGAGGTGCTCTTCCCGTCGGTCACGCGCGCGCGGGAGATCTTCGAGGCGGGCTCGGCCCTGTCGTCCACCGGCCACCTGCGCCTGGTCGTCAACCTGCCGCAGGACCTCGGCGCCTTCTCGGCGCCCGAGCTGCGGCGCATCGAGGGCTTCCTCGCCCGGGCGCGGCGCGACGGCGCGCACGAGGGCTACATCGCCCGGGCGCGGCGACGGTGGTGGTCGGTGGGCCTGCGGGCGCCGGCGCCGATCCTCGCCACCTACATGGCGCGCCGGCCGCCGGCCTTCACCCGCAACCTGGCCGGTGCCCGCCACATCAACATCGCCCACGGCCTCTACCCCCGGGTGGAGCTCCCCGAGGCGGCGATCGAGCGGCTGCTCCTCGCCCTGCGCAGGAGCGTGAGCGTGCACGACGGCCGCACCTACGCGGGCGGGCTCACCAAGTTCGAGCCGCGCGAGATGGAGCGCCTCCCGATCCCGGACCCCCTCGAGGAGACGGCGTGACCGTCGGCTCCGCCTTCGTCGCGCCGCCGCGCTGGAGCGCGGACGCGCTCGATCGCGACATCGCGGCGGCCATCGAGGCGTTCCGGCTCGAGCGGTTCGAGGAGCCGCTCGAGCAATACCACGCCCACCTCGACGACTGCCTCGGGACCGTCGAGGAGCTGATCGAGCTCACGGTCAACCTCACCGAGCTGCGCGAGCGCGCCGGCGAGATCGCCGCCGAGGCGCGCTACATCGAGGCGCTGCGCTTCCTCGCCGGCCCGTTCATCTCGGTCGACGACCTGCGCGTGATCGCGCAGGCCAGCCTCGCTCCCACCGCCCTGCGCGCCGACCGCGAGGCCGCGGCCCGGGTGGTCGAGACCGTGCTGGCCGGCCTCGACCGGCGCCGCTTCCCCTGGGTCGGCGAGGGCCGCGAGCCGCACGAGGACGAGAAGGCCGCCGCCGCCCTCGCCACGGCGTCGCTGATGGCCACCGAGCGCGTGCGGACCCTCCGGCGCAACGAGGCCCGGGTGGTCCAGGAGGCGGCGGTCGCCGACGCCCTGCGGCGGGCCGGCTTCCGCGAGGTCGCCGCTCCCCGCGTCATCCGCACCCTGGAGGAGGCCCCCGGCCCCGGCGAGTTCTGCACCGAGCGGACCTTCGGCGACCGCAAGGCCGACCTCGTCGTGGGCCTGTGGGACCGCCGCCGGATGCCGCTCGAGTGCAAGGCCTCGAACTCGGCCACGAACTCCTACAAGCGCGTCAACCACGAGGCGGCCAACAAGGCCGAGACGTGGCTGCAGGACTTCGGGCGCAGCCAGGTCGTGCCCGCCGCCGTGCTGTCGGGCGTCTTCAAGCGGGCCAACCTGGAGGACGCCCAGGCGCGCGGGCTCACCCTCCTCTGGGCCCACCGCCTCGACGACATGCTCGCCTGGATCTCACGAACCCGGCCCTGAGGGTCCAGCCCGCGGATCGGGCCGGTTGTATCGTCGCGCCGGTGCCGCCCCCTGAGCACCGATGACCGTCGCGCAGCACACCGACGCGGTGCTCCTGGCGAGCGGCGCCGAGATGCGGCGCACCGGCCCCGAGGGGGGCCCGGCGGTGCTGTGCCTGAACGGCGGCGTCCGACGGGCGCTGGCGGGCGACTGGAGCGCGTCGGTCAACTGGCTGGTGCGCCGGCTTGCGACCGAGCTGCGGGGCCTGGCCTTCTACGAGGTCCGCTACCGGGTCCGGTCGTGGAAGCGACTCGACGCGTGCGTCGAGGACGCCCGCGCGGCGCTCGACGCCGTTGCGGGGTCCGGCCGGCGGCGCGTCGCCCTGCTGGGCTACTCGATGGGCGGCGCCGTCTCGCTCGCGGTCGCCGACGACCCCTCGGTGACCACCTTCGTCGGGCTCGCGCCGTGGCTGCCTGAGGAGATCGGCGTGGAGGGCCTGGCCGGACGGCGCGCCGCCGTCGTCCACGGCTCCCTCGACGGCCGACCGTTCGGCGTCTCGCCCCGCGAGTCGCTGCGCGCCGTGGAGCGCATGCGGGCGCTCGGCATCGAGGCGAGCTACACGCTGGTCCGGGGCGGCCTCCACGCGCTGGCCCTCCCCGGGCCAGGGCGACATCCTGGTGCCCCTCCCCCGCGCCGGCGAGTGGGCGCGCCTGGTGGGCGCCGAGCTGGAGCGCTTCCAGGCCGGGGCCTGAGCCTCGCCCGAAGCACCCGGCTCAGGCGAGGGCGCTCCGCACGGCGCCCTGCACCCGCTCGCCGAGGGTCGGGTGGATGTGGATCGCGGACAGCAGCGGGTCCGCGCTGCCGGCCTCCATCGCCACGGCGACCGGGTGGATGAGGTCGGCGGCGTGGTACGCGAGCACGTGGGCGCCGAGGATGCGGCGCGTCGAGCGGTCAACCACCGCCTTCACGGTCCCGCGCTCCTGTCCCCACGCCCGGGCCTTGCCGCCCGAGAAGCCCGACGTGGCCACGCCGACGTCGTGGCCGGCCTCGCGCGCCTGCGCCTCGGTGAGCCCGATCGTCACGTACTCGGGATCGGTGAAGATCGCCCTCGGGCCGTCGTCGCGGCTGACGTCGTGGGGGTCGATGTCCAGGGCGTTGTCCACGGCCTCGCGCCCCAGGCGGCGCGCCGTCGGCGTGAAGGCGCCGAACGGCGGGCCGAGCACGTCGCCGGCGGCGAAGTGGCCGTCCCGGGAGGTGCGAAGGCGCGCGTCGACCGGGATGCCCTTGGGACCGCCATCAACGCCCGCCGCCTCCAGCCGCAGCGACTCGACCGCCGGCCCGCGGCCGGCGCCGAGCAGGATCGCGTCGCCGTCCAGCTCGCGGGTCCGCCCCTCGTGCTGGACGGTCAGGCGCGGCCCGCCGCCGGGCCGCGCCTGCGCCCGCTCGATCCGCGCGCCGGTCATCAGCTCGATGCCCTCGCCCGCGAGCAGCTCGGCCAGGGTCGTCGCCGATCTCGGGCTCGGCGTCCGGCAGCAGGCGCTCGGTCACCTCCACCAGCGTCACCCGCGAGCCGAGCCGGCCGAGGGCCTGGCCGAGCTCGAGGCCCACGGGCCCCGCCCCGATGACGAGCAGGCGCTCCGGCAGCTCCCGCAGGCGCAGGACGTCGTCGCTCGTCAGGTAGCCGACCTCGTCCAGGCCCGGGACCGGCAGCGGCCGGGGCGCGGCGCCGGCCGCGATCACCACCCGCGGAGCGCGCAGGCGCTCGCCGTCGACGCTCACGACGCCCGGCTCCTCGAAGCGCGCCTCCCCCATGACCAGCCGCACGCCCGGCAGCGACTCCAGGTGGGACCGCGCCCCGTCGGCCCCCTTGTCGACGATCGCCTGGACGCGCCCGATCACCGCCCCCACGTCAACCTCGAACCCGTTGACCCGCACGCCGTACCCGGCCGCCGAGCGCACCTCGTGGGCGACCTCGGCGCTGCGGATGAGCGCCTTGCTCGGGATGCACCCGCGGATCGGGCAGGTGCCGCCGACCCGGTCGCGCTCGATCACCGCGACGGTCGCCTCGGCGGCGGACGCCCGCTCCGCCGCGTTCATCCCGGCCATGCCGGCGCCGATCACGATCAGGTCGACGTCGGCCACGGTGGTGAGCCTACCCGCGGCCTCGCTCCCCGAACCCGGTCCGGCGCCTGGACCGTCGGCCGCGCCCGCCGCTATCGTCCTCTCACCACGGAAAGGAGGTGGTCCTATTGCATAGCACCAGTGGAGGTGGCAGTAGCTAGGGGCGCGCCCCTACGCGCAAGCGGCAGCTAGGGGGAGCGCAACCGCGCCCCTCGGCAATCCACTGCTGCCACCGGGGGCCTGGGGCGGTGCTCGAGCCACCCCGGGCCCCTTTGCTTGTCCCCCGCCCCCATCGTCTAGCGGCCCAGGACACCGCCCTTTCAAGGCGGCGGCACGGGTTCGAATCCCGTTGGGGGCATTCCGTCTCGGATACTCAGGATCGGCCAGTTCAAGGCGTTTTCGGCTGACGAGCATTCCACGCCCGTCACCGCCACAGGACGCCTCCGGCCGCCTCAGACCGCCAGATTGCCCCAGATTGCCCCCAGATCTTTCGTCGGCCCTGGGAGGGCCTCCCACACCATGAGGAGGGCTCAGATGGGCAGGTCCGGGCCGCCCTTATGAGGCGGGCCCGGCGAGAGGTCAAGACATGGCCAACGGCGGACGGCAGGGGTTCAGTGGGGCCCGGAGGAGGCCGAGGTGGTTCCCGATGGCGTCTGTGTTGCAGGAGACCAGCGAGACGGAACACCCGGCCGAATGAGCGGCGGCCTGACCCGTCGGCTTCGCCGGGCGGCCTTGGCCGCCGGACTTCTTGCCGCCTTGGGCGCGCTGATGTCGGGGGGCGCGGGAACGGCGCTGGCCGATCGAGCTGCCACTGCCGAGGAAGTCGGTTCGATGCTCGCGGCTGTGAGCGCCCCGGACCCCGACCCGGAGATCGCCCTGACAGCCACCGCCGCCCGCGTCTCGACCATCGATGGGCGATGGGCCTATGCGGACGTCTCTGGCACTCACCGCGGCGAGCAGCTGCAGGGGGCCCGATACGTCCTACGACGCGCCGATCCAACCGCTTTCGCATGGAACATCGCGACGGTGGGCTCCTCGCTTGGGGGTTGTCGATTCATGCGCGGTCTCGGGATGCCGGCAGCCGTGGTCGATGACCTCGGTGTCTCGCACGAGATCTCGTACTCCTGCGTGAACCCACCCCCGACCGCAGTGCCATGTCTCGTCAACCGACCCGGTGCCTGGTTGTCGCTCGCCCGACGGAGACCGCAGCGCTGCGACCTGTCGCTGAGCGGGGATGACCAGCCCTCGAACCCATGGTTCATGCGGCTCCGGGCACTGAAATGGATCCGGATCGGCGACGACGAGGCCGTGGCGGTCGGGGCGATCCTTGGGAACCATTATCCGTTCACCCCGGCCAAGGTCCGGGTACGGTTTCGCGGGCGGCTGGAGGCGTACTGCGGCCCGCAGTACGCCAGGGCGGTCGTGTCGACTCGGTACGGGCATCGCTCTGGACCACTCAGCTTCGGTCAATGCCCCCGGGTGCCCCAAGACCGCTGACATCCACCGAGTTTCGCGAGCCCGCCGCGGCTAGGTCTGTCCTACAGACCTAGATTCGGTTGACGGGCAGCGGTGTCCACACCGTCCAGACGCCTCTCGCGTGAGCACGCGCTCCCGTCCCAGCTATCCGGCACCGGCGCCGCGCTGGCCTACCTGGAGGGGGCGACCGGGCATCGACCCGGCGGACGGGCGCCGCTCAGAGAGCCGGGATCGGCCAGCTCAAGGCCGTCGCGCCGGAACTTCTTCGGACACCACCAGCCCGGTCGGCGACCCGAGCGGTCGGGGAGCTCGAGGTCCGGAAAGCGCGCCCCCGCGGCCAGGTCTTGGGCGGCGACGGCTCACTGAACCTGCGCGTCGCGGCCCAGCCCGCCGAGCAGCCGGTCCCGGCCGCCGCCCCCCAGCAGCCGATCGCGACCCGGGCCGCCCAGCAGCCGATCGCGACCCGGGCCGCCCAGCAGAACGTCGCGGCCGGCCTCGCCGCGCAGCACGTCCCCGCCCCCGCCTCCGAGGATTCGGTCCGCCCCGGGGCCGCCGCAGATCTGATCGCGCGCTCCCAGCCCCCTGATCACGTCATCGCCGGCCAGCCCGGCGATGACGTCGCGTCGGCGCGTGCCCCTCAAGGCGTCCGCGCCTCGGGTGCCGACGATGGTCGCCCGCGCGCCGGCGCAGCGGGCCGACGCCCGGCCGAGCACGCCGCCCGCCGCCGGCGTCGTGAAGGTTCGGATGGCGCCGACCGAGGTGCCGGCGGCGTTCGTGGCCACCAGCCGGTACTCGAGCGTCGTGCGCGGCGCGAGCCCGCTCAGGGTCGCCGACACCGGCAGGGCCCCCGGGCCCTCGGCGCCGGTCGCCGCCTGCTGGAGGGGCGAGGAGATGAACGCGCCCCCGGCCGGGCGGTACTCGAAGCGCACGCTCGTCGCCCGGGCCTCGGGGTTCACCGCGCCGGATACCCGGGCCTGGGTCGGCGAGAGCGCCTGCGCCTCGCCCGTGGCCGCCTCCGGCGGCGTCGCGATGGCGGCCACCCCGCCGGGGTCGGCCTGCTCGGTGAACCAGATGCGCTCGTCGCGGCCGGCCGTGATCCCGGTGGGCGTCGTGCTCGCGCGGAAGCCCGGCGTCGCGCCGCCGGCGAACTCGGTCACCGAGCCGTCGCCGTTCACCCGCGCCACCCGCCCGGGCGGGGCCTGCTCGGTGAACCAGATCCGGCCGTCCGGGCCGGTCGTGATGTCCGTCGGGGTGGCGTTTGCGCTGAAGCCCGATGTCACGCCGCCGACGAGCTCGGTGACCGTACCGTCGCCGTTCACCCGCGCCACCCGCCCGGGCGGGGCCTGCTCGGTGAACCAGATCCGGCCGTCCGGGCCGGTCGTGACGTCGCGCGGCGTGCCGTTAGCGCTGAAGCCGGGGGTCACGCCGCCGACGAGCTCGGTGACGGTGTCGTCGGCGTTGACCCGCGCCACCCGGCCCGGGTCGCCTGACTGCGCGAACCAGATCCTGCCGTCGGGGCCGCTCGCGATCCCGCGCGGCCCGCCGTTGGCGGTGAACCCGGTCGTCGCGCCGCCGACGAGCTCGGTCACGGTGCCGTCGCCGTTCACGCGGGAGACCCGGCCCGGATTGACCAGCCCGGTGAACCAGATCCTGCCGTCGGGGCCGCTCGCGATCCCGCGCGGCCCGCCGTTAGCGGTGAACCCGGTCGTCGCGCCGCCGACGAGCTCGGTCACGGTGCCGTCGGCGTTCACCCGCCCCACCCGGCCGGGGTTCTGGAACTCCGTGAACCAGAGGTTGCCGTCCGGGCCGGCCACGATCTCGGTCGGTCCAGCGTTCGCGCTGAAGCCGGTCGTCACCCCGCCGATGAGCTCGGTGACCGTCCCGTTCAACGTTGGTCCGCGCCACCCGCCCGGGCGGAGCCTGCTCGGTGAACCAGATCCTGCCGTCCGGGCCGACCGCGATGCCGACCGGCGCGCCGTTGGCGCTGAAGCCGGTCGTCACCCCGCCGGTGAGCTCGGTGACCGTCGCCGCCCACGCCGCCCCGCCGAGGACCGCGCAGGCCAGGGCGGCGATGGCGACGCTCCTGCGCGTACTCAGCGGCGCTCCCTCCCGATCACGAACTCCCGGTCGAGACTACCTCCCGGGCGCCCGCGGCGGCCAGACGGCCCGCTCTCCAAGCTGAGACTCCATGCAACCTCGCTGTGTAGACGCCGCCGATCGGCTGGCGGCAGGCGGCGCCCCTCGGACGCCACCTCCCGTCAATCAGCCGGGCCCGGCGTACCCCGTGGAGCGGGCTCCGAGGCACCCGTCGGTCGGCTTGACCACCGAGTAGTACGTCCCCTTCGGCAGCAAGCCCTTCTGGGCGAAGGTCCAGAAATACAGGCCCTTGATGGTGAGCCCTTCCTTGGACTTGGTTACGCCGATCTTCTGATCCGCGCCCGGGCGCTTCCGGAAGATCGTGACGACGCGCTTGTTCGCACACGCCTTCTTCACGGAGATCACGTCGCCCGAGAACAGCGTCTCGCCCGAGGCGTAGAACACGCCGTCAGTCGTCACCGTGGTGTGAGTCGCGGCTGACGCCACCGAGACGCACGCCATGACCGCGACTGCGGCCAGGGCGGTGATGCTGATGAGCTTCCTCATCGGTGTATCCCTTTGATTGCTTGACCCAGCCGGTCGGCTGGCGGCCGGCGCCCATGCGGAAGACGCCGCCGTCAGTCAAAGTTCGGCTCCGCAGGCGATAGCTTGAGTCGCCGGGCGAAGGCTGGGGCTGCGCGCTTTCAAGGCCGCGGCACGGGTTCGAATCCCGTTGGGGGCATCCCCGACACCCACGAAATTCCTGCCCGGCGCCGAGGTCGTAAGTGCCGGGTAGGTGACCGCCGCGATGGTGCACTCGTCACGTCACCGCGTCACGAGGCCCCATGCGACACGAGCCCACCATGAGCCGATTCGGCGTCGCCCGCGCGATCCTCGGCTTCCTGGCCGCCCTCGCGATCGAGCTCGCGGTGCCCCGGCCGAGCCGGCCCGCCTGAGCCCCGCCGCCCTCCACGGACGGTCAGATCAGGTCGTGCACCTCCTGAACGCGCTCCTCGTAGAGGTAGTAGACCCAGCCCTCGCCCTCGAGCGCGTCCTCGTCGTCGCCGAACGTCGTCTCCTCGAACGACTTGTAGCCCAGGCGCTCGCCCAGCCCGCCGTCGATCAGCCGCCGGGCGTTGTACACCTGTGCCTCTGACCAGCCCCGCGCCCGAGCGGCCGCGGCCAGCGGCACGGCCGCGAGATCCTCGTGTCCCGTCCCCATTCGCGCCTCCCGGTCGGCGATGGCTCCGATCCTAGAGATCGGAGCGCCTCGTTCAGGGGCTAGACTCGCGGAGTTGTGAGCGAACCCAGGTCGTCAAGGTTCTCGCTCGGGACACGCATCGCGGCGACGGTCGGCGTGATCGCCTCGATCGTCGGCATCGCGACGGGCATCAAGGCGCTCATCGACGACGATGGCGGCCCCCCGCCCGGGGAGACGCCGGCGGACATCCGCGCGGCTCACGTCCGCGACTGCGTGCGGGAGCACGAGCTCACCCAGGCAAGCCAGAGGCGAGAGCCTCTACCAGGCGAGAGCGAGATCACGGAGCCCGACCCCCTGCCCGAGTTCGCGGTCTTCGAGCAGCGCACCTACGCGACCTGCGACTGGCCGCCGCCGCCCGGCGGGTTCCCCGACGGCTACCTCGCCATCACCGTGACCACCGTTGACGGGCCGGGCGAGTTCGAGGCGACCGGCACGAACTACGCCGACCGGGTGGAGTCGCGATGCCAGGTCCTCGAGCTCGATTTCATCTTCGGCTCCATGGGCGCCTTCGAGCACCTGCCCCCATCCGCGGTCGGCCCGGCGAGACGCTGCACAGCAACGGCGAGGCGTGGTCGCCGGGCGCCTTCGGCGCGGGGGAGGACGCCACCCTCCTCTTCTATCCGGCGCGCGACGAGCTCGTCGTGCTTCACAACGCAAAGAACGCCCTCGAGGACGTTCGCTGCGTCTCCTGAGGCGGCGGCGCCCGCGGCGCCGCCGCCGTGAGGATCAGCGACCCCGCGAGCCGGCAGACGACGCGGTGGGGCCGCCCGGCGAGATCACCAGCCGCTCGGCCGCGCACGGGTCTCCCCCGGGGCGCCGCATCAGGCCGGCGAGGCGGACGAGCCCAGCCGTCGCGGATCTGCGCGGCAGCGCGGAACCGCTCGGCCTCGCGGCGGCGGTCGGCGGCGATGGTCGCCGCCAGGTCCTGCATCAGCGTCGGGTTCATCTCGGCCTCCGGTCCCTCGTTGCACCGCCACGCTACGGCGGGCCGGGGGCTCCCCACATCGGGCGACCTCCCCTAGGTTCGGCGGCGGCACCCCCAATTCGGGCGCCGCGGCGCTTAGGCCAGGCGGCGGGCCTCGCGGGCTGCCTCGCCGCGCGAGGCGGCCCCCAGCTTGCGTCGGGCGGAGGCGACGTGGTGCTCGACGGTCCGCGCCGACAGCACCAGCCGCTCGGCGATCTCGGGGTTCGACAGCCCCTCCCCGACCAGCTCGAGCACCTCGACCTCGCGCCGCGACAGCCCGGCCGGGTTCGCGCGCGTGGAGGGGCGCGGGCCCCGCGGGATGCGGCTCGCCCCCAGCTCGCGCAGGCGGCCGCGCACGCGCGCGGCGAGCGGCGCCGCGCCGAGGTCGTCGAGCAGGGCGAGCGCCTCGAGCAGCGCATCGGGCTCGTCCGACCCGACGAGGGCGAGCGCCCGCTCGTAGGGCGCGCCGAGCTCCGCCCACTCGGCCGCGGCGGCGCGATGGGCGCCGGCGATCTCGAGCGCGTAGGGCTCGAGGCACGGCTCCGGGGGCTCGAGCAGCAGGCCGGCCCGGGCCCGCCACACCGCCAGCTCGCCGATGTCCCGGCCGTTGCCGACGCGCAGGGCCAGCTCAAAGGTCTCGGCGGTCGCCTCGTTCACGCCGGCGGCGTCGCCGGCAAGCCACGCGCGCTCGGCGCGCGCGGCGGCCACGGGGCGAAGCCGCTGAAGCTCCTGGGTTGACCGGGCGGCCTGCCAGGCCTCGTCGAGGCGGGCGCCCGGGTCGTCGCCGCCGCGGCGTAGGTTGACGAGGGCGGACGCCTGCTGGGCCGGCACGCGGTGGTTGGTGATGCTGCTGCCCTGCGCGAGCGACTCGCCCGCCCTGGCGCTCGCGGCGTCCCAGTCGCCCTGCCACACGTGGACCAGCGCGAGCAACGCGTAGAGGTACGTGGCGAAGCCCCACTGGTCGCGCTCGGCGGCGAAGGCGAGCCCCCGCTCCCCGGTCTCCCGCGCGAGGTCGAGCCACAGGAGGTCGTTGGCGCTCCATGCGAGGTTCGTGTACGCGCGGCACGCGTGCTCGTCGAGCCCGGCCGCGTCCGCGCGGTCGATGCTGCGCTCGAGGAGCTCCCGGCCCGCCTCGATGCCGTCGCTCATCATCAGCGCGGTGCCGAGGTTGGTCTCGGCGTGCACGAGGGTCTCGTCGTCGCCGAGCTCGGCGGCGAGCGCGATCGCGCGCTCGGCCGCGGCGACGTACTCCCGGGTGCGCTGGGCGAGCATGGCGAGCTGGGCGCGGTTGCTGAGGGCCATCGCCAGCTCGCGGCTGGGCGGCATCGGCTCGAGGATCGCCACCGCCTCGTCGCCGGCGCGCTCCGCGGCCACCGGGTCCTGGGTCCACCAGCGGATGCGCGAGAGCCAGCGCAGCGACGCGCCGGTCGCCAGGGGGTCCCCCAGCTCGCGCCGCAGCGCGACCGCGCGCACCTGCGCATCGATGGCGAAGGCCGAGTCGTCGACGTGGTACGCCTCTCGGCGGCCTCCTCGAGGGCCTGGGCCCGCTCGGCCGGCGGCAGGAGGTCGGCGTGGCGGAGAGCCCGCGCGTAGAAGGCCGCGGCCTCGCGGTGCGACCGCGCCGCGACGGCGCGGCGCGCGGCCGCGAGGCCGTGCTCGAGCAGCGCCGGCGGGTCGCCGGCGGCCTCGGCGTGGTGGGCGAGACGGGCCGGCTCGGCGCCGGCGTCGAGCAGCGCGTCGAGGACCGCGCGGTTCAGCTCGCGACGGCGCGCGCCGGCGAGGCCCTCCTCCACGGCGCGGCGGCCCAGCTCGTGGCGGAAGCGCGCGAACCCGTCGTTGACGACGACCAGGCCCCGCTGCTCGCACTCGGCCAGGGCGGCGGCGCCGTCGGCGCCGAGGCAGCGCTCGAGCACCGCGATCTCCGTCCGGCCGGGGACGACGCTCATCATCTCGAGCGCCGCGCGGGCGGAGGGCGAGAGCCGCGCGGCCCGGGCGAGCACGGCGTCGCGCACGGTCGGCGGCGTGCGCTCCAGGCCGGCGCCGATCGCCTCCGTGACGAAGAAGGGGTTGCCGCCCGTCGCCGCGTGGAGCGCATCCGCGTCGCCGCCGACGCCCGCGAGCTCGCCGACCGCGTCGCGGCTGAGCGGCGCCAGCTCGACGCGCCGCGCCCGGCCCGGGGAGACCCCGGCCGCCGCGCGGCGCAGCGGGTGGTCGGCGGCCAGCTCGTCGTCGCGGAACGTGACCACGCAGCAGCGTCGAGGCCGATCCGATGCGCCGCCCGAGGTACGTCAGCAGGTCGAGCGTCGCCTCGTCGGCCCAGTGCGCGTCCTCGACCACGCAGACCGTGGGCGACTCGCGGCCCAGCTCGGCGAGCACGGCGGCGAAGGCGTCGATGCGCCCGGGCTCGCGCAGGGCCTCGCCGAGGCGCGGCGCGTCGCCGGCGGCGATGTCGAGGAAGGGGCCGAGCGGTCGGGCGACGGCCAGGTCGTCGCAGGCGCCCCACAGCACGCGGGCCGAGACCGCGTTGGCGGCGGCGAAGCTCGCCACCAGGCTCGTCTTGCCGATGCCGGCCTCGCCGCTGACGAGGGCGACCGCGCCCTGGCCGTCGGCCGCCTCGGCCAGGGCCGATTCGAGCTGGGCGAGCGCCGCACCGCGCTCGAGGAGCAGCATCCCTGCATCCTAATCCCGGTCGCCGGCGACGCAGGCGAGACCCCGGAGGTGGGGCGGCCTCTCATCCCCATCTCATCGCCGCCTCGTACAACGGGTGCCGACCCATCCTCGCGGGAGGTGACCGATGGATGCACGACGTGGGGCGGTTGCGGCGGCGCTGCTCGCGCTCGTCGTCGCCGGGGCGGGCGCGGCCGGCCTGCCCCGGGGCGCCGAGCCGGCGGTGCTGAACCCCGCCGACTTCACCACGAGGATCGACAACCCCTGGTGGCCCATGCGGCCCGGCAGCCGCTGGGTCTACCGCGAGACCGCGCCCGACGGCACGCGGCAGCGCGTGGTGGTGACGGTCACGCGCCGCACGAGGCTCATCGCCAACGGCGTCACGGCCCGCGTCGTTCGCGACGTCGTCACGGAGCACGGCGAGCCCGTCGAGGTGACCGACGACTGGTACGCGCAGGACCGGGCCGGGAACGTCTGGTACCTCGGCGAGGCGACGACCGAGTACGAGAACGGGACGCCCGTCTCGACCGAGGGGTCGTTCGAGGCGGGCGTCGACGGGGCCCACGCCGGGGTGATCATGCCCGCGCGCCCGCGACCCGGCCTCTCCTACCGACAGGAGTACCGCGCCGGCGAGGCCGAGGACCGCGCGGTGGTCGTGAGCCTGCGCGAGCGCGTCGAGGTGCCGTTCGGGCACTTCGGGCCCGGCCGGGTGCTGATGACCCGCGACCTCGACGCCCTCCGGCCGAGGGTCCAGGAGCTCAAGCTCTACGCCCGCGGCGTCGGGCCGGTCCTGGCGATCGGCGTGTCGGGCGGATCCGACCGGGAGGAGCTCGTGCGCTACACGCGGGGCTGACGCCCCTCGAGCCGGGTATCGTGCGGTCATGGGCCTGCGCGACTCGCACGCGCCCGGGACTCTCTCCTGGACCGACCTGAGCACGCCCGACCCGGCGGCGGCGGCCGCCTTCTACGGGGCGCTGCTTGGCTGGGAGGGCGAGGAGGCGCCGGCCGGCGACGCCGGCACCTACTGGATGATGCGCCTGGGCGGCCGCGACGTGGCCGGGATGTCGGCGATGCGCGAGCAGCAGCTCGCCTCCGGCGCGCCGCCGGCCTGGCTCTCCTACGTGACCGTCGAGGACGCCGACGCCACGGCCGGCCGGGTCGCCGGGCTCGGCGGCACGGTGATGCTGCCGGCCTTCGACGTCCTCGACGCCGGCCGCATGGCGCTCCTCCAGGACCCCCAGGGCGCGGTCTTCGCGGTCTGGGAGCCGAAGGGGCACATCGGCGCCGGCCTGGTGAACGACCCCGGCGCCATGGTGCTCAACCAGCTCACCACCAGCGACCCCGAGGCGGCCGCCGAGTTCTACACCGGCCTGTTCGGCTGGGAGATCCGCCAGGCCGTGACGGACCCGCAGCCGTACTGGGGCATCGAGAACGGCGGCACCCTCAGCGGGGGCATGATGGCCTCGCCACCGGGCGCGCCCACACCCCCCACTGGCTCGTCTACTTCACGACCACCGACCTCGACGCAGCGGCCGAGCTGATCGGCCGCGAGGGCGGCCAGGTGGTCGTGCCGGCGATGCCGATCCAGTCCGGCCGCATCCTCGTCGCGACCGACCCCGCGGGCGCCCACTTCGGGCTCTTCGAGGGCGAGGTCGATCCCTGACGGCCTGAGCCGGCGCCGGGCGGCTCAGCCGAGCTGGTCGTACTCCGCCATCCAGTCGCCGGGCGCGCCCGGCGGCCGGTAGGCGCGCGACACCTCGCTCGCGCGCTCCAGGGCGCGCAGCGCGTCGGCCATGTCGAGCACCTGGAACGTCTCCTGACGGCCGATGCGTCCCGAGCCGAAGACGGCGGCCGAGTAGGCCGCAGCGGCCATCTCGTCCGGCATCGAGTAGATGACGAAGCCGTCCGAGGGCCCCATCATCCAGTAGAAGGCCTCCATCTGGCCGCCCGCGCCCTCGATCGCCGCGCGGGCCGCCTCCGCGCGGTCCTCGGGCGCCTCGAGCATCCGGGCCCACGCGTCGCCCGTGTAGCTGAAGAAGCTGACGTACTTCGGCATCCGGCCTCCCCCCGCGTCCATAGGCGAGCGTATTCCTCGCTTCCGCGACCGTACAGCCATGACAGGTGCGACGCGCTCGTGCGCCTGTTCCGGGCCTGGAACCGGGTGTAACGTCGCGAGGTGCGCGAGTGACTGAGACCGCGGCGCCCATCCCGGATCGCCGCCACCGACTCACCAAGGGGGTTCCGATGCCGGTCGAGTACGACTGCCCCACGTGCGACGAGACCTTTCGCGAGGACACCGTCGAGGGCGTCATCAAGCGTGCCGCCGCCCATCATCACGAGCACCACGGCGGCCCCGCGGAGATCACTCCCGAGATCGAGGCCGCGGTCCGCGGCGCGGCCCGGGAAGCCTGACGTACGTCATTCGGGGGGCGTCATCATCGACCGCGGGGTCGATGTACTCGGCCTCCTCGGCGATGAGCCCCCCGATCACGCGGTAGATCGACACGGCCGGGACGTCAACGCGCTCGCCGCGGGCCGTCCAGACGCCCCAGTCCGCCTGGTGGGTGCCCGTGAGGCGCCACTCGAGCCAGGCCGTGTCCGGCGGGCCATCGCCGACCCGCAGGACCTCGACGCGCAGGTCGGGCACGGCCGCCATGAAGCCGGCGATGCGCTCGCGGATGGCGTCGCGTCCGACGAACCGCGGGAAGCGCGCCCCGCCGGCGGTCGCGCGGGCGAGGATGCGACCCTCGCGGACGCCGTCCTCGGCGAAGCAGGCGGCGCACCCCGCGGCGTCCATCGCGTTCCACGCCTCCATGTAGGCGAGTGCCGTCTCCCTCGGCGTGCGATCGGGCATCGGCGCCTCCTTCCGCATCTCGGCCACGGTCAACCCCATGATCCCACCCCGGGGCTCGCCGCCCGGCCGGGGCCGCGACTCGCGGGCGGTACGGCGTGACCCGGCTCACGTGACGCGGTAGAGCAGGAAGAGGAAGTCGTCCTCCTCGCAGATCGAGGCGAGGGACATCCCGCGCGGCGAGGGCAGGGACGGGCCGGTGGCGATGCGCCTGGCGCCGCCGACGGTCAGGACCGGGGCGACGGTGAGGCAGAGCTCGTCAACCAGGCCGTCCGCGGCGAGCAGGCCGAAGAGCGACGGGCCGCCCTCGCACAGGACGGTGCGAACGCCACGACGGCCGAGCGTGGCGAGGGCCCCCGGCAGGTCGACGCTCCCGACCCCGCGACGATCACCTCGGCGACCTCGCCGGCGCGCTCGAGGCGGTCGGGCGGGGCATCCGCGGGCGCGACGACCATCGGGCGGGACGTCGGGCGCGCGAAGAGGGGCGCCTGCCAGTCGAGGACGAGCGACCGGCTGACGACGGCGATCCGCGGCAGCGGCGCCTGGCCGCGGCGCTCGCGGGCGGCGACCGCCTCGTCGGTCGGCTTCGGCGGCCCGTATCCCTCCGAGCGCACCGTCCCGGCGCCGACCAGGATCACGTCCGCCAGGGAGCGCAGGGTGTGGAAGAGGGCCCTGTCGCCGGGGCTCGCGAGCCCGCCGGAGAGGCCGGCCACGGTCGCGGCGCCGTCGGCGCTCGCGACGAAGTTCAGCCGGACGCCCGGCCGCCCCTCGGCCGTCGGGGGGTCGCCGTAGATCTCCAGCGGATCCACCGGACCGGCCGGGTCCGGGCGCAGCCGGCGCATCAGGCCGCCAGCGCGTCGCGGCGCTCGCGGAAGAACGCCAGGGCCGCCGCTCGCTGGTCGGCGGCGCCGACGAAGGCGCCCAGCGGGAGGATCGCGCCGTGGAACGCGGCGGCGTTCCAGATCTCGCGGGCCGGCGCGGCCCCGGGGACCGAGGGGAGCACGTAGAGGTAGGGCTCGTCGACGTCCGCGTCGCCGGGCGAGGCGCCGTAGGTCGCGCGCCCCGGCCCCTCGGGACCCAGGTCAACCGCCGCGTCGAAGTGCTCGGGCCAGAGCTGGCTCCGCCCGCCCGGCCCCGAGACGGGGTCGGCCCGCAGCTCCTCGAGCGCCGACCAGGCGAAGCCGAACCAGTCCCCCAGCAGGCGCGCGGCCACCGGGTCGAGGCCGAGCGCCGCCCGAGGGTCGCCCGCCGGCGGGACGTCGAATCCCTCTGCCCAGGCGAGATCGGGCGGCCCGTCCAGGGCCAGCTCTGCCGCCGCGGCGAGCGTGGTGAGCGGCTCCTCGCGCGCGCGCCCGCCGGCCTGCCGCACGATGCGGTCCCCCTCGATCCTCACCTGCTCGTCGTCCCCGAAGAAGGGCGTCCCGAACCCTCCGGCCGTGAAGCGCAGGCCGATCTTGCCGTTCGCCCTCCGGCGCGCGGGGGACACCGCGTAGACGGCCACCCGGTGGAGCGCCAGGCGGGTCGCCCCGAACCCGGGCGGCGGCGCGATCAGCCGGCGGTGGGCGCCGAGCCAGCGCTCGGCCGCCCAGCCCGCGCGCTCAGGGTGCTCGGCGAGCCACTCGTCCCAGGTCCTCGCCGCCCCCAGCCGGACCGGCGCGACGACCCGCGCGTCCGGCGGGCCGCCCCTGCACGGGATCGTCGGCGAACCAGGCCGGGTCGGTCACCGCGGGGGGGCTGGGCTCGAGCACCCGGGCGAGGAGCCCGACCTCGAGGGCGGCTTGCGCCTCGGCGCGCGGGTCGCGTGCGGCCATGGACGGACTCAAGCACCTCCGGAGCGGCGAGCGCTACGAGAGGAAGCGCATCACGCCGACGAGGTGGCCCTCGGGGTCGGTGAAGTGCCCGATCTCGAGGCCGGCCCCGGGCACCTCGTCGGGGCCCATCACCCGGGTCCCGCCGAGCTTCTCGGCCGTGGCGAGGGCGGCCTCGACGTCGGGCACCTCGACGTAGAAGGTGAGGTGGCCGGGGTACCCGTCCGGACCGCCGGCGATGCCGCCGCCGATCCCGGCGCCCTCGTCGTTGACGTTGCCGTCGCGTTGCACGGCCCCGTACCCCAGGGGGTTGTCGGAGTCGATCTCCCAGCCGAAGAGCTGCGAGTAGTAGCTCTGCAGCGCCTCGCCGTCCTTCCCGATGATCTCGAAGTGCACGACCGGGTGTCCCATGTCTCCTCGCTTTCCGGTGGATGCGTGTCCCTAGGACCGGCGCGCTCGCGGGAACTCATCGCGGACCCCGAGGCCCGGTCATCCGCCCGGCGGGGCCACCCTGACGATGCGGTCGTCGCCCGCCTCCGGGGAGCCGCGGCCGTCGGTGTTCGAGGTAGCCACCCACAGCGAGCCGTCCGGGCGCGCTCGACGGTGCGCAGGCGGCCGAGCTGCCCGTCGAGCTCCGCGACCGGAGCCCCCGCGCCCTCGCCCTCCAGGGGCACCCGCCACAGGCGCTCTCCGCGCAGAGCGGCCACGTAGAGGTCGTCGCCCACGATCGCTGCGCCGCTCGGGGAGGCCTCGGAGGTCGACCAGGTGACGACCGGGTCCGTGGTCCCCGCCTCGCCGCCGGCGCCCTCGACGCCGGGCCAACCGTAGTTCGCGCCCGGGCGGATCAGGTTGACCTCGTCCACCTCGCTCTGCCCGAACTCCGTCGCCCAGAGGCGGTCCTCGGCGTCCCATGCGAGGCCCTGCACGTTGCGGTGCCCCGACGAGTAAACGAGTGTCGGCCCCGGGTTGTCGTCGGGCACCGAGCCGTCGGGCTCCATGCGCAGGATCTTGCCGTTGAGCGAGCCTGGGTCCTGCGGCAGCGACGTGTCGCCCGTGTCGCCCGTGCCGGCGTAGAGCATCCCGTCGGGCCCGAAGGCGATGCGACCGCCGTTGTGGATCTGCCCGCGCGCCAGGCCCGTGAGGACGGGCTCGGGCTCCTCGCCGAGCCGGAACCGCACGATGCGGTTGTCCTCCGCCGTGGTCAGGTAGGCGTACACCAGGCCGTCGTCGGCGTACCCCGGCGAGACCGCGACGCCGAGCAGGCCCCCCTCGCCGGCGGCGGGGTCGACGCCCGGGACGGTCACCTCGACCCGCGGCTCGCCGCCGCCGGCGGGGATGCGGAGGATCCGCCCGGTCGCCCGCTCCGAGACCAGCGCGTCCCCGTCGGGGAGGAAGGCGAGGCCCCACGGCACCTGGAGGCCCGTCGCCTCGTCGGCGGGAGCGGCCGGCGGCGGCTGCGCCGTCTGGGACGCCACCGGCTCGTCGGAGCCGCATCCCGCGGCGAGCGCCGCCGCGGCGATGACGATCGTCGAGAGCCGGCGCACCCTGGGGAGGGTAGCCGCCCAGGTGCGGCCCGCCGGCCGCCCCGGCGGAGGGCGTGCGGGCGCTCCGTCTGATGCTCTATGTCGATCTCGCCGCGGCGCATTCGTCAACGCGGAGAGGCCACGAGACCTGGAGGTGCGACGTGAGGAAGCTCGTCGAATCGACGTTCGTGACGCTCGACGGCGTCATCGAGGACCCGCAGGTCTGGGGTCCGCCGTACTGGGACGACGAGCACGGGGCGTACGCGTCCAAGCTGCTCACGCCGGCCGACGCGCTGCTGTTGGGGCGCGTGACCTACGAGGGGTTCGCCCAGGCGTGGCCCCAGCGCTCCGGCGACCCCTTCACGGACAAGATGAACGCCATGCCCAAGCACGTCGCATCGCGCACCCTGAGCGACGCGACGTGGAACGCATCGATCATCGGGGGTGACGCGGCCGAGGGCGTCGCGGCGCTCAAGGAGCAGCCCGGCGGGGACCTGCTGAAGTTCGGCACCGGCGAGCTGGACCGCACGCTCATCGGGCACGGCCTGGTCGACGAGTTCCACTTCTGGGTCTTCCCCGTCCTCGCCGGGGCCGGGCAGCGGCTCATCGAGGGGATCGACACGACCCACCTCCGCCTCCTCGACTCGACGACCTTCGCCTCCGGCATCGTCGTCCACGTCCTGGAGCCGAAATGAGGAAGGTCGTGCTCTACGAGCTGCTCTCCCTGGAGGGCGTGGCGGAGGAGCCCAGCTGGTTCCTCGACGCGGGCCCCGAAGTCTTCGAGAACCTCGGCCGCATCATCGGGTCTCAGGACGACGTCCTCCTCGGCCGCAGGACCTATGACGACTGGGCCGGGTACTGGCCCACATCCGATCTCGAGCCCTTCGCGAGCTTCATCAACACGACCCGCAAGCACATCGTCACCTCGAGCGCGCCCGCGCTGGAATGGGCGAACTCGACAGTCGTCACCACCCCGGTGGCCAAGTACGTCGCCGCCCTGAAGGGACGCCCCGGGGGCGACATCGGGATACACGGGAGCATCGCGCTGGCCCAGTCCCTGCTGCGCGCCCGCCTGGTCAACGAGCTGCGGCTCGTTATCGCCCCGGTGGTCGCCGGCCGCGGCCGGCGGCTGTTCGATGGCGACGACGACCTCCAGAGGCTGGAGCTGCTCGACATCGCGCGCACGCCGAACGGCACGCTGTTCCTCGCCTACCGGGCATGACGCAGGACCCGAGCCTGGCGCCGCAAGCGCCGCAGCGTGCCGTTCGCCGCCCTCGCCGCACGACAGAATGCCACCGTGGACTCCGTCCCTCCTCCGTCCGGCGAGCAGGTCGAGCTGCGCTTCGAGCCGTGGTCGGCGGTGGTCGTGGAGGTGGGCGGCGGCCTGCGCGAGCTCCGGCACAAGGGCGCGCCGCTGCTCGACGGGTACGCCGTCGACGAGATGGCCAGCGGCGGGCGCGGCCAGCCTCTGCTCCCCTGGCCGAACCGGCTGGCCGGCGGCCGCTACCTGTTCGGCGGGCGCGAGATCGAGGTGCCGGTCAACGAGCGCTCGACGGGCTCGGCCATCCACGGCCTGGCGCGCTGGAGCGCGTGGCGCATCACCGAGCAGACGCCGTCGCGGTGCGCGGTGGAGCTGCGCCTGCACCCGCAGCCGCCCTACCCGTTCACGGCCGACCTGAGGATCGACTACGCCCTCGGCGAGACGGGGCTGGCGGTGACGCTGCGCGCGGCCAACGCAGGCGCCACCGACCTGCCGGTCGGGGCCGGGTTCCACCCGTACCTCACGCTCGGGACCGAGATCATCGACGCGGTGTCCGCCCGGGTGCCCGCCGCGGCCTGGCTGCCGACCGACTCCCGCGGCATACCCACCGGTGAGCGCCGGCCGGTATCCGGCGACCTCGACCTGCGCGCCGGCCCGGCGCTGGGCAACCGCGCACTCGACCACTGCTTCACCGACCTCGATCGCGACGAGGACGGCCTGGCGCGCGTGGTCCTCACGCGGCCTGACGGGGGCGCTGCGACGCTCTGGATGGACGAGGCCTGGCCCTTCGTCATGGTCTTCACCGGCGACACGGTCGAGCCGGCGCGACGCCGGCGCGGCCTGGCCGTCGAGCCGATGACCTGCGCGCCCGACGCGTTCAACTCGGGTGACGGCCTGCGGGTGCTGCGCCCAGGCGAGTCCTTCACCGGACGGTGGGGGATCGCCTACGAGCCGGAGGGGCCCGGGTCGTAGCCGCCGCGCGTGCCCGGCGGCCAGAAGGGCCACTCCTCGAAGCTCGTGCAGCGGCCGTCGGGGGCGAGCCGGACGATCCAGAGGTCCTGGAAGGGCTGGTCCTTCGGCGCCGTGTAGTGGACCCAGACCCGGACCACGCCGACGTCGCCCTCGACCGCGACCACCTCGCTCGCCATGCTGAACTCCTCGCCGGGCTCGCGGCCGGCCTCCCACATCCGCCGGATCGCCGTGAGCCCGGCGTAGGGGCGCTCGAAGGGCGCGGTCGAGTAGGTCGCGGCCTCGGCGAAGACGTCGCCGAGGGACTCGACCCCGGGCGCTCGCCACGCCCGCTCGTAGGCGTCCACCCAACGGCTCAGCTCGGCGCGGTCCATCGGCGACAGGCTAACGCGGCCCGCGGGGCTGGTATCGTGATCCGGCCGACGCGGTCCGGGCGGTTAGCTCAGCGGTAGAGCGCCTGCCTTACACGCAGGTGGCCGGCGGTTCGATCCCGTCACCGCCCACCTCCCGCCCGCCGGCGGCGCCGTGGGGGTGTAGCTCAGATTGGTTAGAGCACCGGACTGTCAATCCGGAGGCCGCGGGTTCGAGTCCCGTCACTCCCGCTCCTGAGAGGCCCTGCTCCGGCGGGGCTTTCTCGTCCTGGGGCCGCCGGCTGGTTCAGCTGGTCGGGGTGTTGACGGGTGTCACGGGCAACGCCGACCTGCACGCCACC
>CAWIDG010000018.1:0-22902 GCA_963834875.1 Miltoncostaeaceae bacterium
CGGTCCGGTGCCCGGCGGCCGCCAGCTCGCCGAGGGTGGTCCACCGCTGCCCGCCGCCGGCACCCACTGCCGCTCGTCGGCGCAGATCGCGCAGACCTCCGGGCGCCCGGCGTGCTCGACCGCGCAGGTCGCGCAGATCGAGAAGGCCGCGTCGGCCGTCATGCGCGGAAGGCCAGGAAGAGCGTGCCGTTCGGCGAGGAGGTGACGTCGATCAGCTCGAGCCGCTGGAGCTCATCGTCGCCGTCGAACAGCCGCCGGCCCCGGCCGGCGACCACCGGCGCGACCACGAGCCGCAGCTCGTCAACCAGGCGGGCGCGCAGCAGCGACTGGGCCAGCGCGATGCTCCCGTGGATCCCGATGTCGCCTCCCGGCCCCGCCTTCAGGTCCGCCACGTAGCCGGCGGGCGGGGTCGTGACCAGCGTCGAGTTCGCCCACTCACGGGCGGGCGCGCTGGAGGTGACGACGTGCTTCGGGGTCGTGTTGATGAAGCTGGCGAAGGGCTCCATGTCGGACGTGGGCCAGTGCCCCGCCCAGTAGTCGTAGGTCCGGCGGCCGAGGAGGACGTCGTCCTGCGAGCCGATGACGCGCCCGAGATTCTCGATGACCTGCGGGCCGCCGTCCATGAACCAGCTCGGCTCCTCGGCCACCCCGTCCAGCGAGAGCAGCTCGTAGAGGACGACCTTCCTCATTTCGGCCCCATGACGTGGACGACGATTCCGGAGGAGAAGACGGATGTGTCCAGCAGCTCCAGGTGGGTCGTGTCGATCCCCTCGATGAGGCGCTGGCCGCCCCCGGCGAGGATCGGGAAGACCCAGAAGTGGAACTCGTCCACCAGGCCGTGCTCGATCAGCGCCCGGTCGAGCTCGCCGGTGCCGAACTTCAGCAGGTCGCCGCCGGGCTGGTCCTTGAGCGCCGCGACGCCCTCGGCGGCGTCGCCCTCGATGATCGAGGCGTTCCAGGTCGCGTCGGTCAGGGTGCGGGAGGCGACGTGCTTGGGCATGGCGTTCAACTTGTCCGCGTAGGCGTCGCCCGACCGCTGGGGCCAGGCCTCGGCGAAGACCTCGTAGGTCGCGCGCCCCAGCAGCAGCGCGTCGGCCGCCGCGATGAGCTTGGACGCGTACGCGACGTGCTCGTCGTCCCAGTAGGGCGGACCCCACACCTGCGGCTCGTCGATGCTGCCGTCGAGCGTCACGAACGTGGACTCCACGAGCTTCCTCATCGGTCCTCCCCTCCTCGTCTGGTTGGATGTCTACCCCCCGACGAACGACGGGCGCCGAGATCGACACCACCCACCTGAGACTGCTGCTCACAGCCTTCCTCATCTTAGACGGACCGCTGGTAGGCGCGCAGGGCCCGCACCGCGGCCCAGCCGCAGACCAGCGCCGTGCCGACGAGCAGCCCGGCCCAGCCGGCGACGTCGCCCCAGCTCGGGTCGGCGGCGAGCGCCTCGCGCCCGGCCTCGATCGCCCAGTTGACGGGGTTGTAGCCCGCCACGTCCGCAAGCCACCCCGGCGCGAGCGAGCTCGGCATGAAGGCGGTCGACAGGAACGTCAGCGGGAGCACCAGGAAGTTGACGGCGCCGATGAGCGTCTCCTCCTTCCGGGCGAGCAGCGCGATGGCCATCGACAGGCCGCCGATCGCCCAGGCGAGCAGGATCGCGCACCCGATCAGCACGGCGACCCCCGCCACCCCGCCCGCCAGGTCGGCCCCGCGGGCCAGCCCCAGGGCGACGATGATCAGCGACTGGATGATCACGATGGCCGCGAGCTGCCCCATGGGCCCGGCGACCAGCGAGGCCCGCCGCGCCGGCGAGACCAGGAAGCGGTCCATCACCCCGCGGTCGAGGTCGTTGATGATGCCCATCCCGCTCCAGCCGGCCGAGAAGAGGGCGGTCATCACGACGATGCCCGGCACCAGGAAGTCAACGTAGTCGTCGCCCGCGAAGCCCGGGATGTCAACGACCCGCTCGAAGAGGGCGCCGAAGAGCAGCAGCCAGATGACCGGCTGCACGAGCGTGATGGCGACGAACCAGGGCTGGCGCCACAGGATGCGCAGCCAGCGGCCGGCCATCAGGCCCGAGTGGGTGAGTGCGGTGGTCACGGGGTCTCCTCCTCCCGGTCGTCGCCGGCCGCGAAGGCGCGGCCGACGCGCTGCAGGTAGACGTCGTCGAGCGAGGGGCGCGAGACGGTCACCGAGGCGACCGCCACGCCGGCCGACTCCAGGGCCGACAGGACCGCGGGGACGGCCGTGGCGCCCTCGTCGACGCGGGCGCGCAGGGCGAGCCCGTCGAGGGTCACCTCGCGCACGCCCGCCACCCGCTCGAGGGCCAGGGTCGCCCGGCCGTTCGCCTCGGGGCGGCTCAGGTCGACCGTCACGGCGTCGCCGTGGAGCCCGGCCTTCAGCTCCTGCGGCCGGCCCTCCGCCACGATGCGCCCGCGCTCGACGATCGCCAGCCGCGAGGCGATCTGGTCGGCCTCCTCGAGGTAGTGGGTCGTCAGCAGGATCGTGAGCCCCTCCTCGCGCGCGAGCCGGGTGATCTCGGCCCACATCGCCGCGCGGATCTCCGGGTCGAGGCCGGTGGTCGGCTCGTCGAGGAAGAGCACGCTGGGGCGGTGGATCAGGCCCATCGCGATGTCGAGGCGGCGCTGCATGCCGCCCGAGAAGGTCCCCGCCCGGCGGTCGGCGGCCTCCGTCAGGCCCAGGCGGTCGAGCAGCTCGGCCGCGCGGGCCCGCACCTCGGTCCGCCGCAGGCCGTGGATGCGGCCCTGGAGGGCCAGGTTCTCGCGGGCGGTCGCCTCCGGGTCGAGCCCGGACCGCTGGGCGATCACGCCGATCGCCGCCCGGACCCTGTCTGGCTCGCGCAGGACGTCGAGCCCCGCGACGCGCGCCTCGCCGGCGTCGGGCCGGGAGAGGGTCGTCAGCACCTTCACGGTCGTCAACTTGCCCGCGCCGTTGGGGCCGAGGAGACCGAAGATCGTGCCGGCCTCCACCTCCAGGCCGAGCCCCTCGAGCGCGCGCACGCCGCCGGGGTAGGTCTTGACCAACCCGGCGGCGAAGATCGCGGTCGTCATGTCGCCTCCCTTCTCTTCGATCATCGAATCTCTCGATGTGTAAGATGATCGTGCGAGCGGGTACCTTAATCCTCAAGAGATTCGAATGTCAAGAGACTCGAAGGACAAATTGATCGCCGAGGTGGCCGACGAGGTGCGGCGCCACCAGACCGCCCAGGACGCATTCGACGACGTCGCGGCCGCCTTCATGGGCATCAACCGGACCGACCTCCGGTGCATGGACATCGTCAACCGGGCGGGCCAGGTCACCGCCGGGGCGCTCGCCCGCGAGAGCGGGCTCTCGAGCGGGGCGGTGACGACGGTGATCGACCGCCTGGAGGCGGCCGGATACGTCCGGCGGGTCCGCGACGAGACCGACCGCCGGCGGGTGCTCGTGGAGCTGACCGACGATGCGCGCCGGCGCGCGTGGGAGGTGTGGGGCCCGATCGCCGAGGAGGCCGGCCGGATGTTCGCCGCCTACGACGAGGAGCAGCTCCGCTTCATCCTCGACTTCATGGGAGGAGCGGTCGAGTTCCTCGAGCGCCACCGCGCGCGCGTGCGGGAGCTGGGAGCCGCCTAACGCGCGGCTCGGTCCTGTCGTCGGGCGCCGCCCCCCGGCGGTCGATCCGACTCGACCTCCGGGGGGCAGACGGGCGGGCGGGCTCCCCCTAGGTTCACGCCCCCGTGGTCTCGCTCGCGAGCAGACTCCCCGACATCGAGCTCCTGCCGGGAGACGGCCCGCCGCGGGCCGCGCTCCCGCCGCCCCCGCCGCCCTGGCGCGCGCCCCCGCCCCCCGACATCGAGCGGATCGGCGCGCCGCGCGGGCGGTCCCTGCGGCGCCCGCTCGCCCCCGGGCCGGCCGCCCGCGGGCCGCGGCGCACGATCTGGCCGCAGCCGGCGCGGCGGTCCCGCGCGCCGGCGCCGCGGCCCGCGGCCGCCGCGGCCCCACCGTCCCGGGCGGCCGCCGTGGCGGTCGACCTGGACGTGCCCGCCTTCCTGGCGCGGCCGCGCCCGGCGCCGGCTCCCGCCGCGCCGGCCCTCCCGCCGCCGCCGCTCCCCGCGCGAGCGCGCCCGCCGCGGCCGGCCGCCCAGCCCCGCTGGGGCCGCATCGGGGGGACGGCCGTCGCGCTCGCGGTCCTCGCCGGGGCCGCGTTCATGGCTCTCGGCGGCGCGGGAGGAGAGGGCGGCGGCGCCCCTTCGCCGGAGCCGTCGCGCGTGCCCGGCCTCACGGCCGCGGCTGCCGCCGAGATCCCCCCCGACTACCTGGCCCTCTACCGGCAGTTCGGGCTCGAGATGGACATCGACTGGCGCTTCCTGGCGGCGATCGGCGCGCAGGAGTCCGATCACGGGCGCAACCGATGGGCGGCGCGCGTCAACTCGGAGGGCTGCGTCGGCCCGATGCAGCTCGGGGTGGGCGGGCGCTGCGGCGACTTCGTCGGCGCCTGGGGCGTCAACGGCGACGGCGACGGCGGCGTCGATCCCCTACAGCCGGCCGACGCCATCGCCACGGCCGCCCGCGGCCTGCGGCTGGGGAAGGGCGCGCCGCCTCGCGGCGGAGCCTTCGAGGGCTACCGCCAGGCCGCCTGCGGGTACTACGGCGCCTGTGCGGACGCCCGGGCCGACTACGCCGACGAGGTCATGGCCCGGGCCGTCCGCTACGGGTTGCCTCAGTAGGGGAGGTCCTTCGGCGCCTCGCCGTTGTCGCCGGCGCCCACGAGGGCGGGCTCCGGCTCGGCCGCCGGCGCGGGGGCCGGGGCGCCCCAGTTCTGGACGCCGAGCTTCCAGAAGCCGCGCACGTTGTTGAGGCGGGCGTCGCGCGAGCCGTCAACCGGCAGGACGCGCCCCCTCAGCAGCGGCGCGAGGTACGGCGCCAGGACCGCGCCGCCGCCGCCGGTGATGACGATCGCGTCCATGTCCCACTCGTCCGCCCACAGCCGGTTGGCGTCGGTGGCGATGTCGGTCGCGAGCTGGCCGAGCACGTGCTCGATCAGGCGGCTGAGATCGAAGCTCTCGCCGCGGATCTTGATGCGGCCCTCGTCCATCGCCTCGTAGAGCCGGTAGAGCTCGACGTTGACCCCGCTCTTCTCGCGGATCTTGCCCGCGATCGTCGCGAAGGCGCGGCCGACGCCGGTCTCGGTGCTCTGGCTGGCCCGCTCGAGGAAGGTGCCGCGGTCGGAGACGGTGAGGTCGGAGGTCTGGAAGCCGACGTCGACGAGCCCCACCTTCTGCTGAAGGGTCTGGCGGTCGCCGATCCCGCCGGCGTCGTCGAGCACGATGTCGTACATCGAGCCGAAGGGCTGGGGGATCACCTTGACGTCGCGGACCTCGAGCACCCGTCGGCTGCGCGAGCCGTCCGGGGCGATCGCCGTGAACGAGTGGCGGTCGCGCAGCAGCCGCGCGAGCTCGTCGGCCTTCTGGCGGAAGGTCGCGATCGGCAGGCCGGTCACGATGCCCACGGGCTCGTCGGACTCGGTCAGCTCGGAGGCCACCGCGAGGGCGAGCACCTTGGCCGAGTCGGCGATGAAGAGGTCCTGGTCGAGAGTGAAGGAGCGCAGGCTGCTCTGGCGCTCGGCGAGGTCGCCGACGAAGACGCCGCGGTCCTCCAGCTCGAGGTGAAGGTGGTCGTTGCCGGGGCGGGCCTCCGCCATCGGGCCTCCCAGGCGACCGTCGGTCGCCTCGCCGATGACGGACTTGACGACGAGGGTCCGCTCGCCGTCCGTGGCCTTGGTGAAGCCGAAGCCGAGATCTATTCCGAGGGTCTGCACGTTGGGGGCCTCCTCCTGGGCGCCGGGGGGCCCGACCCTATGGACGCGGTTTGCAGGCGCCTTCCCCCGGAAGGCTGGCGATTCCCTGGCCAATCGTGTGGGTTGGGACCGCGCGGCGGGATAGCCTGCGGCCCACGCCGGGCGCGCCCGGCGATGATTCTCGGCGGGGGGCGCGGTCGTAGGCTCAGAACCCAGGACGAGAAGGAGATGGACATGGGACAGCCGGTCGTGCATTTCGAGATCATCGGGAAGGACGGCGAGGCGCTGAAGAGCTACTACTCGCAGCTCTTCGGCTGGGAGATCGACTCGAACAACCCGATGAACTACGGCGTCGTCACCCGCGAGGGGAACACCAACGCGGACGGCGCCGGGATCGGCGGGGGCATCATGGGCGCCCAGGAGGGATACGACGGCCACGTGACCGTCTACGTCGAGGTGCCGGACGTCGAGGCCGCGCTGGCCTCGGCCGAGAAGCTCGGAGGGACTCGGATGATGGGCCCCGACAAGGTCATGGACAACCTCATCATCGGCCTCTTCCAGGACCCCGAGGGCCACACCATCGGCGTGCTCTCAGGAGAGTAGGGCGTAGCCGGGCCTCCTCCATGAGCGTCCGCGACCCGCGGGCCGAGGCGCAGGCTCTGCTCGAGGGGGGCCTCCAGGCGCGCGTGCTCGAGCCGAGCCCGCCCGCGTCGACCGACCCGAAATGGCTCGCCGACGACCCGGTGCGCGACGGCGGCCTCGCCGGCGACGGGACCGTCGCGCCGGTCCCGCTCGGGGCGGGCCGCACCTGGGACCAGTGGCTCGCCGGTCAACCGGAGCACGCCGGGTGGGCCGCGGACCGCTGGCTCGGCGCCCGCCGCCGCCTGGTCGCGCCGCCGCCGGCGTTCGCGGCCACCCGCCTGGCGCTGCACCGTGTGGCCGTCTACGCGGTCTCGCCGGCGCGCCGGCGGGCCAACGGCAAGATCGGCCTGCGCTTCACGATGGGCGGGTTCGGCACCCCGTTCTACGGGAACGACGAGCAGGTGAGGATCGAGGGGGACCGGATCGTGCGCCAGTTCGGCCCCGAGGCCCGCGTGGAGTCGCTCACCACGCTCGCGGGCGCGGCGGCCCTCGCGCTCGGCGGGCCGCCCGACCCCGCCGGGGCCGCGGGCTTCGACGTCCCATCGGCCGGGGATCCGGACGCGCCCCTCGACGTCGACCCGGCCGCCGCGCGACTGCTGGGCGACTGGTACGGCTTCGCGTGGTCGGTTCTCGAGGAGATGCGGGCCGAGCCGTGCCTCGGCGCCGGCGGGGCGCACGCAGCTCTGGCCGGAGCACTTCGACGCCGCGGTCGATCTCGGCCCGGACGGCCCGGCGCGCGCCATCTACGGCGCGTCTCCGGGGGACGCCGCGATCGACGAGCCCTACCTCTACGTGCTCCCCTCCCAGCCGTCGGCTGCGGGCGGCGGCCTGTGGAACGCGACCTCCTTCACGGGCGCCATCCTGCGCCTGGGCGAGTTCCTCGACGCCGCCGACCAGCGTGCGGCCGCCCTCGCGTTCCTGCGCGCGCGCCGGGACGCGCTGGCGGCCTGACGGTGCGGCGGCTGCTCCCGGATCCCGTCGACCCCGTCGATCTGCTCGATGTCTACGGCGACCCGCCGACCGCCGACGGCAGGCCGGGGTTGCGGTTGAACATGGTCGCGAGCGCCGATGGGGCGACGACCGTTCAGGGCCTCTCGGGCGGGCTCGGCGGCCCCGGCGACAGGGCCCTCTTCCACGCCCTGCGCGCGCTGACCGACGTGATCCTGGTGGGGGCCGGGACCGCTCGCGCCGAGGGGTACGGGCCGCCGAAGCTGTCGGACGACGAGGTCGCGGCCCGCGAGCGCCGCGGCCAGGAGCCGCTCCCGCGCATCGCCGTCGTCACGCGCTCGGTCGTCCTCGACTGGGGATCGTCCCTCTTCGCCGAGCCGACCTCGCGGCCGGTCGTGGTCGCCCCCGCGGACGCCCCGGCCGACCCCCTCGGTCGTGCCCGCGAGGTCGCCGAGGTGGTCCTCGCCGGGGCGGGGCGCGTCAACCTGCCGGGAGTCTTCGCGATGCTCGGCCAGAACGGCGTGCGCACCGTCCTCTGCGAGGGCGGCCCGGCGCTCAACGGCGGGCTCGCGGCCGCCGGGCTGGTCGACGAGCTCTGCCTCACCGTCGCGCCCCTGCTGACGGCCGGCGACGCCAAGCGCATCGTGGACGGGCCGGCGCTCAGCCCGCCGCCAGGGATGACCCTCGCGTCGGCGTGCGAGGAGGACGGCTTCCTCTTCCTGCGCTACCGCGCCTAGCGTCCGGCGCCCTTCGACCGTCAGGAGGCCCACATGCCCGACCGCACCCCGAGGGAGACGGCTCTCGCCTACATGGAGGCGTGGAACGCCATGGACGCCGCCGCCTGCGCCGCGTGCTTCGCCGAGGACGGCGTCCGCGAGGGGCGCATCCTCGCCCGGGCCACGGCCGGCGGGGCGCGCTTCCCGCGCTTCGTCGGACGCGACGCGATCCGCGAGCGCATCGCGGGGTTCATGGTCGCCGTGCCGGACCTCCGCGTCAACGTCCTGCGCGTCGGCGAGGGACCGCCCGACACGGCGTGGCTCGAGTGGCACCTCACCGGGACCCACCGCGCCGACTGGGGGGTCTGGACGGCGCGCGGGGAGCGCGTGGACGTGCCGGCGGTGTCGATCTACCGCGTCGCCGACGGGCTGATCGCCGAGGAGGCCGAGTACATCGACCCGGCCGTGATGATGACGCCGCCGGACTGAGCCGGAGGAGCTCTAAGAGCCAGGTGATGCCGTACCTGCTCGAGACGCGCGCGTAGTCCTCGGGCCCCGCGCCGCCGGCCCGGTCGGCCTCGGCCAGCTCGCGGAAGAAGCCCTCGAAGCCTGCCGGGAAGGTCATGGTGAGGAAGCGGCCGGCCCGTGGGACGACGCGGCGGTGCGCGTGGGGTACGCCGAGGCACTACGCTCCCTCGCTCCGGCACGCCGACCGAGGAGGGGTCGAAATGCCGAAGTACGTCACGTTCTTCAGCTACACCAGCGAGGCGTGGGCGCGCATGGTGGAGCGCCCCGACGACCGCGCCGAGGCGGCGCGGGCGGCCATCGAGGGCGTGGGCGGCGAGCTGCTGGCCTTCTACTGGATGTTGGGCCACTCGGACGGCTTCGCGATCTATTCCGTGCCCAACGAGATCGCGGCGGCGAGCCTGGGGGCCGCCGTCGCGGGCACCAACCAGTTGGCGCGGCAGGAGACCTTCCAGGTGCTGGACATGGACGAGGGGAAGCAGGCGCTCGAGCTGGCCGGCGCTGTAACGCGCTCCTACCGGCCGCCCGGCGCGCCGCGGGACTGGAGGGAGGGGTACGACCAGCTCGGCTGATCCGCCGGGCCGGTCGCTCGACGACCTGCTGCGCGCTGCGCGCGCCCGCCTCGCACGGCTGACGCCGGCCGGGGCGCACGAGGCGGCCCGCGTGCGGGGCGGCCTGATCGTGGACATCCGCTCCGAGCGGCAGCGCGACGAGCAGGGGCTCGTGCCCGGTGCGCGCTTCGTCCCGCGCAACGTGCTGGAGTGGCGCGCCGACCCGCGCTGCGGCCACCGCGACGCGGCCCTCGCCGTCGAGGGACCCCTCGTCCTCATGTGCGCCCAGGGCTACCAGTCGAGCCTGGCCGCGGCGGTCCTCCAGGATCTGGGCGTCGCGGGGGCGACGGACATGATCGGCGGCTTCGAGGCATGGGCCGCCGCCGGCCTACCGGTCGAGGCTCAGGGGTCGACCGCGCCCTCGAACAGGGCGAAGTAGGCCCCCTGGGGGTCGCGCGCGACGAGGATGCGCCCGGACTGGATGCGCACGGCCGGCAGCACGACCGCGCCCCCCTCGCGCGCGATGACCTCGGCGGCAGCGTCCAGGTCGGCGGCGGTGAAGTAGACCAGCCAGTGGGGCGGGGCCGGGGTGCCGGGGGGCAGGGCCATCACGCCGCCGTTGAGCGACCCGCCGTTCTCGATGCCCCAGTAGGCCTGCGGCTCGCTCGCGACCTGGGTGATCCTCCAGCCGAACAGGTCCGCGTAGAAGCTCGCGGCGCCCTCCGGATCGGAGGTGTTGAGCTGGTTGAGCACCATCGCGCCCGGGTCGTTGACCAGGCCGGCGCCGATGTGGGCGCGCGGCTCCCAGAGCGCGAAGACCGCCCCCTGGGGGTCCCTGACCAGGGCCATGCGGCCCGCCTCCAGCACGTCGAAGGCCGGCAGCATCACGGCGCCGCCGAGCTCGGCCACCCGCTCCGCGCCGGACTCGGCGTCCTCCACGGTCACGTAGGACAGCCACGCCGGCGGCGCCCCGGCCGCGAGCTGATCCTCGCGCATCGCCGACATCCCGGCCACGTCGCGCCCCCCGACCCGCATCATCCAGTAGGTGGCGTCGGGGCCCGCCGGGACCTCCTCGGCCTCCCACCCCAGCAGGGCGCCGTAGAAGGCCGCCGCCGCGGCCGGGTCGGGGGTGCTCAGGTCCGTCCAGGAGAACGTGCCCGGAGCATGGGAGTCGCGCAGGCCCACGCCGGGAGCCTAGACCCCGGCGGGGCGTGCGCGACGCGCGCTCGGCTGAGCCGCGGTCCCCAACGCCCCAGCTCGTCCGAGCGCTCGAGCAGGCCCCCGGCGTCCGCCTCCATGCCGAGACCGTAGCCCGCGCGGGACGGAGGGAGGTCCCCATGGCGTAGAACGTGGTGTGGCCTCGACGGCCGATGCCGGCGAAGCGGGACTGGTGCGGCGCGCCCAGGGCGGCTCCCGCGACGCTGCCGCGCGCCTGTTCGCGACCCACTGGCCGCGCGCCTGGAGGGCGGCCCTCGCGGTGACCGGCCGGCGCGAGATGGCCGACGACGTCGCCCAGGACGCCTTCGAGCGCGCCTTCGCGCGCCTGGCGACCTTCGACGCCTCGCGCCCGTTCGCGCCCTGGCTGCACCGCATCGTGGTCAACCGGGCGCTCGACGTGCTGCGGCAGGAGCGGCGCCTGGTGCTGGTCGGAGATCCGCCCGAGGCCCCGCACGCCTGGGCCGACGACGCCGAGGACCCCGAGGCGCTGGAGGCGCTCGCCGGGCTCCCGGCCGAGCGCCGCGCCGTCGTCGTGCTGCGCCACCTGCTCGACTACACCCCTCCGGAGATCGCCGAGATCCTCGACATCCCGGTGGGCACCGTGAACTCGCGGCTGGGCCGGGCGCTGGCCGAGCTGCGCGAGCTGCTGGGGGAGGGCGGGTGACCGGCCTCGAGGATCGCCTGCGCCGGGCGCTCGCGGGCCTGCCCGAGCCCCCCGAGGAGCGCCGCCGACGCGCCGAGCGCGCCGCCCTCGACGCCCTCCCGGCGCCGCCGGGCCGCCGGCGCCGGCGGTGGCTCCTGGCCGCGGCCGCGGCCGTCGCGGCGGTCGTCGTCGCCGGCGCCGCGCTCGCGGCGACGGACCGCCTGGACGTGAGGCTCGGCGCGCCGCCGGCGCCCGACCGGCCCGCGGCGGCTGGGACGCCGGCGATGGGCGTCGTCCAGCTGCCCGACGGCACCCAGGGCATGGCGCTCGTCGCCGGCGGCAGGCTCTGGCTCGGCACGCGCGAGGGTCTCGGCGTCCAGGGCCTCGCCGTGAGCACGGCCGAGCTCTCGCCGAACGCGCTCTACGCGGCCGTCGGCATCGGCCGGTCGCTCGTCGCGATCGCTCCCGACGGGCGGCGCGCCTGGTCGCACCCGACGCCCGGCCCGGTGGTCGCCGCCGCCTGGGCGCCCAACCCGATCGTGATCGCCTACGTCGTGCGGCGCGGCGGCGCGAACGAGCTGCACGTCATCGAGGGCGACGGCGACGGCGACCGGCTGGTCGACGCCGACGTCGCCCCCGTGCGGCCCTCGTGGCGCGCCGACACCCAGGCCCTGGCCTACGTCGGGCGCGACGGGCGCCGCGCGGGTGGCCGACTATCCGTCGCTGGCGAGCCGCGCCGTCGCCGCGCCGCCCGCGGGCGTCGCCGCCGTGGCCTACGCGCCGCAGGGCGACCGCCTGGGGCTCGCCACCGCCGGGCCCGGCGTCGCCGTGAGCTTCCGCGGCGGGGGCGGCGGCGGGCCGGTGGTCCCCCTCGGCGCGCCGGGGGCGCGGCTGACCGCCCTCGCCTGGGGTGCGCCGGGCGAGCTGCTGGTGGCCGGCGACGAGCCGCGCGCGGCCGAGCCCGACCGCATCTGGAGCGTCATCGACACCGGCGGCCCCGTCGGCAAGCCGGCCGGCGCCGCCTACGCCTCGAGCCCCGTCCTCGCGCTCGCGCCGATCGGCGACGGCCGGCGGCTCGCCGCCGCCGTGCGCGTCGGCGGCGAGACCCAGGTCTGGGAGGTCGACGCCCCCGAGCTGGGCCGCGACGAGGAGCTGCGCGCGCGGCGCGTGCTGCTGAGGGTGCCGGCCGCGGCGGCGCCGGGCGCGGTGGCTCTCTCGGTGCGCTAGCTCGTGCCGCCGGGCAGCAGGTAGTCGACGAGCGCGTCGGCCTCGGCTTCGCCCACCTCGAGCTGCGGCATCGCGCCGAACCCGGCCACCACGAAGGCCGCGGGGGAGAGGATCGACTGGCGCACGTACCCGCGCTCCGAGAGCCCGGGCACGCGCGATCCCGAGGCCGCCAGGCTCCGCAGGTCCGGGCCGATCCCGAAGCCCTCGGTCCTGCCGGGGCCGAGGTGGCAGACGACGCAGCCCTTCGCCGCGAACAGGGACTCGCCGCCGAGGACGGCCTCGGCGGCGGGCGCCGCCGGCGTCGAGGCCGGCTCGCCGCCGCCGCCGCTGTCCCAGGTCAGGGCGGTGGCGACCGCGAGCCCGACGACGGCGACGGCCAGGACCGCGATCGCGGCCCGCCGCCCCACCGGTCAGCCGGCCGGCGCGCGGCCGGGCCGCAGGGCCACGACGGCCAGCAGCGCCGCGGTCGCGATCGTGGCCGCCAGCAGCGCCCAGGACGCCGCGCCCGGCCCGCCGCCGGACGCGTCGCCGGCCTGCGGCGGAGCGGCCGCGGGCCCGGCGGCGACGTCGACCGACCCGAGCTCCTGCACGGTGACGTCGCTCTCGCCCTGCACGGCCTCCCAGGTCCAGGAGCCGGCCGAGGGGAAGCGGACGTCGGCGACGTAGTGGCCGACGGGGCCGTCGCCCCGTCCCCGGAAGACCGTCCGCGCGCCGTCGCTCCCGACGATGGCGATGCCCGTGTCGTCAACGTGGACCGGCGTGACGCCGTGCATCTTGATCGTGTAGCCCACGGCGACCGTCTCGCCCGCCTGCGGTTGGGCGGCGAGGGAGTCGAGGGTGGTGGTCGAGAAGCCGCCGCCGGCGGCCGTCCCCGCGCCGGCCAGGAGGGCGGCGGCCGCCGCGGCCAGGGCGAGGAGCATGGAGGTCCTGCGCGTGATGGTCATGCCCCCCGTACGGCCGAGACCGCGATCCGCGTCCCGGCGTCCGGGTCTAGGATCCGTCCATGCGTCTCCTCGAGCGCGACGCGGCGCTCGCCCAGCTCGAATCGGCCCTCGCCGAGGCGGCCGAGGGCCGGGGCGTCGTGGCCCTCGTCAGCGGCGAGGCCGGCATCGGCAAGACCAGCCTCGTCGCGCGCTTCGCCGGCGACCGCGCCGCCTCGGCGCGCGTGCTCTGGGGGGCCTGCGACGACCTGGCCGTCGCGCGGCCGCTCGGGCCGTTCCTGGACATCGCGTCCGGCGACGCCCCGGAGCTCGGCGAGGCGCTGCGCGCGCCCGGGCGCATCGACGCCCTCGCCGCAGTGCTCGCCGAGCTCGGCCGCGAGCCGACACTCTGCGTCATCGAGGACGCCCACTGGGCGGACGAGGCGACCCTCGACCTCCTCATGTTCCTCGCTCGGCGCATCGACCGCGCCGCCACGCTCCTCGTCATCACCTTCCGCGACGACGAGCTCGCCGCCGACCACCCGCTCCGGCGGGTGGCCGCCGCGGTCTCGCCCGGCCGCGCGCGGCGGGTGGAGCTGGCGCCGCTGAGCCTGGAGGCCGTGGGCGAGCTGGCCGGCGACGGCGACGACGTCGCCGCCCTGCACGAGGCGACGGCGGGCAACCCCTTCTTCGTGACCGAGGCGATCGGTGCCGGGCTGGAGCGGACGCCCCCGACGGTCCGCGACGCCGTGCTGGCGCGGGCGGCGCGGCTCTCGCCGCCGGCCCGCTCGGCGCTGGAGATGATGAGCGTGGTCCCGGCCCGCACCGAGCTCGCCGTGCTTGAGCACTGCCTCGGTCAGGAGGGCGCCGGCGCGGTCGCCGAGTGCGAGCAGCGCGGCCTGGCGGTGGTGGTGGACGACGGCCACGTCCGCTTTCGCCACGAGCTCGGGCGCAGGGCCGTCGAAGAGGGCCTGGCCGGCGCGCGCCGCCGCGAGCTCAACCGGGCGGTGCTCGAGGCGCTGCTGGACATCGGCGCCGAGCCCGCGCGCCTGGCCCACCACGCCGAGGCCGCAGGCGACCCGGCCGCCCTGCTCGAGCACGGGCTCGCGGCGGCGCGCCGGGCGGGAGCGGCCCGGTCCCACCGGGAGGCCGCCGCCCTCTACAGCCGGGTCCTGCCTCATCTGGACCTGCTGCCGCCGGAGGAGCGCGCCCTGGCGCTCGAGGAGGCGTCGGTGGAGGGCTACCACGTGGACGACGCGCCCCTCGCCGTCGACGCGCGCGTGAAGGCGGTGGCGCTGCGCCGCGAGCTCGGCGACCCGCTCGCGCTCGGCGCCTCGCTGCGCTGGATGTCGCGCGTGAGCTGGTGGACCCAGGACCCGGTGGAGGCCGAGCGGGCGGCCGAGGAGGCGGTGGCCATCCTGGAGCCGCTCGGGCCCACCCGGCAGCTCGCGATGGCGCACAGCAACCGCTCCCAGGTCGCGATGCTCGCCCAGCGCACCCCCGACGCCGTGGAGCACGCCGGGCGGGCCATCGCCCTGGCCGGCGAGCTGGGCGACGAGGAGACGCTCGCCCACGCCGAGACCAACCTCGGCACGGCGCTGATGATGAGCGAGGCCTTCGACGAGGGCCAGGAGCTCCTCGAGCGGAGCCTCGAGCGGGCCATGGCGGCCGGGCTCGACGAGCACGCCTGCCGCGCGCTCACCAACCTCGCGTGGAGCTTCAACGACGTCGTCTGGCTCGACCTGGCGCGCGACACGGCCGAGCGCGCGCTGGCGCTCGCCAGCGAGCGCGACCAGTGGGGCTTCGCGACCTACATCTCGGCGGTCCTGGGCCTCATCAACCTCTCGTCAGGCGACTGGGACGCCGCCGCCGCCCACGCCGCCGGGGCCTGGGCGTCCGGCGGCCCCACCACCCACCGCGTCCCGAGCCTGCAGGTCTCGGCCCTCGTCGACCTGCGGCGCGGCGGCGAGGACCCCGCCCCCCGGCTCGCGGAGGCCTGGGAGATCGCCCGCTCCACCCAGGAGCTCCAGCGCCTCAGGCCCATCGCGGCCGCCCGCGCCGAGCACGCCTGGCTGGCGGGCGACGCCGCGCAGGTCGACGCCGTCACGGCGGAGACGTTCGAGCTCGCCCTGGAGCGCGGGGGCGGGCGGGACATCGGCGAGCTCGCCGTGTGGCGGGCGCGGGCCGGCCTGCTGGCCGAGCCGCCCGAGCCCTGCCTGACCCCCTACGCCCTCGAGATCGAGGGCGACCATCGCGGTGCGGCGGCGGAGTGGGCCGCCCTCGGAGCGCCCTACGAGCGCGCCCTCGCGCTGATCGGCGCCGACGACCCCGACGCGCTGCTCGAGGCCCTCGAGGCGCTCGACGCGCTCGGCGCGGCGCCCGTCGCCGCCCGGGTGCGGACGCGCCTGCGCCAGCTCGGCGCCCCGCGCATACCCCGCGGCCCGCGGGCGTCCACCCGCGCCCACCCGGCGGGCCTGTCGGCGCGGGAGCTCGAGGTGCTCGACCTCGTCGGCGAGGGCCTGTCGAACCCGGAGATCGCCGAGAGGCTGGTGCTGTCGGCGCGCACCGTGGAGCACCACGTCGCCTCGGCCCGCCGCAAGCTCGGGGCCGCGTCGCGCCAGGAGGCGGCGCGCGCCGCCCGCGATGGGGGGGACGCGCCCGCGAGGTAGGGGTGCCGCGGCCAAAGATAGGGGGGCCGCCCCGATGTGCGGGGCACCCCGCCCCTCGTAGCGTGGGTGGCGCAACGAGGGATGGGAGAGGGAGATGCACCCCACGCTGAGGCAGGAGCTGGCCGCGACGATCATCGCCGACCGCCACCGCGAGGCCGAGATGGCCCGCGCGGCAACGCGGGTGGGCCGCCTCCGGCTGCGCCGCCGCGCGCGCCGCGCCGCGCAGGCGCCGCTGCCCGCGGCCGGGTTCGACCCGGCGCCGCGCTGACGCCCCGGAGCTGACGGGGCGGGGTCGCCGCACGCGGCCCCGTGGCCGCTTCGGCCGCCGGCTCGACGTCAACCTCCGTCGGCCGCGGCCGAGCCCGAGGAGAGGGCGATGAGCGCCCGTCGCGGGACCGGCGGCCTCGAGGCGGCTGCGACCTCAGCCCGCTGATTCTCCGTCTGACCCAGCGCGCTCCGGCTGCTCCTGACGCCGTCCAGCGTGACGGCGCGCGAGCGACTCCGTGCGCGCCAGATAAGACGGTGAGCCCATCGCGGCGAAGCTCTGGCGGCAGACCTCGAGGAGCCGGGCCGCTTCCTCGTCCCGCCCCCGGCGGCGCGCGAGCTCGGCCAGGTCGAGACGGGTGACGGCGGCCTCGAAGAGGGCGTCCATCCCGGTGAACGCCTCGAGGGCCTCGTCGAGGCGGCTCTCGGCGCCGGCCAGGTCGCCGGCCGCCAGGGCGACCCGCCCGAGCTCCCGTTGCGCGAGCGCGGTGGACCAGGGGTAGCCCAGCCTCCGGCTCAGGGAGAGCGCTCCCTCGGCGGCCTCGCGGGCCTCGTCGATCCTGCCGGCCGAGCGATACGCCCCCGCCAGGAAGCCGCCGAAGACGCAGACGTTGCGCTGGAAGTGAAACTCCGTCATCGACGCGACAGACTGCTCGAGAAGCGCGATGGCCCGATCGGTGGTCGCCTTTCTCGCGATGGGAGAAACCCAGCCAGCCCATCGCGAAGGCGCTGTTCAGGGGGTCCGGGGAGCGCTCCAGGCTCTCGTCGAGGTCCGCGATGGCGGCCTCCCAGTCGCCACGCATGGCGCGTATCCGGCCCCTCATCCAGGCGCCGTAGCACTGCAGGCGCGGGTCCTGCCTGTCGCGCCCGATCCCCCGCGACGTCTCGACGAGCCCGAGCGCGGCGTCGAAGGCGCCGAGGCTCATCTGATTGACGGCCTCCCAGCCGAGAGCGTAGCTGAGCCACCACCACTCCTCGGTCGCCTCGAGCGCGTCGACCGCGGCCCGCGCGTGCTCCGCCCCCTCCGCGTATCGACCGGTGAAGAAGCCCTCCCATGCCAGCACGATGCGGGCCTTTCCGACCGTCGTGGCGTCGCCCGCCCGCCCGGCCTCCTGGATCGCATGCATGGCGAAGCGCTCCGACCCGGTGCCGCCTCCGACCTGTGCGTAGATCTGCCCCAGCCAGAAGTAGAACTCGCCGGCGATCTGCGGATCCCCGAGGGCGTCAACCCTCGGCCGGTAGCTGATCAGGAGGTCGCGGCAGTCCTCGAGGCGGCCGTCGAAGTACAGCGAGCTGACCAGGCGCACCACCAAGGCGAGCACGCGCGACTCACGTCCCTCGGCCGGGAGCCGCTCGGCGTGGGGGAGGGCCTCCTCGAGAGCCTGGGCGGCCTCGGCATGCGCATAGCCGCGGACGGCCTTGTCGGCGGACCGGCTCAGGTACTCGACCGCTGTGGCGCTTCGCTCGGTCCTCGAGTAGTGGTGGGCGAGGAGGTCGACCACCTCGTCGAGCCGGTCCGCGTACTGGCGCTCGAGCATCTGCCCGACCGCCTCGTGCAGGGCGCGGCGCCTGCTCAGCAGGAGGCCCTCGTAGGCGACCTCGTGGGTGAGCGCGTGAACGAAGACGTATCTCGGCTTCTCGGGGTCGATCCGCTCGTAGATGAACTCCAGGCGCTTCAGCTGCCCCAGGTGGGGCTCGAGCGGCGACCCCTCCTCCCACAGCGGCTCGAGCAGCGGGAGCGAGAACTCGCGGCCGATCACCGACGCCGTCCGCAGGAGCCGGCGCGGCTCCTCGGCCAGGAGGTCGATGCGGGCCGCCAGCACGTCGCGGACGGTCCCCGGGACGCCGGTCGGTGCCCCCTCGTCGTGCCCGTCGCGGAACGCCCGCGCCAGCTCCTGCGCGAAGAAGGGGTTGCCCTCGGCCCGCTCGATCGTCACCTGGGCGAGCCGCCCGGGGAGCTCGTCGCCGCCCAGGGCCCCGCGGATCACGTCGGCGCTCTCAGCGGGGCTGAGGGGCTGCAGCGACAGCTGCCGCGCGTAGGAGAGGCCCAGCCAGGGAGCCCGGTACCCGGGACGATAGGTGCAAAGGAGGAGGATCGCGGAGCCCTGGAGGTTGTCCGCGAGGGCCGCCAGGGCCTCGTCGCTGAGGGTGTCCACCCAATGCAGGTCCTCGTACACGAGCACGAGCGGACGGCGGCGGCTCCCATTGAGCGCCATCTGGACGAGGGTCTCGGAGGTGCGCGCCCGCACGGCCTCGGGAGTGAGGCCGGCGAGCGCCTCGTCCTGCTCCTCGGCCCCGAGCAGGTGCAGGAGAAAGGGCTTGCACTGGTCGGGATCGAGGCCGATCTCGTCGAGCGAGAAGCGGAGCTTCTCCCTCACCGCGCCGCTCGTGTCGGCCTCGGTGATCCCGCAGGTCGCGCGGATGTGATCCCTCACCGGCAGGTACGGGGTCGAACTTCCGTAGGACAGGCAGCGCCCCTCGGTCAGCGTGATCCGCTCCCCGCTCAGAGAGCGGCGCAGCTCGATGACCAGGCGCGACTTGCCCATGCCGGGCTCCCCGACGATGCCGACCACCTGGCCACGGCCCGTGCGCGCCTGCGTTACCGCCTCCTCGAGCTCGGCGAGCACCCGCTCGCGGCCGACGAAGCGCCCGAGGGGCCTCGCCTCGAGTCCTCCCTGGGGGGACCTTTGCGGCCCGATCCCCACGATGCGGTAGGCGCTGACCGGGTCAGTCCTGCCCTCCACCTGCACCGGTCCCACCTGCTCGACCCGTACGGCGCCGGCCACCAGCCGGGCGGTTGCCTCACCGGCCAGGATCGCGCCGGGCTCAGCCAGGCGCTGGAGCCGCTCGGCCACGACGACGATCTCCCCGATCGCCGTCGGCTCGGCGCCGGGGTCGCCCATGCTCGCGAGCACGACCAGCCCGCTGTCGAGCCCCATGCGGACCCGGATCGGCACGGCGGAATCGTCGCTCGCGAGCGCGCCCTCGGCCAGCCGGCGCCGGAGCCCGAGGGCGGCCAGCACCGCCCGCAGGGCGTGGTCCTCGTGGGCGGCCGGCGCGCCCATCAGGGCCATGAAGCCGTCTCCCAGCAGCTTGCTCACCGTGCCGCCGTAGCGGCCCACCTCGTCGCGGGCGAGCTCGTGGAAGCGGCCCAGCAGCTCGTGCATCGCCTCGGCGCCCAAGCGCTCCATGAGGGCGGTCGAGCCCACGATGTCGCAGAACAGGACCGTCACGTGCTTGCGCTCGCCCTCCGGGGCCGGTCGGGGCGGGGACGGTGCCGGCGTGGTCGGCGGATCGGGCGCGGGCGGCACCGGTGAGGCGGGCGAGGATCGGAGCGCCAGGGCGGGGTCGTGGCGAAGGATGGCGCCCTCGAGCTCGGCCAGCTCGGGGCCCGGCTCGATCCCCAGGTCCTGGACCAGGGCCCGTCGGGCGGCCCGGTATGCCTCCAGCGCCTCGGCCTGGCGGCCGGCGCGGTAGAGGGCGAGCACGAGGGAGCGCCGCAGGCGCTCCCTCAGCGGATGCTCGCCCACCAGGGCGCCGAGCTCGCCGATCAGCTCGGGGGCACGGCCGAGGGCGAGGTCGGCCTCGAGGCGGCTCTCGAGGGCCGCCAGCCGCTGCTCTTCCAGGCGGGCGGCTGCCGCCTGGGCGAAGGGCTCGAAGGCCAGGTCGGCGAGGGCGGGCCCGCGCCACAGCGCCAGCCCCCGGCGGAGGGCCTCCGCCGCCGCGGCCGCGTCTCCCGTCGCCATGGCCCGGCCCGCCCGCTCGACCAGGGCCTCGAAGCGGTCCAGGTCGAGCTCGTCGGGATCGAGCCTGAGCAGGTAGCCGGGGGGTCGCGTCACCAGCCGCCCGCCTCCCTCCTGCGCGGGCCCCAGCAGCCGCCGCAGCCGCGAGACGTACACCTGGACGACCTTCCCGGCCGTCGCCGGCGGCTGCTCGCCCCAGAGGCCGTCGGTCAGCCGGTCGGTCGAGACGGCCTCGTTGCGGTGCAGCAGCAGCAGGGCGAGCAGCGAGCGCTGCTTTGGCCCGCCCAGGGGGAGGGTGCGCTCACCGACGCGCGCCTCGAGCGGCCCAAGGATCAGGAACTCCATGTGCCGGCCCCCGTTTACCGGCGGGTGAGGGATCACCGTACACCGGCGTCGCGTTCGGATGACAGCGCCGTCGGCCGGGATGTCGCCGCGCGTTCAGCCCTGTTGGGGATGGTGAACCCGGGGGCGTTCAAGGCCATCGCGACCTGCCTCCAGAGCTAGGCGGCGCGCGCGCCACACGACTCGTCGCGACGGCAGGGGACGGGGCCGGCGCCTTCGCTCCGTCCCCGACCGCGCCCGTCGGCGCTGCCGGCTGACGCTCGTTTACCGGGCTGCCACCGCGCTGCCAGCGGCCGTTGGGGGCGGTGCAACCCCCGCATCACACGGTTGGGCCCACCTATCGACTCGTCCAGGGGGTCCACCGATGAAACCGTCTCGAGCTCTCCTCTCTCTGATCGCCGTGGCGGCCGCCGCCGCGCCTGCGGGTGCCGGCGCGGGGGCCGGCGCCCAGGCGGTCTCGCCGGCCCCGTCCGTCGTCGCGCCGGCGACGCTCGCGCCCTCGCTGGCCACCCGCCTTGCGAGCACTCAGGGGTCGTTGCCCGTTCTGGTGACCCTCCGCGACCAGGTGCCGAGTGGCGCGCAGGCCGCGCCCGGCGACCTGATCCGCTCGCTGCGCCGCACGGCCCAGCGCAGCCAGCCGGCCCTCCTGGCGCGCATGGCGCGCCCGGCGCGCCGGCTCTGGCTCACGAACGCGCTGGCCGTGCGGGCGAGCCCGGCCGAGATTCGCCGCCTCGCGGCCGATCCGGCCGTCGCCCGCATCGAGTACGACCCGCCCGTGCGGGTCCTCGGGCCGACCGCGGCCGCCGCCCCCGAGGCCCCGCCCGGGCTCTTCGGCCGGGGCGACTGGGGCCTGGCGGCGATCGGCGCGCCGGCGGTCTGGCGCGACTACGGGCTGGACGGGGCCGGGGTCAGGGTCGGCTCGATCGACAGCGGCGTCGACGCCGGCCACCCCGACCTGGCCGGCAAGGTGGTCGCCTGGCGCGACTTCGCCGCCGGCCGCCCCGAGCCCTACGACGACAACGGCCACGGCACCCACACGATCGGGACCATGATCGGCGGCGCCGCCGGCGGCGCCCCCATCGGGGTGGCCCCCGGCGCGAAGGTGGTGGTGGCCAAGGCGCTCGACCGCTACGGCGACGCCACCCTCAGCACGCTCATGGCCGCCTGCGAGTGGATCGCCGATCCGGATGGCGACCCCGCCACCGCCGACGCCCCGAGCGTCGTCAACGCCTCCTGGGGGGCGCCCAGCGCCGCCGGCCAGCGGCTGCGCCCGATCATCGCGCGCTGGCGGCAGCTGGGGATCGTGCCGGTCTTCGCGGCCGGCAACAGCGGGCGCAGCGTGACCGCTCCGGCGGTCTACCCCGAGAGCCTGGCGGTGGGGGCCCTGGGCCCGCGCGGGCGCGTTGCCCGCTTCTCGAGCCGGGAGCCGGCCGGCGCCGCTCAGGCACGGACGCCGGCGGGCTTCAGCGAGCTGCCCGGTATGGGCAAGCCCGACCTGGCCGCCCCGGGAGTCGAGGTCGCCTCGAGCGTCCCCGGCGGAGCATGGGCGAGCCTGAGCGGCACCTCGATGGCGGCGCCCCACGTCGCGGGGACGATCGCGCTGCTGCGCCAGGCAGACCCGGGCCTCGGGCCCTCCGCCATCGAGGCGATCCTCCGCCGCACCGCGCGCGACCTCGGGCCGGTCGGCGCCGACGGCCGCGGCGGCGCCGGCGCCCTGGACGCCCGCGCGGCTGTCGCGGCGGTGCTCGGCGCACGGGAGGCGCGCCCCGAGCTCTCGCTGATCGCGACGCCCCCCGCCCTGACCCATCGCGCCGTGCTCACCTTCGCGCTCGAGAGCGGCGGGGCGCCGTTCGGGGTCTGGCTCGACGGCGCCCGCGTGGCGGGCCTCGGGAACGGCCCCTTCGTGCGGGTGCCGGTCGGGACGCCCGGGCGGCACACCGTGACCATCGCCGCCCTCGATCGCCGCGGCGCCGTCCTCGACGCGCGGCGGCACTTCTTCCCGGTGACGATCGACCGCGAGCGGCCAAGGCTCAGGCTGGTCGTGCGGCGCGGCGGCCTCCTGGAGATCGGCTACCGGGCCGGCGCTGCCGACGCGGTGGCCGGGCTGGCCCGCGGGTCGCTGCGGGTGCGGCTCAGCGAGAGCCCCGGCCTGCGCGGCGCCCCGGCGGGGAGCCACACCTTCGTCCGCCCGGGGCCCTACTGGGTCGAGGCCGAGGTCGCCGACCGGGCCGGCAACGTGAGCCGCATCCGACGGGCCCTCTCCTGGCCGGCGGAGCCCCTCGCGCGGCGGCTCGCGTGGAACGACGCCTTCGTCAACATGCGGGTGCCGTTCATCATGGCCAGGCGGCACCGGCGCTTCGACGGCCACTACCGGCCCAGCTCGCGACTGGCCCGGCTCCTGGCGGCCAACTGCGAGCCGAGGGTCTTCGTCGCGATTCCGACCCCGAGAGCGCGGCCCCCGGCCGGCGCGGTCGGCGTCTGGAGCGACGGGCGCGCGCGGCTGGTCCTCTCGACCGAGAGAGCGGGCCGCCGCTACTTCATGGAGGATCGGGACGGCCGGGTGAGCAGGGGAGTGCTCTCAGCGCCGCGGACCTGAGCCGCGGCGGTGACGGCGCTCGCCGCCGATGAGGAAGTCGGTGCGGAGGGACCGCCGGCCCGGCGGTGGCCGGCGGCCCCTCCGCTACACGGTCGCTAGGGGAG
>CAWIDG010000019.1:0-19616 GCA_963834875.1 Miltoncostaeaceae bacterium
ACTCGCGCGACTACGATGGCCAGGGTGATCTTCGACGCCCACATGCACGTCGGCGAGTTCCCGTTGTTCGACGTCCGCCTCGACCGCGACGGCCTCGTGGCGCTGATGGCCGAGCACGACTACGACGGGTGCGTGGTCTTCCACCCCGACAACGCCCTGGTGGCGGGAATCCTGCAGACGGTGCCGGACGCCTGGGGGCTGGTGTGGGCCAACCCGCGGATGCCAGACGGTGTGGACGAGGCCATCCGCTACCTCGACCACCCGCGCTTCGTCGGCGTCAAGCTCCACCCCCTGCTCGACGGCTACCACCCGGACGACCCGATCGTCCACCCCATCTACGAGGCCGCGATCGCGCGGGACGTCCCGCTCCTGATCCACTGCGGCCATCCGATCTTCACGCTGCCCTGGTCCATCGAGGAGGCCGCCGTCCGCTTCCCGCGGGCGAAGGTGATCCTCGGCCACATGGGGCACGGCAACATCGTCTACATCGACGGCGCCATCGCCGTGGCCGAGCGCAACGAGAACGTGTGGCTGGAGACGTCGGGGATGCCCATGCACACGAAGATCGCGGAGGCCGTCCGCCGCGTCGGCGCGGAACGCGTGATGTACGGATCCGACGCGCCGTTCCACCACCCGGTCGTGGAGATGGCCAAGGTCCGCGTGTCCGGGCTTCCGGACGACCTGATCGAGCGCGTCCTGGGCGACAACGCCGCCGAGCTCTTCCTCGGCCGGCGCACGGGGCGCGGCTGACCGTCGCCGCCGCGGCGCAGCTTACGGCTCGTCTCCCGTCCGCGTCCGCCGACAGCGCAGCGCGCGGTCCTCGACCTGGGTGATCGCGCGGCCCTCCCGGAGGACCACGCAGTAGCCCTCGATGTGCGGCTCCCCGAAGTTCACGTTGCACCGAAACACCGCCTCGCCTCCGCGCCGGACGCCCTCGTCCACGCAGCGCACGTCGCGGTACGAGAGGTCCTTCGCGTCGAGCCGGGCGGCCAGCGCCCGCTGCGCCCCGGCGGCCGTCGGAGGAGCCTCCGCGACGCCCGCCACGCCCGAGCCCCCTCCCCCGCACCCCTGGACGAGCGCGAGGGCCGCGGCGAGGGCGAGGGCCCTCCGGGTCATGCCGGCTGCTCGACCTCCACGAGGTACCCGTCCGGATCCCGGACGAAGAACCGGTGCCCTCCCCACGGGGGCGAGTAGGGCGGCGCCAGCATCTCGGCGCCGCGGGCCTCCAGCTCGGCGTGGACCGCAAGGCAGTCGCCGACCTCGAGCACGAGCAACGCGCGGGCGACCGCCGGATCGTCGGGCGCGACCATGGACACCCCCGGGCGGTCCTCGGCCGGGTGGCCCTGCTCTGCGAGCGACAGGCGGATGCCCGCGCGGGCGAGCGTCGCGTAGGGCGGGTCGTCGTAGCGCGCCTCCAGGTCGAAGCCCAGCAGGTCTCGGTAGAAGGCGATCGAGCGGTCGACCTGCGTCACGGCGAGGATGACCCCGGCGCGCGCGACGTGGAACGCGGCCATCAGCTGTGCGACATCCCGGCGTCGGCCACGAGCAGCTGGCCGGTGACCCAGCCGGACTCCTCGGAGGCGAGGAAGGCGACCGAGGGCGCGATGTCGGCGGCCACCCCGCGTCGGGGCAGGCACTGGAGCATCTGCACGAACTCGAACGCCTCCGCGTGCGGGCTCGCGAGGACGCCCTCGGTCTCGGTGAGGCCGGGCGCGACCGCGTTGACCGTGATGCCGTGCTTGCCGATCTCGCGCGCGAGCGCGCGGGTGAACCCGAGAATGCCTCCCTTCGACGCGACGTAGTGGGCGAGGTTCGGCGTGCCGGCAAGGACGACGTTGGAGCTGATGTTGACGATGCGGCCGTAGCCCGGCGTCGCGCATCACCGGATACGCGTGATGGCAGCAGAGGAAGGTGCCGTCGAGGTTGACGGACATGATCCGGCGCCACTCGGCGAAGTCGACGTCGTCCCAGGCCGTGAAGGGGACGATGGCGGCGTTGTTCACGAGGACGTCGAGCCTGCCGAGCTCGGCGACCGTGTCCGCGATCATCCGCTTCACGTCCGTCTCGGAGGAGACGTCGACGCCCATCCCCACGCCGCCGGTCGGGCGCGGCGGCCTCGGCGCCGGCGGCGTTGACGTCGGCCACGACCACCGTCCCGCCCTCCTCGGCCAGCTTGTCGGCGATCGCCTTCCCGATCCCCTGCGCGGCGCCGGTGACGACGGCCACGCGTCCGTCCAGCTTGCCCATGGCTACACCTCGTAGAAGTCGGGGGCGTGTCGGTAGGTGTTCCAGGCCTCCATGTCGTGCGTGAAGAAGATCTGCGCGTCGTGCTCCTCGGCGAGCGCGCGGATGCGCGCGATCGAGCGCACCCCCGCCACCGGGTCGATGTGGAAGCCCGGCTGGGCCCCGCGCTCGTAGGCGGCGGCGGTGTAGACCACGTCGAACGGGAACAGCATGCTGCGGCCGCCCTGCGGGGCGACGAGCAGCGAGTAGTGGCCGACGGTGTGCCCAGGGGTCTCGACCAGGTGCAGCCCGGCCGCGACCTCCTGGTCGCCGGTGATGGGCACCAGCCGCGCCGCGGGGTGGTCCCAGCTGCGGTCGGCGTAGCCGAAGTGCTCGAACGGCTCGCAGTTGCGCGCCTGGGCGATCTCGCGGGCGTGCACGAGCACCCGCGCGCCGGGCAGCAGCTGGTTGCCGCCGACGTGGTCGAAGTGCAGGTGCGACATCACCAGCGTGGTCACGTCGTCGGGCGAGAAGCCGCAGAGCTCGAGCTGGGCCGGGATCGTCTGCTGGGGCGTCTGCTCGGGCAGCTCGAAGGGCAGGACGGCCTTCACCAGCTCGAGCTCGTAGCCGCTGTCGAAGAGGAAGAGCCCCTCGTCGTGCTCGATCAGCACCGAGTAGACCGGGAACCGGACGGGCGTCCCGCAGCCCTGGTTCCACGTGATGTGCGCCTGGTCGATGACCAGCGAGCCGGAGTCGAGGAACCAGATCCTCATGTCGCGGGAGCCTCCGACGCCTCGATCGCCTTGCGCACGGCCACGAAGGCCCCGGCGCGCTGCTTGCGGATCTGGTCGATCTGCTCGGGCGTGTAGTCGAACATGCCGCCCCCGGTCTTCATGCCGAGCCGGCCCTTCTCGATCAGCTCCTGGACGGTGGACGAGACGTCGGTGCGGTTGCAGAGGTCCTGGTTCAGGTACGACCCGACCGCGTCGTAGATGTCCATCCCGGCCATGTCGAGCAGGGCCATCGGGCCGACCACCGCGAGCTTGTAGCCGATGCCCCAGCGCACGTTCAGGTCGAGCGCCTCGGGCGACACGATGCCCCGGTCCACCAGGTCGAGGCACTCGCGCATGATCGCGTAGAGGACGCGGTTCTCGACGAAGCCGGGGACCTCTCTCTCGATCACCGGGTGGTAGCCGATCTCACGGATGAGCGCGCAGGTGCGGTCCACGACCTCCTGGCTGGTCCGCTCGCCGGGGATGACCTCGATCATGGGGATCAGGTGGGGCGGGTTGGACCAGTGGTTGCCGATGACCCGCTCGGGGTGCTCGCAGGCCTCGGCGATCGCGGTGATCGGGATGCCGGAGGTGTTGGACGCCAGGACGGCATCCGCGGCCACGTGCTTCTCGAACTCGCGGAAGACCTCGTGCTTGACCTCGAGGCGCTCCGGGACCGCCTCGAGGACGATGTCCGCGCCCTCGAGGGCGGCGCCGAGGTCGGACTCGAACGTCACCGAGCCGCCGGGGGCGGCGGGCGCCTCCAGCCGCTCGAGGACCCCCTCCGCCAGGGCCACCGCGGCCCTGGCGCGCTCGATCGCGTCGGCGCTCACGTCGTACATCGCCGTCGGTATGCCCACGCGCGCGAGCACGGCGCCCATGCCGGGCCCCATCGTGCCCGTGCCGATCACCGCCGCCCGCTCGAACTCCGCCACGGTCAGACCTCCCTCTCGCTGTTCGGTGACCTGATGCGCCGCCAGACGCGCTCGGGCGTGAGCGGCAGGGTGGTCATCGGGACCCCCGCGTCGGCGAGCGCGGTGGCCAGGGCGCCCGCGACCGCCGCGAGCCCGCCCTCGCCGCAGCCCTTCGCGCCGAACGGACCCGGGCCGTCGGCGTTCTCGACGATCACGCAGGTCATCTCGTCCGGCACGTCGCGCGCCGTCGGGACCCGGTACTCGAGCAGGGAGTCCGTCGCCAGCACGCCGCCCTCGAAGAGCACCTCCTCGAACAGCGCCGTCCCGATCCCCTGCACGGTCGCGCCCTCGTCCTGGCGCTCGACGAAACCGGGGTTGATGGCGCGGCCCACGTCGGCGCAGGTCGCCGTCCGCCGCACGCGCACGACGCCGGTGTCGGGGTCGATCTCCACCTCGGCGGCGGCGACGCAGACCTCCCAGAAGACCGGGCCCTCCTCGTAGGAGCCCGTGCCCTCGGGGTGCACGTCCGCCCGGCCGATCAGCTCGCCGCCCGCGAAGCCGAAGTGGCGGCGCATCAGGGCGACGTACTCGTCCGGGTCCGGCTCGCCGCCGGCGATCTCCGCCAGCTGGGCGCGCAGGTCCTCGGCCGCGCGCATCACGGCCAGGCCGGCGACCGTCGTGGAGCGGCTCGCGCCCGTGGAGCGGTCGTAGGGCGTGAAGGCGGTGTCGGTGCCGCGCATCCGGACGCTCCCGACCGGCACGCCGAGGACCTCGGCGGCGATCTGGGGCATCACGGTGCGTGCGCCCTGGCCGACCTCGGTCGTGCCGACGTTGACCGTGACGCCGCCGTCGGCCTCGAGCCGGACGGTGGCGCAGGAGACCGGGTGCGCGCCCGCCGCGAGCACGCCGACCGAGAGGCCGCGGCCGACCCAGCGCTCGCGCTCGCGCCCCCAGCCGAGGGCCTCGGCGACCTTCTCGACGTCGCCCACCAGGTCCGCGTCCAGCGGCTTGCCGCCCGGGCGGACCATCTCGCCGGGCCGCAGCAGGTTGCGGCGGCGCATCTCGAGGGGGTCGATGCCGAGGCGCCGGGCGATCTGGTCAACCTGCTGCTCGCCCGCCCACTGCATGTGCACCGCCCCGAACGAGCGGTACGAGCCGGCCGGCGAGGTGTTGGTGTAGACGCAGTCGGCGCACACCCGGGCCGACTCCCAGCGGTAGGGCCCCGGCGCCGAGTCCCCGCCGGTCGCGACGACCCGCGGCCCGTTGTCGGCGTAGGCGCCGGTGTCGAACCAGCACCGCGCCTCGCGCGCGAGGAGGGTGCCGTCGGCGCGCGCCGCCGTCCGCAGCCGCAGGCGCATGGCGTGCTGGCGCGAGGTGAGCATGGACTCGTCGACCCGGTTCACGATCCGCACCGGGCGGCCCGCCTTGCGCGCCACCGCGATCGTGACCGGCTCCATGCGCGTGTACGACTTCGACCCGAAGCCGCCACCCAGGAACGGGACGATGATCCGCACCCGGTCCAGCGGCACGCCGAACACCGACGCCATCTCGGCGCGGACCAGGAAGGGGTGCTGGCAGTTGGCCCAGAGGGTGATGTCGTCACCCTCGACCTGGGCGATGCAGGCGTGGGTCTCCATCGAGTACTGGTAGGCCGACCCGAACTCGTAGACGTCCTCGACGACCACGTCGGCCTCCGCGAACGCGGCGTCAACGTCGCCCCAGTCGAGCTCGTAGCGGTAGCAGACGTTCCCGAGGCGCTCGGGCAGGTTGCCCAGGCCGTGGAACGCGCCGCCGCGGGCCGGCTCGGTGTGGACGAGGGGGCCGTCCACGGCGAGCGCCGCGTCGAGGTCGATGGCGGCCTCGGTGGGCTCGTAGTCGACCTGGATCGCCCGGACGGCGTCCTCGGCCTGCGCCTCGGTGTCGGCGGCGACGACGGCGACGGGCTCGCCGGCGAAGCGCACGGCGTCGATCGCGATGATCGGGCGGTCGCGGATCGCGTGGCCGTAGAAGGGGTCGAGGTCGCGCAGGTCGGCGCCGACGAGCACGCAGCGGACGCCGGGCATGGCCTCGGCCGCCGACGCGTCGATCGCGCGGATCCGGCCCGCCGGGACCTCGCTCCGCAGGACCTTCCCGTGCAGCATCCCGGGCACCGTCATGTCGCCGACGTACCGGGCCGCCCCGCGCATCTTCTCGTCGCCGTCCACCCGCTCGATCGAGAGGCCGAGCCCCGCGCCGGTCTCCGAGGGCGCCGACGGGGCCACGCTCATCGCGCCAGCTCCCGGACCGCGTCGATGATCGCCCGATAGCCGGTGCAGCGGCAGACGTTCCCCGACAGCGCCTCCCGCACCGTGGCCTCGTCATCGGCGAGCTCGCCGGTCGCCAGCAGCGCGCTCACCGTCAGCGCCATGCCCGGCGTGCAGTACCCGCACTGGAGCGCCCTGTGCCGCGTGAACGCCTCCTGGATGCGCCCGAACTCGGAGGTGGCGGCGAGCCCCTCGATGGTCAGGACGGATCGCCCGCGGGCCTCGTGGACCAGCGTGGTGCAGGCGCTGACCGGCCGCCCGTCGATCAGCACGGTGCAGGTGCCGCACACCTGGACGTCGCACGAGCGCTTTGCCCCGGTGAGCCCGAGCTCGTCGCGGAGGACGTCGAGCAGGAGCTCGCCGGGATCCGCCCGCAGGGTCATCGGCACGCCGTTGACCATGGTCTCCACCGGGCCCGCGCTCACGCCACGACCCTCCGCAGCCACGCGTCCCAGTACTCCTGCACGAAGCCGTCGCGGTACTTCTCGGGCGCGAGGCGGCCGGCGTCCTCGGCGCTCATCGGGGCCAGCGCGCCGCCCATCGTCCCGGCGATGGCCTGGATGCGCGCGGCGCGCTCGAGCGTCGCCGCCGTGAGCACCGCCCACGGGACGGTCGGCCCCACCACGAGCACCCCGTGGTTGCGCATCAGCACGGCCCGGCTGTCCCCCAGGGCGCGCGCCACGGCGGCGCCCTCGAGCGAGGAGGTCACGAGGTCGGGGCTCGACTCGTAGCGCGGCAGGCCGTCGGCGAAGAGGACCGCGTCGTGGGTCAGCATCTCGAGCGGGGCCGCCGTCGCGGCGAGCGCGGTCGCGTGGGGCGGGTGGCCGTGCACGACCGCCCCCACGTCGGGACGCGCGCGGTACACCTCCGTGTGGAGCGCGGTCTCGAGGTGCAGGTCCGCGTCGCCGTCCTCGAGGTGGCGCCCGTGGAGGTCGACCATGACCACGTCCTCGGGGCGCACCTCCTCGAGCGTGAGGCCCTTGCGCTTGACCAGGATCGCCTCCCGCCCCGGCACGCGCGCGCTGACGTGGCCGAGGGTCAGGTCGGTGTAGCCCTCGGTGGCGAGGACGCGGCAGGCATGGGCGACGTCCCGGCGCAGGGTCTCGACCCCGGCGACGGCGGTGGCGCCGCGTGAGGCCGCTCCCGCGACGCCGTCCAACGTCAGGCCCGTTCCGTCGGGGGGTAGTCGGGGTGGGGGAAGCCGAAGACCATCACGACGTCCTCGTCGCCGGTGTTCGCGACCGCGTGCCAGACGCCGGCGGGGATGTGGAGCGCGTCGCCCGCGCGGAACCCGACCGGGCCGTCGTCCAGGCGCAGCTCGCCGGCGCCGGCCACCACGTAGGCGACCTCCTCGGTCTCGTGGCGCACGGGCGCCAGGACCGTCCCCGGCGTGAAGACGGAGTAGCCGATCGAGCTCGCGGTGCCAGGGACGCGATCGCCGGTCACGAGCATGCGGCTCCAGCTGTCGCCCGGCAGCGGGATCGGATCGACGTCGGCCAGCGGCACGACCGAGACGGGCATCAGAGCGCCCACGCGCCGTCCCGCAGGATGTAGGTGCCGTCGTCCTCGATCCTCATGGTGGCGTTCAGGAACACCCCGTCGAGGTGCAGGGCGCAGACGTTCTGGCCGCCGGGGTAGGCGTTGTGGTTGTCGCCGAGGGCCATGTGGACGGTGCCCACGCGGCCCTTCTCGGACGGCGTGCCGAACGGGGCCTTGTCGCTGACGCCGAACGCGAACTCCCCGAGGACCGTGGCGTTCTCGACCCCGTCGATGGCCGCGCGCAGCCGCTCGGCCTCGTCGCCGCCCTCGATCGCGACCGCGCGGCCGCCCTCCATGGTCCAGGTGATGGGCTCGCGCACCTGGCCCTCGAGGCCGATGCCGAGCATCACGCCGTCGACGACCGCGGTGCCGTGGGTGTACGTCTCGACGGCGGCGAAGGCGACCTCGGCCCACAGCGGCACCGGCCCCATCATCTGGCCGCGGTGCTTGATCGGCGTCACCTCCAGCGCCGGGCGGCCCTCGATGGAGACGTGGAAGTCGCTCCCCGCCGGCGTCGTGACGTGGATGTGCTTCTTCCCCTCCAGCACCGACATGGCGCGCTTGGCGCGGGCGATCGCGTTGTGCAGGTCCTCGACCGTGAGGCCCCAGGAGCCCATTCCCGGCTCGACCGAGGCGATCTTGCCGTTTGCCCCGCAGGTCTCCTTCACCGCCGAGACGTGGGCGAAGCGGTTGGCCCACTCGAGGTTGGTGATGATGATCACCTCGTCCGAGGCGGTCATCGCCGCGTGCAGGTTGCGCGGCGGCGCCATCGGGAAGCGCACGTCGGCGCGGCCGCGGCGCACCTGCTGCTCGTTGTTCATCACCACGGGCCATCCGCCGCGGGCGACCACGACCTCCGCGACGGCCTCGGCCTGCTCGCGGTTCTCGTCGTCGCAGATGATCGTCACGACGTCGTCGGCCTCGACCGACATGCAGACGTCGACCACCAGCTCTGCGTCACTCGTGAGCTCGACGCGTGCCATGTCCTCACCTCACTCTCTCTGCGGCGAACCGCGGCAGGATCTCTCGGGCGAAGCGCTCGACCTGCCCGAACTGGTCGATGGCGCCGAAGCGGCAGATGAAGTGGTCGACGCCCGCGTCGGCGAAGGTCGTGAGCCACTCCGCGATCTGGTCGGGCGTGCCCACGGGCCCCCAGTTGCCCAGGTCCATCGCCTGGGAGAGCTCGGGGTAGTACTTGCCGATGTAGTCGCCGAAGGCGGCGCGCGCCTGATCCTCCGAGTCGCCGACGTTCATGGTCACCTGATACGAGATCGACCAGCCGGTCGAAGTCGGCGCCCTCGTCGTCGGCGACCCGGCGGATCCAGTCGAGCTGCTCCACGAGCTCCTCGGGGTGCTCCGCCCGGCAGCACGTCATCCAGCCGTCGCCATGGCGCACGATGCGCCGGCAGGCGGCGACGATCCGCCGCTCGATGGTGGCGGCCGAGGCGGCGCCGACGAGGCGCGGGTTGGAGACGACCCAGATCGGCGGTGGGGACTGCACCGGCATCAGCGGCCCCAGCTCGGTGCCCGAGTAGAAGGCGACGTCGTCGTAGTCGAAGTGCTCGCCGTGGAAGTCGACGCGGCCCTCGGTCCAGAGCTGCCGGATCACGGCGAGCCCCTCCTCGAAGATCGCGGCGCGCCGTCCGAAGTCCAGCCCGAGGGCCTCGAACTCGCGCCGCACGCCCTCCTCCGGGTTCCCCGCGCCCGTGCCCAGGATCGTCCGGCCGTCCGAGATCCGGTCGAGTGTCGCCCACTCGAGCGCCAGGTAGAGCGGATTGCGGGTGGAGGACACCATGCACGCCGTCCCGAGGGCCACCCGCGACGTGCGCTGGGAGATCGCCGACAGGAGCGCGATCGGCTCGTACCGCGGCTTCGAGAAGAGGCTGTCGCCGACCCAGACCGAGTCGAAGCCCAGCTCCTCGACCCGCTCCGCGAGCGCGAGGAGCATGGACAGGTCGTAGTCGGGAGCGATCAGCGGCTCGCGGTTGTTCAGGTTGACGCCGAACTTCAGGCTCATGGCGCGAGCACGACCTCCTCGCTGCTGGTCGCCTCGAGCCGGTGCTGCGGAACGCGGATGTGGTCGCGCAGGAGCTGCTCCGCCCGGCCCGGATCGCGCGCGCGGCACGCGCGGGCGATGGCGCGATGCTCGGCCAGCGAGTTGCGCATCGTTCCTCGAAGCGCCAGCGAGGGCAGTCGATAACGGCCCATGTGACCCGTGAGCTGTCGGTGCATGTCCTGCAGGGGCGCGTTTCCCGACACCCTGACGAAGAGCTCGTGGAACTCGCTGTTGAGCGCGAAGAAGTCGTCGATCCGGTCGTCGTCAACGGCCTCGGCCTGCCGCTCCACGAGGTGGTCCAGGTGCGCGATGTCGTCGTCCGTGAGGAGCGGCACGGCGAGGCGGATCGCGAGCGTCTCGAGCGCCTCGCGCACCTGATAGGCCTGGAGGAACTCCCCCGGGCTGAGCGCCGAGACGACCGCGCCGCGCCGCGGGCGGACGGTCACGAGCCCCTCGGCGGCGAGCCGCCCGAGAGCCTCGCGGACCGGTCCGCGACTGACGCCGAGGGACGCGGCCAGCGGCACCTCGGAGAGGACCGTCCCCGGCGTGAGCCGGTTGGCCAGGATCTCGTCGCGCAGGTGCGCATGGACGCGCTCCCACAGGGTGACGTTCTCGATCGGGCCCGGACCGACGTCCGAGTCGACCGCCATCTCCGCCGGCGCCACGCCGGCCCCGTCTGTTGACCCGCCGTCCACCGCTGGGATAGAAACGCGGTTGGATGTCTGTTGTCAACAGTCTGCGAACGACGAGGGCGCCCGGCACGCCGCGCGCGATCTGACCGGCAGAAAGGAACGGCATGAGAACCCTCATGAGATGCTCGGCGGCGGCGGCGCTCGTCGCCGTGGCCCTGGCCCTCAGCGCTTGCGGTGACGACGACTCCTCCTCGTCCTCGGCACCGGACACCTCCGGGGCGGCGGCCTCCATCAGCCAGATGGCGATCGCCGCTCCCGAGAAGGCCAACGACTACGGTTGGAACCAGCAGGGCGTCGAGAGCGCCACGCGCGCCGCCGACACGGCGGGGGCCGAGATCGAGGTCGCCGACGGCATCGGCTACGAGAACGTGGAGCCGGTGCTCCGCCGGCTGGCGCAGAGCGGCAGCGAGCTGACCATCGCGCAGGCGAGCGGCTACAACACCATCGCCCCCAAGGTCGCGACCGAATTCAATGTCCCGCACATCGTGTTCGACGCTCCCAATGCGAACCAGCCCGGCGTCGTGGCGGACGTCGAGACATCGAGCCAGCAGGGTTCCTACCTCGCGGGCATCCTGGCCGCCGAGACGACGCAGACGGGGACCCTCGGCATCGTCATCTCCGCCGCCGACACCAACTGGTACAAGATGGCGGGCGGCTTCGTCGCGGGCGCACGGAGCATCGACCCGGACGTCGAGATCCGCTTCGCCCAGATCGGCCAGGCGGCCTACGCGGACGCCGCCGGCGGCGAGCGCGTCACGACCCAGGTCATCGCGGCCGGCGCCGACGTGGTCTTCGGCATGGGGGACGGCTCGTCGTTCGGGATGCTGCAGGCGGTCGAGACCGCCAAGCCGCCGGCCGGCGCGACGAAGGTCTACTTCATCGACGTGATCGGCGACAAGACGAACGTCAACAAGGAGGGCGTGCTCCTCTCGTCAGTGGTCTGGGACTTCACGGACATCTACAACCAGGCCATCGAGGAGGTGGCGGCCGGCACCTTCGGCCAGAAGGGCTACGAGCTGACGGTTGACAACGGCATCTCGCTCCTGCGGACCGACAACGCTCCCGCCGAGGTGTGGGAGGCCATCGACGAGGCCCAGGCGGGCGTCGCCGACGGCAGCATCGAGATCCCGCTGACGCCGGACAAGGCGGCGCTGGACCAGCTGATCGGCTAGCGACGCGCACGCGGACATGACGACGGCCCGGCCGCGTTCCTCGACCGGGCCGTCGTCGCGACGATCGGACAGATGGCCGAGCCGAACGAGACCACAGCGCAGGAGGTGTCGCCGGACGGGATCGCCGTCGAGCTCTCGGGCATCACCAAGTCCTATCCCGGCGTCCGCGCGAACGACGGCATCGACCTCGTGATCCGTCGTGGGGAGGTCCATTGCCTCCTCGGTGAGAACGGGGCCGGGAAATCGACGCTGATGAGCGTCCTGGCCGGCATGGTCCAACCCGACGAGGGCGAGATCCGCATCGACGGCGCGCCGACCCGGATCGCCTCGCCGAAGCGCGCGATCGAGCTCGGGATCGGGATGGTCTATCAGCACACGACCCTGGTCCCGACGCTCACGGCGCTGGACAACCTGATGATGGGGGACGGCCGGTCGCTGCTCCTGGACGAGCGCGGGGCCCGGGCGCGTCTGGCCGAGGTCGCGGCCCTGCTCGGCATCGAGGTGGACGCCGACGCGGAGGCCGGCTCCCTGAGCCTCGGCCAGCAGCAACAGATCGAGATCGTCAAGGCGCTCTGGCGCGGCTCGAAGGTGCTGATCCTCGATGAGCCGACGTCGATGCTGACCCCCCGGGGGGTCGCCGAGCTGGCGGCCGCGCTCGAGCGTCTGAAGGGCCACGGCCTCGCCGTGGTCCTCATCACCCACAAGCTCCACGAGGCGACGAGCATGGGCGACCGGGTGACGGTCCTGAAGGCGGGGCGCGTCGTGGGCGGCCTCGCGCCCGAGGAGCTCGCCGGCCGATCGGACGCCGAGCTGCAGGCCACGATCGTCGGGATGATGTTCGGCGAGCAGGCCGCTCCCGACCCCGACCTCGTCGAGCTGCAGGGGCAGGTCGAAGGGCACCCCCCGAAGCGCGAGCTCCCGGGCGCCCCGGTGCTCGTGCTCGACGGGCTGGAGGTGTCCGCCCGCAGAGGGGAGCTCGGTCTGAACGGCGTCTCGTTGGACGTGCGGCCCGGCGAGATCATGGGCGTCGCCGGCGTGGACGGCAACGGGCAGCGCGAGCTCGCGGAGGCGGTGGCGGGCCAGCGGCCGGCGGCCGCCGGCGACATCCGCTTCCGCGGCGTGTCGATCGCGCGGCTCTCGGTGCGCCAACGCGAGGGCCTGGGCCTGCGCTACGTCAGCGACGACCGCCTGGGCGAGGGCACGGTCGCCCCGCTGTCGGTGAGGCTGAACCTGGTCCTCAAGCGGATCGGGCAGGCGCCCTTCTGGGTGCGCGGCACCATCCGGCCGCGCGAGGTCGAGCGCAACGCGCGCGAGAAGATCGCCGAGTTCGACATCCGCACGCCGGGCTCGCGCACACGGGTCGGGGCGCTCTCGGGCGGCAACGTCCAGAAGGTCGTCCTCGCGCGCGAGCTCGCCGGGGACCCGGGACTGGTGGTGTTCAACAAGCCGACCTACGGCCTCGACATCCTCACGACGCGCACGGTCCGAGCCCGCATCCGGGAGTTGGCCGAGGAGGGTGTCAGCGCCCTCGTCATCTCGACCGACCTGGACGAGCTCGTCGCGCTCTGCGACCGGATCGCGGTGCTCAGCCGCGGCCGCCTTGCGGGGATCGTCGAGGGCGGAGCCGGCGCCGAGCAGCGGGTCGGGGAGCTGATGGTGGGGCGCGCGGCCGCCCCCGGGGAGGCCGCGGCGGCGTGAGCCCGGAGACCACGACCGTCCAGACGCCCGCCCTCGGCCCACCGGCGGAGGCCGCACCGGGCCGGTCCGGGATGGTCGCCGGCCTCGGCCGTTTCGCCGAAGCCGTCGTGCGCTCGGTGGTTCCGGTGGTGCTGGCGCTGGTCGCCGGGGGCCTCGTCCTGCTGGCCCTCGGCGCCAATCCCATCGCCTACTACGGCGACGTCTGGTCCGGGGGCATCGAGCTCACGGCGTGGCAGGACACCGTCATGCGGATGGCGCCCCTGCTGCTCATCGCCTGCGGCCTCATCTACGTCTTCAAGGCCGGCATCTGGAACCTCGGCATCGACGGCCAGTTCCTGCTGGCCTCGGCGGTCATCGCCGGGATCGGCCCGGAGCTCTTCGGGAGCGTGCCCGACTGGCTGCTCTTCCTCCTCCTGTTCGCGGTCGCGGCCGTGGTGGGGGCCTCGTGGACGCTCGTGCCGGCGCTGCTGCGGGCGTACTACGGCGTCAACGAGATCATCACCACGCTGATGATGACCTTCATCGGGATCAACCTGGCGAACATCCTCATCAAGGGGCCATTCCAGGACCTGGAGTCGAACGTGCCGCAGACGAAGGCGATCCCCTTCACGAATCTGCTGCCGACCATTCCGGGCACCCGGATCCACGTCGGGATCATCGTCGCCCTCGTGGGGGCGATCGTCACCTGGTACGTGATGTCGCGCACGTCGTTCGGGCTGCGCTTGGCGGTGCTCGGCGCGAACGCTCGCGCGGCCACGCACGCGGGCATCTCGGTGCCGCGGCTGATCGTGATCTCGTTCGTCGTGAGCGGCGCCTTCATCGGACTGGCCGCCGCGGCGGAGATCCTGGGGTCTGGGGCTACGTCCGCTCGGACTGGAACCCGGCGTTCGGGCTCCTGGTCGTCCCGCTCGTCTTCCTCGCGCGCTTCAACGCGATCGCGGTCATCCCCTTCGTCGCGTTCCTCGCCCTCCTGACGATCGGCGGCGACTTCGCGACCCAGGAGGCCGGCGTCTCGAACGAGTTCACGCTGCTGCTCGTGGGCCTGATCCTCCTCTTCATGGCCGTCACCGAATGGCTCGGGCGGCGTCGAAACCTCGGCCAGAGCTACCTGCCGCACGTTCGGCGGCGTGCCAGGGGCAGCGGATGAGCGAGTTCCTGACCACCGATTTCCTCACCGCGCTGATCGCCGGGGGGATCCTGGCCGGCGTGCCGCTGATGTTCGCGGCGCTCGGCGAGATGGTCTCCGAGCGCGCGGGAGTCCTCAACATCGGCCTCGAGGGGATGATGCTCGTGGGCGCCTACGTCGGCTTCGTGGCGGCGTACCACAGCGGCTCCACCACGCTCGGGTTCCTCGCCGGCGCCGGGGGCGGCGCCGCGGTCAGCGCCATCATGGTCGTGCTGTGCGTGTGGTGCGGGCTCGACCAGATCGTCATCGGCATCGCCATCACGCTGGTCGGCGAGGGCGCCACCGCGCTGATATTCGACTCGCAGTTCGCCGAGAGCCGACCGACGCTCGGTGAGACCGGACGCACGTCGATACCGCTGCTCTCCGACATCCCGGTGGTCGGGGGACACGACTCGAGCGACGGGAGCGTCTTCAGTCAGCCCGCCATCGTGTACATCGGCCTGATCTTGATCGTCGTGGTGGCCTGGATGATGCGGCGGACCCACCTGGGGCTCAACGTCCGGGCTGCCGGCGACAAGCCTGCCGCGCTCGACGCCGCCGGGGTGAGCGTGCGGGCGACGCGCAGCTGGGCGGTGCTGTTCGCGGGCGGCATGGCGGGCGTGGGCGGCGCCTTCCTGTCGGTCGCCGCCGCGGGGCTCTTCGAGGACTTCATCACCGGGGGGCGCGGGTTCATCGCGATCGTCCTGGCGATGCTCGCGCGCGGGAAGGCGATGTGGGTGCTGATCGGCTCCTTCATCTTCGGCATCTCGCTGTCGCTTTCGGACGCGCTTCAGATCGCCGGCGTGGACATCTCGACGGACGTCGTCTTCATGCTCCCGTTCGTCGCCGTGATCGTCGTGCTCGTGATCTTCGGCCGCCGGTCCTACCTGCCGCCGGCGCTCGGGCTGCCCTACGTGCGCGGGGCCCGCTAGTGCGCATCGAGACCGGCTTCGACATCTCCCGCCCCCCGGCCGACACCTACGCGCTGCTGCTCGACCTCGAGCGGGTGATGCCGTGCTTCCCCGGCGCGGAGCTGCTGGCCCGACGGCCCGACGGCGCGCGCGACCTGCGCGTCACCGTGCGCCTGGGACCGATGCGGCTGTCCTACGAGGGCGACGTCCGCATCGCGGAGCGCGACGACCCGGCCCGCCGCGCCGTCCTGGCCGGGAACGCGCGGGAAACCCGCGGCGGGGGGTCGGCGAACGCGCGCATCGCCATGCGCGTCGAGGAGAGCGAGCGAGGCGCCCGAGTCGTCGCCGAGGCGGACGTGGACCTCACCGGCCGCGCCGCGCAGATGGGGCGTGGGATCGTCGAGGACGTCGCGACCCGGCTGGTGGGCGAGATGGCGGCCTGCCTCGAAGCGGGTCTCGCCGGCGACGTCCCGGGGGGAGGCGGCCCGCCCGCGCCGCTCGAGGGCGGCCGCCTGATGCTCGGCGCCGCGCGCGACCGGGCCGGCGATCCGCGGACGCTCGCTGCCCTGGCGGCCGCGCTGACGCTCCTTGTGCTGCTCTTCATGGGAATCCGCCGGGGGAGGCGCGATGCGTGAACCGAGCTACACCCTGACGGCCGGCCCGACCGGCGGCTGGCCGAGCGTGGAGGCGGCGATGGGCGCGCCGCTCGTCTACGACTACGACCCGCTCTTCCTCGAGCGGTTCGCGCGGACCGAGCGGAAGGTCGCGGAGCTCTTCCGCACGGCCGGCGACGTGGTGCTGATGCAGGGCGAGGCCGTGCTCGGCCTGGAGGCCGCCGCGCGCGCGCTCGTCCGTCCTGGGATGACCGCGCTCAACCTCGTGTCCGGCGTGTACGCGAAGTGGTTCGGCATCTGGCTCGCGGAATGCGGCGCGAACCTCGTCGAGGTCGAGGTTCCCTACGACGAGGCCATCCCGGTGGAGGCCGTGGCGCGCGCGCTCGAGGACCACCCCGAGACCGCCCTGGTCGCGGTCGTCCACTCCGAGACCCCGTCCGGAGTCCTCAACCCCCTGCGCGAGATCGCCGAGGTCGTGCGGGGACACGGCGCCCTGATGCTGGCCGACGTCGTGTCCTCCCTCGCGGGCGAGGAGCTCGACGTCAACGGGTGGGGGCTCGACCTCTGCGTCGCAGGGCCCCAGAAGTGCCTCGCGGGACCACCGGGGATGTCCTTGGTCGCGGTCAGCGAACGGGCATGGGACGCCATCCGCGACAACCCCGCCGCTCCGCGGGGCTCCTTCCTGTCCCTGCTCGATTGGAAGGACCGCTGGATCGACGGCGGCCGCACGGCCTTTCCGTACACCCCCTCGGTCGTCGACGTGGCCGGAGTCGAGGCCGCCTGCGACGTCGTGATCGACACGGGTCTGCAGGCCTCGATCGACATGCACCGCCGCGCGGCTCGCGCCACCCGGGCCGGCGTCGAGGCGATGGGGCTGCGGCTCTGGGCCAGAGACGCCTCCTACGCCGCCTCCTGCGTCACCGCCGTCGCGGCGCCCGACGGCGTGGACGTGCTGGCCGCGTTGGCGCACATCCGAGAGCGATACGGCGTCATGCTCTCGCCCGGCTACGGGGAGCTCAAGGAACGCCTCTTCCGGCTCGGTCACATGGGGCCGGCGGCCGCGTCGCTGACGCCGGTGGTGGCGCTCGCGGCCCTCGGTCGCGGCCTCGCGGACCTCGGATTGGAGGTCACCATCGGCGAGGGGGTCGACGCCGCGCTGCGAGAGCTCGCCGGCGCGTGACGCTTCCCCGGTTCGCGATCCACCGGCCGGCGACGCTGGCGGAGGCGGGCGAGCTGATGAACCGGCTCGGCGACGACGCGGTCGTGTACGCGGGTGGCACCGAGCTGCTCCTCGTGATGAAGCTCGGCTTCGCCGACTACCGGCACCTGGTGGACGTCAAGGGCATCGCGGAGCTCTCGCGCCTGGAGATCGACGAGGACGACCTGCTCATCGGGGGCGGCGTGACGCACCGGACCATCGAGCGCTCGCCGGTCGTGCGCGAGAGGTGGCCCGCCCTCGCCGAGATGACCGCTCGGGTGGCGAACGTTCGCGTTCGCGGCGCAGGCACCCTCGGCGGAAACCTCGCGTTCGCGGACCCCCACTCGGACCCCTCGACGTTCCTGCTCGCGGCGGGCGCCTCCGTCGAGACCTGGTCGCCCTCCGGCACGCGGACCCTGGCGATGGAGGACTTCGTGCTGAGCGCGTATCAGACGGCGCTCGCCCCGGGCGAGCTGATCGCCGCGGTGCGAGTGCCGCCGCTGACGGCCGGATCGGGTGTCGCGCACCTCAAGATCGCATTCCACGAGCGCCCCGCCGCCACGGTCACCTGCATCGTCCTCGTCGCCGACGGCGTCGTCGATCGCGCCCGGGTGGCGGTCGGCAGCGTCGGACTCGCTCCCGCGCGGCTCGCGGCCGTTGAAGAGGCGCTGGTGGCCGGCGCGCCGGCCGACGAGCTCGAGCGGCTGGCACGGGAGGGCTGCGAGCCCATCGAGGACGCCAACGGCTCCGTCGAGTACAAGCGTCACCTCGCGGGGGTGCTGGTGCGCCGAGCCGCCGACCGAGCGCTGTCGCGCGCGGCCTCCTCCGCCGGCGGGTGAGGCCGGGCGCCGACGTCCTGATCGTCGGCGGCGGGTCGGCGGGCTGCGTCCTCGCGGCGCGGCTCACCGAGGACCCGCGGAGGCGGGTCTGCCTGGTCGAGGCGGGAGGCCCCCCCGGCGACCCCCGGCTCGCCGACCCGCTTCAGTGGCCGTACCTGGAGGGCGGGCCCTTCGACTGGGCCTATCGGACGACGCCGCAGCCGGGGACCGCGGGACGGGTCCACGGCTGGCCGAGGGGCCGCGTCCTGGGCGGCTCCAGCCAGCTCAACGCCATGACCCACGTCCGGGGTCATCCGTCCGACTTCGACGCCTGGGCGGAGGTCGCCGGCCCGGAGTGGAGCCATCGCGCGCTGCTGCCCGACTTCCTGCGCTCCGAGTCGTTCTCGGGCGGCGCGTCGGAGCATCACGGCGCCGCCGGGCCCATGACCGTCTGGCTCCCGGACCGGCTGCACCCCGTGGCAGAGGCGTTCATGCGGGCGGCGGAGGAGGCCGGGTTCCCGCCCTCGGGCGACCACAACGGCCCGCGGATGGACGGTCCGGCGCCCAACAGCCTGACGATCCGCCACGGGCGGCGCGTCAGCGCCGCCGACGCGTACCTCGACCCGGCGCGGGGACGCCCGAACCTCAGCGTGGTCACCGACGCCCTCGTGGAGCGCGTGGTTCTCGAGAGAGGCCGGGCGACCGGCGTCGAGGCGCGGGTAGGCGGCGAGCGGCGGACGCTTCACGCCGAGACGGTCGTGCTCGCCGCGGGCACCGTCTCGTCGCCCCTGATCCTGATGCGGTCGGGGATCGGACCGCCGGACGAGCTGTCGCGCCACGGCCTCGCGTGCCGCGTCGAGGCGCCGGCGGTCGGGCGAGCACCTGCACGATCACCTGCTCGCCGCCGGCAACGTCTACCGGGCGCGCCGCCCGGTGCCGCCGTCGCGCCTGCAGCACTCGGAGTCGCTGCTCTACGTCGGCGGCGAGGGCGGCCGAGCGCCGGACATCGTGGCGGCCTGCGTGCTCCTCCCCGCGGTCAGCGAGTGCTTCGAGCGGCCCGAGGTCGGCACGTGCTTCACGCTGATGTTCGGGGTCTGCCACCCCCGGAGCCGGGGGCGCATCACGCTGGGGGGCCCTGCCGTTGACGACCCGCCCGTGATCGATCCGGCCTACCTCACGGCGCCGGAGGACCGCGAGCGCTTCCGGGCGGCGCTGCGCCTGGCGCGCCGGGTCGGCGGCGGCGCGGCGCTCGATGAGTGGCGCGACGCCGAGATCCTGCCCGGGCCCGCGGTACAGGACGACGAATCCGTTGACCGCTTCGTCGCGCGGGCCTCCGTGACCCACCACCACCCCGTGGGAACCTGCGCGATGGGCCGGGATCCGGGCACCTCCGTCGTCAATGGCGGCCTCAGGGTTCACGGCGTCGGTGGCCTGATGGTCGCGGACGCGTCCGTGATCCCCGCGATCACGACCGGACCGGTGCACGCCGCCGTGCTGGCGATTTCCGAGCGGGCGGCGCGACTGATCTGAGGCCCTCCCC
>CAWIDG010000020.1:0-17565 GCA_963834875.1 Miltoncostaeaceae bacterium
ATCCCGCCGGTCACCGGATAGGCGCGCGCTCAAACCTGGGCTGACGTTTCCGTCGCCGCGAGTGGCAAGGCGTTGCTTGCACGGCTGACGGGGAGCCGATATGGCTACGCAATGAGGCGCAGACGCTTCGCTGGTGTGGCCGGATGGGTGGCAGCCGTCGTGGCCGTCCCCGCGCTTGTCATGCTGCTGGCGGCTGGGTCGCTGAGCGGGCAGCCCAGCGGGCAGCCCATCTACGAGCACGGAGCCTATGACCCCGTCGGGTTCGGGACCTCATTTGCCAAGGTCCAGCTCCTGCGCGTGGCGCTCCACGAGGGCGCCCAGGTGTGGGTCTACGAGGTCACCAGCGGGGGGCCGCCCACCCCCATCAATTTCTGGCAGCTCGGCGTCTGTCCCGACATCAAGCAGGCCGACATCCTTGAGGCGACCGAGGACTTCGAACTGAAACCCCTCTCGATCGACCCCAACTACCACACCATCAAGTTCCCGCTCAACGTACGACCCCACCGAGGACCGCATCGTCGCGTTCGCGCTCGCGGGCCGCTGGCCCATCGTTCGCCAACCGGCACTGATGAGGCTCGAGGGTGAATGACGCAGGATCCGCAATCTCGAATCGCCCGGCTGCCCGCGGGGGTCCACTCCGCCGACGACGCCGCGACGAGCCACCGAGCCGGGCACGCCGACCGAGCCCGAGGCGCCGACCACCGGGGGGTCGGGCGCCGCTCCGGGCGTGAGCGACACCGTGGTCGCCCAGATGCTGGGCGATCCGACAGCGCTCTCGGTCGCCAAGCTCGGCTCGCCCCGGGCGCTTGCCGGAGGCTCGGCCTCCTACCGGATCGAGGTGCGCAACCGCTCCAAGGGCACGTGCGCGGCGGCTCGTGGTCACCGACACCCCGCCGAAGGGCGCCACCGCCCACTCGGCCTCGGCCAAGGCGACCTCCGCCGGTGGCCTCGTCTGGAGGCGGGCCTCGCTCGCCCCCGGCCAGCGTTGGACGCTGAACGTGCGCATGGACGTGCCCGCCGGCGCCCGTGGAGTGATCCTCAACCGGGTCCGGGTGGCCAGTGCGAACGCCGTCGCCGTCCAGTCGCAGGCCCCGACGCGGGTGGTGCGCAGAACAGTGATCCCGGTCACCGGCTGAGCCCCTGCGTGCCGCCGGCTTGGTCGGCGGGCCCGCCGAGGGGTGGGGGTATCCTTGCGCCGTGGGCGTCGAGGCCCCCGTCAAGCCGGTCACCGAGCGCGTCGGCCCCGAGAGCGGGCACGGCGAGCCGTGCCACGTGATCGTGCTCAACGACGACCACAACACCTTCGAGCACGTCGCGCGGACGCTCGCCCGCTTCATCCCGGGGGTCGACTACGAGCAGGGGATGGCGCTGGCCGGCAAGATCCACGCGGCCGGGCAGGCGCGGGTGTGGAGCGGGCCGCGCGAGCAGGCCGAGCTCTACTGGGAGCAGCTCAAGGACGCCGGCCTCACCATGGCCCCCCTCGCCTGAGCCGGCGGTGGGCGCCGCGAACGGGGCCGACTGGCTGCTCGCGGCCCTGGCCGATCAGGGGATGCCGGTCCTCTTCGGCAACCCCGGCTCCACCGAGCTGCCTCTGACCGACGCGCTGGGGCGCCAGGACCGGGTGCGCTACGTGCTCGCGCTGCACGAGGCCGCGGCCGTGGGCATGGCCGACGGCTACGCCCAGGCGACGGGCGGGCCGGCGGCGGTCAACGTCCACGTCCAGCCCGGGCTCGCCAACGCGCTGTCGGGCATCCTCAACGCCGCCCGCAGCCGGGTGCCCCTGCTCGTGACGGTCGGCCAGCAGGAGCAGTCGATGCTGCCGGGCGACCCCTTCCTGGGAGGGGACGTCCTGGGGATGGCGCGCCCGCTCGCCAAGGGCGCCTGGGAGGCGCGGCGGCCGGAGGACCTGCCCGGGCTCCTGGCCGAGGCGCTGCGGGCCGCCCTGACGCCGCCGCGCGGGCCCGGTGGTGCTGAGCCTGCCGGTCGACGTCCAGGTCGGCCCGGCGCCGCCGCCGCACGCCCGCGTCCCGCGCGCCGCGCCCCGAGCGCCCCGGACGCCGGCGCGCTCGACCGCGCGGCCGCGCTGCTGGCGGGCGCGCGCCGGCCCGCCCTGCTGGCCGGGGACGGCGTCGCCCACGCCGGCGCCGGGGCCCGCTTGGGCGGCCTCGCCGAGCGGCTGGGGGCGCCGATCCGGGGCGAGCCGCTGGCCGCCACCGTGCCGCTGCCGACCGACCACGCGCTCTGGCGGGGGCCGCTGCCGGCGTTCGCGGCCGAGATCGGCCCGCTGCTCGAGGGCCACGACGTGGTGCTGGCGGTCGGCATGCCGGTGTTCCGGCTCTTCGGGCCCGGTCCCGGCGAGCCCCTGCCGCCCGAGGCGGCGCTCGTGCACCTGGACGACGACGCCCGCGAGGTCGGCAAGGTCCACGAGCCGGCCGTGGCGCTGGTCGGCGACCCGGCCCTCGGGCTTGCCGGCCTGCTCGCGCGGCTCGGCCCGCCGCCGCCGGAGGCCCTGGCGCGCCGCGCGCGCGAGGCAGCCGCCGCGGCCGATGCGCGCCGCCGGGCGCGGGCGCGGGTCGCCCGCGCGGCGGGCGGTGAGCGGGTGACCCCCGCCGCCTTCGCCCAGGCCGTCGCGGCGGCCGCCGGCCCGCGCGACCTGGTGGTCGACGAGGCGCTGACCTCGACGCGCGCCCTGCGGTCGGTGATCTCGCGCCGCACCGGGGCGACCTGGCTCGCCCACCGCGGCAGCGCCCTCGGGTGGGGGCTGCCGGCCGCCGTGGGCGCCAAGCTGGCCGACCCCGGCCGGCGCGTCATGGCCCTGCAGGGCGACGGCGGCCTGCTCTTCGGCGCCCAGGCGCTGTGGTCGGCCGCCCACGAGGGCCTCGGCCTCGCGCTGGTGGTCGCCGACAACGGCGGCTACGAGATCCTGCGCGCCGGCCTGGAGGGCCTGACCGGTCGGCCCGAGGGCGCCTGGCCGGGCCTCGCGCTCGCCGACCCGCCCCTCGGCCTGGAGGAGATCTGCCGCGGCTACGGGGCCTCGGCGGCGCGCGCCGAGCGGCGCGCCGACCTGCCCGAGGCCTTCGCCGACCTGTGGCGGCGTGCGGAGCGCGGGCCCGCGGCGCTCGTCGTCGCCGTCGAGGGGAGGACCCCGGCGGTCGGCTACCCGCTCAGCTCGCCTGCGGGGGCGTGATCACGCCCCCCGCGCCGATGCGCGGGGCGCGCGCGCCGAAGTCGTCCTGTGACAGCTCGCGCACGAGGTCGATCGCCGAGCCGCCCGGGGCGGGGGTGCCGTTCCCCACCAGCTGGGTCGGCCGGATGCGTGCGCGCTGCAGGCGGCCGTCGGGCGTCAGGGTGACCCGCAGCACCATGCTCGTCGCCGTGGTCGCGTTGAGCCCGAAGACCTCGTAGCCGCCGAAGTTGCCGAGGCTGTAGGCGATCAGCCGCCCCTTGTAGACCTCCATGCCGCGCAGGACGTGGGGGCCGTGGCCGATCACGAGGTCGGCGCCGGCGTCGATGACGGCCTTGGAGAAGCGCCGCAGGTCGCCGCGGTTCTCGCCGAGGAAGAACTCGGAGCCCTGCGGCACGTGGGTCTTGTCGCTGCCCTCGGCGCCGCCGTGGAAGGTCACGATGACGATCTCCGCCTTCCGCGCGGCCTCCTGGACGCGCTTCCGCGCCGCCGGGATGTCGAGCAGGGGATCGGCCCAGTCGTAGGAGGCGAAGCCCAGCACGGCCACGCGCTGGCCGCCCACCTTCTGCACGGCCATCGTCCCCGGTCGGCCCGTGTTGCGGACGCCGACGCGCGTCAGCGCCGCGACGGTCTCGCGCTGGGCCGACGCGCCGAAGTCGTAGGCGTGGTTGTTGGCCAGGTTCATCACGGTGAACCCGGCCTCCTTGATGTGGCGCGCGTACGACGGCGGGGTGCGGAAGGCGAAGCAGTTCGAGCTGCCGGCGCCGCACTTCGAGGCGCCGCCGGTGGCGAGGGTGCCCTCCAGGTTCCCGAGCACGACGTCGCCGACCAGGAGGTGGTCGACCTCGTCGAAGAACGACGCCCCGCCGTCCGGCGGCAGGCCGTAGGGCAGGCTGCCCATGACCGTGTCGCCGACCGCCGCGACGGTCACGGGCTCGGCATCCGCGACCGGCGGCGCCGGCGCCGCCGCGGCGGCCTCCCGGCCGCCCGGCGCCGAGCCTCCGCTCGCGGCCGGCGCGCCGGAGGTCCCGGAGTCGTCGCCGCTCAGGGCCACCGCGGCGACCACGGCGACGGCCATCACCCCGACGAGCACGGCCAGGGCCGTCAGGCGCCGCCGCTTGATCCTGCGCCGCTGCTCCTCGCGCCGCTGCGCCCGGGGGTCGTCCTCGGTTGCCACCGCTTCGATATTAGACGGCGGTCACGCCGTCCCTGCCGCGGTCAGGCCGCGGGCGCCTGCGCCTTCGCGGCCTGCAGCACCGCGTCCAGCAGGCCGGGATACGCCGCCTCGAGCTCGGCCTTGCGGAGCCAGACGAACTTGCGCGTCCCCTCCTCGCGCTCGGCCGTGATGCCCGCGGTGCGGAGGGCCTTGAAGTGGTGGCTCGCGGTCGACTTGGTCACCTCGAGCTCGATCTTGCCGCAGGGCAGGCCCGCGCTCTCCTCGCAGCCGGCGAGCTGGCGCACGATCTCGAGCCGGACGGGGTCCGACAGGGCCTGCAGCACGGAGACGAGTTCGGGGGGCGACTTTACATTCATCGTTTGACGTGTGTCGAACAAATATGTACGGTGCCTGTCGAACAATAGAGGAACGCACCGGCGGCCGCCACTGCTCCTCGTCCCCGCAGAACCACCCGATCCAAGGGAGCATCGCCCGTGTCCGTCTCTGCATCCTCGGGACCCGCCGCCGCCCGCTTCGGCCCCGCGGCGTGGGGGCTCCTCATCGTTCTCTGCAGCGCGCTCTTCCTCGACGCGCTGGACGTCTCGATGGTCGGGGTGGCCCTGCCGTCGATCGGCGCCGACCTGGACCTGTCCAACGGCAGCCTGCAGTGGGTCATCAGCGCCTACGTCCTCGGCTTCGGCGGCTTCCTGCTGCTCGGCGGGCGCGCCGCCGACCTCCTCGGCAGGCGACGCGTCTTCCTCGTCGCGCTGGCCGTCTTCGCGATCGCCTCGGGCCTGGGCGCGGTGGTCGACGAGGGCTGGCTCCTCATCGCCATGCGCTTCATCAAGGGGGTGAGCGCGGCCTTCACCGTCCCGGCCGGGCTCTCCATCATCACCACGAGCTTCCCCGAGGGGCCCCTGCGCAACCGGGCCATCTCGGTCTACACCGCGACCGGCGCCACGGGCTTCTCCCTCGGCCTCGTCATCGGCGGCCTGATGACCGAGGTCGGCTGGCGGTGGGCCCTGCTGCTGCCGGTCCCGGTGGCGGTCGTGACGCTGATCGCGGCGATCGCCCTCGTGCCGGACGCCGGCCGGCCGGCGATGGGCCGCCGGCGCTTCGACCTGGCCGGGGCGGCGGCGCTGACCGCGGGCATGCTGCTGCTGGTCTTCACCGTCGTGGAGGCCCCGGACGCCGGCTGGCTCTCGGCCCGCACGCTGGGGTCGCTGGCCGCGGTCGCCGCCCTCCTCACCGCCTTCGTCGCCGTGGAGCGGCGGACGCCGCAGCCGCTCGTGCGGCTGGGCATCCTGCGCTCGGCGCGGCTCGTGCGCGCCGGGGTGGGCGCGATGTCGCTCTTCGGCGGCTGGGTCGGCTTCCAGTTCGTCGCCACCCTCTACATGCAGCAGGCGCGCGACTGGTCGCCGCTCGAGACCGGCCTGGCGATCCTGCCGGGCGGCCTCGTCGTGGCGCTGATCGCGCCGCGGCTCGGCCCGGTCATCACGCGCATCGGCACCGGCCCGCTGATCTCGGCGGGGCTGCTGTTGACCGTCGTCGCCTACGCGCTGTTCCTGCCGATCGGCGTGGACTCGCCCTACGTGGCGGCGATCCTGCCCACCATGCTCCTCGGCGGCCTGGGCTTCGCCCTCGCCTACGGGCCCCTCAACGTGGCGGCGACCGACGGGATCGCCCCCGAGGAGCAGGGGCTGGCGGGCGGGCTCCTGAACACGTCGTTCCAGTTCGGGGGAGCGCTGGTCCTGGCCGTGACGACGGCCGTCAACGAGGCCTACACCGGCCCCACGGGCAGCCCGGAGGACCTGCTCGAGGGCTTCGTCCCGGCGGTGGGCGTCTCGCTGGTGGCCGCGGTCCTGGGCTTCCTCGCGGTCACGCTGCGCCGCCCGCAGCGCGTCCCGGAGGCCGACCCGGCCTGAGGCCGCGATCGCCCGCACCAGCACGGGATCGACCGCGGCGGCCACGCCGTCGGGGTCGATCCCGGGCGTCAGCTCGCGCAGGCCCCCCGCCGCGGCGGCGAGGTCGGCCGCGAGCCCGTCGCCGCCGCCCAGCAGGCGGGCGAGGCGGGCCGCGTCCAGGTCGAGCAGCACCCCGGCCTGGAGCAGCGTCCCGTTGCGCCGCCGCGCCTGCGACAGGCCGACCACCTTGCGCCCTCCGGCGAGCACCTCGTAGGGGGAGAGCCCGCCGAAGCAGGCGACGTCGGCCGGCCGGGGATCGGCGGCGCGGGCGCGCGGGACCTCGACCAGCTCCACGTCCGGCGCGCCCAGGGCCCTCAGCCCGTCGGCGAGCACCTGGCCCAGCCAGCGGTAACCCTCGACGACGTCCTGCGACTCGCGCGGGTGGCCGTGGGGCAGGACGACGTCGAGCGCGAGCAGCCCCGCATCCCAGAGCACCGGCCCGCCTCCCGACGAGCGCCGCAGCACGGGGAGCCCCTCCTCGTACGCGGCGTCCTCGATCGCGCCGGCGTCATCGCCCGAGCGGCCGAGCACCAGGCAGGGCTCCGTGACGGTCGACCACGAGGAGATCGGGGTGCCGCCCGCCGTCATCGACCTCAGCAGGTCGACCGGCCGCGCCACCGCCTCCCAGGGCGGCAGCGCGTCCGGCCCGACGCGCCGCAGGACGGCGCGGGCCGGCTCAGGAGAGGTAGGGGGCGACCCCGACCGCCTGCTGGGCGGCGTCCATCACCATCTCGCTGACGGTCGGGTGGGCGTGGATGACCTCGCCCAGCTCGGAGGCCGTCAGGCCCTCGGCGATGGCGACGCCGATCTCGTGGATCATCTCGACCGCGTGGACGCCCATGATCGTCGCGCCCAGCAGGAGCCCGGTCTCGGAGTCCACCACGAGCTGGGCATAGCCGTCCGGCTCGCCCTCGCCGAGCGCCTTGCCCGAGCCGCCGAAGCGGGCCTGGCCGAGGGTGACCTCGTAGCCGCGCTCCTTGGCGTCGTCGGCGTTCAGGCCGACGGTCGCGATCTCGGGGTGGGTGTAGATGCAGCTCGGCACGACGGTGCGGTCGATGGGGACCATCTCCCCGCCGACGGCGTTCTCGACCGCGCGCGCGGCCTCGGCCGAGGCGAGGTGGGCGAGCTGAAGGCCGCCGATGCAGTCGCCGGCGCCCCAGACCCTGGGGTTGGCCGTGCGCAGGAACTCGTCGACCACGACGTGGCCGCGCTCGGTGATCTCGACGCCGATCTCCTCGAGCCCGATGCCCGCCGCCTGCGACCGCCGGCCCACCGACACGAGCAGCTTCTCGGCGCTGACCTCGGTGTCGTCGTCGAGCCGCACCGTGACGCCGTCGTCGCGGTACTCGGTGATCTCGGCCACCTGCCGTCCCAGGCGGACCTCCACGCCGTCCTTCTCGAGCAGGCGCTGGAACTGGGAGGCGGTGCGGTTGTCGATGCCGAGGAGGAGCCGCGGCAGGATCTCGACCACGGTGATCTTCGTCCCCAGGGGCGCGAACAGGCTGGCGAACTCGCACCCGACCACCCCGCCGCCGACGACCAGCATCGACTCCGGGACCTTCTCCAGGACCAGGATGTCGTTCGAGGTGAGGATCGCCGGGTGCTCCATGTCGAAGCCGGGCAGGCCCGAGGGCTCCGTGCCGACGCAGACGACGAGGTGATCGAAGGGGTGGCGCTCGCCGTCGACCACGACCGCGTCGCCGTCCACGCGGCCCTCGCCGCGCACCACCTTCACGCCCTTGCGCTTGGCGGCCCCCTCCACGCCCTGGCGCTGGCGCAGCACGATCTGGTCCTTGCGCTCCATCATCTTCGAGAAGTCGAAGGACACCTCGGGCACGACGAGGCCGAACTCGTCGGCGCGGCGCACCTTGCGCAGCAGGTCGGCGGTCGCCAGGAGCGACTTGGTGGGGATGCAGCCCCAGTTGAGGCAGGTCCCGCCGAGCTCGGCGCGCTCGATCAGCGTGGAATCCGCGCCGAGCTGGGCGGCCCGCAGCGCGGCGACGTCGCCCGCGGGGCCCCCTCCCAGCACGACGACGCGCGGCGCGCCTGCGCCGTCACCCCCGTTGGTGCTCATTGCTAGTCCTCTCGCTCGCCGCTGATCGCCGCCGCGAGCAGCCGGTCCTGTTCAGCCTGGTGGGCCTGGGGATAGCCCTCGCTGGGGCTCGCCCGGCGCGCGCGTCCCACGTACCCGAGCGACACGCCGGCGGGCAGCAGGCGCTCGATCTGGAGTCGCGCGAAGTCCCAGGCGCCCATGTTGCGGGGCTCCTCCTGGACCCAGCACACCGATTCTAGCGCCGGGTACGAGCCCACCAGCCCGGCGAGCGACTCCTCCGGGAACGGGAACAGCATCTCCAGGCGGCCGATCGCCAGCTCGGGGTGCGCCTCGCGCTGGGGGTGGCCGTCGAGCTCGTGGAAGACCTTGCCCGAGCAGAGGATCAGGCGGGTGATCCGGTCGCGGCCGGCGGCGGCCCGCGGGTCGTCGTAGACCGGCTGGAACCGGCCGTCGGTCAGGTCCTCCAGGTGCGACGAGGCGCTGCGGGCGCGCAGCAGGCTCTTGGGCGTGAAGATGATCAGCGGTCGCTGCCGGCCCGTGAGCGCCTGCTTGCGCAGCAGGTGGAAGTAGTTGGCCGCCGTGGTGCAGTTGGCCACCCGGATGTTGTCCTCCGCCGCGAGCTGGAGGAACCGCTCGATGCGGGCGGAGGAGTGCTCGGGCCCGTTGCCCTCGTAGCCGTGCGGCAGCAGCAGGGTCAGGCGCGAGGCCTCGCCCCACTTCGCGCGGCCCGAGACGATGAACTGGTCGATCATGATCTGGGCGCCGTTGACGAAGTCGCCGTACTGGGCCTCCCAGAGCACCAGCGCCTCGTGGGCCTCGGTGCTGTAGCCGTACTCGAAGCCGACCGCCGCGGCCTCCGAGAGCGGGCTGTTGAAGAGCTCGAACGAGGCCGAGGCGCCCTTCAGGTGGGACATCGGCGTCCAGACCCGGCCGGTGTGGGGGGTCCAGGTCTCGCCCTCGCCCATGTCGTGCAGCTCGAGGTGGCGCTGGCTGAAGGTGCCCCGCGCCGTGTCCTGGCCGGTCAGGCGGACGGGCACGCCCTCGGTCAGCAGCGAGGCGAAGGCCAGGGCCTCGGCGTGGGCCCAGGTGATGCCGCCCTCGGCGCCCATCGCCTCGCGCCGGCGCTCGAGCTGCGGCAGCAGCTTGGGGTGGATGGTGAAGCCCTCGGGCACGGCGAGCAGCTGCTCGTTGAGGTCGCCCAGGACGTCGGCGGAGACCGCCGTGCTCGGGAGGGGCGATCCGTTGCTCCGCACGGGCTCGTGCTCGTCCTCGCCGAGGACGCCGCGGCTGGTCACGGCCTCGTGCGCGTCGCGCATCCGCCGCTCGGCCGCGGCGATCATGGCGTCAACCTGCTCCCGGGTGACGACGCCCTCGTCCACCAGCTTCTGGGCGTAGATCTTGCTGACCGGCGGGTGGGCCTTGATGGTGCGGCTCATCACCGGCTGGGTGTAGGCGGGCTCGTCGAGCTCGTTGTGGCCGAGGCGGCGGTAGCCGATGAGGTTGATGAGCACGTCGCGCTGGTAGCGGCTGCGGTAGGCGGCGGCGAGCTGGGCGGCGCTCACGCAGGCGTCGATGTCGTCGCCGTTCACGTGGATGACCGGGATGTCGAAGCCGCGCGCCAGGTCGCTCACGTGGTAGGTCGAGCGGGCGTCGTTCGGGTCGGTGGTGAAGCCGATCTGGTTGTTGGCGATCACGTGCACCGTGCCGCCGGTGCTGTAGCCGCTCAGCGCCTGGAGGTTGAGCGTCTCGGCCACCGCGCCCTGGCCGGTGAACGCGGCGTCCCCGTGGATCAGCACGGCCAGGGCCACGGCCGGGTCGTGGCGGGCCTCGGGCGTGGTGCGGGTCGTCTGGAGGGCGCGGGTGAGGCCTTCGGCGACGGCGTTGACCTGCTCCAGGTGGCTGGGGTTGGAGGCGAGCCTGACGCGCACCGGCCGCCCGTCCCGCGTCTCGTACACGCCCACCGCGCCGAGGTGGTACTTCACGTCGCCGGCCGTCTCGCGCATGTCCTCCTCGCCCGTCTCGAAGGCCATGTGGCCCTCGAACTCGGCCAGGATCGACTCCTCCGGCCTCCCCACCACGTGGCTGATGAAGGCGAGCCTGCCGCGGTGGGCCATCCCCATCACGACGTCCTTGGCGCCCTCGGCCCCGGCCAGCTCGATGACCTCGTCGGTGATCGGCACGAGCGCGTCCACGCCCTCGATCGAGAACGTCTTCTGACCCAGGTAGGTGCGCCGCAGGAAGCGCTCGAAGGCGTCGATCTGCACGAGGCGCTCCAGGGTCTGCACCCGCCGCTCGGCCGGCAGCGGCTCGCGCAGCCGCCCCGACTCGATCACGCCGCGCAGCCAGAGCCGCTTCTGGTGGTCGGAGAGGTGCTCGATCTCGTAGGCGATCGTGCCGCAGTAGGCCGTGCGCAGGTGGGGGAGGGCGGCGGCGAAGCTCTCGCCCGGCACCTTCACCCGCAGCAGCGACGCCGGGATGCGCGCCATGACCTCCGGCGTGAGGCCGACGTTCTCGGGCACCAGCGCCGGGTCGCCCGGCGGCTTGGCGCCCAGGGGGTCGAGGTCCGCGGCCAGGTGGCCGTGGCTGCGGTGCGCCTTGACCAACGACATCGCCGCGGCGACGCCCGCCAGCAGCTCGTCGTCGACCGGCCCCGCGGCGACGGCCGGGGCGGGCTCCGCCGGGGCGGCGGAGGGCGCCGGCGCCGGGGCGGCCGCCCCGAGGCCGAGGCTCGCGCGGACCTCGTCGTAGAAGCCGTCCTCGCCGCGCAGCAGGCGCTCGATCCGCGCCAGGAACTCGCCGCTCTCGGCGCCCTGGATGACGCGGTGGTCGTAGGTGCTGGTCATCGTCATGACCTTCTCGGCCCCGAGCCCGGCGAGGGCCTCCGCGTCCACCGCGGCGAGCCCCGCCGGGTAGCCGATCGCCCCGGTCGCGACGATGGTCCCCTGGCCCGGCATGAGGCGCGGCACCGACGCCACGGTGCCGAGGCCGCCGGGGTTGGTGAGGCTGATGGTGGCGCCGCGCAGCTCGTCGGGCTTGACCTGGCCCGCGCGGGTCCGGCGCACCAGGTCGTCGTAGGCGTCGCGGAAGCCGCGGAAGCCGAGCGCCGCCGCGTCGCGCACCACCGGGACGAGCAGCGAGCGGCTGCCGTCCTTGCGCTCCACGTCGACCGCCAGGCCCAGGTTGACGGCCTCGCGCACCAGCTTGTGGGGCGTCCCGTTGACGACGGCGTAGCCGGTCCCCATGACCGGCAGCGCCTCGGCCGCCCGGACCAGGGCCCAGGCGACGAGGTGGGTGAATGAGAGCTTCTCCTCGCGCCCGGCGCCCTTCAGGTCGGCGTTGATGGCGCGGCGCTGGGCGTCGAGCGTCCCGACGCCGAGGGTGCGGAAGCTCGTGGCGGTCGGGATCGAGAGGCTCTCGTCCATGTAGCCGGCCAGCGCCGCGGCCGGGCCGCGGAGCGCGACGGCCTCCTCGCCGGCCGCCGCCGGCGCGGGTGCCGCGGGCGCCCCGCCGTTGCCGGCCGCCGCCGCGCCGGGCGCCGCGGCGAGCACGTCGGCCTTGCGGACCATGCCGCCCGGACCCGTCCCCCGGATCGTCGTCGGGTCGATCCCGCGGCCGATCGCCAGGCGGCGGGCGACGGGGCTGATGCGGGGCCACTCGAGGTCGCCGGCCGGGGGCGACGGGGCGGCGGGCGCGGCCGCGGGCGCAGGTGCCGCGGCCGTCGACGGGCCTGAGCCGTCCCCGGCGGGCGCGCCGCCGCCAGCCCCGACCGCGATGCGCCCGAGCGGCTGGCCCACCTGGAAGGTCTCCCCGGCCTCGACGGCGATCTCCTCCAGGGTCCCGGCGGCGGGCGCCGGCACCTCGAGGTCGACCTTGTCGGTCGAGACCTCCACCACGGTCTGCTCCGCGGCCACGGCCTCGCCGACCGCGACGCGCCACTCGACCACCACGCCCTCGGTGACCGACTCCATGTCCGGCAACACGATGTCGACCGTGCCCCGCGCCGCGGCGGGCGGCTCGGCCGGGGCCTCGGGCGCCGTGGGCGCCGCGGCCGGCGCCCGGCCGTCGCCCTCGGAGCCGTCGCCCGTGCGGAGCTCGGCCAGCAGCGCCCCGACCTCCACCGCCTCGCCCGGCTGGGCGACGATCTTGGACACCTCGCCGCTCGCGGGCGAGGGCACCTCGACGTTGACCTTGTCGGTGGTCACGTCGAGGAGGGTGTCGCCGGCCCGGACCTCGTCGCCCTCGGCGACGCGCCACTCGACGACGACGCCTTCGGTGACCGACTCGCCGAGCTCCGGCAGCACCACTTGGACGGTCTGTGAGGACGTGGTCGACACGCGAGACTCCTAGGCTATCGCGAACAGGCGAATCGTCGTCTGAAACGGATGTCCCGAGTCTTACGCGCTCGCGGCCAGGATCCTGCTGTGGACGGCGCCGATCGGGCGCCGCCGACGCTCGAGCTAGTCGCCGAGCTCCAGGATCCGCTCCATCGCCTCGGCGACGGCCGCGCGCTGGCTCCCCGTGAGCCGCCCGAGGCGGCCGACGACGGCGTCGGCGTCCTCGCGCTCCAGGTCCCTGGCGACGCGGGTGAGCTCGCGGAGCGCGCCCTGGCGCTCCCAGTCGTCGATCGGCGGCTCGGTGAGCGCCCCGGTCTGCACGTCGTGCTCTCCGTGGTTTCTCATCTGCACGAGACCCTAGGCTTGACCCGGAGGGGAAACACCCCATCGATCGTCTAGGAAGAGCCGAGAAAGCGCGTGTCATGAGCAAGTCCATCGATCCCGCAACACGCATGGGCGCGGTGCGGCTGACCGTCGCCGACCTCGACCGCGCGCGCTCCTTCTACCGGGGCGCGCTCGGCCTGGCCGAGCTCGCGCCGGGGGACGGGATCGTGCGCCTCGGTCCGCCCGCGGGCCCCGCGCTCGTCGAGCTCGAGGACCGCCCGGACGCCCCCGAGCGGCCGCGGCGCAGCACCGGGCTCTTCCACCTGGCGGTGCTCGTGCCCGGCCGCGCCGAGCTCGCGCGGGCCCTGCGGCGGGTGCTCGACGCGGGCGCGTCGTTCACCGGGGCGTCCGACCATCTCGTCAGCGAGGCGCTCTACCTCGACGATCCCGAGGGGAACGGCATCGAGATCTACCGCGACCGCCCCGCGCTCGGAGTGGGAGCGCGAGGGCGGCGAGCTGCGCATGGCGACCCTGCCGCTCGACGTCGAGGGCGTCGTCGGCGAGATGCCGGCCGGGCCCGACGACGGGATGCCCGACGGGACGACCATGGGGCACGTCCACCTGCAGGTGCGCGACATCCCCGAGGCCGAGGCGTTCTGGTCGGGCGTCCTCGGCTTCGAGCCCACGGTCCGCGGCTACCCGGGAGCCCTCTTCGTCTCGGCGGGCGGCTACCACCACCACGTCGGGCTGAACACGTGGGGCACGGCAGGCGCGCCGCCGCCGCCCGAGGGCGCGCGCGGGCTGAGCCGGGTCGAGGTCGTGGTGCCCGGCGCGGCCGAGCTCGATCGGATCGAGGGCCGCGCCCGCGCGGCCGGCGCCGCCGCCGAGCGCGGCGAGGAGGGCCTGCGGCTGCGCGACCCCTCCGGGAACCCGGTTCTGGTACGCCATTGACCGCCTGACGGCCGCCTGAGAGGGTGGGGCCGGGTCCCCCGACCCGGAGATCGGAGTCCGCCGGATGATGACGCCGCCCCGTCGCGTTCGCGCCCACCGCGTCGCCGCGGTCGTGGCCGCGCTCGGGCTCTCCGGCGCGCTCTGCGCGACGGCCGCCGCTCAGGCGGGCAAGCCGGCGCCGAAGCCGAAGCCCCCTCCGGCGGTCCCCACCTACTCGAGCCCGATCGCCATGTCGGCCGACGGCAAGCTCGTGTGGAGCGTCAACCCGGACGACGACTCGGTCTCGGTCATCCGCACCGATCAGAACAAGGCCGTCAAGAAGATCAAGGTCGGCAACGAGCCCCAGGGCGTCGCGCTCGACCCCGTCGGCCGCTACGCGTACGTGGTCAACGCCGCCGGCAACAGCCTGACGGTCATCCGCATCACCGACGCGCGGCCGGGCAACTTCGCGGCCGCCAAGGACGGCCGCTTCGGCTCCAAGGGGACCCTGGTCACCGGCGCCGAGCCGTGGAACGTCGTCGCCTCGCCGGACGGCAAGCGCGTCTACGTCGCGAACAGCGGCCAGGACACGATCTCGGTGCTGGACGTCGCCACGCGCAAGCTGGTCGGCGACGTGGGCCTGAGGAAGAGCCTCTGCAACGCCGAGGACAAGAGCCGGACCTTCCAGCCGCGCGGGATGGCGATCACCGGCAACAGCAAGAAGCTGTACGTGACGCGCTTCCTCTCCTACGTGAACCCGGGCGGCCAGCAGGCCACCGACACCGGGCGCTCCGGGGTGGTGTGCCGCCTCAACATCCAGACCGGGGCGAAGGGCGTCGGCGCGTCGGTGGCCAAGCGGATCAAGCTCGGCCCGCAGATCACCGGCTTCAAGATCGACAGCACCGGCGACGCGACCCCCGACGACACGTCGGCGTTCCCGAACCAGCTCCAGAGCATCGTCATCCGCAACAACCAGGCCTACCTGCCGAACATCGCCGCCTCACCGTCGGGCCCGCTGCGCTTCAACGGCGACACGCAGGCCTTCGTCAACGTCATCGACGGCGTCAACGGCAACACCCAGACCGACGCGAGCGCGGCCAAGTTCCTCAACCTGAACGTCGGCGCCCAGGAGCCCGCGCCCGGCAAGAAGAAGCTCTTCTTCTCGAACGTCTGGGCCATCGCCTTCGCCAAGCAGCGGGGCCTCGTCGTCTCGGCCGGCAGCGACCTGCTCGTCAAGGTCACCGTCGCCGGCAACGGCAAGCTGAACTTCACCGGCGACGCGAACACCACGGGCTACATCGACCTGAACGACCCGGCCAACCCGCGCACGAGCGGCGCGAACGCCGGCAAGAACCCCCAGGGCATCGTCATCAACAAGGCCGGGACGCGCGCCTACGTGAACAACTTCGTCTCGCGCAACGTCAGCGTGGTCAACCTGCAGAACGACCAGGTCATCAAGACGATCCGCACGACCAAGCTGGCCGCTCCGGGATCGCCCGACGAGGTGATCGCGGTCGGCGCCGAGATGTTCTTCTCCTCGCGCGGCAACTTCAACCGCCCCGCGGGCACGACCGGCTCCACCATGGAGCGGCTCTCCAGCGACGGCTGGCAGGCCTGCTCGAGCTGCCACTTCAAGGGCCTGACCGACGGCGTCATCTGGTCGTTCGGCGACGGGCCGCGCAAGTCGATCCCGCTCAACTCGACCTTCAATCCGCACAACCGGGCCGACCAGCGCATCCTCAACTACACGCCGGTGCGCGACGAGGTCGAGGACTTCGACCTCAACATCCGCAACGTGTCGGGGCCCGGGCCCCTCGCGGCGGCGATCGCCTGCGCCAACCCGCCGCCGGCGACGAGCACGCTCGACCCCAACCACGGCCTCATCATCGGCGACAACGGCAGCATCGACCAGCCGCCGTGCGCCATCCCCAACTTCATCCCGATCGCGAACGCGAACCGCCAGCAGGTCACGGTCACGCCCCCCGGCAGCGCGACCCAGGTGCCGGCCCTCACCGCCCTGAGGGAGTGGGTGCGGTTCGCGATCCGCACGCCGAACGCCCCGCTGACGCAGCCGAAGGTCAAGAGCGGGCCCTCGCAGGCGACGATCAACAAGGGCCGCACGCTCTTCACCCAGGCCGGGTGCGCCAGCTGCCACGGCGGCACCAACTGGACGATCAGCAGCCGCAACTTCACGCCGCCGCCGGCCGCGGACACCATCTTCACCGAGCGCACCCCGCCGCAGGTCTTCGGCAACCCGGTCGGCAGCCAGTACCTGAACGCCTTCCTGCAGAACATCGGCTCGTTCAACCTCGGCGTGCCCGGCGGGCCCAACCCGATCGGCGCCAACATCGGCGGGACCGAGAAGGCGACCGCCACGCTCGTGAACGGCGTCGCCCAGCCGCAGCAGGACGCGCTCGGCATCGACTACAACAACGACGGCCGGGGCAACGGCTTCAACACGCCGTCGCTGCTCGGGCTCAAGCTCGTCCCGCCCTACTACCACAACGGCGCCTGCGAGACGCTCGCCTGCGTGGTCAGCAACGCCCGCCACCGCACCGCCAACAACACCCGGCCGGACGTCCTGGCCAACCCGGCCGATCAGGCGGCGGTCGTGGCGTTCCTCGAGTCGATCGACGTGAAGACACAGGCGGTCGCGCCGTAGCGCTCGCCGGCGCATCGGGCGGCCGCCCGTGAGCGGCGGCCGCATCGCGCTGATCGTCTTCGGCTGCATCGTCGGCCTGATCGGCCTGGCGCTCCTGATCGCCGGCGCGGTGGGGCTCTGGGCCCACACGTCGCTGAGGGACGACGACGGCTACTACACGAGCGACCCCGAGCGGCTCGAGACGCCCCTGCGGGCGCTGGTCACCGAGAACCTCGACCTCGGGGACATCCCCAGCGGGGACGACTTCTGGGCCAGCCTGAGGATCACGGCCGAGCGGCCGGACGGTGGGCCGATCTTCCTCGGCGTCGGGCCGCGCGCCCAGGTGGAGCGCTTCCTTGCGGGCGTGCCCCACGCGGTGATCACCGACCTCGACTTCGACCCGTTCCGCGCCACCTACTCGCCGCGGCTGGGCCGTCGCCTGCCCGAGCCGCCCGGCGGCGAGGCCTTCTGGGCGGCGCGGGCGTCGGGGCCGGGCGAGCAGACCTTGACCTGGGACGTCGAGGACGGCAACTGGCAGATCGTCGCGATGAACCCCGACGGATCGCCGGGCGTCGCCGTTGACGCGTCGGCGGGCGTCAAGATCTCCTGGCTGCTCGGCCTCACGATCGGCGCCCTGGTGCTCGGCGTCCTCCTGCTGGGCGGCGGCGTGACGATGGTCGTGTTCGGCGGCCGGGGCCCGCGCGCGCCGCCCGGCCCGCCCGCGGCGCCAGGTGAGCCCGAGGAGGGGACCGCCGTGGCCGCCGTCGGCGCCCCGCCCCCGGCCGGCGGGCCGCCGCTCAGGCACCCGGTTGACGTCACGGGCGAGCTCGACCCGGGCCTCAGCCGCTGGCTCTGGCTGGTGAAGTGGATCCTGCTGATCCCGCACTACATCGTGCTGTTCTTCCTCTGGATCGCGTACTTCTTCGTGGCCGTCATCGCGTTCTTCGCGATCCTCTTCACCGGCCGCTACCCGCGCGAG
>CAWIDG010000021.1:0-26627 GCA_963834875.1 Miltoncostaeaceae bacterium
GGATGGCCACAGTGCGAAATGCCGTCGTCCTGGCGCTCGTCGTGTCGCTCGCAGCCGTTCCCGGGACGGCGCTCGGCCGCCATGCTGGGGACGGCGGTTCGGCGAACACCATGTAGCTGCGCGCCGGCGGCGCGGGTGTGCGCCGACTACACGCCGAAGGCCGAGGCCCGCCTGCAACGCATCGAGCGCCGTGCCCTCGGAGGGGCCCACGCGGCGGAGCACGCCCGGGCACGGGCCCAGGGCCGGCGCCAGGCCTGCGCCCCGGGCGGCAAGCTCAAGCGCGGCTTCGTCGCGAAGGTGCGAAAGATGTCGAGGAGCCGCGCCAAGCGCTCGCACGCCACCGGCCCGCCATCCGTCGTCGGACAGTGGTCGGGCTTGACGCACAGCGACGTGACGGGCATCCACGGGGTGCTGCTTCCCACCGGCAAGGTCCTGTACTTCAGCTACGGGGGCGGGGACACGGGGATCGCCTCGATCTGGGACCCCGTCACGAACACCAGCCATCGCGTGGACCCCCCGGCGGGGGCGCATTCCCCGCACGAGAACATCTGGTGCGGCGGACAGACCCTCCTCGCCGACGGCCGCGTGCTCGTCGTGGGTGGGAACATCCCGAATTCGGACGGCGTCTTCCGCGGCCTCGACACGATCTACCTCTTCGACCCCTGGACGGAGACCTGGACCCTGCAGGGGAGGATGCGAGAGGGGCGCTGGTATCCGACCGCGACGCAGCTGCCCAACAATCAGGTGGTGATCACCAGCGGGCTGAAGCGCGACGGCTCGGGGACGATCAACCCGGACGTCGAGGTGTTCACGCCCAACCCCGACCCCACCCAGGTCGGCACGATCACCTACGTCGGCGCGAAGTCCTTCAGCCTGTATCCACGGCAGAACGTGGTGAAGGACGGTCGCGTCCTGGTGTCGGGTCCCGGCGCCGTCGACACCGGCCTGCTGAATCCGGCCACCTGGACCTGGAGCTCCGTACCGAGCCTCGCCGGTAGCCACTTCTACGGGGGGGCCGTGCTCCTCCCCTCGGGACCCGACGGCTCGAGCCGGGTGATGGTGATCGCCGGTGACCAATCGAGCACGACGGAGGTGCTCGACACGACGAACCTCGGGGCCGGATGGAGCTTCCGCGCCTCGCTGCCGCAGACCCGCCGCAACGCCAACAGCGTGCTGACGCCGGACGGCGCGATCATCACGATCGGCGGCAACGGCGCGAACAACTTCGACTCCCCGCGCTTCGAGGCGCTGCGGTACGACCCGGCGGCCAACACCTGGACCGAGCTGGCCGCCCAGGCCGAGCCGCGTGCCTACCACTCGACCGCGCTGCTCCTGCCCGATGGGCGGATCGTGTCCGCCGGCGACGACGGGCCGGCCGGCGGCGGCGGCCAGTCCGACGAGATCGAGGTCTTCTCGCCGCCCTACCTGTTCAAGAGCGCGCGGCCCACCATCACCTCGGCGCCCACCCAGGTCGGCTTCGGCGCTCAGTTCACCGTGGGATCGGCCGAGACGAACGTCACGAGCGCCGTGCTGGTGGCCCCCGGCGCGACCACCCACGCCAACGACATGCACCAGCGGCTCGTGCCGCTCGTCATGTCGCCGGTGAGCGGCGGCTACGCCCTCACCGCCCCCGCCTCGGCCAACATCGCCCCGCCGGGCTACTACATGCTCTTCCTGGTCAACAGCGATGGCGTGCCCTCGGTGGCGAGGATGATCCGCCTCGACGCGGGCCAGGCCGACGGCGGCCCGCCGAGCGTGGCCGTCTCGGCCCCGGCGGCGGGCGCCACCGTCTCCGGCACCATCCCGGTGAGCGCCAACGCCTCCGACGACGTCGGCGTGGTCGGGGTCCAGTTCACCCTCGACGGGGCCAACCTGGGCGCCGAGGACACCAGCGCCCCCTACTCGGTCAGCTGGAACACCACCACCGCCTCCGACGGCCCCCACACCCTGCGCGCGATCGCCCGCGACGCCTCCGGCAACTCGACCACCTCGGCGGCCGTCGCCGTGACGGTCTCGAACGCCACCCCCCGCCCAGCCCCGGCCTGGTGGCCGCCTACGGCTTCGAGGAGACCTCGGGCCCCGCGGTCACCGACTCCTCGGGCCAGAACAACGCCGGCACGATCATCAACGGCGCGGCCCGCACCGCCGCGGGCAAGATCGGCCGGGCGATCGACTTCGACGGGGTCAACGACTACGTCTCGGTGGCCGACGCCAACTCGCTGGACCTGACCACCGGCATGACCCTCGAGGCCTGGGTGCAGCTGGACACGGTCAGCTCCTGGCGCACCGCGATCTTCAAGGAGAAGCCGGGCAGCGAGGTCTATGCCCTGTACGCCACCAACGCGACCAACTCCCCCCAGGGCGAGGCCAGTTCGGCTCGGCCATCGTGCAGACCGGCGCGCCGCCGGCCTTGACCGCGGGCGTCTGGACCCACCTGGCCGTGACCTACGACGGGGCCACCCTGCGCGTCTACCGCAACGGCGCCCAGACCGCCTCGGTCGCCGGCACCGGCTCCATCCAGACCTCCACGGGGGCGCTGCGGATCGGCGGCAACCTGATCTGGGGCGAGTACACCGACGGGCGCATCGACGAGGTGCGGATCTACAACCGGGCCCTGTCGGCGGGCGAGATCACCACCGACATGACCAGGCCGGTGGTCCCAGGGACCCAGCCGCCCGCCGACGGCAGCCCGCCGAGCGTGGCCGTCTCGGCCCCGGCGGCGGGCGCGACCGTCTCCGGCACCACCCCGGTGAGCGCCAACGCCTCCGACGACGTCGGCGTGGTCGGGGTCCAGTTCACCCTCGACGGGGCCAACCTGGGCGCCGAGGACACCAGCGCCCCCTACTCGGTCAGCTGGAACACCACCGCCGTCGGCAACGGCCCCCACACGCTGCGCGCGATCGCCCGCGACGCCGCCGGCAACTCGACCACCTCGGCGGCCGTCGCCGTGACGGTCTCGAACGACGGCGGCCCGCCGAGCGTGGCCGTCTCGGCCCCGGCGGCGGGCGCGACCGTCTCCGGCACCACCCCGGTGAGCGCCAACGCCTCCGACGACATCGGCGTGGTCGGGGTCCAGTTCACCCTCGACGGGGCCAACCTGGGCGCCGAGGACACCAGCGCCCCCTACTCGGTCAGCTGGAACACCACCGCCGTCGGCAACGGCCCCCACACGCTGCGCGCGATCGCCCGCGACGCCGCCGGCAACTCGGCCACCTCGGCGGCCGTCGCCGTGACGGTCTCGAACGGCAACCCCGACGGCGGCCCGCCGAGCGTGGCCGTCTCGGCCCCGGCGGCGGGCGCGACCGTCTCCGGCACCACCCCGGTGAGCGCCAACGCCTCCGACGACATCGGCGTGGTCGGGGTCCAGTTCACCCTCGACGGGGCCAACCTGGGCGCCGAGGACACCAGCGCCCCCTACTCGGTCAGCTGGAACACCACCGCCGTCGGCAACGGCCCCCACACGCTGCGCGCGATCGCCCGCGACGCCGCCGGCAACTCGACCACCTCGGCGGCCGTCGCCGTGACGGTCTCGAACGCCACTCCGCCGCCCAGCCCCGGCCTGGTGGCCGCCTACGGCTTCGAGGAGACCTCGGGCCCCGCGGTCACCGACTCCTCGGGCCAGAACAACGCCGGCACGATCATCAACGACGCGGCCCGCACCGCCGCGGGCAAGATCGGCCGGGCGATCGACTTCGACGGGGTCAACGACTACGTCTCGGTGGCCGACGCCAACTCGCTCGACCTGACCACCGGCATGACCCTCGAGGCCTGGGTGCAGCTGGACACGGTCAGCCCCTGGCGCACCGCGATCTTCAAGGAGAAGCCGGGCAGCGTGGTCTATGACCTGTACGCCACCAACGCCTCCAACTCGCCCCAGGGCGAGGCCAGGTTCGGCGCGGCCATCGTGCAGACTCGGCGCGCCGCCGGCCCTGACCGCGGGCGTCTGGACCCACCTGGCCGTGACCTACGACGGGGCCGCCCTGCGCGTCTACCGCAACGGCACCCAGGCCGCCTCGGTCGCCCGCACCGGCGCCATCCAGACCTCCACCGGGGCGCTGCGCATCGGCGGCAACCTGATCTGGGGCGAGTACCTCGACGGGCGCATCGACGAGGTGCGGATCTACAACCGGGCCCTGTCGGCGGGCGAGATCTCCACCGACATGACCAGGCCGGTGGTCTAGCGGCGTGCCGGGCTCGAGCGCTGGTCAGGGATCCTCGTGCATGGGCTCGCGGTCATGCGTCGCCTGAGGATCCTGCTCGCCGCGGCCCTCCTCGGGCTCGCCGTTCCGTTCGCCGCCCACGGCATGCCCCTGAGCGACCCGCCGGGCGACGTGCCGCGCGCTGACGTGGACATCGTGGGCGGCCAGATCCTGCTCAGGGGCGGGAGCGTGGTGGTGAAGTTCAAGCTGGCCGACTTCCTGAAACGGCGTGACGTCTACGTTGTGCACATCTTCGGCCGCCGCGGTGAGCATTGGCTGCTGCGCGCCGTCCGGGGGTCCCGGGTGTCGCTGACCGCGCGAGACCTCGTGCGAGGCAGGCGCGCCGCCGCGAAGGGCGTCATGGTGGACCGCCTGGTGGAGATCCGGTTCCCCGCGGCCCGGATGGGCGCCGAGAGCGGCGTGTTCCGGTTCTCCCTGTCCGCCGCCGCGCCGGGCCGGCGCCGTGTGCTCGACACGATGCCCGCGAGGGGTCGCCCCCGCGGCACCGCCCTCATCCAGTACAGGCGATAGGCGCACGCCAGTGGCGAGCGGCTGAATGATCGTGGCCGGCGCGGGCTTCGTTGACGGCGCGCCGGAGGACGGAGGTCGCTCGGCAGCCGACTGTCAGACTGATCTTGCTCCAGAACGCCCTGGTGGACCTCATCAAAGAACTCGACCGACCTCGTGAAGAGGCAGGGTGGTGGTCGCCGATGAGACGCCGCCCGCGAGACGATTTCGCGACCGGGGTACGCTTTCGCGACGAGCACCTCCAGAAGGTCCCAGTTCCCGCAAGGGTTAAACCCTTGGACCCCTCCTCGTAGCAGGGGGTGAGCATCCAAGGCCGTCAGCCGACGGGGCGGTGGGTCCAGATCCGCTTGCCTGGGACAGTAAGGGGGATGACATGGGATGGCTGGACGGGCTGTTTCCAACCGTGCTCGGTGAGGCCGTCATACGCGTGCTTCCTCCGGCCGACGCCAGGACGGTGAGCGTGCACTTCAATGTCAACAGGCTCAAGCTCGCGAAGAACAACGAGTTTGCCGAGCCGAATATCCCCGGGCTGAACGGCGGACCACTGCAGTTCGTCCGCGGGCGCTCGCGCACGCTGTCCGCGGTGTTGTCATTCGACGGGCGCGCAACGAACACGGATGTGCGTCAGCTGATGAAGCGTGTCACGGAATTAATGAACGTGGACGGACACACGCATGCGCCGCCGGTGCTGTCGTTCGAGTGGAGGAACCAGTCTTTTCAGTGCGTCCTGGAGAGCGCGGTGGAAGAGTTCGGCTCGGTGTTTTCGGATGGCCGCCCCTCGCGCGGCCGAATCCGCGTCGTGTTCAGAGAGCACCGAACCTTGGCTGAATTGGAGCAGGAAGCCGGAAGGGAATAGGACCATCAGTTCGGCGTCGGTCGTTCGGCTGGGCTACGGCCACATCCCCATGTTCGGGGCCGCGGTCGCCGCCGGCGCCGGTCTGCACGTCGCGGCCCTCGACATCGAGGGCGAGTCGGAGCTGGGCGCGGTGGGCACGCTGGCCACGGTCGCGATCCCGGCCCCGCGTTCGTCGCGGGGTCTACTGGATGTACTCCGTCCTCACCCGCTCGCGCGACGGCTGTCACCTCGTGCTGGTCACCGCCTCCGCGCCCGTGCTCCTGCGCCGCTGTTGGGGTCCGCGCGGCACGAGCAGAACTGCCCTCGCCGCGGGGGTGAGGGAGCCGGCAAGGGGCTCCGCGTGGTTGCCGCCAGACCCCGCACGGACCCGTAGACCCTAGACAGACCCCACGCTAGGGGTCTGGAAAGGGCACCCAAGGCTTCCAGTGGTCCACAGTGGCCCGCGAGCCCAATCGACGAGAGGACTGTATCCATCAAGGTCTCGGCCGAGATCGCGCTCGTGGAGCGGTTCCCCCAACGGGATTCGAACCCGTGCCGCCGCCTTGAAAGGGCGGTGTCCTGAGCCCGATTTGCAGGGGTTTAGCGGGAGCCCTTGCCGGCCGGGACCAAACTAGGACCAATCCGGGCCGCCAGACGCGCCTCGCGGAAGCGCTCGAGCGCCTCTCCCGCGCCCGCCAGCTCGTCCGGCAGGGCGTGCCCGTAGCGGCGGTGGACGAGCGCCGCGTCGCTCCATCCGCCCAGGCGCGTGACCGCCTGCGCGCCGATGCCTGCAGCGAGCATCGACGTCGCCCACGCGTGGCGGGCGTCGTGAATCCGGGGCAGCGGCAGGGCGATGCCGGCATCCCGCACCGCCCGTCGCCAGGCGTGGCGGACGACGCCGGTCGCGTTCAGGTGCCGGCCGTCCTCGTCGGCGAACACAAGGGCCCTATCTGGCGGTCGTCCAGTCGCGAGCCGGTGTCGTCGCAGCCGCGCGGCGTCGGCAGGCGCGAGCGGCACATCGCGCCGGCTTGCCCGCGACTTCGGAGCGACCTCGGCGAACGCCCCGGCGGTCGCGCGGAGCCGGTCGAGCGAGCGGCGCACGCGGACGACGCCGGCGTCCAGGTCGAGCCCATCGGCGCCCCAGCGCAGCGCCAAGAGCTCGCCTGAGCGCAGGCCAGTCCCGAATGCCAGCGCGAACAGCGGTCCTCCGAGCGACCGCCCGAGCCGGGCGTCGTCGGCGTCGGCCGCCGCGACGATCGCCGCTGCCTCCTCTGGTGACAGCGTGCGCGCGGGCCGCTCGCCGTCCGAGTCGGCCGGCACCCGGACGCCGCTACACGGGTTGAGGTCGACCAGCCCGTCCCGCTCGGCGAGCCGCAGCGCCACCCGCAATGCCGTGAGCGCCTTGCGGGCGGTCTCGGCCGACTCGCGCGCGGCGAGGTCGTCAACGAAGCGCTGGACGTCGCGCTTGCGCAGCGTCGCGAGCGGCAGCCCGCCAATCGCCGGCAGGACGTGCAGACGCAGCATCGACTCGTATTTGCGCGCCACCGAGGGCTTGAACGGTGTGCCGCCCCGCGACCTGACCGTGCCCGCGACGATGCCGCGGCACAGGGCCCGCGCCGCCTCCGCGAGGATCGCGGACTCCCACCGCTCGGGCATCGGCGGTGGTGCCGGCGGCGGCGGCTCGGCGCCGTCGCGGACGGCCTGCAGCATCTCGGCCCGCCATGCGAGCGCAGCCGGCAGCGTCGTGAACGTCCTGGCAAACGTCCGCGCGTCGCGCCGCACCCGCGCGCGGTAGACCGTCCCGGTTCTTTGGCGTCGCTCATCGACGCCGGGATGGTGGCCCATGGTCCTCCCCTCGGAGCTGGGATGGGCTGGCGAGCCTAATCCCAAAGGCGGGCCCCGAGGGGCAACGACGTGCGCCGGCCGCGTCGCGCTCTCGCACCGTGCGACGATGTGCTGATGGTGTGCTCATGGACGTAGCGCGCCAGCTCGTCGGAGGGTACGCCGACGACGCGCCCGTCGCGGAAGACGCGCAGCGCCCCGGCTGCGATGCGGCGGTCGAGCGTGCGCCGCGACATGCCGAGCAGCCGGGCCGCCTCGTTGAGGGCGACGATTCCCATGTTCGGAGAAGCCAGCAGCGATGGCGCTGGCCCCCCCGGCCGGTCGCGCCGTTACAGTGGGCCGGGAGCGGATGGCCACCACCAAGACAGCCCCGAAGGATCCACGCCTCGAGGAGGCGGTACGCCGCCTCGCAAGCGCCTATAAGCCCGACGCGATCTACCTCTTCGGCTCGCGCGCTCGCGGCGACGCCCGAGAGTGGAGCGACTGGGACCTCATGCTCGTCGTGCCTGACGACGCCCCTCGCGAGACACAGATGGCGGAGGTCGCCTACGGGCAGCTCAGAGGCCTGAGCTTCCCCGCCGAGATCCACGTCTATCGACGCAGCACGTTCGATCGCCAAAAGGACCTCTTCGGCTCGCTCCCGGCCGAGGTCGTGCGCGAGGGCCTCCTGCTCGTTGGCCGCTGAGGTCCCCGCGGCCTGGCTCGACCGGGCGGCCGACGACCTCCGGGTTGCCGACTTCCTGGTGGCGAGGCTCCGGGGCGCGGCGCCGGACGAGGAGCGCGCCTTCGTGGTCGCTGCACTCTTCCACGCCCAACAGACAGCCGAGAAGGCCCTGAAGGCGTTCCTGATCGCGCGGCGGGAAATGCGGCCTCGGACGCACGACCTTGGGCCCTTGGCCGACCGGTGCGTCGCGCTTGAGCCCGAGCTCGAATCGGCCCTGACGAACGTCAACAAGCTCAGCCCCTTCGCAGTCCGAATCCGCTACCCCGGAGAGGACCTCCACCTCACCAACGAAGAAGTCGCAACGCGCGTCGAGATCGCCCGGACCTGCCTGACCGCCATCAGGGATCGCCTCTCTAAGACGTAGGACCCAGAGAGCGGCACACACTGGCATCCCGATGCGGGAGGGGGGCCAGCGCACGCCCTGGCGGCTTTAACGGGCGGAGGTCACCGCCCGTGCTCAGCATCGGAAAGCTCGGATCAGGCAGCGAGGACTACTACCTACACGCCGTCGCCGCCGGCCGCGAGGACTACTACCTGCGCGCCGACGAGGCGCCCGGGCGCTGGCTCTCCGACGGCGGCCTCGACCTGTCGGGCGAGGTCGAGGCGCCCGAGCTGCGCGCGCTGCTGGCCGGCCGCGATCCGCACGACGACTCCCAGCTGGTGCGCGGCCCCGCCGGCGGGCGGGCGCGCACGCCGGGCTTCGACCTCACCTTCAGCGCGCCCAAGTCGGTGTCGCTGCTGTTCGCCCTCGGCGATCCCGAGCCGCGCCGGGCCAGGCGATCGGCGCCCACGAGCGCGCCGTCAACGCGGCGATCGACTACCTCGAGGGCCACGCCGCCTTCCTTCGCCGCGGCCACAACGGGACAGAGCGCGTGCCGGCGCTCGGGCTGGTGGCGGCCGGCTTTCGCCACCGCGCCTCGCGCGCCGGCGACCCCGCCCTCCACACCCACGTCCTGGTGGCCAACCTCGCCCAGGACGCCGACGGGCGCTTCGGGGCGTTGGACTCGCGGGCGATCTACCGCAACGCCAAGAGCGCCGGCTACGTCTACCAACAGGAGCTGCGCCACCAGCTGACGCGGGACCTCGGCGTCGAGTGGGGCCCGGTGAGCAAGGGCGCCGCCGAGATCGCCGGCTTCCCGCCCGACGTGCTGGCCGCCTTCAGCCGCCGCCGGGCCGAGATCGAGGAGCGCCTCACCGAGCGCGGGCAGTCGGGACGGCGCGCCGCTGAGGTGGCGGCGCTGGATACGCGCGCCGCCAAGGACTACTCGGTGCGCGGCGAGGATCTGGTCGCCGACTGGCGCGCCCGAGCGCAGGAGCTCGGCTTCGGCGAGCGTGAGCTGGAGGCGACGCTCTGGCGCGGGCATGTTCGCGAGCCCGATCGGGCCGAGCTTTCGCCGCTCTTCCACCAGCTCGGGAGCCCGGAGGGCCTTACTGCGCACGCCGCGACCTTCACGCGCCAGGAGGCGCTGCGCGGGCTGTGCGCGCGCGCCGGCCCGATGTGGGGGGCCGGCGCGCTGGGCGCGGCGGCCGACCTCTTCCTCGGGTCGGATCGGGCGGTGCTGCTGGCGCCCGATGAGCCCTACGCGCCGGCGCGCTACTCGACGCCCGAGCTGCTGGCGACCGAGCGCGAGCTGCTGCAAGGCGCGCTCGAGCGCCGGCGCGAGGGCGCCGGGCGGGTGGACGAGCGCACGATCGACCAGGTGCTTGCCGCCCGTCTTGAGCTGTCGCACGAGCAGGCGGCGATGGTGCGCGGCCTCGCCGCAAGCGGCGACGGCCTGCAGGTCGTGCTGGGGCGAGCGGGGTCGGGGAAGACCTACGCCCTGCAGCCGGCGCGCGAGATCTGGGAGGCCGCCGGCTACGAGGTGACCGGCGCGGCGCTGGCCGCGCGGGCGGCCTCGGAGCTCGAGGCGGGGTCGGGGATACCATCGCGCACGCTGGCGCGGGTGCTGCTCGACGCGCGCGATCTCGAGCGCTCGCGGCTGCACGCGATGAGCGTGGTGGTGCTCGACGAGGCCGGCATGGTGGGAACGCGCGATCTCGCCGAACTCGCGCGCCATGCCCACGAGGCCGGCGCCAAGCTGGTGCTGGTGGGAGACGACGCCCAGCTGCCCGAGATCGCCGCCGGGGGAGCCTTCCGCGCGCTGGCGCAGACCCTCGGGGCCCTGGAGCTGTCCCAGAACCGGCGCCAGGAGCGCGGCTGGGAGCGCGAGGCCCTGGTGGCGATCCGCGAGGGCCGGGCGCGCGATGCCCTCGCCGCCTACCAGTCCCACGGGCGCATCCACGTCGCCGCCGGCCCCGCCGCCGCGCGGCGCGAGCTGGTCGCCGACTGGCTGGCCGCCCACCGCGAGGGCTCAGAGGCCCTGATGATCGCGCCGCGCCTGACAGACGCGGCCGAGCTGTCGCGCGAGGCGCGGGCGCTGCTGGTGGCGGTCGGCGAGGTCGGTGGGCCCGAGCGCTACCTGCCCTGCGGGGCGGTGGCCGCCGGCGACCGCGTGATGGCGCTGCGAAACGACCCGGGGCTCGGGGTCCAGAACGGGATGCGCGCGATCGTGCTCGGCATGGGGCGCGACGGCGGCCTTCGGATCGTCAGCGACGCCGGCGCCCTGCTCGAGCTGTCGCGCGACTACCTTCACGACGGCCACCTGACCTACGGCTACGCCGTCACCGCCCACAAGGCCCAGGGGATGAGCGTGGATCGCGCCTTCGTGCTGGGCTCGGCGGGCCTCGATCGCGAGTGGGGCTACACGGCCCTGTCGCGCGCCCGGGCCGCGTCGCACCTGTACCTGGCGGCCGACGGCCGCGAGCATGGCCGCGGGCGCGACGATCTCGGCGGCCGCCACGTCGAGGGAGCCGAGGACGCGCTGCGCCGGCTCGAGCGCGACCTCGCGCGCGACGGTCGCCAGGAGGCGGCGACTGCGCTGGATCGAGCGCGAGCCGCCGGGGCGTGAGCGGGGCCTTGGGTGGGAGCGCTGATCCCCCGCTGAGCTACGGCGGGCCCGGCTCGAACTCGGCGCGGGCCAGGTCAACCGCAGAGCTCGGACTCGCCGGTGCCGGTGCCGGCACGTTCGAGACCGACGGCGGCTCGGCGGCGGGGGCCGATCTTGCGACACTGTTGCTGTCAATGCTTGAGAGTTGACCCCGGTCGCGGCGCCGCTCGGGTTCGTCCCACCCCACTGCCCGGTCCAAAGCAGCCGTCCGGGCGCGGCACCGTCGGTTCGATGAGCGACGAGACCCGCCTCTGAGTGGAGGACGTGGGACTCGAACCCGCGACCTTCGCCTTGCAAAGGCCGGAGCCTGCTGTCGCCGTCGAGGGGTCTCACGGCCTCTTCGAAAGCCATGACCACCTCATGACCGCCTATCGTCCGCCCTGCGGCGCCGTGAGGACGTCCCCATCCACACGAGCGCCGACCGAGACCTGCGGTCGTTTGGATCCTGAGCGCGACCAGCCCCTCCCGCAAGCCCATGACACGCACGACGATCCGGTCGGGCCTGACCCGGCCGCCGAGAACGCTGACGCCACGAAGACGAGGGCCTTAGACTCGCGCTCCGCCTGCCCGGGCAGCCCGGGGGCTGCGATCGGCCCCACATGATGTTCGTGCAGCCGGCCGGGCCCGGTCCGCGACCGCGCTCATCCCGGGCAGTGTGGTCCCAGGCGCAGCCGTGGCAAAGGCCCTCACGGGTCTTGACCGGCCGCCGGGCTCGACCAGGACATGGGAGGAGCACGGCAGAGGAGGCGGCGATGGCCAAGGCGGTGGGGATCGACCTGGGCACCACCAACTCGGTGGTGGCGGCGATGGAGGGCGGCACCCCGCAGGTGCTGCCGAACGCCGAGGGCGGCCGGGTGACCCCGTCCGTGGTGGCGTTCACGCCCGACGGGCAGCGGCTGGTGGGCCAGGTGGCCAAGCGCCAGGCCATCCTCAACTCGGAGGGGACGATCTACTCGGCCAAGCGCTTCATCGGGCGCAAGTGGGGCGAGGTCGACGAGGAGGCGAAGATCGTCTCCTACGAGGTGGTGAAGGGGCCGAACGACGCGGTGCGCTTCCAGGTCCGGGGCAAGCAGCACTCCCCGGAGGAGATCTCGGCGCTGGTGCTCCGCAAGCTGGCCGACGACGCCGCCAAGTACCTCGGCGAGCGCGTCACCGAGGCCGTCATCACCGTGCCCGCGTACTTCAACGACGCGCAGCGCCAGGCGACGAAGGACGCCGGCAAGATCGCCGGGCTCGAGGTGCTCCGCATCATCAACGAGCCCACCGCCGCGGCGCTCGCCTACGGCCTGGACAAGAAGGGCCAGGAGACCGTGCTCGTCTTCGACCTGGGCGGCGGCACCTTCGACGTGTCGATCCTCGACGTCGGCGACGGCGTGGTGGAGGTGCGCTCCACCAGCGGCGACGGCCACCTCGGCGGCGACGACTTCGACAAGCGCGTGGTCGACCACCTGGCGGAGGAGTTCAAGCGGGAGCAGGGGATCGACCTGCGCCAGGACCCGCAGGCGCTCCAGCGCCTCTACGAGGCGGGCGAGCGGGCCAAGGTGGAGCTGTCGTCCACCACCCAGACCCAGATCAGCCTGCCGTTCGTCACCGCGGACCAGTCCGGCCCGAAGCACCTGTCGGCGACGCTGACCCGCGCGAGGTTCGAGGAGCTCACCCGCGACCTGGTGGAGCGCACCAGGGGGCCGGTGGAGCAGGCGCTGTCCGACGCCAAGCTGGGCCCCGACGACATCGACGAGGTGATCCTGGTCGGCGGGTCCACCCGCATCCCGGCGGTCCAGGAGCTGGTGCGGCGGCTCACGGGCGGCAAGGACCCGAACATGACGGTGAACCCGGACGAGGTCGTGGCGCTCGGCGCCGCCATCCAGGCCGGGGTCCTGAAGGGCGAGGTCGAGGACGTCGTGCTGCTGGACGTCGTGCCCCTGTCGGTGGGGCTCGAGACCATGGGCGGCGTGCTGACCAAGATCATCGAGCGCAACACGACGATCCCCACGCGCCGCAGCCAGGTCTTCTCCACCGCCGAGGACGATCAGACCGCGGTCAACATCGTGGTGCTCCAGGGCGAGCGGGAGCTGGCCGCCGACAACCGGGTGCTGGGGCGATTCCGGCTCGAGGGCATCCGCCCCGCCCCGCGCGGGACGCCGCAGATCGAGGTCACCTTCGACATCGACGCCAACGGCATCCTCAACGTCACCGCCCGGGACCAGGAGACCGGCGCCGAGCAGGCGATCACCATCTCCGAGACCACCAGCCTGCCGCCCGAGGAGGTCGAGCGGATGGTCCGCGAGGCGGAGGCGCACGCCGAGGAGGACCGTCGCCGCCGCGAGGAGGTGGACGCCCGCAACGAGCTCGACGCGCTGGCGTACGAGGCGGAGCGCCTGCTCGGGGAGCTGGGCGACCGCGTGCCCGACCACGAGCGCGCGCGGGCCGAGGCGCTCGTCGCCGACGCCCGCCGGGCCCTCGAGGAGTCGGCGGGCCTCGACCGCGTGCGGCCGCTCGCCGGGGACCTCCAGCAGGTGGTCCACGGCCTGCCCGCCTCGGCGCGCGAGCCGGCCGGGGCGCCCACCGGCGGCGGGGGCGACGACGGCGACGACGTCATCGACGCGGAGTACGAGGAGTGACGGGCGACGCCGAGCAGGCGGGGGCGGACAGGGGGCCGACCCCCGCGGCGGCCGAGGGCGACGGGGAGCGCCCGGCCGAGGCCGGCGAGCTCGAGGCGCGCCTGGCGTCGACGGAGGACCGGCTCCTGCGGGCCCTCGCAGACCTCGACAACCAGCGCAAGCGCGCGGCCAAGGACCTCGAGCGCGAGCGCCTCGAGACCCACCGCCGGCTCCTCGAGGGCTGGCTCGAGGTGGCCGACAGCGCCGAGCGGGCGACCGCCGCGTTCGAGGACCGCCGCGACGATCCCCTGGCGGCCGGGCTGGCCGCGCTGGACGAGCAGGTGCGGGAGGTCCTGCGCCGCCAGGGGGTCGAGCGGATCGGCGCGGTCGGCGAGCCCTTCGACCCGGAGCGGCACGAGGCGATGGGCACGGTGGGCGGCTCCGGCCTGCCCCCCGGCCGCGTCGCCACGGTCGTCAGGCCCGGGTACGCGCTCGAGGGCGGGCTGCTGCGCCCGGCCCAGGTGCTGGTGGCGGGCGGCACCGGGGGCGCATGAGCACACGGAGCCGCGACCCCTACGACGTGCTGGGCGTCCCCCGGGACGCCTCCCAGGAGGACATCCGGCGCGCCTACCGCCGCCTCGCCCGGACGCACCACCCCGACGTCAGCAAGGAGCCCGACGCGGAGAGCCGCTTCAAGGAGATCTCCGAGGCCCACGACACGCTCGGCGACGCGGAGAAGCGCGCGGCCTACGACCGCTACGGGCCGGACTGGCGGGCCGCGCGGGAGGCCGCCGCGGCCGGCCGAGCCCGGTCGGGCCGCCGGCCGGCAGGCGCCGGGCAGGACCGGCGGCGCGGCCGGGGAGGAGATCCCGTTCGAGGACGTCGAGGACCTCTTCGGCCAGGGCGGCTTCGGCGACGTCTTCGGCGACCTGTTCCGCGGGGGGCGCGGCGGTGGGAGCTTCTCGATGGGCGGCGCCGACCACGAGGCGGTGCTCGAGCTCTCGCTGGAGGAGGCCGCCCGCGGGGGGCGGCGGCGGATCACGATCGACGGGCGCAGCATCGAGGTCAACATCCCCGCGGGCGTCACCGACGGGCAGCGGATCCGCCTGGCGGGCCAGGGCGGCGAGGGGGTGGGCGGCGGCCCCGCGGGCGACCTCTACCTGCGTGTGCGGCTACGTCCTCACCCGCGCTTCCGGGTGGACGGGCGCGACCTGCACGTGGAGTTGCCCGTCTCGCCGGCCGACGCGGCCCTCGGCGCGAGCGTCGAGGTCCAGACCCTCGACGGGACCGCCCGCGTGAAGGTGCCGCCCGGGTCGTCCAGCGGACGGCGGCTGCGCCTGCGCGGCAAGGGGCTGCCCAACCCGTCCGGGACCCCCGGCGACCTCTACGCCACGGTGCGGATCGTCGTCCCGAAGGAGCTCACCGACGAGGAGCGCGAGGCGTACGAGCGCCTCCGGAGCGCGACCGGCACGGGCCGACGCCGGAGCCGCGCCGCATGACGGGGTCCGCGATCACGGGCACGAGCATCGTGGTCCGGGCCGGCGCGGCCGACGGGCGCAGCCTCGACGAGCTGGCCCGGGAGGCGGGGGTGCACCCCGACCTCGTCCGGCGGCTGGCGCGGATCGGCCTCGTCGACCCGGTCTCCCCGGGCTCCGACCGCTGGCCGGCGGCGGCCGCACCGCGCCTCGCGCGCGCCCTGCGCCTGCGCCGGGACCTCGGCCTGAACTACGCGGGCGCGCTGCTCGCCTGCGACCTGCTCGAGCGGATCGACGAGCTCGAGCGGCGCCTGCGCCGCTACGAGGAGGTGAGATGGACCCGAACGCGCTGACCCAGAGGACGCAGGAGGCCATCCAGGAGGCGCAGGCGAAGGCCCTGCGGCTCGGCCACACCGAGACCGACGTCGAGCACCTGCTGCTGGCCCTCCTCGACCAGCGCGACGGCCTGGTCCCGCGCCTGCTCACGCGGGCCGAGGTGGACGACCAGGCCGTGCGCGAGGCGCTCGAGAGCTACCTCGAGGGCCGGCCGCGCGTGTCCGGCCCGGGCGCGGCGCCGGGGCAGGTGTTCGTCTCGCGCCGCCTCAACGAGCTGCTCGACCGCGCGCTGGAGGAGGCCGGCCGCCTTCGCGACGAGTACGTCTCGGTCGAGCACGTGCTGCTGGCGATGCTCGACGAGGATGGGTCCGGCGCGGCAGGCCGGATCCTTCGCGAGCACGGCGTCACCCGGGAGCGCTTCCTCGAGGTGCTCACGCAGGTGCGGGGCGCCCAGCGGGTCACCAGCGCGACCCCCGAGGGCTCCTACGAGGCCCTGGAGAAGTACGGCCGCGACCTGGTGGCCGACGCCCGCTCGGGCCGCCTCGACCCGGTGATCGGGCGCGACGAGGAGATCCGCCGGGTGGTCCAGATCCTCTCGCGCAAGACCAAGAACAACCCGGTGCTGATCGGCGACCCGGGGGTCGGCAAGACGGCGATCGTGGAGGGGCTGGCCCAGCGCGTCGTGCGCGGCGACGTCCCGGAGGGCCTGCGCGACCGCACCATCTTCGCCCTCGACATGGGCTCCCTGCTGGCCGGCGCCAAGTACCGCGGCGAGTTCGAGGAGCGCCTCCAGGCGGTGCTCGGGGAGATCCGCGCCGCCGAGGGGCGGATCCTGCTGTTCATCGACGAGCTGCACACCGTGGTGGGGGCGGGCGCGGCCGAGGGGGCGGTCAACGCCGGCAACATGCTGAAGCCGATGCTCGCCCGCGGCGAGCTCCACTGCATCGGCGCCACGACGCTGGTCGAGTACCGCAGGCACATCGAGAAGGACGCGGCGTTCGAGCGGCGCTTCCAGCCCGTCATGGTGGAGGAGCCGAGCGTCGAGGACGCCATCTCGATCCTGCGCGGGCTGCGCGAGCGGTTCGAGGTGCACCACGGCGTCAAGATCCTGGACGCGGCGCTGGTGGCCGCCGCCACCCTCTCCCACCGCTACATCGCCGACCGCTTCCTGCCCGACAAGGCGATCGACCTGGTGGACGAGGCCTGCGCCGTGATCCGCACCGAGATCGACTCGATGCCGCAGGAGCTCGACCAGGTCACGCGGCGGATGACGCGGCTCGAGGTGGAGGAGGCGGCGCTGCGCAAGGAGTCCGACCCCGCCAGCCGCGAGCGCCTCGAGGCGCTCCGGCGCGAGCTGGCCGACCTGCGCGCAGAGCACGACGCGATGCGCGCCCAGTGGGAGGCCGAGCGCTCGGCCATCAAGAAGGTCCAGAGCCTGCGCGAGCAGCTCGAGCAGCTCCGGCGCGAGATCGAGGACGCCGAGCGCGCCTACGAGCTCGACCGGGTGGCCGAGCTGCGCTACGGGAAGCTCCCCGAGCTGGAGGAGCGGCTGCGCAACGAGGAGGAGATGCTCGCGCGCCGCCAGGGTGGGCAGCGGCTGCTGCGGGAGGAGGTGACCGAGGACGAGATCGCGGAGGTCGTCGCCCGCTGGACCGGCATCCCGGTCGCGCGCCTGCGCGAGGGCGAGCGCGAGAAGCTGCTGCGGCTGGAGGACGTCCTGCACGAGCGGGTGATCGGCCAGGACGAGGCGGTGCGGCTCGTATCGGACGCCGTCATCCGGGCGCGGGCGGGGATCAAGGACCCGCGCCGGCCGATCGGGTCCTTCATCTTCCTGGGCCCCACGGGCGTCGGGAAGACCGAGCTGTCGCGAGCGCTCGCCGAGGCGCTCTTCGACTCCGAGGACAGCATCGTCCGCGTCGACATGTCCGAGTACCAGGAGCGGCACACCGTGAGCCGGCTGGTGGGCGCCCCGCCCGGCTACGTCGGCTACGAGGAGGGCGGCCAGCTCACCGAGGCCGTCCGGCGCACGCCCTACTCGGTGGTGCTGCTCGACGAGATCGAGAAGGCGCACTCGGACGTCTTCAACCTGCTCCTGCAGATCCTCGACGACGGGCGCCTGACCGACTCGCAGGGCCGCACCGTGGACTTCAAGAGCACGGTCGTGATCATGACCAGCAACATCGGCTCCCACCACCTGCTGGACGGGATCGATGCGCGCGGCGAGATCCAGGAGGGCGCGCGGGGCGCCGTGATGGCCGAGCTGCGCGCCCACTTCCGGCCGGAGTTCCTCAACCGCGTCAACGACATCGTGCTGTTCAAGCCGCTGCGCGAGGAGGAGATCGAGCGGATCGTGGAGCTCCAGGTGGCCGACGTGCGCGGGCGCCTGGCCGACCGGCGCATCGCGCTGGAGCTCACCGACTCGGCGCGCGAGCTGATCGCCCGCTCCGCATACGACCCGGTCTACGGGGCGCGGCCCCTGCGGCGCTTCATCCAGCGTGAGGTGGAGACCCGGATCGGGCGGGCGCTCCTCTCGGGCGACATCCTGCCGGGCGCGACGATCGTCGTGGACGCGCTCGACGACGAGCTCGAGGTGCGCTGGGAGAACCCCGTCGAGGAGGAGGCGCCCGACGCGGCGGGGCGGGGCGACGAGGACGTCGTCGACGTCGAGGTCGAGGAGGAGGCGGAGACCGGGGAGGAGGCGCTCCGGTAGCCGGCAGGGCGCGCCGCCTCAGGGCCCGTGGCCGCCGCCGAGCTGCTCCCGGTGCTCGTGCACCATGCGGACGGCCATGGCCCCCTCGCCCACCGCGGAGGCCACCCGTCTGATGGCCCCGCTGCGCACGTCCCCGGCGGCGAACACGCCCGAGCGGCTGGTCTCGAGCGGCAGCGGGCGGCGCACGAGGTCCCAGCCGTCGGCGTGGATCGCCGAGGCCACCGCGTCCGGGCCGGTCAGGACGAAGCCCAGCTCGTCCACGGCGAGCTGGCCCCCCAGCCAGCCCGCGTGCGGCTCGAGGCCGATGAACACGAACAGCGCGCGGGCCTCCAGGCGCCGCCGCCGGCCGGTGCGGCGGTCCTCGACGACCACGGCCTCGAGCGCCCCCTCGCCGACCAGCTCGCGCAGCTCGGTGCACCGCAGCACGTCGACGGTCGGGATCCGCTCGATCTGGTCAACGAGGTAGCGCGACATGTCGCGGCCGAGGTCCTCGTGGCGGATCGCCAGGTGGATGCGATGCGCGTGCTTCGAGAGGAACACGGCGGCCTGCCCGGCCGAGTTGCCGCCTCCCACGATCACGATGGGGTCGCCCGCGCAGAACTGCGCCTCCATCCAGGTGGCCGCGTAGTACACGCTGATCCCCTCCAGCTCGCCGATGCGCGGGACGTCGAGGCGCCGGTAGCGGGCGCCGGTCGCGATCAGCACCGTCAGCGCGCGCACGGCCGACCCGTCGTCGAGCCGCAGCACGTGGTGCCCGTCCAGGCGCTCGAGGCCGGTCGCCTTCGCCGGGACGGTGATGCGCGCGCCGAAGCGCCGGGCCTGGATGACCGCCCGCTCGGCGAGCTCGGCGCCCGAGATGCCCGACGGGAAGCCGAGGTAGTTCTCGATGCGCGACGAGGTCCCCGCCTGGCCGCCCGTCGCGACCCCGTCGAGGACGACCGTGGCGAGCCCCTCCGAGGCGCCGTAGACGGCCGCCGCCAGCCCCGCCGGGCCCGCGCCCACGACGAGGAGGTCGCAGTCGAGCGGCGCGGCGGTCGTCGGACGCAGCCCGATCGTCCGCGCCAGCTCGGCGTTGCCGGGGTTCCGCAGCACCGTCCGGCCGCGCCAGATCACCACCGGCGTGTCCTCCGGACCGATGCCCAGCTCGCGCAGCAGCGCCTCGGCCTGGGGGTCGCGCTCCAGGTCGAGCCAGCGGTGAGGGAGGCGGTTGCGCGCGGCGAACTCGCGCAGCCGGCGCGTGTCCGGGTCGTAGCGCGAGCCCACGATCCGGAAGCCGCTGCCGAGCTCGATCAGGAGGGAGCGCCGGATGAGGTACGCCTGCACGATGAGGTCGCCCAGGCGGGCGTCCTGCGCGACCGCCTCGCGCAGCCGCTCCAGCGGGACGACGAGCACCGCGCCCGCCTCGCGGACGACCGCCGTGAGGAAGGCGGCCTGCCCGGTGAGCAGGTTGACCTCGCCGAGGAATCGCCCGGGCCCATGGACCGCCAGCTCGCGCTCGCCGTCGCCCTCGACGATCGCCACCAGGCCCTCGAGCACCACGATGAAATCGGAGACCGGCTCGCCCTCCCGGTAGAGCACCTCGCCCGCGCGCGTGCGGCGCCGCTCCCCCCGTGTGGAGAGGGCGGCGATCTGCTCGTCGCCGAGCCGCGGGAAGGCCCCGTTGAGATCGGGCGTCTCGACGGGCGCCATCTGCCTCCCGTGGTCGCCGCCGGCTCCGTGTCAAGCGGGCCGAGCGATTGACAGGCGCCGCACGGCGAGCATGGAAGCGGGGAGGACGCGGCCCGCCCGCGCCCCCTCACCCGACCCGAAGGGACGTTCAATGCCGCGGATCGCCATCGTCTCCCGCAGCTCCACGGGCAAGACGCGCAACCCCTACGCGGGGGCGGGCGCCGCCCGGGGCGGCTGAGCGTGGCGATCGTCACCTGCCCGTCGTGCGGGCGCCGCAACCGCCTGCGCCCGCACCCCACCGCAGTGCCCCGCTGCGCCAACTGCAAGGCTCCGCTCCCCTGGCTCGTCAACGCCGGCGAGGCGGACTTCGACGCCGAGAGCCGCGCCCCGGTGCCGGTGATCGTCAACCTCTGGGCGCCCTGGTGCGGGCCCTGCCGGCTGATCGCGCCGGTCCTGGAGCGCCTCGCCGAGCGCCACGCCGGCCACCTCAAGGTGGTGCGGGTGAACGTCGACGAGGCGCCGGGGCTGGCCGCGAGCCGCCGGGTGATGAGCATCCCGACGCTCCTCGTCGTGCGCGACGGCGAGGAGGTGGACCGGGTGGTGGGGGCGCTCCCGGAACAGCAGCTCAAGGAGCGGCTCGCGGCCCACCTCGGCGCGCGTCAGGGCTGAGGTCAGGCCGCCGCGTCCCGAAGCTTGTCGAGCGCGCGCGCCTCGATCTGGCGCACGCGCTCCCGCGTCAGCCCCAGCCGCCCACCGACGACGGCCAGGGTCTCCTCGGGGCCGCCGAGGCCGAACCGCCGCGCGATCACCTCGTGCTCGCGGGAGGAGAGGACCCTCATGAGCGGCTTGGGGTCGGGGTCGTCCGCGCGCTCGACGACGCGATCGAAGGGCCCCTCGGCCGATGGGTCGGGCACCGCGTCGATGGCCGCCGCGCCGTCGCCGTCGGGGCCGAGGGGCTCCTGAAGCGAGCGGGGCGGCAGCCCCGCGGCCAGGATCCGCCCGGCCCGCTCGGCCGGGATCCCGACCTTCCGAGCAACCGTCCTGAGGGGCGGATCGCGGCCGTTGACGCGCGGGAGCTGCTGGGACGCCTCGCGCAGCCGGCGCAGCTCGACCTGGGCGGCGGCCGGCAGGCGCACGGCGCGACGCTGCTCGTGGGCGAAGCACGAGATCGCCCCATGGACCCAGGGCGCGGCGTAGGCCCAGAAGTGGACGCCCCGCTCCGGCTCATAGCGGCGGTGCGCCTCGAGCAGGGCGAGTGAGCCCTCCTGCATCAGGTCGGCGAGGTCGACGTCCCGCGACAGGAACCGTCGCGCCAGCGAGGCGATGCGCGGAAGATGACTCTCGACCAGCCGCTCGCGCTCAGCCAGGGCCGGCCGAGGACGCTCGGACCTATGTGAGGGGTCGCGCAGTTGTCCGCCCGTCGGGCGATCGGTCGAGCCGCTCGCTCAGACCCTACCCGTTCACGCCGGAATGACACCCGGCGTCGCCGGAGGGAGCGTCGCGTCGTCGCCGACCCGGGTGAGCTCGGGTCCGCTCTCGATCCGCTCGACGCCGGCCAGCACCGCCTCCACGCTCGCCCCGTCGCGCGCGGCCCCGGCGATGGCGCGGACGAGTCGGGTGTGGTGACGGTCGTCTGGTGGGCGGTGAGGTCGTCGGCGGCGATCGTCGGCAGCTCGAGCTCGCGCGTCGGCTCGCGCTGAGGAGGCCTCGGAGCTGGATGGCTCCGAGGCCCATCTCCGCTGCCGGCGCGAGCCACGACTCGCGAAGCTCGGGCAGGTCGATCGCCTCCTTGCGCTTGCGGGTTGCGAGGGCGGCGACCCGGGAGGTGGCGAAGCCCGAGGTGCCCATCGCCTCCATGTGCTGCACCAGCGACTGGCGCCGAGTGGAGAAGGCGCGGATCGCCTCCAGCGGCACGCCCTCGATCTCGGCCATGCCCTGACGGGCCCGGTCCAGCGCACGCCGAGGCTGCGCGAGAGGTCGTGGCGCAGGTTGGCCTCGTAGAGGTAGCGGGCCGCCAGGCGGTGGGTGAATGATCGTCTCGCCGTCGAGGGCGCGCCATTTGCTATCCGACTGATCGCGCCTGGTTGGCGACGATTGTGGGCGCGCAGGCGCGGGTCTTGGGCGCGGCTGGTGCGGTGGCGGAAGGCCGCCGCCACGAAGCCCTCGCCGCGGTCACGGATCGCCCCGCCGCGGCCGCGGCGCACGACGCAGGCCTCGGCCTCGAGGTAGCCGAGCGCGGTTTGCCAGGACACCTCGTGGGCGTCGGAGATCGCCCGGCGAAGGTCCTCGTCGCCGATGAGCGCGTGCAGCAGGCTGACGCTCTTCGGACGCGAGGTGCGGACGGTGGTGCGCTCGCGGGCCGGCCCGCGCAGGCGCTCGCCGCGGCCGGGCTCGACCCGAGAAGGATGCTGAGCGCGCCCTCCTCGACGGCGCCGACCAGCTCGATCGCCTCAGCACCCGATCCGATCCATCGCCCAGGCGACTCACCGCGACCGGCGTAGTAGTCGTCGCCGAGGGCGACCTGCTACTCGCAGTAGGCCTCTTGGCCGAGCGCCAGCTTGGCCACGCTCATCACGGCGCGCCTCGAAGCAAGTCGACCGAGCGGGACGCAGATGCACCCAGGTGCAAAAAAAGATGCGGCCGCAACGACCTGTCGGCGTTTCCATCCCACGTCCATCCCACACGAGGCGCGCAGAAGAGGATTTCGGCGCAGATCGGCCGCCGGCTGACAGGCGAGAAAGGCCTGCTCAGACCGGAGATCACGAAGTTCCGATCGGACGCGCAGAGAGCGGCCTGGATCGATCTTCTCAGCCGCGGGTCCCAGGTTCGAGTCCTGCCGGGCGCACTGAAGAGAAGGCCCTGCATTGACGGGTCTTTCGGCGCCTCAGGACGGGTAAAAGTCGAGTCCGAATCGTGCGCCGAAGCGGCCACCGAAGGGTGCGCCAGCCTGCCGGGCGGCGGTTGCCCGACGCGGAACGGGGCGGATAGCGTCGGGGCAATGAGCACAGGCGTGCGGCCGCTGGTGGGGCGCGAGGCGGAGCTCGCCGCGCTCGACCTCGCGCTGGCGCACGTGGACGCGGGACGGCCGCAGGCGCTCGGGATCGTCGGTGAACCGGGCATCGGCAAGTCGCGGCTGCTCGACGAGCTCGGGCGGCGGGCGGGCGAGCGGGGCATCTCGTGGTGGCGGGCCGCGCGGCCGAGCTCGAGCGCGACGTGCCGTTCGCGCTCTGGATCGACGCGCTCGGGCGGCGCGTCGCCGGCTCGGCGTCGAGGGGTCGGCGGACTCGCCGAGGAGCAGCTCGCCGACTCGCCGTGGCGTTGCCGGCGGCCGGGCGCATGGCGGGGGTCGCGCCCGCGGCCACCGTCGAGCGCCACCGGGTGGCCCGCGCCGTCGCGCGCTGCTGAGCGCTGGGCCGCCGAGCAGCCGGTGACGCTGCTCCTCGATGACGTGCACTGGGCCGACCCGGCGTCGGCGGACGTCATCGCGCTCCTGCTGCACCGGCGCCCGCGCGGCGGCGTGCTGCTGGCCCTCGCGGCGCGGACCGGCGCGCGCCCGCATCTCGAGGACGCGCTCGAGGCGGCCGGCCGCCACGGCGGGGTCCGTCGCTCGAGCTCGGGGCCGCTCACGCGAGGCGGCCGACGCGCTGCTCCCGGCCGGCCTCGGCCGGGCGGCCCGGGCGCGGCTGTACGAGGAGAGCGGCGGCAACCCCTTCTATCTGGAGGCGCTGAGCGGCCCGGCGGGCGACGGCGCGGCGGCGTCCGCCACCCGGTCGGCGCGCGGGTGCCGCGCGCGGTGGTGGCGGCGCTGGTCGGCGAGGTCGCGGCCCTCGCGCCCGACGCCCGGGTGCTCGCGCAGGGGGCGGCGGTCGCCGGGGACCCGTTCGACATCGCGGATCGCGGCGTCCGCGGCCGGCCTCGACGAGCAGGCGGCGCTCGCGGCGCTGGACGCGGTGCTGGCGGCCGACCTGGTGCGCCCGGCCGACCGCCCGCGGCGGTTTCGCTTCCGCCACCCCCTGGTGCGCCGCGCGGTGTACGAGACGGCCGGCGGCGGGTGGCGGATCGGCGCGCACGCGCGGGCCGCGGCCGGCCTGGAGGCGCGGGGAGCGAGCGCCGCCGAGCGCGCGCACCACGTCGAGCGCGCGGCCGGCCCCGGGGACCTGGAGGCCGTCGCGCTGCTCGCCCGCGCGGCCGAGCAGACGGCGCCCGCCGCGCCCGCGACGGCGGCGGGCTGGTACGAGGCCGCGGCGCGGCTGCTCCCGGATACCCCGGAGCACGACGCGCGCCGGCTCGTGCTGCTCACCGGGCAGGGCTTCGCCCTGGCGGCCGCCGGGCGCGCCGGCGAGGCGCGGGACGTGCTGCGCCGGGTGCTCGCCTGTTGCCTTCGGAGGCGCCGCCGAGCGCGTCGCGCTCGTGGCGAAGTCGGCGATCTCGAGGCGCTCTGGACGAACAACCCCGAGTCCGCGCGCCGGCTGCTCGAGGCCGAGCGCGCCGCGCTGGGCGACGGAGCGCCAGGGCTGCGGCGGCGCTGACGCTCGGGCTGGTCCGCGAGCGAACGGTCCACGGTGACCACGCCGGCGCCGAGGGGCTGGCCGACCAGGCGACGGCGGCCGCCCGGCGCCGCCGGGGACGCCGCACTGGAGGCCGAGGCGGCGGCGATCGCGGCCGACGAGGCCCAATGCCGCCTGCGCGAGGACGACCCCGAGGCGCTCGCCGCGGTGGACGCGAAGGTCGCCCGTGCGCGGGAGCGCTCGTGGACGCCCTGCCGGACGAGCGGGTGGCGGAGCGGCTTCAGATGCTGTTCTGGCTGAGTCGCGCGGGTCTTCACCGGCGAGCTTCCGGGCCCGCGCGCGCCGCGGCCGAGCGCGGCGTCCGGGTGGCGCGCGGCGAGCGGCCAGGGTCTGTCGCGCCCGCTTTCGTCTGCGTGCGCGGGTTGGATGGACGCGGAGCTGGGGCGGCTCGACGCCGCCGAGGCCGACGAGGAGGAGGCGCTCGAGAGCGCGCTGCTGTCGGGCAACCTCCAGGTCGCCTACTGGACCTCGATCGCGCTCAGCCGGATCGCGCTGGCGCGCGGCGATCGGCGGCGGCGCTCGAGCACGGGCGGCCGCGTGGGAGCGGATCGGCGTCATCGAGTACTCGCAGGCCGGGTACGCGGTCGCCGATGCCCAGCTGGCCGCGGGCGACCCGGAGGGCGCGCGCGCGACGCTCGAGACGTTCGGATGGGTGCAGCCCGCGCTGTGGACGCTCGACCGCCTGAAGACGTCGAGATCGCGGTGCGGGTGCTGCTCGCGCTGGACCGCCTCGACGAGGCGGAGGCCTGGCCCGGCGCGCGCCGGCCGAGTGCGGCGGGCGGCGGACCGGCGTCTGCGGTGCCGTCGTCGCCCTCGCCGAGGCCGCGGTGCTGCTGGCGCAGGACGGCGCCGAGGAAGCGCCGCCGTGGCACGGGCCGGGGCGGCGGCCGGCGACCAGGGCGACGCGCCCTGTGGGCCGGCCGATGCCGGACCTCGCAGGGGAGGCGCTGGCGGCCGCCGGAGCCCCGACGACGCCCGCGAGGAGCTGCGCCGCGCCGCAGCCGACCTCGATGCCCGCGGCGCCTGGGGCTACCGGGACCCCGCGCTGCGCGCCCTGCGACGGCTCGGCGACCGGCCCCGGGTCGCGTCCGCCGGAGGCGACGGCGGCGGCGACGGCGATCCCTCGCGCCGTGAGCGCGCGCGAGCGTGAGGTGGCCTGCTGGTCGCGGGGGCCGGACCAACGCGCAGATCGCCGCCCGCCTCCACCTGTCCGAGCGCACCGTCGAGAAGCACGTCTCGCAGGCGCTCGGCAAGCTCGGCCTCTCCTCGCGGAGCGGCATCGTGCGGCTGCTGGCACGGCGAGGCCACGCCCCCGACTGACCCGATGGGTGCCGCGGTACGCGGCATCCCCCATACCGCCGAGCGCGATCCGGCGAGCGTGCCGCCAGCACCTGCCCGAGGATCGCGATGACCACCGCAACCGATCGCGCCGACGCGCTCGCCGAGCGCCTCTTCGGAGCCACGCTCGGCGCCCTGGAGCTCTTCTCCGTCTTCCTCGGCGCCGAGCTCGAGCTCTACCACCCCCTCGCGAGGAGGGCCCGCTGACCGCCGACGGGCTGGCCGAGCGCGCCGGGATCGCACCGCGGTACGCGCGCGAGTGGCTCGAGCAGCAGGCCGTCGCCGGGCTGCTCGAGGTCGACCAGGCCGACGCGTCCGCCGAGCGCGCCGCTACGCGCTCGCGCCCGACCACGCACGCGTGCTCGTCCACGCCGACGACCCCGCCCACGTGGCGCCCTTCGCCCACATGCTCGCCGGCATCGGCGGCGTGCTGCCGCGCGTCGTCGAGGCGTACCGCACCGGCGGCGGGGTGCCCTACGTCGCCTACGGCCGCGCCTTCCGCCACGGCCAGGGCCACATCAACCGCCCCGCTTTCACCCATGAGCTCCCGACCGTGGCTCGCCGCGATGCCCGACGTCGTCGGCCCGCCTGGATGCACGCGCGCACCCGCGCGTGGCAGACGTGGGCTGCGGCCAGGGCTTGGTCGACGTCGCGGTCGCCCGCGCGTTTCCCGGCGCCCGCGTGGACGGGCTCGACGCTCGACCCGGCCTCGATCGCCGAGGCCCGCCGCTACGCCCGCGGAGGCCGGCGTCGACGGACGTGTCCGGTTCGTGGAGGCCGACGCGGCCGACCCTGGCCGACCACGGCCCGTACGACC
>CAWIDG010000022.1:0-70148 GCA_963834875.1 Miltoncostaeaceae bacterium
CAGGCGCTGAGCTCGCGCTCGAGCGGCGTCCGGAAGCGCGGGGTGAGCCGGACCTTGCCCAGCCACGCGCCGAGCCGCTCGGCGGCCGCGTCCACGGCGGCCCGGGTCTCGGCGCCGACATCCTCGAGGAGCCGGACCGCGATCACGCCCTCCCGGCGCTGCGCCCAGCCGCCGACGATGCGCCCGTCGGCCCACACCGTCGGGCCGACGTTGCCGGAGCGGTCGAAGAGCGCGCGGCCCGTGCTCGCCGAGGAACCAGCCCCGCTCCCGCCACCCCATCGGTGTCGGGTCGAGCGCCGGCAGGAGGGCGACCCACGGGTCGGGCGTCGCCACCGGCTCGGCGTCGTCGGCGAGCACCAGCCCGGTCGCCCCGTCGCCGAGCTCCACCTCGGCGGTCTCCAGGCGCCCCAGCGCTGTGGCTCGTCCGGCGCGCGGTCCAGCCGGTCCACCAGCGGACGTCGGCCGCGGGCGCCGGCCCGAATGCGGCCAGGTACCGCCGCACCAGCTCCGCGCCGGCCTCCTCGGCGTCCCGCTCGGGCATGCCGCCGGGCAGCCACCGCTCGGCCGGCGACCAGCGGTACTGGCTCGAGATCCAGGAGCCGCGCGGGCGCCCGCGCACGACGCGCCCGTCCATGGAGAGCTGGCCGAGCACCCAGGTCGAGACGTTCTGGCGCGCCTCGTAGGGCTTGCCGGCGGCCATCAGGACCGAGGTCCGCAGGCGCGGCTCGTCGGCCGACAGCTCGGCCGCCGTGGCCTCGCCGCGCGCTCGCAGCGCGGCCAGGGTCGCCTCCTCGACCTCGGCCAGCCACGCGCCGGCGTCGGCCGCGACCCCCGCCTCCTGGAGCCGCTTCACCAGCCGCACGCGCTCCCGGGCCGCGATCGCGTCGGTGCACGAGGCCTGGATCGCCGGCGCCAGCTCGTCCGGCACGACGAACATCGTCCGCCGCATCCCGAGCATCCGGATCAACGACCGCTCGTCGTAGAGCGCCTGCTCGACGGCCGCCACGTCGGGCTCGCGCATCCGCGCCGCCGCCGAGAGGTGAACCGTCGCCGGGTCGGTGGCGTGCAGGGCCACGACGTCGCGGCCGGCCTCCACCGGCCCCTCGGCCCGCGCTCCTGCCAGCCGGTGGCGCACCCCCAGCCGGGCCCGCCGCTCGTCGACGCCGAGCCGCCTCACGCGCGAGGATTCTGCCACCACGCCGACCCCGAGGAGGCCCGATGACGCCCACCGGCACGACCGAGCGGATTGCCGCACTGCTCCACGAGGCGGCCGAGACGCACCACGTGGTCTACCGCATCGTGGACGGCGAGGACCCGGACTGGGCATCGTGGTACGCGGACTGGCTCGTGCGGCTCTCCGAGCTGCCGGAGCTGCTCGGGGCGGCGCCCGTCCGCAGCCACCTGGTCCACGCCTTGGTCGAGCTCGACCGCGACTCCGCCGGCTCGGAGCGCTGGGAGGACGCGTACGCGTCGGCGCTGCTCGAGCGCTTCGGCGCCGGCTGAGCCCCCGCGGCCCGGGAAGGTTTCGCCCGGCCGGGGCGTCCTCGGAGGTGACAGGCACCCCAGGCGGGAGGCTCTCTCGTGAGTATGCGCATCGCGCTGGCACTGCTGGCCCTTGCCGCGATCGGCGTCGCCGCCGGCTGCGGCTCGAGCGGCGACGACCAGGCCGCGGAGCCGGCGGGCTCCGGCTACGGGGCGCCGCCGCCGACCACGACGCAGGCCGCGGGCCAGGCCACCGTGTTGACGGAGACGGGTGAGCTCGGGACGTACCTGGCCGACGCCGACGGGCGCACGCTCTACCTGTTCGAGAAGGACACCGGCACGACCAGCACCTGCTCGGGCGCCTGCGCGTCGGCGTGGCCGCCCCTCCTCACGACCGGGGCCCCGAGCGTCGCAGACGCGGCGAAGGCCGACCTGATCGGCACGACCATGCGCGACGACGGCACCGTCCAGGTGACCTACGCCGGCCACCCGCTCTACTACTACTCCGGCGATGGCGTCGCCGGGGACACCGAGGGCCAGGACGTCGAGGCCTTCGGGGCCGAGTGGTACGCCCTGGGGCCGTCGGGCCAGGCGATCGAGGAGGACGAGAGCTGACCCGGCGGTGATGCCCGAGCGGCGCGACGAGAGGGGCCCCGGCGGTCTACGCTCGGCGGCGGTGGGCGGTCATCGCCTCGACCCCGATCGCCTCGGCGACCACGTGGACCGTCTGTACCGGGCGGCCTGGGCGATGTGCGGGTCGCGCGAGGAGGCCGAGGAGCTGGTGCAGGAGACCTTCGCCCGCGTCCTCGCCCGCCCGCGCCTGCTGCGCTCCGGCGACGATCTCGCCTACCTGGTGCAGGTCCTGCGCAACACGATGATCAGCCGCCGCCGGGCGAACGGGCGCCGGCCCCGCACCGTCAGCCTGGCCGAGGCGCGCGAGCCGGTTGACGCCGCCGCCGACGCCAGGCTCGAGGAGATGGCCGAGGTGCGCGAGGTGTTCGGCGCGATCGCCGCGCTGCCGCCCGACCTCCGCGACGCGCTCGTGGCGGTCGACGTCGTCGGGCTCTCCTACGCGGAGGCCGGGCGGCTGCTCGGCGCCAAGGAGGCGACGATCACCACCCGGCTGCACCGCGCGCGGGGCCGGGTGACCGGCCGGATGGGGGTCGCGCAGCAGCCGGCCGCCGCGCCGCGGGAGGGGGTCGCGTGATGGACGGGACGAGGATGCCCGACGACCCCGCCGTCGCGCGCATGCGCGCGCTCGTGCGGTCGGTGGAGGCCCCTCCGGCCCTGCGGGCGCGCATCGCGGCGTGCCGCGCCCGGCGGCGCGACGCTCGCCGCGGGCGCTGCGGCGCCGCCCTCGTGACGGCGCTCGCCGTGGCGGTGGCGCGGTGCTCCGTGCCGCGGGCGGGTCGCCGACGGCGCTCGACGCGGCCGCGCTCGCCGCCCGCGGCCCGACGGCGCCGCCGCCGCCGGTCTCCCCGGCCGAGCCGCAGACCCTGGCGCGCAACGTCGAGGGCGTGGCGTTCCCGGCCTGGTCGAGGAGGGGGTGGCGCGCGGCCGGCGAGCGGTCCGACACGCTCGAGGGACGCCGCGCGGCCACCGTCTACTACGACGGTCCGGCGGGGGTCCGCCTGTCGTACACGATCGTCGCCGCGCCCGCGCTGGCATGGCCCGACGGCGCGCGGCGGGCCGTGCGGCGGGGCGTCGAGATCCGCCTCCTGCGCTCGGACCGGGCCGTCGTCGCCACCTGGCGCGTGGCCGGACACCAGTGCGTCCTCTCGGCCCCGGCCGCGGTCTCCGACGAGGCGGTCCTGGCCCTCGCCTCGCGCGCCGGCGGGCCGGCGACCGAGGGTCCGGCGCCGGCCTACGGCGCCGCCACGGCCCCGCCCGGCTGAATCTCGCCGTCCGGGTCGGGCACTCCTCCCCGCCCGACGGGTGACGCCGCGAGTCGTGGCTCGAACGAGCGCGACTTTCGGCCGAGATCCCCTTTCCGCAGGGGATCTCGGCCCACGCGAACTTAGCCTGACGGGGAGTTCACAGGGCTGGAAGATCGCCCTACCGTGGCGATATGGCGAATTTCGCGCTTCTCCGCTCCGAGGATCGAAGCGCGCCGCCTGCGGCCGGCCCATTGCCCGCGCCGCGCGCGGATCCCCAGCCCCCCTTCGGCCGTCCCGCCGTGCTCGTCCTCTGGACCGGCTACCCGGCGGGCGCCCGCATCTGCACTTCGCTGCGGCGGGCCGGCTTCCGCCTCGTGGGCGCACACCCCGACGGCCGCTCCGGCGGCCGCTCCGCATCCTGCCTCGCCCCGCGCCGCTACCCCTCGCCGATCGACCACCCCGACCGCTTCATGGAGACGCTGGCGGAGATCTGTTGGACCGAGCGGATCGCGGCGGTGGTGCCGGTTGACGAGGACATCGTCCGGCTGCTCGCCCTCCGGGGGCGCGAGATCGACGGCGCGGTGATCGTCGGCCCCGACGCCCACCAGTACGCGACCCTCTGCGACAAGCTCGAGCTGACCAAGACCGCCCAGGACCTCGGGCTCGACGTCCCCGCGACGGTGCTCGTGGACGATCGGGGGCCTGACGGGCCCTGGCCCGCGCTGCCCTCCATCGTCAAGCCCCAGACCTCCCGCTCGGAGGAGGCGCGGCCGATGGCCGTCGCGACGGCCGCGGAGCGCGACGCCTACGTCGGCGAGTTGGTCGCCGGCGGGCACGCCGCGATCGTCCAGGAGCGGATCCTCGGACCCCGCTGGGTGATCCAGAGCGTCCGCGGTCCGGGCGTCTTCGAGCACGTGGTCTTCGAGGTGGCCGACATGTGGCCCCGCGGGGCCGGGCTCGCGTCTGTCAAGCGCCCCGCGACCCCGCCTGAGGGCATCCTGGAGGGCGCCCGGGTGCTCCTCGACCATGTTGACTACCGCGGTCCGAGCGGCATCAGCTTCATGGAGCGCGACGGGCGCTTCCTCCCCCACGACGCCAACCTGCGCCTGGGGGCCACCACCGCGGCCTCCATCCACAGCGGCTTCGACTTCCCCCGCCGCGCCGTCGAGACGGCGCTCGGGATCTCCGGCGAACCGTTCCCGGGCCGCCACCGCCAAGGCGTCCACATGCGCCTCGATCTCGAGCTCCCCGCCCTCGCCGACGCTTGGAGGACGCGCCGCGAGGGGGGCTCACCGGGCCGCGTGGCCGGGCGCATCGTCTCGGTCGGCCTCTCCCCGCGGGGGATGCTCGACCCCTCACCGACCAACGCCCTCTGGCTCGGCCCGCTGCTCGCGCGCGCCGCCCGGAAGGGGACACAAACGGCCCGGCGGGCGGTTTCGGCCGTCAGGGCATCCGACTGACATGGAGGCACACATGTCCGACTCCGCCATCCGCGCCGCGCCCGACCCGGAGCTGCGCTCGAGGCTCGACCGCGTGAGCTGCTCTTCCCTCGTGGACGCACTCATCGACCGTTACGAACACCCCGCCCACATCCTGGACCTGGTGAGCCCGACGCCGGGCAGGGTCCTCTTCGGCCCCGCGGTGACGATCCGCTGCATCCCCACGCGCAAGGACATCGCCCACCCGATCCAGAACAACTTCGCCTCGCTCTTCTACCGGGCGATCGCCGAGGGCGGCGAGGGGGCCGTGCTCGTGATGTCGAGCGGCGGTCACCCGGACGCGGCGCTCGGCGGGGGTCGCAAGCTCTCCCGCCTCCGTCACAACGGCCTTGCCGGCGTGCTGGCCGACGGCCGCCTGCGCGACTTCGACGACCTCGGCGGCTACGAGTTCGCCACCTACTGCCGGGGTGAGACGGTCCGCCAGGGGGGCAACCTCATCATGCCCGTCGAGGCGAACGTCCCCGTGGAGGTGTCCGGCGTCGCCGTCCTTCCGGGCGACTACGTCTACGCCGACTCGGCCGGCGCCGTCGTGATCCCCGCGGGGGTCGTCGAGGAGGTCTTCCAGGACGCGGCCGCGCGCGAGGTGCGCGACGCCGCCTCAGCCGAGCGCATGAAGCTCGAGGATCCCGCCACGGTGATGGCAAGGGGGGAGGTGCGAGGATGAGCGTGCCCCACCGCGTCACGCTCATCCCGGGCGACGGCATCGGTCCCGAGGTCGTCGACGCCACCCTCCGCGTGTTGGAGGCCACCGGCGTCGCGTTCGACTGGAACGTCCAGCAGGTCGGACAGCCGGCGCTCGACGCGGTCGGGACCCCGCTCCCCGACAGCGTCGCCGAGTCGGTCGTCCGCAACGGCGTCGCGCTGAAGGGACCTGTCTCGACGCCGAAGATCAAGGGCTTCCGCAGCGTCAACATCGCGATGCGCAAGGCCAGCAACCTGTTCGCAAACGTCCGACCCTGCAAGATGTACCCCGGCGTCCGCACGCGTTACGAGGACGTGGACGTGGTGGTCATCCGCGACGTCACCGAGGACCTCTACGCGGGCATCGAGGCCGAGGCCGGCACGCCCGAGGCCGAGGCGCTGATCGCCGCAGTCCGGGAGCAGACCGGCCGCGAGGTCCGCGACGGCTCGGGCCTGACCATCAAGGCGATCTCGGAGGCGGCCAGCCGGCGACTGGCCGAGTTCGCCTTCCGCTACGCGCGCGAGAACGGCCGCGCCAGGATCACCGCGGTCCACAAGGCCGCCGTGATGAAGCGCACCGACGGCCTCTTCCTGGAGGTCGTCCGCGAGGTCGCCGCCGCCAACCCCGACATCGAGTTCGAGGACCGCGCGGTTGACAATATCTGCATGCAGCTGGTGCAGCGGCCCGAGCAGTTCGACGTCCTCGTGATGCCCATGCAGTACGGAGACATCCTCAGCGACCTTTGCGCGGGGCTGATCGGCGGGTCGGGGATGATCCCGGGCGCCAACATCGGCACCGAGGCCGTGCTGTTCGAGCCGGGCCACGGCAGCGCCCCGAAGATGGCCGGCATGGACCGGGCGAATCCGATGGCGACGATGCTCTCGGCCGTCATGATGCTCCGCCACCTCGGAGAGGGCGCGGCCGCCAACCGGATGGAGGCCGCCATCGCTGCCGTCATCGCGGACGGCCGGCACGTCACCTACGACCTGAAGCAGGAGCGCGACGACCCGTTGGCCGCCGCCACCTCGGTGGTCGCCGGGGCGGTCGCCGCGCGGATGAGCGCGGACCGCCACCCCGTCAGCGCTTAGCGACTTGTCCCGTCCCCTCCGGGTCCTGCGCCGTGTCCGGGGTGCGGCGCGGGCCCACGGGGCTCCGGTCACGCTGGTCGGGCTGCGGGCCCTGCGCCTGGTCCGCCGCGGCTGGTACCTGGGCGACCTCGCCCTGCTGGGCCTGCTCGATCCCTACGACGGCCCCGCCCGCGAGCGCTGGGCCGTGCGCCGGCGCGACCTGGAGGAGCTCCTGGAGCGGCTCAACCCCGCTGGGGCGACCGACCTGGTGCAGGACAAGCTGTACTTCGCGCGCGCCTGCGCGGACAGGGAGATCCCAACGCCGCCGGTCGTTGCGGTGCTGACGCGCACCCCCGACCGCGCGGCGACGATCGCCACCTGGGCCGCCGCGCTCGAGCGTGACGCTCCGGAGCAGTTCGTCGTGAAGCCCGTCAGCGGCCAGCGGGGCATCGGCGTCCGGGTGCTCGAGCGGCGCGCACGGGGTGGCGGCGAGCCCGGTCGCCCGGCGCGCTCATGGCCCACGCTCGCCGGCGAGCTCGAAGCCGGGCCGGGGTCGACCCTGCTGCTCCAGCCGCGGCTGCGCTCGCGTGACGACGTGCGCCGGCTGACCGGCCGTGACGCCCTTCAGACCTACCGGATAGTGACCCTGCTCGACGAGGACGACCGCGCCGGGGTGCTGTACGCGGTCCTGCGACTCGCCGTGGACGACGTCCTGCTCGACGGCTTCCGCGCCGCCGACTCGGGGGCGACGGGCAACCTCATCGCCCGGGTCCAGGCCGACGGCACCCTCGCGGTGCCCGTCGGCGTCGCACCGAGCGGCTTCGGCCTCGTGCGCGTGCAGCGCCACCCGCACAGCGGCGTCGTCCTCGCCGGCGCGCCCGCGCCGGGGTGGGCCGAGGCCCGCTCCCTCGCCATCCGCACGGCCGAGGCGTTCTGCGAGCTGCGCACCGTCGGCTGGGACGTCGCCGTCACCGACGAGGGCGTGGTGATCGTGGAGGGGAACGCCTGGTGGGGCGCCTCGGCCGACCTGGACGGCGAACTGCTCGGGGTCCGCGCCGCGCTGGCTGCGGCGGCCGAGGCCGCCGACGCGGCCGCCGCGGGCGCAGCCGACCGCGCCGCGAGCCGCGCGCGGGTCGAGTCGAGCTGATCACACCGCCGGCGCGGGCGGGGGCCTCGCGCTCGAGATCGGCGTCATCGAGCCGGAGGGCGACGACGTGACCTGCGGGGGGCGCGGCAAACGACGCGACCTGCGCGGCCCCGGGTGGACGCTCTCCGCGGCGACAGGAGTGGGTCAACCCCTCCGCGGCGGCGACCACCAGTCGACGCCAGGGGGGCGGAGGGCCTCCTCGACGGCCTGCGCCGCATCGAAGTCGTCGGCCGCGCGGCCGCGCCGCACCAGCCCGAGCTCGCGGCGCTTTTGCGCCGGCAGCCGCCGTCCCTTGCGTGCCATCCCGACCACCTCCGCTGCTCTAGAGTGCAGGCGCTTCAGCAAGGGAGGGTCCGATGGAAGACGCAGCGCTCGAGCGCCGGATGGCTGCGGACGGCTGGACCTGGGACGGCATGGGACCGGACGACATCGAGGGCCGGTTCGTCAAGCCCGGCCACCCCTCGCTGACCATTGAGGACGCGTGGGAGTACCTGCGGGGGAAGGAGGACCCAGGCGACGAGGTGCGCGGCTGACGCGGACAGCACCGGGGCCGTCGTGGTGGGGTGGGGGCGGGGCGCCCGCCCCGGCGCCCCCCTCGTTCAGGTCCGGTCGCAGGCGGCACGAAGACGGGCATCGGGGCTCGGGTCGGCGCCGTGAGCTGGCGCGCGGTCCTCCTCGTCGGTGCAGTCCTGGCGGTCCTCGCGGCTGGCGTAGGCCTCTTCCTCGACAAGTCGGCCCTGCAGGTTCGCGGCACCGCCGACCTAGAATGGACGAACACGTGGCCGGGCCCCTTCGAGCGTGAGGTCTGGTACCGCCGGGGCGGCAGCGACGTCGTACTGGCCGAGGGGGACGAGAACCTCTGGTACTTCGCCGCCGGCGCGATCCTCGTGCTCACGCTGGCGTCGATCCCGCTCCTCCGAGAGCGCGACCGGCGACGGGCGGCCACCCCGAGCGACTGAGGGATCAGGAACCCGCGCCCGGGCATGGTCCCGGGGGCTGGTGCCTGAGCCCCAAGCTGTGGGAGGGTCGATTTCTTGGGCCGTTCGATACTCGCGGCCTCAGGAGGCAGAGAACCCCGTCAGCTCGCGGGTTCTCGTCAGAGTGGAGGATACCGGGCTCGAACCGGTGACCTCTACGCTGCCAGCGTAGCGCTCTCCCAACTGAGCTAATCCCCCGCCGAGCGGAGTCTAGCCGACCCCTCCCGGAGCTACGAGGCGGTGGCCGCGTACTGCTGCTGGGGGGCCTCGCTCCAGAGGCGGTCGAGCCGGTAGAAGTCGCGCGCCTCGGGGGTGAAGACGTGGGCGACCATGTCGAGCAGGTCGATGAGGATCCACTCCCCCTCCCGCTCGCCCTCGACCTTGCGGGCGCGCGCGCCGTGGCGCTCCTTGAGCTGGAGCCGGATCTCCTCGGCGATCGCCTTGGTCTGCCGCGGGGTCTGGCCCGTCGCGATCAGCAGGTAGTCCGTGTAGGACACGAGGCCTCGCATGTCGAGGATCACGATGTCCCTGGCGTTCTTCGACTCCGCGGCGGCAGCCGCGGCCAGGGTCAGCTCGAGCGGGTCCGCGAGGGGTCCTTTCGTGCGATCGATGACGTCGGCGAGGCTACCAGACCCTCCCGACGCAGCGACTTCTCGACCTCGGGGGGGACCAGGAAGCGGACCGGCAGCCCGGCCGCGACGCGCTCGCGGATCATGCTGGACGAGACGCCGATCTCGGGGACGTCGAGCAGGTCGGCGCGGCCGGGGGCGATCTCCTCGGCGAGCGCGCGTGCGTCGTGGCCGGCACGGGGGACCACCGCGAGACGGGCGGCGGCGAGGATGCGCCGGGGGCCGCGCCAGCCCGGCAGGCCGGCGAGCTGATCGGCCCCCAGGATGAACCAGATCTCCGCGCCCGGCTCGGCGGCGGCCATCGCCTCGAGGGTGTCGGCCGTGTAGCTCGGCCCCTCGCGGTCGAGCTCGATCCGCGAGACCTCCAGGCCCGGCGTGCCCGCGATCGCCGCGTCCAGCCACGCCGCGCGCCGCTCCGGCTCCGTCTGCGCTCCCGCGGGCTTGTGCGGCGGCGTCCGCGCGGGCACCAGCCGCACGACGTCCAGGTCGAGCTGCCAGAGGGCCTCCGAGGCGACGATCAGGTGCCCGATGTGCGGCGGGTCGAAGGTCCCGCCGAGCACCCCGATCCGGCGCGGGCGGCCGGCGGCGGCGCCGGCGCGGCCGCTCATCGCCCGTTGCGCGCGTCGTCGAGCACGAACTCGTCGCGGTGGATGACCTGCGGCGCGGCGTCCGGCAGCAGGCGGCGCACCTCCTCCGACTTCAGGCCCGCGACGGCCCGCAGCTCGTCGGCCGACATCAGGGCGATGCCCTTTCCCACCAGCGCCCCGTCGGCCAGCACGTCGACCGCGTCGCCGGCGAGGAATCCGCCCTCGCAGGCCACGACCCCGACCGCCAGCAGCGACGTCCCGCGCTCGCGCAGAGCTCGCGCAGCGCCCGCGTCGACGGCCACCCGCCCCATCGAGGGCTTGGCGTAGCGGAGCCAGAGCTTGAAGGCCGCCTCGCGCCGGGCCGTGGGGGCGAAGCGGGTCCCAACGTGCCGGCCGGAGGCGACCGCGGGGATCACGCCGTCGTCGGTCCCGGAGGCGATCACCGTGGTCACGCCGCCGCCGGTCGCCATGCTGGCCGCCGCGACCTTGCTGGCGATGCCGCCGCGGCCGGCCGGCGAGCCGCCGATGTCCGCGAGCGCGAGCTCGTCAGGCCGCGTGCCGGCGGGGACGTCGCCCAGCCGCTGCGGCCCCGCCGGCGTCTGCGCGTAGAGGCCGTCGCGCTCGGTGAGCAGCAGCAGCCACGCGGCCCCCAGCAGGATGGCGACCTGCGCGGCCAGCACGTCGTTGTCGCCGAACGTGAGCTCGTCGGTCGCCGTGGTGTCGTTCTCGTTGATCACGGGCACCGCGCCGAGGTCGAGCAGCCGGCGCAGGGTCGTGCGGGCGTTCAGGTACGAGGCCCGGGCCGCGAGGTCGCTGGAGGTCAGCAGCACCTGGGCCGGAACGACCTCGTGCGGCGCGAACGCCGCCGAGTAGCGCTGGAAGAGCACCCCCTGCCCGACCGCCGACGCGGCCTGCAGATCCGGCAGCGCGGCGGGGCGCTGGGCCAGGCCGAGGCGCCCGACGCCGCAGGCGATGGCGCCGCTCGACACCAGGACCGGGTGGTGCCCCTGGCGGCGCACCCGCACCAGGTCGCGCACCCGCGCCTCGAGGATCTCCTCGCGCAGGCGCCCCGCGGAATCGACCAGGGTCGAGGACCCCAGCTTGGCGACCAGCACGGCCATCAGCCGCGCCCCAGCTCGGCCAGCACCCGCTCGCGCAGCGCCTCGATGCCGGCGCCATCCTCCGCCTCCACGGCCGCGTCCGCCCACGCCGGCGGATCGGCCGGGTCGGCGGCGGTGGCGACCACGAGCTCCCGCGACCCCGCCGGCAGCCGGCCCTCGAGGCCCGCCCTCGCCCGGGCGAGCCGCTCGTCCGGCGGCTCCGGATCGGAGGCGTTCGACCGCGTGCAGGACGACCCGCGCGCGCTCGAGCTGCTCCAGGTGGGAGTCGGCCCGGGGCGACCCGTCGGCCGCCAGGCCGGGGAGGTCCGCGACCAGGTAGAGGTTGCCGTCGGCGTCCTCCAGCGGGCCGAAGGCCGGCTCCCGCGTCGACTGCGGGTAGGCCGCCACGACGGGAGAGGCGCCGGTGAGGGCGGCGAGGAGCGCGCTCTTGCCGCCGTTGGGCAGGCCGACGATGGCGACGTCGACCGGCAGGCGCAGCTCGAGGGTGAGCCAGGCCTCCTCCCCCGCCCCGCCCGGCACCGTCGTGCGGGGGGCCTGGTGCGTCGAGGAGCGGAAGGCCCGGTTGCCGACGCCGCCGTCGCCCCCGCGCGCGACCGGCACCCGGTCGCCGGGCGCCGCGAGCTCGGCGATGCGGTGGCCGTCGCGCACCACCCGGGTCCCCGGCGGCACGGCCACGAGCAGGTCGTCGCCGGCGCGCCCGTGGCGCGCCTTGCCCTCGCCGTGGCCGCCGGCCTCGGCCTTGTGGTGCACCGCGTGGCGGAACCGCGACAGGTCGGTCACCTGCGGGTCCGCCACCAGCACCACGCCGCCGCCGCGCCCGCCGTTGCCCCCGTCGGGGCCCCCGCGCGGGGTCTTCGGCTCGCGCCGGAACGACAGGCATCCGTTGCCCCCGTGGCCGCCCTCCACGTGGATCTTCGCCCGATCGGTGAAGGGCACCGCCGCGCGGGCCCCTACGACGAGACGGCCGCCGGCTCCTCGGGGTGCACGAAGACCCGCCGGCCCTTGCGGCCGTCCGTGAACTCGACGCGGCCGGTGACGGTGGCGAAGATCGTGTGGTCGCGGCCGATGCCGGCGCCCTCGCCCGGGTGGAAGCGCGTCCCGCGCTGGCGCACGATGATCGACCCGGCCGGGACGACCTGCCCCGCGAACACCTTCACCCCGAGGAACTTCGGCTTCGAGTCCCGGCCGTTTCGGCTGGAGCCGCCACCCTTCTTGTGAGCCATCCCCGCCCCCTGCCTCAGGCCGCCGCGATGGAGTCGATGCGCACCCGCGACAGGCGCGAGCGGTGCCCGCGGCGCCGGCGCGAGTTGCGCTTCGGCTTGTAGGTGAAGACCAGGACCTTCTTGCCGAGCAGGTGCTCCTCCACCGTCGCGGTGACGGCGCCGCCGTCGGCGATCCCGTCACCGCCGCCGGTGGCCAGCACGCGCGGCTCGAAGGACGCGCCCTCGTCCTGGGGCAGCCGGTCGACGACGAGGCGCTCGCCTTCGCGGACGCGGTACTGCTTGCCCCCGAGGGCGATGACGGCGTAGTCCGGCACGGTCCCTTCTCCCGGCCGATTGACGAGCGACGGCGGATGTTAGCGTGAGCGGCGCCGGGTCGCCACGACCGGGCGGCTTGACGCCGGGGGCGGGCCGTGTAGAACGGCTCACCTGTGAGGCTCCTGCTGCGCGCGGCGATGGTCGTCGCCCTGACCCTCGCCGTCGCCGCCCCCGCGGCCGCGGCGACGATGACCGTGGCCGCCGGGGACGATCCCGAGTCGCTCGACCCGGCGCGGGCGTACGCGCCCGAGTCGTGGCAGATCCTGGCCAACGCGGGAGAGGGCCTCGTGGCGTACCGGCGCGAGGCGGGCGCCGCGGGCGCGGAGGTGGTGCCGGCGCTCGCCGCGGGGCCGCCGCGCGTCTCCGCCGGGGGCCGGCGCCTGGTCTTCCGCCTGCGCGACGACGCGCGCTTCGGGCCGCCCGAGAACCGCACCGTGCAGCCCAGCGACGTCAAGGCGAGCATCGAGCGCCTCTTCCTGATCCGCTCGCCCGGCCGCGGGCTGTACCGGGTCATCCGCGGCGCGCGCGCGTTCGAGGGCGCGCGCGAGGGGGGCATCGCGGGCATCGTGGCCCGCGACGGGTCCGGCGAGGTCGAGTTCCGCCTCGCGCGATCCGACCCGGCCTTCGTTCGGGTGCTGGCGCTGCCGTTCGCCTTCGTCCTGCCTCGCGGGACCCCGGCGACCGACCAGAGCGCCGGCGGCGTCGCCTCGGCCGGCCCCTATCGCGTCGCCGCGTACGAGCGCGGCGCGCGGATCGACCTCCAGCGCAACCTCGGGTACGTCGCGGGGGCGGCCGGCCTGGCGGAGGGGCCCGACCGCATCGAGGTCGAGCTCGGCGTGTCCCCGGACGAGGCGGTGCGCCGCGCCGGCGCCGGGGACGTGGACTACGTCCTGGCGCGGCCGACCCCCGACCAGGTGGCCGACGCGTCCCGGTCGTCGGCCCGCGTGCAGCGCCACCTCGAGTGCGCGACCTACTACTTCTTCATGAACACCCGCCGCGAGCCGTTCGACGACGTCCGGGTGCGCCGGGCGGTCAACCTGGCCATCGACCGGCGGGCGCTGGCGGCCGCGTTCGCCGGCCAGGCGGCGCCGACGGCGCGGGTGCTCCCGCCGTGGGTCCCCGGCCACCGCGACCCCGGGGCGCTGCCGGAGGTCGATCTCCCGGCCGCGCGGCGGCTCGTGCGCCAGGCGGGCGCGGAGGGCGCCGCCGTGAGCGTGTGGGGGCTCACCCGCGAGCCATCGCCCACCGTCACCCGCCGGCTCGCCGGGACGCTCGCGGCCATCGGGCTGCGCCCGCAGGTGCGCCTCTGGGACCGGCCGGCGCTGCTGGCGGCGCTGGCCGACCCCGGCGCGCCGTCGCAGATCGGCTACGCGCGCTGGCGCAACGACTTCCCGGACGCGGCCGACTGGTTCCCGCTGCTGCTGTCCGGGTCGGCGATCCGGCCGGGCGCAAACCTGAATTACTCCCTGCTCGACGACGACCGCGTCAACCGCCTGATCGCGCGGGCGGAGGCCACCTGGGACCGCGAGCTGCGCGAGCGGCGCTGGTGGGCCGTCGAGCGCGCGGTCCAGGCGCTCGCGCCCTGGGCCCCGTTCGCCAACGGGATCCGGACCGACGTGCTCTCGACCCGGGTCCAGGGCTACGTGGCCCACCCGCTCTACGGCTTCCTCTGGATGAGGGCGCGCCTCGGCTGAGGCGGGCCGGCGCGCTCAGCCCGAGCGCGAGGAGACCCGCCGCCGCGCCCCGCTGCGGGCCTGCGCTGCCGGGGCCGCCGCGACCGGGTCGTCGAGCGCGCGCACGCGCACGGCCTCGGGGTCGAGGCCGGCGTCCCGCTCCAGCCGGATCTCGGCCCCGACCTCGGCCTGCAGGTCGGCGAGCCGCGCCCCGTCCTCACCGCTCAGCACGTCGGCCACGCGCGGGTGGACCGTCACCGCCACCGCGCCGCCCCCCGGGCGCCGGGACAGGGACTCGCGCAGCTCGCGCTCCACGAGAATGGCCAACGTGTCGTCGCTGGCGATGACCCCGACGCCGCCGCACGTCGGGCAGACCTCCGTCATGATCTCGCGCGGCCCGTCGGAGATGTTCTGGCGGGTCATCTCCACCAGCCCGAGCGGCGAGATGTTGACGACGTAGGTGCGGGTGCGGTCGCGCGAAAGGGCCTCGTCCAGCGCCGCCTTGACCGCGCGCCGGTTGGTCTCGTCGTCCATGTCGATGAAGTCGATGATCACGATGCCGCCGATGTCGCGCAGCCGCAGCTGGCGGACGACCTCGGTCGCGGCCTCCAGGTTGGTCTTCGTGATCGTGTCCTCGAGGCGGTTGCCGCCCTTGCCCACGTTGCGGCCGCTGTTGACGTCGATCACCGTCATGGCCTCGGTGTCGTCGATCACGAGGGAGCCGCCGGAGGGCAGCGGGACGCGGCGGTCCATGGTCGACCGGATCGTCGCCTCCACGCCGTGGGCCGAGAACAGCGTCTGCTCGCCGGAGTAGTGGCGCACGCGGTCGGCCATCGCCGGCGACGTGCGGCGCAGGAAGCCGATGATCCGCTCGTGCTGGGCCTCGTCGTCCACGAGCACCTCGTTAACGTCGGCGTTCAGCAGGTCGCGCATGACCCGCAGCGAGACGTCGGCCTCCGAGTAGAGGAGCCGGGGTGCCGTCGCCGCCTCCCCGCGCTCCTGAAGGGTGGCCCACAGGCGCTTGAGGTAGGCGAGGTCGCGCGCGATCTCGCCCGCCGACGCGCCCGCCGCCGCCGTGCGGACGATCAGGCCGCCCGTCTCGAGCGGCAGGGCGCCGCAGATCGAGCGCAGCCGGGTGCGCTCGTCGTCGGCGAGGCGCTTGCTGACCCCGACCCCGTCGCCGTACGGCACGTAGACGACGAAGCGGCCCGCCAGCGAGAGCTGCATCGTCAGCCGGGCGCCCTTGGAGCCCATCGGATCCTTGGTCGCCTGGACCAGCACCTCGTCGCCGCGCTTGAGGAGGTCGGCGATCTGGCGCTTGCGCTTCGGCACTCCGAGCGCGACCACCTCGTCGACGTGCAGGAACCCGTTCTTCTCCAAGCCGACCTCGATGAAGGCGGCCTCCATCCCGGCGAGGACGTTCTCGACCCGGCCCTTCCAGACGTGGCCGACCACGGACCGCTGGCCGCGGCGCTCGATGTAGACCTCGGCCGCCCGCCCGTCCTCCATGATCGCGACGCGGGTCTCGGCGCGGTCGACCGACACCAGGATCTGCTTGCTCAGGGGAGTCCCCCCGCCGGGGGGCTCACGAGCCGCCCCCCAGCTTGCCCAGGACGCGATCGACGTGGGGCTTCACCTTGTCGATCAGGGGGCTCTCCACGAGCTCGTGGCCGGCCTCCAGCCGCGCGAGCGCGGCCTCGCCGAGCGCCCGGGTGGCCGCGAAGGAGAGCCCGCCCTGGATGGCCCACCCGGCTCCGGGCACCAGGCCGGCCGCGCTGCGCCCGATGGCCCGGAGGCCGAACCCCGCCCCGACGATGGACAGCGCCTCGAGGGCCCGCTGGGCGCCGAAGGGCCGGTCGTGGAGGGCCGCGAGCTGGGCGACCATCTTGACCTGCAGCAGGGCGAGCACCCCCATGTCGGCCCCGGCGAGGGGCACCGCCCCGATCGGCGCCGGCCCGGCGGGCGGCGTTCCTCACGATGCGCCTGCCGACCGCCGGCCGCAGGCCCGGGTTCCGGCGCGCCGCGGCGACCGCCTGGTCGCCCAGCATGTCGAGCATCCGCTCGACGACCGCCTCGGCCCCCGGTCCCTCGAGCGAGGCGACGTGGACGAGGTTCGAGGGCTCCAGGCGGTGACCCTCGAGCAGGCGGCGCTCCAGCTCTGCGCGCTCCTCGCGGTTGCCCGATCACGACCGCCAGCGCGGCCGCGGCGTGGCGCCCCCGGGCGCGCTCGAGCGCCGCGATGCCGGCCGACAGGTCGGTCCCGGCCGTGACCGGGAGGATGACGAGCGCGTCCTCGTCCGGCGCCGCCGACGGCGCGCCGAGCAGCTCGCGCAGGCGGCCCGTGGCGGCCGGCTCGCCCGGGAGGATCGCGACGTGCCCGCCCTCCTCGTACTGCTCCGCGGCGGTGCGCACGGCGTCCGCGCCGGGCTTCACGGCTTTCAGGCCCGTGGCCAGGAGGCTGAAGACGCCCAACTAGCCGGGAATGGGAGAGCGGCGGCGGTGGATCCCCAAGAGGAGGCCGACGGCGATGAGGGTTGTGATGGTCTGGCTCCCGCCGTAGCTCATCAGCGGCAGCGGGATGCCGGTGATCGGCATGATGCCCACGGTCATGCCGATGTTAACGAAGACCTGGAACCCGAGCATGGCAACGATCGCGCCGGCCACGAGCATGTCGATCTGGCTCGAGGCGCGCGCCATCGTGCGGAGCCCCCTCCAGAGTATGAGCCCGTAGAGCAGGATCAACAGGCCCCCGCCCGCGAACCCGAACATCTCCGAGGTCACCGCGAAGATGAAGTCGGTGTGGTGCTCGGGGAGGAAGTCGTTGTTCGCCTGCGTCGCCCCGTCAGGGCCCTTGCCGAGCGTCTCCCCCGAGCCGATCGCCGTCTTGCTCTGGTCGAGCTGGTAGCCGGCGTCGCTGGTGTCGCGCTCGGCGCCGACGAACGCCGTGAGGCGCTCGACCTGGTAGTCCTCGAGCACCTTGAGCCCGGTCGCGGGCAGCAGCCACAGGACGCTCAGGAGCACCATCGCGAGCGCCGTCCCGAAGACGGCGAAGTGGGTCCAGGGAACGCCCACCAGGAACAGGATCGCCGCGACCACGACGGCGTAGACCAGGGACGTCCCGAGGTCCGGCTGGAGGAACACCACCGCCGCCGGCAGCGCCGCGACGCCGGTCAGGAGGAGCGTGAAGCGCACGGTGCCCACGCGCTCGATGCGCTGCAGGGCGATGCCCGCGAGCACGACCATCAGCACGACCTTCCCGAACTCCGACGGCTGGAGGCTGAAGGGGCCGATGTCGATCCAGCGGTTGGAGCCGCGCGTGGCCTCGCCGGCCGCGAAGACGATCGCCAGCGCCACGAGCAGCGCCGCCCAGAGCACCCACGCCCAGCGCGAGACGTGGTCGAGGTTCACCCGCATCGCCACGGCCAGCGCGACGACCCCCAGGGCGACGAAGAGGATCTGGCGGTCGAGGTAGAAGCGCGGGTCGCCCGCCACGTCGCCCTCGGTCGAGCGCCCGATGACGAACAGGCTGAACCCGGTGATCGCGGCGACGGCCAGGAGCAGCACCCAGTCGAGGCCGAGGACCGCCCCGCGGACGCGGTCGCCGAGGCCCGAGCGGGCGCCGCGGGGAGGGGCGATGGTGGTCAATTGGCCTCCGCGTCCTCGCCGCAGAGGGCGGGGTCGAACGACGTCTCCGGGTAGGCCGCGATCGTCCGGCAGACGGTCGGCGCGGCGGCGCTCGACCCGGTGCCGGCGGCCTCGATGACGACGGCGACCACGATCTTGGGGTCGTCGTAGGGGGCGTAGCCGACGAACCAGGAGTGGTCCTCCTTGCCCTCCACCTGCTCGGCGGTCCCGGTCTTGCCGGCCACCTTGCGGTCGGCCGGCAGGAGCCCGAAGACCGAGGTCGACGTCCCGCCGGGCCCGTTGGCCGCCCGGTAGAGCCCCTCGCGGATCGAGGCGAGGTTGTCGGGGCTGACGTCGATCGTGTGCGTCGGCTTGCCCGACGACAGCTCCTGGAGCTGGCGGCCGTTGGGGTCGAGCACGCGCCGGCCGACGCTCGGGGTGTGGACCGTCCCGCCGTTGGCGATCGCGCCGTACGCGAGCGCCATCTGGAGCGGGGTGACGTTCAGGTAGCCCTGCCCGACCGACAGGTTGATCGTGTCCCCGGGCTTCCAGCTGCGGTCGAGGTCGGTGAACGGCGCGCCGGCGAAGTTCTGCCGCTTCCAGGCCGGGTCAGGGATCAGGCCGTCGACCTCGCCGGGCACGTCGAGGCCGGTGCGCTCGCCGAGCCCGAACCTGCGCGCCTCCTCCTGCAGCGGCGATTCCTGGGCCCGGTAGAACTCGTCGCCCAGCTGGTAGAAGTAGGTGTCGCTCGAGACCTCGAGCGCAGTCGGCAGGTCCACGTAGCCGTGGGACCGCCCCCTGAAGTTCGAGAAGACCGTCTTGTACAGCTCGATCTGCGACGGCGACTCGACCTCCTCGCCGGCCGTGATGAAGCCGCCCTCGAGGCCCGCGGCGGCGCTGATGGCCTTGAACGTCGACCCGGCCGGGTAGTTGCCGCCGATCGCCCGGTTCAGGAGCACCTTGTCCGGGTCCGCGATGACGGCCTCGATCCGCTCCTGGGAGCCGTTCACGAACAGCGAGGGATCGAAGTCCGGGTACGAGGCCAGCGCGAGGACCTCGCCCGTGTCGGGGTCGAGGGCCACGCCCGCCGCGCCCGTGGAGAGGCCGTTCAGGGAGACCTGCTCGGCGAGCGCCTTCTGGAGCGCCGCCTGGGCGGTCGCGTCGATCGTGAGCTGGACGTCGCGGCCGGGCCGCGGGACGCGCGACGAGATGACCTCGCGGCCGGTCGGCTCGCCCGCTGCGTCGACCTCGCGCGTGTAGCTGCCCGGCGTCCCGCGGAGGAAGCTCTCGTACTGCTGCTCGATCCCACCCTTGCCGACGGTCTCGTTGCCCTCGTACCCGCGGCTGCGGAAGTCGTCGATCTCCTCGGGGGTGATCTTCCCCGTGCCCCCGAGCACGTGCGCGGCCATCCGGCCCTGCGGGTACGTGCGCAGGTAGCTGTCGCGCAGCCCGATCCCCGGGAACTGGCGCTCGCGCTGGGCGAGGTAGTAGGCGAGCGCCGGGCGCACGTTCTGGGCGATCACGACGGACTCGAAGGGGCGGCTCTCCCCCGCCTCGACGCGCTCGATGAGGTCGCTCGCGGTGACCCCGTCGAGCTTGGCCGCCAGCCGGTTCAGCACCTGCTCGCGCCGCGTCCCGGTGAGCTCGCGCGGGTTGACGACCAGGTCGGTCCCGGTGCGGTTGCCCACCAGGAGCTCGCCGTTGCGGTCGAGGACCTTGCCGCGGGGGGCGTCGGTGACGACCGTGCGCAGGCGGTTGCCCTCGGCCGCCTCGGCGTACTGCTCGCCGCTGATCACCTGGAGGAACCAGAGACGGATGAGGAGCAGCCCGAGCAGCGTCAGGACGATCCCGCCGAGGACGGCGATGCGCATCGCGGTGCTCGGCGTCAGCGCCGGCGCCCAGCCTCCGCTCGAGAGCCCGGCGCGGAGGCCGGTGCGCCGCTGCGGGCGCGCGCGCGTCGTCACGAGGACACCGCGTACGGCTCGACGACGCGCGGGGGCCCGAGCAGCCGCCGGCCGACCAGCAGGACGGGCGCGCTCAGGAGGGCGGTCAGGGCGAGCGTCGGCAGGAGCACCGAGACGATGAACTCCGAGACCGGCATCTGCGTGCCCAGCAGGAGCTGGAAGATCATCACCCCGATCTGGACGACGAGCGCCGCCGCCACCGAGAGCACGAGCGGCGCGGTGAGGGTGGACGACTCCTCGCGGGAGCAGAAGCGCCCGCACCAGGCGCCGATCACGAGGTAGAGCAGCGCCAGCACGCCGAGGGTCCCGACCGGCGACGAGAGCTCGACGAGCAGGCCCATGGCGAAGCCGGTCACCGCCCCCACCAGGGTGCCGCGCAGGATGGCGATCACGACGACGGTCGGCGCGATCAGGTCGGGGATGCCGTCGCCGACGTTGATGTAGGGCATCACCGTGACCTGGAGCAGCACCGCGCCGAGCGCCATGGCCGTCACCCAGCCGAAGCGCGCGCTCCCGGCACGGGGGAGCGGCCGCGGCGTCGCCGGCCCGACGGCCCGCGTCTGGAGGCCGCTGCTCACCCCTTCGCCCGGGCGATCGCCTCGGGGCTGCGCGGAACCAGCACCGAGAGGTACGAGAGCGAGCGCGGGTCGACGTACGGCGTCACCTGCACGGTCCGGTCAACGTCAACCTCGCGCGTGCCGACGCTGGTCACGGCGCCCACGGGGATGCCCGGCGGGTACGGCGACCTCAGGCCCTTCACGCCGAAGCCGCCCGTCACGACGGCCTGGCCCGTCTTCACCGCCGCCTCCTTCGGGATGCCCGACATCCGCAGCTGGCCGGGGGTGACGGACGAGAGCAGGCCGAAGTAGCGGCCGGCGTCCGGGATCCGCGCGCCGACCTCGGTGCGCCCGTCCGTGATGAACGCGACGTCCGCGGAGCTCGAGCTGACGTTGGTGACGATGCCCGCCAGGGCCGCCCCCTGCTGGCTTCCGGCGAGGACCGGCGAGTTGCGGATCACCCCGTCGGAGCTGCCCACGCCGACCCTCGCGCTGCGCCACCAGGGCGACACGGAGCGGGTGACGATGGGGCTGGCGATGGCCTCGTAGCCGCCGAGGCTCGCCGAGGCGTTGACCAGTGCCTCGACCCCGAGCAGCTCCTCGAGCTCCGCGAGCCGCTGCGCCTGGACGTCGCTGAACACGCCCTCGCCGCGCAGCCGCTCCACCTCGGACTGCAGGCCGGCCGCCCGGTCGCGGGCGTCCTTCAGGCTGCTGGCCCACCCCCAGGCGTCGCGGAACGGCTCGACCGCCCGGGTCGCGACCTCCTGCACGGGGGAGATCACGCTGGCGGCCGCGCTCTGGGCCCCGTGCAGGGGCCCCTCGTCGGACTCGCGGAAGTAGACCGTGAAGAGGGCGAGGCACAGGATCACGAGGCCCGCGATGATCCCGCGCCGGAGGTTGGCGCGGCGCCGAGCGATCCCGGTGGTTGCTGGGGTGCTCGCCATCTCGCTAGCTCGGCAGGATCAGTAGCGCTTCCGGCTTCGTCCGTTCGCCGATGCCTTTTGCATCACCTCGAACTCCTCCAGCGAGCGCCCCGAGCCGACCGCGACGCACGTCAGGGGCGACTCCGCCACGTGGATGGGCATCTCGGTCTCGCGGCGCAGGCGCTCGTCGAGCCCCTGCAGGAGCGAGCCGCCGCCCGCCAGCATGATGCCGCGGTCCATGATGTCCGACGCCAGCTCCGGGGGCGTCTTGTCCAGCGTGGACTTGACGGCGTCGATGATCTGGACCATCGGCTCCTCCAGCGCGTCGCGCACGTCCTCCGAGGACAGCACGACGGTCTTGGGGAGGCCGGTGATCATGTCGCGGCCGCGGATCTCGGCCTGCACCTCCTCGCGCAGCGGGTAGGCCGAGCCGATCTCGAGCTTCACCTCCTCGGCGGTCTGGCTGCCGATCATCAGCTTGTACTCCCGCTTGACGTAGCTGATGATCGCGTCGTCGAGCTCGTCGCCGCCGACCCGGATCGACTGCGAGACGACGATGCCGCCGAGCGAGATGACGGCCACCTCGGTGGTCCCGCCGCCGATGTCCACGACCATGTTCCCCGTGGGCTCGGCCACCGGCAGGCCGGCGCCGATGGCCGCCGCCATCGGCTCCTCGATGAGGAAGGCGCTGCGCGCCCCCGCCGACAGGGTGGCCTCCTCGACCGCGCGCTTCTCGACCCCCGTGACGCCCGACGGCACGCACACCACCACCCGCGGGTGCGCCCAGCGGTTCTGGTGCACCTTCTGGATGAAGTGCCGCAGCATCTGCTCGGTCACGTCGAAGTCGGCGATGACGCCGTCCTTGAGCGGCCGGATGGCGCTGATGTTCCCGGGCGTCCGCCCGAGCATCCGCTTGGCCTCGATGCCGACCGCGTGCACCTCGCCGGTGCGCTGGTCGATCGCGACCACGGAGGGCTCGGAGAGCACGATCCCCCGCCCGCGGACGTACACCAGCGTGTTGGCCGTCCCGAGGTCCACGGCCATGTCCCGCCCGCCGAACCCGGTCAGGTAGCTCCAGAACCCGATCGGTCGCCTCCCAGAAAGTGCCGACTCGGCCCGAGGGCCTGCAAAGCGGAGGATTCTACCCAAGGCGCCCGTCGGCCGGGCAGGCGGACGGTCCCGCCTCGGGTCGCGGCAACCGTACCCTCCGGCGCGGACGACCGCCACCCGGCGAGTCCCTTGCCCCGCGGCGGGTTTTCTGACTAGAGTCAGGCAATGGACCCGGGCATGGTCGCGCAGGTCCGGAGCTTCAACCGCCTCGTCACCGAGCGGATCGGCGCCCTGGACCAGGGGTTCCTCGGCCGGGGCCGCCCGCTGGCGGAAGCGCGGCTGGTCTGGGAGATCGGCGAGGGCGGCCGCGACGTACGGGAGCTTCGCCGCGGCCTGGGGCTCGACTCCGGCTACCTGGCTCGCCTGCTGCGCTCGCTGGAGCGCCAGCGGCTCGTCGCCGTCGCCGCGGCCCCTGGCGACAGGCGCGTCCGCCGGGCCCGCCTCACCGAGGCCGGGCTGGCCGAGCGGGCGGAGCTCGACCGGCGCTCCGACGGGCTCGCCGTCTCCGTGCTCGACCCCCTGTCCGAGGAGCAGCGGAGCCGGCTCACCGCCGCGATGGCCGAGGTCGAGCGCCTGCTCGCCGCGTCGATGGTCCGCGTCGAGGTCGAGGACCCCGCGAGCCCCGATGCCCGCTGGTGCATGCAGCAGTACTTCGCCGAGCTCGACCGGCGCTTCGAGGGCGGCTTCGACCCGGCCGCGAGCATCTCGGCGGACGCGTCCGAGCTGACGCCCCCGGCCGGCGCCCTGCTCGTGGCCCGGCTCCGCCGACGACCGGTCGGCTGCGGGGCGCTCCGGCTCCGCCCCGACCGCGTCGGGGTCGTCAAGCGGATGTGGGTCGCACCGGAGACGCGGGGGCTCGGGCTGGGCCGCCGGCTGCTGCGGGAGCTCGAGGAGGTCGCACGGGAACACAGGGTCGCCGTGCTCCGCCTGGAGACCAACCGCTCCCTGACCGAGGCCATCGGGCTGTACCGGGCGTCGGGGTACCGCGAGGTCGACGCGTTCAACGACGAGCCCTACGCGCACCACTGGTTCGAGAAGCGCATCTCGTAGCTCGGCGGCAGGGCGCCGGAGTGACGGCGGAGGGGTTCGCTACCGTTCCCCGGATGCCGTCCGCGCCCCTCTTCGCCGACGACAACAGCTCGTACCGGCGCGCGGCCCGTCGCGCCGAGCGCGAGGAGCGGCGCCGAGAGGAGCGCCGCCGGGAGATCATGGCGACCCTGCGGCGGCTGAAGGAGGAGGCCGGCGACCCGGCCGCGGTCGCCGCGCGGGAGCGCGCCAAGCGCCACGCCGACCTGCTGGAGCGCTACCCGCCCCTGTTCTGAGCCGGGGCGGCGCGCGCGAGCGGTCCGTATCGTTCGGCCTTGCCGACCGTTCCCCTCGCCCCCGGAGGCCGGATGACCACCGACGCCGCCCCTGATCCGAATCGCTGGAAGGCGCTCGCGGTCCTCGGCATCGCCTACCTGATGGTGATCCTGGACGTCTCGATCGTGAACGTCGCCCTGCCGTCGATCCAGGAGGACCTCGACTTCTCCCCCGGGGACCTGCAGTGGGTCGTGAGCGGCTACGCGCTGACCTTCGGCGGCTTCCTGCTCCTCGGCGGGCGGTCCGGCGACCTGCTCGGCCGGCGCAGGCTCTTCATGGTCGGGCTCGCGGCCTTCGCGGTGTTCTCGGCGCTGTGCGCGCTCTCGACCTCCGACACGATGCTGATCGTCGCGCGCCTTCTGCAGGGCGGCGCCTCGGCGCTGCTGGCCCCGTCGGTCTTCTCGATCACACTCGTGACGTTCGAGGAGGGCGCCGACCGCAACAAGGCGCTGGGTGTCCTGGGAGCGATCGCGGGGGCGGGCGCGGCGATCGGGGTGCTGCTGGGGGGAATCCTCACGGAGTACGCCGGCTGGGAGTGGGTGTTCTGGATCAACGTGCCGATCGGTCTCGCGGCGCTCGCGCTGGTGCGCCGCTTCGTGCGCGAGAGCCGCGTCGACGGCATGGCGCGCAACTTCGACGCCTTCGGGGCGATCACGGTCACCGCCAGCCTGCTCCTGCTGGTGTTCGGCCTCACCCAGGCCAACCAGGCCGGCTGGACCTCGGCGCAGACGATCGGGGTCCTCGCGGCGTCCGCCGTCCTCATGGCGGTGTTCCTGGTCGTCGAGTCGCGCAACCGCCACGCCCTGATGCCGCTCAGCTTCTTCCGGCGGCGCACGCCGACCGGAGCCAACATCGTCGGCTTCGGGCTCGGGACGATCGTCTTCAGCATGTTCTTCCTGCTCTCGCTCTACATGCAGCAGGTGCTCGGCTTCTCGGCGCTCGAGACCGGCGTGGGCTACCTGGCCGTCGCGCTGACGGCGGTGCTGGCCTCGGGGGTCGCGCAGGCGCTCGTGACCAGGGTGGGCGTGAAGCCGATCCTGGCCATCGGCCTCAGCGCGATCCTCGCCGGGCTGATCTGGTTCACCCAGATCTCGGTCGACGGCACCTACCTCGCCAATCTCTTCGGCCCGTTCCTCCTGATCGGGGTGGGCCTGGGCTTCTCGTTCGTGCCGGTCTCGATCGCCGCCCTGGCCGGCGTGCCGCCCCGGGAGGCGGGGCTCGCGTCGGGCCTCATCAACACCAGCCAGCAGATCGGCGGCGCGCTGGGCGTCGCGATCCTCACGACGGTCTCCACGACGCGCACCGAGAACCTCCTCGAGAGCGGCACCCCGCAGCCCGAGGCCCTGACCGACGGCTTCAGCCTCGCGTTCTGGGTCGCCGCCGGCTTCGCCGTCGCGGCGATCCTCGCCACGCTCTTCACCCTGCGGCGCTCCGACCTCGCGCCCGAGGCCGAGGGCGCAGCGCAGGCCTCCGCCGGGATGTAGGCGGGCGCGGGGCCGACCGATCAGTTCGCCCGCGCCCGGCGGTCACATCACTTGAACGGCCCGACGAGCGAAGGAGCGGACGCCATGACGGCGCGCAGGATCGTGTCGCAGGACGAGTGGGAGGCGGCCCGGCAGGGGCTGCTTGCGAAGGAGAAGGCGGCGACCCGGGCGCGCGACGCGCTGGCCGCCGAGCGGCGCCGGCTGCCAATGGTGAGGGTGGAGAAGGACTACGCCTTCGAGGGGCCCGACGGCCCGGCCGGCCTGGTCGACCTGTTCGCGGGACGCCGCCAGCTCATCCTGTACCGCTTCTTCTTCGACCCGGGGATGAGCCGCTTCCCCGAGGCCGGCTGCGGCGGCTGCTCGATGTTCGCCGACCAGATCGGCCACCTCGCCCACTTCCACGCCCGCGACACGTCGCTGGTGCTGGTCTCGGGCGCGCCCGTGGCCGACATCGAGCGCTATCGGACGCGGATGGGCTGGGAGGTCCCCTGGTACTCCACCACCGACGACTTCTCCGCGGACTACGGCGTTGACGAGTACTTCGGCCTCTTCGTGTTCCTGCGGGACGGCGACGAGGTGTTCCTCACCTACCGCACCAACGGGCGCGGGGTCGAGGCGCTCGGCAGCGTCTGGACCTTCCTCGACCTGACCCCGTTCGGGCGGCAGGAGGACTGGGAGGACTCGCCCGAGGGCACCCCGCAGGGCCCGCGCTACGAGTGGTGGCGCCTGCACGACGAGTACGACGACGCCGCGTGACCGCGCCCGGTCGGCGGAGCCGGGCTACCTGAGCAGCCCGAGCTCCTCGAGGAGCGCCGCCAGGCGCTCGACCGGCAGGCCGACCACCGTCGACTCGTGGCCCTCCACGCGCTCGACCAGCCCGGCGCCCGCCCCCTGGATGGCGTAGCCGCCGGCCCGGTCGCGCCACTCGCCCGTGGCCACGTAGCGCTCGATCGCCGCCTCGGACAGCGCCCGGAAGGTCACGCGGGCGTCCTCCACCGCCTCCCGCTCCCCTCGTTGCGTGATCAGGCAAACGGCGGAGCGGACCAGGTGGGTGCGGCCGGCGAGCGCGCGAAGCTCGCGGCGGGCGGCGGCGGCGTCGGCGGGCTTCCCGAGCGTGCGCCCGTCCAGCAGCACCTCGGTGTCGGCCCCCATGACCGCGCCCCCCTCGGGCACGCCGGCCCGGGCGGCCACCTCGCGGGCCTTCGCGCGGGCGTTGGCCAGCGGATCGTCGCCCTCCTCGGCGCGCGGAGCGACCACGCGGAAGGGGACCCCGAGCGCGCCCAGCAGCGCCCGCCGCTGCGGCGAGCGCGAGGCGAGCACGAGCACGCCCGCTCAGCCGCCCAGATCGGGGAAGTGCAGCGCCAGCTCGCGTGCGGCCGACTCCGGCCCGTCGGACCCGTGGACGACGTTCTGGCCGACGTCGAGCGCGAAGTCGCCCCGGATCGTCCCCGGGGGCGCGTCCTGCGGATCGGTCGGGCCCATCATCGTGCGCAGGGAGCCGATCGCCCCCTCCCCCTCCACGGCCATCATCACGACCGGGCCGGAGGTGACGAACTCGACGAGCTCGCCGAAGAACGGGCGCTCGCGGTGCTCGCCGTAGTGCTCCTCGGCGACGCCGATGACCATGACCGCCTTGCGCAGCGCGACGATCTCGAGGCCGCGCCGCTCGATCCGCGTGATGATCTCCCCCGTGAGGCCGGCGGCGACGCCGTCCGGCTTGACCATCACGAAGGACCGCTCAGTCATACGCCTCGGGCTCGCGGCGGACCCGGCGCCAGCGCGGTGACCGGCCGGTGTCCCCGCCCCGGCCGCCCGTCGTCTCGGACACCTCGCGTTCGCTCTCCTGCGCGCGCGCGGCCGCGCCGTCCTCGAGCGGCGTCGCCTCGGGCGCGCCGTCCCCGAGGCGCATGCGGAACTCCAGCTCGGTCAGCCTCAGATCGAGGTCGCGGACCTCGTCCTGCGAGGCGAGCCCCACCTGGTGCAGGGCGCTCTGCACACGGGCCGGGTCGCCTCCGCTGGGCAGGCCCTCACGGGCGAGCATCCGCGCGACGATCTCCTGGCCCTCCTCGTCGCCCAGCTCACCGAGCCGGCGCTCCAGTGCGAGCAGCTCGAGCTCGCGCTCGCGGGCCTCGTCGAGGTACTCCGGGGGCCGCACGATGAGGTAGATGATCGAGCCCAGGAACGGCAGCAGCACCGACAGCGCGACGCAGCCGGCGATGGCCGCGGGCGGCTCGAAGCGCCGCCGAGCGTCCTGGTAGGTCCAGTACACGAGCGCCAGCCACAGCAGGACGACGAACACCTGCAGCATGAGGCTGATCGCGCTCCACCACCCGGAGTCGAAGAAGTTGGAGATCGACTCGAACGGGTCGTCCGAGTCGGAGGTCGCCTCCGGGTTCGCCTGCAGGAAGCCGGCGAGGCCCGCGGGGCCGATCGCGGACATCAGAGCGGGAGCCGTTTCACGGGGGCCGACGTCATGCGCACCTATATTCGCTCGGGTGGGCGGTCGCCCTGCCGGGCGGGCGCGAGTCTAGCAGGGGGTTCCAGCCCGGCCGGCAGTACCCGCGGACGCAGATCCGCCAGCAAATACAGGGATCCCGCCACCACCACGGTCCCCCCGGGGCCCGCCTCCTCGCGCGCGCGGGCGAGGGCGGCCGCCGGCGCGTCGACCACGACCGCCGCGGTCCCCTCGTCGCGGGCCAGGGCCGCGAGGCGCGCGGGCGCCGCGGCGCGCGGGTGGGACGAGCGCGTCGCCACGAGGAGGTCGGCCGCCGGCGCGAGGGCGGCGACCATGCCCGCGGCGTCCTTGTAGTCGAGGACCGAGACCACGGCCACCACCGGCCCCGCGCCCGCCTCGAGGCCCGCGAGCTCCGCCACCAGGGTCTCGACGCCCGCGGGGTTGTGGGCCCCGTCGAGCACGACGACCGGGGCGCCGGGCACCACCTCGAGCCGCCCGGGCATGTGCACGCCGGCGATCGCCCGCCGCAGGGGCTCGACCTCGAGCGGCCCGCCGACGACCAGCTCCACGCCGGCCAGGGCGACCGCGAGGTTGTGTCGCTGGAACGCCCCACGCAGACGGAGCGGCAGGCCCTCGTACCGCGCCCGCGGGGTCTCGACCGCGACGAGGGGGCCGTCCCCGCCGGCGACCAGGCCCTCGCCGTAGCGCACGGCGGAGATGCCCCGGCGCGCGAGCTCGGCGTCCACCGCCCGGCGGGCCCGAGGGCTCAGCGGACCCACGACGAGCCGATCGGAGCCGTCGGCGCAGACCGCCAGCTTCTCCTCGGCGATCGCCGCCTCGGTGTCGCCGAGGAACTCGGTGTGCTCGAGGGCCACGTTGGTCAGGATCACGGCCGACTGCGGCTGCAGGACGTTGGTCGCGTCCCAGCGCCCGCCGAGCCCGGCCTCGATCGCCATCGCCTCCACCCCGCCGCGGCGGAAGGCCCAGAACGCGATGGCGGTGAGCGCCTCGAACTGCGTGACCGGATCGCCCGCCGAGAGGGCGCGGCCGTCTGCGGCCCCGCGCACGGCCGTCGCCGCCTCGGCGAACGCGTCGTCACCGAGCGGCGCCCCGCCGAGCTGGATCCGCTCGGTCCAGTCGTCGATGTGCGGCGACAGGTAGGCGCCCGGCCGCAGGCCCTGGCTCGCCAGCGCCGCCGCCGCGAGGCTCGCCGTCGAGGACTTGCCGTTCGTGCCGACCACGTGCACCGCCGGGGCGCTGCCCTGCGGGTCGCCGAGCGCGCCGAGCAGCGCGCGGATGCGCTCGAGGCCCAGGCGCATCCCGAGGATCTGGAGCCCGGCGATCCACTCGCGGGCCTCCCCTGGGCTCATGCGCTCAGCCCAGCGCCGCGATCCGCGCGCTGAGCGCGTCGCGCTCGGCGCGGTAGCGCTCGACCTTGGCCCGCTCGGCCTCCACGAGGTCGGCGGGCGCGCGCTCGACGAAGCCCGGGTTCGCCAGCTTCGCCTCGGCCCGCGAGAGCTCGCCCTCGGCGACGTCCAGCGCGTCGGCCAGCCGGCGCCGCTCGACCTCGGGGTCGACCGCCTCGCGCGCCGGCCCGACGGCGATCGTCCGGCCGTCGGCCAGGAGCGCCGGGACGAGGCCGTCGCGCTCCCGCTCGGGCGCCGCCTCGACGGCGTCGAGCGCCGCGACGGCCGGGTGGGGCGCCGGGTGCACCAGCAGCGGCGCCCGGGGCGGCAAGCCGCGGCCGGAGCGGTAGCCGCGCAGCGCCGTGACCGTCTCCTTCACGGCCGCCATCTCCGCCTCGGCCCCCTCGTCCCGCGGCCCCGGCGCGGCCGCGGGCGGGTGAGCGGCCATCAGCCCCTGCGACCCCGGCAGCCGCGACCACCCCTCCTCGGTGACGAACGGCATCAGCGGGTGGGCGAGCGCGAGGAGCTGCTCGAGCGCGAGGCCCGCCATCTCCGGCGTCGCCTCGCCGGCCTTCAGGAGCTCGAGGTACCAGTCGCAGTAGTCGTCGAAGACGAGGTGGTACACGAGGTCGGCGAGCTGGGACAGCTCGTAGCGGGCCAGGTGCCCGGCCGCCTGCTCGAGGCCGGTGGCGATGCGCGAGCCGATCCAGCGGTCGGCCAGCGTCCCCGGCTCCACGGCGCCCGCGCCCGCGCGCCCGCCCCGGTCGACCACCAGGCGCACGGCGTTCCAGAGCTTCGTGACGAGCTGGCGCCCCTGGTCGATCCGCTCCTGGCTGAACCGCACGTCCTGCGTGCTCGCCATCATCAGCAGCCCGAAGCGGAGGGCGTCGGCGCCGTGGCGCTCGATCTCCTCGATCGGGTCGATCCCGGTGCCGAGCGACTTGCTCATCCGGCGCCCGTCGGGCGCCTGCACCACCGAGTGGATGTTGACGTCCGCGAAGGGCTCCTCGCCCATGAACTCGCAGCCCATCATCACCATGCGCGCGACCCAGAGGAAGATGATGTCCCTCGCCGTCGAGAGCACCTGGGTGGGGTAGAACCGCTCGAGCTCCGGCGTGCGCTCCGGCCAGCCCAGGGTGGCGAAGGGCCACAGCGCCGAGCTGAACCAGGTGTCGAGGACGTCGGGGTCGCGCTCCCACCCCTCCCCCCGCGGCGCCTCGCGCCCGACGTGGACCTCGTCGCCCCGGTACCACACCGGGATCCGATGGCCCCACCAGAGCTGGCGGCTGATGCACCACGGCCGGATCTCGCGCATCCAGTCGAGGTAGACGTCGCCCCACTTGGCCGGCGTGAAGCGCACCCGCCCCTCCTCGACGGCCGCGATCGCCGGCGCGGCGAGGCGGGTCATGTCGCAGAACCACTGCAGCGAGACGAGGGGCTCGACCTTGGCGCCCGACCGGTGCGAGAACGGAACCGTGTGGACGTAGGGCTCCTCGCCGCGCACGAGGCCCTGCGCGCGGAGGTCGGCGAGCACCCGCTCGGCGGCCTCGGCGGGCGGCAGGCCGGCGTAGCGCTCGCCCGCCTCGGCGGTCATGCGGCCGTCCTCGCCGATCACGCCGACCGCGGGCAGGTCGTGGCGGCGCGCGATCTCGAAGTCGTTGGGGTCGTGGGCGGGCGTGACCTTGAGGGCGCCGGTGCCGAACTCGGGATCGACGTGCTCGTCGGCGACGATCGGGAGCTCGCGGCCGACGAGGGGGAGGACGGCGGTCCGTCCGATCAGGTGGCGGTAGCGCCCGTCGCCCGGGCTCACGGCGACGGCGGTGTCGCCCAGCATGGTCTCCGGCCGCACCGTCGCCACCACGACCTCGCCCGACCCGTCGGAGAGCGGGTACGCGATGCTCACCATCGTGTCGGTGACCTCGCGGTCCTCGACCTCCAGGTCGGAGATCGCCGACCCCAGGCCCGGGTCCCAGTTGACCAGGTAGCGGTCGCGGTAGACGTAGCCCTTCTCGTAGAGGTCGACGAAGACCCGCAGCACGGCCTGGACGTAGCCCTCGTCCATGGTGAACCGCTCGCGCTCGTAGTCGAGCGTGCAGCCCAGGCGCTTGAGCTGGCCGATGATCTGGCCGCCGTACTCCTCCTTCCACTCCCACACGCGGCGCACGAACTCCTCGCGGCCGAGCTCCTGGCGCGAGAGCCCCTCGGCGGCGAGCGCCTTCTCCACCACCGCCTGGGTCGCGATCCCGGCGTGGTCGGTGCCGCAGATCCACAGCGTCTCGTCGCCGGCCATGCGGTGGGACCGGATGAGGACGTCCTGGATCGTGTTGTTGAGGGCGTGCCCCATGTGCAGGGCGCCGGTCACGTTCGGCGGCGGGATCGCGATCGTGAAGGGCGGCAGGTCGCTGAACGGGTCGGCGTGGCCGACCCCCGCGTCCTGCCACGCCGCGATCCACCGCGGCTCGACCGCCGCGGGGTCGAACCGCTCGGCCCTGCGCGGGCTGCTCACCGGGGCTGCGCTACGCGGAGCCGCCACCGGCCTCGGCGACCCGGCCGGGGGCCTCCGTGACGAGTGTCGGCGGGAGCGACTTCTCGATCGTCTCGCGGGTGACGACGCACTTGAGCACGTCGTCGCGCGACGGCAGCTCGAACATCACGTCCAGCAGCGCCGCCTCCATGATCGAGCGCAGGCCGCGCGCGCCGGTCTCGCGCTCGAGGGCCTTGTCGGCGATCGCCCCGAGCGAGTCGTCGGCGAACACGAGGTCCACGTCGTCGAAGCTGAAGAAGCGGTTGTACTGGCGCACGAGCGCGTTCTTGGGCTCGATCAGGATCTTCACGAGGTCGTCGCGCGTGAGCTGGTGCACCGCGGAGATGACCGGCAGCCGCCCGATGAACTCGGGAATCAGCCCGTAGTTCATGAGGTCCTCGGGGAGCACCTCGCTGAAGACGTCGTGGGGGTCCTGCTCGCGGCGGCTGCGGACCTCGGCGGCGAAGCCGACGCCCTTGTGGCCGATGCGCCGCTCGATGATCCTCTCGAGGTTCGCGAACGCGCCGCCGCAGATGAACAGGACGTTGGTGGTGTCGATCGTGAGGAACTCCTGATGGGGGTGCTTGCGGCCCCCCTGCGGCGGCACCGAGGCCACGGTGCCCTCCAGGATCTTCAGCAGCGCCTGCTGCACGCCCTCGCCCGAGACGTCGCGCGTGATCGACGGGTTGTCGGCCTTGCGCGCGATCTTGTCAACCTCGTCGATGTAGATGATCCCGGTCTCGGCCTTCTTCACGTCGAAGTCGGCGGCCTGGATGAGCTTGAGGAGGATGTTCTCGACGTCCTCGCCGACGTAGCCGGCCTCGGTCAGGGCGGTGGCGTCGGCGATCGCGAACGGGACGTTGAGGATGCGGGCGAGCGTCTGGGCGAGCAGCGTCTTGCCGCAGCCGGTGGGGCCCAGCAGCAGGATGTTGCTCTTCTGCAGCTCGATGTCGCCCTCGCCCGACGACATCATGTTCACGCGCTTGTAGTGGTTGTAGACGGCCACGGCCAGGGTGCGCTTGGCCTCCTCCTGGCCGACCACGTAGTCGTTGAGGACGTCGTAGATCTCGCGCGGGCGCGGCAGCGAGTCGGCGTCGAAGCTGACGGGGGCGGTGAGCTCCTCGTCGATGATCTCGTTGCAGAGATCGATGCACTCGTCGCAGATGTAGACGCCGGGACCGGCGATCAGCTTCTTGACCTGCCGCTGCGACTTGCCGCAGAAGCTGCAGAGGAGCTGCTCGTTGGACTCGTGCGTCTTCGCCATGGAGGGCTCCCTCGTCCTGGAGCTAGTGGCTCTCGATCACCCGGTCGACGATGCCGTACTCCTTCGCCTCCTCGCTGCTCATGAAGAAGTCCCGCTCGGTGTCCCTCTCGACCTTCTCCAGGTCCTGCCCGGTGTGCTTGGCGATGATCTGGTCGAGCCGCTTGCGCAGGTCGATGATCTCGCGCGCGTGGATCTCGATGTCGGTCGCCTGGCCGCTGAAGCCGCTGGAGACCTGGTGGATGAGGATCTTCGCGTTCGGCAGCGCCATCCGCTTGCCCGCGGCCCCGCCCGCGAGGAGCAGCGCGCCCATGCTCATCGCGATGCCGACGCAGATCGTCTGCACGTCCGGCTTGATGAACTGCATGGTGTCGTAGATCGCCAGGCCCGCATACACCGAGCCACCGGGCGAGTTGACGTAGACCGAGATGTCCTTGTCGGGGTCCTCGCTCTCCAGGTGCAGCAGCTGGGCGACGACCAGGTTCGCGATCTGGTCGTCCACCGGCGTGCCGAGGAAGACGATCCGCTCGTTGAGCAGGCGCGAGTAGATGTCGAACGACCGCTCGCCGCGCGACGTCTGCTCGACGACCATGGGGATCAACGGGCTCACCTGCGGGTCCTCTCGTCGCGCGTGGTCATCGGGGGTCGCCGGGCGTCCAGAGCTTCCCGGCGGGCGCCGGCTTCCCTGCGACGGCCGCCTCCTGCCCGCGTTGCGCATCGGGCGTCCAGAGGCGCTCGCGGGCCTCGGCCTGCTCCATCGGGATCGGCGTCGCGCCCCCGATGAGCACGTCCACGGCCTTCTTCAGCCGCAGGTCCTGGCGCAGCGCCTCCCAGCCCCCGGCCTGGCGCAGGTCCTGGAGGAGCCGCTCGGGCGCGCGGCCGGTCGCCTCGGCGTCGGCGCGCACCTGCTCCTCGACCTCCTCGTCGGAGACCTCGATGCCCTCGGCGTCGGCGACGGCCTCCACCACCAGCTCACGACGGATCGCGCTCTCGGCGTCCGGGCGCAGCTCCTCGACGATCTGCTCGAGGCTGCGGCCGGTCGCGGCGAGGTACTGCTCGAACTCCACGCCCTCCGGGAGCTGCTGGGCGGTCTGCTGGAGGATCGTCCCGATGCGCCGGTCGACCATCACCGCGGGGATGTCGACCGATGCGTTCGCGACGGCCGCGTCGATGACCATGCGCCGGAAGAGCTCGTCCACCTCGGCCTCGGCGGCCTCGTCCAGCCGCCGCTGGACGTCGGCGCGCAGCTCGTCGAGGGTGTCGAACTCGCTCACGCCGATCGCGAGATCGTCGTCGAGCTCCGGCAGCTCCTTCTCCTGCACCTGCTTGACGGTGACCGTGTAGTCGACCGTCCTGCCGCGCAGCTCGTCGCGGCGGTCGGAGTCGCCGTAGGCGACGGGGAACTCGACCGACTCGCCCGCCGACATGCCGGCCAGGCGGGAGTCGAACTCGCCCACCAGGCGCCCCCCGCCGAGCTCCACGAGGTAGTCGCGGGCGCTCGCGTTGCGCAGCCGCTTCCCGTTGGACGAGCCGTCGAAGTCGATGACCAGGAAGTCACCCGTCCGGGCCGGGCGCTCCACCGGGACGAGGCGCGCCGCGCGCTCGCGCAGGGCCTGGAGCTGCTGGTCGAGCGCCTCCTCGGGGACCTGGGGCTCGGCCCGGCCGACCTCGAGCCCGGTGTACTCGCCCAGAACCGCCTTGGGCCGCACCTGGACCGTCGCCTTGAAGGTCAGCTCGCCGTCCTCGGGGACCTCCTCGAGGTCCAGCTCGGGGTCGTCGATCGGGACGACGCCGGCCTCGCTCACCGCCTCGGAGTACCAGCCGCCCAGCGCCCCCTTGAGCATCTCCTGCACCACGGCATCGCGGCCGACGCGCTGGACGATGACCTCGGCCGGCGCCTTCCCCGGCCGGAAGCCGGGCACGCGCACCTCGCGGCCGAGCTCGCGCACGGCCCGCTCCATCTGACGCCGGACCTCGTCCCCGGGGACAGCCACGTCGAGCCGGACACGGTTCTCCTCGAGGGGCGTGACCTCGGTCGTCAGCGCCATGTCAGTGCGGGTGAGAGGACTCGAACCTCCAAGGGTTGCCCCACTAGGACCTAAACCTAGCGCGTATGCCAGTTCCGCCACACCCGCTCGAGATCCGGCCGTGAGGGGTGAGCGATGGGACTCGAACCCACGACCGCCTGGACCACAACCAGGAGCTCTACCAACTGAGCTACGCCCACCACGTATCGGGCCGGAGCCCGCGCCCGGCGGAGCATAGCGCGCCCGGCGGGGGCGCCGACCACCCCCGAGCCGCGGCCGGTAACGTGCGTTGCATGGGCTTGGTGAGGCGCCGCTCGGGCGACTGGAGCTGGGACGGGGTCGCCGCGCGCGAGTACGAGACGGGCGCCGAGCGCCACACGCTGATCGGCGCCGCCGAGGGCGCCCGGGACGTCGAGCTGCGCTACTTCCGCATCCCCGCCGGCGGCGCCTCGGCCCTCGAGAGCCACCACCACGAGCACGCCATCCTCATCCTCCACGGGCGCGCCGAGGCGCTGCTCGGCGAGGAGGTCGCCGAGGTCGGCCCCGGCGACGCCGTGTTCGTCGCCTCGCAGGAGCCGCACCGGCTCACCGCGCTCGGCGACGAGCCGCTCGGGTTCCTCTGCACCGCCCTCGTCAACCGGGGCCGCCGATGAGGGAGACCCTCGCGCCCGGGATCACGCACGAGCTGCGCTTCGTGGTCCCCGTGACGAAGACCGTGCCCCACCTCTACCCGGAGTCCCCCGGGTTCGCGGCGATGCCGGAGGTGCTCGCCACGGGCTTCATGGTGGGGCTGGTCGAGTGGGCCTGCGTCAACGCGATCGCCCCCCACCTCGACGACGGCGAGATGTCCCTCGGCGTCCACGTCAACCTCAGCCACGACGCGGCCACCCCGCCCGGGCTCGAGGTGGCGGTGCGCGTGCGCCTGGAGGAGGTGGACGGCCGCCGGCTCACCTTCTCGGCGCAGGCCGACGACGGCCGGGACCGCATCTGCAGCCGGGCGCCACGAGCGCTTCGTCGTCGACCGGGCCCGCTTCGAGGAGGGCGTGGCGCGCAAGCGAACGGGCCGCCGGAGGCCCGCGGGGCGGTCCGTCGCGTTCCGCTCGCCGCGCGACGCTAGTCCTGCAGCGTGGCCGTCACCTCGATGGCGATGTTGTCCGTGAGCGCGCTCGGACACGGGGCACCCCTGGCTCGGCCGCCTGGGCGGCCTCCTCGAAGGCGGCCTGGTCGAGGCCCGGGAACGATGCCGCGGACCTGATGCGCGAGCGCGTGATGTGGAACCCGCCACCCTCCTTCGGGTCGAGGGACACCGACGCGGCCACCTGCAGCCGCTCCGGGGGCGTCCCGGCGCTGGTGAGCCCGTGGGAAAGCGCCATCGAGAAGCAGGAGGCGTGCGCGGCGGCGATCAGCTCCTCGGGGCTCGTGCGGCCGTCGGGGCTGCTCGGTGCGCGACGCCCACGTGACCGGGAGGATGAGCGGCCCCGCTGGAGACCAGCTCGAGGGTGCCGCCTGGCCCTCGGTGAGGGTCCCCGCCCAGCTCGCCTCGGCCCGTCGGTCGGCCATGGCCACTCGTCCCCTTGGTCGCGTCCGGTGTCCGGCGAGCCTACGGCTCGACGACCACCTTGGTCGCCTCCCCCGAGCGCGCGAGACGGAACGCCTCGGCCACCTCGGCGAGCGGCAGCCGGTGTGAGACCAGCGTGGCGGCGTCAACCGCGCCCGATGCCAGCAGCGCCAGGGCGTCGCGCGTGTCGAAGGGCCCGGCCGAGTAGGTCGAACTGGATGCTCACCTCGCGGAAGAAGACCGACCCGAGGTCGAGCCCCACGAGCTCGCCGGGCGGGGTCGGCGCGAAGAGCTGGACCACGCCGCCCGGGCCGGCGAGGTGGAGGGCGCCGGCGATCGCCTCCCGGTTGGTTGTACAGACAAAGACCTGGTCGGCGAGCCCCCCGCCCAGGGCGGCGCGCACTCCGTCCGGCTCTGGGCCGGCGAGCGCCGTGGCGCCGGCGGCCTCGGCCAGGGCGCGCCGGTCGGCGCGCGGCTCCACGGCGGCGACCGCAGCCGCGCCCGCCGTCCGGGCGGCGCGGATCTCCAACAGCCCCATCGCGCCGGCGCCCACGACGGCGACGCGCGACCCGGGCCCGACCCCCGCCCAGCGCTGGCCGCGGACCACGCAGGCGAGCGGCTCGATGAGCGTGGCCGCCCAGTCGGGCAGCGTGTCGGGCAGGGCGAGCACGTCGGCGCGGGCGTTCTCCGCCGGCACCCGGACCAGCTGGGCCAGGCCGCCGGGGTCGATCCGGGTGCGCCGGAAGGCCGGGCACAGCGTGTGGCGCCCGGCGCGACAGAGGGCGCAGGTCATGCACGGGACGTGGTGGTGCACGAACACGCGCTCGCCGACGGCGAAGGGGGCGCCCGCGCCCGCCTGCACCACCTCGCCCGCCGGCTCGTGCCCCAGCACCAGCGGGGCCCGCGGGTCCTGGTACCAGGCCATGAGGTCGCTGCCGCAGAGGCCGCAGGCGCGCACCCGCACGACCAGCTCGCCCGGCCCCGCGACCGGGTCGGGGCGCTCCTCGACCGTGATCCGGCCGCCGCCGTGGTAGACCGCCGCGCGCACCGCCACAGCCTACGGGCGGCCGCGCGGGCGACTTCTGCCCTCCCCCGAGCGCCAGCCGGTCGGCGCGCGGGTGGCGCTGTCGTCGATGGTCGCGACGCTGGCGATCGCCCTGCCTCCTCGGTTGCCGGCGACTCTCACTCCCCGGAGGCCGCCAGGCACCCCTCCGGCATCAGGAGAAGGCGGACATCCCGGTGATCTCGCGCCCCACGATGAGGGCGTGGACGACGTCGGTGCCCTCGACCGTCGCCGTCACCTCCACGTCCCCGAGATGGCGTGCGACGTCGTACTCGAGCAGCAGCCCGTTGCCGCCCAGCAGGTCCCGCGCCTCCCCGACGACGGCCCGGGCCCGCGCGGCGTTGTGCATCTTCGCGAGGCTCGCCATCGCGGGCGTCAGCTCCCCGCGCGAGACGAGCTCGGCGAGGCGCAGGCAGATCAGGCGCATGGCCGTGACCTCGGCGAGCATCTTGGCCAGGCGGTACTGGGTGATCTGGTAACCGCCGATCGGCGTCCCGAACTGCTCGCGCCCGAGCGCGTAGTCGACGGCCGCCTCGTATGCGGCCACCGCATGGCCGAGCGCGGCCCAGGCGATGCCGGGCCGAGCGGCGGCGAGCACCCGCGCGGCGTCGTCGAAGGTCACCGCGTTCGCCAGCCGGTTCTCCGCCGGCACCCGCACGTCGCTCAGGGTCACGTCGGCCTGCCAGGACGCACGCTTGGCGATCTTGCCGGTGATGAGCCGGGACTCGACGCCGGGCGTGCCCTTCTCCACGACGTAGGCGCCCACGTCGCCTGAGGCGTCGCGGGCCCAGACGAGCATGAGGTCGGCGAAGGTGGCGTTGCCGATCCAGCGCTTCGCGCCGTCGATGACGTAGCCGCCGCCCAGCCGCCGCACCCGCGTCTCCAGCGAGACGGCGTCCGATCCGTGCTTCGGCTCCGTCAGCGCGAAGGCGCCCACGGCCTCGAGCCGCGCCATCGCCGGGAGCCAGCGCGCCTTCTGCTCCTCGGAGCCGAGCAGGCCGATCGCCGTCATCGCCAGGCCGGAGTGGACCCCGTGGAAGGTGCTGACGCTGCCGTCCCCGCGCGCGAGCTCCATCGACACCAGCCCCGCCGCGAGCGGGCTCAGGCCGGGGCAGCCATAGCCCTCGATGGTCCCCCCGCAGACGCCGAGGGGCGCGAGCTTCGGGATCAGCTCGAACGGGAACTCGGCCCGCTCCCAGAAGCCGTTGATGACGGGCCGCACCTCCTCGTCGGAGAAGCGGCGCACCCGGTCGCGCACGGCACGCTCGCCGTCGCCCAGGAGGTCGTCGGTGAGGTAGATGTCGCTGCCGTCGAGCGATGGCGCCGTCGCCACGGGCTGAACCTACCCCGCTGGCGCCGGGCCGACGCGCACCACCTCGCCCGCGCCGAGCAGGCGATCCCCGGCGGCCGTCCGCACGCGCAATCGCCCGAGGGCATCGGTCCCGGCGCACTCCCCCGCCACCTCCTCGCCGGCGAGGCTCACGACCACCTGGCGGCCGCGCAGGGCGTCGCGCCCGGCGTACGCGTCCAGGATCGCCCGAGGGCCCTCCTCGACCCACTCGGCGTAGCGCCGGCCGAGCGCGCCAAGCAGGTCCACCAGCAGGTCGGCCCGGCGCGGCGGCGCGCCGGCGTCCGACAGCGCGCCGGCCTCCCAGCGGGCGTCGTCCAGCGCCGGGGCCGACCGCACGTTCACCCCGATCCCTGCCACGGCCCACTGCACCCGTTCCTGGTCGGCCGACATCTCGCACAGGATCCCCGCCACCTTGCGCCCGCCGATCAGGACGTCGTTGGGCCAGACGATCCGCGCGTCCGGCCCGAGGCCCTCGGCCGTCGCGGCGGCGGCGACGATCGGAAGGAGCCCGGCGTCCACCGGCGGCACCTCCGGGCGCAGCAGCACCGAGACCAGCAGCGCGTGGCCGGCCGCGGCCACCCACGGGCGCCCGCGCCGCCCCCGGCCGGCCCGCTGGCGGTCGGCGCCGACGACGAGCCCCTCCGGGGCCCCGCCGCGCGCGCGGTCGATCGCCTCGTCGTTCGTGGAGCCGGTCTCGGCCAGCCACACCACCGGCCCGGCCAAGGGCGGGCCGAGGCGCGGCGCCACGAGCATCGGGACGACCGGGTCGGCGTCCTCGTCGAGGCGGTAGCCGTCCGGCCCGCCGTGGACGCCCAGGCCGTCGCGCCGCAGCGCCTCGACGTGGCGGTGCACCGCGGCCCTCGAGCAGCCGAGCTCGGCCGCCAGCGCCTCGCCCGAGACCCCGGCCGCGCCGGCGCCCACGAGCGCGGCGAGGACCCGCTCCCTGCGCTCGGAGGTCAGGTCGCCGACAGCGTCCCCTCCTCGCGCAGGCGCTCGGCCTCGAGGCGGCTCGGCCGCCCACTCGCGGGCGCGCTCCTCGCGGGCGTCGGTCGCCTCCTGGGCCTCGCGCACGGCGTCGCCCCAGCCCTCCTCGGCCCAGCGGTCGAGCAGCGTGCGGACGTACCGCGCATGGTGGCTCTCGTCGGCGATGATCTCGGCGATCCGCTCGGCGACGACCGGGTCGGCCTGCTCGAAGGTGCGCCGGTGCGCTTCGAACGACACGAGCGCCCGGCTCTCCACGGCCTGGAAGAGGGTCAGGATCGGGATCACCCGGTCGAGCCCGACGGTCTCGCCGCGCCTGGGAAGGATCTCCTCGATGTCGTTCAGCGTGTCGACGATCAGCCGGCCCCCGATCGTGATGTGGTCGGGCTCGTCCGGCGGGTCGAAGGGCTCGACGCCGAGGCGCCGCATGATCTCGGCGAAGTAGGCGCCGTGCTTCTCCTCGTCGGCGGCGTGCCGCGCGAACTTCCTCGCGAGATCCGGGTCGTCGACCGTCTCGGACAGCACGCGCAGCTCCTCGGCGCCCTGGAGCTCGGCGCAGCGGAAGCTGTTGATCATCTCGATCCGCTTGGCGGACGACAGGCCCGACAGGAAGCCGGCGTACTCCTCCGGCGTCTGCAGCACGTGTGCGGCGTCAGTGGGGTCCACGGGCGGTGCTCCTCTCCTGGGTATGGGACGCGAGCGCGGCGAGCCGGGCCTCGCCGTCGCGCCGGAACCGCGCCGGCGAGAAGGTCCCGCCGAGCAGTGGGTCGAGCCCGGCCGGGCCGATCTCGGCGAGCGTCCCGGCCCGGCCCGCCTCGACGTCGATCTCCGGGTCGTGGGGGATGGCCCCCAGCAGCGGGACCGGCGTGAGCCGCGCGAGGGCCGGCGGGTTGGTGAGCGCGTCGAGCCCGGGCTCCGCGGGATGGCCGCAGATGACGACCCCCAGCACGGTCAGGCCCGCGCCGGTGCAGGGCCTCGAGCGTCAGGAGCGTGTGGTTGAGGGTCCCCAGCCCCGGCCGGGCGGCGACCACCACCGGCAGGCCCAGCAGCGACGCCAGGCCTGCCATGTCAACGCCGTCCGAGAACGGCACGAGCGCGCCGCCGGCGCCCTCGACCAGCACGAGGTCGTGCCGCTCCGCCAGGTCGTTGTATGAGCGTGCAACGACCTGGGGGTCGAGGCGCCGGCCCTCCAGGGACGCGGCCACCGACGGCGCCAGCGGCGCCTGGAGACGGTAGGGGCAGATCGCCTCGGGCGGCTCGTCGAGCCCGATCAGCGCGGCGACGAACTCGGCATCGCCGGTGATCGTCCCGTCGTCGCCGGTCTGGGCCGGCTTGAGGACGGCCGGGTCGCGCCCCCGCGCCCGGGCGGCGAGGGCGATGGAGGCCGTCACGACCGTCTTGCCGACACCGGTGTCCGTCCCCATCACGAAGATGCCGGGCTCCTCGAGCATCACGCCTCCGCCGCGTGGTTGCGTGCGCGAGCAACCGACGCGGCCGGCACCAGGTTGCGTGCGTCGGCAAGCGCCTCGAGCGCCCAGTCGATGTGGCGGTCCTCGTGGGTCGCCATGACGGTCAGGCGCAGGCGCGCGGTGCCCGGCGGGACCGACGGCGGCCGGATGGCCGGCGCCCAGACCCGCGCCCGGCGCAGCGACGCCCCGACGGCGAGGGCGTCGGCCGACTCGCCGACGAGGACGCCGACGACCGCCGAGTCGGTGGGCAGCACCGTGTACCCCAGGGCCCGCGCTCCCTCGACGAGGCGCGCCACGAGCGCGCGCAGGCGGGCGCGCCGCTCGGGCTGGTCGCGCACGAGGTCCAGGGCCGCGAGCGCCGCGCCGGCCGCCGCCGGCGCGAGCGCGGTCGTGAAGACGAAGCCGCGGTCGCGGGTGCGCAGGTAGTCGCAGAGGTCGCGGTCGCCGGCCACGTAGCCGCCCTGGGCGCCGAGGGCCTTGGAGAGGGTCCCCATCACGACGGGCACGCGGCCCTCCAGGCCGAAGTGCTCCAGGGCACCGGCCCCGGTGCTGCCGAGCACCCCCGTGGCGTGGGCCTCGTCGACCATCAGCATGCAGCCGTGGCGATCGGCGACTTCCACGATCGCGGGAAGGGGGGCGAGATCGCCGTCCATGGAGAAGACCGTGTCGGTGACGATCAGCCGCCGCCGCCGCGGCCCCGCGGCGCGGAGGGCCGACTCCAGGGCCTCCGCGTCGGAGTGCGGGTAGCGCACGACCTCGGCGCCCGACAGACGGCAGCCGTCGATGAGGCTGGCGTGGTTGAGCTCGTCGGAGAGGACGACGTCGCCCCGACCGACCAGCGCCGGGATCGTGCCGACGTTCGCCTGGAACCCGGTCGGGAAGACCAGCGCGTCCTCGCAGCGCTTGAGCGCGGCGATCCGCTCCTCGAGGCGGCGGTGCAGGTCGAGGCTGCCGGTGACGAGGCGCGAGGCGCCAGCGCCGGCGCCGTACTCCTCCAGCGCGGCGCGGGCGCCGGCCACGACCGCCGGGTCGTTGGCGAGCCCGAGGTAGTTGTTGGACGCGAGCAGGAGGTGAGGGACGCCGTCGATCTCGACCTCGGGGTCGGGCGCGCCCTGGCAGTAGGTCAGGACCCGCAGCAGGTCGCGGTCGGCGAGGTCGGCGAGCGCCTCCGGCAGCCAGTCGAGGCCCGTGCGGCTCATCCGGCCTCCGCCGCGGCCACGGCGGCCTCGCAGATGCGCGCGACGTCGTCGTCGCCGGCCACGTAGGGCGGCATCGTGTAGACGAGGTCCCGGAACGGCCGCAGCCAGACGCCGCGCTCGACGGCGGCCCGGGTCGCGGCGGGCACGTCAACCTCGTGGTCGAGCTGCACCACGCCGATGGCGCCGAGCGCGCGGACGTCCGCGACCCCGGCCAGCCCGGCGGCCGGCGCGAGCCCCTCCCGCAGGCCGGCCTCGATGCGCGCGACGTCCCCGCGCCAGTCGCCGGCCAGGAGCAGGTCGATGGAGGCGCCGGCGACGGCCGCGGCCAGCGGGTTGCCCATGAAGGTCGGCCCGTGCGCGAGCACCGGCACCTCTCCGGTCGAGATGGCCTCGGCCACCGCCGAGGTGCACAGCGCCGCCGCCATGGTCATGTAGCCGCCGGTCATCGCCTTGCCGACGCACATCACGTCGGGCGCGACGCCCGCGTGGTCGGCGGCGAACAGCTCGCCGGTGCGCCCGAAGCCGGTCGCGATCTCGTCGAAGACGAGGAGGACGTCGTGCCGGTCGGCGATCTCCCGGAGGGCGGCGACGTACCCGGGCGAGTGGAAGCGCATCCCCCCGGCGCCCTGCACGACGGGCTCCACGATGAGGGCGGCGAGCTCGGCGGCGTGCTCGGCGACGGTCGCCTCGAGCCGGTCGACGTACGCCGGGTCGGGGCGCGCGTCGAAGCCGGCGGGCGGCATCTCCGCGAAGACCTGCTCGGGGAGGACGCCGGCCCACATGTGGTGCATGCCGCCGTCGGGGTCGCAGACCGACATCGGCTGGAGGGTGTCGCCGTAGTAGCCGCCGCGCCAGGTGCAGAGGCGGCGCTTCTCAGGGTGCCCCCGGGAGCGCCAGTATTGGAGGCACATCTTCACCGCGACCTCGACCGAGACCGACCCCGAGTCGGCGAGGAACACGTGGCGCAGCGGCTCGGGGGTGATCTCCACCAGGCGCGCAGCCAGGCTCACCGCCGGCTCGTGCGTGATCCCGCCGAACATCACGTGGCTCATTCGCCCGAGCTGGTCGCGCACGGCCGCGTCGAGCGCCGGGTGGGCGTAGCCGTGGATGGCGGACCACCACGACGACATGCCGTCCACGAGCTCCCGCACCCCGCCGACCGGCTCGGCGAGGCGCAGCCGCACGCCGGACGCCGACTCGACGACGAGCGGCGGGTCGGCGGCCGGCATCGGCGCGTAGGGGTGCCAGACGTGCGCCCGATCGAGCGCCAGCACCTCCTGGGGCCCCACGGGCCGCCCCGTCAGCCGCCCGCGCGCGCGCCGGGGACCACCGGCATCCCCAGGTCGCGGGCCAGGCGCACGTCCTCGGCCGCGGGGCGGCCGGCGGTGGTGAGGTAGTTGCCGACGATCATGCCGTTCACGCCCCCCACCAGGCCGAGGGCCTGGGCGTCGCGCAGCACCAGCTCGCGGCCGCCCGCATAGCGGATGATCCGATCGGGGAACACCAGCCGGAAGATCGCGATCGCGCGCAGCGCGTCGTGCGCCTCGAGCGGCCGCCGGCCGGCCAGCGGTGTCCCGGGGCGCGGGTTGAGGAAGTTGAGCGGGATCTCGTCGGGCCCCAGCTCGCGCAGCTCGTAGGCGAGCTCGAGCCGCTGCTCCCAGGTCTCCCCCATCCCGAGGATGCCGCCGCTGCAGAGCTTCATGCCGAGCTCGGTGACGAGCCGGCACGTCTCGACGCGCTCCTCCCAGGTGTGCGTGGTGACGATCTCGGGGAAGAAGCTCCGGCTGGTCTCCAGGTTGTGGTTGTAGTGGTGCACCCCGGCGTCGCGCAGGGCCTCGGCCTGGGGGCGCGTGAGGATGCCGAGCGAGCAGTTGACGTCGAGGCCGGTCTCTGCGTGGATGGCGTCGATCGCGCGCAGCACCTGGTCCATCAGGCGCCGGTCCGGCCCGCGCACCGCGACGACGATGCAGAAGGCGCTGGCCCCGGAGGCCTCGGTGGCCCGCGCGGCCGAGACCACCTGGTCGAGGGGCAGGAAGGCGTGGCGCTGGGCCGGGGCGTCGTAGTGCATCGACTGCGAGCAGAAGGCGCAGTCCTCGGGACACCCTCCGGTCTGCGCGCTGATCAGGGACTCGAGCTCGACGCCCTCGCCCCACCAGCGCCGCCGCACCTCGTGGGCGAGGCCCAGGAGGCGCGGCAGCTCCGACGCGGGCAGGTCCACGAGCCGGCGCGCCTCCTCGATCTCGATGGAGCGCTTCTCCTCGACCAGGCTGCGCTCGAGGCCGTCCAGGATCGTCGTCACGGTCGAGACCCTACAGGCGTGACGGGCGGGGGCCGGCCGGCGTCAGCGGCCGAGCAGGAGCCGGCGCACCTCGTCCTCGCGCCCGGGCTCGAGGATGGCGAGCACCTGGTCGCCCGCGTTCAGGACGGTCCCGTCGTCGACCAGCTCGGCCACCCCGTCGCGGACGAGGGAGATCAGGCGGGAGCCGGCCGGCAGGGCGAGCTTGTCCACCGACTTGCCGATGCACGGGCACCTCGGGTCAACCTCGACCTCGATGATCTCGAGGTTCTCCTGGCGCAGCTCGAGGAGGTGGACGAGCTCGTGCTCGGGGACCTCGTGCTCGATGAGGGCCATGATCCGCTGGGTCGGGCAGATCGTGGGCGAGATGCCGAGCAGGTCGAAGTGGACCTGGTTCCGGGGGTCGTTGACGCGCGCGATGACCTTGGCCACGCCGTACTTCTCGCGGGCGAGCTGGGCGATGATCATGTTGTCCTCGTCGTCGCCGGTGACGGCGACCACGATGTCCGGCGGCCGCGTCATGCCGGCCGACTCGAGCACGTAGAGCTCCGTGCCGTCGCCGTGGACGACCCGGTGGCCGAACTCGTCCTCGAGGATGTCGGCCCGCGCGGCCTTCGCCTCGACGACCGTCACCTCGTGCTGCTTGGCGACGAGGGTGCGGGTGAGGTTGGAGCCCATCTTCCCGCCACCGACCACGATCGTGAACATCAGGTCGCCGCCCCCGCGGCCAGGGCCCAGCGGGTGAGCCCCTCGATGGCCATCTTCACCGGCGAGATCACCTCGAAGCCCCGGTCCCCGTAGACCTCGGCCCGCGCCGGGTCCTGGATGCGGGCCGCGACGTGGTCGACGTGGTATCGCTGCGTGGCGACCTGGGCGATGATCAGGTTCGTGTTGTCGCCGTCGGTCGCGGCGATGAGCATGTCGGCGTCGTCGATGCCCGCCTCCTCGAGGATGTCGGCGTCCATCCCGTGACCGATCACCAGCGGGTGGCGCCAGTCGCTGCCGAGGCGCGTCAGCGCCTCCTCCCTCTGCTCGACCACGACCACCTCCCACCCCTCGCCCGCCAGGCTTCGCGCCAGGGAGGAGCCGACGCGACCACAACCGACGACGATCGCCTTCATGTCCACATTATGCGCCGCCGGCCTCCTCGAGGACGCCCTCGGGATAGGTGACGACCATCACCTCACAGGGCGCCGCGCGCAAGACCTCGTCCACGAGCGGGCTGAAGAAGCGCGACTGGGACCGCCAGCGAGGCGACGAGCCCATCATGACGAGGTCGGCGCCGATCTCCTGCGCCTCGGCGACGATCGCCTCGCTCCGCGACCGGGCGCGGACGACGACGCCGTCGACCCCGACGCCCTGGTCCGCGCCCGTCTCGCGCGCCTCCTCGACGACGTCGAGGCCGTCCTGCTCGGCCCCGCCGAGGTCGGCGCCGAGGGGCTGCGCCATCGGGACCTTCAGCACGTTGATCACGCGCACCGAGCCGCCGGACTGCTTGGCGAGCCTCAGCGCCGTCGCGAGCACCTCGCGCCCGATGTCGCCGGGCTTGACCGGGACGAGGATCCGCCGGAAGCCCGGCTCGGCGGAGGGGACGAGGTCGGGCTCGGGCGGCGTCGCCCGGCCCAGCAGCGTCTCCCCGCCGGCACGCCGGGACAGCAGGTAGACCGCGATGCCGACGGCCAGCCAGACGGGCCCCGCGATCCTCGCCCCCTCGCTCGTCGCCACCGCCGCGACCCACAGCGCGAGCGTCAGAACCGCTCCGACGACGGCCGGGAGCGGGATCTCCTTCCCCCGCACGCTGACGGCCAGGGGCACGCGGAAGGGGCGCTGGAGGCCCGGCTCGCGCGCCCGCAGGCGCACCACCGCGGCCTGGGCGGCGGTCAGCGCGATGAGCACGCCGAAGCTGTAGAGGCCGGCGAGGAAGCGCTCGCCGTCGCCCGCGGTCACCGCGAGCACGATGAGGCCCGACGCGACGGCCGCCACCGCGACGGCGCCGGCCAGCGGCGGCCGGGCCCCCCGCGCCGGCCGGGCGAAGGCGTGGGGCAGCATGTCGTAGCGGGCCATCGACTGGGCGAGCCGCTCCGCGCCCACCATGGCCGTGATGACGGCCGCGAGGAGGATCAGGGCCCCGGTGACGCCGGCGACGACCTCGAGCGCCTCGCGGGCGCCGATCTCGTCGCCGACGGCCGAGGCGATCCCCACCAGCGGCGCCTTGAGCCACTCCGTCCCCAGGGCGCTCGCGACGCCGTCGGGGGCGCTGGAGTCCGGCTCGGCCGGGAACGCCGAGACCCCGACCACCGCCACCGCCACGTTGATCGCCACGGCGACGCCGATGCCGACGAAGAGGCTCCGGGGCAGCGTGCGCCCCGGCTCGCGCACCTCCGCCGCGTAGCTGGAGACGCTCTCGATGCCGGTGTAGGCCAGCGTCGCCAGGGCCAGCGCGAGGGCGATCGACGACCACGAGGGGGCCGTGCCGAGATCGGTCCCGAGGGACAGCGCGTCGGCCGAGACGACCGTGGCGAACCCGATGGCGGCGATGGCGACCTGCACGACCAGGGCGGCGGCGACCATCGCCACCGCGACCTTGTAGAGCCTCACCTTCCGCAGCCGCCGGACGCCGGCGATCGCCAGGATCACCGCGATCCCGATCAGCGCGTCCCAGGGCCGGTCCCGCGCCGCCTCCCACCCGAGCGCCGAGCCCAGGTAGTGGGGGACGAACAGCGCCGCCAGGGCGATCACGACGAAGTAGTCGAGGAACAGCAGCCACCCCGTGACGAATCCGGCGGGGTCGCTGAACGCGCGCCGCACGAAGGTCGCGGCGCCGCCGGGCTCCGGCATGGCCGCCGCGCCCTCGGCGTAGGAGAGGCTCACGACCAGCACGAGGAGCCCGACGGCCAGGAGCACCCAGGGCGTCAGGCCGACCGCGTAGAGCGCCACGATGCCGAGGGCGAACGCCAGCGCCGAGCCGACCTCGCCGTAGGCGATCAGCGCGAGCGAGCGCGCGCGGAGGCCCGGCCCGGGCGGGGTCAGCTTCTGCGCCACGGCCGCAGCAGGTAGAGGCGCAGCGCGCCACCGATCACGAGCAGCCCCCCGATCAGGAGCCCCAACCCGCCGCCCACGCCCAGCGAGACCGTCCGGGCGATCAGCGCGACCCCCAGCAGGACGACGACCGCCGCGAGGACCACCGGCACCGCGCCGCGGCTCACGCCGCCGCCTCCTCGCGGGTCGTGGCGACGATCACGCGGCACGGGCTGTGCTTGAGCACGTGCCGCACGGTCTTTCCGAACACGGGCGTGCGCCGGCCGATGCCGCGCCGCGGCGCCCCGATCACGACCAGATCGGCGGTGCGCGCCACCGCGTCGGCCACGATCGCCGGGCCCGCGCTGCGGGCGCGCTCGAGGCGCGTGACCGCACGGACCCCGTAGCTCTCGACCAGCGCGCGGGCGTCGTCGAGGAGGTCGTTCGCCTCGCGCTCGGCCGACGGCAGGTCCACCGTCAGCGGGAGCTCCATCGGGATCTCGACCACGTGCACGATCGCGACCCGCGACCGGCGCTCGGCCGCCAGACGCGACGCGACGACGAGGGCCTCCTCCGACTCGGCCGAGCGCACCACGGGCACGACGATCGTGCGGTACTCCACCCGCAGCTCGTCGGTCAGCACGACCGCCGGGGCGCGGACGGTCTCGGCCACCGGCAGGTGCAGCACGCTGCGGCGGTAGACGAGGTAGACGACGAACCCGAGCGCCAGCCAGCCGAGGCCCGCCCACCGCGTGGCCGGCTCCTGGATGACCACCACCAGCCACGCCAGGCCCGTCGCGAGCCCGCCGAGGATCGCGAACAGCGGCCAGTCGACGCCGCGGAGGCGCACGTTGGGGCGCGCGCGGTAGACCAGCTCCTCGTCGCGCCGGCGCACGCGCAGCGCGACGAGCGACACGTGCGCGACGGTGAACGAGAGCATCGCCCCGAACGCGTACATCGTGCCGAGGAACTCCGTCTGCCCCGGCAGGATGGCCACGATCGGGGCCAGGCCCGCGAACAGCGCCAGCGCGAGCCACGGCGTCTTGAAGCGGCGGTGCAGGCGGCGGAAGGGCTCGGGGAGCTGCCGGTAGCTGGCCATCGCGTAGGTGATGCGCGACGCGCCGATGACGCCGGCGTTGGCGGCGATGAAGAGGATGGTCGCGGCCAGGACGCCGACGTAGATCTCGAGGACGGTGAGGAAGCCCGCCCTCCACCCCGAGGTTGTCAACGATCCCCAGGACCGGGTCGTTGGCGAAGCCGCCCTCCTCGGGGGGCTCGCCCAGGGGGGTGCTGAACCCGTCGGGGCCCTCCGAGACCGGAAGGGCCGAGAGGGCGATCGCCGGCAGGGTGAAGTAGATGGCGTAGACGGCGACCGCGACCAGGCGGATGGAGCGCGGGATGTCGCGGGAGGGGTCGCGCGCCTCCTCCGACAGGTTGGAGATGGTCTCGATGCCGGTGTAGGCGATCATCGCCACCGGGATCGCGAGGAAGAAGCTCTCCCAGGTCGGCGCGACGCCGAAGTCAACGTTGTCGACCAGGATCTCCGGGGAGAAGACCAGGACGAAGCCGAGCACGACCAGCAGCGCCTGGGTGGCGAAGTCGATGACGGCCAGCACGATGTTCAGGCGCGCCGCCTCCTTCACCCCGACGACGTTCACGCCGACGAGCAGGGCGATCACGGCCGCCCCGACGATCACGTCCCACGGGTTCTCCTTCAGCGGCTCCCAGAAGATCGAGAGGTAGTGCGGGACGAAGAACGCCGAGATGGCGATCGTGATGATGTAGTTGAGCATCTGGGCCCAGGCGGCCCCGAAGCTGACGACCTCGTTGAAGGCGTGGCGGGCGAAGCTCGACGAGCCCCCGGCCTCCGGGAACCGCACCGTCCCCTCGGCGTAGGTGGCCGCCGTCGCCGCGAAGATCAGGCCGGCGACGATGAAGACGAGCGGCGTGAGCCCGAGGGCCAGGGCCGCCGTGACGCCGAGCGCGTAGTAGATCGACGAGCCGACGTTGCCGTAGGCGGTCGCGAACAGCGCGGGCGCTCCGAGGACGCGCTGGAGCCCCTGCTGCTGGCGGCGTCGCCCCGTCACCGGGCAACTCTACGATCCGGCCCCGCCGTCGCGGGCGGCCGCCGGCCGGGCGAGGGCTCAGGGCCTCGTCCACCAACGACGAAGGCCGCCGTTGTACCCCCATCGGCGGCCTTCGGTGCTCACAGTCCACGAGTGGCTGGGCAGTTGAGGCGGCACCGTTGCCCGCGGCGTCACCCGCCTCGTGACAAATGATGCACAGTCGGGCGCCATTTCGCCAGCCCTCCGGCGCGCCTTTGTCCAAACCATTACCGAACGGCGCCTCGGCCTACCACCCGTGCGGCCGCAGCTCCGGTCCCACGATATGGCCGTGGGCGGGGCCATCGTCGTGGTGCGGGTCCTCGTTCACGTCGTGCTTGAAGTGGCCGACGTACCAGACGACCACGTCCCGGTCCGTGATGTCGTCCCCGTTGACGAAGGTGTCGATCCGCGCCGGCGCCAGGACCGGCGAGGAGGTGAACTCCTGCCCGTCGTCGATCTGCCCCTTTCGCAGCCGCAGCGCCCAGAAGTCCCCCACCCCGAAGGCATCCGCCTGGCCGTCGTGATGACCCGGGACGATCTCGTACCCGGCGCCGGTCTGCGTGTTGACCACCCGCCACTTGCGCGACATGTGGGTGGCCCGCGGCCGGCGCGCCTCGAACCGCATCGTGCGCCACGAGCCCGGCGACGGCCCCGGGTGGTCGTTCCACTCCTGCACCGAGTTCCGGGACTCGGCGCCGATGTCGAAGTTCAGCCGCCAGTAGGCGTGGTGGTGGTGGATGTCGCAGATGCAGGAGTCGTCGATCCCGGCGAAGCCGAACCGCGGCCGGATCGTCCCGTCGCGGTGCAGGCGCCACTGGCTGATGTAGCGGTACCAGCCCGCCTCCATCTCGCTCACCAGGACGACCTCGTCGCCCTGCACATAGACGGCGACGCCCGCGAAGTTGCCGGCGTCCACCCCCGAGTCCATCAGCGTGGTCGCCGGTGCGGAGCACAGGCGGAAGCCGGGCGCGACCGTCGTGCCCTGCGCCTTGAAGCGCCCCTCCTCCCACTGCCAGTCGCGGAACGGCCCGCAGGGGCCGGTCTTGTACTCGACGTTGAGGATCGGCACGTGCGCCCGCCGCAGCACCCGTTTGCCGCGGTAGTCAACGGCCCGCAGGTTGAACGCCCGATCCGACGACGCCGCTCGATGCCGAGGGGCGGATGGCGATGAGCCTCCACAGGGTCGTGGCGCCCTGCTTCACGGTGATCCGCGCCGCCCCGGGGGTGCCCCTGGGGACCGTCGGCTGGCCGGCGTCCGGCGGCCCGCAGGTCGTCGGGCCGGCCGCGGCGCCGTCCGGCGCGCCGCGGTCGAAGCGCGCGACCGCGCCGCGGCCGAGCGACACCCCGACGATCTCGTGGCGCGCCGAGCGGTCCTTCGCGCGCAGGCCGACGGCGATCACGCGCTCGGCCTCGCCGTCCGGGCGCTCGCCGGGGATGAGCGGCGGCATCGGCCGATACGGCTCGAGCCGGCCCGCGGCCAGCGCGTCTCCCAGCTCCGGGTCGTCCCGTTGAGCACCTCGACCGCGGCGGCGAACTCCTCGCCGGAGGGCGGCGGCTGCGCGGCGATGATCGAGACGGTGGCGCTCGCGGGATCCCTGAGCGGTGCCTCGACCCGGAGGGCGCGCTCTTCGTCGTAGTCGTAGATCGTCGTCCGTACGGCGCGCGGCGCAGCCGCAGCGCGGCGGCCGTCCAGGTCGGCCCCGATCAGCTCGGTGGAGAGCAGCCGGTGCCGCGCGCGCCCGATCGCCCGGCGGACGGCCCGGGTCCGCATCGCCGCCCGCGCGGCCCGGTCGACGCCGGACGCCGCCGGACCCCACGGCTCGATCGTGACCGAGAGATCGCTCGTCCCGTTGCTCACGGCGCCCCCTTCCGCGGTGGACCCCAAGCCTCCGCCCGCCGCCGGTCACGCGTCAACGGCTTCGCGGCGGCGGTCGTCCGCGCGGCGGGCGAGGCCCGCCTCCCGCAGACGGGAGGCGGGCCCTCCGCTCAGTCGTGCTCCACGGGGTCCAGCTGGGCGCGGATCTCCCCGCCCGGGTACGTGGAGCTGTGGACGTTCACGTAGGTCACTCCGGCGCGGACGGCGTCGACCAGCTCGTCGAACTGACCGGGGTCGATGCCCTGGGCGACTGGGCCGACCACGTCCCGCGGACATGATCGTGCCCGTGATGGTCGCCGGCGCGGCCGGGCACAGCCTGCGTGCCGAGGGGCGGGGTGACCGTTGGGCTCGGGTTTCCGCAGAGCCAGACGGAGATGCCGCCGCTCTGCGCGCGGCCCCCGAAGTGGATGTGCGCCTGGGTGATGCTGCCCTCGAGCTCGGCGTAGCTCAGCCGGTACCGGATCGAGTCGCCCTTGGCCTTGATCGACGCGGAGAACTCACCCGATCCCGTCGTCGAGAGGACCAGGGGGTCCTCCTCGTAGCCGGTCAGCGTCTCGCGGATCCCGTTGCCGCCGTCCGCGAACGCGACCGTTCCCGCCACGGCCGCCCCCGCCACGAGCGCGCTCGCGACCGCGACCTTCACGCGTCCCCTCATCTCGGATCACCTCCATTGGAGAGGGACTGGCATGTCCGGCTCTATCCTCGGGCCGATCTGCTGTCAAACGGCGCCGGTGAGGGTGGACCGCTCTCCGCGCCGGCCGCCATATCCTGTGACGCGATGGACGACCTCGAGGACCGGCTCGACGCCCTCTTCGCCGGACCGCCCGGCGAGTTCATCCCGGGGCGCGACGCCCTCGTCAAGGAGCTGCGCGCCGCCGGCGACCGCGGCGCGGCCGACCGCGTCGCCGCGCTGCGACGGCCGACCAAGCTGGCCGCGGAGCTGAACCGGCTCGCCCGCGAGGAGCCGGACGCGCTCGCGGCCGCGATCGCCGCCGAGGAGGCCCTCGCCGAGGCCCAGCGGGCCATGCTCGACGGCCGCTCCGGCGCCGACGAGCTGCGGGCCGCGACCGAGGCGGAGGCCGCGGCGGTCGCCGCCCTCTCGGGCGACGTCGCCGTCCGCGCCGCCGTCCGCGCGGCGGCCCGGCGCGACGACGAGCGCGAGGACCTGCGCCGCGGCCGCCTCTCGCGCGACCCCGAGCCCGACCTCGGGGCCGGCCTCCTGGGCGGCGGCCCGCCGCCGCCCGCGCCCGCCAGGCCGAAGCGGCCCGCCGCGCGGAAGGGCGCCGCCGGGCCGCCCGCCGTGGACGAGCTCGCCGCCCGCCGCGCAGCGGCGGGCGAGCGAGGCGCTCGCCGAGGCCCGCGAGCTCGCCGGCGCGGCGGAGGAGAACGCGCGGCGCGCGCGGGACCGGCTGGACGAGGCGCGGCGGGCGCGCGAGGCGGCCGAGCGCGCGCGGGACGAGGCGGGGTCCGAGGTCGCCCGGCTCCGCGCCGAGCTCGAGGACGCCGAGCGGGCGAGCGCCGCCCGCGGCGACGAGACCGGCCGGGCGGCCGACGCGGAGGCCCGCGCGATGGCGGAGGCCGAGGAGGCGTCCCGTCTCGTCGAGGAGGCGGAGCGGGTCGTCGCGAAGCTCGAGGGCGGCCCGGCCGCGGAGACGTAGCCGAGCCACGGGTGAACGTGCCGGCGCCGGCCGCGCGCGCTCGCCGGCTCACACGAACGACCGATCCGATGGTTCGGCCGGGGCGCGCCGGGGGAAATGCCGGACAGCGCGACCGGATCGGGGCGCGGCGCCGGACACGGGGAGGCGAGCCATGACGACGGACATCAGACAGCGGCTGCCGCCCGGGCAGCCGGCGCGAGGGTAGGTCGCGCCGTCCCGGCGCTGCGCCACAGCTCCGATCGGGAGGCCGGGTACACCCGCCGCCGTCACGGCCGCGGCGAGCGCTACTTCGACGACCGCGGCCGGCCCGTCCGCGATCCCAAGGTGATCGCCCGGATCCGCGCGCTCGCGATCCCGCCCGCGTGGCGCGAGGTCTGGATCTGCCGGTCCTCCCGGGGTCATCTCCAGGCCACCGGGCTCGACGACGCGGGCCGGAAGCAGTACCGCTACCACCCGGCCTGGCACGAGGAGCAGGGCCGCGAGAAGTACGAGCGGATCCTGCGCTTCGCCGAGCGGCTGCCGGCGCTGCGCGCCACGACGAACCGGCACCTGCGGCGCCGCACGCTCGACCGCGAGGTGGCCCTGGCCACCGCCGTGCAGCTCCTCGACCGCACCCTCATCCGCGTGGGCGGCGAGGAATATGCGGTCGCGCACGGCACCTTCGGCCTGGCGACCTTCCGCTCCCGGCACCTCAGCATCGACGACGACCTCATCGTGCTCGACTTCGAGGGCAAGGGCGGGGCCGGCCAGCACGCCGAGCTCAAGAGCGCGCGCCTCGCGCGGGTGCTGCAGGAGATGGACGACCTGCCCGGGTACGAGGTCCTCAAGTACGTCGACGAGGACGGCGACGTGGTGGACGTGCGCTCGGAGGACGTCAACGCCTACATCCAGGAGCACATGGGCGAGGAGTTCACGGCCAAGGACTTCCGCACCTGGGCCGGGACCGTGGCCGCGGCCGTGGCGCTCGACGAGGTGGGGCCCATCGAGGGCGCGCGCAAGCGCCAGCGCGCCGTCGCGGCCGTCTGCCGTCAGGCGGCCGAGCTGCTCGGCAACACCCCCGCCGTCTGCCGGGCGAACTACATCGACCCGCGCGTGATCGACCACTTCCTCGACGGTCGGACGATCTCCTCGCTCCGCGAGCAGGTCGAGCGGCGCCTGGAGCGCGGCCACAGCTCCGACGAGCTCGCGGTGCTCGCGCTCCTGCGCCGCGGCCTCGAGGAGCGCGCGGCCGCGTGACCTGGCGTGTCCGGTCCCGGCGTTTGGGGGGCCGGGGGATCGGGCACGGACTGCTGCACCCGGACTCTTGGAGGAGATCGTGTACATCGGAATCGGCGCGCTCGTTCTCGTCATCATCATCGTGATCCTGCTGATCATCCTGCTGTAGCCGGCGGTCCCGAGCTCGACCGGCCCGGTTTGGCGGACCCACCGGGCGGGTAGAGCCCCAGCGCCGAGCCGGCCGGCGTCACCCCCGCGCCCCGGGCCTCGCGCGAACGCACCACGGGGAGGAGGTGCGTGGCGGTACGGAGGGAGGCGGCCGGGCAGGGCCGCCTCCCCACCCGCCCTGTTCAGCCCGGCGGAGGCGGCGGCGTGCCGCCGCGAATCGCCCGGGCACCACGACGACGAGAGGAGGGCGCCGTGCCGCGCGGCAGCAACGCCAAGAGGGAGCGCCAGTACGAGCACATCCGCGATCAGGCCAAGGCGAGCGGCGAGTCCGACAAGCGCGCGAAGGAGATCGCCGCGCGGACCGTCAACAAGGAGCGGGCCCGCGCCGGGGAGGCGAGAGAGCTCATCGAGGACGTCGACGCAGGACATCTCGTCGGGCCGCCGCGGCGGGCTGCGCTCCGGGCGGCCGGGGCCGCGCGGGCGGACGCGCGACCAGCTCTACGCCGAGGCGAAGCGCCTCAACGTCGCGGGCCGGTCGCGCATGAACAAGGAGCAGCTGCGAAAGGCCGTGGACGCGAAGAAGTCGTGAGGCCGCGAGCCGGTCAGGCGCCGTCAACCGTGATTCCCGCGGCCATGTCGAGGCGGCAGAGGGCGATGAGCCGCCGGGCCGGGCTGCCGCTCGGCGCCCTGAGCTCCAGCCGGCCCCCCGCCGCCGACAGCCGCTTCGCCACGTCCACCAGCAGGCGCGCGCCGCTGCTGTCGATGTAGCCCACGCCGTCCAGGTCGAGCGCGATGTCGCCCCCCCGCTCGGCCGCGCGCTCGATCTGCTCGCGCAGCGAGCTCGTGTGGGAGGCGTCGATCTCACCCCGGAGGAGCCCCACGAGGGTGCCGTCGGGGGCGGCGGCGAACGCCAGGGAGGCCGGCACCGGAGGCCCGGGCGGCGCCGGCCGGGCAGGCGCCGGCGGGACCACGCCGGCCCGGAGGCTCATCCGCACCTCGGTGCCCCCCGCGTCGTGCTCGACCTCGACCCGGTCCATCAGGTTGCGCATCAGGAAGAGGCCGCGGCCGCGCAGCCCGGGGGCATCCTCGCTCGGCGGCCGCCAGCGCCCCTCGTCGCGCACGCGCACGTTCAGCGTGCGGTCCTCCGCGAGGGAGAGCTCGACCTCCGCCGGCCCGGGCGGGCGGCCGGCGTAGGCGTGCTCGACGGCGTTGGCGACGGCCTCGCCGCACGCCAGCACGACGTCCTCGCGCACCGCGGGATCCACCTCCGCGTCGGCCAGCCAGGCGCGGACGGCCTGCCTCACCTCTCCGAGGGCACGGGGCTCGGCGATCACGGTGAGCGCGAGCGGGCGGACCGCCGCCTCCCGCCTCGCGACCAGCACCGCGACGTCGTCGGCGATCGAGCGCCGGTCCACCAGCCCGTCGATGAGCCGCTCGCAGAGATCGGCCGGGCGGGCGGCCGCGGCCGCCGCCGCCGCGGCCGCCAGCCGCTCCAGGCCGGTGTCGAGCGGCTCGCGCCGCCGCTCGACGAGCCCGTCGGTGTAGAGCACGAGCGAGGAGCCCTCATCGAACCGCTCGACCGCCTCCCGATAGCCGTGAGGGCGGATCCCGAGGGCCGGGCCGCGCCCGTCCGAGAGGAAGGTGGCCGCCCCGCCGGCGCCCACGAGGAGCGGCGGCAGGTGCCCGGCGCAGGCGTAGGTCACGCGCCCGCGCGCCAGGTCAACCTCGGCCGCGGCCGCCGTCGAGACCTCAGCTCCGGGCACGCCCGCGGCGAAGTCGCTCAGCTTCTCGAGCGCGGCCGCCGGCGACAGCCCCGCGAGCGCGTAGGCCCGCATCGCGCTGCGCAGCTGTCCCATGACGGCCGCCGCCTCGGTGCCCCGCCCGACGACGTCGCCGACGGCGAGGAAGACCCGTTCGCCCGACAGGGCGACCGCCTCGTACCAGTCGCCGCTCGCCTCCGTGTGGACGGCCGCCGACAGGTAGCGCGCCGCGAGCCCGAGGTCGCGCAGGACCGGCAGGCCGGGAGGCAGGAGGCTCTCCTGGAGGGTGAGGGCCACCCCCACCTGGGCCTCGTAGAGCCGCGCGTTGTCGAGCGCGAGCCCGGCGCGGCGGCCGATGTCCTCGAGCAGCCGGAGGTCCTGCGCGTCGTAGGCCCGGTCGGCGGCGCAGGACACCAGGCCGATCGCGCCGATGCTGCGCCCGCGCGCGACGATCGGCACGACGAGGATCGACCGGGGCGGGGAGCGCCGCAGCCGGTCCGCGGTCTCCGGGTCCACGGCGGCGGCCGCCACGTATCGCTCGAGGTCGGACGGCCAGACATGCCGCACGTGCAGGGGCTCCCCGGAGTCCATGACCCGCCGCATGCCGGGCCCGCGAGCGGCGTCGATCACGAAGCGCTCGCGAATCTCGCGGACGAGGGCCTCGTGCTCCGCCGTGCGCCCGGACACCGCCGCGACCTCGACCGATCCGTCGTCCTCGGCGAGCTCGATGCAGCAAGCGTCGCCGAGGCCGGGCACCAGGAGCGCCGCCAGCCGCCGCAGTCGCTCCGAGACACCGAGATCCGCATCGAGGGCGAAGCCCGCCTCGGCGAGCAGGTCGGAGCCGACCCGGCGGCGCTGCTCCGCCTCGTGCAGGGACGCCCGCACCGCCGACTGGGCGGCGAGCCCGGCGAGGGCCTCGAGCGCCTCGCGGTCGTCCGCGCCGAAGGCGCGCGAGCGGTCGAAGCGCAGCGAGAGCGTCCCGATCGCCCGGTCTTCCGCCTGCAGCGGGAGAGCCGCCAGCGCCCCGCGCGCGGGCCATGCGCCGGGGCGGTCGACCCCGGGATAGCGGGCCTGCACGTCGGCCGACGAGCTCAGGTACAGGGCCCGCGCCTCCCGCGCCGCGTCCGCGGTCGGCGAGGGCTCATCGAGCGGGCTGCTGCCGAGCGGTCGGGCGAGGCCGTCGGGGAAGCCGCCGACGGCCACGGTCTCCAGCGCGCGGGTGTCGGGGTCGAGCAGGCGGACCGACGCGGACGTGGCATCGAACGCGCGAAGGGCCTCGCGCACGACCGCCTCGCCCACGTCGCGCGGCGTGACCGCCGCCGCCAGCGCGGCGGTCGCCGCCTGCAGGGACTCGGTCCGGCGACGGCTCTCGCGCTCGGTCTGGAAGAGGCGCGAGCGCTGCAGGGCCTGGCCGCACTGCGTCGCGAACGCGGCGAGGAAGCCCTGCTCCTCGTCGTCGAGCCCCTCGGCGCGCTCGAGGGCGAGCCCGAGGACGCCCGACTGGGACGCGCCGTGCGTCCCGAGCGGGATGGCCAGCCGCGTCGCGCCGGGACCGGCCCAGGCGACCGGGCCCTCCTCGGCGAAGGCCTTGCGGGCCTGCTCCAGGTCGTCGGGAGCGGGAGCCCAGCCGGGGCTCGCGGCGCGCACCCGGCCCTCGTCCTCCGGCAGGACGAGCCAGGCCGCGGTCGCGCCGGTCGCGCGGCGCCCGTGCTCGACCACCAGCTCGGCGACCTCGTCGGGGGTCGCCGCCGCGGTGAGGGCGACGGTCGCGGCGTGAAGCCGCCGGAGCCGGTCCTCGGCGACGTGCCTGTCGGTGATGTCGATCGCGATCCCGGTGAAGCGCTCGGCGGAGCCCTTGTCGTCGCGGGAGAGCTTGCCGCGGGTGGCCAGCCACCGGACGCCGCGCCTGGGATGGACGACCCTGAAGTCCTCGTCCCAGACCTCGCCGCGCTCGAGGACGCCCCGCAGGCGCCGGCCGATCCGCTCCTGGTCGCGCGGGTCGACGGTGGCCAGGAGGGAGCCGCCGGCCGTCGCGGCCGGCGCGTCCAGCCCGACGAGGTCGGCGTACTCGGGAGACAGGAAGAGGCGGTCGGCCTTCAGGTCCCAGTCCCAGACCCCGCTGCGTCCGGCCCGCTGGGCGAGGGCGAGGCTGTCGTGGACGCCCTGGAGCTCCGCCTGGCGCTGGAGGCGGCGGCTGGTCTCGAAGAGCTCGATGAAGACCGAGACCTTCGACCGCAGGATCACCGGGTCCACCGGCTTGAGCAGGTAGTCGACGGCCCCCGCCTGGTAGCCGTCGAAGATGTGCTGGGTGGCCGTCGAGACGGCGGTGACGAAGATGATGGGCGTGCGCCGCGTCTGGGGGCGCTCGCGGATGTACCGGGCGAGCTCGAAACCGTCCATCTCGGGCATCTGCACGTCCAGCAGGATCAGCGCGAAGCGCTCGGAGAGGAGGACGCGCAGGGCCTCGTCCCCCGACTGGGCGAGCACGATCCGGCGGCCGAGGGGCTCGAGCAGGGCCTCGAGGGCGACCAGGTTGCTGCGGCGGTCGTTGACGATGAGGATGCCGGCCGCCGCCTCCCCCGGCCCCTCCGCCCGGGGCCCGGGGGCGGCCCGCTCCTCCGGGCCCTCCGCCCTCACGGCGCTACGCCTCCACGCGGGCGCGGTCGCCCTCGCCCGGCGCCGTCGCGGCCGGGTAGAGCCAGATCCCCATCAGCGAGAGCAGCTGGTCGAGGTCGACCGGCTTCGTGACGTAGTCCGACGCGCCGGCGGCGATCGCCCGCTCGCGGTCGCCCGGCATCGCCTTGGCGGTGACCGCGATGATCGGCAGCGCCGCCAGGCCGGGCATCGCGCGGACGGCGGCCGTGGTCTCGTAGCCGTCCATCCCCGGCATCATCACGTCCAGCAGGACGAGGTCGATGTCGTGCCGCGCCTGGAGCAGCTCGATGCCCTCCGCGCCGGTCTCGGCGTAGGCGACCTCCATGCCGCGGGCCTCGAGGGCCGACGCGAGCGCGAAGACGTTGCGGACGTCGTCGTCGACGATCAGGACGCGCTTGCCGTCGAAGACGCGCTCGTCGAGCGCGGCGGACGGCAGGGCATGCCTGCGCCTGGAGCGCCGGGCGGTGCGGGCGGCGGCGATGAGCGCGTCGCTGCCGGCCAGCAGGGCCGTGGGCGAGCTGCCGTTGACGACGAACGCGCCGTGGTCGGAGAGCCGCGCGAGCTCGTCCGGCGTGACCTCGCGCGGCGCTCGCGACGCCCACCGGGATCGACGACCCCGCCCGCGGTCGCGTCGAGGCGCGTCAGCAGGCCCAGCGCCCCGGCGTCGGGGACGTCGACCTCCACGAGGATCGCGTCCGGGGGCCCCTCCGCGCACCCGCGCGGCGGCCTCCGCGACCGAGCCGGCCCAGATGGGCTCGACGGCGTCCAGCCCGGCGAGCGGCGCCAGCATCGCGTCGCCGTCGCCGCCGCCCGCGCCGACGAGCAGCACCCGGACCGGGGCGGCGTCGATCGCGCCGGCGATCTCGGCGAAGGTCTGGCTCAGCTCCTCGAACGGGATGGGCTTGACCGACGCGGAGGCCGCGCCGTCCTTCAGCGCGTCGCCCGATCCGCCGGCGCCCGAGACGACGTGGACCGGGATGTCGGCCGTCGCCGGGTGGCGCTTGAGGTGCGACAGCACCGTCCAGCCGTCGATGACCGGCAGGCCCATGTCGAGGACGATCGCGTCGGGGCGGAACTCGTGCGCCAGCGCGAGCCCGGTGTCGCCGCGCAGGGCGGCGATCGCCTGGAAGCCCGCGTCGCGCGCGAGGTCCACGAGGGTCTGCGCGAAGCTCGCGTCGTCCTCGACGATCAGCAGGACGCGGTCGGCGTCGGCCACCGAGTCGCGGTCGTCGTCCAGCGCGGCCGGGAGGTCGGGGCGGGGCTCGCCGCCGTCCGGCCTGCCCGGCGCGCTCGCCTCGGACTCGGGCGGCGCCTCGCCCCGGACCAGGACCCCGGGGAGGAAGAGCGTGAAGGTGCTGCCGCCGCCGACCGACGACTCCACCGCGAGCTCGCCGCCCAGGAGACGGGCGATCTCGCGGCTGATCGAGAGGCCGAGGCCGGTCCCGCCGAAGCGGCGGCTGGTCGTGCCGTCGGCCTGCTGGAACGCCTCGAAGATGAGGTCGAGGCGCTCCTCGGCGATCCCGATGCCGGTGTCGGTGACGGAGAACGCGATGACGTCGTCCGCCTCGGCCAGGCTCGCGCTCGCGTAGCCGGCGCCGGCGGGCGCCGCCGAGATCCTCAGCGTCACGCCGCCGCTCTCGGTGAACTTGACCGCGTTCGACAGCAGGTTGCGCAGGATCTGCTGGAGCCGCTGCTCGTCGGTGACGATGTTCGGCGGCGAGGTCCTCGTCGAGCGCCACCTCGAACGCGAGGCCCTTCTCCTCCACCAGCAGGCGGAAGGACCGCTCGACGTACTCCGACGACGCCCGCGAGGGCGACGTCGCCGGGGTGCATGTCCATCTTCCCGGCCTCGACCTTCGAGAGGTCGAGGATGTCGTCGATCATGTCGAGGAGCTCGTTGCCGGCCGCGAAGATCGTCTGCGCGAAGTCGACCTGCCGCCCGCTCAGGTTGCCCTCCTGGTTGTCGGCCAGGAGCCGGGCGAGGATGAGGAGCGAGTTGAGCGGGGTCCTCAGCTCGTGCGACATGTTGGCGAGGAACTCCGACTTGTAGCGCGAGCTCAGCGTGAGCTGCTCGGCCTTCTCCTCGATCGCCAGCCGGGCCATCTCGATCTCGCGGTTCTTGACCTCGATGCGCTCGTTCTGGTCGGCGAGCAGCGTGGCCTTCTCGGCCAGCTCGGCGTTGGTCTGCTGGAGCTCGTGCTGCCGGCTCTGCAGCTCCTGGGTGAGCGACTGGGACTGCTCCAGGAGCTCCTCCGTCCGCATGTTGGCGACGATGGCGTTGATGACGATGCCGATGGTCTCGGCGAGCTGCTCCAGGAAGGTCTGGTGGACGTCCGAGAAGGGGTCGAAGGACGCCAGCTCGATCACTCCCATGACGCGGTCCTCGAAGAGCACCGGCTGCAGGAGGATGCTCGACGGGGCGGCCGCCCCGAGGCCGGACGAGATGGAGACGTAGGCCTCCGGCGGATGCTCGATCAGCACCGGGCGCCTGTCGGCGGCCACCTGGCCGACGAGCCCCTCGCCCGGGCGGTAGCTCAGCGGCTGGCCGTCGTCGGGCCGGTAGCCGTAGCTCGCGGCCAGCTCGAGGGCCGGCTCGCGCTCCTCGTGCTCCTTGACGAGGAAGAAGGCGCCGAAGCGCGCCCCGACGAGCGGGGTGAGCTCCGACATGATCAGCCTCGACACCACGCCCAGGTCGCGCTGGCCCTGCATCATGCCGCCGAACCGGGCGAGGTTGGAGTTGAGCCAGGCCTGGTCGGCGTTGCGGCCGGTCGTCTCGCGCAGGTTGACGATCATCTGGTTGATCGTGTCCTTGAGCTCGGCCACCTCGCCCTGGGCCTCGACCCCGATCGACCGGGTCAGGTCGCCCTGGGTGACGGCCATCGACACGGCCGCGATCGCGCGGACCTGGTCCGTGAGGTTGGACGCCATCGAGTTCACCGAGTCGGTGAGGTGGCGCCACGTGCCCGACACGCCCTCGACGTTCGCCTGGCCGCCCAGCCGGCCCTGTGTGCCCACCTCGCTGGCGACGCGGGTGACCTCGTCGGCGAAGGACGAGAGCTGGTCGACCATCGTGTTGATGGTGTCCTTGAGCTGCGAGCACCTCGCCCTTCACGTCGACGGTGATCTGCCGCGACAGGTCGCCGCGGGCGACCGCCGTCGCCACGTGCGCGATGTTGCGCACCTGGTCGGTGAGGTTGCGAGGCCATCGAGTTCACCGAGTCGGTGAGGTCGCGCCAGGTGCCCGAGACGCCCTCGACGTCGGCCTGGCCGCCCAGCTTGCCCTCGGTGCCGACCTCGCGCGCCACGCGCGTGACCTCGGCCGCGAAGGAGCGCAGCTGGTCCACCATCGTGTTGACGGTGTCCTTGAGCTGGAGCACCTCGCCCTTCACGTCGACCGTGATCTTCTGGGAGAGGTCGCCCTTGGCCACGGCGGTGGTGACCTCGGCGATGTTGCGCACCTGGGTCGTCAGCGACGAGGCCATGAAGTTCACCGAGTCGGTGAGGTCGCGCCAGGTGCCCGAGACCCCGCGCACGTTGGCCTGGCCGCCCAGCTTGCCCTCGGTGCCGACCTCGCGCGCCACGCGCGTGACCTCGTCGGCGAAGGACGAGAGCTGGTCCACCATCGTGTTGATGGTGTCCTTGAGCTGGAGCACCTCGCCCTTCACGTCAACCGTGATCTTCTGGGAGAGGTCGCCCTTGGCCACGGCGGTGGTGACCTCGGCGATGTTGCGCACCTGGTCGGTGAGGTTGGAGGCCATCGAGTTCACCGAGTCGGTGAGGTCGCGCCAGGTGCCCGAGACGCCCTCGACGTCGGCCTGGCCGCCCAGCTTGCCCTCGGTGCCGACCTCGCGCGCCACGCGCGTGACCTCGGCCGCGAAGGAGCGCAGCTGGTCCACCATCGTGTTGACGGTGTCCTTGAGCTGGAGCACCTCGCCCTTCACGTCGACGGTGATCTTCTGGGAGAGGTCGCCCTTGGCCACGGCGGTGGTGACCTCGGCGATGTTGCGCACCTGGGTCGTCAGCGACGAGGCCATGAAGTTCACCGAGTCGGTGAGGTCGCGCCAGGTGCCCGAGACCCCGCGCACGTTGGCCTGGCCGCCCAGCTTGCCCTCGGTGCCGACCTCGCGCGCCACGCGCGTGACCTCGTCGGCGAAGGACGAGAGCTGGTCGACCATCGTGTTGATGGTGTCCTTGAGCTGGAGCACCTCGCCCTTCACGTCGACCGTGATCTTCTGGGAGAGGTCGCCCTTGGCCACGGCGGTGGTGACCTCGGCGATGTTGCGCACCTGGTCGGTGAGGTTCGAGGCCATCGAGTTCACCGAGTCGGTGAGGTCGCGCCAGGTGCCCGAGACGCCCTCGACGTCGGCCTGGCCGCCCAGCTTGCCCTCGGTGCCGACCTCGCGCGCCACGCGCGTGACCTCGGCCGCGAAGGAGCGCAGCTGGTCCACCATCGTGTTGATGGTGTCCTTGAGCTCGAGCACCTCGCCGCGCGCGTCCACCGTGATCTTCTGCGACAGGTCGCCGCGCGCGACCGCGGTGGTGACCTGCGCGATCCCGCGGACCTGCCCGGTCAGGTTGCCGGCGAGCGTGTTGACGTTGTCGGTGAGGTCCTTCCAGACGCCGGACACGCCGCTCATGCGCGCCTGGCCGCCCAGCTTGCCCTCGGTGCCGACCTCGCGCGCCACGCGCGTGACCTCGTCGGCGAACGAGCGCAGCTGGTCGACCATCGTGTTGATGGTGTCCTTGAGCTGGAGCACCTCGCCGCGGACGTCAACCGTGATCTTGCGCGAGAGGTCGCCGTCGGCGACCGAGGTGGTGACCTCGGCGATGTTGCGCACCTGGTCGGTGAGGTTGGAGGCCATCGAGTTCACCGAGTCGGTGAGGTCGCGCCAGGTGCCCGAGACGCCCTTGACCTTCGCCTGGCCGCCCAGCTTGCCCTCGGTGCCGACCTCGCGCGCCACGCGCGTGACCTCGCCGGCGAACGACGAGAGCCGGTCGACCATGAGGTTCACGGTGCCGCGGATGCGCAGGAACTCGCCCTTGACCGGCCGGCCCTCGATGCGCAGGGCCATCTTCTGGGAGAGGTCGCCCTTCGCGACGGCGTCGATCACGCGCGCGAGCTCGGTCGTCGGGCGCACGAGGTCGTCGATGAGGGCGTTGAGCGCGTCCACGCTCGTCTTCCAGCCGCCCGCGTCGAGCGGCGCCGCCGCCCGCTCGGTGATGAGGCCGTCGCGGCCCACCACCCGCCGCACCCGGGAGATCTCGCGCGCCATCTGGGCGTTCGACTCGACGAGCGTGTTGAACGCCGACGCCAGCTCCTGGCCGGCCGCGCTGCGGGCCGGCCGCACCCGCACCGAGAAGTCCCCGCCCGCCGCCGCGTTCATCGCCTTGAGCAGGGAGGCGATCTCGGCGTCGGTCAGGCCTCCTCCGCCGTTGGCTCGCGACTCGGCGGACCCTCGCTGACCCGGACGAGACGTCCGGCCCTCGGCGGCTCGCACTGCCATCCCCCACCCCTTTCACACGCAACACGGCACCCGGGTGAAACGAGGTTCTATCCCCTGCAGCGGCCGAGTCCAAACATCCGGCCCGCGATGGTCGGGTCAGCGCGTGACGTCGTCGTGCCGGGACGCCGCCCGGGGAGCCGGGTCACGCCCGGAACGGCGGGCCATGATCCTCTCCGCGATGAACTCGGCGTCGGCGGCCACCCACCCGATGAGCGCCGAGCCCCGGGTGTGCTGCCAGGACAGCCCGAGGAAGTAGAGCCCCGGGGCGTCGGCGACCCCGCGCCGGTGGGGGATCCGCCCCTCCGCGTCCCTCGGCACGTGGATCCAGCCGTCGTCGGCTCGGTAGCCGGTCGCCCAGATCACCGCCGCGACCTCGAGGGCGCGCCCGTCGGCGAAGCCGACGGTGCGGCCGTCGGCGGAGACCGCGCGCGGCCAGATGCGCACCCCGTGGCGCCGGCGGAGCTTGCGCGGCGACGAGCCGACGAGCACCGGCTCGCGGCTCCTCATCCGCCGCCCGATGCGGGTCTCGACCGACTTCTCCATCAGTCGCAGCCGCGTCAGCCACCAGAAGAGGTCGCGCCCCAGGAAGCGCTGCGGCAGGGGCGCCTGGCGCGAGCCGATGGAGAGGTGGACCTCGCGCACGCTCGCGAGCTCCTCTGCGATCTGGAACCCCGTGTTGCCGCCGCCCACGACCAGGATGCGGCCGCTGGGCAGCGTGCCCGGGTTGCGGTAGGCGACGCTGTGCATCTGGACGACGTCGGGCGCGAGCCCGCCGGCAATCGGCGGGACGAACGGCACGGCGAACGGGCCGGTCGCCACGACGACCTGCTCGGCCTCGTACTCCTTCCCGCCCGCGACGACCGCGTACCCCCCGTCGCGAGGCGTCAGCGAGGTCACCGGCGCGCGGAGCGCGATCGGCAGGTCGAAGTGCGCCGCATAGCGCTCGAGGTAGCCGATGACGTCGTCCCGGGTTGGATAGGCGTCCGGATCGCCCGGGAACGGGAGCCCGGGGAGGGCGCTGAAGCGGGCCGGGGTGAAGAGCACGAGCGAGTCCCAGCGGTCCCGCCACGCAGGCCCCACCGCGCCGGCGGCATCGAGGATCACGAACCGGAGCCCCTGACGGGCGAGGAAGTAGCCCATCGCGAGCCCGGCCTGCCCCGCCCCGATGACGATGGCGTCGAGCCGCGGAGGGCGCTCAGTCGCGGCCGTGGCCTGGCGCGGTTCGGCGTCCGTCGTCATCGCGCCGGCTCGGGGGCCGGGTCGACGTCGAAGCTGAACATCATCCCGCCCTCGTGGTGCTCGGCGATGTGGCAGTGGGCCATCCACCGGCCCGGATTCGTCACGTCCAGCGCGATGTCAACGGTCTCCCCGGTGGCCACCAGCACCGTGTCCTTCCACATGAGGTTCGGCTGCGGGACGCCGTCCCGGGCGAGCACGAGGAACCGCCCCGCGCCGTGGATGTGGAAGGGGTGGTGCATCGGGTGGTCCGAGTCCATCTCGTTGACGAGGCGCACCTTGACCCGGTCGCCCACGCGGAGGCGCCACTCGATCGCCGTGTTCTCGGCGCCGTCGGAGCGGTCGACGATCTTCCAGCGCGTGTTCGCCGGCGTCGTCATCCGGTTGACGTCCACCATGTCGTCCTCCCACTCGATGCCCCCCGCTGCGTGGTCGTGGGCCTCGTGCCGGTGGCCCTCGGCGTCCTCGTGGGTCCCGGTGGGCCCGCCCGTCGCGTCCGGGACGAGCGCGGCGGGCACGAGCTTCATCCCGCACTCGGGGCAGCGCTCGGGGCCCTCCCGCACGACCTCGGGGTGCATCGGGCAGGCGTAGAGCTCCGCGCCCTCCGGTGCGTCCATCTCCATCTCGGCGACGAAGGCGAGCGTCTTGTCCGGCTCGGCGGCGAGCAGGTCGGCCAGCCGCTCGCGCTCGGCCGCGAGCTCGGGGTCCGAGCGGAGGGTCGCGAACTCCTCGGCGAACGAGCTCGCGGGCGGCTCGTCGTCCACCGCGATCGCGGCGAGCGTGGTGGAGCCGTGCGGGGTCGCGTGCACCAGCGCGGCCGACCCGGGCCGGTCGAAGAGGACGTCCACGACCGCGCGCTCGGACGGCGCCAGGACGACCGCATCCACGAGCTGCTCGTGCTCGACGCGGCCGCTGTCCCCGCCGACGAGCTTCATCCGGGCTCCCGAGAACCCGACGTTGAAGACGCGCGTGTTCGCCGTGTTGGTGAGGTAGAAGCGCACCACCTCGCCGGCCCGGGCGGCGAGCGACGGCTCCGTCTCGCCGCCGATCAGCATGACGTTGCCGAAGCGGCCCATCGCCACATGGCTGGTCTCGATGCGGCTGAAGGGCGCGATCCGGCCGTCCTCCAGGAGGACGTCGTCGAGCGTCAGGAGCACCTCGCGATTGGCCGGCGCCCAGTAGTCGGGATCGGCGGGGACCACCAGGACGTTGCCGTAGAGCCCCATCTCCTGGCCGTAGTCCTCGCGAATGTGCGGGTGGTACCAGTAGACGCCCGCATCCGGGAACCGGACGCGACAGCTGAAGCTGCCGCCCACCGGGATCGGCTCCTGCGTCTCGAGCGTTCCGTCGGAGCGGTTCTCAAGCCGCAGGCCGTGCCAGTGCACGGTCCCTCGAGGTCGCCGTGGTTGACGACGTCGAACTCGACCTCCGAGCCCTGCGGGACCTCGAGCGTCGGCCCGGGGATGGATCCGTTGTAGGCCAGCATCCGCACGACCGTCCCGCCGAGCCGCTTGGCCACCGGGGCGATGCGGAGCTCGAACCGGTCGCCGTCGGCGAGCTTCGCCCGCGCCGGGGGCACGCTCTCGGGGAGACCGGCGACATCGCTCGGGAAACGTGTCTCGCGTTCCGTGCCCGGCCTGCTCTGTTGCCGCATGCGCCCACCTTCCCGGGGTCGAATGCAGTGACATGAGAATGGTTGACGCGGGCAGGCGACCGCAAACCTGGCCCTCGCGGGACGCCGTACGCCGGTGGTCAGCCCGCCGGGCAGGAGCGGACGCTGAGCTGCGCCTGATCGGCCGCCAGCTGGAGCGCCCCTCCGGTGGCGGTCAGGCGGAGCCGGTGCTCGCCGGTCTGCGCCACCCGGAACCGGAGCACGTGCGCGCCGGCCGCAAGCCGGCGCCTCAGGAGCGCCACCCGCCGTCCGGCGCGCGTGACCACGAGCGACACCGCCGCCGGGCGGTTGACCGCGAACCGCACCGCCACGCCCCGCGGCGGGCACCGGACGCGCAGGTGGGTCACGATCCCGGCCTCGCCGGGCTGGATGGGCCGGCGGAAGGAGATGGCCATCGGGCGCGGCGGCGCCGGCTGCGAGGAGGGGCCCGGCACGGCGCTCGAGATGAAGCGGATGCGGCCGCCGCCGGTGTCGGCGAGCAGGATGCCGCCGCCCGCGGCGGCGGCGACCCCCTGCGGGAGCCACAGGCTGGCGTCCCGGGCGGGACCGGCGTCGCCGGAGAAGTTGCCGCGCCCCTCGCCGGCGACGGTCACGATCACGCCGTCCGGACGGACGCGCAGGATGGTGTTCACGCTTGCGACCAGCACCCCGCCGTCCGGCGTCTCGGCGACCGCGGCCGGGCGCGGGACGCTCGCGATCGTCGTGATCGTCCCGTCGGGAGCGACGCGGCGCACGCGGTTCGAGCCGTCGGCGATCAGGAACCCGCCGTCGCGGCTCGCGGCGACATCCGCCGGCCGCGAGAGGCGCGCCGCCGTGGCGGGCCCGGCGTCGCCGCCGAAGCCGCGCACGCCGGTCCCGGCGACGACGGAGACGACCCCGGCGCGGGTGACGTGCAGCACGCGGTTGCTCAGGGTCTCCACCACGAGGACCCCGCCGTCGGCGGCCGGCGCGACCCCGTTGGGAGCCCTGGCCGCGGCCAGCGTGGAGATGCGACCGGACGTGTTGACGAGCCGGATGCGGTTGTTCCATTGGTCGGCGATGGCCACGGCGCCGTCGGCGAGCGCCGCGACGGCCGACGGGTGGTCGAGCCGGGCGGCGGTCGCCGGCCCGCCGTCGCCCGAGAAGCCCGCGCGGCGGGTGCCGGCCACCGTCGTGATCACGCCGCGCGCGGAGACGCGGCGGATTCGGTTGCCGTACTGCTCCGCGACCAGGAAGCCGCCGTCCGGGAGCGCCGCGACACCGGTCGGGTAGGCGAGCCGGGTCACGCCGGCGGGTCCGCCGTCCGGGGCCGCCGGCGCCACCGCCTGACCGCCGCTCAGGAAGAGGCCGGCTCCCGCGACGCTGTAGATGGTCCCGGTCTCGGCCGGCCGGGGCGGCGCGGTCGCAGCCGGCGCGCCCGCGGCGAGGCCGGCCGCGGCGACGAGCACGGCCGCGGCGGCGAGGGCGACCGTGGATGCCTGAGCGCGCGCATGTGAGGCGGCACCGTACTCCGGCCCGGCCGCGGCCTGCGCCATTCGCGTTCCCGGTGCGCTCACCAGGCCTCGGACCTGCGAGCTAGCCGTCCTCCAGGCATTCGGCGTCGAGGAGCGTCGGCTGCGCTTCGACGCGTCCGTCGTCAGTGGCTCTCACCCCATTGAACCCACAATGAGGAGGACCGCGCGCCAGCTCACGGCGCCGACGCTCTGTGAGGCGAATTCGGGGCTGGCCTCAGGCCGTTTTCAGACGCGCGCGAGAACCGGGGTCGCGGGCGTCCGGCCCCGCTCGATGCTCCGCACCTTCGCCCGCGCCTCCCGGAGCTGATCCAGGAAGGTGTCGGGCGTTCGGGTCGGCCCGGCGGGCCTCCACCGCATGCCGCAGATCCACCATGGCCGCCCGGTGCCGCGCCGCCGTCTCGTCGCCCATGTCGCCACCCCCGCGATCGCCTGCCGATGCCCTTAATCTCGGCAGCCTTGGCCCTGAACTTGAGGGGGCCCGGCCGCCGTGGTCCTTATGACCGCGAGCCGCGCGAAACGTCGGATCTCCGTACGAGCTCGGCCGCTGGCGCGGGCGCTAGGTGCGCCGCCCCACACGTTGTGAACGGCTGAGGAGGCATCCGGGCCTCCGGTGAGGCTGTGGGCGCCAGACCTACACCTCCTGGAGGAAGATCCGGATGCAGCTGCACGCTAACGCGGCCCTCGGCTTGGCCGGACGTCGGCGCCTGGTCGGCCTGATCGAGCAGGGCCACTCCATCAGGGCCGCCGCGGCGGCCCTGAGCGTCGCCCCGGCGACCGCCCACCGCTGGTGGCACCGCTGGGCCGATGCCGGCGAGCCCGACCGGCCAAGCGGAACCTGCCTGGCCGACCGCTCCAGCCGCCCCCACCGCCAACCCCGGCGCCTGAGCGCCGAGGC
>CAWIDG010000023.1:0-112399 GCA_963834875.1 Miltoncostaeaceae bacterium
GATTCCCTGACCTCTGCTCGCCCGAGCGAGTTCTTCTTGATCTTCTTGCCGGCAACGGTCCTGTCCTGAATGTTGCTGCCGTCGATTGTTAGCGCGGCATACCCCGTGCCCCCGAGCGCAATGAAGAGAGCGACAACCGAGATCACAAGCGCAGGGGAGGCCTTGCGCACCCGCTCGGAGCTCGTGGTCGCGGTGGACATCGGCGGTCTCCTCTATTTGATCTGCGGGCGCCGGACCGGAGGTCGTGTGCCCGACCAGTGAACGGGGGGCCGCCAACCGCCCGGTAGCGGCCCGGTAAACGCGCGGCATCTACCGCTTGGGGTCGAGCCCTCGATCGAGCTCCACCGCTCTCCGCATCGCCTCGAGTTCCGAGGCCTGCTCGGGTCGCCCGAGCGCCTCCATCATCCGCACCAGGTCCCCCGGGGCGGCCACGGCGGGGCGAAGGCCGCCGCCGAGGTGGACCCGCTCGGCCCGCCGGCGCAGGTCGCGGTAGCCCGGGTGCCCCGGGCGTCTCCAGCGCCTGATCGGCGCGCCGCCCTGCACCAGTAGACCCAGGCGTCGCCATCGAGGGCGTGGACGCCGGGCGCCCGGCAGGCGAAGGCTGAGATAGCCTCGTCGGTCGCATGGCGGGCGCCCTTTGGGAACACCAGGTCGACCCCGCCTGGGACCTCGTCCGCGCCCTGCAGCACCCGCGCCAGCGAGCCGATCAGGATGTAGTCGACGCCCAGCTCGTCGAGCCCGCCAAGGACGCGTAGGGATCGAGCTGGTAGCCCATCTGGTCGGAGCCGCCACGCAGCAGGGCGGCATCAAGGCGCTCCTTGGGCGTGAGGCGTGAGAGCTCGACCAGCCGGCTCACGAGCGGAGCGTCCGGGTCGAAGGGCACAAGCGCCGTCGACAGGTCGAAGCCGCAGGCCCGCAGCACCCTGCGCACGGTGGCAAAGGCGGGCTCCACCTCGCCCGCCTCCCAGCGCGAGATCTGCGAGCGCGGCGTGTCGAGGATCTCCGCCAGCTCGTGCTGGGCAAGGCCGGCCCGCGAGCGGGCGCTGCGGATGAGCTCGGCGGCGGTCACGGCGGCTCAGCCTACCTTTTGACTTGTTTACGCGCTGCGACGCATTTATGCTTCGTAGCCTTCCACCGCCATGGCCGGCCTCCTCCCCACCTTCCTGACCGTCGACGAGCTGGCCGCGGTGCTGCGCTGTCAGCCCGAGAAGGTCTACCGCCTGGCCGCCCGGGGCGAGCTTCCCTCCTACAAGGTGGAGGGGCGGCGGCTGTTCGATCGGGGCGAGGTGGCGGCCTGGCTCGAGCGCCAGAGGGCGGGCGCGGCCTCGTCCTTTGCGGCGCGTAGGGGACGATGGCCTCGATCCGCGCCTACCGGACCGGCCGGGGCGAGCGCCGCTACGAGGTGCGCTATCGCGACGGCTCTGCCCGGCAGCGCTCGCGCGTGTTCTCGGTCCACCGCGACGCGCGCGCCTTCAAGCTGGACATCGAGCGGCGGGCGCAGGCGGGGGTGCTCTATCAGGCGGCGCCCGAGCGCTTCGGCGACGTGGCCGCCGCCTGGCTGGAGCGCTACGTGGTCGGGGCGGCCGGGCGGGTGCGCCCGCGGCCGCGCTCGGTGCGGGTGATGGAGGAGTGCCTCGGGTACCTGGCGCCGCTCAACGCGCTACCGGTCGAGCGCGTCCGGCGGGCGGTCGCGGAGGACTTGATCGCAGCGCTCGCGGCGCGCGCGCCACGGAGGGCGGAGATCGCCCTCGCAACCCTGAAGCGCATCCTGCGCGACGCGGAGGAGCGGGGACAGAACGTGGACCCGGGCGTCTACCGGCTTCGCATCGCCAAGTCGCAGGAGCGCGAGCCGCGCTACCTCACCTGGGCGGAGGCGGAGGAGCTCCAGTCATGGATGCCCGAGCAGGTGAGGCGGATCGTGCCGATCGCGATCCTGACGATGCTGCGCCGCGGCGAGATCCTCGGCCTGCGCGACTCCGATCTCGACCTCGAGGCCGGCTCGGTGTCGGTCTTCGCCCAGCATCAGGACGGAGAGCGCGTGGCCACGAAGACGCGCGCAGGCAGGCGCACGGTCAACTCGGCCCGTGGGCGGTGCGGCTCCTTCGCGAGCAGCAGCTGGCGCGCCCGCCGAACGGCGGCGGCTACCTCTTTCCCTCGCGGGCCGGGACGCCCTACGACGGCAACAACTTCATGGCCCGCATCTTCAAGCCGGCGGCGCGGGCGGCCGGGATCCCCGAGCTCACGCTCCACGACCTTCGCCACACCGGCGCGTCGCTGATGATCGCCGCCGGATGCCACGTGAAGGTGATCGCCGAGCAGATGGGCCACTCGGACGGAGGCGCCCTGGTGCTCAAGCGCTACGGCCACCTCTACAAGGGCGCTCGGCGCCAGGCGGCGGTGACCCTCGAGGCGCACATCCTGGGCCAGGCCGGCGATTCTGCTGTGGGACAGGCGTGGGATGACGGCCAGCTGGGGCTCGATCTTGACCCGGCCTGAGGCGCCGAAAGACCCGTCAGTGCAGGGCCTTCTCTCGATGCGCCCGGCAGGACTCGAACCTGCGACCCGCGGCTTAGAAGGCCGCCGCTCTATCCAGCTGAGCTACGGGCGCCCGCGGGGCGGACCGTAGCGCACCGCCGGCGTTCGCCCGGCGCCCCCGCGCGCTCGCGAGGGCGTCGCGCCGGCCGGCTCGTCTATCGTCGCCCGATGGGCGAGGTCACCCCGACCCTCTACGAGTGGGCGGGCGGGCGCGAGGCGCTGGAGCGGATGCTCAACGCGTTCTACGACCGGGTCGAGGGCGACGAGCTGCTGGCGCCGCTCTTCGGCGGCGCGGTGAGCGCCGCGCACCGCGAGGCCGTGACGGCCTGGTGGGGCGAGGTCTTCGGCGGCCCCGCCGAGTACACGGCCCGCCACGGCGGCTACGAGAACATGCTCGCGCGGCACCGCGGCCTCGGGATCGGCCCGGACCAGCGGCGGCGCTTCGTGGAGCTGCTGAGCCTCGCCGCGGACGACGCCGCGCTGCCCGACGATCCCGAGTTCCGTTCGGCCCTGCTCGCCTACGCCGAGTGGGGCACGCGCCTGGCGATGCACAACTCGGCCCCGGAGGCCGAGGTCGTCCCCCACGCGCCCGTGCCCCGGTGGGGCTGGGGCGAGGCGCCGCCCTACGAGCCCTGACGGCCGGCGGCCGTTCCGGGCGTCGACGCGACGCGGCCCCCGCCCTCGGCTGGGAGGACGGGGGCCGCGTCGCGCCTGCGGGCAGGCGGAAGGAGCTACGACAGGTACTTGCTCGCGTCGATGTTGTGCTCCTCCATGAGCTTCTGGAACGTCTCGCGCATCTCCTCCGGGTAGTCCGGGAGGTCGCCCTGGGCGAGGACCTCCTCGGCCCGCTTCTTGATGTTCGGGCCGAAGTCCCAGTCCTCGTCGTTGATCAGGCGGCGGACCTCCTTCTCCGGCCAGGAGACCACGCCCGGGTCGCGGCTGAACTGCGACGCGAGCTTGTCGATCTCCTCGATGCGGCCCGGGAGCGGGGCCTGCTCCTGGATGATCCGTGCCCTGGAGCGCCTCGGTGGTGGCCTTGTCCTCCGGCAGGGGCACGCCGTACTTGTCCTTGAAGAAGAGCTTCTCGAACTTGAGGCGGGGCCGCTGGCCGCCGGCCTTCGGGTCCTCGAGCGGGTAGCCGATGGCGTTGGCCCAGGTGAACTTGAGGTTCGGCGTCAGGCCGAAGGCCTTCTCGACGCCGCCCGGCTTGCGGCCGAAGGCGAGGAGGCAGCTGCCCAGCCCGAGTGCCGTGGCCGCGAGCTGCGCGTTGCCGACCGCCTGGCCGGTCTCGTAGCGCAACAGGATCTCGGTCCGCTCGGTGGGGAAGCTCATGAGGCGCGGGACGGTCTGCGTCATCGTGAACTCGTAGTTCCAGCCGTGGTACTTGGTCAGAGCGCCCGAAAGGGCGAGCGTCGAGAGGCCGTCGTTGGCGCGGCCGTACCAGGCGTTCAGGTTGGTGAGCCAGAAGATCATGTGCGAGCACTGGTTGATCATCTGGACGTTGAAGCCGGAGACGCACTCCTCGATCTCGTCCCAGATGTCGCAGGACTCCTTCTGGACGACGATCGCCTCGGTGGCGTTGATGTTGCCCTGACAGGAGGCGAACCGCGCGGTCTGGAGGATGGTCTGGATCTTCCAGTCCTCGACCTTCCGGTCGGGGTCGTAGTAACGAATGCTCCGGCGGTCCCCGACGGTCTGGAGAAACGACTTGTCGGGAATCTCGCCTGCGCTTACGGACATCTGGCCCCCCTGGGGTCGGCTCTCGTCAACTTGTCTGCGGGGCGGGCAGCACACGGGACCCGCCGGCGAGCGCAATCTACACCGGGGATCCGCGTCGTGGCGACAGTTGAGAGCCCTGGAGCCCGCCCGGCGGGGCGGCCGTCTCGCCCTGTGGGAAGCGCGGCGCCTCACCCGGTGCGGCGGCCGACCGGTAGGCTCCCGCTCCATGCCGAAGCTGCTGTTCGTCACCGTCCCCACCGACGAGGTCCTCAACAAGGAGGGGAAGGTCCGCTTCCCCGGCACCGAGGCCGCCGTCGAGAAGCTCAGCCGAGGCCGGCTGGGAGGTCGAGGTCCTGCGCGCCGGACTGGCCCAAGCCCCTCGAGGAGGCCAAGGCCGGCGGCTACGAGGCGATCCTCGTGTCCACCTTCAAGTCGGTCCCCCGCTCGCGCGATGCCGCCTCGATGCTGTCCCGGATGCAGGAGCTGCCGGTCTACACCGTCGGCGTGCTGCAGAAGGACGAGCGCCTTCCGCACGATGGCTCCTGACGTGGGCGTCCTGCGGAACATCGGGGAGCTGCCCGCGCCCTAGAGCGGCAGCCGGCGGCAACGCCTTCGGCGGGGCGGGCCGCCGTGAACCGCAATCAATCGAGGTAGGCGATCGTCGCTCCGTCCCCGCCCGCCTCGGGTGGGGCCGGCTCGGCGCGCTCGACGAGCGGATGGCGCGCGAGCTCCTCCCGCACGGCCGCCCGCAGCGCGCCGGTGCCGTGGCCGTGGATCACGCGCACCTGCGGCAGCCCGGCCATCGCGGCGGCGTCCATCCGCTCACGCACCGCCCCGACGGCGTCGGCCGCACGGCGGCCGCGCACGTCAACCTCGAGCGTCGCGGCCGGTCCCGAGGGCGGCGGGGCACTGAACGCCGGCCCTCCGGCTCCTCCGCGGGCTCCCGCGAGCCGGCCGCCGGGTCCTGCACCAAGCGGGTGAGCGGCAGACGCATCCGCGCCGCGCCTTCCTGCACCTCGGCCTTGTCGCCGTCGATCGCCACCACCCGGCCGCGGAAGCCCATCTCGGGATCGACGACGGCGTCGCCCACGGCGACCGGGCCGCGGTCGGGCGGTGGGGCCGCGGCGGTCGCCGCAAGCTCCTCGCGTGCGGCCGCGGAGGCGCGGGAGGCGGCCTCCAGGCGGCGGTCGCGCGCGCGCTCTCGGGGCTCGCTCGCCGCGGCGGCGGCGGCCCGCCGCGCGGTCTCCTCGCGCCGGGCCGCGGAGATCTCCGACCGCAGGTCGGCGAGCTGCCGCGACAGCCCGGCGAGCTCCTCCTGGGCCTCGCGGCGGGCGCGCGCGCGCTCGGCCTCGGCGGCCTCGCGGGAGCGGGCGAGGCGGCGCTCGAGGGTGGCCTCGCGGTCCTCGGCGCGCCGCCGGGCGTCGGCCGCGGCGGCGCGCTCGGCCGCCGCCGCGGCGCGCTCCTCGTCGGCCGCGGCGCGGGCGGCGGCCGCCTCCGCCAGCAGTCCCTCGAGGGCCCTGCGCTCGGGTGGGCCCGCCGCCCGGGCGGCCTCGACGACCGAGGGGTCGAGCCCGAGCCCCGCCGCGATGCCGAGCGCGTGGGAGGCGCCGGGCTCGCCCATCTGGAGGACGTAGAGCGGGCGCAGGGTGCGGGCGTCGAGGCCCACCGCCGCGTTGGCGGCGCCCGGGGCGGCGCTCGCCCAGCCCTTGAGCTCGGGAGCGTGGGTGGTGGCGAGCACGAGCGCGCCGAGGTCCACCAGCCGCTCCACGACGGCCTGGGCCAGCCGGGCGCCCTCGTCCGGGTCGGTGCCCGCGGCGGGCTCGTCCAGGAGCACCAGCGACCGCGCCCCGGCCGCCTCGAGGATCGCGATCAGGCGCCGGACGTGCGCCGAGAAGGTCGAGAGGCTCTCCGCGATCGACTGGTCGTCGCCGATGTCGGCCAGGATGCGGTCGAAGACCGGCAGCCGCGCGCGGGCGGCCGGGACGCGCAGGCCGCACTGGTGCAGCATCGCGAGCAGGCCGAGCGTCTTGAGCGCGACCGTCTTGCCGCCGGTGTTGGGGCCCGACACCACGAGCGCCCTGACGCCCCGGAGCGGCAGGTCGATCGGCACCGCCGAGGCCGGGTCGAGCAGCGGGTGGCGGGCCGCGCGCAGGTCGACCTCGGGCGCCCGCTCGACGCGGCAGCCGTCCCAGGCCCGCGACAGCGCGGCCCGCGCCAGCGCCAGGTCGAGCCGGGCGAGGGCGGCCGTGAGGTCGTCGAGGGCCGCGCGCTCGTCGCCGACCAGGCGCGACAGGGCGCGCAGGATCCGCGCCTCCTCCTCGGCCTCCCCGGCGGCCAGCTCGCGCACCCGGTTGTTCGCCTCCACCAGCTCCATCGGCTCGACGAAGAGGGTCTGGCCGGAGCCCGAGCTGTCGTGGACGATCCCGGGGACGGCCGAGCGCGACGACGCCTTCACCGCGAGCACGGGCCGGCCGCCGCGCTCGGTCGTGAACGACTCCTGCAGGTGGGAGCGCAGGCGGGCGGCGAGGTCGCGCAGCAGGTCCGACGCCGCGCGGCGGGCCGCCCCCAGGCGGCGGCGCACGGACGCGAGCTCGGGAGAGGCCGTGTCGAGCAGCCCGCCGCGCGGGTCGAGCGCGCGCTCGAGCGCCGCCTCGACGCGCCGGGCGGCGCCGGCGTCGGGCTCCGCGACCGCGGCGGCCAGGAGCGGGGCCTCGGCGGCGTGCTCGGCGACGGCGTCGCGCGCCTCCAGCCAGATCCGCACGGTCGCGAGGACCGCGGCCAGCGCCTCGGCCTCGAGCGCGGCGTCGCGGGCCGCGGCCGCCGTCGCCGGCCGCAGGTCGGAGGCCCCGCCGGGCCCGCCCACGCCCAGGCCGGCCAGGCTCAGCGCCTCCTCGGTCTCGGCCGCGCGCGAGGCGACCTCGTCGGGGTCGGGCGACGGGCGAAGGGCGAGCGCGAGATCGCGGCCGCCCGCGAAGGACGTCAGGCCGGCCAGCCGCTGGCGGACGGCCGGCAGCTCGAGCAGGTCGGCGCTTCGGGGGTCCACGCCGGGAGGGTAGCCCGGGCGCGATCGGAGACGGTGGGCCTAGGGCTCGGGCTCGGGGTCGGGCGCGGGCGCGACCTCCGGGGGCTCGACGCCCGGCGGCACGAGCGCGGCGGCGCGCTGCTCCCGCCGCAGCGCCCACCACTCCTGGACGATGACCTGGACGATGCCGGCGATCGGGATGGCCATGAGCGCCCCGACGATGCCCAGGATGGTGGCGCCCACCAGCACCGCGAGGATGATCCAGAACGGGTTCAGCTGGACCGTGTAGCGGTGGATGATCGGCTGGAAGACGTTGTTCTCGATCTGCTGGTAGACGATCAGGAAGACGATCGCGGCGACCCCGATCGGCCAGCCCTGGAAGAACGCGACGATGATGTACGGGATGCCGCCGATCGTCGCCCCGACCAGCGGTATGAGCGACGACAGCCCCGCCCAGAACCCCAGGAGCGGCGCGAAGGGCACGCCCACGATCGTGAGGAAGATCCACACGGCCACGCCGCCGGTCAGCGCGACGAGGAAGATGCCGACCGCGTAGCCGGTGATCACCCGGTAGATGCGGTGGGCCACCCGCTCGAGGTGCGGGCGGTGGCGGGCGTCGGCCATGCCGAGCGCCCACGCGTGCACGCGCCGCCCGTAGAGGCTCAGCAGGAAGCAGATGACCCCGATGCTGATGAGGGCGACCAGCCCGTTGACCACGCGCGTGGCCAGCTCCACCGCCGTGTCCGGCCCCGCGACGCCCTCGAGCGCCGTCGTGGCCTCCTCCTCGAGCCGGTCCAGCAGGTCGTACTCCTCGTCGAGCTCCTGGACGAGGTCCGACTCGCTCGAGCCGGTCGATGTAGCCCGGCACCTCGTCGGTCAGCTCCTGGGTCGCGTCGATCAGCGGCGGGCACGAACAGCAGGGCGGCGCCGGTCAGCAGGCCCGCCACGAGGATGTAGACGATCAGGATCGACGGCGGCGCGGCGCAGGCGCAGGCGGTCCTGGAGCAGGTTGACGAGCGGGTTGATGGCGACGGCCAGGAACGCCGCGATCGCCACCCAGGTCAGCACGCCGCGCGAGACCCAGATCAGCCAGAGGGCCAGCGCGACCGCCAGGAGCACCCCGACGACGCGCAGGATCGCGCGCGTAGATGGACCCTCGCGAGTCACGGGTTGACGTTCGCTTCCCCCCGCGCGAGTCCTCGCCCCTCGTATCGTTGGCGGACACGGCGAGAGGAGGGGCGATGGCCGCGAAGCTCGGCGAGAAGATCTACGAGCGCGAGCTCGAGCGCATGCAGGAGGAGCTCGTGCTGCTGCAGGAGGCGGTGCGCGCCGACGGGCTGCGGATCGCGGTCGTCTTCGAGGGCCGCGACACGGCCGGCAAGGGCGGCACCATCAAGCGGATCACGGCGCGGCTCAACCCGCGCGTCTGTCACGTCGTCGCGCTGGGCACCCCCACCGAGCGCGAGCGCGGCCAGTGGTACTTCCAGCGCTACATCGAGCGCATGCCGAGCGCCGGGGAGATCGTCCTGTTCGACCGCAGCTGGTACAACCGCGCCGGCGTCGAGCGCGTCATGGGCTTCTGCGAGGAGGCCGACGTGGAGGAGTTCTTCCGCGAGGCCCCCGAGCTCGAGCGGATGCTCGTGCGCTCCGGGCTGATCCTCATCAAGTACTGGCTCGAGGTGAGCCCCGAGGTGCAGCTCGCGCGGCTGATGGAGCGCGTCGAGGACACCGCCAAGCAGTGGAAGCTGAGCCCCATCGACGCCGAGGCCCCCACGCGCTACGACGACTACAGCCGCGCGGTGGCCGAGATCTTCGAGCGGACGAGCACCCCCGAGGCGCCCTGGTACCTCGCGGACGCGAACGACCAGCGCCGCGCCCGCCTGAACGTGATGGCCCACCTGCTCGAGCTGCTGCCGCAGCGCCGGGCGCCCGACGTCGTCAAGATCCGCAAGCCGCGGCGCAGGGCGAAGCCCGCCTCGCTGCCGGAGACCGTCGCGCGGGTGCCCGAGCGCTGGTGACGGTCATCGGTGCTCGGCCATCATCAGGCCGAGCAGGAGGCCGAAGAGCGCGTGCATCGCCGCCTCCTGGGCGAAGACGCGCCCATTCGTGAGCAGCGGCGGCCAGCGGCCGGAGCGGCGGTCAGGGTGGACGCGGTCCATCAGCGCCATCCCGGGCCAGGCGGCGATCGCCTCGACGCCGGCCCAGGCCAGCCCGGCCCGGGGGCCGCGCGCGCCGGCCAGGGCGAAGGCCGCGCCGAAGGCCGCCCCGTTCGCCGCGTGCCACAGCCACCCCGCCACCGGCCAGCGCTCACCGACCCCGGGGACGAGCCGGCCCAGCAGCCGCACGTCGCCGTAGCCGTCCGTGCGGAAGGCCCTCGCGGCCAGCGGCTCGAGCGCCGCCCAGACCGCCGCGGCCGCGGCGCCCGCGGCGGCGCCGCGGGCGATTGCCGGCCCGCTCACGCGCCCTCCCGATCCCCGTCATCCACGCCGCCCGCCAGGCTAGCCTGGTCGGGATGCCTCGGGTCGAGGATCCCGCCGCCCCGTCGCCCGACGCGCCGCTGATCCTCCTCACCGGGGCCACCGGCTACGTCGGCGGCCGCCTGCGCTCGCGCCTCGAGCGGAGCGGATCGCGGCTGCGGCTGATGACGCGGCGGCCGGCCCAGCTCCGGGCGCGGGCCGCGGCGACGACCGAGGTCGTGCGGGGCGACGTCCAGGAGCCGGCGACGCTCGATGCCGCGCTCGGCGGCGTCCACACGGCCTACTACCTCGTGCACTCGATGGCCGCGGGCACCGGCTACCGCGACGCCGACCGCCGCGGCGCCGAGGCGTTCGGCGCGGCGGCGCGGCGCGCGGCCGTGCGCCGGATCGTCTATCTCGGCGGCCTCGGCTCTCGGGGGACGCTGTCGGAGCACCTGTCGAGCCGCCAGGAGGTGGGGCGGGCGCTGGCCGCCTCCGGCGTCCCGACCCTGGAGCTGAGGGCGTCGATCGTCATCGGCTCGGGCAGCACCTCGTTCGAGATGATCCGCGCGCTGGTCAACCGCCTGCCGGTGATGGTCACCCCGCGCTGGGTGGGCACCATGACCCAGCCGATCGCAATCGAGGACGTCCTCGACTACCTGGTCGAGGCCGCCGACCTCGGGCTGGACGGCAGCCGGGTGGTCGAGATCGGCGGCGCGGACCGGGTCTCCTACGGCGACCTCATGCGCGAGTACGCGCGCCAGCGTGGGCTGCGGCGCGTCATGGTGCCGGTGCCGGTGCTGACGCCCCGCCTGTCGAGCCTGTGGCTCGGCCTCGTCACCCCGGTGTACGCGCGCGTGGGGCGCGAGCTCGTGGAGGGGCTGCGGAACGAGACCGTGGTGCGCGACCGCTCCGCCCTCCGGCTCTTCCGGGTGCGGCCGCGCAGCGCGCGCGAGGCCATCGCGCGGGCGCTCGTGAACGAGGACCGCGAGTTCGCCCGGACACGGTGGTCGGATGCGCTCTCGTCGCGGCCTGCTCCGCGGGGGTTCGGCGGCGCGACCGTGGGCTCGCGCCTCGGTCAACTCGCGCACCGCGCGCGTGCCGGTGCCCCCCGAGGCCGCCTTCGCGCCGATCCGCCGCATCGGCGGCGGCCGCGGCTGGTATTACGGCGACCCGCTCTGGCGTCTCCGCGGGCTGCTCGACCTGCCCTTCGGCGGCGCGGGCACGCGCCGAGGCCGCCGCGATCCTGAGCGCCTGCTGCCCGGCGACACGGTCGACTTCTGGCGCACCGAGGAGGTCGAGCCCGACCGGCTGCTGCGCCTCTCCGCCGAGATGGCGCTGCCCGGGCGCGCGTGGCTCCAGTTCGAGGTGCAGCCGGCCGGGGCGGGGTCGGTCATCCGCCAGACCGCCATCTTCGACCCGGCCGGCGTCCTGGGGCGCCTCTACTGGTACGCGTTCTGGCCGGTCCACGGCCTGGTGTTCCGCGGGATGCTGCGCGGCATCGCCCGCGCGGCCGTGGCCGACGCGGGCCGGCTGCCCCCGCGGGGCGCGCCGGTGGCGGGGTGAGCCCGGGCGCACCGGCGCGCGCACGACGCGTGGTCTCACACCACCTCCGCGACCACGCGCGCCGTCCCGAGGGCCAGACCCGCCGTGAGGGCCGACGTCCTGAACGCGGCGTTCAGCGCCGCCGCCGCCTCGGAGCGACAGCGAGACCTTGGCGTTGTTGACCACGGCCCTGCCGTTCGAGAGCCCGACCTTCGCCGCGCCGAGGTCGAGTGCGAGCGGGACGATCGCGCCGACGTGTCGCCGACCTGGGCCGTCAGGAGCGCCGGCGGGTCGGCGTTCAGGTCGATGATGAAGCGCTTCAGCTCGACCTTGGTCGCGCCGGCCGTCAGAGCGATGCCGCCGGCGTGCGGGATCTCGCCGGCGACCTCGCCGGTGTTCAGGTTGCCGCCCGTGATCGGGAACGCGAGTCCCGCGGGCCCGGCGGTTGCCGGCGGGATGACCGAGGGCGTGACGCCGAGGCCGGTCAGGGCCGCGGCCGTGCCGGGGTCGAGGGCCAGTGTGGTCGCGCCGCCGTCGAACTTCACCTCTGCCGGGAACGACCGGAGGTCACGCGGCCGATCGGGATCCGCCGGGAGGTGGGACCCGAAGGCCGCGTTGAGCGCCGCGGCCGCCTGGGCGGTCAGGGTGCTCTGGACGCGGACCGCCCAGGTGCCCACCTCGCCCGGCCCGCGCCGGATGACCTTGGCGTCGGAGAGGTCGAGGTCGAGCAGGCGGATGCTGCCGTTGCCGACCCTCGCGGTCAGGTAGGGGCTCTTCACGTCGGTGCGGACCATGAAGTCGGTCACGCGCACAGTGGTGCTGCCGGCGCTGAAGGCCAGGCCGCCCTCGTGGTCCACGACCCCGGCCGCCGTCTCCGGGTCGATCCGGCCGCCGTCGATCGGGAAGCTCACGCGCAGGCCCTTGGCCGTCGCCGGGCCGACCGGGGCGACGCTCACGCCGAGGTCCGACAGCGCCCCGGCCGTCGCGGCGTTCAGGTGTAGGTTCGTCTGGCCGTCCGCCACCGGGACCGTCGCGCCGATCGCGGACGGCGCGGCGGCGAGGGCGCCCCCGGCCAGGGCCGTGGCGGCGAGGATGCCGAGTCGGGATTTCCGGGAAGGTGACACGCATGTCCTCCTGTGATGGGTTACGGGGCATGTCCGAGTGGTGGGGCGCGATCGGTTGACCCATCCGATCGCCGGGTTTCGCCCGTACGTCCCGTCGAGGTGTCGATCGCTCATGCCATCCCCACGCCCGCGCGGGCCTCGGACCGACGGGGGACGAGCCTGAAGCCCCGCCTGCCCCGCCGGCGGCGCGACCCCGAGGACCGCCTCGTCGCCGGCCTGCGCCGCGGGGACCCCGACGCGCTCGCCCAGGCGCACCGCGACTACGGCGGGGCGGTGCTGGGCTACTTGCGCCGCATCCTGGGGGACCCGGCGAGCGCCGAGGACGTGCACCAGGAGGTGTTCCTCGAGGTCTGGCGCCGCGGCCCCTCCTTCGACCCGGGCCGCGCGTCGCTCGGGACGTGGATCCTCCTCATCGCCCGCAGCCGGGCGATCGACCACCTGCGCAAGCGCGTGCCCGAGCCGCGCGACCCGCTCGGCCCGGGGGGCTTCGCGCAGAGGGCGGCCGAGGACGACCCCGAGACGTCGCCCGACGCGCTTCTCGAGCGCTGGGGGATGGCGATGCGGCTGGGGCGCCTGCCCGAGCACGAGGCGGCGGTCCTGCGGATGCGCTTCCACGAGGGGCTCAGCCAGAGCGAGATCTCCGAGCGCACGGGCGTGCCGCTGGGGACCGTCAAGACCCACATGGTGCGCGCGCTGCGCCGCCTGCGCGCAATGCTCGACGAGGAGGACGGCGTGACCGCCCGACTCCCAGATCGTGGACTACCTGCTCGGCGAGCTGGCGCCGGACGAGCGCGCGGCGATCGAGCGCCGCATGCGCGAGGATCCCGGCTTCCGCCGCGAGGTCGAGCGCATGCGCCCCGTCGTGGCGGGCCTCGAGGCCCTGCCGTCCGACGCCTGGGAGCGCCCCGAGGTCCCGCCGTTGCCCGACCTGCCCCGCTGCCGGCGGCACCGGCCCCCGAGCCGGCCCGGCTCCCGGTGGCCGGCCTGGGCCCCGGTCGCGGCCGTGGCCGCCTGCGCGGCGCTGATCGCCGCCGGCCTCGGCATCGGCGCGCTGGTGTTCGGCGGCGACGGCGAGGACGACGCCGGCCCGGCGATCGCGCTCGCGCGCGTCGACGACGGCGGGCCGTCGGCGGCCGGCGAGGCGCGCGTCGTCTCGTCCGAGGCCGGGGGGCTCCGCCTGCGGGTGAGTGGCCTCGACCCCAGCGGGCCGGGCGGCTTCTACGAGCTCTGGCTGCTGGACGGGCCGGAGCGCCTGCTCTCGCTCGGCGCCTTCCGGGTGCCCGGCGTCGGGCGCGGCGGACGTGACCGTGCCGCTGCCGGTGGACGTCACCGACTTCCGCTTCATCGATGTCTCGGCGGAAGCGGAGGACGGCGACCCGGGCCACTCGGGCGTCTCGGTGCTGCGGGGGCCGACCGCCCCCGCGTGATCACCCTTGGGCCTACACCGTGGTCGCCGGCTCCGCCGGCGGGGCGTCCTTCAGCCGCCGGATGAGGTCGGCCACGTCGGCGGTCTCCTGCTCGAGGTCGCGCTGGTACTGCTCCAGCCGCTCGAGCCATGCCTCGCGGTCGAACCGGCGCCGGCCGTGGCGCGGCCCGCAGCGCGGTCCCCCGCGGTGGGGTCTTCCGTGCATCATCTGCTCACCTCCTCTCCCTCGTAGCGGTCGATGAACGCGGTGATGACCTCGCGGGCCTCGCCGAGGGCGGCGGCCCAGCGCGCCAGCAGCTCGCGCCCCGAGTCGGTGAGCCGGTAGACGCGCTTCGCCGGCCCGGGGAGGCTCTCGTCCCACCGGGAGTCGACGACCCCCTCCTCCTCCAGCGAGCGCAGCAGCCGGTACAGGTTGCCGAGGTCCACCCGGCGCTCCTCGCGAGCGATCGCCGGCAGGAGCTCCAGGAGCTCGTAGCCGTGCATCGGCCGCTCGGAGAGCAGCAGCAGGAGCGCCGGCTCGACGAAGCGCTCGACGCGGGCGCGGACCTCCCACTGCCCCGAGCCGACGCTGCGCCGGGTGCGCGCCCCTCGGCCGCGGGGGCCGCCGTGGCGGTGGAGGCCGCGGGTCCCCCGGTGGTGTCGTGGTCCGGTCACCGGCCCACTATATGTCAAATACATAGTCTTTCCAAGTCACCTGGGGGTCGTCGTCGCGGATGGAACGCGATACCGTCCGAGGATGGGCCTCTCGGAGCCTGCCCTCTCGCTCACCGACCTCGCCCTGGGGCTGGTCGTCATCGCCCTCGCGGTGCGTCTCCAGGGCACGCCGGGCGTCCACCGGTACTGGCGCCTCACGTTCTGGTGGGCGGGCGCGGCGGCGCTGGCGGGCGCGGTCCACCACGGCGTCGTGACCTACTCCGACACGTGGTCGGGGCCGAGCTGGGCGGTGATCAGCATGATGGTCGTCGTCGCGGTCTCCTACCTGCTCGCCGCGTCGGTGGTCGAGGTGCTCGGCCCCGGGCGCGGCCGCGTCTTCTGGGTACTCCGCTCGGCCGGGCTGGTCGCCTACGCCGGCCTGGCGATCGCGGGCTACGCCGGGGTGAACTCCATCCTGGCCTGCGAGGGCGTCACGATGCTCGCGATCCTCTGGCTCTGGGGCCGCGCCCTGCGCGAGGGCCACCCGCTGGCGCTGCCGGTCATCGTCGCCATCCTGGCGAGCGGCGCGGCCGCCGGCGTGCGGGCGCTCCCGGAGGACGTCACGGGCCTCGTGGGGCTCGATCCGACGTCGCTCTACCACCTCGCCCAGATCCCGGGGATGGTGCTGTTCTTCCTCGCCCTCGCCGCGGCGCCGCAGCGGCTGCGGCAGCCCGCGCAGGCCGGGCGGGTCGCCGCCGCGCGCTAGGCGCGCCTCAGCCCGCGGGCGGCTGGTGCAGCCCGAACGTCGACCCCTGGTCGTCGCGGCAGAGCGCGAAGCGCCCGAAGCGCGCCTCCTGCTCCTCGTCGCCGTGCCCCTCGTCGACGACCGGGTCCTGCCCGCCCCCGAGCTCCGCCACCCTCGCGAGCGCCGCGTCGAGGTCGTCGACCCGGAAGAAGAGGTACGGGCGCGCGCCCTCGTCGCCGCCGTGGATCCCGCCGGGGACGCCCCCGCCGGAGATCACGAGGCCGCCGCTCACCTCCTCGAAGGTCCACCCGAGCAGCCTGCCGTAGAAGGCACCGGCACGTGCCACGTCCCCGACCCCGACGCTGAAGAAGCTCACCTCGCCTGCCATCCGGCCCTCCTCTCTCGTCGTGCGTCGCGACTCACGGTAGACGGGGGCCCCGGACGGGGCTTGGACGGAATTGACGCCGCGCGACGGTGACAGGCGACCTTGCGCTGAGGGCGCCGCTCCACTTTCATCCCGGTGGGTGCCCCCTCCCACCCCCTCCCCCGCCGTCCGTGCCGCCGCGGTCCTCAGGCGCCCGCGCGCCCGCCGCACCCTGCTCATCGCGGGCGCCGCGCTGCTGCTCGTGCTGACCGCCTGGGGGGCGGCCCATGCGATCCGGCCCGAGGCGCTCGGCGACGCGTTCGCCGCGGTCAGCTGGCCGTGGGTCGCCGCGTCGGGCGTGGTCTACGCCGTCGGCCAGGCCGCGTCCGGCCTGGTCTGGGGCGTGGGGCTGCGCGCCGGCGGCATGCGCGGCGTCGGCCGCCGTCACGTTCAGAGCGCCCACTGGCTCGGGCACGGCGCGGGCGAGCTCCTGCCCGCACAGCTCGGCCACGTCGTCCGGTACGCCGCCATCCGCCGCCACCCCGCGGCCGCGGCCGGAGGGGGCCTGCGCATCGCCGGGAGCGTGGGGGCGTGGAAGGTCGTGGACGGCCTGGTCACCTTCGTCGTGGTCGCGGTCGCGGCGATGGTCATGCCCCTGCCCGCCGGTCTCGGCGGCCTGCGCTGGATCGCTGCTGCGACCCTGGCGGGGCTGATCGTCGCCCTGCTGGCCGTCTCGCGGGTGGGCCCGGCGCGGGTCGCCCGGCGCCTGCCGGAGCGGATCGCCCGTGTGGTGCGCGGCCTCGGCGAGGGCGCGGCCGTCCTCGCCCGGCGGCGCGACGCGGCGGCTGCGGTCGGCCTCCAGCTGGTCGCGGTCTGCTGCCGGGTCGCGAGCCTGGCGGCCCTGCTGCACGCCTTCGGGATGCCCGCCCAGGCCGCCATCCTGGTGTACGCGTTGATGGTGCTGTCCGGGGTGGTCGCGATCTCCCCCGGCAACGTCGGAGTGCGGGACGCGGCGCTCGTCCCGGCCCTCGTCGCGACCTACGGCCTGAGCGCCGAGCCGGCGCTCGCCTTCAGCCTCGGCATCCAGGCGACAGCGCTCGGCGTCTCGCTGCTCGGCGCGGCGGTCGCTCTGCTGCTGATGCGCCTCAGGCCGGTCCGGGCCGCTCCGGCGCTGCGCTGACGGGGGCGGCGAGCCGCGCGAGCAGGGGGAGGTCGTCGACGATCAGCGCCGTGACGCCCGCGCCCGTCAGCCGCTCGGCCTCGTCGGGGCCGCCGACCGGCCAGGACGCGAGGAACGGCGCGGCCTCGCGCAGCGCGGCCGCCACACCGGGGCCCAGGAGGTCGGCGCGAACGGCGGCTCCATCGCCGAGCCGCCCCGTCCTCGCCAGCCGCAGCAGCCGCTCGACCTCGCGGCGCGACGCGGCCGAGCGGACGATCCTCACCCCCGGCGCGCCGGCGACGCGCTCGAGCAGGTCCCAGCGGCGCGACGCGATCGTCACGGGGCGGTCCCCGAGCGCCGCCCGGGCCGCGGCCAGCGCGGCCTCCGCGAGGCGCGGAGGGCCGCCCTTCAGGTCGAGGAGCGGCTCGGCGGTCGGCCCGAGGGCGGCGAGGGCCGGCTCCGGCCCCTGAGGCGCGCCGCGGACCAGGGCGACGCCCTCGCGGTCCCAGAGCACCGGGCCGATCCGGCGCGGGTGGCGCAGCTCCAGCCGGCCGCGCCGCAGGTGGACGTCGGCCTCCACCAGGTCGGCGCCGGCCTGCGCGGCGGCGCGCGCCGAGCGCGGGTCGTTCCCGGCCCGGTGAGCCACCAGCAGGGCGCGGCCGGTCACTCCTCCTCGTGCGGCGCCGTCTCCCCCGTCACGAGGAAGTGGACCCGGGCGCCGAGCTCGGCGGCGTTGTTGGCCACGCGCTCCACGTGCCGGGCGACGAGGACGGCCGCCGCCGACCACGCCCGCATCCCCGGCTCGCCCGGCGCCTGGGCCACCGCGGACAGGACCTGGTCGAGCATCGGGCTGAGCCGGGCAGCGTCGCGCACGGCCTGGGCGCCGGCCTCGAGGTCGGCACGGGCCACCGCCTGCACCGCCAGCGCGAGGGCGTCGATCGCGGTCTCGCCCATCCGCGCGATCAGCCGCCGCACGGCCTCGGCACCGGCCTCGGGCGGCGGCGCCGAGCCGGCCAGGCGCGCGATCGACACGGCCAGGTTGCCGACGCGCTCCAGCGCCACGGCGGCGATGAGGCCGACGTGCAGCAGGCGGAGGTCGCTGGCGAAGGTCAACCAGTTCTGGTGCAGCGAGAGGATGCGCGCCTCGAGCGCGGAGCTGCGCAGGTCGATCTCGCGGTCGCCCTCGGCGACGACCTCGGCGACCGAGGGGTCGGAGTCCTCCCAGCCCGCGATGGCGCGCTCGACCTGCTCCAGGGTGAGGGTCGCCAGCTCGCCCAGGTCCTCGCGCAGCGCCGCGAAGTCGGCGGCCGGGTCGGTGCGCTGGGGTGTCACCGGCTCCAGACCGGCGGGCGCTTCTCCAGGAAGGCCGCGATGCCCTCCTGGGCGTCGTCGGTGACGGCGTTGCGGCACATGACGCCGCTGGCGTGGCGGTAGGCCTCCTCCAGCGGCAGGCCGAGGTTCTGCCGGGCGGCGCGCTTGCCGATCGCGAGCGTCTCGCCGCTCGCGGAGGCGACGCGCCCCGCGAGCGCGACGGCCTCGTCGTCGAGGTGCTCGAGGGCGACGACCCGGTTGACGAGGCCCCAGCCCAGGGCGGTCCGGGCGTCGATCGGCTCGCCGGTGAGCAGCATCTCCATCGCGCGCGTCCGGCCGACGACCCGGGCCAACTCCACCATCGGGGTCGTGCAGAAGAGGCCGATCTTGACCCCCGGGGCGCCGAACCGCGCGCCCTCGGCGGCGACCGCCAGGTCGCACGCCGCGACGAGCTGACAGCCGGCGGCCGTCGCGATGCCCTGGACGCGGGCGATGACCGGCTGACGCAGCTCGTGGATCGTCAGCATCAGCTCGGCGCAGGCCGCGAACACGCGCTCGTGAACCGCCGCGTCACGGGTGGCAAGCTCACGCATGTCGTGGCCGGCGCAGAACGCCGTCCCCTGGGCGCCGAGGATGACGGCCCGCACCGACGGATCGTCGCCGGTCTCGCGCAGCCGCTCCGTCAGCTCGATCATCGTCTCGTGCGAGAGCGGGTTGCGGCGCTCGGGACGGCTCAACACCAGCGTCACGACCGGCCCGTCGCGCTGGACGGTCACCGGTCGGTCGGTTATGACGGCGTCGGACATCGCCTCTCCCCACGTCGGAGCGTCGTCTCGAACGGTACCCCGATACGGTGCCGCGATGCAGGTCCACCTGATCGACGGGACCTACGAGCTCTTCCGGCACCACCTCGGGCTGCCCGCGGAGGTCGCCGCCTCCTCCCGCGCGGCCGGCACGCGCGGCGTGCTGCGCTCGGTGCTGGGGCTCATCGGCGACGGCGCGACGCACGTCGGCGTCGCCACCGACACGGTCATCGAGTCGTTCCGCAACGACCTCTGGCCGGGCTACAAGTCCAGCGCCGGCATCGAGCCCGCGCTGCTGGCGCAGTTCCCGCTGCTGGAGGAGGCGCTGCGCGCGCTGGGCGTGACGGTATGGGGGATGGTCGAGCTCGAGGCCGACGACGCGCTGGCCACCGCGGCCGCCCGCGCGGCCGGCCAGGCGGATGTCGAGCGGGTCGTCATCTGCACCCCCGACAAGGACCTCGCGCAGTGCGTCTCGGGGTCCCGCGTGGTGCAGCTCGACCGGCGCGCCGAGCGCACCCGGGATGAGGCCGGGGTGCGCGAGCGGTTCGGCGTGCCGCCGGCGTCGATCCCCGACTACCTGGCGCTGGTGGGCGACAGCGCCGACGGCTTCCCCGGGCTCCCCGGCTGGGGGGCGAAGAGCGCGGCGGCCGTGCTGGCGCGGTACGGGCACCTCGACGCGATCCCCGACCACCCGGGCGACTGGGACGTGCCCGTCCGCGGCGCCGCCCGCCTGGCGCAGGCCCTGGTCGAGGGGCGCGAGCTGGCCGAGTTGTTCCGCGTCCTCGCCACCCTCCGCACGGACGCCGCGGGGGTGCTGCCCGAGGACGTCGAGGCGCTGCGCTGGCGCGGCCCCGCCTCCGAGCTGCCGGCCGTCTGCGACGACCTCGACGCGCCCGACGTCCTCGCCCGCGCGGAGGAGCTGGCGGCCGAGCGCGCCTAGGGTCGCATCAGGGCGCAGCGCAGGACTCACCCACCCCTCAGGCGGCCTTGAGAAAGGCCTTAGGCGCCGCTGGTCCAATGGGCTCACGCGCCGGGCGCCCCACGAGACCCCAGGGGCCCGGCGCGGCCAGACCACCGCGACCGGAGGACCGCCATGGGCCCATCCTCACGAACGAGCACGTCGTCAGCGGCGTGACCGGCGCGCCGGCCTGACGCCGGCGCGAGGAGGGGGTCTTGCCGGTCGCTACCCTGGACAACTCGTGAGCTCGGACTCCGGGAAGCCGCGCGTCCTGGTCGTGGACGACGACCCGCGCATCCTCGAGGCCCTTCGGCGCGCGCTGACGCTGAAGGGCTTCGCCGTGTCAACCGCCGAGGGCGGCGAGCCCGCCCTGAGCCTGCTCGGCCTGGGCGCGCCCGACGTCCTGGTGCTCGACGTCGCCATGCCGGACGTGGACGGCATCGAGGTCTGCCGCCGCCTGCGCGAGGCCGGCGACCGCACCCCGGTGCTGATGCTGACCGCGCGCGACGCCGTGGCCGACCGGGTGACCGGCCTCGAGGCGGGGGCGGACGACTACCTCGTCAAACCCTTCGCGCTCGAGGAGCTGATCGCGCGCCTGCGGGCCCTGCTACGCCGCACGGCCGCCGACGGCGGCACGGCGGTCCTGCGCTTCGCCGACCTGACCCTCGACGAGGGCACCTTCGAGGCCCGGCGCCGCGGCCGGCTGCTCCAGCTCACCCGCACCGAGTTCCAGCTCCTGGGCACCCTGCTCCTGAACCCGCGGCGGGTGATCACCCGCGAGGCGCTGTTCGAGCGCGTCTGGGGCTACGAGCTCGACCTGTCGTCGAACTCGCTGGCGGTCTACATCTCCAGCCTGCGGCGCAAGCTCGAGGAGGGCGGCGAGCCCCGGCTCATCCACACGGTGCGCGGGGTCGGGTACGTGCTGCGCGAGGAGTGATGAGCCGCCTCGGGGGTCGGATGTCGATCCGCGCCCGGCTGGCGCTCGGCAGCGCCGCGGCCATGGCCGTGGTCGTGCTGCTCGCCTCGGCGCTGGTGTACTTCGCGGTGCGGGACCAGCTCCGGGACCAGGTCGATGACCGCCTGCGCGAGCGGGTGGACGACGTCGCCCCAGCCCTGCGGCGGATGCCCCCGGGCCCCTTCGGGGGGCCCGTCGACGACAGGCGCATCCCGACGGCGCCCCTCGGGCGGGCGGGGGGCCTGGTTCAGGTCGTCACCCCCGACCAGCGGCCCGCGCCCGACGAGCCGGGGGGCCGGCCCGCGCTCCCGGTCGACGACGACGTGCGCCAGGTGGCGGCCGGGGCGCGGGACGGCTTCCTGCGGGACGCCTCCGTCGAACGGCGCCAGCGTCCGGGTCCTGACGGCGCCCCTGGGCGACGGCCGGGCCATCCAGGTCGCCCTCCCGCTCGAGGACGTCAACGACACGCTCGGGCGACTGCGCTGGCTGCTCGCGCTGATCGGCGTCGCGGGCATCGCGCTCGCCGGGCTGCTCGCCGCGGCGGTCGCGCGCGCCGGCCTCGCGCCGGTGCGGCGGCTCGACCGCACCGCCGAGGAGGTCGCGCACACCGGCGACCTCGGCCGGCGGATCGAGGTGACCGGGAGCGACGAGGTCGCGCGCCTGGCGCACACCTTCAACGAGATGCTGTCGGCGCTCGAGACGTCGCAGGAGAGCCAGCGGCGGCTGGTGATGGACGCCTCCCACGAGCTGCGAACGCCGCTCACCGCCCTGCGCACGAACATCGAGGTGCTCGCGGAGGACGACGGCCTCGACCCCGCGGCGCGCGGCCGCCTGCTGGGCGACGTCACGGCCCAGATCGAGGACCTCAGCCGGCTCGTCGCCGACGTCGTCAGCCTCGCCCGCGGCGCCGAGGCGGCGGAGGAGCGCGACGACCTGCGGTTGGACGAGCTCGTGCGGCGCTGCGTGGACCGCGCCCGCCTGCATGCGGGAGGGCTGGTCTTCGCGCTCGACGCCCGCCCGACCATGGTCAACGGGGCGGCCGGCCAGCTGGAGCGGGCGGTCGGCAACCTGCTCGACAACGCGGCCAAGTGGAGCCCTCCGGGCGGCACGGTCGAGGTGACCGTGCGCGATGGCGAGGTGACCGTGCGCGACCACGGGCCCGGGATCGACGCCGCCGACCTGCCCCACGTCTTCGACCGCTTCTACCGCGCGCCCGGGGTCCGGCGCACGCCCGGCTCCGGGCTGGGGCTGGCCATCGTCCGGCAGGCGGCCGACGCCCACGGCGGCGCCGTGACGGCCGCGGCCGCCCCGGGCGGCGGGGCCCTGCTCACGCTCCGCCTGCCGGTCGCGACCGAGGCCCTGTGAGAGTATCATTGAGGACGCAAGCAACCGGCGAGGGCTGAGTGACCGGCGACGTCGCGACGGCGCGGCAGCAGCGGGCGGTCCAGGCGTGGGTGCGCCTGAGGGCGTCCGACGCGGCGATGACTCGCGCCTTCAACGCCTCCCTGACGACCGCGCACGGGCTCACGGTCAACGACTTCGAGGTGCTGCGGCGGCTGGCGCTGGAGGACGAGGGCCGCATGCGGCGCGTCGACCTCGCGCAGGTCGTGAGCCTCACGCCCTCGGGCATCACGCGCCTCCTGGACGGGCTCGAGGCCGCCGGCCTGGTCGGCAGGGACGTCTGTCCCGAGGACGCCCGCGTCACCTACGCGTGCATCACCGACGAGGGCCGCGAGGCGCTCCGGGCCGCGGCGGAGAGCCACCTGACGGCCCTGGAGGCGCTGTTCGGGGAGCGCTTCAGCCCCGAGGAGGTCGAGGTCCTGGCGGGGCTGCTGGGGCGCCTGCCGGGGGCCGCCGAGGCCGAGGAGCGGTGCCCGCCCGGTTGACGGGCGCCGTCGTCGGGCAGACTGGTCCAACGAGATGCGGACACGGGAGACGGGATGAGCACGCGAGACGGTGGTGACGCCGCCGGCGACGGCTTCGGGGACCGCCCGGAGCTGCAGACGCTGGTCGCGGCCGGGCAGGACCAGGGCTGCATCAACGTGACCCAGCTCGGCGAGGTCGCGGCCGACGCGGGGCTCGACGACGACGAGGTCGCCGAGCTCCACGCCAACCTGTCCGAGCGCGGCATCGACGTGCTCGACGACTGCGCCCGCATCGGCGTCCCCGCCATGCGCGCCACCAACCGCGGGCTGGCCGAGAGCACGACCGACGCGATGCAGCTCTTCCTCAACGAGGTCCGCCGCTACCCGCTGCTGACCCGCGAGGAGGAGCGCGAGCTGGCCCAGCGCGTCGAGGCCGGGGACGCCGAGGCCAAGGAGCGGATGGTCAACTCCAACCTGCGCCTGGTCGTGTCGATCGCCAAGCGCTACCAGGGGCAGGGCGAGCTGACGCTGCTCGACCTGATCCAGGAGGGCGTGCTCGGGCTGATCCGCGCGGTGGAGAAGTTCGACTGGCGCCGCGGGCTCAAGTTCTCGACCTACGCGACCCTGTGGATCCAGCAGGCCATCCAGCGCGGCCTGGCCAACCAGGCGCGCTCGATCCGCCTGCCCGTGCACGTCGTCGAGCGCCAGCAGCGCGTCACCCGCGCCGAGCGCGCCCTGCTGGCCCGCCTGGGCCGCGAGCCCACCGACGAGGAGATCGCCGCCCAGAGCCGCCTGCCCGTCGAGCGGGTCGCCGAGGTGCGGGAGCTGCCGCGCACCGTGACCAGCCTCGACCGCCCGGTGGGCGAGGACGGCGAGTCCAGCCTCGGCGAGCTGATCGCCGACGAGGGCGACGACGGGCCGACGGCCGACCTCGAGCTGAGCCTCCGCGAGGACCTGCTGGCGCGCGCGCTGGCCGAGCTGCCCGAGCGCGAGCGCATCGTGCTGGAGTCGCGCTACGGGCTCGGCGACCGCCAGCCCGAGACGCTGCAGGAGGTCGGTCGCAGGCTGGGGGTCACCCGCGAGCGCGTGCGGCAGATCGAGCGCCAGGCGCTCGACCGGCTGGCGCGCGCCCGCGAGAACGAGGCCCTGCGGGACCTGGCCGCCTGAGGGCGGCGCTCGGCCGGGGTCGCGGCGTCGCGGCGCGGCTCGACGCCGGGTATCCAGCACGGCGATGGACGACACCGCCGCGGCCCTCATCCCGTCGCGCCTCAGCCTCGACGGGCTGCGCCGCGAGGCCGCCGGCTGCACGGCGTGCCCGCTCCACGAGCTGGGCACGCAGACGGTCTTCGGCGAGGGGCCCCGCTCGGCCGAGCTGATGCTCGTGGGCGAGCAGCCCGGCGATGTCGAGGACCGCGAGGGGCGCCCGTTCGTCGGCCCCGCCGGCAGGCTGCTCGACCGCGCCCTGGCCGAGGCCGAGATCGCGCGGGAGCGGGTGTACGTGACCAACGCCGTCAAGCACTTCAAGTGGACGCCGCGAGGCGGCCGCCGCATCCATGACACGCCGAACGAGCGCGAGATGCGCGCCTGCCTCCCGTGGCTGCGCGCCGAGATCGAGGTCGTCGACCCCTCGGTGGTGGTCTGCCTCGGGGCGACGGCCGCGAAGGCGCTCCTGGGGCGGGACTTCCGTCTCACCCGCCACCGGGGGGAGCTGTTCGACCTCCTCCCGGGCCCTCCGGTGACGGCCACGCTTCACCCCTCCGCCGTCCTGCGGGGTCCGCGCGAGCGCCGCGAGGAGCTCTTCGCCGGCCTCGTCGAGGACCTCCGCCTGGCCGCGCGCGCCGCCTGAGGCCGCCGGGCGGTCCCGTTTGCGGCGGCCCGCCCGCGGGTAGCCGGAACGTGAGACAGGGAGAGACGATGGCCGAGATCCCGCCGCACAGCATCCAGCCCGACCGCCCGGCCAAGCCCGACGTCGAGACCCGCGAGGACACCGTCGAGCGGGTGCTCGACGAGACCGCGGAGGCCCAGAACGTCCGGCCGCGGGAGGAGCTCGTCGACCCGACGTCCCGCCGCGGCGTCAACCGCACGATCGCCCGCCAGGCCCTGATCGCCGCGGGCATCGGCGCGGTCGCCGGAGCGGTGCTGGGCGTCGTGCTGAGCTTCCTGCCCGGGCCGGTCGAGACCGACAGCGCCGCGGGCACGGTGGGCTACGCGCTCGTGATGGCGCTGCTGATCGCGATCATCGCCGGCCTCTCGCGGCGCTCATCCTGCTCGCGCGCGAGGACGGCCGGGTGGAGCGGGAGGTCGAGCGCGCCACCGGCCACGCGCCCGAGCCGCCCGGCAGCCCGATCGACCCGAAGTACGACGTCGAGGGGTAGGAGCCCGGGCGCGCCGGCCCTGCGGCGGGCACACGTCCAGCCCCGGTGCCGGGTCTAGCCGGCCCGGCGCTCGAGCAGCGTGAGCGACAGGCGGCCGCCGACCTCGTCGACGCGGCCGCTCACGATCAGGAGCCCCAGCGCCACCTGCGCCTGGGGCGCCGGCAGGCCGGCCAGGAGCGCCCGCGGCGCGAGCCCGCCCGGGGTGCCCGCGAGGCGGGCCACGATGGTCTGCTGGAGATCCTCGGTCGTCGTGCTCATCCCTCCCCCTCCTCGGTGTACGAACACATGTTCGCACACGCCTCGGCCGTTCCTGCCCCGGATTGGCGGATGTGCCGTCGTTTCGGCTAATATTTGCCTGCCAGCAAGTAAAGGAGCGGCTGTGCGCCCGCTCGGACCGCCCCGCGATGGACGAGGAGAGCGTGATCCGCCTGAGGAACGCCGTGCTGCGCGTCGCCCGCCGCCTGCGCACGAGCGGCGACCCGGAGGGTCTCACGGCGACGCAGTCGTCGGTGCTCGCGACGCTCATGCGCCAGGGCCCGATGCGCGCCGGCGAGCTCGCCGACGCGGAGGCGCTGAACCCCACGCTGCTGTCGCGCGTGCTGCGCACCTGGAGGAGCCGCGGCCTCGCATCGCGCGGACCCGACCCGAGGGACGGCCGGGCGACGATCGCGCGCGCGACCCCCGGGGGGCGGCGCCTGATCGAGCGCCTCAGGGGACGCCGGGCGGCGCTGCTGATGGACTGGCTGGAGGGCCTGACGCCTGAGGCGGCGCGCGTCCCTGCTGGCCGCCCTGCCCGCGCTGGAGGAGCTGGCCGGCGGGGCGCGGCCCTGATCCGCGCGCTGGGCATCGGAGACGTTCTCGGCGCTCGAGGCGCCGAACTTCCGCCGCTTCCTGGCGGGCCAGGCGGTGAGCCTGGTCGGCACCTGGATGCAGACCGTCGCCTCGGGTGGCTCGTGCTGCAGCTGACCGGGTCGGGGACGGCGCTCGGTACGGTGGTCGCCGCCCAGTTCCTCCCGATCCTGCTGCTGGGGCCGTACGGCGGGCTGATCGCCGACCGGGTGGACAAGCGCCGGCTGCTGATGGCCACGCAGGCCGTCCTGGCCGCGACCGCCCTCGCGCTCGGCGTCCTCGTCGTGACCGGCGCGGTGGAGCTCTGGATGGTCGTCGCTCATCGCGGTGGTCTTCGGCGTGGTCGGCGGCCTGCGACAACCCGGCGCGCCAGGCGTTCTCGCTCGAGATGGTGGGGCCGGAGCGGCTGCGCAACGCGGTCAGCCTGCACAGCGTCCTCGTCAACGTGGCGCGCGCCGGCGGGCCCGCCGTGGCCGGGCTGATCATCGCCACGGCCGGGACCGGCATCTGCTTCCTCATCAACGCCGCGAGCTACGCGGCGGTCCTCGCCGCGCTCTGGACGATGGACACCGCGGGCCTGCGGCCCACTCCCCCCGCGCAGCGCGAGCCCGGCCAGGTGCGCGAGGGGATGCGCTACGTCGGGCGCACGCCGGGGCTGCTCGTGCCGCTGATGATGCTGGCGCTGATCGGCACGCTCGCCTACGAGTTCCAGGTCGTGCTGCCGCTCATGGCGACCGGGCCCGTTCGAGGGCGACGCGGCCACCTACGGGGTGCTGACCTCGGCGATGGGCGCGGGCGCCATCGTGCGGCGGCCTGATCGTCGCCGAGGCACGGCCGCACGGGCCTGCGGCCGCTCACGGTCGCGGCCGCGGCGCTGGGCGTCGCGATCCTCGCCGTGGCCGCGTCTCCGTCGCTGCCGGTCGCGGTGATCGCGCTCGCGGCGACCGGCGCGGCGAGCATCACCTTCCTCGCCACGGGCAGCACGTCGCTCCAGCTCACCAGCGAGCCCCGCTTCCGCGGCCGGGTGATGGCGCTGTGGACCGTCGCCTTCCTCGGCAGCACCCCGATCGGGGCGCCGGTCGTGGGCGCGATCTCCGAGCACGCCGGGCCGCGCGCGGGCCTCGCGGCGGGCGCGGCCGCCTGCCTGGCGGCGGCCGCGGTGGGCGCGCTGGCGCTCGCCCGCGCGGGCCGGCGGACGGGAGCCGCGTCCCCGACCCGCGAGGCGCAGCCGGCCGGCCACGGCTGAGCCGTCGTGGTGGGCGCGCAGCCCCCGTCATGGTCTACCGCTGCGATCGCTGCGAGGTCGGCCGGGCCGCCGGCTGCGGTGTCGAGACCGCGTTACGGGGTGAGGAAGCGGTCGTGCTCGACGACGAGGCGCTCGTACGACCGGTCCATCAGCGGGCTCGAGAGCAGGAAGTCCGCCGTCGCCCGGTTGCAGGCGATGGGCGTGTTGTGGACCACCGTCACCCGCAGCAGCGCCTTCACGTCAACGTCGTGCGGCTGGGTCTCGAGCGGATCCCAGAAGAAGATCACGAGGTCGATGCGCCCCTCGGCGATCGCCGCGCCGACCTGCTGGTCGCCCCCGAGGGGCCCGCTCAGGAAGCGCGTGACGGGCAGGCCCAGCTCGCCCGCGATCAGCCCTCCCGTCGTGCCGGTGGCGAACAGCTCGTGGTTCGAGAGCGCGCCGCGGTTGAAGCGGGCCCACTCGAGCATGTCGTCCTTGCGGTTGTCGTGCGCGATGAGCGCGATGCGCTTGCGCGAGGTCATGCCGACGCGGTGGATCCGCATCGGCTCCTCGGTCCCGCGCAGCACGCGCCCATCCCGATCGTTCCTTGCCAACGGCTCGTCCTCCTCCACCCGGGTGACCGACCGACGGTAGCTCACATCGCCGTCGGCGTAGTCTGTCCCCGAGGGTGACCACCATCACCGCCCCTTCCGCGCTCATGATCGACGGCCTCCTCGTGCCGGCGGGCGACGTCGCGCGGGTCGCCGTCAACGACGGCCTGGTGCGCGGCGACGGGGTGTTCGAGGGGCTCCGGCTCTACGACCGGCGGCCGCGGACGCCGGACTGGCACCTGGACCGGCTCCGCCGCTCGGCCGGCGCCATCGGCCTCGGCCTCGACCGCGCGCTGCTCGAGGCGGAGCTGGCGGAGTTCTGCCGGGCGACGGCCGCCGCCGACTGCGCCGTGCGGCTGATCGTCACGCGCGGCGGGCAGCGCGTCTGGCGCGAGGAGCCGATCCCGCCGGACCCGCCCGGCGGCACGCGGCTGCTGCCGGTGCCGCACCGCGTGACGCCGCTGCTGGTCGGCGCCAAGACCCTCTCCTACGCGGCCAACATGGAGGCGGGCCGGCGCGCCCGGGCCGCCGGCTGCCACGACGCCCTGCTCGTGGACGCCGACCGCGGGCTGGTGCTCGAGGGGCCCACCTGGTCGCTGGGCTGGCTGGACGGGGACGTCCTCGTCTTCCCGCCGCTCGACCTTGGCATCCTCGACTCGCTCACCCGCCGCCTCGCCTACGAGGCCCTGCCGGTGCGGGAGCACCGCGCCGAGCTGGACGAGCTCGCCGCCGCCGAGGGCGCGCTCACGCTCTCCAGCGTCACGGAGGCCCGGCCGGTGGCCGAGATCCGGGGAGTGGCGGCCTACGACCCCGCCTCGGACCGGGTGCTCGCCGCGGCCGCCGCCGTGCGGGAGGTCATCGCCGCGGCGGTCCGCTGAGGTCAGCGGGCCAGCAGCGCCCGGGCGCGGAGGTGGTCGAGGATGCCTCGGGCGACGGCGGCCGCGATCAGGTCGGTCCGGGAGAGGAAGGCGTCGTCGGTGCCGCCGGCGCCGGCCTCGACGATGACCCGGGCGGCTGCGCGAGTGCGGTAGAAGCCGTGGAAGCTCATCATGCGGGGGTTGCCGTCGCGGGTCTGGACGCCGCCCCAGCGCCCGCGGGCGCCGTTGGCCGGCGTGTAGATGGGCCGGTAGCGGGCGGCGATCCGGTACGCGAGGTCGCGCGAGCGGCGCTCGACGGCGGCTGAGACGCTCGTCGCAGGCCGGTGCGGCGCCGAGTCCGGGTACGGACGCGGGCTCGGCGCCCCGCCCCCCTCCCCGCGATACCAGTTCTCGCCGTCCCCGGTGATGGCGTGGCCGAACGCGGCCGCCCCCGTGGGGACGTCGTGGTGCAGGCTCACGAAGGCGGCCCCGCGGCCGGCGTAGGGGGTGATCAGGCCGGACGTGAGGCGGGCGTCGACGCCGGCCCGGCGCAGGCGGACGGCGACCTTGGGGGCCAGGCGCGTCGTGAAGCCGATCTCGGAGCCGAACGGGCCGGCGGCGGCGCCGGTCTGCGCCCGGTAGCCCGGCTCGCGCGGGCCCTGGTGGCCTGCCTGGACGTAGACGACCGGCGGGGCCGCGAGCGCGGGCGTGGCGGCGAGCAGGCACACCGCGATCCCGAGTACGAGCCGGTGGGGGGACCCGTGGCGCACCCGGTCAAGCCTAGTGGCCTTGGCCGGTGCCGGATGGCGACCGCCGAGACGGGGGCGGCTCAGCCGCCGTGCCACAGCTCCATGTGGCGGCGGTGGAGGTCGGAGTAGGCGCCGGCCTGGTAGTGGCGGTCGTAGAAGCCCAGGTCCAGGTGGTGCGCCTGCAGCACCAGGCGCACGAACATCGGGTCGATGAAGGCCGGGAAGCGCCCGTAGGTGTCCAGCACGTGCTGGGTGAAGGCCGCGACGATCTCGATCGTCTCCTCGGTGGGATCCTCGCGGCCCGCCAGGACCTCGCGCGGCTCGGAGTAGGGCGACGCGGCGCCCGGGTCGGCGCGGCGCTCCTCGAGGAAGCGCCCGACGGCCTCGCGCATGTCCGCGACGTAGGGCGGGCACAGCCCCTCGTGCACCCCGGCGCGGCCGACGGGCACCGGGCGGGCGTGCGCGCGCGGGGTGCTCGACGGTGCGGTGAAGTCGAACCCGAGGCCGCGGTGGGCCGGGTCGGCGCCGAGCACGTGGTGCGGGAGGAAGCCGGTGAAGGCCCAGCCGCCCAGCCCCAGCGCCTGGAGGGCGAGGTTCATGTTCTGGCAGATGAACGCGCCCTCGACGTTCAGCGTGGTCAGCACCCTCAGCTCGAGGTCGATGAGCGAGATCTCGGTGCGTCCCAGCCGCCCGCTCGCCACCCACCGCTCCAGGCCGCACGCCCCGCCCGCGAGCTCGTCCACCACCGAGAAGCGGTTCCGCTCGTCGAAGTAGATGAACAGGAGGGTGAGGTACTCGACGGTCGTGTTCGTGACCGGGACGAAGAGGGTGGTGCCGGGCCGGTTGACGTTCCACGCGTTGAAGGCGAACAGCCCGGGCTCGCCGGTGGGCAGGTCGGCCCGGCCCTCCTCGAGCGTCTCGCGGGCCTCCCGGAAGAGCCGGGTCATCTCCTCGCCGGGCCCGGCGGGCGCGGCGGCCACGGGCTCCGGCTCGCGCCCGCGCAGGCGCACGACGTGGAGCCCGGCGTCGTTGGTGAAGAAGAGCTCGGTGGAGTGCGAGTTCACCGAGCAGGGCCACGAGCGGCCGATCCAGCGGTGCATCCAGGACAGGCCGTCGGGCGGCAGGTCGCCCAGCGCGAGCCCCGTGACGCCGGTGCCCAGCCACACGAGCACCGCCTCCTCCAGCTCGGTCAGCGGGATGGGCTCGGCGTCCGAGGCGTGCGCCAGCGGGCCGCTCGGCAGGGTCATCCCGAGGCCGAACCGCCGCGAGCGCCGGCTCAGGATGGCGTCCGCAAGCGGGAGCTCGAGCGCCTCCTGCAGCCCGGGCGGCAGGTCCATGGCGGCCGAGACTACTCCTGCGGCGCGGCCTCCTCGGGGTTCTCGATCACCGACAGGATGTTCCCCGCGGGGTCGCGGAACCAGGCGATGAGCGGGCCCTCCCCGCGGAAGATGCCGCGCTCGTCGGTCTGGAGCTCGCCCGTGTAGGACTCGAACCGCACCCCGGCCGCTGCCAGGTCGTCGACCGCGCGCTCGATGTCGGCGACCGGGAAGTTGAGGATCGTGTAGGTCGCGGGGACGTGGTCGTCCTTGGGGTAGACGAACACGGGCCGGCCGCCGGCGATCTGCAGCACGATCGAGTCGCCCTCCTCGGTGACCTCCAGCCCGAGGGTCTCGCCGTAGAACCGCCTGGCCGCGGCGATGTCGGGTACCGCGAAGCCGGAGAAGGCGCGGGTCTTCGTGAACATCGGTTCCTCCCGTCGTGGGATGTCGTCAGGGCTCGGATCGAAAGCTCCCGCCCGTCTCGCGCAGCGCGCGCAGCGCGACGGCCGCGAGCGCGATCAGCAGCGCGGCGCTGACCACCGCGGCCACCTGCATGCCCTCGGCGAAGGCGTCGGAGGCGGCGTCCAGCAGGCGGGCGGGCAGCTCGCCGGCCGCGCCCACCGCGGCGCCGAGGGTGTCGCGGGCCGACTCGGCGGCCTCCGGCGGGACGCCGGCCGGCACGGCGTCGGAGATCCGGCTGCGGTACACCGCGGTGCCGATGCTGCCGAGGATCGCGATGCCCAGCGCCCCGCCCAGCTCCGCGCCGGTCTCCGAGAGGCCCGACGCCACCCCCGCCCGCTCCGGCGGCGCGGCCGCGACGATCAGGTCCGTGCTCAGGGTCACCACCGGCGCGGCGCCGAGGGCGAGGAGGACGGAGCCCCCCACGACGACCGGCAGCCCCGAGGCGCCCTCGACCTGGGTCAGCAACGCGAACCCGGCGGCGGCGAGCGCCAGGCCGCCGGCGACCACCAGGCTCGGGGGGACGCGGCGCACGATCGCCGGGGCAAGCAGCGAGCCGACGATGAAGCCCGCAGCGGAGGGCAGCGTCCAGAGCCCGGCCCGAAGCGGCGAGAGGCCGAGGACGAGCTGGAGGTACTGGGCGATCAGGAAGAAGCCGCCGAACACAACCAGCAGGGCTGCGGTGTTCATCCCGAGCGCGGCGCTGAAGGCCGGCACCCGGAAGAGCCCGAGGTCAACGAGGGGGTCGTCCAGCCGCCGTTGCCTCCGGATGAAGATCGCCCCCACGGCCAGCCCGACGAGGATCGACGCGGCGGCGGGCGGCCCGAGGCCGTCCTCCGCGATCCGCTTGACCCCGTAGATCACCGCCAGCACCGCGACGAGCGACTGGCCGGCGCTCAGGAGGTCGAGGCGCCCGGCGCCGGGGTCGCGGAACTCCGGCAGGAGGCGCGGGCCGACTGCCAGCAGCAGCGCCATGACCGGGACGGCCAGCAGGAACACAGAGCCCCACCAGAAGAGCTCGAGCAGGACGCCCCCGGCGATGGGGCCGATCGCGGCGCCCGCGGAGAAGCTCGTGACCCATACGGCGATCGCGAACGTCCGCTGGCGGTCGTCGAGGAACATGTTGCGGATCAGCGAGAGGGTCGAGGGCGCCAGGGTGGCGGCGGCAACCCCCAGGGCGGCCCGCGATGCGATCAGCATCTCGGCGCTGGTCGAGAACGCCGCCAGCACGGAGGCCGCGCCGAACGCGGCCGCCCCGATCAGCAGCAGGCGGCGCCGGCCGATCCGGTCGCCGAGCGTCCCCATCGTGATGAGCAGGCCCGCCAGCATGAAGCCGTAGATGTCGGAGATCCACAACAGCTCGGAGCTGCTCGGCTCGAGGTCGGCGCTCAGCTCCGGCACCGCCAGGAACAGCACCGTGAGGTCCATCGAGTAGAGCAGGCAGGGCAGGGCGATCACGGCGAGCCCGATCCACTCCCTGCGCCCGGCCTTGGGTGTCGCGGTCATCGGTGGTCGAGACGCATCCGCCGCGGAAACTCATCGGCCGCGCCGAGGGCGCCGGCCGGGCGCGAGCCGTGAGCGTCACAGCGAGGGCGGCAGCCCGAAGCGGTCGAAGAGGCCTGGCAGGACGAAGGCGTTGATCTCGGCGATGCGCCCGGCGTCGATGCGCAGCACGTCGATCGCGAGCGGCATGAACGCGGCGTCCCCGGGAGCGCGCATGTAGACGGCGGCGGCCGGCTGGCGGTTGGCCCTGGTCGCGATGTGGCGGAAGGCCCGCCCCCCTCCGAACACGGCGCGGGCGTGGAAGATCGCGATCGCGCCGCGGCCCGCGAACCACGTCGTGTAGGGCGGCATCGTCATCCGGGCGTCGGCGGCCAGCAGGGCGGCGAGCCCGGCCACATCGGCGCGCTCCAGGGCCTCGATGTAGCGCGCCAGGAGCGCCTGATCCGCCTCGTCGGCGCCCGGCGTGCGCGACCACTCCGAGCGGCGCGCCGGCAGGTGGACCTTCAGGGCCTCGCGACCGCGCTGGAGGGCGCTGTTGGCCGCGGCGACGCTGGTCTCGAGCAGCGCCGCGGTCTCGCTCGCCGACCAGCCGAGGGCGTCGCGCAGGATCAGGGCCGCGCGCTGGCGCGGCGCGAGGTGCTGGATGGCCGCGAGGAAGGCGAGCTCGAGGGTCTCCCGCGACTCGGCCGCCTCCGCCGGCCCGGCTCCCCGGTCCGGGACCGCGTCGAGCATGCTGTCGGGGTAGGGCTGGAGCCAGGAGACCTCGGCGGCGGGGGCGTCGGGGGCGGCCGGCTCGGCGGGGGGGACATCCGCGGCCAGCACCCGGCGGGGACGCCGCCGAAGGGCGTCGAGGCAGGCGTTGGTGGCGATCCGGTAGAGCCAGGCGCGGGCCGACGACCGCCCCTCGAAGCCCCGCCGCGCCCGCCAGGCGCGCAGCAGGGTCTCCTGCACGAGGTCCTCGGCCTCGTCCAGGGAGCCCAGCATCCGGTAGCAGTGGACGTGGAGCTCGCGCCGGTGGCGCTCGGCGAGCGCCGCGAACTCCGAGTCGTCGATCACGTCGTCCATGTTTCCCCCCGGGTGTTACCGATAAGACGGCCGATGCGGCCGCGACTCATCGGGGCTGTGGTAGGTATCCCGGGGGAAATTCCCGGCGGGGGGAGCGTCGATGAGCACGACCGTGATCGTCGAGCGGGACATCAGGGTCCAGATGAGGGATGGGATCAGGCTCGCCACCGACGTCTACCGGCCGAAGGGCGACGGCCCCTGGCCGGTGCTGCTGGAGCGGACCCCGTACGGCAAGTCGTTCGCGTGGTTCACCGCCGGCCTGATCGTGAACCCCCTCGTCGCGGTCGAGCGCGGGTATGCGGTGGTCGTGCAGGACACCCGCGGCCGCAGCGGGTCGCAGGGCCCCTTCGAGCCGTTCCTCCACGAGGCCGAGGACGGCTACGACACGGTCGAGTGGGCGGCGAGCCAGCCGTGGAGCGACGGCGCCGTGGGCGTCTTCGGCTCGAGCTACCTCGGCGTCACGGCCCTGCAGGCCGCGCTCGCCGCGCCCCCCCACCTCAAGGCTGGCGTCTCGTACCTGACCGGCGCGAATTACCACAACGGATGGACGTACTCGGGCGGCGCGTTCGAGCTGTCGTTCAACCTCTGGTGGACGAGCTTCCTCGCGTGGGACACCTTCGCCCGCACCCGCCTCCGCCCGAAGGAGCGCGAGGCGACGCTCGCCGCGCTGGCCGAGGTCGCCTCCGACTGGGAGACGGCCGCCCGTCACCTGCCGCTGGCCGAGCTCCCCGCCTTCAAGAAGGTGGCCCCGTACTGGCGCGAGTGGCTCGAGCACCCGTCCTACGACGCCTTCTGGAAGCGGGTGGACCAGACCGCCAAGGCGGGGGGCCTCAAGGTCCCGTTGCTCCAGGTGGCAGGCTGGTTCGACAACTTCGCGCGCGGACACTTCGACCTCCTGGCCGCGATGCAGTCGATCCGCGGCCGGGCGAAGGGCCGGTCGCGGCTCGTGATCGGGCCGTGGGACCACGAGGCCTACCTGTCCGTGCGCCCAACGGCCTCGGGCAGCCGGGAGTTCGGGCCGGCCGCCATCGGCGGGGTGACGCTGATGAGCGACCTCGCCCTCGGGTGGTTCGACCAGTGGCTCAAGGGCGAGGAGTCGTGCACGGCGTCGGACTCCGCCCCCGTGCGGTACTTCGTGATGGGCGAGAACCGGTGGGCCGGGGCGCTCACCTGGCCGCCCAAGCACAAGCCGACGGCGTGGTACCTGCGCAGCGCCGGCGCCGCCAACAGCCGCCTGGGCGACGGGGCGCTGTCGCCCGGCGAGCCCGGGCCGGACCCACCCGACAGCTTCCTCTACGACCCGGCGGATCCCGTGCCGTCCGTCGGCGGGCGCACGCTCGCCCCGATCTTCGGGCCGGGCGGGATCCAGGACCAGTCGGACGTGGAGCTTCGCGACGACGTGCTCGTCTACACCTCGCCGATGCTCACCGCGCCGGTGTCGATCGCGGGTCCGGTCACAGCGGTGCTGCACGTCTCGTCGAGCGCCGTCGACACCGACGTCACGGCGAAGCTGGTGGACGTCGAGCCCGACGGGTTCTGCGCCAACGTGGCGGAGGGGATCATCCGCGCCCGCTACCGCGAGGGCTTCAAGCGCGAGGTTCTGCTCGCCCAGGGGGAGCCCACGGAGCTGACGGTCGACCTCTGGCACGTCGCCCACACGTTCCTCCCCGGCCACGCGATCCGGCTCGAGGTCAGCAGCAGCAGCTTCCCGCGCTGGGACCGCAACCTCAACTGCGCCACCTCACCCGGGCTGGCCGGGCCGGAGGAGCTGCAGGTCGCGTTCCAGCAGGTGCTCCACGACCCCGCCCACCCCTCGCGGCTGGTGCTGCCCGTGGTCAGTTGAGCCGGGCCGCGACCGCCTGGCGCACGGTGTCGGCGACCTCGGCCGCCGACGCCCCGGGGCCGAGGATGGCCGCCACGCCCGCCGCCCGCAGCGCGGCGACGTCGCGGTCGGGGATGATGCCGCCGATGACGACGGGCGTCTCGAGGCCGAGGTCCCGGAGCGCGTCCACCATCATCGGCGCGAGCGTCATGTGGCTCGCGTTGTGCATCGAGATGCCCACGGCGTCGGCGTCCTCCTGCTCGGCGGCGCTCGCGACGCCCTCCGGCGACTGCCTCAGGCCGAGGTAGACCACCTCCATGCCGGCGTCGCGCAGGATCCGCGCGACCACCTTCAGCCCGCGGTCGTGCCCGTCGAGGCCGAGCTTGGCGAGGACGACCCGGGTGGCCGGCTCGGCCATCAGACGACGGCCTTCTCGACGTACGTGCCGAACACCGCCCCGAGGGCCCCCACGATCTCGCCCTCGGTCGCGTGCGCGCCGACGGCGTCGATCAGCGGCGGCATGAGGTTCCGGGCGGGGTCGGCCGCGCAGGCGCCGAGCGCGTCCAGCGCGGCGGCGACAGCCCGGTCGTCCCGCTCGCTCTTCACGTTGCCCAGGCGCCTGAGCTGGTACTCCTCGACCGCGGGGTCGATCATGAGCGTGTCGCCGGCCACGTCCTCGTTCCCGTCGGTGAACGCGTTGACGCCGACGACGATCCGCCGGCCGGCGTTCACCTCCCGCTCGAAGCGGTACGCGGAGTCGGCGATCTGGCCGACGAACCAGCCGTTCTCGATGCCCTCGTAGGTGCCCTCGAGGATCGACCCGTCGCCGATCTCGAGCAGGTGCGCGAAGACCTCCTCGGCCTGGCGCTCCATCTCGTCGGTCATCCACTCGACGTACTCCGAGCCGCCCAGCGGATCGGCCACGCTGGCCACGCCGGTCTCGTGGGCGATGATCTGCTGGGTGCGCAGGGCGATCCGCACGGCCTTCTCGGTCGGCAGCGCGAGCGCCTCGTCGTAGCTGTCGGTGTGGAGGCTCTGGGTCCCCGCCAGGGCCGCCGCGAGCGCCTGCACGGCGACGCGCGCGATGTTGATCTCGGGCTGGTGCGCGGTGAGCGAGACCCCGGCCGTCTGGGTGTGGAAGCGGCACAGCAGGCTGCGCTCGTCCAGCGCGCCGTAGCGCTCGCGCATCCAGCGGGCCCAGATGCGGCGGGCGGCGCGGAGCTTCCCGATCTCCTCGAAGAAGTCGATGTGGCAGTTGAAGAAGAAGCTCAGGCGCGGGGCGAACGCGTCAACGTGCAGCCCGGCCGCCACCGCCGCCTCCACGTAGGCGAAGCCGTTGGCGAGCGTGAACGCCAGCTCCTGGGCCGCGCTGCTGCCGGCCTCCCGGATGTGGTAGCCCGAGATCGAGACCGGGTGCCAGCGCGGCATCTCGGCGGTCGTGAACGCGATCATGTCCGTGATCAGGCGCACCGACGGCCGCGGCGGGAAGATGTACTCCTTCTGCGCCTGGTACTCCTTGAGGATGTCGTTCTGGATCGTGCCGCCGAGGTCGGCGCGGGCGACGCCGGCCTTCTCGGCGGCCGCGACGTACATCGCGAGCAGGATCGCGGCCGGCCCGTTGACGGTCATGGAGGTCGAGACCGAGGACAGGTCGATGTCGGCGAAGAGGTCCTCGATGTCCACCAGCGTGTCGACCGCCACGCCCGCCCGCCCGACCTCCCCGCGCGAGAGGCGGTCGTCGGAGTCGCAGCCCATGAGCGTGGGCATGTCGAAGGCGGTGGAGAGCCCGGTGCCGCCCGCCCTCAGCAGCTCCTTGAAGCGGCGGTTCGTGTCGTCCGCCGTGCCGAAGCCCGCGAACATGCGCATGGTCCACAGCCGCGACCGGTACATCGAGGGGTACACGCCGCGCGTGTAGGGGTACGCGCCCGGGTACGGCGGATCCCCGTACACCGCGTCGACCGGGACGCCGGACATGGTCTCGAACGGGCCCTCGCGCAGCGGGGACGCCGCGTACGCGTCATCCCACTCCCTGTGCGCGTCGCCGGGCTCGCGGGCTTGGGACACGCGTCTCCCCAGTCTGTGGACGCTCAATAGTTGGACGTCAAACTATATCAGGTACCATGGCGCGGTGCCCCCGCCCGACTTCGACCTCGTCGCCGAGGCCCGCCGCAACTGGGAGCGCCACGGGTGGGACGGTCCCGAGGCGATGGCGGCGGCGACCTCCATCGCCCGCGCGCAGCAGATCGTCCTGGCCCGCGCCGATGCCGCCCTCGCCCCTTTCGGGCTCACCTTCTCCCGGTTCGAGGCACTCGCCCTGCTCTTCTTCTCGCGGCGGGGCGCCCTGCCGATGGGAAAGGTCGGGGCGCGGCTCCAGGTCCATCCGACCAGCGTGACCAACACGGTCAACCGCCTCGAGCGTGACGGGCTCGTGCGCCGGGCCCCCTCCGACGGCGACCGCCGCACCGTCCTCGCGGAGATCACGGTGGAGGGGCGGCGCGTGGTGGTGGCCGCCGCCGGAGCGCTGGCCGAGGCGGGCTTCGGGCTCGCGGACCTCGACCAGGGCGAGCTGCGGCGCATCCACGACGCGATCCTGCCGCTGCGCCGGGCGGCCGGGGACTTCGAGGAGGCCGGCGAGGCCTCCGGGCGCCGCTAGGCCTCGGCCGGCACCTTCTGCCTCAACAGGAGGGCGCCGACCTCCTGGGCGCGGCGCGCAGCCGAGCGGTCGCCCTCGGCGGCCGAGACGATCGAGCCCTTCATCAGGATGTGCCACTGGCGGGCGAGCCCCTCGGGGTCGGCGACGCCCGCGTCCGCCGCGAGGCCTTCGACGAAGTCGCGGATCCGCGCGAGGTGGTCCGTGCTGGCGCGGTGCAGGTCGCTCGCCGGGTCGGCGATCTCGAGCAGCACGTTGATGAACGAGCAGCCCTCGAACTCCGCCTGCTGGAACCATGCGTCGAACACGTCGAAGATCGCGAGCAGGCGCTCCGCCGGATCGGCCGTCCGCTCCTCGACCTCGCGCTGGAGCCAGTCCCGTGTCCAGCGCTGCTCGCGGCGCTCGAGGAACGCGAGCACGAGCGCGTCCTTCGACCCGAAGTGCCGGTAGAGGGTCATCCGCGCGACGCCCGAGCGCTCGATGATCGAGTCGATCCCCACGGCGCGGATCCCCCGCCGAGAGAAGAGGTCGTAGGCCGCGTCGAGGATGCGCTCGCGCGCCACGGTCATCGTGATCACGATATCAAGCGCCAGGGCGCCCGCCGCCTGTTAGGCTCGCCTAATGCACGACGTGCGGACGGGCGAGCGCGAGGGCTTCCCCAGCTACGGGGCCCGCGCCAGGATCTGGGGACGCTTCGAGCGGGACCTGCGGGCCTGGCTGGAGACGCCCGAGGGCCGGTTCGCCGCCTGGCGCGCGAGGGCGGACGCGCTAGCGTTGGGCGGTGACGACAACCCGGATCAAGGCCGAGCGGTTCCCCGACCTCGCTGACGAGGTCCTCTACCCCCGCATCCCGGATCAGAAGATGGAGTGGCTCGCCGCGAAGGGCGAGCGGCGCTCCTTCGCCGCCGGCGAGGTGCTCTACAGGCAGGGCCTCAGAGACGCGCCCTTCTTCGTGATCGAGAGCGGCCGGGTGGACCTCATCGACCGCAAGCCGCGCAAGGAGGTCTGGATCGCCGAGGCGGACGCCGGGACGTTCATCGGCGACATCGCGACCTTCACGGGCGAGCCCGCGATGGCGGAGTGCGTGGCCGCCGAGCCGACCGAGACGATCGCCTTCGACCGGCCGGGCCTGCGCGCGATGCTGGCGGCCAAGCCCGAGATGTTCGAGCACGTGCTGGGCTGCCTGCTGGCCCGGAGGGCCTGGCACGAGGGCGCCGGGCACGGCGTCCTGCGCCTCATCGCCGAGCGCGGCTCGCGGCGCGCCTTCGAGGTCCGCGACCTGCTGGAGCGCAACCTCGTCCCGCTCCAGTTCCACGATGTCGACCTCGACCCCCACGCCGACAAGATCCTCGACTGGCTCGAGATCCCCCGGGAGGAGACCCCCGTCCTCGTGCGCTACGACCGCGTGCTGCGGAACCCCTCCGCCGCCCAGGTGGCCAACGAGCTCGGGCTGCGCGCAGACGTCGACGGCCAGCGTTTCGACGTGGTCGTGCTCGGCGCCGGCCCGGCGGGGCTGGCCGCCGCGGTCGCTGCCGGCTCCGAGGGCCTCCGCACCTTCGTCGGGGAGGCGTGGGGGCCGGGCGGCCAGGCGGGCAGCAGCAGCCGCATCGAGAATTACCTCGGCTTTCCCAGCGGCATCTCGGGAACCGAGCTGACCCGCGCCGCCACCCTGCAGGCGCGCCGTTTCGACGCGGTCCTGTCGAGCTTCCACAAGGCCGTCGAGCTGACCGACGGCCCCGAGGGGCTCGCGCGGGTCGACCTCGACGACGGCCAGCACGTCCTGGCCCGAGCGGTGGTCATCGCCACCGGCGCCCGCTGGCGGGATCTGGCGGTCCCGGACGTCGATCTCTATCGCGGCGCGGGCCTCTACCACGCCGCCATGCCGAGGGACGCCGAGCGCTACCGCGACGAGGACGTGCTGGTGGTGGGCGGGGGCAACTCTGCCGGTCAGGCGGCGGCCCACCTGGCGCTGCACGCGCGCAGCGTCCGCATGGCGGTGCGCGGCGATGCCCTGTCCAGCACCATGTCGCGCTACCTGGTCGAGCGCATCGAGCGCTCGCCCCGCATCGAGGTCCTGCCCCGGACGGAGGTCGTGGGGCTCCACGGCCTCGGCGCGCTCGATGCCGTCACCCTCCGCGACGGCAGCGGCCGCGAGGCCCTGGTGCCGGTCCGGGCCGTCTTCGCGATGATCGGCGCCGAGCCGTGCACGGAGGCGGTCACCGGCGCGCTGCGGGTCGAACGCGGCGGGCTACCTGCTGTGCGGGCCCGGCGCGGCCGCCTGCGAGGGCCGGCTGAGCTGGCCGCCCGACGAGGACCGGGAGCCCTACCTGCTCGAGACGGTGCGCCCCGGCGTGTTCGCCGCCGGCGACGTTCGCGCGGGCGCGACCAACCGGGTCGCCGGGGCGGTGGGCGATGGCTCCCTGGCGACCCGCTTCGCGCACGGGCTCCTCGCCGGCTGACGCCGGGCCGCCCTACGCCGCGACGGCCTCCGCCCTGCAGGGGGCGCAGAGGCCCCGGACGACGACCTGGGCCCCGTCCGGCGCGAAGCCCGCCGCCCGGGCGGCCGACAGCAGCTCGCCGTGGTCGACGGCGCCATCGATGTCGGCGATCGCGCCGCAGCGCCGGCAGACGAGGTGGTGGTGCTCGTCGGCGCGCGGGTCGTAGACGGCGGTCCCCCGCTCGGTCGCGACCCGGCGGACCAGCCCCATCTCCTCGAGCAGCTCCAGGGTGGCGTAGACCGTGGGCAGCGAGACGCCCGGCATGCGACTGGCGACGTCCGTGAAGATCTCCTCCGCCGTGGCGTGACGCTCGAGGTCGCCCACGGCCGCGGCGATCATCAGCCGCTGCGGGGTCACCCGCTGACCGCGCGCGCGGAGCGCGGTGCGCAGCTGCTCGTCACGGCTGACCATGGGCCGACTATAGCGCAAGTCGTAGGCTCACCTTACTTCGACGTTCCTTTAAAGGACTTGCTATAAGTACACAGGAGACGAGGCTGAGAGAACGGAGGAGCGGGCCATGACCACGACCAGCAGGGTGTCGACCGGCATCCTCTCCGACGCCCAGGCGGCCAAGCGCGAGGAGATCCTCGAGCTGCTCCGGCGCGCCTATTGGATGGAGATGGAGACGGTGATGAGCTACCTCGCGAACGCCGAGAACCTGGACGGGGTCCGGGCCGAGGAGATCGCCGAGGCGCTGTCCGACGACGTCGAGGAGGAGCTGGGCCACGCCCGCCGCTTCGCCGGGCGCATCAAGGAGCTCTACGGGACGCCCCCCGGGTCGGCCGAGTTCACGCCCGATCAGCCCTACCTCCAGCCGCTGGCCGACGCGACCGACGTCGTCACGGTCATCGAGGGCGTCATCCAGGCCGAGTCCGGGGCCATCGAGCACTACCTGCGGATCATCGAGGCTTGCGACGGGGTCGACTGGGCGACGCAGGACATGGTGATCGAGATCCTGCGCGACGAGGAGGGCCACCTCCGCCGGTTCGAGCGCTTCCTGCGCGAGTACCGCTAGCCGAGGCGGCGCTCCAGCCCGGGCCGGCTGCGGCCGGCCCGGGTGGGTGCGATCGAGCGCCTACGCGGGCGGCGCCGGCCGCGGCTTGATGAGCGTCGGGCCCAGGGGCGGGAAGGCGGGCCCGCCCAGGGACAGGTTCATCACGGTCCACGACAGCAACATGCCGAGGCCCGCGAACACGAAGACGATGTAGCCGGCGACCTTGAGCAGGTCGGTGTCGACCGGCGTCATCAGGTAGGCGGCGGCGACGAAGCAGAGCGCCGCGACCACCAGGATGAAGATGAGGAAGTAGATGATCGGCAGCCGCAGGCTCGCCAGCGCGAGGAAGAGGAAGAACGACGCGAAGGCGATCGCGAAGACCGCGACGGTGCGCTGGATGTCCTCGGGCGGGATCGCGAACCAGCCGTGGATCAGCGCCAGCACGAGCAGGCCGTATCCGATCCAGAACCCGCCGAACGTTCCTGCGAAGCAGGCCACGAAGGACTGCCCCGCATAGGCGGCCCAGAGCGTCGAGACGAGCAGGAAGATGCCGGTGCAGCCGAGGATGATCGCCAGCGGCGCACCGACCGCCGCCTGGCCGACGTAATCGACGAGCTGAAAGGCGAGGGCGATCGAGCCGATCGTGAAGACCGGCGCGGCCACCAGTTGCGGGTCGCCTCGTTCCATGGTTCCTCCTTTTCAGGTCCAGTCGGCCGCGGCGCGCGGCCGCGCCGCTGTCGGCGGGCGCGGAGGACTGCGCTGCGCGTCGCGGAGGGCGCGCCGATCCTCCCACAGCGAGCGGCGCGCGATCCAGACCCGCGCGACGGTCAGGCCTCGAAGAGACGGGCCGGATCGTGCACAGGGCGCCCGTCGATGAGGACGGCCTGCACAGCCAGATCGGGCGACAGCGCCACCAGGTCCGCGCGCGCCCCGGGCGCCAAGCGACCGAGGTCGTCGCGCCCGATGACCGACGCCGGGGTCAGGGTCGCCGCGCGGAGGGCGGCCGCGAGATCCACCCCGGCGTCGACGGCTGTGCGGACGGCCCTGTCCATGGTGAGCGTGCTGCCCGCCAGGACCGATGGGTCATCGGCGAGGGCCGCGCGCCCGTCCGACACGAGGACCTCGCGCGCGCCGAGCCGGTGCGGCCCGTCACCGGCTCCGGTCGCGGGGATCGCGTCGGTCACGAGCACCGGCCGGGCGGACAGCCTGAAGACCAGCTTGATCACCGACGGGTGGACGTGGTGCCCGTCCGCAACCAGCTCGACAGAGACGTCGTTTCTCGTCAGGGCGGCGCCGACCGGCCCGGGGGCGCGGTGCCCCAGGGGCGGCATCGCGTTGAAGAGGTGGGCGACGTGGCGCGCGCCGAGGGAGAAGGCTTGCGAGGCCTGTCCGAAGTCCGCGTCGGTGTGCCCGATCGCGACGACGATGCCGCGCGCGCGCAGCCTGGCGATGAGCGCGCCGGCGCCCGGCAGCTCGGGGGCGAGCGTCACCAGCGAGATCGCGCCGGCGGCCTCATCGAGCAGCGTCTCCAGCTCGCCGGGGTCGATGCCCCTGACGGCCGCCGGGTCCTGCGCGCCCGGGCGCCTCGGCGAGATCCAGGGGCCCTCGAGGTGGACGCCGATCACCCGAGCGCCATCGTCGGGCCCCTCCCGCACCGCCTGAGCGGCGCCGGCGACGCTCTCCTGAATGCGCTCCGGGGTGTCCGAGACGGTGGTGGCGAGCAGGGCGGTCGTGCCGTGACGGGCGTGGAAGGCCGCCATGCTGCGGACGCCGTCGCGCGCCCGCGCCCGGTCGTCGCAGTTGACGGCCCCCCCTCCCCCGCCGTGGACGTGGAGATCGACGAATCCCGGGGCCAGGATCCCCGTCGGCAGCCGGGCGGTGGGCACCCCGCCTGGAGGCGCCTCGTGGCCGAGCTCGACGATCAGGCCGTCCCGCACCCGCAGCCACCCGGGCTCCACCCCGTCCGGCAGCGCCAGGGCTGACGAGCTGACGACCATCTCGCTCATGTGATCGTGACCTTCGACAGGCCCTCCGGCCTGTCGGGGTCGCGGCCGAGCCGGAGGGCCATCTCGAGCGCCACCTGCTGGCCGCGCACCACCGCCGCGATCGGGGTGAGCGGCTCGGGGACGTCGTGGCCCCAGCCGAGCTCGCGCTCGGGCTCGGGCCCGGCGCGGACGATTCGCACGCCGCGCGCGGCGAGGCGCCCGCAGAGCTCGTCCACGTCCGCGCGGGTCGGGCCGGCGCTCGAGAGGACGAGCGCGCCGGTCGTGGGGCCCGTCATCGCGATGGGCCCGTGCAGCAGGTCCCCCGAGGCGAAGCTCGTGACCGGCCGGCCCGCCACCTCCTCCAGCTTCAGCCCGACCTCGAGGGCGGCGCCCATCAGCACGCCCCGGGCCGCGCAGAGCAGGTGGGCGCACCCCGCCAGCACCTCCGCCGCCGATTGCGCCGGCGCCGGATCCTCGAGGATCGCGGCGACCGACGCGGGAAGCCGGGCCAGGTCGTCGTCGTCGAATCCGACCGGGCCGCACGCCCGGGCCACGAGCGCGAGCATCAGGAGCTGGGCGGTCACCGTCTTCGTGGCCGGGACCGCCCGCTCCTCGCCGACGCGGAGGTCAAGCTCGCGCTCAGCGGCGCGGGCGACGGCGCTCGCCGGGTCGTTGGTGATCGCGAGCGTCCGCGCCCCGGCCGCCCGTGCCCGGACGAGGTAGTCGGCGATCTCCGGCGTTCGCCCGGACTGGCTGACCGCCACCACGAGGTAGCCGCGCAGGTCGAGCCGGGCCCCGTAGCGCAGGAGGACGCTCGGGGCGCCGAGCGAGACCGGCCGCCCGGTGGACATCTCGATCAGGTAGCGCCCGACCTGGGCGGCGTGGTCAGACGAGCCGCGGCCCACCAGGATCGTTCCGGCCAGCCTCGGCGGAAGGACGGCCTCCACCTCGCGGGCGACCTCGTCCCCGCGCGCGGCGACCTCGGCCAGCCGCCGCGGCTGCTCCTGCATCTCGGCGCGCATCAGCGCCCCGGGCTCGTCCGCGGCCGCCTCGGTCGTGATCGAGTCGCTCCGGCTCATCGGGATGGGCCGAAGCCTATTGGCGCGCGATACGGGCGCTCAGGGGCTGGCCCTTCGAGCTTGGCGGCCTCGAACCACTTCACGCCGCCGCTTCCAGGTATGCGACCAAGGCGTCCTGCAGCGGGGTGATGCCCTTGTAGCGGGCCATCTCGGGCGGCATCGACCGGATCGCGTCGAGCAGCCTGCGCGCGCGCTCCGGCTCACCGGCCACGACGCCGAGCGGCTGCGAGCGGGTGTGGATCGTGAAGAGGATCGCGCCGGTCTCGGGCAGCCGCGAGAGCGTCTGACGCTCCACGCGCACGAACAGGGTCTCCCCCGCGTTCGCCGCCTGCACGTGCTCCACCGGGGCCGGCCCGGCGCCGGGCGAGAGGTCGAGCGAGTCCGTCGCCCGTATCGCCCAGTTGGCGCGCCACACCGGCCGCCCGGGCCGGAGGCGCTCCAGCAACCGGTGCGTCGCAGCCCCGACCTCGCGCGCGAACCCCGGGACGGGGGCGTGCGCGCCGAGCACCGGCCGGCCGAGCTTGTCGGGCAGCGACCAGTCGTTCGGGAAGCAGAGCTGGCCGGCGATCAGGGGGAAGCCCGCGGTCGCGTCACCGGAGAGCAGGATCAGGTCCTCGACGACCTGCCGCCCCACCCAGTCGAGCGGCTCGCGCGGCAGGCTCTCGCGATCACCGAAGCGGAACGTCGCCCGGCCGCCGAGCATCCGCGTCTCCCAGGTCCAGCGGTCCCCGTCCTCGATGAGGGACATGGACCGCGGGTAGTGCCGGGCCAGGTCGCGCAACAGCAGCGCGACCACCTCCCACTGGGCCGGCTCGGTGCCCGGACCGCCCCGGTAGCGGTCATCGTGGTCGTCGGCGAGGAGGCGCTCGCGCAGGCGCACCTCACTCCGGTAGCGGGCCTCGTCCACCAGCGCGATCGGCGCGCTGCCGAGGGATCGCACCCCGAGCGTGATGCGGAACGGCCCAGGCTCGATCGGCAGCAGGGGTATCACGGTCCCGGCAACGGTCGCCGGGCGGGCGGGCCCTGGCAAGTCCCGCCGCCCCAGGCGGGCCTCCAACAACCAGCCCATTCGCCGCCGCCTTGGAAGCCGGAGAAGGGGGGCGGATGGCCGGCCCGGGGCGTCCCGGTAATCTGGAGAGTGCGTCCGCTTGGTCGCGCTACCGGGCGAGCGCGGCGCAGACCGCGAGCAGCCACGCCCGTCGTACCTTCGCGAAGATCGCGGGCGCGGAATACGGCTCGACCCGGGACGTCACGCTCACCGTCGCCGACCGCGTCCCGTCGAGGGTCGCTGCCGCGAACTGCGTGTATCCGAGGAAGTTGCCCGTGTGGCCGTACACCGTGCCGCACGCGGTGCGGTACCGGAACAGGCCGAGCCCGGCGGCGTTCACTCCCGGGCCCGGGGGGGCGGAGCGGCGGCCGGCGACGACACGCAGCTGCTCGGCCCTGACCCGCCCTCCGAGGAACCGGCCGCCGACATAGCCGCGGATGAAGCGGTTGAGCTCGGCCGGCGTCGACACCATGCCTCCCGCGGCCCAGGTCCAGCCGGCCGCCACGACCCTGCTGTCGTCCTCGGGCGGCGACGGTGGATCGACCCCGTACCCGTGGATGTAGGAGCGCGGCAGGCGCGTCCCCCGCGGCAGGCTCGTCCCGTTCAGGCCGAGGGGCGAGAGCACGATCCGGCGGAGCTCCCGCTCGTAGGAGTGGCCGGTGGCGGCCTGGATCATCAGGGCGGCGGTGATGTTGTCGGAGTTCGAGTACTGGTAACGCGAGCGGGGGGCGAACTCGAGCGGCCGGTCGGCGACGAAGTCGAGCAGCCGGTCGGGCGACGGCGCCCGCCCTGGCGAGGCGGCGGCCGCCCGCTGTGCCGGCAGGCCGAAGTAGTCGGGCAGGCCGCTCGTGTGGTTCAGGAGCTGCCTCAGGGTCACCGCGTGCCAGGCGCGCGGGAAGCGCGGCAGCCACTCGCCGATCGTGTCGTCCAGCGAGAGCGCGCCGCGGGCGACGAGCGCGAGCGCCGCCGCGCCGTTGTACGCCTTGGACACGCTGGCGATCCGAATGGGCTGCGTCGCGCGCGGCGGCGCGGGGGATCCGACCCGAGCCACGCCGGCCGCGTGGACCGTGACCTCGTCGCTGCGCTGGACGATCGCGATGGCGCCGGGCGGGCCGCCCCTCGTCGCGACGAGCGCGTCGAGCTCGCGATCGAGCGCCGAGTCCGCGGGGCCGGTCGCGCCGAGGGATGCGGCGGCGCCGGCGCCGAGGGCGAGGAGCACCGCGAGAAGCGTCAGCACTCGCACGACCGCGCAAACGTACGCAGGCGACGGAATGTCGTCAACGCGAACGGCGGCCCGAGAGGGTCCGCCGGGGTACCCCGAGCGAGCGGGCCGCATGGGCGACCGTGACGAGCTGGTCTACGTCGGCCACTCACGCCCCGATCTGCTCGCGTAGCCAGTCGCCCGACCCGGGACCGCGACCGGTGACCCTGCGACGCGGGCCTTGGTCGAGCGGCGGCGGTGGGGGGGCGCTCGGGCGCAAAAAGGGACGGGGTCGCCTCGCGCAACTCGGCGACGGCCAGCGCCGCCGCGCGACCTCGGGCGTCGGGGCCGGGCCCGGGGCTGACCAGCCGTCGCCCTGGGGCGGCCCCTGTCCCAAGCGCCGTCCCAAGTCTCGGACGCCCCCTGGGCGCCCTTCCCCGCATCCTCGCGGCGACCTGCCGGGGCTGGGCAGGTCGGCCCCGAGAGGCCGAGACTCCGCATTAATGGCGAGGTCTCGGCGAGAGCCGGAGCGGGGATTCGAACCCCGGACCTGCCGCTTACAAGGCGGCTGGCCCTCTTGCTCAGATCGCCTTGGCCATGCGACTCAGGTTTCGTTAAAGGGCTCCTCCACCAGCTCCTCCACCAATCCGACAGCGCGCAGGCCCGCTCCGGGGCGCTCGAAGGGGGCAGCGGCGAGGTCTAGGTCGCGGTCGTCAACCAGGTGGTCTCGCAGGCCCCTATCCCGGCGCCAAGACGCCGAGCAGGGCAGAGCTCAAGCTCGAGCGCCCTTGGACGCGGGGGTCACCAGCTTCGTCAACCTCACCGAGGAGGACGAGGGGCTCGAGCCATATGCGGGCCTGCTCAGCGAGATCGCCGAGCGCCGCTCACTCCGCGTGACCCACCGGCGCTTCCCGGTGCGGGACCTAGGCGTGCCGAGCGAGCCGCAGATGCGGGAGATCCTCACGACCGTCCGGCGTGCCCTCGACGCCGACGAGGTGGTCTACGTCCACTGCTGGGGCGGGGTCGGGCGAACGGGAACGCTCGTTGGGTGCCTGCTGATGGACGACAGCTGCTGCCAAGCTGAGGACGTGCTCGAGCGAATCGCGGTCCTGCGAGAGGCGACCGAGCGTGGGCATCGGGCATCTCCGGAGACGCCGGAGCAGCGTCGCTTCGTCTTGGGGTGGAAGGGGGGACTGTCGCGCGCGCTGTCGGGCACCGGACCGGCGCGCAGCCGCATCCCCTCCCCTAGGCGGTTCCTACGACGGCGCGGATGATTGATTCCACGGACAAGACCGCGGTGGAGGGTGTCGGTGAACGTTTTGTCGGCACCCGCACCGTCGGGCCCGACATCGCCTCACTCACCTGGAGTCAGCCAGAGGCAACTGAACGTCGTCGCCCGGAACATTGTTGTGAGGTCGCTGGGCTGAGACGACTGATCGGGCGGCGGCCGTTGCGGGCGGAGCGGGCTCGTCGAAGCGGTGGCCGGCCCGTTCCGCCGGGGCCCGGCCCGTTGACCAACCGTCTCGGTCCCATACATCGAACCCGTGACGATCCTACGAATGGAGCATGTGACCGCGGTGCCCACCCTGCCGGCCGAGAGGGGGTGTCACCGTCCGGGTGTTTCTCCCCCGCGGCGTGCGGGACAGGAGTAGGGTGGGCGTATTGACGAGGGGTTTCGCCCTCCGGGCGAACGGTCCGGACGGCACCCGAGGGGACTGATGCCAGCCCAGCCCCCTCCCGTCGCCTCGCCCGGCACCGGCCGGTAGAACGGAGGCGCTCATGCCATCCGCAACCCTCCTCCCGCCGGGGCAGCACGCACCGCGGCTTCGCGCAGAGCCCCGACCGCACCCCGACACCGTCGCCGCTCAAGGGGCCCGCCAGCCGCTCGGGGGCGGCTCGCGGCTGTCGGTCGTCTGTCGCCGGCGCCGGGACTCGGTCCTGTTCCGCCTGTCGGGCAACCTCGACATCTACACGGTCCCGCACTTCGTCCGCCAGATCGAGTTCTTTGACCCCGCAGCGGATCGCTTGCTGGTCGACATCGCGGAAGTCCGGCTTCTCGACTCCGCCGGCATCTGCGCCCTCGTGAGCCTGCGGAACCGGGCGCACCGGGCGGGCCGTCGGCTCGGTCTCGTCGGCGCGAGCCCCCGCGTGCGTCGCCTTCTGGGATACGCCGGCCTCGGCTCTGCCTTCACCTTCGGCGAGGATACGACGGTGGCCGCCTGGCCCGGCGCCTAGACGTATTGAGCGCCGGGGTCGGTCCGGCGCTCATACGGTCTAGGTCTTGGCCGGGGTGGTCTGAGCCTCGATCGTCCGCACGTCGGCGCCCGCGGCGATCGGCACCTTGCGGGGCTTGGCCGCCTCAGCCACCGGGATGTGCAGCGTCAGCACCCCGGTCGCGTAGGTGGCCTCGAGGCGCTCGGCGTCGAGCGTGTCGCCCAGGAACAGCTGGCGGCTGAACGCGCCGTGCGGGCGCTCGGCGGCGATCACCTGATCGCCCTCGCGGCCCTCGAAACGCCGCTCTGCCTTGATCGTCAGGATGTTCTGCTCGACGGTGAGGTCGATGCTCCCCGGGTCCACGCCCGGCAGGTCGAAGGAGACCACGAACTCGTCGCCGCGCCGGTAGGCGTCCATCGGAACCGGCCGGGGCGGCCGCGCGCCCGACATGATCTGCTCGGCCAAGCGGTCAAGCTCGCCGCGGAACGAATCGAATTGCATCAGCATCGCTCTGGCCTCCTGAGGGCAGCGGGGGTCGCTCTGCGCCCCCGTGCGCAGCGGGCCGGCGCCAGGCCTCGTTGCAGAACCGCCCGCGGGCTGAGGGCGCCCCGCGGTCCGCACCCTGCCTCAGCCACCGGCGATCGCCGGGCGTCGTGGTCCCGGGCCTCTCGCTCGACGGCTTGGCGAACGGCTACGTCCTCCCCCCGCCAAACAGCTTCTTGAGCCAGTCCAGCATCGCGCCAAACGGGCCGTCGGCCTTCATGTGACCTTCCTTTCGGCGAGCGGCGGCCGCCGCTCGCCATCACCGTTCACCCCTCGTCCCCGTCGACCGACCCTCCGGTCCGGGGAGCAGGAAGGCTGTCAAGGGGCCGCCGGTCCGGACCATCACCGACGACCCCTCAGTAGCACCTGGTTCGGTGCCCCGCGCTCCGGCGGCCTCGTCTCCGGGCGCCTGCGCGGGCACCTGATTGGGTGGGGTTGGCGGACGGCCCCGACGCCTCGGGAATCGGGGGGGAGGAACCGTCCTCTGTCGCCGCATCCAAAGGCGTCACCGCCCTGCGGCTGCCGCGCCCGTGCGGGCGCTGGTCGTCTGGCCGCGTGGTCGACCATCGTGCGCGCGCCGTTCCGCGGCGCCCCTCTGGACCGGTAGCGAGCGGTTGTCGTCCCGAGCGCCCGCCTCAGTGAGCCGCGACGCGCCGTGCGGCGCCTCCGTCACGATTCCCGGGCGTCTCGCCCGGCGAGTGACGGCATTGGAGCGGCTGACCTGCGGACCACGGTGCATCCGGTTCACGTTCCGATCCGGTGCGGCGAGTGCTTGAGCGACTTGGAACCAGTGCGCTCGCGCTCGCTCCTTCACAGTGACCCTCCTGCCCGCTCCCGTCAAGGCACTCCCCACCGCCAGCCTCGCGCGTGCTCCAGGTTCGCCGTGTCGGCGAGAGCATGGCTCCTTGATCGCCGCGGCCGGGGATGTCGGTCGTGCTCGCGGGTGGCAACGCGGTCGGGCCCTCGCCCGGTGTCCACCGGCGCTGGCGGGTTGGCCGCCTCGGCGTGCTGTACCGCTGCGGGAAGGAGAGGCGGGGGGTTTGTGAGGTCATCTCGGACCTCGACCCGACTGAACCCAAGTCAACGAGGGGACGTCGCCTCGCGGGGGCAGCCCCCCCGGGAATGGGGGGTGGGGGTGCTCCCTGCCCCCGCGATGTCTCCCGCAACGTCCGCGCCGTCCCCGCAACGTCCCGCTTGTCCCCAGATGCGGTTCGGCCCCTCCGGCGGGTGGGTGCCGAAAGGCCGAGATGCCGCTCTTGATGAGGCTTCTGGCGATGGGCGCTACTGGGCTCGAACCAGTGGGGGGATCCCGGCGATAGGCTCGCGCCACTGAGAGGAGGACGGCGTGAGCGACGAAGCGGTTGATCTTTCGAAGACCATGCGGCTGATGTACGCGGCGCGCGCCGTCGCAACCGGCCCTCCGGGGGACGTGACCGTCCGGTACGTCTACTTCGACATTCGAAACCAGGCCCGCGCCGGACTGCCCGGCGAGCTCCACGAGGAGTTCGATGCGCTCTTTCCGTCCAGCGAGTCGGAGGTTCCGGTTGGCGTTGAGCGACTGAGCGCCCTTGCCGGCTACCTCGAGGGCGTCGTGCAGGATGCGACCCTGGAGCGGCGGATCGACGCGGAGGCCGAGGCCGGCGAGCGGCAGGTCCAGGCCAGGCACATCACTCCTGAGCAGACCGAGGACGCCGAGGACGCAGCCCGTGCCGAGAACGAGGGATACCCTCTTGGACGAGGAGGCGAGGAGAGCGGTCCATCACGTCGTTGAGGGTCGCTCTCCACCGCCGTTCTTGCGCAAATGCTTAGCGGGTACGGGTGGGAGCGGCCCTAAGAAACCGCGGGGCCCAACTTGCGCTTCGCCCGCTTCACGGCGCCCTGGGCGCTCGCCTTCGTGATCCCGAGCTCCTTGCCGAGTAGGCGGACGAAGAAACGCGGATGCATTCGGGACCGCGACCGGGCCGCTGGCCCCGGATCGGCAAGCCGATTGATGAAAGGACCTCAGCGTGTCCAACTTGGGAAAAACCCACATCGTCATCATGTGGACGGTGGTTGCCGATGACGTGGCAGAGTGGGACCGCATCTTCGCCAGCCACGGCGAGTGGATGAAGGGGCACCCCCGCGAGGGCGATGCGGCACTCCTCTCTTACACCATCTCCAAGGGCCCGGAGCTGTCGAACCCGTTGGACCCGAACTCCGAGCCGACCGGCAAGATGATCTTCGTGCTCGACGAGTACTACGAGTCGCTCGCCGGCGTAGCGCGGCACTGGCAGGACGCGATGCAGAACTGGCAAGACCTCGGCGCCGTGCTGGCGTCGAGTGAGAAGGCCACGGTGGCGACGCTGCACAGCGGAACGGTCGTCCAGGCGCTCTGGTAGACGGCTGGTCAACGGGCGCGCCCTCGCGCCGGGGTCAGGCGGCAGCGGCCCGGGCGGCTCGGGAGTCGGGATAGCAGGGACACCGACCGTGCCCCCCTGCGGCTCCGAGTAGTTCGTGACATCCCCTGTGGGCCCCCCCGAAGGGCCACCGAGCCCCCCGTGTGTCGGTCAGGATGGGGCCATGTCGCGCACGTGCACCGTCTGTCGCCACGAGGCCCGAGCCGACGTCAACCGCGCGCTTGTCCAGGGCGAGCCGCACCGACGCATAGCGAAGCGGTGGTCACTCGGCGAGACAGCGGTCCAGCGCCACAAGGCACATATCGGTGCGCCGGTGCTCGCCGAGTGGTCAGCCTCCCGGCCCGAGGTTTACGCTGGGCTGGCGGACTACACCGCGGAACTCGAGCGGGACGCGCGCCGCATCGCGGAGGAGGCGAGGGAGAGCGGCAACCCCCGGCTCGAGCTACAGGCGCTCTCCGCTAGCCGCGCGCACGTTGAGCTGATGGCCAAGCTGGCCACCACCGCGCAGAACCTCGAGCCCGAGGAGCGCCTCGAGCGCGAGCGTCAGGCCGAGGCCGCTCGCTGTTGCGGCCACCCTCGGAGCTGTGGATCAGCTGGTCGAACCAGGGCAACCTCTGCCGGGGGGTGGCCCAGGTCCTTCTGGAGCGGGTCGCCGAGCGCCTGAACGGCATGGTCAACCGAGGCCACCTTCACCCGGGGCCTGAACGAGGTTCCGTCCCCAGCTCCTCCACCAGCTCCTCCACCAGTAGTACGGCCACAGACGGTCCCTAGTGGTGGTGGAGGACCGGGATCAGCCTCCGCGTGGCCTCGCTCGAAACGACGAGACCCCGCTTGTCATGCGGGGCCTCGGGGAAGCCGGAGCGGGGATTCGAACCCCGGACCTGCCGCTTACAAGGCGGCTGCTCTGACCAGGCTGAGCTACTCCGGCGTCTGAGACGTCAGGGTAGCGGCGCGGGGGGCGGTCGCCGGCTCGGTGCCGGCGAGGTGGCGGGCGAACGGGAGCGTCCCGACGAGCAGGACCGCCGCGCCGATCCCGGCGCCCAGGGTCTCAGAGAAGAGCATCGAGACGAAGATGATCGCCGCGCCCAGGGCGACGATCCAGCCCGCTTGGCGCGCGACCGGGCTGCGCTGGGCGAGGGCCAGGCCGATCACGACGAGCCCGGCGGCCATGATCTCCGGCCCGTGGGCGAGGACGCGCAGGATCCCGGCGTGGAGGCCGTCCCATGACTCGGCGGCACCGTCGGCGAGGAGCGGGTCGCGGGCGTCGTCGGCGAGCCGGGCGCCGTGCAGGCCCCGCGCGGCGGCCGTCGCGACGAGGCCGATCGCGCCGAGGGGCGCGAGGATGCGGCCGGCCAGCGAGCCGACCGGGCTGGTGAGCCTGACGAGGTTGCCCAAGGCCAGCGCCGCGGGGACCATGAGCAGGGCGCCGACCAGGACCAGGCTCCAGGCCGCGACCCAGCGCCATGACGAGGCCTCGATCTCGGCCAGCTCCTCCAGCGGGGCTCCGTCGAGGCGCGGCAGCATCAGCCAGCCGAGCGCGAGCAGCGCCGGGGCGAAGGCCACCGATCCGGCGACCAGGGCGCGCTCGGCAGCCTCGGTCGGGGCGTGGGCCATCGTCTAGACGAGCCGGGACGTCCGCACGAGCTCGCCGGCGGCGACCGTGCGCCGCTCGGCCTCGACCACGGCCAGGTGGCTCGCTCCCGCCAGCGAGGTGATCGCGTGCGAGCCCTGGCGTGGCAGCGGGCGCAGGGCGCCGTCAGCCTCGGCGCAGCGGACCAGCTCGGTGCGGGGCGTCTGCTTGGCATAGCGCTCGGCCATCGGCATCCGGCGCTCCCACGAGTCGGCCCTCCCGACCAGCGGGCGCCCGAACGCGTGGAAGCAGACGGCGGCCGACACCGGGTTCCCCGGCAGCCCGAGGACGAGCTGCTCGCCGCGGCGCCCCAGCCAGAGGGGGTGGCCGGGCCGGATCTGGACGCCGTACAGCAGCTCGCGCACGCCGCACGCCTCGAGCGCGGGGCGCAGGTGGTCGTGCCGTCCCACGGACACCCCTCCGGTGGTGACGAGCAGGTCGGGCGCCTCGCCGCCGCCGTCGTCGAGCAGGGCGCCGATCGTCGCGATGGTCGCATCCCGGTCGTCGGGCACGACCGCCCGCGCCACGACCCGCGCGCCCGCCGCCTCGGCCTGGGCGGCGACGCCCGGCCGATTGGCGTCGAAGACCTGGCCCGGCCCGAGCTCGTCCCCCGCCGGCACGACCTCGTCGCCGCTGCCGAGCACCGCCACCCGCGGGCGGCGGGCGCACGCGACCCGCGCGTGGCCGGCACCCGCGACGACGGCCACCTCGTGCGCGCCCACGAGCCGCCCCGCGCGCAGGAGGGTTTGCCCGACGTGCACGTCCTCGCCCCGGCGGCGCACGGACGTGCCCGCGGGGGGAGGGACGACGGCGCGGACGCCCTCCCCCTCCTCCACCGCGTCCTCCACGCGCAGGATCGCGTCGGCGCCCTCCGGCAGCTCGGCCCCCGTGGAGATGCGGATCGCCTCGCCGGGCCGCAGCGCCGCGCCGAACGGGGCGCCCGCGCGGCTCTCGCCGACCAGGCGCAGCGCCTCTCCGGTCGCGGCGTCGGCCGCGCGGAGCGCGTAGCCGTCCATGGCCGAGTTGGTGAAGGCCGGGTGGTCGCCGCGGGCGCGGACGTCCTCGGCGAGGACCCGGCCGACGAGCTCCTCGAGCGGCACCGGCTCGGCCGGGAGCCGGAGCGCGAGCCCGCGCACGGCGTCGAGCGCCTCGTCGAACGTGACGTCGCGGAGGCCGCTCTCGGGCACGGCCCGCATCATCGCAGGCGCTCCCGGAGGGCGATCACCCGCGCGACCGCCGCCTCCGAGGCCGCGCGGGCGCGGGGATCGGACGCGACCGCGCCGCGCAGGGCGCCGGCCGCGGCGACGCCGTTCTCGAGGCCCGTGTACATCACGAGGTCGCTGCCGGCCGCGGCCGCGCGCACGGCGACGGCTCCCGGCCCGCCGACCGGGGCGAGGGCGGGCGTGTCGAGGGCGTCCGTGACGGCCACCCCGCGGAAGCCCAGGCGCCGGCGCAGCTCGCCCGTCGCGATGCGCCGCGAGAGCGCGGCAGGGCTCGCCGGGTCGAGCGCCGGGTAGACGGCGGTGCCGACCATGACCAGCGGGACGCCGCGCCGGATCAGGACGGCGAACGGCGCCATGTCCACCGACCGCAGCTCGCGGGCGCTGAGATCGATGCGCACCGGCGCGGCGTCGGTGGTCTCGGTCGCCGCCCCCAGGCCCGGGAAGTGCTTGGCGGTCGCGGCCACCCCGGCGGCGCGCAGCCCGTCGGCGAAGGCGGTGCCGGCCGCGGCCACGGCCCGCGCCGAGGTCCCGAACAGCCGCCCGTCCCGCGCCAGGGCCGAGTCGGGACGCGCCACGTCGGCCACAGGCGCGAGGTCGACGTTCGCCCCGACGCCCTCAAGGAGCCGCCCGGCGGCGCGGCCGGCGGCGCGGGCCGAGGCCGGACCGGCAGCGCCGATCTCCTCCGCCCGGCGCCCCGGTGGCCCCGGCAGCCGGCGCACCAGCCCGCCCTCCTGGTCGACCATCACCAGCAGCGGCGCGCGGAGGCCGGCCGGGCGCGGGATCGACTGCAGGCGGGCGATCAGGTCGCGGGCGCCGTCAAGCCCGGCGACGTTTCCGCCCAGCAGGAGGACCGCGCCGGCCTCGCCTCGCCGGATCCGGGCCTCGAGCGCGGGTGGCGGCGTCGTGCCCGGAAAGCCGTAGACGACCCGCTGGCCGGCGAGCTGGGCCGGCGTGAGGTCGGCCGCCGTGGCGGGCGCCGCGGCGACGAGCAGCGCGGTGACGAGGCCCCCGATCACGGCCGCGCCAGACTACCCCTCCTCGCGCCCCTCGAAGTCGAGCGAGGCGGAGTTGATGCAGTAGCGCAGCCCGGTGGGGCGAGGGCCGTCGGGGAAGACGTGGCCCAGGTGCGCGCCGCAGCTCCCGCACACGACCTCGGTGCGGACCATCCCGTGACGGGTGTCCGCGCGGTCCTCGACCGCGTTGCCGGCGGCGGGCTCGTAGAAGCTCGGCCAGCCGGTGCCCGACTCGAACTTCGTGCCCGAGTCGAAGAGCGGCTCGCCACAGACGACGCACCGGTAGGTGCCGTCCTCGTGGTGGTCTGCGTACCGCCCGGTGAACGGCCGCTCTGTGGCCCCCTCCTGGGTTACTGCATACTGCTCGGGCGTGAGGCGCTCGCGAAGCTCTGCGCGGCGGTCGTCCGACATCTCGTCCCTCCCGGTCGACGCGGGGTCGGTCCAGTCGGGATGGTCCCACAGGCGGGCCGCGCTGCGCCTCCTGGCGCCGGTCGCCGCGATCCTCGCCCTGCTGACGGGCGCCGTCATCGCCGCGGCGCTGACGGCGCCCACCGCGCCCGCCCCGGCCGACCCCTCCAGGTGGGCGCGTCCGGCCGCGGACCGGCTCGCTGGCGCGGGCCTCTGGCCGGAGCTGGCCGGGACCGACCTCGGGCGCGACGCGACCCGCGCCGATCTGGACCGCGCGGTGGGCATCCTCACCGGCGTCCCGACCGCGAGCCCCGACCCCGCGGCGCCGGCCGGGGCATGGGTCGTCCACCGGCTGATCGTGGCGGCCGTGGGGCTCGAGCCCGAGCGGCTGGGGCTGCAGGCGCTGGCCACCGACGACGGCCGGAGGCTGCCGCTGCCGCCGAACTTCGGGTCGGAGGTCCTCGCCCGCGAGCTCGGCCTGGTGCGCAACCACCGCCGCGACGAGCTCGAGCGGTCCCGCGGCGAGCCCGTGCGCCTGGGCAACCTGGCCGCCATGGTCGACCGGGCGAGGGCGATCACCGACGAGGACCGCCTCAGGCTGGCCCGCTTCCGCGACATCCGGCTGCCGTCGATGAGCGGCGCGCGCCTCGCCGTCGTGCGCGCGGCGCTCGCGCAGGTGGGCCAGCCGTACGTCTGGGGCGGCGAATGGCCCTCGCCGGCGTCGCCTCGGGGGCCGCAGGCCCACGGGGGCTTCGACTGCTCCGGCCTGGCCTGGTGGGCGTTCACCGCGGGCCCGCCGCGCCGCGCGGCCGCGCTCGAGGGGGCACTGCGCGGCCGGACCACGGCGGACGTCATGGCCTGGGCGCGGCCGCGCGAGCGGGCGCCGATCGCCGCGCTCGCGCCCGGAGACCTCGTGTTCTTCGGCGACCGCGGGCGGCGGTCGCGGCGCGGGACCATCTCCCACAACGGGATCGTCCTCGGCAACGGCTGGATGGTCCACGCCTCGGGCTCGCGCGGCGGCGTCTCGGTGAGCCATCTGGAGGACTACTGGCCCGAGGGCCAGGCCTTCGGCCGGCGGGTGTCGGAGCTGGGCCCCGCGTAAGAGGCGGGAATAGCCGCGCGCCGCGCGGCGTCTTGTGCTGGCAGGTCCACCACCATCAGGAGGAACTGCCATGACCAGCACCACGACCTTCCGCCCGCGCGTCCGCCGCCGCTCCGTCGCGGGGCTGCTCGCCGCCGGCGCACTGCTCGCCGCCGGCGCGGGCCTCGCGGCCGACCAGGCCGAGGCCGCCGTGTCGGCCCAGGTGGCCAACGGGACGCTCCTCGTCAACGGCGACTTCCGGGACGACTCGATCACGCTGCGCCTGCAGGCCGGCGTGTCGACGATGCTCGAGGTCGACGGCGACGGCGACGGGACCGCCGACAGCACCTTCGACCGGGCGACCTTCGACCGCATCGTCGTCAACGCCCGCGGCGGCGACGACACCGTCCGGATCGACGACGCCAACGGCACCTTCACCGACACGGAGATCACCACGGTCTCCGGCGGCGCCGACGACGACACGCTCCTCGGCGGCGGTGGGGCCGAGCTCTACTTCGGCGGCCCCGGCAAGGACGCCATCGACGGCAACCGCGGCAACGACACCGCCCTCATGGGCTCGGGGCACGACGTCTTCACCTGGGACCCGGGCGACGGCAGCGACGTCATCGAGGGCCAGGGCGGCTACGACACCATGGACTTCAACGGCTCCGGCGGCGACGAGATCTTCGACGCCTCGGCCAACGGGCCGCGGCTGCGGTTCTTCCGCGAACGCCGGGAACATCACCATGGACACCGACGGCGTGGAGAAGGTCGACCTCGACGCGCTCGGCGGGCTTGGACAGCGCCACGGTGAACGACCTCTCCGGCACCGACGTGAAGAAGGTCTACGTCGACCTCGCCGCGGCGATCGGCGGCACCGCCGGCGACGGCGTGGCCGACTCGGTGACCGTCAACGCGACGCCGGGCGACGACGAGATCGACATCCGGCCGCGCAACGGCAGGGCCGTCGTGGAGGGGCTCGCGGCGAAGGTCGTCGTGGCGAACCCCGAGGCGGCGAACGACACCCTGACCGTCAACGCCCTCGGCGGCGACGACGAGATCCACCTCGGCGCCGGGCTCAGCGCGCTGATCCCGACGACGGTCCGGGCGTAGACCCGCTGCCACCGATCTGGCCATCCCGCCGCTCAGCGGCGGGATGGCGGGTAGCACCACGCCGATCTGGCCAGCTCGCCGCTCAGCCGGCTGGATCGCCGGTCGCCGCTGCGCCCCGCGCCGTGGCAGCAGCAGGTCGTGCCAATTGGCCCGCCTCACACCGCGCCTGGGCAGTCCGCCGCGGGGGCTAGGCGCCGAGCGCGGGCTCCCCAAGGCTGGCGAGGCGGACGTTCTGGCGGTAGTCGATCGGCACGGTGACGAGGGCCGGGCCGCCCTCGGCGAGGGCCGCCTCGAGCGCAGCGCGCAGGGAGCCGCCGTCGCTCGCGTGCCGGTGGCTCCAGCCGAAGGAGCCGCCAGGCCCGCCCAAACGGGGTTGCCGAACTCGATCGCGTGGGTGCGGCCGAAGCGGCGCTCCTGCTTCCAGCCGATCACCCCGTAGGCGCCGTCCACCCAGACCACGACGACGACCGGCAGGCCGAGCCGGGTGGCGGTCTCCATCTCCTGCACGTTCATCATGAAGCCGCCGTCGCCGGAGACCGTGACGGCGCGGCGCTCGGGCTGCGCCAGGGCGGCCGCGATGGCGCCCGGCAAACCGATGCCCATCGTCGCGAAGCCGTTGCTGATGACGACGGTGTTCGGCTCGTAGGCCGGGAAGAGCCGCCCGAGCCAGAGCTTGTGGGCGCCGACGTCCGAGATGAGGATGTCCGAGGGGCCCATCGCCGCCCGGATCGCCAGGATGGCCGACTGGGGGCTGACGAAGCCGGGCCGCTCGACGGTCGCCCGCAGCTCGGTCGTCAGGGCGACGCGCAGGCGGGTGGCATAGGACGGCACCGGCCCGGGGGGCAGCTCCTCCCGCAGCAGCCGGAGGGTCTCGCCGACGTCGCCGACCAGCTCGACCTCGGGGATGTACTCCGCGTCCACCTCGGCCGGACGGGCGTCAACGTGCACGATCCGCTTGCGCCCCTCGCCGTTCCACGCCGCGGGCCCGAATTCGACGAGGTCGTAGCCGACGCACACGACGACGTCGGCCTCGTCGAGGCCGGCGGTGATGCTGTCGCGGGCCTGCACCCCGACGGCGGGCAGCGACAGCAGCGAGCGGTCGTCCAGCGCCCCCTTGCCCATGAAGGTCGGGCAGGCCGGGATGCCCGCGTGCTCGCAGAGCGCCCGCAGCTCGCCGGCGGCGCCGGCGCGGATCGTCCCGTTGCCGGTGAGGATCACGGGCCGGCGCGCTCCCCGGACGATCTCCGCCGCCTCCCGCACGGCGCCGTCGTCCGGGTGCGGCGGCTCGGGGAGGCTCTTGGCGAGCGGGTGGGCCGAGGAGGGCAGCTCGGCGGCCGCGATCGTCTCGGACAGCTCCAGGTGGGCCGGCCCGGGCCGCTCGGCCTCGGCCAGCTTGAAGGCCTTCCGGACGACCTCGGGGACGGTCTCGGGTCGCTCGATGCGCGCGTTCCACTTTGTGACCGGGCGGAGCATGTCGACGACGTCGACGTACTGGTGGCTCTCCTTGTGGACCAGGTCGAGGCGCACCTGGCCGGTGATCGCGACCATCGGGGCGTAGTCGAGGTACGCGTCGGCGACGCCGGTGATCAGGTTGGTCGCCCCCGGCCCCAGCGTGCCGAGGCACACGCCGGCCCGGCCCGTGAGCCGCCCGTGGACGTCGGCCATGAACGCCGCCCCCTGCTCGTGGCGCACGATCACGATCTCGATCGGCGAGCGGCGCAGCGCCTCCACGATCTCGAGGGTCTCCTCCCCGGGGATGGCGAAGATGCGCTCGACGCCCTCCGACTCGAGGCACCTCACCATCAGCTCGGCGGCCTGCAGGAGCAGCCTCCCTCGTCAACGCGTGGATGCCGGAGCCTACCCCGCTCCGACCCCGAGGCGTCCCAGGTGGCCGGCGATCCGGGCGGGGTCCGGGGGCTCGCAGCGGAAGCCGAGGTACCCGTCGGGACGGACGACGAAGGCGGTCTCCTCCGTCGCGCCGAGGCGGCCGTGCGCGCGCAGCCCCGCGTCGGCGAGCACCTCGACGCCCGGAGGGCCCGCGGCCGGAAGCTCGCCGGTGGCGAGGACGCGGGCGCGCACGAGCGGCGCGAAGCGGGCGGCGAGGGCCATCGCCGCGTCCGGAGCCCCCACGCCCGCGCAGGCCCAGACCTGCAGGCCCGGCTCGCGCAGGAGCTCGTGCAGGCTCGTGACCGAGCCGTCGGGCCGCACCGCCGTGACGACGGACTCGGCGACGCCGATGCGGTCCCACACCTCCAGGCTGCCGGCGTGCAGGTCGGTGGCGCGCGAGACGACCGCCCGATCCGGCGAGGCGTCGGCGATGCGGCATTCGACGCCCAGGCGGTCGAGCTCGCAGGCGAGCGTCAGCCCCACCGGGCCCGCTCCGGCGACCAGGACGGGCAGCGCCACGGGCCGAGCCTAGCTGCCGACGGGTATCCTCGGCACAGTTCCCGCGGCCCAGCGGCTGCGCCACCGGAGGAGGCAGTGATGGCGGTCCTCAGCCCGGCCCTCGACCCGGCTCAGCCCACGGGGCTGCTGCAGGGCGGGCGCTTCGACCAGCGCAACGAGGACCTCGCGGTGGTCAACCCGTACACCGGCGAGGAGATCGCGCGGGTGGCGGTCGGCGGCCCGGACGACGTGGGCGCGGCCGTCGCCGACGCCCTGGGCCACCTCCCTCCGCCGCCTCCGTCCGAGCGCGCCGAGGTGCTCGAGCGCGCGGCCCGGCTCGTGGCCGACCGCGCCGAGACGTTCGCGAGGACGATCTGCCTCGAGGCGGGCAAGCCGATGAAGCAGGCGAGGGGCGAGGCGGCGCGGTGCGTGGACACCCTCACCTTCTCGGCCGTCGAGGCGCGCAGCCTGGCGGGCGAGGTGGTGCCGATGGAGTCGAGCGCGGCCGGCGCCGGAAAGCTCGGGATCATCCTGCGCGAGCCCGTGGGGGTCGTGGGCGCGATCTCGCCCTTCAACTTCCCGCTGAACCTGGTCGCCCACAAGCTCGCCCCGGCGATCGCGGCCGGCTGCCCGGTGGTGCTGAAGCCCGCGTCGTCAACGCCGCTGTCGGCGCTGCTGCTGGCGCACACGCTCACGGAGGCGGGGCTGCCGGACGGGTTCCTGTCGGTGGTCATCGGCGGAGGCGGATCGGTCGGCAACGCCATCGTCGACCACCCCGACGTCCCGATGATCTCGTTCACGGGCAGCCCCCCGGTGGGCTGGGGCATCCGCCAGCGCCAGCCGCGCAAGCACGTGGCGCTGGAGCTGGGCAACTCGACGCCGGTCATCGTCGAGCCGGATGCCGACCTCGAGGTGGCCGCCCAGAAGCTCGCCGCCTCGGGCTACACCCACGCCGGCCAGTCGTGCATCTCGGTGCAGCGCGTCTACGTCCACGAGGCGGCCTTCGACCGGTTCCGCGACCTCTTCGTCGGCGCCGTGGAGGGGCTGGTCGTGGGCGACCCGATGGACGACGCCACCGACGTCGGGCCGGTGATCGACGAGGAGTCGCGCGACCGGGTCCTCGAGTGGATCGGCGAGGCCCGCCAGGCGGGCGCCGAGGTGCTGGCCGGCGGCGGCCTGAACGAGGACGGGCTCATCGCCCCGACCGTCATCGAGGGCATCGACCCGGAGATGAAGGTGTCGTGCGAGGAGGTCTTCGGGCCGGTCGTGGGCCTCGCCTCCTACACGAGCGTCGACCAGGCGATCGACCTCGCCAACTCGTCGCCCTTCGGGCTCCAGGCGGGCATCTTCACCGCCCGCACCGACGCCGCCATGGCCTGGGCCCGCCGGCTGCACTTCGGCGGGGTGGTGATCAACGAGACCCCCACCTTCCGCGCCGACCAGATGCCCTACGGTGGCGTCAAGGACAGCGGCAACACCCGCGAGGGGCCGCGCTTCGCGGTGCGCAGCATGAGCGAGCAGAAGCTCGTGCTGCTGAACATCCCGCAGGGCTAGCCACCGGCGGCCCGGGGGCGCCCGGGCCGCCGCCACTCCTGCCCGCGTCCTCACGCGGGGGGAGCGCGGCGCGGCCGGATGCCCGCGTCGTCGAGCGCGGCCGCCACCAGGGCGTCGTGGCGCTCCGCCGCGAGGTCACCGATCGGGTCCGGCGTGTACTCGAGCAGCGTCCCGTAGGGCAGCCCGAAGGCCGCGCGGCGGGCGATCAGCCGCCGGCGCTCCGGCGCGTCGGCCCCGTCCAGCGCGGCCGCCGCGGCGGTGAGCTTGCGCACCTGGCGCACGCGTCCGGGAATCGCCAGGAGCAGGAGCAGGGCCGCCGGCAGCGCGAAGGTGGCCAGCCCGAGCACGCGCGCGGCGTCGTGCACCTGCTCCTCCCCCTCCCTGCCGAGCGCGGCGACCTGCCCGCCCGTGCCGCCGCCCGCCGCCGCGAGCGCCCCGCGAGGTCGCCGCCGACGATCGGGATCCCGTCGACCGCGGTCGCGGCCGAGCCGAAGCCGTCCTCGATCGCCGTGCCCGAGGTGCGCACGCCGGAGCCCAGCACCGACAGGCTGTCCACGGCATCGTGCACCGCCACCCCGGCCCACGCGAAGAGGGCGAGAAGGCCGACCACGAGCAGGTCGCGCACCAGGGTGCGAGCCCGCGGACCGGGGACGTCGGGGTAGAGCCTGAGCCGCGGCCGGACCGCGGGGCGCGGGGCTGGGGTGGAGCTCACGGTGCCTCCTCATGGAGCGTGCAGGGCTTCGGGGGGCCCGCGACGGCTCAGGCCGCGGCCTGGGCGACCGCCACCAGCCGCGCCAGGGACTCGACGACCTCGGCCCTGACCGGCTCGAGGCGGGCCGCCTCCTCCTCCGGGATCGTCACCCGCACCGCCACGTCGCACCCGCCCGCCGCCGGCGACAGCGTCCACTCGTGGACGATGTCCGAGCGCAGGCACGAGATCACGATGGCCGCGCCGTCGCGGCGCGACGACACGGCGGTGGGCATCGGGAAGTCCGGCCAGCCGTCCAGGTAGCGCGTCACGGCGCCGTCGTCGCCCGGCTCGACGCGCTCGGTGCCGGCCCACCAGTCCGTGAACCGGTCCGGGTCGTGCAGCAGCTTCCAGACCTCCTCGGGCGGGGCCTGGCAGGCGGATCGCTCAGAGAACTCGGGCATCGGTCACCAACCTGTCGCGGTATCCCTCGAAGCCGGTCTCGTCGGCCAGGGCGGCCGCCTCACGGGCGGCGGCCTGCGCCTCGTCCAGCCGGCCCAGCGTCGCGAGCGCCTCGGCGCGGTCGGCCAGCGTGAGCCCCAACTCGACGGCCGGCTCCACCAGGCCCGCCACGGGCGGGCGGCCGAGGTCGGCGACGACCGCCGCGAAGACGTCGCCCTCCGGGGCCGACGCCAGGCGGCGGCGCCAGACCCGCTCGGCCTCGTCCAGGTGGCGCAGCGCCCGCTCCGGCTCGCCGCGGGCCATCTCGACGAGGGCCTGCGTGCGCGGCAGGCGCCCGACGAGGGTCTCGGGCAGGTCGCCGGGCCCGACCGGCTCGAACGGGAAGCGCCCCAGCTCCTCGGCGGCCGCGCCGGGATCTCCGAGCGCGGCGAGCGCCTGGGCCCGCAGCAGGCGCGCGAGCGGGCGCGAGAAGTGAGCGCCGGCGGCCGAGAGCGCCGCCCCGAGGCGCTCTGCCGCCGCTGCGGGCTCGCCGCCGGCCAGCAGCACGCACCCGAGGTCGAACGCGGCGGTGGCCTCGAGGCCGGGCGTCCCGACGCGGCCGGCCAGGGCCTCCTGGGCGCGCGCCGCCTCCACCGCCTCCGGGTGGCGGCCGAGGCGCGACAGCGCGTACGCGCGGGCGGCGAGGATGTGGACCGCCAGGCCGGGGCTGATGCGGTCGTCGGGCAGCGCCCGCTCGACCAGCTCGAGGCAGCGGGCGAAGTCGCCCCGCGCCGCCGCGGCGGCGGCGATGTTCCCCAGCGCCACCGCGCCGAGCTCGGGCCGGCCGGCCTCCTCGGCGACGGCGAGGGCGCGCAGGCCCTGCTCGTCCGCCTCCGCCATCCGGCCGGAGCGGATCAGCGCCATGGTGCGGTCGAGGGCGAGCTCGGCGGAGAGCACGGGGTCGTCGGCCGCGTCCGGCCGCCCCGCGAGCGCCGCGATCTCGGCCTCGGCGCGCTCCGGGTCGCCGGCGACCGACTCGGCCCACGCCGAGCCGGCGCGGGCGAGGACCTCGACCTCCGGCGCCTCGATCCCGTCGCGCTCCAGCAGGGCGAGCGCGGTGCGGTAGGCCTCGAGCGACTCGCGGGGATAGCAGATCGAGGTGCGCAGCCACCGCCCGCGGGCGGCCCAGGCGGCGGCGAGCGCCGCCGGGTCGCCGGCCCGCTCGAGGAGCGCCCGCGCCCGCCCGAAGGCGGCATCGAGGCCCTCGCGGTCGCCCCGCCAGGCGTGGACGTCGGCGAGCCCGAGCCAGAGCTCGGCCTCGGCGCCCGGCGCCGGGGCGAGGGCGATGCCCTCGGCGAGGAAGCCCGCCGCCTCGTCCAGCGCCCCGAGGCGCCGGGCCTCGGCGGCGGCGGCGGCGAGGTACGGGACCGCCCGCGGCGCGCGTCCCGCCAGGCGGAGGTGGCGGGCGAGCTCGGCGGCGCGCCCGCCGGGGCGGCCGGCGAGGGCCTCGGCCAGGCTCCGGTGGGCCCACCCGAGGCGCTCCGGCGCCAGCTCCGACTCGCAGGCCCGCGCGACGAGGTCGTGGGCGAACGCCAGCCGGCCGTCGCGCTGGGGCAGCAGCAGCCCGGCCTCGGTCGCGACGTCCCGGGCGTGCGCCGCCGGCTCGGCGCCGAGGATCTCGCCCGCCTCGCCCGGGCTGAGGGGCCGCCCGGCGGCGGCGGCCAGGGCGACGAGGTCGCGGCCCGCGCCCGGCAGCCCGGCGAGCGACGCGCGGACCGACCCGCGCAGGCCCTCCTCGGGCGGCAGGCCGGCGGCAGCGGCACGGGCGGTCTCGCGCGCGATCAACGGGTTGCCCTCCGCCGCCAGGGCGACCCGGGCAGCCCTCTCGCCGCTCAAGGCCGGGCGCCGCGTCGCCGACGATCGACGCGATCGCGTCGGCGTCGAGCGGGCCGAGGGCCACCTCGGCCAGCGCGCCGTCCTGGCGGCGGACCGCCTCGAGCGCCCGGTCAACCTCGCCCTCCGCGGACGGGCGGCGGGTGACGACGATCAGCGCACGCAGGTCGCCGATGCGGCGGCCGGCGTGGCCGAGCAGCGCGAGGCTCGCCGGGTCGGCGCGGTGCAGGTCCTCCAGCAGGACGACCGTCGGCGCCCCCTGGGCCGACCACGCGATCGCCTCGACGACGGCCTCGAAGATCCGCAGCCGCTCGAGGTCGGGGGTCGCGGCGGCCACGGCCTGGCGGCCCCAGGCCGACTCGACCGCGGGGCAGAGCAGGGCCAGATCGGCGGGCCAGCGGGAATCGGCGGGCGGGGGCGGGGTCGCGCGGACGAGCCCGCGCAGCGCCTCCGACCAGGCGGCGTAGGGCGGCCCGCTGTCGAGGTCGAGGGCCGTGCCGGAGGCGGTGCGGGCGCCGGCCGCGGCGGCGAGGTCCATGAGCTCCGCCGCGAGGCGGCTCTTGCCGATCCCGGCGGCGCCCTCGATCGCGGCCACCCCGCCGCGACCCGCGGCGGCGGCGGCGAGCGCCCCGCGCAGGGTCTCGAGCTCCGCCTCGCGCCCGCGCAGGGGCGGGCGCCGCGGCGCGGCGCCGGCGCACTCGCGGAGCGGGAGCGGCGCCGGGCGGCGCGGCCGGCGGCGCGGGCGCCGAGCGGAGCCCCTCGGCCAGGGCGCGGGTCTCGGCCGACGGCGGGATCCCCAGCTCCGCGGCCATCACGTCGCGGCAGCGGCGGTACGCCGCCATCGCCTGGGCGCGCTCGCCGGCGTCCGCGAGGCGGCGGATGAGGGCGCGGTGCCCGGCCTCGCGCAGGCGGTCGTGGCGGAGCGCCCGCCGGGTCCACTCGATCGCCGCCGCCATGTCGCCCTCGGCCTCTGCGAGCTCGGCGAGCCGGTCGAGCGCCCCGACCAGGCGCTCGCGCCAGGCGTCCTGGGCCTCGATCGCCCACTCGTCGGCGATCTCGGGCAGGAACGGCCGCGCCGCGAGCTCGACCGCCCGCTCCAGGGAGCCGCGGTCGCCGGCGGCGAGCAGCCTCTCGGCCTCCTCCGCGTCGATCCACCGGGGCAGGTCGGGCGCCAGGCCCGCGCTCGCGCGGTCGGACACGAGGTATGCGCCCCCGCCGGCGGCGTCGAGCGCCCCGCGCACGCTCCAGAGGGCGCTGCGCAGCGACGCGCGCGCGCTCGTGTCGAGCACGTCCGGCCAGAAGACGCCCGCGACGCGTGCGCGCGACTGGAGCCCGGGCCGCGTGAGCAGGTAGGCGAGCAGCGCCCGCGGCTTCATCCCCGGCAGGTCCGCGACGACGCGGCCGTCGACCTCGACGGCCAGCCCCCCGAAGAGCCGGGCGCGCAGCATCGGCGCCATCTTCGGCCCCGGCGGCGCGACGGTCAACGGGGCCTGAATTTGCCGGGGGCCCGCGATCGGAGAGGGGATCGCGGACCCACCGGGTGCGAGCATCGTGGCGGTCTCCTGAACTCCTCCTGAACGGGCTTGCCGGCCCTCAGGAGGCCTCGGCGAGCCTCCTGCGGCGCATGTCGTCCACCCCGAAGACGCCCTGGAGGACGGTGTTCACGAGCCAGATGATGATCGTGGCGCCGACGGCCGACCAGAAGCCGTCGATGTCGAAGCCGGGGACGACCCAGGAGGTGATGTAGAGCATCAGCAGGTTCACGAAGAACAGGGCGATGCCGAGGGTCAGGATGATCAGGGGCAGCGACAGGAGCGTCACGATCGGCTTCACGAGCCAGTTGACGATGCCGAAGACCGCGCCGGCCGGGATGACGACCCACTCGTCGTCGAAGCGGATGCCGTCGACGAGCCAGTCGGCGACGATCAGCGCGACGGCGTTGAAGGCCCAGAGCAGCAGGATCCGCTTCACGCCGCCCCGTCGCCGTCGTGGCGGATGAAGGCCAGGCACGCGTTGTGGCCGCCGAAGCCGAAGGAGGTCGAGATGGCCGCGCCCACGTGCGCCTGCCGCGGCTCGAGCACGTGGTCGAAGGGCGCCTCGGGGTCGGGGTCCTCGAGGTTGAGGGTGGCCGGCAGCACCCCGCGAGAGAAGGCGATGAGGGTCGCGACCGCCTCCAGCGCGCCAGCGGCGCCCAGCGCGTGGCCGTGCGCCGACTTCGTCGACGACACGGTGGCCCCCGCCAGGCCCGCCCGCACGAGCGCGCGCGCCTCGGCGGCGTCGCCGGCCTGGGTCGACGTGGCGTGCGCGTTGACGTAGTTAACGTCCTCGATGGTGAGGCCGGCGTCCGCGAGGGCCTCCGCGATGGCGCGGGCGGGTGCCTCGCCGGTCGGGTCCGGATCGGTCGGGTGCCCGCCGTCGCACGAGGAGCCGTAGCCCGCGAGCTCGGCGTGGACGCGGGCGCCGCGCGCGAGGGCGTGGTCCCGCTCCTCCAGCACGAGCATGCCCGCCGCCTCGGCGATGACGAACCCCTCGCGGGTGCGGTCGAAGGGCCGCGAGGCGCGGCCGGGGTCGCCGGGATCGCTGTTGAGCGCGCCGGCCCGGATGTAGCCGGCGACGACCACCGGCGAGAGCGGGGCGTCCGACCCGCCCGCGACCACCGCGTCGGCGCGGCCCTCCCGGATCATCGCGAGCCCGACGCCGATCGCATCGGCGCCGGCCGCGCAGGCCGTGGCGGTGGCGCTCGAGGGGCCGCGCAGCCCGAGGGCCCGGGCCGCGGCCGCGCACGGGTGGTTGGGGAGCGAGGACGGGATGGCCAGCGGGCCGACGCGGTCGGCACCGCGCTCGAGGAGGGCCCGGTGGGCCTCGAGCAGGGTCTCGGCGCCCCCGTGGACGCTGCCGATCGAGACGCCCACGCGCTCGGCCGGGATCTCCGGGTCGCCCGCGTCGGCCAGCGCCAGCGCGGCGGCCACGGCGGCGAGGCGGCCCGAGCGGTCCATTCGGCGGGCGTCGCGCTGCCCGAAGCGCTCGCGCGCGTCCTCGCCCTCGGTGACCGGGAACGCCGGGATGGCTCCGACCGCCTCGATCTCGACGACGTCCGCGCCGGAGCGACCGCCGGCCAGGGCGTCCCAGAAGGTCTCCACCCCGGCGCCGAGCGGGCTCAGGACACCCGCGCCTGTGATCACCACCCGTCGGCGCACGCGGCGGATACTCGCAGAGCCTCGCGCGGCGTGCCCAGGCGTAACCTTCTCGCAACCCTGCGGCACCACCATCATGGGCCGGTGAGCGACGGCGCGACGACATCCGGGACGGTCCTCGTGGTTGACGACGAGCCGATCGTCCGCGAGGTGGTGGCGACGTACCTGCGCCGCGAGGGCTACCTCACCCTCGAGGCCGCCGACGGCATCGCGGCTCAGGCGCTCCTGGCCCGCCAGACCCCGGCGCTGGTCGTGCTCGACCTGATGCTGCCCGGCATGGGCGGCCTGGAGCTGTGCCGCTGGATCCGGGCGCGGTCCGAGGTGCCCGTGATCATGCTGACCGCGCGCGGCGACGAGGCCGACCGCATCGTGGGGCTCGACCTCGGGGCCGACGACTACGTCACCAAGCCATTCTCGCCGCGCGAGCTGGTCGCCCGCGTGCGGAGCGTGCTGCGCCGCGCGCCGGGGGCGCGGGCGCCGCGGCGCATCGAGGCCGGCGACCTGGCGATCGACGCCGGCACCCGCGAGGTCCTCCGCGCGGGGCGCCCGGTGCGGCTGACGGCCAAGGAGTTCGACCTGCTCTGGTTCCTGGCCGGGAACCCGCGGCTCGTCTTCTCGCGCGATCAGCTCATGGACCGCGTGTGGGGCTACGAGGCGGCCTTCGACACCGGCACCGTGACGGTCCACGTCCGCCGGCTCCGCGAGAAGATCGAGGCCGAGCCGTCCCGGCCGCAGCACGTCCAGACCGTCTGGGGCGTCGGCTACCGGTTCGTCCCGTGATCGCCGAGGCGCTGGCGGTCGCGGCGGGCACCCTGGCGGTGGGCCTGGCGGCCGCGTGGCTCGTCCGCCGCCTGCCCACGCTGCGGGCTCGCGTGATCGGGCTCGCGCTCTGCGCCGTCCTGCTGCCCCTCGGAGCCGTGCTGGTCTCGGGGGCGGTGATGTTCGACTCCGGGCACGACCTGACGGTGCTCGCGGTCGCGACGGCCTCCGCGACGGCCGCCCTCGTGGGCGCGCTGCTGGTGGCGCGCTCGGTCATCGGGCCGGTCAACCGGGTGCGGCGCGCCAGCGAGGAGCTCGCCGGAGGCGACCTCGGCGCCCGGGCTCCCGAGCACGGTCCCGGCGAGCTCGCCGAGCTGGGCGCGGCCTTCAACCGCATGGCCTCGGAGCTGGAGTCGCTCTTCGACGCCCGCCGCCAGCTGGTGGCCCACGCCAGCCACGACCTCCGGACGCCGCTGGCCTCGCTGCAGGTGATGCTCGAGGCCATCGAGGACGGGCTCGCGCCGCCGGAGCGCTACCTGCCGGCCATGCACGACCAGGTGCGCCACCTGAGCCGCCTCGTGGACGACCTGTTCGAGCTCGCGCGGATCGACGCCGGGGCGCTCACGCTCGAGCTGCGGGAGGTGGCGCTCGGCGGCCTGGTCGAGGGCTGCGTTCGCGGCGTCGAGGCTCGCGCCCGTGCCCGGGGCGTGCGCCTCGAGTCGCGTGTCGCGGGCGGCGTGCCGCCGGTGCGCGGCGCGCCCGACCAGCTCGAGCGCGTGCTGCTGAACCTGATCACCAACGCCCTGCGCCACACCCCCTCGGACGGCGCGGTCGCCGTGCTCGTTCAGGCCGACGGCGACGAGGTGCGCGTCAGCGTCGAGGACACCGGCGACGGCATCGCCCCCGAGTCGCTGGAGGCGGCCTTCGAGCGCTTCTGGCGCGCCGACTCCGCGCGGCGACGCGACGACGGCTCCGGGGCCGGCCTGGGCCTGGCCATCGCCCGCGGCCTGGTCGAGGCGCAGGGCGGGCGGATCTGGGCCGAGGCGCGGCCGCAGGGCGGGGCGCGCGTCTCGTTCGCGCTGCCGGCCGCCGGGACGCGCGCCTATTTACGGCTGTGGTGCCGGCGCCGATTGTAGGTCCTGACCCAGCTTGAGAGGGCTCGCGCGCGAGCGGCAGAGGACGGCCACTCGTGGGCGTAGGCCCACTCGGCCCTGAGGGTCTGGATGAAGCGCTCGACTCTCCTATGTCAAGCCATCGGCGGCCCCAGGGCGGTGTCGGCCCACGCGAGCATCCGCCGGTACACCACGTTGGCCAGATGGCGCTGCAGGGCTCTGCGAGCCTCGCGCTTGGTCTTGCCCTCGGCCTGCTTGCGGGCGATGAAGGCTCGGCCGACAGGATCGTCGCGCGCCTGCACGAGGGCGATCCGGTAGAGGGCGGCGTTGAGCTGGCGGTTGCCGCCGCGGTGCAGGCGGTGACGGCCCGAGCTCTGGCCCGATCCGCATGGGATCGGCGCCGTTCCCGAGTAGCGGCCGAAGGCCGCCGGGCCGCGGAAGCGCCGCACGTCGCTGGCCTGGGCAATCAGGGCCGAGGCCACCGTCGCCCCGGCCCCGTGCAGGTCGGCCACCGGGTTGCCGTGGCGCTCGAGCAGCTCGGCCAGCTCATCCTCGATCTGGGCAATCCGCAGGTTGAGCCGCTCGATGTCGGCGGCCAGCTGGCGCACGCTGCGGCCCGCAACCTCGGCGGCGAGCCCGGCCCGAAGCTGATCACCGAAAGGCGCGCCAGCACCTTCTTGCGGTGGCAGGCGACGACGGCGTCCTCGGCTTGCGGGTCGATCTGCACCCACAGCGCCCGCAGCCGCTGGATCAGCCGGGTGCGATCGCGTACCGCCTGGCGGCGCGAGAGCTCAAGCAGCCGGATCACGCGCACCAGCTCGGGCTCGAGCGCGGCCCTAGCGCTCGCCGTTGACGCGCACGACCTGGGCGATGGTGAGGGCGTCGGCGGCATCGGTCTTGCCGGGCCGCGGGTGCGCCGATCGCGCCGGGTGCGCCAGGGCGGCACGTCGAGCACCCGGTGGCCGGCGGCCTGCAGCTGAGCGCAGGTCACCCGGGCGAAGCGTCCGGCGCCCTCGACGCCGATCAGCGCGTCGCCGGCGCCGTGATCATCGAGGAAGCGCCGCAGCCGGCGGGTGCCCTCAGCCGAGTTGGGGAACGACAGGACGTCCACCGGCACCCCGCCCGCGTCCACCAGGGCGGCGACGTGAAAGCGCTTGTGTGCGTCGATGCCCACGAACATGGCGACCTCCGGCCTCGATCGGTCTACGATCGCGGGCGGGCCGGCGTGGGACGCTCCTGTGTCGATGCAGCACCATCGGCGCGAGTTCTCCTATCAAGTCACCACCGCCGGCCCGCCCGCGCCCTGGAGCCGACACGTCGAGGCGCAAGCCAGGCCGATTCGGGGCCGGCATGCCTTTTGCCTGAGTCAGGCCGCCAGGGTGCGGGTGAGCCTCGCCGCCCATGCGGGCGACGGCAACGATCCTGAGACACAGGCCTTGCCGTTCCAGCGCGGCGTGTAGGGCGGGATGAGGATGTGACGCGCCCGGCGCGCTGGAGCGCCGCGGCGAAGACGGCGGCGCTGCGGTAGGTGAGCGCGCCGTCGGCCACGACCGCCTCGGCCGGCCCAACCCCCAGCTCGCCGAAGTGGGCCAGCGCGCGCTCCAGGAAGGCGGCCAGGTGGGCGCCGCTCGTCGGGGTGCTGCTCGACGTAGGCATAGCGGCTGTGGTCGTCGACGGCCACGTGCAGGTAGACGTGCCCCGCGCCGACATTGAGATGCGAGCCGCTGCCGGCCGCGGGCGCGGTGGCCGGGCCGGCCAAAGCGCGCCAGGCGAGCGGTGTCGATGTGGATGAGCGCCCCCGGCCGCGACGACTCATAGCGGCGCCAGAGAGGCCGCGGGCCGGAGCGCCGACGCGAGAGCCCGTGGCGAGCCAGCACCTTGCAGATCGTCGAGCGGGCGCGCCGGCAGTGTGGGCCAGCCGCCCCGGGCCCAGGTTGGTCGCCTGCCGCGCGGCCAGGATCGGCGCCTCGGCCGCGTCGCTCAGGCGCCGGGGCTGGCGATGGGGGCGCTGTAGCGATCGCCCAGGCAGGCTCCGCTGTGCGCGTCGGGCTCGCCGGCATCGGCCCAGCGGTGCCACCAGCGGTGGGCGGTCGCCGGAGAGACGCTCAGGGCCGCCGCGGCGGCCCTGAGGCAGTGGCCCTGCTCGATGAGGCCGACCAGGCGCGACGGCTGGCCAGGCCGAGGGCCGCGTTAGCGTGCAGCTGCATCCGGATCTCCTTCGAGGAGGTGTAGTCTGGCGACCCACAGCCTCACCGGAGGCCCGGATGCCTCCTCAGCCGTTCACAACGTGTGTGGGGGGCCTAGCCTCGCCTCGGAACCGGTGCCGCGTGGGAGCGTCTCACCGCCCACCGCGGCGCCGGCGGGCGCTCACGCCGCGGTCAGTACCACTTTCCCTTGACGAAGCCGCCGAAGGCGATGAGGCCGATCAGGGCGATGATGAGCCCGATCCAGAAGCTCCAGACGAACATCAGGATGATCCCGATGATGACGATGATGCCGCCGAGGCCGATCCCCCCGACGCGCATGTCGCTCAGTGCCATGCCTGCTCCCTGCTCGCGGGTCCGGATGTGCACATCCTGTCGCACGCGTCGGCCGGCGGAACCCTCACCCGCCGCGACGAGGGGGCACCGGCAGCTCGCAAGCCTCGCCCGCGGGCTGGGCGTCGCCGTCAACCAGGAGGTCGCGGTCGAGCTCGGCGATCGAGCGCGCGAACGAGTCGTCGCCGTAGCGCGCGTAGAGGTGACGGACGATCCGGCGCGACTCCACGACGACGTCGTCGCCGTTAACCAGCACGGGGACGCGCCGCTGGCCGCTGACATCATCGACCATGTCGCGCTCCTCCCGCGGGTACGGAACCTCGACGAGCTCGACCTCGGCCGTCACGTTCTCGATCGCCTGGCGCGCGGCGGCGCACCAGGGACACTTCCAGCGGTGGTAGAGCCGCACGTGGGGAGGTTACTGCCCTGTGGCGAGCTCAGTCCTCAGCTCACCGCTTTCTTCACGAGCGCGCCGATCCTCGCCTCTTCGGCGGCGGTCAACTCCTTCAGCGCGAAGGCGGTCGGCCACATGGCGCCTTCGTCGAGGTTCGCCTCGTCGCTGAAGCCGAACGTCGCGTACCTCGATTGAACTTCTGCGCGCTCTGGAAGAAGCAGACGACCTTGCCGTCCTTGGCATACGCGGGCATCCCGTACCAGGTTTTCGGCGAGAGGGCCGGCGCGCTGGCTCTGATGATCGCGTGGAGCCGCTCGGCCATGGCGCGATCCGGTTCCGGCATCTCGGCGATCTTCGCGAGCACGGCGCGTTCCCCGTCCGCCTTGTCCGCGCGCGGGCCGCGGCGCCCTCCGCCTTCAGCTCTTGGGCGCGCTCCTTCATCGCGGCTCGTTCCTCGTCCGTGAATCCTTTGGACTTCTCGCCGCTCGCGGTGGTCCTCTTGGCGGACTTCTGCGTGCCCTTCTTTGAAGGTTTCCTCTCAGCCATTGCGTAGCACCTCGGCGCGTCGGACGAGTCCCAGCCGCTTGACCTCCGGTGCGATCGCCGGACGGCTCAGCGCAGCTCCCGGATGCGGATGTGTTGCCCGCGGGATCGCGGGTCCAGTCGAACCGTAGCCCGATCTGCGCGGCAACTGTGCGGCGCTCTCTGTCCTGAAGAGATGAGAACCCCGATCGGGAGCATTCGGGACCGGCGCGAAGCGACGGGCCCGGAGTTCGCCCGAGAGTGCGGCGGCACACGCCGCCGCACTATCGGGACGGGCGGATTCGAACCGCCGACCCCCGCCACCCAAAAGCGAAATCGCCCCGTCCCGTGGGGTTCCGCGATGTCCCGTCATGCCCCGTGATCCCGCCAGGCTAGCGAGGTCTCAGCGACCATCGGACCGGGGGCCCGGAGCGCTGCGGGACCGACCCTGCGGCAGAGAGTGCGGCAGATTGTGCGGCAGATGCCGTCGGCGTGGCGGCATGACGGGCCTTGGGGGCACCCGTGGAGCGGTCCGCCTGCGTGCGGTGGGTTGTCGAGCGCACGTTCGCGTGGTTGCACAACTTCCGCCGGCTCCGCATCCCTTGGGAACGCGACGCCAGCATGCACCGCGCGCTGCTGAGCCTCGGATGCGCATTCATCTGCTGGCGACGCCTTGAGCGGTGAACGCGCGATCCACCCTCTGCGCCTCTGTCGGATGGAACGAAGCACGACAGCCTCGCGGCTCCCCTTTTTCCACAGCAGGAGCGACGCGGAAGCCGATCGCCGCCTGCGGACAACCGCATGTCGTCCAAGACAGGCGTCTGCGACTGCCGCCCATTCGCTTCCGCTATCGGACCCATTGCAGGCGTTGGGCGGCAGGCGGCGTTGTCAGTCGAGCGTGATGACGACCTTGCCGTTGGCGCGGCCCTGCTCGACGTACGCCAGCGCCTCGAGGGTCTGGTCGAACGGGAACGTCTTGTCGATGAGCGGGCGGAGGTGGCCGGCGTCGTAGAGGGAGGCCAGCTCGCGCAGCTGCCCGCCGTTGGCCTGCATGAACAGAAACGAGTAGCTCACGCCTAGCTTCCGCGCCTGCTTGCGGACCTTGCGGCTCAGCAGCCCCATCACGACGCCCATGAACTTCGGCGCCCCGAGCTGCTTCGCGAACCCGGGGTCCGGCGGGCCGGTCACGCCGATCGCCTGTCCGCCCGGCTTGAGGACCGTGAGGGACCTCTCGAGGTTCTCGCCCCCTCGCGAGTCCAACACGACGTCGTAGCCGGAGAGGACCTCGGCGAAGTCCTCCTTCGTGTAGTCCACGACGACGTCGGCGCCGAGGCTGCGCACCAGCTCCGCGTTCTCGCCGCGCGCGGTCGTCGCCACCGTGGCGCCGAGGTGCTTGGCGAGCTGGATGACGGTCGACCCCAGGCCGCCGGAGCCGGCGTGGACGAGGACCTTCTGGCCGGGCTTGCACGTGGGCGCGGTCGACGAGGGCCTGCCAGGCGGCCAGTGACACCAGCGGCACCGCGGCCGCCTCGTGCAGGGTGAGCGAGGCTGGCTTGGGGGCGACGTCGTCCTGGTCGATCGCGATGTACTCCGCGAAGGTCCCGATCCGCAGGTCGCGGGGGCGAGCGTAGACCTCGTCGCCTACCTGGAAGTCGCGTACGGCCGAGCCGACCCTGGTCACCACGCCGGCGACGTCGTGGCCGAGCACGAACGGGGTCTGGTACTTCAGGAGCCGCTTGAACTCGCCGTTGCGGACCATCTTGTCCAGCGGGTTGATGCCGGCGGCGCTCACCTTGACCAGCACGTCACCGTCGCCGACCTCGGGCTCGGGTACGTCGGCGGCGCGGAGTCCGTCCTTGCCGTAGTGCTCGACGACGAATGCCTTCATGACGTTCCCCAGAGGAACTCGAGGGCCCGCTTGACGAAGTCCTCGTGGAACTGGAACACCCCGCCGTGCCCGGCGTCGGGATAGACGACGAGCTGGCTGTTCGGGAGTCGTCGGTCGAGGTCGACGGTGTTCTTGGTGGGCACCATCTTGTCGCTCTCGCCGTTCATGACGAGCACCGGCTGGTGGATGCTCGCGAGGTCCGCGGGCTTCTGCTGACCCCATCGGTGGATGGCCTTGAGCTGGGCGCGGAACGAGCCGACGGAGATGGCCTTGTCGCGGTCGTTCGTACGTTCCTCGAGCCGTGCCAGGAACTCCTTCGCGGCTCCGCGCCCGTTCGGAGTCCTGGTGAAGAAGAGGAACTCCTTGGGGTCCCGGCGGGTGAGCAGTCCTCGCGCGGTGTCGAGGTAGGAGATGCGGGTCACCTTGTCGATGCCATCGCCCCCCGCAGGGCCGGTTCCGGCGAGGATCATCTTGCGCACGAGCCGCGGCTCCTCCTGCGCGATCACCTGGGCGATCATGCCGCCCATGGAGAACCCGAACAGGTCGACCCGATCGAAGCCGAGGGCACGGATGAAGGTCACGGCGTCGCTCGCCATCTCCTCGATGGTCGTCGGCGTGGACCCGCTGGAGGCGCCGACACCGCGGTTGTCGAAGGTGATGACCCGATGCTTGGCGGCGATGCCGTCCACGACTCGGGGGTCCCAGTTGTCCAGGACCGCGGCCAGGTGGGTGAGGAAGACCACCGGCACCCCCGTGCTCGGGCCGAGCTGACGGTAGGCGAACTCCACGCCGCCGGCGTTGATGGTCTGTGTCGGCGCGTTCTTCCACGTCGTGTTCAGGGCCGCACCCGTGGGTGCCTCGACCGTCGTCATCGCTTCGTCTCCTTGTGCGTGCTGCATTGGCTTTGCATTACGATCATAATACTATAGTACGGACATAATACAATGGGGAGGTGACGTCACACGATCGAGAGCAGTTCGACGAGAGAGGTCGCTATGCGCTACGGCAAGGACCACAAGCAGGCCACGAGACAACGCATCGTCGAAGCGGCCGGGCGGCGCTTCAAGCAAGACGGCATCGACGGCGCCGGCGTGGCGGCCGTGATGTCCGACGCCGGCCTGACCAACGGCGCCTTCTACGCCCACTTCACGTCCAAGGAGGATCTCGTCGCGAACGTCCTCGCCGACCAGCTGCGCGCCCAACGCCAAAGCTTTGACGCCGAGGCCCCGGATCGGGCGGGACTCGAGGCGTTCGTCCGCTCCTACCTGTCCCCGCAGCACCGCGACCAGTGCGCCGACGGCTGCCCGTCGGCTGCGCTGCTCGACGAGATCGCCCGACGCCCCGCCGCCACCAGACAGGTCTTCACCGACGAACTGATGGGCGTGATCGACGACATCGCGTCGCGCCTGGACCCGACAGACGTCGAGGCCGCTCGAACCGACGCGCTCACGGTCTTCGGACTGATGGTCGGCACCCTGCAGCTCGCCAGGGCGCTGACAGACCGCGACCTGTCCGATCAGCTCCTCGCCCGCGGCGTGGAGACGGCCCTGAAGCTGCTCGACGACCGGGCATGACCGCGTCGCAACACACGCCCCGCCAGGCAACGACGACAACAGCCACGTCTGGGGCTGGCGCGTTCTCCCCGGATGCACTACGCCCCGGCGCGCGAGTCAGCCTCGCCGGGGCGGGATCCCAGTAGCTATGCCCCTTCTGGCCATGGGCAGTACTGGGATAGAACCAGCGACCTCAGGCCACCCGCAGGCGAAGGGCCAGACGGCCTACGCCCGCGCTCTCGGCCGGGCGCTAGCGCCACCGCGGTAGGTCAGGCCGGGATCATTCGCTCGCCGGGGGTCTTGTGGGTCCCCGGGCCGCGGTACCACTCGACGTCGTCGGCCTCCACGGGCTGGCCGCACGCCTGGCAGGCCGCCCCCCGGCCGAGCTCGCCGCCGCAGCCGGCGTGGCGCAGGACCGACGGGGGGCCGTTGGGGGCGAAGTGGGCGTCGCCCCAGCGCATCAAGTCGACCAGCACCGGGAGGAGCTCCTTGCCAGCGTCGGTGAGGACGTACTCGAACCGCTCGGGGCGCTCCTGGTAGCGGCGGCGCTCGAGGACGCCGGCCTCGGTCAGCGTGCTCAGCCGCTTGGTGAGGATGTTGGGCGCGATTTTAGCCGCCGCTGGAACTGCTCAAAGCGGGTCACGCCGAGGAAGGCGTCGCGGAGGATGAGGAGCGTCCAGCGCTCGCCGATCAGCTCCAGGGTGCGCGCCACGGAGCAGTTCTGTCCCGTGTAGTCGCGGCCGAGCACGGCAACGACTCTAGCTTCATCACGGAAGCTTGTCCACTAGCTTGCATGGCGCTAGTGACCCGGACGCCCGCATCTCGCCCCGACACGGCGCCTTCCGCGCAGGCTTCGGCCGGCACGCCCGCCGGCCGTCGCCGTGGGCCGCGGCTCGCCCGCCACTGGCAGGTCCTGCTCGTGGTCACGGCCGGCGCCTTCCTGGCCAACCTGGACCTCTTCATCGTCAACATCGCCTTCCCGGCGATCCAGGCCGACTTCGCGGGCTCCAGCCTGTCGGCGCTCTCCTGGGTGCTGAGCGGCTACGCGATCGTGTTCGCGGCGCTCCTCGTGCCCGCCGGGCGCCTGGCGGACCTCCTGGGCCGCAAGCGCCTCTTCCTCGCCGGCCTGGGGCTGTTCCTGGTCGCCTCCGCGGCGTGCGCCGCCGCTGCCGGCCCGTGGACCCTCGTCGGCGCCCGCGTCGTCCAGGCCGTCGGGGCGGCCCTCCTCATCCCGACGTCGCTCGCCCTGCTCATCCCCGAGTTCCCGCCCCACCGTCGCGCCGCGGCGATCGGCCTCTGGACGGCGGGAGCCGCCCTCGCGGCGACGCTCGGCCCCACCATCGGGGGCCTGCTGGTGAGCGCCAGCTGGCGGTGGGTGTTCCTCGTGAACCTCCCGCTCGGGGCGCTGGTGGCGATCGCCGCCGTCCGGGTGCTCACCGAGGCGCGCGATCCGGCCCGGGGCCGGCGGCCCGATCTGGTCGGGGCCTTGCTCCTCTGCGTCGGCGTGGGGGCATTGGCGCTCGGCATCGTGAAGGGCGAGGAGTGGGGCTGGATCAGCGGCCAGGTAGCACTGTCCGAGGCGACCGCGCTCACGGCGCTGGCCGCGTTCGCGGCGCGCTCGGCGCGGCACCCCGCACCGGTCGTGGAGCGGGTGATCCTGCAATCGCGGACGCGCCGCGCCGCGAACCTGAGCGTCTTCCTCTTCTCGATGGCGTTCTTCTCGCTGCTGCTCGCGAGCGTGCTCTTCATGACCGAGGTCTGGCACTACTCCGCGCTCCAAAGCGGCCTGGCGTTGGCGCCGGGGCCGCTGATGGTGGCGCTCCTGTCCTGGCCGGCCGGCACCCTGGCCGGCCGCATCGGCGCCCGCCCGATCGCGCTCGCGGGTGTGGTCGCGTTCGCGGCGGGCTGCGGCTGGTGGATCGCCCGCATCGGAACCGAGGCCCACTACGCGTCCGACATGCTTCCCGGGGTCGTCCTCACCGGTGTCGGTGTAAGCCTGACGTTCCCCATCCTCGCCGGCGCCGCCGTGTCCGCGCTCCCGCCGGAGCGGACCGCGACCGGGAGCGCGGTGTTCAACATGGCACGCCAGATCGGCGGGGTGATCGGCGTCGCCGTCCTCGTGGCGATCCTCGGAGAGCGGGCCCCCGACCTCACGCAGTTCCGTGCCGGCTGGGCGTTCATGGCGGCCGCCTGCCTGGCCGCCGGCGCCGCCGCCGCTCTTCGTCCCCCGCCCCCGCCGCGCGGGGGACGCACACCCTCGACTCGCCCATGCCACCCACCCGGACCCCCAAGGAGGTCTGCCATGACCCATCAGCCGTTCCGCTTCGACCTGACCGGTCAGGTCGCGCTCGTCACGGGCGCGTCATCCGGCCTCGGCGTCGTCTTCGCCCGCGCGCTGGCCGATGCCGGCGCGTCCCTCGTCCTCGCCGCCCGGCGCCTCGACCGGCTCGAGGAGGTGGCCCAGGGCATCCGTGAGGGCGGCGGCTCCGCGGTCGCCGTGGCCTGCGACGTGACCGACCCCGCGCAGGTGGACGACGCCGCCCAGCGGGCGCTCGACGAGTTCGGCGGGCTCGACATCGCTGTGGCCAACGCCGGCGCCGTTCTCGACGGCCTGTCGCTTCCGGAGCGGCTGCCTCCCCGACCTGTGGGAGCAGTCGATCGCGGTGAACCTGTCCGGCGCCTGGTACACGTGCCAGGCGGCGGGCCGCCGGATGCTGGCGGCCGGCCGCGGCTCGATCGTGGTGATCTCCTCCTACACGGGCCTGGCCGGCATGCCCCACTTCCCCCCCGCCTACCAGGCGTCGAAGGCGGCGCTCCTCAACATCACGCAGGCGCTCGCCGTGTCGTGGGCCGACCGCGGCGTGCGGGTGAACGCGATCTGCCCCGGGTGGTTCCCGAGCGAGATGACCGACGCGGTGCTCGCCGCCCCGGCCTGGCGGCAGCGCGTCGAGGCCCAGGCGCCGATGGGGCGCACAGGCGTCCCCGAGGAGCTCACCGGGCCGCTGCTCCTCCTCGCCTCCGACGCGTCGACCTACATGACGGGAACGGTGCTCGTCGTCAACGGCGGGACGTCGGCGGTGGTCGGCCAGACGCCGTACTCGCCGGAGCTCTTCGGCCTGCACGCCGCCGTGATGCCCGGGGACCTCGGCGTTCCCCTCACGCCCGGGGACGACATCCTGCCGACGGTGGCCGCGTGATGGCCCTCGACGCCCTGGACGCCATCCGCCAGCGGCGGGCGGTCCGCACCTACACCGGCCGGCCGGTCGCCGACGCCGACCTCGACCGGCTCCTGCGCCTGGCGCTTCTCGCGCCGACCGGCCACGGCGCCCAGTCCTGGAGCTTCGTCGTCGTCCGGGAGCCCGAGCGGCGCGCCGCGCTCGCCGAGCTGGTGCTGCGGGGGGCCGCGGAGTACTTCCGCACCTTCCGCCCCCGGGCCGAGGGGGCGAGCGACGAGGAGCACGCCGCGTGGGCCCGCGGCTACGCCGAGAAGGCCCTCGGCAGCTACCGGCAGGTGCCGGTGTGGATCTGCGCGGTCATCGTGCCCCGCTTCCACTACCCCGCTGACCCGCTCAAGGAGCACATCGAGCGCTTCAGCGACGTCACCTCGCTGGCGTTCGCGCTCGAGAACCTCTTCGTCGCCGCCCGGGCCATGGGCCTCGGCACCACGCCCACCATCTTCCACTTCCTCCTTGAGGAGGAGTACCGGAAGCTCCTGCGGCTGCCGCCCGAGCTCGGCGTGCACTACCTGACGCCGCTGGGCTACCCGCCGGAGTTCCCCGTCGGGCTGCGGCCGGAGCTGGCGAAGGCGCGCCGCCCGTGGCGGTCGCTGGTCCACGACGAGGAGTGGGGGCGCCCGCGCATCGATGCGGACGCCGGGGCATGAGGGCTTGGACGCGGCGGCCATGCCCATCTGCGGCTCGCGTAGTGCTGTGGGGCTCGCCAGAGACCTTGCAGCTGATACCCGGCGCACCGCCAGCGGCTCGGCGACCTCGCCCTCCGCGATCCTCTCGGGGCGCGCGGTGTCGGGCGGCGCCGGCCTTCGGGCCCTGGCTCCGAGGAGACGAACATGTCGATGATCACCAACACCGAATCCGGAATCAGAATTCCCAAAACCAGTAGCCACTTCCTCGACCCAGCCGGGTCGCGTGACCAAGGGCAAGGCCGACTGCGCTACCTCACCGGTGGCAGTGGCGCGCCACTGGTCATGCTGCACACCGTGCGCACCCAGGCCGAGCACTTCCGCCACCTCATCCCGTTGGTCCAGCAGCGATACACCGTGTACGCGCTCGACCTGCCGGGAATGGGCTACTCGCAGATCGTGCCCGGCGCCTCCTACGAGGAACCCGCCTTGCGCGCCGCCGTCAAACGGCTCGTGACACAACTCGATCTGCGCGACGTGACACTGCTCGGAGAGTCGATGGGGGCCGTGCTCGCCCTCACCACAGCGGCCGACCTCCCCGACCGCGTCCACCGCGTCGTGGCGGTCAACGCCTACGACTACGCCGGCGGAATCGCCAGGTCCAGCCTCCTGGCCCGGCTGATCATCACAGGCGTCATCGCACCCGGGTTGGGCCCGATGCTCGCCCGGCTGGAACCCAGACCCGTCATGCGCGCCGTACTGACCGGCGGCCTCGTCGACCCGACCGCGCTGCGCGAGGACTACCTGGACGAACTCCTCAACGTCGGCCACCGCCCGGGCTACCCGACGGTCGCCCGCGCCGTGTACCGCAACCTCCCCAGCCTCGCCGCGGCCCGCGCCCGCTACCCCGAGGTCACCGCACCGGTCCACCTCATCTACGGGGAGAAGGACTGGTCCCGGCCTTCAGACCGGCAGGCCAACAGGCGACAGCTCCCCAACGCCGAGTTCACTCAGGTCCCGAACGCCGGCCACTTCATCGCCCTGGAACGGCCTGACGTGCCAGCCAACTTGCTCAACTCGGTCGCATGACCCAGCTCGAACCAAGTGCCCAAACCGCCTCCGATCCCAAGCTTCCAGCGAAGCTGGCTGCGCCCCCGTCTGTCCAGGCCATACTCGCCCGACGCAGGGCCGGTGAAGTTTGGTCTTGCCCCGCTCTCGTGGACAACTGAAAGTGGTGGACGCGCGGCCCACCCTTGCGCCTCTGTCGCATGGAACGAAGCACGACAGCCTCGCGGCTCCCTTACACAGCAGGAGCGACGCGGGAGCCGATCGCGCGCCCGCCGACGCCCGCATTTCGTCCGGAGCGGGCGCCTGGTGGGAACGAAACCACACGCCTCCTCGTCGCGCGAAGCGGAAGCCGTCCGCGACCTATGCATGGCTGCCGGCCGCAACAGACCGCCAACTCGACAGCGATTCGCGGGCCTCAGCCAGTTAGCCCTTCCGGCTGTTGACGCGCCGCGCCCGTTGGGGGATACCTGACACCCGCCACGCCAGCGGATTGCCGAGGCGACAGGAGGCACCGTGCGATCAGACTCCAATGGCAGCGCGCGCGCGACGTTGTGGGAGCGCTGGGCGCCCGCGTCGGGCGCCGTGGCCGTGATCCTCCTGGTCATCGCATTCCTCGTCGCGGGCAGCTCGCCTGACCCGGACGATCCCGAGACCGAGATCGCCTCATACCTGGCCTCGAACTCCAACCAGACCCAGAACTTCGCGGCGTTCTTCGTGTTCCTGGCGGGCGTCCTCTTCCTGCTCGTCTTCTTCTCCGTCCTGCGGTCGCGACTGGCGGCGGCCGAAGGCCCCGGCGGGGGCCTGGCCCCCCTTGCCTTCGGGTCAGGGGTGGCCAGCGCAGCCCTCTGGATCGGTGCCGTCTCATTCTTTGTGGCCCCGCTGGCCGTAGCCGACGAGCGGGGAGCTCTCGGCGCCCCAGCTGACCTCTACGCGTTCGCGAGCGATGCCGGCTACCTCCTGTGGATAGGGGCGGTCGTCCTGGGCGCGCTGGTGGTCTGGGCCACATCGGCGGTCGCTCTGAGGACGGGCCTGCTGCCGCGCTGGTTCGCGTGGGTCGGGGTAGTAGTGGGCGTGATCTGCCTGTTTGCGATCTTCTTCATCCCGGCCTTCGTCTACTGGGCCTGGATCCTGGTCGCCTCGCTCCTGCTCCTGCGCCCCCGAGCCGGCGCCTCTCGGGCGGCCCCCTCGCCAGCCTGAGTGGACTCAGCCGGCGAACGGAACCGCGCCAGAGACTCGACCTCGCCCTCGTTTAGCGAGCCCCGGCGCGTCCGTGTGTGGTCCATCGCAAAGCGTTGCTCGGGAATCCAGGCGCAGCATAGGCTCGCGACCCAAACAACAGTCAGGGAGGCGGTCAATGGCCGAGCTCGAGGTGAGGAACCACGACCAGGCGGATGAGACCCGACCCTTCGTGGACAAGGGCCGGGTCGAGATCGTGAACCTGGCCGGCGGAGTGGTGGGGCGAGGGACGTTCGAGCCGGGTTGGCGCTGGTCGGAGCACGTCAAGCCGATCGCCGGCACGGAGAGCTGTCAGGCGCCCCACATGGGCTACTGCATCTCGGGTCGGATGGTCGTCCGGATGGACGACGGGACCGAGAAGGAGGTTGGCCCGGGCGACGTGCTCGTCATCCCCCCGGGCCACGACGCCTGGGTCGTGGGCGATGAGCCCTGCGTCCAGGTCAACTTCACCGGCATGGAGGTCTACGCCAAGAAGACCTAGATGTAGTCACCCGCAGCGTTGTTGACGGATCGGGCTTGACGCGAGGAGGACCCCCGGGGCTCTGTGGAGGTGTCTGAGCCATCCACGCCCCGGGGGTCCTCGTGTCGCACGCTAACGGCCCGCCTGACCGTCCACGGAAGAGCGCTGCTGGTCGAGCGGGTGCTGGCCGGCCATCGGCCGGCCGATGTCGCTGCCCTGGAGTGGAGCAAGCAGCGGCGAGAAGGTACGACTTCACCCCGTCGCCTCCGAGATCGAGCGCGCCGAGGGCCGGTTCTGCCGGGCGGAGCTACGCGCGCGCGTGTCGCGAAGCATCCCGACGACGGCCTGCGCCCGGGGCTCCGCGAGCGCCGCCGGGTCGAGCTCGACCACCATCGCCTCGAAGACCACCACGTCCGCGGCTGCGCCCTGCACGACGGCCAGGAGCGCATCGAACCCTGTCTAGCCAAAGTGCTTTCCGGCCGCTGCGGGGCGGGGCTGTTCATGGACGAGGCTAGACTCTGTTGGCGCGCGCGACGATCCGAGTCGCTGGATCGAAAGGAAACGGGCGATGTCAGAGGAGACGATAGTCGAGCTGGTCCAACGCGCGCTGGTGCACGCGGGATCGAGAACGAGGTGCTCGCCGCCGGTCAGTTCAATCCGCGCTCCAGGCGCCGGAGGGCCGCCATCGCCAGCTGGCGGTCAAGGCAGACCATGAGCGAGCCGTCGAGGGCCAGGGGCAGCGGGTCGGCCGGGACCGGGCCGGGCAGGCCCGAGCCCCGGTGCCAGGTCATCTTGGTCAGTAGAGCACCGACGGGATCCAGCAGCCGTCCGGCTCGTGGTACTCGCCGATGCTCATGTAGGTCATCGGCTTCACCGCCCGCAGGCCCTCGCTGAGGCACCACCGGAAGAGGCCGGCCTGTCGTGTCGGTAGGAGGAACGATGCCGGCTCCTCGCCGGCGGCCAAAGCGCCCAGGATCAAGGCGCGCCCGTCGTCCTGGCTCTCCGCGACGCCGTAGGCGGCCGGGAAGAAGGTGAGCGTCGTGGCGTAGGCGGTGATCCGACCGTCGCGGACCGCGACAAACGGCGAGAGGAAGGGAACCTGGAGGGCGTCGCGCAGCTCGTTCGTCCGTTCGAAGCCGTGCACCCTGATGCAGAGGTCCTCGCACTCTCCGAGATCGCGCTCCTCGAGGGCACGGACCTCGACGCCGTCGGCCGGGCCGCTCCTCGGCCTGCCGCTCATCACGACGCAAAGCTCCTTGACCTCGAAGCCAAGCGACGCATAGAGCGCGAGCGACCCCATGTTGAAGGAGTCCTGAAAGAGGCGTATGCCCGCCGCGTCCCGTCCCCGCTCCAGCGCGGCCTCCATCAGGCGGCGGCCGACGCGGGCGCCCTGCGCCTGGGGGTCAACCGTGATCGGCCCCAGTCCCCGGATCGGCCCGCGCTCGTCGAGGAAGTTCGAGCCGACGATGCGGCCGTCGCGCTCGGCGACGACGCCCCAGATCGAGGGATGCGAAATGAAGGCGCTCGTGATCTGAACGGCGGCCTCGAGTGTGGGGAAGTCACGAGCGAAGCGATGGTGGTCGTGGATGCCGCCGAAGGCCTCGTAGACGATGCGGGCGCACTCGTCGCCGTCGGCGGGCTCGATCGCGCGGAGCTCGATGGTCATGTCGCCTCGATGCTCCTCGAGTCGGATGTGGCTGGCGTAGCTCCTCCCCTCGTGGACTCAGGCCGTCGAGCACCTCGGCGGTCTGGCCGAGCTTGCCAGGCCGTCCGGCGCCACCTCCATCGGGCGAGCGAGATGCCGGCCGACGAGGTCAGCCTGGCGCCCGCCAGCAGCTGTCCACCAGAGGCGCCTCAGCCTGACGTCAGGCGCTCGGCGCGGGAAGGCGGGATGTACCGACGGCGCATCACGAGCGGACCTTAACCGACGCCGCGATCGATGAAGGCCCTCGCAAGAGGCGGTCGCCAAGGGCTCCGCCGCCGATACCGTCGCCATTGCTTCCGCGAGCTGAGCAACAGTGTCGGCGCCGAGCCCGCTCGCTCTCGCTCTGGACGAGCAGCAGAAGCGGCCAAGCCCAAGGTCTCGCTCTTGCTTCGCGCGAAAGGGAGCAGCGCCGTTATGCAGATCCACGGCCCGACGCTCGTGCTCCTTTCCGTGCACCTCAGCAGTGCCGTGCCTCCGGCCCCGCCCGGAGCCGGTGCCAACAGATGAGGGCGCAGCCGAGCCTGAGGAATGCGCAGTGGAGTTGAGCTCGGCCGAGGCGCAGTCGTGGTCCCGAAGATCGGGATCGGCGAAACGGGCTTCCCCCTGGTAGGTGAACGACTCGAAGCTCGCTCCCGCGCGGTGCACCGCCTCCCCGAGAGAGGTGACCGCCTCGCGGTTCAACCCGGGGTCCTTGTCAACGTAGTGGATCTGGACCGGCACGCCGGCCGGCCAGCCGGCCGACGCGATCGCATGGGCGGACACGGCACCGTGTAGCGGCACCGCGCCCCGCGCTCCTGGCCGGGGTGGCGGCAAGCGCTCGGCCTGGCTGGCCTCCGCCTCGTGGCGGTGGAGATCGCCGCACGCGGCACCCTCATCGTGGGCGCGTTCAGCGACCTCGAGGTGGGCCCGACCACCGCTGGCGGGGGACCCCGCGGAGCTCGGCCGGGTCCTTGCGGGCTGCGGCTGAGGCTCGGCGGCCTGGCCCGCTCGGAGGTCGCCCGGTACCTCGAGTTCGCCGGGGCAGAGCCGCCGACGCGTGGCCGACCACCATCCATCGGGAGACGGGCGGCAACCCCGTACGTCGCGCAGGTCGTGCGCCTGTTCGACGACCGGCGTGCGTAGCGTAGTCGAGGGCCAGGCGCACGGCGCGCACGCCGGTCGGCCATCGTCGATCCCCTCGTTCGATGAATCCTTGCCAGGAATCGAAATGGGCCGGCGGTGGCCGGCGCTTCAGCTCATCGCGGCGCCCCAATCTCCACCAATGATCGGGCTCAACCGGCCACCGCGTGTGCGGCGCGGGGCTCCACCCGACGCAACAGGACCCTGAGCCAAATGGACAAGCACCGGGCTCATGGGCCCTTCCTCAGGCGGTCGGCCATGCCGATGCGCGCCCGCTGCAGGATCCCGGCGTCCGGGTGAAGCAGGCGCGCAGAGTTCGCAAAGAACATCATGGCCTCAAGCTCGAATGCGAGCTGAACCGGGTCTAGCCCCGCATCAAGCTCTCCGAGCTCTTGGGCCGCGCGAACCTCGGCCTCGAGGCGTCCGAGCCACTGGCGTCCCAGGAAGGCGACCTGATCGCGCAAGGGCCCTGGGCAGGCGTCGAGTTCGGCTTGCGCGCCGGCGAAGAAGCAGCCGCCCGGAAAGACCTCCCGTTCGAGGTAGGAGATGAACCCATCGCAGAGGGCCCAGAGCCGCCCGAGGCCCTCGGGTTCGCCCATCGCCGGGCGCACCACCTCCTCCACGAAGACCTCGCGGGCGGCCTCGATGGTCGCCAGCTGAAGGGCGCGTTTGGAGCGGAAGTGGGCGTAGAGGCCGCTCTTGCTCATCCCCAGCTCGTTGGCGAGCCGGCCAATCGTAAGCCGCTCCAGCCCCTCCCGCGACGCCAGGTCGGCCGCCGCCCTGAGGATCGTCTCCCTGGTGCGCTCGCCCTTGGATTGAGCGCGCCCTGAGGGGATCGCTGCGTTGGTACTGCTCACGCTGCCTTCGCAATGAAGAGATACAGAGCCGGGCCCACCTCTTCGCTCAACTATACAGAATAGCACGAGCGTGCTATTCTCTCGTATGGCCTTGGAGCGGTACCCATCGGCTGGCGAGGCCCTTCGGCGAGCCTCTCGACCGGGGCGCGCGGTGGTCATGGGCGGCGGCTTAGCCGGCCTCGTCAGCGCCTGGGTGCTCGCCTCCCACTTCGCCGGCGTCACGCTTCTTGAGCGCGACCGGCTTCCCGGGGGCGCCTCACACCGGCGCGGCGTGCCACAGGCGCCCCACCAGCACGTCCTTCTGGCCCGGGGGCGGCTCACCTTGGAGGCCCTCTTCCCGGGCCTCGAGGCCGAGATCATCGCTGCGGGCGCCGAGCCGCTGGACGTGGCGGCTGACCTTGGGTGGCTCACCCCCGCCGGCTGGGCGCCGCGCTTTCGCTCCGAGATCACGATCCTGCCTTGTAGCCGCGTCCTGCTCGAGTGGCGGGTGCGGAAGCGCGTTCAGGCCAACGGCACCGTCGAGATCCGCGACGGTCACGAAGCCGTCGGGCTCGTGATCGATGAGGCGGGAAGCGTCGTCGGTGTTCGGGCGCGCGCCTCCGGCCGTCGCAGCCTTGCCGAAGAGGAGATCCGGTGCGATCTCGTGGTGGACGCGAGCGGCCGGGGATCCCGAATGCCCCGGTGGCTGGAGGGCTTGGGGCGGACCAAGCCGCTCGAGAGCATCGTCGATGCCCACATCAGCTACACGAGCCGGCTCTATCGGGGCTCGCCGATGCTGCCCGACGGGCTTCGGGGCGCGTTCATCCAGGCCGCCCCGCCAGCATTCACTCGCGGGGCCGCCATGCTCCCGATCGAGGACGGGCGCACCCTTCTCACGCTCATCGGACGCGGAGGTGATCAGCCGCCGACCGACGAGGCGGGCTTCCTCGAATACGCGCGAACGCTGAGGAGCCCCATGGTCTACGAGGCCATCCGGCAGCTCGAGCCGCTCTCGCCCATCAGGCTCTCGCGCGCCACCAAGAACGTCCAGCGACACTACGAGCGGTTGCGCGATTGGCCCGAGGGGCTGGTCGTCCTCGGCGACGCGGCCTGCGCGTTCAACCCCGTCTACGGGCAGGGCATGACGACCGCAGCCCTCGGAGCCGCCGCCTTGGGGCGCCTGCTCGCTCAAGAGCCGGTCGGATCGCTCCTCGGCCTGGGCGCCCGTTTCCAGCGCACGCTCGCTCGACTCAATGCCGCGCCCTGGATGTTCGATACCGACTTGGACCTTCGCGTGCACGGGGTCACGGGTCCCTCGCCCGGGCGGCGTGTGCGCATGCGCCAGGCCTACTTGGCGCGCCTGGGGCGGCTCGGCACCACGTCTCCGCACATGCGCCTCGCGTTCTTGGAGGTCTTCCACATGCTGCGGGGTCCTCGGCGGCTCCTGCGCCCGAGGGTTCTCGTGCCGATTGCCCTCCACGCCGGGCGCGAGCGCGCCGTGGCCGCGCTCCGGGTCAGTGCCCGGCCCCGCACAGAGGCCCAGCCCAACAGGTCCCCGGACGAGCCCCGCAGTGCGATGGCGTCCGGTGAGCGCACCGAGCCCAGTGCCAGAGACTTCGAGAGGCCGGCATGAGGCGCTCATGGACGCGCTCAAGCTCGTGCTGGACTCAGCGATCCATCGATGAGCCGCATCCTGGTCGCCCAGAGAGGCCGCCGAGAGAGATGAGTACAAGTACACAACCTCTCGCGGACGCGAGTGCCGTGGAGCCGACGGCCGACCTGAGCTGGGCGGCGTTCGAAGCTGCCCGGGGAAGGTTCCGGGCAGCTTTGGCGTCAGCAGCAGAGGGTCGTACCTCGACCGTCGCGGACACCCCTTCAGCCAGTCCTCGAACCTCATGACCGGACAGCATGGCCGCCGGTTCTGGCCGGCCGAGAGCGCATTGCTTGACCCAGTGAGGATTGCGTCGTGCTTTGATCAGAGCTCCAATGCGTACGACGAGATCGTTTGGCGCAATCGCCAGGGAGCCGAACGGCTCGTCGCGGCCCTCCCGGCCGAGGGTTATCGCGACGTACTCGACGTCGGCTGCGGCACCGGCCTGGCTTCTTTGGCGCTCACACAGCGATTCGAGCCGCGCTCGATCACCGGCGTTCGAACCTGTCGCAAGAGATGCTTGAGCGGTTTCGGGCCAGGCTTCCCGCCTTCTCGGGCGTCTTGGTGAACCTGCACCAGGCGGACGTGCTCGCCATGCCGGTCACTGGGGAATCCGTTCGACCTGGTGCTGAGCACCATGGCCTTTCATTGGTTCCCCGACAGGTTGAGCGCGTTGCGGGCGATGGCCCGAGCCTTGCGCGCCGGCGGGGTGCTGGGTCTCCTCGCCGGCGCACGTGGCAGCGACGAGGAGTACCGCCGACTGCTTCTCTCCCTGTGCCCCCCGGCGCCAGCGCCCCTCATCGAGATCTACGAGCGCGGCGTGTCTGACGTAGGGGAGCTCGAGTGGGCATTGGGCCGCGCGGGGCTTGAGCCGATTGATGTGTGGATCGAGCGCCGGCGGCGGCGAAGCCCGCCAGACCGCTTCATGGCGCGGGCGCGGGCGGTCACTGGTCATCTAATCGCCGACAGGGAGCCGGAGGAACAAGCGACGACATGGGCGCGGATCACGGCTGCGGTCGTGGCAGCATCGGAACCCGCAGGCTTCGTTTACCACTTCAACAAGATCTTCGCGGTGGCGCGGAAGCCCGCACTCTGACAAGGCAAGTGAAGGGCCAGATACTTCCCCGAAAAACCGCTTCACACGCGGGAACGGGGTCCAGCGTGCTCGATGCGCTGTTGACGCCGGCTCGTGTGGCACACGCTGCCGGGGATCAGCCGAGGGCCACCATCCGGTCCAGGTTGTGGGTGAAGACGCCTGTCCGACCGAGATCTCGGCCCCGGTATGGCTCGTCAGGCGCGATCGGGCCCAGCCCGCCTCCGTTTGAGTTCGGTGATCCGCCCCTCGCTCCCGGCCCGGAAGCGGTAGCAATGTCTCCACGCCCGGGTGTGCTCGATCGGGTCGGCCCTGCCCACCCGCGGGAATTACCCGATCGCGGATCCCGCGCCGAGGTAGCGCCTGGTCAGCGACCTCGTTGCCGCAACCCCGGTCGGCGAGGACCATGCGCACCTTCATGCCGACTTCCTGCGGGCCCGCGACCGCGGCCTCGAGGGTGTCGGCGTCGGCGGGGGCGCCGACGTGGACCTGGGTGGGAGACGGCCTTCGAGGAGACCACGTTTGGCGGCGGCAACGAGGAGGCCCTCGAGGGGGAGGGCTGGGTCTACTACCTGTACGAGGAGCGCGTCGATTAGCTCTCAGAGCTCATCTGATCTTGGCCTCGGGGCCCCGCTGCCGAGCCCCGGGCCCCGGGAGCCGGCGGCCCGCTGTCGCCAACGACGCCACCGCTCCTGCCCAGTCGCTTGCTGCTCCTTCGACAACGACCGGCAGCGACGCCAGAGGAGGTGCCCACCGGACCCGCGCTTCCACGCTTCCGCTTTGCGCGCGAAACGCGCTAGCGACGACTGAGCAGTCGAGGATGCCACCCTCGCCGCTGCTTCCCATGCAAGGCGAGCGTCTCGAGCGCATGGCGTGAGACGCCTCCCTCGGACGACGAGCAGGAGCGCGGGGCGAGACTGCTCCTTCTCCACGAAAGGAGCAGTCTCGGGCGCCTCGCTCCGAGGGGCGCCGGCTGGCGCCTCACCAAACGCGGCAGCGGCCCGACGACTTCTGAAACCGCTTCTAAAGGCCGCAAGGGGCTCGCGCAGACCGTCGATCGTTCGTCGCCTGGCCGGAGTCGGATAGGCAGGTCCGTCAGCGCCCAAGGCCGAGGCTCGGACCCTGACGGCGTCTCGGGCCGGGGTCATCGTGGCCGAGGCCGGGCGCCCGCGGACCATGCTCCCGCCCGTGCTCGTGCTCGGGCTCGCGGGAGCGCAGCGGCGAGCGGTAGCCGGGCTCGGCGCGCTCGATCTGGGCGCGCGCCTCGCGAAGCCACGCCAGGGCTCGGCGGTGCTCGGCGCGGCCGGTCGGGTCGGCCGGCTCGGGCCCGAGCGCCCGCTCGGGGTCGGCGATGCCACGGCGCAGCCGGTGGCCCTCGAGCTGGCGCAGGGCCTGCGCGCCAGCGCGCGCGGGGGCGCTCGTGCTCGGGGCGCGGCGCCGAGGGCGGCCTCCAGGTAGGGCGGGCGATCGCGCTCAGCGATCCGGGCGCGCTCTTCGGCCCGGCGGTCGAGCTCGGCGTCGAGGGCGACTGATCCGGGCCGAGAGCGATGGCGCCTCGGTGCGCTGCCAGGCCTCGTGGGCCGCCTGGCCGGCGCGCGCCTGCGCCAACGCGTCGCGCAGCGGCCCCACGCGCTGGTCGAGCCGCTCGCCCTGGCGGGCGAAGTCGGCGAGGTCGGCGCGCAGCATCCGCCGCTCCCGGCGGCCGTCCGAGCGCAGCAGGCGGAGAGGACCCAGCGCCTCGAGGCGGGCGGCGGTGCGGTCCTCGAGGACGGCGAGCTCGGCCGCGACGTCGCTCGATCGCCGCGAGCTGCTGGCGGAGGTCGCGCAGCTCGTTGGCCCGGGAGGGCGGCCCACCGCGCGCCAGCCGCTCGGCAAGGGCCTGGCGCTCGGCGAAGAGCGCCGGCGCCGGGACCGGCGGCTCCGCGGCGCGCGGATCGGTGGCCCGCGCCGGAGGTGTCGCGCTCGCGCTCAGGCGCCGGCTGCGCGCGCTCGGCGCGCCTCCAGGCGCTCGATTGCCAGGCGCTTGGCCTGGCGGCGCTCCCAGGTGGCGGCCAGAGCCTCGGCGGCGCGCTCGGGCTCGTCGGCGCTCGACGTAGACGCGCAGGTCGATGCGGTGGCGGCTGGCGGCCACGTAGGCCCACTCGGCCCCGCCCCGCTCGGGCGAGGCCAGGAGGAAGGTGCGATCGACGCTCGCCCCCTGGCTGACGTGGCCGGTGAGGGCATAGCCGTGGTGGGCGTGGTCCAGGTAGTCGGCGGGCAGCTCGATGCAGGCGACCGTCGTCGGCGCGCAGGATGAGCGAGCCGGCTCTCGCGGTCGACGCGCTCGACCGTGCCGCGGGTGCCGTTTCGCACGTCGAGACCCGGGGCGGTAGTCGTTGCGGCGGCAGACCAGGCGATCGCCCGGCGGCCCACTCGCGCCCGTGGGCCACGAGGCGCTCGGCGCCGAGGGCTCCCGCCTCGTCGAGCGCAGCGCGGGCGAGGGCGTTCAGGGCGGCCGACGTCGGCGCGGTCGTGGGCCAGGATCAGGCAGGAGGCCGGATCGGGAAGCGCAGCCCGCGCCCAGTCCTCGATCAGCTGGGCGCGGGCGTCCTCGGGGGCGGCGAAGCTGCACAGGCCGCCGTGAGCCTCCAGGAGGGCCGAGGGCCTGGTGGGGGCGCCCCTCGGCGAGGGCGTCGGCGACCGCGGCCTGGAGCGGATCGCGCTGGCGGCGGTTCTCGCTCAGGGTCGCCGCGCCGAGGCGGTCGGCGAGCGCCGCGAAGGCGCCGCCGGCCTCGATCGCCGGCAGCTGGGCGCGGTCGCCCACCAGGACCAGGCGCCCGCTCGCGCGCGGCGGCGTGCTCGGCCAGCTCGGCCAGGGCGCGGGTCGGCATGGTGGCGGCCTCGTCGACGACCAGCACCGCGCCGAGCGGGAAGCGCCCGCGGGTCGCGGCGCAGGCGGTGCAGGACGCGGGCGGCGGTCTCTGCGGGGATGCCGGCCTCGCGGGCAAGGGTCTGGGCGGCCTCGCCCTGCCAGGCGAGCGCCGAGCACCCGCACCCCGGCGCGGGCGTGGGCGTCCGCGAGGGCGGCAAGGGCGGCCGTCTTGCCGCGGCCGGCGTGGGCCTCCAGCAGACGGAGCCGCCCGTCGCCGCCGGCCAGGTGGCGCACCGCCGCCGCGCTGGTCGGCGCCGAGGTGGGGGTGGGCCGCAAGGGCCCGCTCGACGTGCTCGGGGGCGGGCGGCGCCCAGACGCTCGTGCTCGGCCGCGAGGGCGACGAGGCGCGCCTCGACCGCCGAGCAGCTCGGGGGTGGTGTAGGCGGCCCGCCGGCCGCGCTCGGGGAGGGCCGGCTCGACCAGCGATGGCGTGGTCGGCCAGGAAGCCGTCGGCGAGCGCCTCGAGCCAGTCGGCCGGGGCGCCTCCTGGATGGGCCTCGGCGAGGGCGCGGATCAGGTCGCGGCGACCGAAGGTGCTCTGGCGCTCGGTGAGGCCCTCGGGTCCGGCGAGGGCGGCGGCGATCTCGGCGCGCTCGCGCTCGTCGGGGAGGTCGGCGCGGGCGCGGTCGAGGAGGCCGGCGATCTCCTCCCGCCCGAGCCCGTGCTCGGCGGCGCGGGCGCGCCAGTCGGCCCGGGCCGTCTCGCGCTCGATCACCGGCTTTCGGTCGCGGGTCTGGCGCTGGGCGGCGCCGACGGCCGCCAGGCCCGCCGAGCCGCGGGCGGCCGCCAGCTCGGCGATCTCGGCGTGGCGGGCCGAGAAGTGCTCGAGGACGGCGCGGGGGATGCCCGGCCAGCTCGGCGGTGCCGTTGACGACCGGGCCCCAGGCGACGCCGAGGGATCGGGTCAGCTCGTGGCGCATGACCGCCTCGGCGATCGTGCCGGCGGTCTTGGCGGCGCGGTAGACCGGGCGCATGTCGGGGGCCGAGTAGCGGCCGTCGGCTCCCCGGACGGCGTTGGCGATGACGGCGTGGGTGTGCAGGTGGGGATCGCCCGAGCGGCTCATCTCGTGGACGTAGGCGGCCCCGACCAGGCCGTGGGCGGCGATGATGCGCTGCCCGCCGGCGCCGCGGCGGGCCTGCAGCTCGTGGGCCTCCAGGTAGGACGAGGCCGGCCGCGACGCCGGCGGCCTGGGCCTCGAGCACCGCCTGGCGCGTCGCGCTCGTCTCCGATCGCCAGCAGCAGCGACACCGACTTGGGGGCGGTGAAGGTGAGGTCGAAGCCGGCGTTGCGGCGACCCTGGCGCAGGCCGGCGAGGCGCTCGCCGGTGCGTGGGGTCGACGCCGCCGAGGAGCGTCTCGAGCTGGCCGTGCTCGGGCGCGCCGAGCGAGGCCCAGGTGCTCGGCCTCGGCGCCGATCCACAGCGAGGGGGCGTGGCCGGCCTCGGCGTAGTAGTCGTCGCGCGGCGAACTCGGGCCGCTCGTAGTACTGGCTGCTTCGGGCGGCCCGGATCGTGAGCATCGCCTCAGCACGGTAGGCCCCGGCTCGGACGGCGCCGCACTGATAGTGCAACTGCGCCAGCGTCTGGACTGGACGGGTCCGGGGTGTCCGGGGTGGTGGCTAGGGTGGCTCGCCGTGGACGGTATGCACGAGGCTCCCGGGTTGTGCTGACTGCGATCGTCCGGGAGCGTGAGGGCTCGCCGGTGAACTCGAATGGGTGAGGTTCTTCCCGATCGCCTTCCGGGCTGGGAGCGTGCGCGGATCGCGCGCGCGAAGCTGAGCGACTACTTGCTCGATCCGGCCCGAGGCGGCCAGAAGGCACGCGATCTGGAGCGCTTCCTCGGTCTACGGCCCGGACGACGTCGAGCGCCTCCATCTGGAGCTGCTGGCGGTGGCGCGCGACTACCCGGTGAGCGCCGCCCGCCCGGCGCACCGCCCGCCAGGAGGCGTGCGCTACACCGTCGAACGGGGTAATGAGCGGCCCGAACGGGGCCAGGGCGCGCGTGCGCACGGGCTGGCAGGCCGACGCCCCGGGAGACGACCCCTATCTCGCCACGGCGTTCCTGCTCGGCCGGCTTCGCGCCGAGGGCTGATCGCGGCTACCCTGTGGTACATGAACGCCATCGCTGAGCTCGCCGAGGTTCGTCTGCGCCGCCCCCACGGCCGCTGGCCCGCCGGAGCGCGCGGGGTGGTGGTCAACTACCGCCCCGGCTGGTCGGTCGCGACGGTCGACTTCTCCGAGCTGGTGTCTCTCGAGGAGCGTGGGGCGCTCGACTTCTTCGACTTGGTGCCCGAGGTCGATGTGGCCGATCTCGAGGTGGTCGAAACCGCCGCGTCCTCCCGGGCCGCCAGCGGCTCCTGAGCGGCTGGGCGGCGTGGCGAGGCAGTACGACTACGTCGAACTCACGGTTCCTGCCGGAGAATGGGCCGCGGGCACGCGGGGCCACTTGATCGAGCTCTACCCGAACGGCGCCGGCCTGGTCGAGGTGGACGGCGCCGTCGACAGCGAGTCGCCGGCGCTCGACTTCCTCGCGAGCGTGGAGATCGCGACGCTCCGGGTGCTCGATCCTCCGCCGGCGCGGCGGTAAGCCCTACCGGTCGAGCCCCCGGTCAAGCTCGACCACCCGGCGCATCGCCGCGAGCTGCGGCTCCTGCTCGGGGCGCCCGAGCGCCTCCATCATCCGCACCAGGTCGCCCGGTGACGCGACTCGGGGCCGGAGGCCGCCCCCAAGGTGGATGCGCTCGGCCCGGCGGCGAAGGTCGCGGTGGCCCCGGGTCCCCATCGGCGTCTCGAGCGCCTTGATCCTCGCGCCGCCGACGCTCCAGTAGACCCAGGCGTCGCCCTCGAAGCGCACCCCGGTCGGCGCGGGCAGCGCGAAGCCGGAGATGGCCTGGTCGGTGGCGTCGCGGGCGCCCTTCGGGAACACCAGGTCCACGCTGCCCGGCACCTCGTCGGCGCCCTGCAGCACCCGCGCCAGCGACCCGATGAGGATGTAGTCGACCCGCCGCTCGTCGAGGGCGGCCAGGATCGCGTAGGGGTCGAGCTGATAGCCGGGCTGCTCTGCCCCGCCGCGGGTGAGGGCTGCGTCGAGGCGCTCCTTCGGCGTCAGGCGGGACAGCTCCCGGAGCCGGGCGTCGCGCGTCTCGTTGACCACGTAGGGGATCAGGCCCATCGACAGGTCGAAGCCGCAGGCCTGGAGCACCCGGCGCACGGTGGCGAACGCGGGCTCCACCTCGCCGGCCTCCCAGCGGGCGATCTGCGAACGGGGCGTGCCGAGCAGGTCGGCCAGCTCGTGCTGGGCCAGGGCGGCGCGCATGCGGGCGCTGCGGATCAGCTCGGCGGCGGTCATCTCGGGGCCAGCCTACCGGTCTGCCTTGTATCAGCGCACAGTCGCATTTACGCTACGGGCGAGCAATCGATGATGAACCCGCGATGAGCGACATGCTGACCGCGGCCGAGGCGGCCGTGGAGCTGCGGTGCCACGAGAAGACCGTCCGCCGGATGATCGGCCGGGGCGAGATCGAGGCGCATCTCGTCGCCGGCCGGTGGCTGATCGCGCGTGCTGCCCTGCCGACCGAGCGGCCGCTACCTCCCCCGCCGCTCCGGCCCCGCCGCCGGAAGCGCCGGGCGGTCACTTCGCCGAGATCGCGCGCGAGATGGACGCGGCCTGACGCGCCTCGATGGCCGTCTCCTCCATCGAGCGCGGCTCGGCGAGCTCGGCCTCCGCGAAGAGGTGGCCGTAGGTCGTGATGACCATCTGCGGGTTGGAGTGGCCCATGAGGCTCGCCACCTGCCAGGGGTTGCGGCCCTCGGCGATGAGGAGGCTGGCGAAGGTGTGGCGCAGCGCGTAGGGGGGCACGTCGAGCGCCCGCCCGGGCGCGGGCGGGACGCCACACGCGCGTCGTCCAGTTGCGGTGATCGGTGTGGAAGGGCGCGACAATGCCCGACGCGGGCCGCGGCTCGCCGGCGTGCAGCTCGGCCAGGTCGTCGGCGAGCGGGGCGATGATCGGGACGGCGCGCTCGCTGCCGGTCTTGGTCCGCTTCTCCCGCCCGTCGCTGGCGGTCGGCCGAGCGGACGACGAGGCTTCGCTCCTGGACGTCCTCCCAGCGCAGGGCGCGCATCTCGGCGGGCCGCAGGCCGGCGTAGGCCATGAGGCTGGCCATGGCGCGGTCGCGGGGGAAGCGCATCTGGGCGCGGATCAGCTCCACCTCGAGCGGCTGCGCGGCCCGGCGGCGCTGGACCGGGCGATAGAGGCGCCCGAGCCCGCGGCAGGGGTTGTCGCGGATCAGGTCGTCGCGGAACGCGACCCCGAGCGCCGCGGAGAGGACCTGCATGGCCCGGTCGGCCGTGTAGGGGGTGGCGCCCTCGCGCACCAGGGCGGCGCGCCAGGCGCGGACCTCGGGGCGGGTGATCTCGGTGAGGCGCAGGCGCCCCAGGTGCGGCACGATCAGCTTGTCGATGCGGTCGGCCCGCTCGCGGCGTGTGACCGGCTCCCAGGCGACGCCCTCGGTGCGGAGCCAGTGCTCGAGCCAGTCGGTGAGGACGAGGCGCCCCTGGTCGGCCGCGCCGCTCCCCGCGCTCAAGGTCGCCGGCGAAGATCCGCGCCTCGCGCTTGGTGGCGAAGCGGCGCGTGCGCCGGCGGCGGCGCTCGGTCCAGTCGACGCGCCAGGGCTTGCGGGGCCGCTCTGGCTCATGGATCAGCGACGGCACGCCGCCGATCGTATCCTGATCTGCGGCAACTTGTGCGGCACTTCTGATGCTACGACCTGAGAACCCTCATCGGGACGGGCGGATTCGAACCGCCGACCCCCGCCACCCAAAGGCGGTGCGCTACCAGGCTGCGCTACGTCCCGGGTTCGACGGCAGGGTAGCCGATGGAAGATCGCCGCCTGATCCGCGCAGCCTGGCGCCGGTAGCGTGGCGAGGTGCGCTGCACGCGGATCGTGTCCGAGGACGGCGGGCCCTCGCGCTTCGAGGACATCGACGTCGAGCTGGCCGAGGCCGGGTACGCGCCGCCGGCGCCCCCGTTCGAGGTCTCCGCGGCCATGCCGTGCTCGGCGATGCTCCTGGCCACGCTGCCGGTCGGCTACGAGAGCGATTGGCATCCCGCGCCCGCGCGCCAGTGGTTCCTCCAGCTCGCGGGCGAGTTGGAGGTGGAGACCGGCGACGGCGAGATCAGGCGCCTCGCGGCGGGCACCGTCGTCCTCGTGGAGGACGTGACCGGGCCCGGCCACCGGACGCGGGTGGTCGGGGAGATGCCGGTCCGCGCGGCGTTCGTCCGGCTCGCCGGCTGAGGCGCCGCCCTAGGCCCGCGTCGGCTCCGCGGCTGGGGCGGATGCCGCAGGCCGGCGCCGCCCCGGCGCGGCGACCGCTCGAGCTCGGGCACCGCGCACCTGGCGGCCGGGGCCGAACGGGTGGCGGAAGCACCACTCGACGATCGCGTCGGCGACGCCCGCCTCGAGGTGATCGAAGGCCACGCCGAGGCTCCAGCTCCCGGGGTCGTGACCGGCCTCGACGCGGGCGACGACGCCCTCGACCTCGACCGGCCCGTCGTCGAGCAGCAGGACGATCCGCAGGCGCTCGCCGACGACGCGGCGCTCTGAGACGCCCATGGCGAGGCCCTCGCGGCTGAGGTCCTCGACTTGTGCGGGCGCCTGCGGGCGCGCGCGCCCGGCCGAGTACGCGGCCGCCACCGCGACGGGGAAGCGGTGGCTGAAGCGGACGTGGCGCACGCCGCGCGCCCACGCCACGACCGAGCACACGAGGGCGACGTTGGCCGCGGCCCACACCACGGTGATGGCGTGCGCGCCCGGCGAGAGCTGCCCGGGCAGGCCGAGCACCTGGGCGGCCGTCTGGTAGCCGATTGCGGCGACGGTGGCGGCCGCCAGCGCGATCGGGAGCCACAGCGCCCGGGCGACGCCCGTCCGGCGGCGGCGGCCGCCCTTCGGGGTCACCTGGAAGCCGCCGCGCCCGCCGAGCAGCGCGGTCATCGCCCTCAGGTAGGGGGTCATGCGCGCGACGGCGAAGCGCTCGCACTCGATCAGGCCGTACCGCCCGCGCGTCAGGGCGCGCGAGGCGAGCGGAACGAGGACGAGCTGGGGGATGAACAGGGCGGCGTAGAGCAGCGGGCCGGCGTCGATCGGCGCCACGCCGGAGGCGAGGACGACGGGCGGGATGACGAAGCCGAGCAGGCGCTGAGGGCCCTCCAGGAAGTGCATGCAGCTGGCCGTGTACTCGAGGCGCTGCGCCCACGACAGGCCGCGCTTGAACATGGGCGGGTCGCGCCGGAGCATCTGCAGCGAGCCTCTCGCCCAGCGGCCCCGCTGCACGAGGAAGGCGCCGATCTCCTCGGGAGCGATGCCGAGCGCCATCACCTCGGGATGGAAGACGCTGCGCCACCCCGCCGCGTGCAGCCGCATGCTGGTGTGGGCGTCCTCGACGACCGTCTCGGTCGCGACGCCGCCGACGGAGACCAGCGCCTCGCGCCGGATGACCGACGGGCAGCCGCACCAGAAGGCCGCGTTGTGCCGGTCCTTCCCTCGGCAGATCGCGTCGAAGAAGACGCTCTGCTCGTTGCGCAGCGGGTCGTCGTGGTCGCGCGGGTGCTGGAAGCCGCGGTTGTAGAAGTGCTGCGGCGCCTGCACGACGGCGACGTCCTCGTCGGCGAAGTAGCCGAGCATCCGCTCGAGGAGCTCCGGACGCGGGACGTGGTCGGCGTCGAGTGTGACGATGAACTCCGCGTCCACGTGCTCGAGCGCGTGGTTGATGTTGCCGGCCTTGGCGTGGCGGCGCGGTGCCGGGCGGGAGAGGTAGCGTGCGCCGAGCTCCTCGCACATCAGGCGCACCCAGGGCCGGCCGCCGTCGTCGAGCACCCAGACCCGGGGGGCGACGTCGCTGCGGATCGCGAGGGCGCCCACGACGGTCGGCCGCAGGACGTCCTCCGGCTCGTTGAAGGTCGCCACCAACACGGCCACGTCCGCGGCCGGGCAGCGGCGGCGGGACCTCGCGGCGGGCCATCCGCCAGCACGAGAAGGCCAGCAGGGCGAGCATGAGGAGCCCGTAGGTCTCGGCGGCGGCGAGCGGCGCGCCGAGCCACATCGACGGCCCCTCGAGGGTGAACCCCCAGCGCCAGACGATGTAGACGAGGCTCGCGGCCAGCGCGGCGACGACGATCAGGCGGGACGTCCAGGCCATGCACTGCCCATCGGCGGCGCCGATGCGGACTTGAACCGCCCGCCGCTCTAGGGCCGCGCGGCGACCCTCACCCTCGGGCGGAGGCTCGCCCGGTTGCCAAGGGCGTCGCGGGCGCTGAGCACCACGCGGACGCTGCGCGGCGGCCGGGCGCCGACGCGGACGCGCAGGACCAGCGCGGCGGGCCGGCCGGCGCGCAGGCCGCGTCGTGCCCGCGCGCTGGCGAGGCGGGCGGTGGCGATCGCGTCCTCGTCGCTTCTCACGCTCAACCTGACCGTGATGGTGCGTCGGCGAAGGGTCGCGCGCATGCCCCCGACGCGCAGCCGCGGGGCGCGGCGGTCGAGGCTCCCCACCGCCGGCGGCACGGGGGCCGGGCTCGCGGCCGGCGCCGCGGGCGCCGGGATCTCGGGCGCCGCGGGATCGAGCCGGATCCACCGCGCCTCCGAGGGCACGCCCCGGGAGTCGAGCGCGAACAGCATGTACCAGCCGGGAGGGGCGACGCTGGGGTCGGGCGGGCTGGTGAGCACGACCCCGGCCTCGCCGGGACGCCGGGCGAGCTCGATGGAGCGCTGCTCCATGTCGACCGCGTGGGTGACCGCGCCTGGGCGCATCAGGACGACCCTCGCGACGGCCGACGGGCCGCTCACCTCGATCGGCAGCCGCGCGGCGTAGCGCACAGCCTCCGGGGCGCCGGTCACGACCGGACGACTGCCACCCCGGAAGCAGGTACGGCGGGGAGTAGATCTGGGCGGTGCGGGCATCGTACCGGCAGTGTGCTCGTCGCGGTCGTCGCCGGCCGACAGGACCCGCCCGTCCGGCAGAAGGACCGCCGTCGAGTGGTAGGTGCGCGCGTCGTCCTCCTTGGCGGCCTCGCGCCAGTCCCCTGTGGCGGGGTCGTAGAGCTCGGCCTCGTAGACGGGGTCCGCGTAGAGGTTGCCGTCGGCCGCCTGTCCCAGCCCGCCGCCGCTCGACAGCTTCGCCCCGTCGGGCAGCAGCACGGTGTTGAAGTGCGAGCGGGCGTGGTCGAGCGACGGCCCCTGGTGCCAGACGGGCGCCGGGCCCCCCTGTGCGGCCCAGCCGGGGTCGTCGAGGTCGAGGTACTCGGAGGTCTCGGTGCGGTCGGCGGCCCGGTCGGCCTGGACGTCCAGCCCCGATCAGGCTGATGCGCGCCGATCGCTGCGGCCGGCCGGGCTCCATCACGGCGGTCCCCCAGAGCCGCCGGCGGCTGGGCCCGCTGGCCAGCGCATGCCAGGTCCAATCCTCGGTGTGCAGCAGGAGGGCGTCGCCCTTGCCCGGGCCGGCCAGGAGCACGCGGTCTCCCCCGCCCTGCCCGGCGGGGGTGGTCTTCGGCAGCAGGAACATGTGCGGGTAGAGGTTCACCCCACGCGGCAGCGATCGCACGCGTGTCGAGTCGGTCCCGCCCGTCCGGGGCCGAGCGCGGCGTGAAGACCTCGACCTCGAGGACGTCGCGCTGGTAGCCGCTCTCGTCCCAGCCGCCCACGATCACCACACGTCCGTCCGAGAGCGTCGTCAGAGTCGGGTACCAGCGGCCGCGGGCCATGTCCCAGGGCTCGCCGTTCTCGCGCCGCAGCCGCTCCCAGGTCTTGGCGACCGGGTCGAAGATGAAGATCCACCTGGCGCCGCGGAAGCCGCGGCCCTGCTCCGGCTCGCCCGAGGGGTACGAGAGGTTGCCGCCCGCCACGAGGATGCGTCCGTCCGGGAGGACTGGGCCTGACCGCCGCACCAGACATTGGCTGGGAGCACCTTGCCGTCGGGGAACTCGACCTTCGGGATCGGGACCTCTTCCGAGAGCCCGGTGGTCGGCTCGTACAGGTAGGAGCTGGCGCCCGAATGCTCGGGGACCCTGCTGAACCAGAGCACCTTCCCGGTGCGCAGGACGACCGAGTGGATCGCCAGCGACGGGACGGTCTGGGTCGACCCCACTGCCCCACCTGCGACGGCTCGGCCGCGGCGAGCGCGCGCAGCCCGGCGCCGGCCGAGGGCGGCGGGGCCCCGGCCGACGCCGGGCACGACTCCCAGTTGGCGGCGCGGTAGGCCGGGTCGGACTCGCAGCGGTCGAGGACGGCCTCGTGGCGCTCGGCGCCCGCCACGGTCTCCTCGGCGTGGTAGGCGTGGCCGGTGCCGCCCTCGAAGCGGGCCAGCTCGGCCGGGGTCGTCGCCCGCCGCGACGGTGCCCAGCAGCAGCCGGGGCGCCGGCGAGGGCGACCGCGCCGGCCGCGGCCAGGGCGAGGGGCGCCGCCCGGGCGCGCGGCCCGGCGATGCGCAGGACGTCGCATGGCGCTACCCGCCCGCGGCTCGGGCGAGGCGGAGCGCCCCTCGGGCCACCAGGTTCGCCGGCGGGCGGCCCGCCGTTGCAGTACGCCGTCCGACTCGCCCGGGCGCTTGATCCAGAGCAGGGCATCGACCACTGGGTCGCCGGTCTGGGCGGTCGGCGGCTGGCCGAGCGCCCGGCCCGGCGGGTTGCACCACTCCCCGTCCGGCGCGGGGCCGGCGCCGTTCCGGCTGGTGTCGATGACGAACGGCGCGCCGCCCACCCGGCGCGACACCGCGCGACCGTAGGAGCGCGAGCGCGCGGTGGTGTGGAAGCTCGCGACGTTCACCGCGAACCCGCGGGCGCCGTCCACGCCGGCCGCGCGCAGCCGCCGCGCCATCTCCGGCGCGGGGATCCAGGCCGGGTTGCCGGCGTCGATGTAGACGGCCACGCCGGGGGTGCTCGCGAGCCGGGCGACGGCCTGGGCGATCAGGGCGGTGCGGACGTCGCGCTCGCCGTCGGGCAGGCGATCGAGGGCCGCGAGGGCGTCGGGCTCGAGCACCACGGCCGCCGGCCCGGCGCCGATGCCGGCGGCCAGGGCGTCGATCCAGGCGAGGTACTCGCCGGAGCCCGGCGCCCCGCCCGCCGAGTGGAGCCCGTGGTCGCGGTTCGGGATGTTGTAGGCAACCAGCACCGGCATCGCGCCCGCGGCCCGCGCGGCCCGGACGCGCCTCGCGGCGGACGCGCGGACGTCCGGGGTCCAGTCGCCGAGCCACAGGGCGGTCGGCTGCCGGGCGATGCGGTACGCGAGGGCGGCGTCGGCCGGCCGCTCGCGGCGCCAGGCCCGGGCCTGTGCCCGCGCGGGACTCCGGGGCGCCCGGTAGATGCGCCCGCCGGCGAAGGGGCTCGGCTCGCGCGCCTCGGCCATGCGGGCGATGGCCTCGAGCGGACCGCCGAGGGACGCGACTGCCGCGCGGCACGGGGGCGGACACCTCGGCGGCGCGGGTCATCGGGGCGCCCTCATCCGCCGCCGCGCCGGCGGCCGGGGCGAGGCCGGCGACCAGGGCCGCCAGGAGCAGGGTCCGGCGACGCCGTGAGCGCGATCGTGGAGGGGGCAACAGGTTGTGGGTGCGCATGACGTCCCTATCGGCACGCCGGGCGCGGACTCAACCCTATGGAAACCTCACATCGGGCGCCAGCCCCCTCAAGCGGCACCGGTCAGGAGCCGATGATCCTCGTGATGCGTCGCGCCATCCGCCGGAGCCTGGCCGGGGCCGCCGCCCTCGCGGCGGTCGCGGCCGTCATCGCCGTGCCCCACCTCGCCGGCCGGGCCGAGCCCGCGCCGCCCCCCACCGCCCCGCCCATCCCCGGCGCGCCCCTTCCCACGCCGGCCGCGGCCCCGGCGGGCGGGGAGCCCGCGGCGGAGCCGGCTCCCCCGCCGCTGCAGCGCCTGGTCCCGCCGTCCCAGGGGGCCCTGCTCGGCGTCTCGAACCCCTCCCTCCCCCGCGAGGCCGGCGCCGTGGACGAGTGGACCGCCGAGCACGGGGTCGCCCCCCGGATCGTCAACTGGTTCCAGCAGTGGCTCAGCGGCGAGACCCGCTTCCGCGCCGATTGGGCGGCCCGCGTCGCCGAGCAGGGCGCGGTCCCCATGATCACCTGGGAGCCCTGGTCGGCACCGGCCGGCGAGCTGCACGAGCCGGAGCAGCCCGACGTCAGCCTGGCCCGCATCGCCGCCGGCGACCACGACGGGTACATCCGCTCGTTCGCCCGCGAGGTCGCCGCCTATCGCGGCCCGGTGCTCCTGCGGCCCATGCACGAGATGAACGGCAACTGGTTCTCGTGGGGCGCCGGGGTCAACGGCAACACGCCGGCCGACTTCGTCGCCGCCTGGAGGCACGTGCACCGCGTCTTCGCCCAGGAGGGCGCGCGCAACGTCAGCTGGGTCTGGTCGATCAACAACCTCGAGTCGGCCGGCGCCGAGGCGGTCATCGCCGAGCACTACCCGGGCGACCCCTACGTCGATTGGGTCGCGACCAGCGGCTTCAACTGGGGCGAGGCGTACGACTGGAGCTCGTGGCGCGATGCGGACGCCCTCTACGGCACCACCTACCGGGCGCTCGCGCGCCTCGGAAAGCCGATCATGATCTCGGAGATCGCCACCACCGACCTGGGCGGCGACCCGGAGGGCTGGATCACGCAGACCCTCGCGCGCCTGCGGGTGGGCTACCCGCTGGTGCGCGCGGTGGTCTGGTACGACGACATCGACGGGGCCGGCCTCGACTTCCGCCTGCGCGGCGCCACGACCCGGGCGCTCGCCAGCCGCGCCGCGACCGGCGACGGCTGGCTGCAGGACCCGGACATCCGCTACCTGGCGCCCTGACCGGCGGCGACGCCGGGGCGCCCGCTCTCCACCGGCAGGCCCGCGGCGATCCACTCGGCCTTGCCCTCGTGGTAGTCGCTCACGTTCGCGTAGCCGAGCGAGGCGAGCCGGCGCGAGGCGATGCCGGAGTTCTGGCAGGGGCCGCTCGCGCAGTACGACGACGATCTCGGCGTCCCTGTCCGGCAGCAGCACGGGCGCCAGCGAGTCGACCTCGTCGTGGGGGATGTTGATCGCGCCCGGCAGGCGTTCTTGGTCGTAGTACATCGGCGGCAGGGCCTCGACCAGGGTGACGGGGTCGCCGCTGTCGAGCCGTGCGCGGAGCTCGTCGAGCGTGATGACGCGTGGCATGCGATGCCTCCTCGGCCTGCGACGGATCGTTGCCGTCGCATTTGTTGTTACTGCACCGACATGCTATCCGAACGAACGTTGCGAGTGCAACATCATTTGTGAGAGGGTCGACCGGTGGCCGAAGTCCCATCACCCGAGCACATCGCGGCCTGGCGCCTGGTGATCGAGACCCAGGCCCGCGTCGTCGAGCGCGTCGAGGCCGCCCTCGCCGAGCGCGGCCTGCCCCCGCTCGCGTGGTACGACGTGCTCTGGGCGCTGCGCGAGGCGCCGGGGCGCCGGCTGCGCCAGGCGCAGCTCGCCCACGCCGTGGTCATGAGCCGCAGCGGCCTCTCGCGGCTGGTCGACCGCATCGAGGCGGCCGGCATGTTGCGGCGCGAGGCCTCACCCTCGGACCGGCGCGGCACGGACGTCGTGCTCACCGACGAGGGCCGGGCCATGCTGCGCCGGATGTGGACGGTCTACGGCGAGGGGATCGAGCGCGGCTTCGCGCGGGCGCTCGGCGACCCCGCCGCCCTCACGCAGGCCCTGGAGCCCGTCGCGGAGGCGCTCCGGACGCCGGGTGAGCCCGTACGGTAGGACCCGCCGCCGGTTACGACGACGGCGTCCGCACCGCCGGGGGCGGCCTCGGCTCCTCGGCTCGGCGCTCGCGGTTCCGCGTGGCCCAGAGCGATACCAGCATGGAAGCGCCGAGGATCACGACGACGGCCCCGAGCGTCATCCAGACCGGCGGGTCGTAGACCTCGCTGGTCAGCATCTTCAGGCCGACGACACCGAGGACCACGGCGAGCCCGTAGTGCAGGTACTCGAAGCGGTCGAGCGCGCCGACGATGAGGAAGTAGGCCGCCCGCAGCCCCATGACGGCGAAGATGTTGGCGGCGAGCACGATGAAGGCCTCGTCGGTGATCGCGAAGATCGCGGGGATCGAGTCGATCGCGAAGACCACGTCGGTGCTGGCGACGACGATCAGCACGGCGAAGATCGGCGTCGCCAGACGGCGGCCGTGCTCGCGGACGAAGACCCTCGTTCCGCGGTAGTCGTCCGTGCTCGGCACGAAGCGGCGGATGAGCAGCAGCAGCCTGTTCTTGCTCGGGTCGACATGCTCGCCCGAGCTCCGCGCGAGCCGGTAGGCGGTGAAGATCAGGAAGGCCCCGAAGACGTAGATGACCCAGTGGGCGGCCCCGAGCGCCGCGGCGCCGATCGCGATGAAGATCCCCCGGAAGATCAGCGCGCCGAGCACGCCGAACAGCAGGACCCGCGGCTGGAGGTCCTTCGGCACCGCGAAGTAGCCGAAGATCACCGCGAAGACGAACAGGTTGTCGATGGAGAGGCTCCACTCGACCAGGTACCCGGCGATGTACTCCCCGGCCGCGGTGCTCCCCTGGGTCGCTCCCAGGATCGCCGTGAAGCTCAGGCCGAGCGCGACCCACGCGAGCGTCCAGAGCGCCGCCGTCCTGGCCGGGACCTCGCGGCGGCCGCGCCCGAACACCAGGAGGTCGATCGCCGTCAGCACGGGAACGGCGGCGATGAGGGCGATCCATGCCCAGAGCGGCGGGTTCACGCGGGGGGCCCTTCGGGTCGGTGGGGCTACCGGACGCCGAAGGTCTCTCCCGCCCCGGTCTGGCGGGGCCGACGCCACCGGGCCGTGCGGCCGTCGTGACGATGACGTCGTTCGGGGATACTCCCCTTGCGGTCAGCCGATCGTAGCGGGTGGCGCGCTCAGGCGCGGCGCCTGCGCCGGGCCGCGGGCTTCTCGGCGTCGGCGTACGCGAGGGCGATGGCCGCCTCGGGGGAGGCCGCCCGGAAGGTGACGCTCTCCTCGATGTAGAGCCGGACGCGCTCCGCATCGTGGTCCAGGTACCCGATCGACAGGTCCTGCCCCACGACCAGCTCGAAGTCGTCGCCGCGCTGGCTGATCAGCACCGCGCCGTCGACCGCCGGCGCCCACACCACCGGCCCCTCCACGATCAGCCGCAGGTGCTCGAGCACCGGATAGCCGCCGTGCTCCGTGGTCTCGATCACGCCCGTGTAGCAGCGGGGCCCGAGGGCCAGCGCGTAGGGCCCCGCGACCCCGGCGCGCTTGAGCGTCTCGACGGCCTTCGCGACGTAGTTCGGGTAGCGGTCGTAGTCGGTGTTGATCTGGACGGGATCGTGTGGGGACGTCTCGACGATCCCCCGCACGCCGGCGCCCGCGAAGCCGTTGAACACCAGCCGGTCCTCGGCCAGGGCGGCGCGGCGCGCCGCGTCGACCACCGGGTCCCAGTCCGCGTCGGGGGCGCCCCGCGCGACGGCGTCGACCTCGGAGCGATCCAGCGTGAATGGCGTCCGCAGCTCTGCCAGCGGCTGAACGAGGCGGATGCGGCTCTCGACGCCCTCCGCGGGGCCGTCTGCGGCCGGGGCGACGCGCCCGAGGCCCAGCGCCGAGTGGTCCCAGCCGTGGGGGCCGGAGAAGCCGGTCAGCTTGCGGGCCGTGAGGAAGTGCCTCAGCGAGCGGCGCGCCTCGAACTCGATGTCGGCCCAGGCGGCCTCGTCGACGGGCGCCAGCTCGCGGTGCAGGTGGTTCATCGCTCGCCCCGCAGGCTGCCGATGCCGAGGCTCCCGTCGCCCGCCCCGCCCCCGCCGCCGCCCTCGACCTCCTCCTCGATCGCGACGATCGAGCCCTCGGTGAAGAGGTACTCGCGCAGGTGCTCGTCGAGGACGGGGTCCTGGCGGCGCAGCCACTCGAGGCTCATGGCCGCGTGCTCGGTCTCCTCGTCGCGGTTGTGGGCGAGGACCGCGGCGAGCCCGGGGTCGCCCGCGGCGTCGATGCGCTGCTGGTACCAGTCCATGGCCTCGAGCTCCTCCATCAGGGAGACGATGCCGCGGTGCCGGTCGAGCGTCGCCGGCGTCAGGTCCTCCCTGGCCTCGTGCAGCCCCATGCTGGAATCCGCCATCCCGCCCCCCTTCGCCTCAGTCGTCCTCCGAGAGGGCCTCGCCGGGCCCCTCCGCCAACCGCACCCGGTCGCCGTCCACCAGGAGGGTGGCCGACAGTACCTCCCAGTGGCGCGCGATGCGGGCCATCACGAGGTTGACCCTCCCCGTTCCCTCCGGGCCGCTCACCGGAACCATCAGGTTGGCCTGCGCGGCGCCGCGGCCCGACGGCACCTCGCCCTCCGGCCGCCCGACCTGCAGCGGCCTGCCGACCGACTCGACCACCGCGGGGTGGCGGCCCACGAAGCGCTCGGCCGCGACGGCCGCATCGCCGCCGCGGCGGCGCCGCGCGAGCACGAGGATCGCGACGACGGCCGCGAGGAAGGCGTACGCCAGCACGCCGCCGACGATCGAGAGCGCCTCCTGCGAGATCCCCGCGCGCCGGAAGCCGAAGGCGACCAGGAAGAAGACGCCGAAGAGCACGGCCCCGATCAGCAGGATCGTGCGCTGGGTCCGGCGGGAGGGCGCCATCAGGCGACCGCCCAGAGCTCGGCGAGCCGGCCGAGCGTCTCGCGGTAGCGCCGGAAGGCCTCCTCGCGGCCGAGCAGCTCCAGGCTCTCGTAGATCCCGGTCGAGACCCGCTGCCCGGTGATCGCGATGCGCTGGGGCTCCAGGAAGTCACGGGCCGCCTCGCCCATGATGTGGAGCTGGTCCTGCAGGGCGTCCTTGATCGCGTCCAGGGTCCACTCCGGCAGGGCCTCGAGCCGCCCGAGCCCGCCGCCGATCACCTGGATCGAGTGCTTGACGTCCTGCGTCAGCACCTCCCAGGCGTCGGGGTCGATCTCGAGCGGCCGGAAGAGCCATCCGGCGAGGCCGTCGTACTCGGCCAGCGTGCTGAGCTTGCGCTTGACGAGCGGGGCGCTGCGGCGCACGAGCTCCTCCGCGCCGGGTCCCCGCTCGGCGATGTACCCGGTCTTCCCGAGGTACTCGACCAGGGCCTCCTCGAACTCCCCCGCCCCCATCAGGCGCATGTGGCGCCCGTTGATGACCGTGAGCCGCTGGAGGTCGAAGATCGCGGGGCTCTTGGAGATGCGCCCGACGGAGAAGCCCTTCACGAGCTCGTCCACCGTCAGCAGGGTCGTCTTGTCGTCGAGGCTCCAGCCGAGCAGGGCGAGGGCGTTCACCACCGCGCCCGGGACGTAGCCGGCCTCCTCGAGGTCCTCGACCGAGGCGGCCCCGTGGCGCTTGCTCAGGCGCTTCTTGTCGGGGCCGAGGATGAGCGGCACGTGGGCGTAGCCGGGCGGCTCCCCGCCCAGCGCGCGAATCACCATCATCTGCTTCGGCGTGTTCGAGATGTGGTCCTCGCCCCGGATCACGTGCGTGATGCCCATCTCGAGGTCGTCCACGGCGGCGGCGAGGTTGTACGTCGGCGTGCCGTCGGAGCGGGCGACCACGAAGTCCTCGATCGCGGCGTGGTCGAAGGTGACCGTCCCGCGGACGTAGTCCTCGATTGCCGTCTCCCCGGGGACGGCGACGGCGAAGCGCCAGACGGGCCGGAGCCCCTGCGCCTCGAGGTCGGCGATCTCCGCCGGGTCGCGGTCGCGGCGGCCGCGCACCACCGGGGCCCGCCGGTCCGCCCGGGCGGCGGCCCGCTGGGCCTCCAGCTCCTCCTCGGTCTCGTAGGCCGGGTAGACGGCGCCCGCCTCGCGCAGCCGCTCGACGGCGCTCGAGTAGAGGGCGCTGCGCTCGCTCTGACGCACCGGGCCCTCGTCCCAGTCGAGGCCGAGCCAGCCGAGGACGCGCAGGATCTCGGCCTCGCTCTCGGGCGTCGACCGCTCGCGGTCGGTGTCCTCCAGCCGCAGCACGAACGCCCCGCCGCCCTGCCGCGCGATCAGCCAGTTGAAGAGGGCGGTCCGGGCGCCGCCGACGTGCAGGCTCCCCGTGGGGCTCGGAGCGAAGCGCACGCGCGCCGGGCCGGTCACCTCGGGTCTCTGGCGCGCCATCGGCCCTAGGATACCGACGTGCGATTCGGCGCCCACGTGTCCTCATCCGGGGGCATCAGCAAGGCGATCGGGCGGGGCGTCGACCTCGGCTGCGAGAGCCTGCAGATCTTCACCCACAACCCCCGCACCTGGCGGCCGATCAAGCACACCGACGAGGAGATCGCCGCCTTCCGGGCCGCGGCCGCGGCGGCGGGCATGGGCCCGCTCGTGAGCCACGGGCTCTACCTCATCAATCTCGGGGCGCCGGACCGCGACGTGCCCACGGGGCCGCCGGGCAAGCCCGCCGTGGCGATGCGCAACATCTACCGCACCTCGGTCGAGAGCCTCGTGCAGCACCTGACGACCGGCCACGCGCTGGGGCTGGCCGGGGTGGTCCTGCACGTCGGCTCGTTCAGGGGCTCGACGGAGGACGAGGCGATCGCCCGTATCGGCGCGGGCATCGCCGAGGCCCTCGCGGCAGCCGAGGGCGACTGCTGCGTCTACCTCGAGAACACCGCCGGCGCCGGGGACACGATCGGCCGCACCTTCGACCAGCTCCGCGCGGTGGCCGACGCGGTCGGGGTGCCGGAGCGGCTGGCCTTCTGCCTGGACTCCCAGCACCTGTTCGCGTCCGGGTACCCGGTGCACGAGGAGGGCGGCATCGACCGCGCGCTCGCCGAGTTCGACGAGGTCCTCGGCCTGGACCGGCTGCGCTGCCTGCACCTGAACGACTCGAAGGTCGCCTTCGCCTCGAACCGCGACCGCCACGAGAACATCGGCGACGGCGAGATCGGCGAGGAGGGCATCCGGCGCATCCTGGGCCACCCCGACCTGCAGGGGCTCCCGGTCATCCTCGAGGTGCCGGGCATGGACGGCACCGGCACCGACCTCGAGAACATGGCGCGCGCCCGGCGCCTGCACGAGGAGGGCCTCGCGGCCCGCTCTTAGGGGCGGTTTCAGAAGTCCGTCGCGCGCGCCGCTTTTGGCAACGCGGGGAGTCGATCGCGCGCCTGCGGACGCCGCATTTCGTCCGTTCCGACAGTGATCTCAGCGTGCGGCGGGACTACCGCAACCCCGGGCGAAGCGGGAGCCAACACCTCGCCGCCAGACGCCCCAAACTCGTCCGCAGGAGGCGCTCCGCCGACCGACGCTCGGGCGCTCGCACTCGGGCGAGAGCGGGCGGCTGGCGCCCTGCTTTCCGCGCATTGGAGGGTTGAAGCGATCGCGGGGCGAATGCGCGGCCTGCGAGGAACGCAAGTCCCGTGCTCAACGTGCGCGGGAGTCGGTCAGCGTCTCTCGGTGGGTGAGCTGGCGCGCGAGGCGGCGCGGTAGCGTCGTTGTCGCTCGCGATTCCCGCAGGGCGATTCGGCATGCCAGCGCCGCGTGCCGGACCGCGTCGTGTCGTAGAAGACGAGCCTGCAGGCGGGCCGCTCGCAGCGCTTCAGGCGCGTTACGTCGATCTCGCCAAGCTCCAAAGCGAGCTTGCGAGCGAGCGTGGCCGCGGGCGTGGGTTCGCTCCACTCGAGCCGCGAGCGCAACCTCTGACTCTCGCCCCCCTCGAGCCGCACCCGCGCGATGCTCGGCTGCGCGAGCTTGGTCAGCCGCGCAGCCGGCCGGGCGACCGAGCGCCCGCTCAGAAGACCGTCCACCAGCTGAACGACCGTCGTGTGCAGCTCGCGGAGCGCGCCAAGCTGGGAGGTGCCCAGGCGCGGGAGCGAGAGCGCTTGCGCCGCTGTCGCCGGGCCGGCGAGCGGGTCGGGGTGGATCATGGGACCGCGGTCCGGCTTTCGCGGAACGGTCAGGTTGGCGAGCCCCAGCAGCGTGTCTGGCGTCATCCCCCACCAGACACGGCGTGGCCGAGGAACCGTGTCCGCGGGCGCGAGACGAGCTCGTTCGCACGCCGCGCCTTGGGGTGGTTGGCGTACTCGTGC
>CAWIDG010000024.1:0-360735 GCA_963834875.1 Miltoncostaeaceae bacterium
GCGCCGCCGCGCACGTCTCGAGGACGACCGGGACCGGCGCCTCTGGGGAGACCCGCTCCGCCGAGCCGGTCACGTGGACGTCGAGCAGGACGTCCCCGGCGACGAAGAGGCGGGTCCCGCGGATCGCCCGGAGGTCCTCCGCGATGGGCCCCGCTCCGTCGGCCGGGGTCATCGGAACTCGCGATCGATCTCGGAAACGGCCGCCACGGCATCGCTGAGCCGCGCGCCGGTGCCGCAGACGATGGCGCGCCGCGCTCGCCTCCAGACCTCGAGGTCGGCCCACGAGTCGCCGACATAGTCGAACCCGCCCTCACCGAAGGCGTCGCAGAGGACCTGCGCCTTCATCGCGCCGGTCATGTTCGTCACCGGGCTCGTGGCGAAGATCCCCTCGAAGCACGGGTGCGCCGCGGCCACCGCGCCAGCGAGCTCCTGCGGCGAGCCGGTCGCGAGGTAGATCCGGCGGCCCGTCTCGGCCTGCTCCTCGAGCCATTCGAGGAGCTCGGCCCGGCGTGGCAGCACGTCCGCCGAGAGGCGGCTGTGGCGAAGGGCGAACATCTTGAAGGCGGGCTTGCCGCCCCGACGCTTGAGCGGGAACGCCATCGGGACGCGATGGGGACAGCGGACCGCCATCCGCCTAAGCATGAGCTTGAGCGAGACGACCCGCAGCAACGATCCGTCGAGGTCGACGACCAGTGGGACGTCGCTGTCCGGCCGCTCCGGTGCGTGGGCGCTGGAGGTGAGTGGGATCGGCATGGAGGCGGGGGGCGAGCGGACACCCGACAACCTAGCGTGCCCGGGGACCAGGGAGCGGCGGCGTTAGAGTTCTCGGACGATGGGCTCGGTCTCGGCCACGGCGGCCGCGTCGGCGGCCGTCGGGCAGGCCTCTAGTCGGCGCGCGCCGCGCTCCGGCGCCACGCACCCCTCTACCGCAACCTCGTGCGGCGGGAGGTCCGCCAGCGCTACAAGGGCTCGGTCCTGGGGCTGGCGTGGACGCTCGTCACCCCCGCGATCATGGTGGGGGCGTACTCGCTGGTCTTCAAGTTCCTGCTGAAGATCGACGTCCCCAACTACGCGCTGTTCCTGTTCGTCGGCCTCGCTGCTGGCAGCTCTTCATGGGGGGGACGATCGCCGCCTCGCAGAGCCTGGTGGCCAACGCGAACCTGGTGAAGAAGGTGCGCGTTCCCGCGACAGATCGTGCCGCTCTCGGCGATGACGGCGAACGCGGTGACGGCCGGGGCGATGTTCGCCGTCGCGCTCCCGCTCTGCCTCGCCCTCAGCCAGGGATCGCTGCTCCCGGTCGTCGCGCTGCCGGGGCTGCTGCTCGTGTTCGCCGCGTTCGCCGTGGGGGTGGGGCTGCTCGTCTCCGCGTTGAACGTCTACTTCCGGGACGTCGAGCACATCCTCCAGGCGATCAGCCTGCCGTGGATCTTCGTGACGCCGATCTTCTACACCTTCGCCGCCGTGCCCGGGCTCGCCGACCGCCAGTGGGCCCAGGATCTGCTGCACTACGCCAACCCCGTGGCCCCGCCCGTCCTCGCGATCCAGGACGCCCTCTTCTGGGGCCGGTGGCCCGACGCCGGCGACGTCGTCTACATGGTGGTCGCCGCGGGCCGACCCTCGCCCTCGGCTGGGTGGCGTCTTCCGGCGCATGGAGCGCGAGATGGCGGTGGAGCTGTGAGCCCGCTCGAGCCCGGCCGCATCGCCCTCCGCGGCGTGTCGCGCAGCTTCCGCGTGCTGCACGAGCGGAACATGACCCTGAAGGAGACCGTGCTCCGCCGCCGCAGGACCCACGCGACGGAGCTGTGGGCGCTCCGGGACGTGAACCTCGACGTCGCGCCCGGCGAGGCGCTCGGCGTGATCGGCCAGAACGGCTCGGGGAAGAGCACCCTGCTGAAGGTGCTGGCCGGCATCATCCCGCCCAACTCCGGGACGGTCGCGATCGGCGGGCAGGTGGCGTCGATGCTCGAGCTCGGGGCCGGCTTCCACCCGGACTTCAGCGGCCGCGAGAACGTCTACATGAACGGGGCCATCCACGGCCTCTCGGAGCGGCAGATCGACGCCCACCTGGAGGAGATCGTGGCGTTCGCGGAGCTCGAGGAGTTCGTCGAGATGCCCGTCCGCACGTACTCCAGCGGCATGCAGATGCGGCTGGCCTTCGCGGTGGCCGCCCACGTCAACCCGGACGTGCTGCTGCTCGACGAGGTGCTCGCGGTGGGCGACGAGGCCTTCCAGCGAAAGTGCTTCGGCCGCATCTTCGACTTCCGGCGGAGGGGCGGCACGCTCGTGTTCGTCTCCCACGACGCCGGCGGCCGTCGAGCGCGTGTGCGACCGAGCGATCCTGCTGCAGGACGGCGCGGTGGTGGCGGACGGGCTGCCGGCCGACGTGCTGCCGGCGTACCACCGCATGCTGGCGGAGCAGGGCGATGCGCCGCGGCCGCCGAGCGGCACGCACGGGCGAGGACTCGCGGCCGCGAGTGGGGCACCGGCGGGTGGCCATCAGAGGAGTGCGGCTGGTCGGGGCCGACGGGGCCCACCGACCGTTTCGTCAGCGGGGAGCCCTTCGCGATCGAGATGGACTGCGGGCCCGGGAGCCGGTAGGCCCCCGATCTTCGGCATGGCGGTGCACACCGCCGAGGGCGCGCTCTGCTACGGGACCAACACGCGCATGGACGTCGCTGGCCCGTGGAGCGCATCGACGGCAGCCGGCGGGTGCGGTTCTCGATCGACGCGCTTCCCCTCCACGAGGGTCGCTTCGTCGTATCGCGGCAGTGCACATGGGACGACGAGCGAGATCTACCACTGGCTGCGACCGCCGGGTGGAGTTCACCGTGTTCCCTCGAGGGACGGGGATCGGCCCGGTGGACGATCGCCGGCACTGGGGCGTCAGACGGGCAAGAGAGAGGCGGGCGCTCAGAGGATCGGTCGACGTAGCGCCGCTGCGGGATGAGGCGGATGGCTGCTGCTGCTGAGGTATGAAGTCGGGGCCGCAACGGGACGCGGTCGTCCGGGGGGAAGAGAATGGCGGTCCTCGAGCAGACGAAGAACGTGTTCACCCTAGCGAGATCCGTGTGAACGAAGAGGTAACCCTTGGAGCGCCGAAGGTCCGGGAGCGTGCCGAGCGGAAGCGCTGAAGAAGCTGCTTGCTGTCTGATGAAACGGTCGGCTCGAGCGGCTGAGTGTGCGCTCGCTCGGGATCGAGGTGGGCGTTGTACTCGATGACGAGGTAAGCGTGGAAGAAAGCCCTCGAGGGCCTGCTAGAACCAAGAGTCGATGCCGTAGACGTCGATGGAGAACATGTTGAGGCTGCCGGCTCAGCCTGGCGCAAGAGATTGTTACGTTGTCGGGGTCACGGATGCGTGGCGGTTCCGATGGCCCTGCGATGCCGAGACTTGCGCGTGAGCGCGGCGTACGCCTCGTCGTCGCTCTCCAAGAAGAGCCCGGACCATCCGAGGACGTCCGCCAAGAACACACGGTTCCCCTCGACACCCTGCGAGGCGCCGAACTCGACGAACCAGCGCGAGCCCGTGCCCACGCGGGCCAGCATCTCCGTCAGCAACCCCGTCCTCGCCGATTCTGTGAGAAGACCGGCAGCTCGGCGGCGGTCAGGTCGGCTATTCGGCCACCGCCGCGGGGGTGGGTCGCGTAGCGGCAGACGAGGGTCGCCAGCGCGGAGTAGACCGCTCGCGTGTCCGTTGGATTCCCCTCGCCGTGCCGTCGCCACGCAGCCCGAAGGGGCGGCAGTCGGCCGACGCCAGCCTGCGCCCGTCGCAGGTGGGCCGCGTGACGAGCGGCGGGAGACGACCCTGGGAGACGACGGAATCGCCAGCAGGCCGCCGCTGAAGGCGGAGAGACCCGAGCCCATCGACGTCGACCGGCTGATGGAGGACCTCCGCCGACGGGTGGCGGAGAAGAAGGCGCAGGGGCTCTACGGCGTGGACGAGCTGATGGAGGCGGCCGTCGAGGAGGGCGAGCCGTTCGGCGCCGACGAGCTCGAGCGCCTTCGCGAGCTGGCGGCCATGCGGGTCGACGTCGTGGGCACGCCGTCCACCAAGCCCGTCGTCGGGCCGGCCGTGTCCCGCATGAAGCGGCTGCTGGTGCGCGGCACGTCCCAGCCGACGCAGGGGCTCGCGGCGCAGGCCAACGCGTTCCACGCCGCGCTCCTGGCCTACGTGGCGCAGCTCGCGCGCGAGACGGCGGCGCTCGGCCGCCAGGTGCGCGCTCGCGCAGGACCAGGCGGGCAGCGCCCACGACGCGCTGGCGGACGCCGCGGCGCGGGCCGACGCGCTGGCCGAGCGGCTCCAGGCGGTGGAGGCGGCGCTCGCCGAGCTCGCGGACGCCGCGATCCCGGCCCGGGTCGCGCGCCTGGAGGCGGGCCGGCCCGCCGACGCCGCCGCCCGCGTCGCCGGGTACGCGGACGAGCTCGGCGGACGCGGCACGGTGCTGCACCTGGGCGCGGGGAGCGGCTGGGCCCTGGGCTCGCTCGGCCCCGGCGCGGAAGGGGTGGAGGCGAGCGCCGACCTCGCGGCCGAGGCCGACCGCACGGGGCGGTCCGTGCGCCACGGCGACCCGCTCGCGCACCTGGCGGCGCTCGCGCCGGGATCGCTCGGCGGCGTGCTCGTCACGGACCTGGTGGAGCGGCTGGACGGAGCCGGCCTGGCCGCGCTCTGCTCGGGGCTCGCGCGGGCGCTCCGAGCCGACGGCGCCGTCGTCGTCGAGGGCCTCCGCCCCGAGGAGCCGGCGGGCGAGGCGGCGTCCGGACGGGAGCCCGACGGGTGGCGCGCCCTCCATCCCGACGCGGTGCTGACGGCGCTCGAGGCGGCGGGGCTCTCCGGGACCCGGGTCGAGGCCGCGGGCGCGGGGCGCTACGCCGTCCATGCCCGGAGATAGCCCGCGGGTCGCGCTGGTCGCGCCCCGCTACGGCGCGGGGGTCGTGGGCGGCGCGGAGATGCTCTGCCGCCTGACCGCGGAGAACATGGTCGCCCACGGCCACGACGTCGAGGTGCTCACGACCTGCGCCCGCGACCATTTCACCTGGGCCGACGAGCACCCGGCCGGCACCACCGTGGAGGGGGGCGTGCGCGTGCACCGGTTCGCCGTCAGCCCGGCGCGGAGCCACGAGCGCTGGATCGAGCTGCACACCCGCATCTCGCTCGGCCTCCCCACCGGCTACTCGGAGCAGGTGGAGTGGATGGCCAACTCGGTCTGGTCGCCAGCGCTCCAGGAGGCGGCCGACGGACGGGCGGCGCTACGACTGGGTGGTCTGCCTGCCCTACCTCTTCGGCACCGCGTACTGGGCCGTCGCGGAGCGGCCGGAGCGCACGGCGCTCGTCCCCTGCGTGCACGACGAGCCCCACGCCTGGCTCGAGGCGGTGCGCGACATGCTCGGCGGGCGCGGCGGGGTGCATGCTCAACTCGGCCGGGCGAGGGGCGCCTCCTGGAGCGGCTCGCGCCTGCGGCCGACGCGCGCCTGGTGAGCGTCGGGTACGACGACGTCCCGCCCCCGGACGCGGCGGCCGTGGACGCGTTCTGCGCCGCGCGGGGCATCGCCCCCGGCTACCTCCTCTACGCCGGGCGACGGGAGAAGGGAAAGGGCCTCGGCGAGCTGTACGAGGACTACGCCCGTTACGTCTGGGAGCGACCCGACGTGCCGCCGCTGGCGCTGATGGGCTCGGGCTCGCTCGCGCCGCCGGACGAGATCGCCGGCCGCGTGATCGACCTGGGCTTCGTGCCGGACGCCGAGCGCGACGCCGCGTACGCCGCCGCCAGCGTCCTGCTGCACCCCTCGCGGCTGGAGAGCCTCGGGATGGTGCTGCTGGAGGCCTGGCTCTGCGGCACGCCCGCTCTCGTCAACGCCCGCTCGCCCGTGCTCCGCGAGCACTGCGAGGGCTCGGGCGGCGGGCTCTGGTACGCGGACTGCGACGGAGCTCGCGGCGGGCCTCGACATGCTGCTCGACGACCCTGGCCTGCGCGACCGGATCGCCGAGGCCGGGCGCGCCTACACGCGCGAGACCTTCTCGTGGCCCGCGGTGCGGCGGCGATTCTTCGACGCGCTCGAGGCGTGGTCGTGAGCGCGGGCGTCCACCAGGTGCTCGCGGGGGCCGCGCCGCGGGACGCGATCACGCACCACGCGCTGGCGGCCCAGGACCTGCTGCGCGGCCGCGGCCTGCGCTCGGAGATCTTCGTCGAGGACGGCCACATCCACCCGGGCCTCGGCGGCCGGGTGCGCCCCGCGAGCGCCTGGGACGCGCACGCGCGGCCCGCGCGACGCGGCGATCCTCCACTACTCCATCGCGAGCGCCGCGTTCGACCTCGTCGCGGAGCGCTGCGACCGGTGCGCGATCCACTACCACAACATCACGCCTCCCGAGCTGCTCTGGCGGTACGCGCCCCAGATCGCCCTCGAGTGCGCCAAGGGGCGGCGGGCGCTGCGAGACGTTCATCGGCCGGGTGTGCGGCCGTGGGCGCCGACTCGGCGTACAACGCCCACGAGTTGGCGGCGCTCGGCTTCCCCGATCCCGCGGTGCTCGGCATCCTCCGGCCGCCGCTCCCCGCCGCGCCCGCCGCACCGCGGGCAACGGGCGGGCGCGACGCGGATCCTCTTCGTCGGGCGCGGGGTGCCGAACAAGGCCCAGCACCACCTCGTGCTGGCGGCCGCCGCGCTCTCCGACGCGGGGCTCGACCACGAGTTGGCGCTGGTCGGAACCTGGGCCGGGGCGCCCGCCTACGAGGCCCTACTGCCGCCGGCTGGCCGACGACCTCGAGGTCGCAGACCGGGTGCGATTCGCGGGCTCGGTGAGCGAGGAGGAGCTGGCCCGACACTACGCCGAGGCCGACCTCTTCCTCTGCCTCTCCGACCACGAGGGGTTCTGCGTGCCGCTGATCGAGGCGATGTGGGCGGGGCTCCCGATCGTGGCCTACGCCTCGAGCGCGGTGCCGGAGACCGCCGGCGAGGCGGCGCTGCTCCTGGACGAGAAGCCGCCGTCGCTAGTCGCGGAGGCCGTCGCGGAGGCGCTCAGGAACTCCGCCCTGGCCGACCGCATGGCGGCCGGGAGCGCATCGAGCGGCTGCGGGCGCTCGCGGAGGAAGATCGGGGGCCCGGGTCGTCGCGTTCGCGGAGGCCATCGCATGAGCCCGGTGGCGATGGGCGACCGCGTGCCACCGGCGCTGGGGCGGGCGCTGTCGGCCGTCCTCACGCGGCTCGAGCGCTGGGGGGCGCTCGAGCGCCGGACGGGGTGACCGTCGTGGCGGGCCTGGACGACCCGGGCCCTCGCCCGCAGGTGCCCGGCCGGGCCCCGCGTGGTCGCCCCGGCGCTCGAGGGACGGCTTCCGGCGCGCGGGCGGGGCCTCCTTCGGTCGGCGGCGATGCGTGCTCCTGCTCGACCCGTCGGAGCTGGGCCTGCTCGACGGCGCCGCCGGAGGGCTGCCGGTCGTCGTCGCCGGCCTGCCGCGCCCCGAGTCGGCGCCCGATGCGCGGGGCGTCTCGGCAGCCGGGGCGGGCGCCGAGCGGGTCCTGGCGCTGTGGCGGCGCCGAGCGCGGCGCGGATCTGCGGTCGACGTCCCCGGGGTGGCCCTCGATCGGCATGCGCGGCGCCGCGTGCCTCGCGGCAGCAGCCGCTGCGTGGGCGGAGGGCCGAGCCGTGGTCGCACTGCCCGGCGCACCCCGCCATCCGCTCCTCGCGCGCGGCGGTGCCCTCCGGTCTGCGAACACCCTCGAGGCGGTGGAGGCGGCTGCGCTCGTCGCTTCTGCGCGGAGCCGCTCGCGGGAGAGCCTCGCGGCCCGCGGGCGGCGTGCGCTCGCGGCGCTCCCCAGCGTGGACGCGGTGGCCGAGCGTGCGGCGGAGGCGACGGTGCTCGCGGCGAACGGGCAGCGGCGGGCGGCGTGACCGCCAACCAGAAAGACTCCTCGCGGATGTCCAGCCCCGCAAGGCACGGGTGGCGGCGGAGCGCATCCCGACGTGGAGCCGGTGTTCCCGGTAGACGCGCTGCCACGGATGCCACGCGGTCAGCCAAGATCGGTGACGGGAAGACGTACCGGCCAGCTCGGCGTCCTTCGCCCCGAGTTCGACCTGCCGGAGGGCCTTGCGGGACTGCTCGAGCGGGGCGCGCGGACGGGGTGAGACGGTCGAAGCTCCGGCGCTGCTGCCTGCGAACAGCTCCCCTAGCGCACGCGCTGCCGGCGCGCGGGGAAGCGCGCTCTCGCCTCTCTGCCGAACGCCGAGGGGTGGCGGAGCGCGTGCTGGAGGCTGCTAGGCTCGCGACGTCGTGAACGCCTGCACGATCGTCGCCCGCAACTACCTGGCGCAGGCCGCAGTGCTCGCGCAGTGCTTCCTCGAGCATCATCCCGGCGGGCCGCTTCACGACCCTGGTGATCGACGCCGAGCACGGCCTGCCGACGGGATTGAGCCCGCAGCTTCGACGTCATCGGCGCCGACGCGATCGGGCCTCGAGCCGCGCGAGTACCACCGGATGGCGACGCTCGTACGACGTCATGGAGTTCGCGACCGCGGTGAAGCCGTCGCTGCTGCGGACCCTCCTCGACGAGCGGATGCGACGACGTCACGTACTTCGACCCGGACATCGAGGTCTTCGCGCCGCTCGACGACATCGCGCGAGCTGGCCGCGCGAGCACGGCATCGTCCTGACGCCGCACACGCTCGGAGCCGCTGCCGCGCGATCCCGAGCTCGACCGACGTCGAGGCCGTCGTGCTCGATCGCCGGGCATCTTCAACCTCGGCTTCATCGCGGTCGGGCCGCGGCGCGACGCCGTTCCTCGACTGGTGGGCCGAGCGGCTCGCGCCGCGACTGCGTCGATCGACCCCGCGAGCGGGCTGTTCGTCGACCAGCGCTGGGTCGACTTCGTGCCCGTCGCTACTTCGAGCACCACGTCGCTGCGCGACCCGGCCTGCAACGTCGCCTACTGGAACCTGCACGAGCGCGACGTTCGACGTCGACGGGACGGCGGCTACCTCGGTCGACGGCGCAGCCGCTGCGCTTCTTCCACTTCAGCGGCTTCGACCCGAGCAAGCCGCACCTCCTCAGCAAGCACCCCGGCCCGAGCCGCGCGATCCTGCTCAGCGAGCAGCCCGCGCTGCAGCGAGATCTGCGACGAGTACGCGCGAGCAGCTTCGCGCGGCCGGCTACGACGAGGCGACGAGCTGCCCTACGGCTTCGGACCAGCTGCCGAACGGCATGACGATCGACGAAGCGGATGCGCCGGCTCTACCGCGAGGCGCTCGCCGAGGCCGAGCGGCAACGGCGACCCGAGCCGCCCAACCCGTTCGAGCCGCGAGGGCGCGGCCGTTCGTGGACTGGCTGCGCGAGCCCGACGGACCGCCGGGCGCGCCGGTGCGGGTGCCGCGGTACCTGCGTCCATGTCCACGAGGAGCGGCGCCGACCTGCAGCGCGCGCTTCCCCGACCCGAGGGCGACGGACGGCGACGCGCTTTCTCGAGTGGGCATGGCGCGCGAGGGACGCGTGGAGGAGCGGATCCCGGTCGAGCTGGCCGCGCTGCCCGGCAGTCGCGCAGCCCGATCCGCCCGACGCCGCTCGAGCCGGCGGCGTCAACATCGCCGGCTACTTCCGACGCCGAGGCCGGGGTCGGCGAGGCGGCCCGCCGTGCTCGCTCGCCGCGGTCGAGCGGGCCGGGATCCCGCATTCGGCGGTCGACGTACGACAAGACTCCGAGCCGGCAGGCACCACGCGTTCGCACGAGCGTCGGCGACGAGCCGCGCCTACGACGTCAACGTCATCTGCGTCAACGCCGACCAGCTGCCTCGCTTCGACCACGACGTCGGGCCGGACTTCTTCCGAGGGCCGCCACGCGATCGGGATCTGGTGGTGGGAGGTCGACCGGTTCCCGGCGCGGTTCCACGCCGCCTTCGAGCTCGTCGAACGAGGTCTGGGTGGGAAGCGACTTCGTCCGGCGGGCGATCGCGGCGCGAGACGGCGACAAGCCGGTGCACGATGCTCCCGCTCGGCGATCGAGCCGCCGCCGAGCGCCTCCCGGCGAGCCGCGCGGACGCTCGGCCTGCCCGAGGGCTTCCTCTTCCTCTTCTCGTTCGATTTCGACAGCGTCGCTTCGAGCGCAAGAACCCGCTCGGCCTCATCGAGGCCTTCCGCGCGGCGTTCGACCCGGACGAGGGGCCCGCACTGGTCATCAAGACGATCAACGGCGACCGGCACGCTCGCGCGAGCTCGAGCGGCTGCGCTACGCCGCGCCGACCGCGCGGACATCCACGTCGTCGACGGCTACCTCGACGCCGCCGACGAAGGACGGCGCTGATCGTGCGCGTGCGACTGCTACGTCTCGCTGCACCGCAGCGAGGGCTTCGGCCTGACGATGGCCGAGGCCATGGCGCCGGCAAGCCGGTGATCGCGACCGGCTACTCCGGCAACCTCGAGTTCATGGACGACGGCGAACAGCCTGCTCGTGCCGGTGCGCGAGCTGGCGCCCCGTCGGGTCCGGGGCACGAGCCCTATCCGGACCGACGCGCGACTGGGCCGAGCCGGACCTCGGACGTCGCGGCCGCGCTGATGCGCCGCGCCGTGGACGAGCGGCCGACGAAGATGGCCGAGCTCGGCCGTCGCGCGCGGACGGACGTGCTCGACCGCTTCTCGCTCGATCGCACGGCGGCCTTCCTCACAGAGCGGCTCGATCGCATCCACGTCGGCGCGGGCCGTAAGCGCGCCGACGGCCCCGAGCCACGGAGCCCGCCGTGGTCCGCGCCGCCCGGTGGCTGACGCAGGGGCCCACGACACCGTGGGACACCCCCGCCTCCTTCCCAACCGCCTCGCCCGGGGGGCCTGCTGCGAGCGCTGCATCCACTACCTTCGGCGTCGGGCGGAGTTCGACGTGGCGCCTCGTTCAGGCCGACGAGGAGGCCCTCGCGCAGCTGGAGGGCCTGACGGACGAGTCCGCGGCGCCGAGCAGCGCCTTCACGCGATGCTCCTTCGACGTTCGTGAGCGGGTAGCGCGAGTCGCAGCGCCGAGCTCGAGAGCGAGTCGGCGCAGGCGCGCGCCTCGCTCCGGCCGTGCCCTTCGTCGTCCGACCCGAAGCTGCTCACGAATCGCGGCGAGCGACGGCCGCCCGTGATCGGCTTCGGCGAGACTGCGCTTCGCCGGGTCGCGGCTACCGGGGCTTCGAGGACGTGTTCCGCGGATCCGAGGAGTTCGATCCGCGAGCGTCATCGCTCTACTCGGGATCGTCGCCGGGCCTCGGAGCCCGTCGCTCGACATCGGCTGCGGGCGGCGGAGAGTTCCTCGACCTCCTCGCCGAGGCGGGCGTGCCCGCCGAACGGGCATCGACCTGGACGAGGGCATGGTCGCGCGGTGCCGCGAGAAGGGGCACGACGTGGAGCGCGCCGGACGCGGTCGACTGGCTCGCGGCGCAACCCGACGACAGCCTCGGGTGCGATCTTCAGCGCCCAGGTCATCGAGCACCTGCCCTCGACGATCTCATGCGCCTGCTCGCCGAGTCGGCCGAGCCCTGCAGCCCGGCGGGGTCCTCATCGCGGAGACGGTCAACCCCCACCCGATCGCGTCGTTCAAGGCCTTCTGGGTCGATCTCACCCACACGAGCCCGATCTTCCCCGAGGTCGCTCGCCGTGCTGTGCGGGCTCGCCGGCTTCGGAGCGGCCGAGATCGTCTTCCCCCTCGGCGCGGACGGCTGCGAGGAGGACCGCTGGACCCAGGGCGAGTACGCCGTGGTCGCGCGTCGGTGACGACCCTCGGCGCGAGAGCTGCTCGCCTCATCGCCTCGGTGCCCCACTGGTACCACAGGATCGAGGTCGCCCCGGGGTCGTCACGCCCGGGGCGCACGACTCTACACGCCCTGTCGCTCCTGCCGCTGCCGCCGGACATGGCGGGGATGCGCGTCCTCGACATCGGCGCCCGCGACGGGTTCTTCTCCTTCGAGATGGAGCGCCGCGGAGCAAGCGTGACCGCCCTCGACTACATGCCGGCCGACCAGACCGGCTTCGAGGTGGCCGGTCGCCTCCTGGGGCTCGAGGATGGAGTTCGGTGGAGAACGTCTGTAGACCTCGACCCGCGTCGGCACGGGTGCTTCGACCTCGTGCTCTTTCTCGGGGTGCTCTACCACCTGCGCAACCCGCTCCTGGCCCTCGACAGGATCTGGGAGGTCTGCTCGGGGACCTGATCCTGGAATCGCAGGTCATCGACGATGCGGTGCTGACGGGCGACGGCACGCTGCGGTCGCTCGGCGAACTCGCTCCGGCCATGGCGGACGGGCTGTTCATGCAGTTCTATCCCGGCAGGGCGCTGCTGGGAGACCCCACGAACTGCTGGGTCCCGACCCATGCGTGCCTGGTCGCAATGGTCCACGAGGCGGGCTTCGACGTCTGGCACGAGGCCCGCCACGGGTACGGGCGATCGTGGCGGCGCGGCGGTCCGAGGACCTTGAGCGTTCCCGCTGGCGCGACTCCGACGCGGGACTGCTCCGCTAGAGCGATGCTGAGATGGCACGGGGCGCGGACCCCTCGCCGGATGCGGAGGTCGCTGGCGGGGGGGTCTAGAGTGGCCGCCGTTGTCCGGCTTCCGCTCTCGCCTGAGTCAGTGCGGGGCATGGCATCCCGATTACCGCCACTCGAGCTGCGCGAAATGGCTGGGTCCCCGACGCGCGGCCTTCGACAACCCGCCGGCGCCGGTGATCCAGCCCCGGCTCGGCGCGGAAGCCTTGGACGTCGGTGCTCGACTTCGGTTGCGGGTGCGGTCGCCTCGCCCGTCAGGTGATCCGGTACGCCCGCGTCCGCGACGCTACCTCGGGCATCGACCTGCATCGCGGGATGGTCGACTGGTGCCGGCGCAACCTCGCCCCTTGCGCTCCGGGGTTCGCTTTCGAGCACCACGACGTGTACCACGTGAGCTTCAACCCGCGCGCGCCGCCCGACCGGCTTGACCCGGCCGTTTCCCTGCGGCGACGACGAGATGACTCTGTGCTCGCCTTCTCGGTCTTCACCCACCCCGTGGAGGACCAGATCCCGTTCTACCTCGGCGAGGTGGCCAGGGCGCTGCGCGGCGGGGACACATCGGTTCGACCTGGTTCCTCTTCGAGAAGGCCGAGTTCCCGATGATGCAGGAGTTCCAGAACTGCCTGTACATCAACACGCGCGATCCCACCAACGCCGTGATCGTCGACCGCGCGTGGCTGCGAACGCCTGCCGTGCCGCGGGACTCGCGGTGGTGGACGCGACCCCGCCCGAGATCCGCGGTTTCCACTGGACCCTGAGCATGCGCCCGCCGGAGACGTCGCAGCACGAGGCGGAGCTGCCGCGCGACGAGGGACCGATCGGGCTGGCTCGGCCGCCGCTGGTGCGGCCGCAGGCTCACACCCTCGGCCGAGCGCGGAGCAGGAGGCGCCCGGCGTCCAGCGAATGATCTGCGGGCGCGGAGCGGACACCTTCGCGGAACGGCGCTGACCGATGCCCGAGGCGCTGCTGCTCGTCGCGTACGTGTCGTTCGACCTCGCGTCCTGACCGCCCTCGGCCTGGGGCCGACCACCCTGGTGGCGCGTCGGAATCCCGACCTGATCGTCTTCGCGCCGGCGATCGGGCTGGCCGTTGCGGACGTGCGTGCTCACCACAGCGGCGACGGTCACGCCCATGCGGGTCGCGGCGTTCGCGGTCCTGCTGCCCCTCGCGCTCGGCTCGCTCGTCTGGGCGTGGCGAGCGTGGCCGGGTCGCCACCGGCTCGGGCCGCGTCCTCCGCCGGCTGGGGGTCCCGGTGGCACTCGCGGCGATCGGCGGCGGCGTCGCGCTCCTGCCGGGCATCGTGCGCGGCACCCTGGGCCCGGTCTCGCTGTTCATCTTCGACGGATGGGGGTACATCCAGGTGGACCTCTGGCTGCAGGGGCACCGTGTTGGCGCCGATCCGCCCTGTTGCGTGCCGAACCCCGACCTCAGCCTGAACGCCGGCTACGGCTACTCGACCGGCGGGCAGCGCATCGGGGTCTCCGTAGCGAACTCCGCGCTGACGAGCCTCCTCGGCACGACGCCCGATCGGACCCACCTCGCCTTCCTCGCCGCCTTGGTGGCGATGGTGCCCCTGGTGATCTGGGGTGTGGCGCGCGCTCTCGGCGCCTCCCAGCTCGGCGCGGCCTTCGGCGCCTGCTTCGGTCTGTCGCCGGCGGTACTGATGCTGGTCGCCGACTCGACGCTCGCCAACCTCGCCGCGATCGTCCTGGCCCCGGTCGCGCTCCTTTTCGTCGCGCGCGGCCTGTACCGGCGGGAGCCGCGGGAGACCGCCCTCGGGGCGCGTCGCGCGTGGCGGGTCTCGTCTGCACCTACCCGGAGTTCCTCCTGCCCAGGTCGTCACGGCCGCCGCGGTCGGCGCGCTCATCGTCGTGGCGGTGGACCGTGGCCGGCCTGGGCGTCCCGCGCCGACGGTTCACGCGGTCGCGGCTCGGCGCCGTCGTCGTCCTGGCGCTGGCCCCGGTGGGGCTCGTCCGCGCGGTCGACTACCTGGGCGAGCCGGCAGGGCGATGGCGACTGGGCCGACGGGCTGCCGCCCGCTGGCTCACCGCCGACAACGGCGGCGCGTGGACGTTCGGCGTCGTGCACCTCTACGAGCTGCAGCGCTGGTCCCTCCTCGGGAGCGCGCACGCACGCTGGCGATCGCGCTGCCGATCGCGCTCGCGCGCTCCTGGCGGTAGGCTGTCGGCGCGTGGGATGGCGCCGAGCCGCGTTCGTCCTCGACACCCGTGGCCGTCGCGATCGCGCTCGGGCTCTGGGCGTACGACTCCTACCAGGGCGGGCGGTGCGAGTACTGCCTCTGGAAGTCGCTCACGTTCATGCTGCCCTTCCTCGGCGTCGGGCTCGCCGTGGCGGTCACCCGCCTGCTGCCGTCCTGGCGCGCGCGCGATCGCGGCAGCTGGCTCACTCCGCGGCGCGGTGGGGGCCGGGCTCGCCGCGGCCGGCGCGCTGGTCCGAGCCGACGCGGAGCTCGTCCAGGCGGTGGTCGAGTCGCCGGCGGTCGTCTCCGCGCCGCTGCGGGAGGTCGGAGAGTGCGTCGCCGAGCTGCCGCCAGGCTCGGGCGTGCTTCCTGGAGGGCGCCGACGCCAGCGCGCGCAGGAGTACACCGTGCCCGCCTTCTACTACTTCTCGCGCGGCGGCGGGCGGCGAGTGCTGTTCGACGCGCAGTGGCCGGCGACCCAGTACCTGCTCTCCCCCAGCCCGCGCAAGGCCTACTACCGGCCGGACTACGCCTTCGTGCTGACGGGCTTCCCCGGGCTCGCCTCGGGGCGACGACCGGTTGCCAGGCGGGGCCCTACGCCCTGCAGGAGCGCGCGCCGTGGACGTCGCGGTGGCGAGGACCGGATACGCCCAGGACCCGGCGAGGGCTCGCGGGCCATCCCCTGGGTCTCGAGCCCGTTCGAGCTGTGGGTCGCATCGCCCGAGGCCACGCGCTTCCGCTTGAGGATCGGCCTGCGGCGGCCGGACGGCGGCGGCGACCCTGCAGCTGAGCGACGCGCGGGGGGGACGCTGCCCACCGTGCCGAGGACGGCGGATGGGATCTGCGCGATGGTGGATGCGAGGGCGGGGCGCACCGTCCTCCGGGCCGAGCCGGTGCTGGCGGTGCCGCCGGCACCCGGGGTCCGGCCACCGAGAGCGATCCGTGCCGCCACCGGCCAAGGCCCTCGGCGTGACGGCGCTGACCGTCGGTGGCGCGCCGTGCGACGTGCCCCCGCGCCTCCTGTTCGGGGCCGGGTGGTACCCCGCTGGAGCTGGATCCGGCCTGGGGCGGCTTCCACTGGATGGGCGACCGCGCGCGTCCTCGACGGTCGGGCCAGCCGCGGGCCGCGGCGGCCCTCGGTGCGCCTGAGCTTCGGGCCCGCTCGCTTCTCGCGCCCCAACGAGTGCGGGTGCTGCTCGAGGGCCGCCGCTGGCGACTGCGTGGTCGAGCTCGAATCGCTGGCGGCCGCTGTCGGTCACGGTGCCCGCCGGCACCGGGCCGGCCCGCCTGCAGCTCGGTCGCCGAGCCGGGCGCGCAACCCGCGGCCCTTGTGGCCCCCGGGACCCGCGCGAGCTCGTCGTCGCCGTCAGCCTGCAAGCCGCCACGCGATCGTCATGAAAGGCTCGCGCGCAGCGGACCGAACGCGACAGGAACCTCTCCGTCTCCTCGAGCGCCTCCGGCGTGCCGATCTCGTAGAAGCGCTCGCGCACCGGTACCCGGCGAGCCGCCCCGCGCAGCGGCCAGGCGGCGTAGACGTCGGCGAGGTCGGGCTCGTCGCCGTCGAGGGCGCCGGGCGTCAGCGCCAGCAGCCCGTAGTCGATCCACTCGGCGCCCGGCGGGGGCGCGCTTGTCGTAGCGCGACGCGGCCGCCGTCGAAGGCGGCGTTGCTCGTGTCCCAGCGGCCCTGGTTGCGCAGCACGGTCATCAGGCCGGCGCAGCCCCGAGCGCTCGTGGCGCGCCGGCCACGGCCGCGTAGTCGATCCGCAGGTAGGTGTCGCCGTAGAGCACGAGGAACGCGTCGCCGAGCAGGGGCAGCGCCCGCCGCACGGCGCCCGCGGTGCCGATCAGCTCCGGGCCGTCGTCGGAGTAGCTCGATCGACAGGCCGAAGCGGCGCCGTCGCCGAGCCCGCCTCGATCGCTCGCCCAGGTAGCCGACGCAGATCACGACGCGCGCGACGCGCCGTGGCGCGCAGGCAGCTCGAGCTGAGTGGACCAGGAACGGCCGCCGGCGACCGCGACGAGCGGCTTGGGCAGTCCCGCGGCCGCCGCCCAGCCGCGTGCCGAGGCCGCCGGCCAGGATGCAGACCGGCGGGAGCGCTCACGCGTCAGTCGAGGAGCGCTCGCGCGCCGGCGCTCGGTCGCCTCGAGCTCGGCCATCGGCCGCTCGAAGCCGTCGAGGGCTCGACGATGTACTTCGGGCGCCGCTTGACCTCGTCGTAGATGCGCCCGACGTACTCGCCCATGACCCCGAGGCTGAGCAGCTGGATGCCGCTGAAGAAGCGAGATCATGATCACGAGCGTCGGGTTGCCGGTCGGGAACTCGACGCCGGCGAGCCTCAGGCACGAGGTAGACCAGCGGCGAGCAGCAACGCGAAGGGAAGGTGATCCGCCCGACCGGAGATGACGTGCAGCGGGTAGCGCGAGAAGCCGACGATCCCGTTGAGCCCGATCACGCAGCGAGCCGAGGAAGCGGTTGTACTTGCCGTCGCCGGCCGCCCGCGGGTCGCGGTCGTAGAGCACGGCGGTCTGGCGGAAGCCGACCAGGGCGACGAGCCCGCGCAGGAAGCCGTGGGCCTCGTCGAGCGCGAGACCTCGTCGACCACGCGCCGGCACATCAGCCGGAAGTCGCCGGTGTTGGGCGGGATCTCGACGTCGGCGACGCGCTTGATGACGCGGTAGCCGAGCGCCGCGACGATCCGCTTGGGCAGCGTCTCGCCCTCGCGCGTGCGGCGCTGGCGCGTAGACGACGTCGTAGCCCTCGCGCCAGCGGGCGACATGTCGGCGATCAGCTCGGGCGGGTCCTGCAGGTCGCAGTCGATGACGACGGCCGCGTCGCCCGGCGGCCTCCGAGCCCGCCAGCGTCGCCGCCGGCTGGCCGAAGCGGCGCGAGAAGCGCAGCATCTTCACGCGCGGATCGAGCGCGCGCAGCCCGAGGATCCGCTCCTCCGTGCGGTCCGTGCAGGGGTCGACGGCGAAGATGATCTCCCAGTCGACGCCGGCCGGGCGAGCACCGCGCGCATGCGGTGGTAGAGCGCGCGCGACGTTGTCCTCCTCCTTGTAGGCGGGGACGACGATCGAGAGCGAGCTCGTCCGTTCATGCGGGACCTCCGGAAGACGGCGAGTGGAACGGATGCCGACAGATGCGGGACCCGCGGAAGCCGACGCGCGGTCGCCAGCACGGCGGCGCGCGAGCACAGCACAGGCGGCGTCGATAATCGCGAGACCGCCGCGCGCAGTTCGGGCGGCAGGCGCGCAGCGACGCAGCGAGCGTCCGTGCGCGACCGCGGGTAAAGCAGCGAGCCGCGCGGCGAGCGCGCCGCAGCCGCCTCGTGGCCGGGTCAGGCGAAGGCGGCGTAGCGCCTGACTCGCGAGCCGAGAACGCGATCGCCGTCGAAGCGTGAGTGCACGCAGACGCCGAAGCCGCGGCGCAGCCCGCCGGCGGCGACGCTGGTCGGCGCATCGCGGCGAGCGTCGTGGAGCGCAGCGACGTAGGCAGTCGGTCACGACGGCCGCGGCGCCGCAGTGACGACGAGCGCCGCGAGCGCGCGCCGGGGCCGCGGCGGACGCGCACGCAGCTCGGCGGCGCCAGGCCAGCCGACAGTCGGCGGACGCAGCTGACTCGACCGGAGCGTCGGCCGCACGGTCGGCATCGAGGGACTCGGCGCGCAGCCGTCGTCCCGGCGCTCGGCGCGAGCCGACTGGCCGGCCGCGGTCGCGCCCTGCGCATGCCGCCGCGACGAGCGTCGGCCTCGAGTCGAGCGCCCGGGTCGACCGCCTGTCGAGGTCCGCCGACAGCTCGTCGCCAGCGAGCCGAGCCGCGATCGATTCGCGACGATGGACTGCGGCACTGGCTCGAAGCGGCCGCCGGTGCGGCCATCGACGCGCTGAGACGAACCGCCGGAGGACCCGACGCGGCACGCGCCTCGAGGTACCGCCGACGGCGAGCTGCGGCCGCAGGTGCTCCGGATCCCACGTGCCGGATCAGTCAGGACCTGTCGCGATCCACGGCGACGATCAGGAGCCGTCGAGCTGCGCGCCTGCAGCTGGCCGCGCTCACCACCGAGCGCGAGAGCTTTCCGCAGCCTGACCGTCGTGGCAGCGGATGCGTCAGAGCGCGCCGTACGCCGACGAGCACTTCGACCGTGTACGTCGCGCACGCTGGCCTCGAACGTCGCCGGCGATCGTCCCGGGTCAGCGAGGTGCACCGAGTCGCTCAGGACGAGCGAGGCCGCTGGTCGCGTCGATGATCCGCAGGTCGCGAGCGGTGCGGTCCGGCGCACCCTCGGACGCAAGCGTCACGGCCAGCGCGCGTTCGACGCACGTTGACGCGACGCGCGTTGGCGCACGCGCGCGGCCGCGGAGCACGTCAACGTCCCGCTCGGCACGATCGCGCCCGAGCTGTGCGTGCCGGTCCGCGATGCAGCGAGCGAGACGTCACTGGCCCGCTCGCGCGTAGTCGCGCGTCGGTCCATGCGCGGATCTCCTCCCGGGACACGCGTCGAGCCGCGCCGACGCGGCGCGCCTCCGGGCAGACTGACGCCGCCGCCGCGCAATGCGCGAGCCCGATCGCGCGCGACGCGTGCTCGCCGCCTCCTACGGCGACCCGCTCATGCGCCCACCGCGCGCGCATGGCCCGGTACGGCCTGCCTCGGCACAGGCCGCCACGCCGCGCCACGCGAGCCGACTCGCGAGGCCGCCGAGCAGCGGGCCGGTCCAGGTCGGGTCAGCCGCCGATCGCCGCGCGGAAGCTGCGCCCACTCGGCCTCCCAGGAGAGGTCCTCGGGCGGGTAGGCGATCTCCTCGACGTCGGGCGGCCCCAGCTCGGGCCGCATGCGGTAGATCCGCAGCTTCTGGGGCCCGTAGGAGCCGGCCAGGCCCGTCGACCTGCAGCTTCGCCGTGCGGCAGTAGACCTCGAGGGCGAACAGGTTCTTCCACTCCGTCCAGCTCACGTGGAACGTCGCCCACGGCGCCGCGCGGCTGCCGGCTCGCCGAGGATGAGCGACCGCGTTGTCCTCGACCGGCATGTCCCAGAAGCTCGTGCGCAGCAGCGCCGCGTGCAGCGGCAGCGGGCCGAGGAGCCAGTGGCAGAGATCGAGCAGGTGCATCCCCTGGTCGAGCAGCTCGCCGCCGCCCGAGACGCGCGGGTCGGCGCGCCACTCGCGGTCGTAGCCGAGCCGGCCCGCCGTGGCCGTAGCGGGCGCGCAGGAACATGAGCTCGCCGTGCGCGCCCGAGCGCGCCTCCTCGACGGCGCGCGCGATCCCCGGGTGGAAGCGGTGGTTGAAGCCGACCTTGACGAGCCGGCCGGCGCGCTCGGCGGCCGCCGCGAGCGCGTCGACCTCCTCGACCGAGGCCCGCGCCGGCTTCTCGACCAGCACGTGCGCGCCGGCCTCGAGCGCCGGCGGCCGCGTCGCGCGAGCGCGTCGTGCCTCGTCGCGACCACCACGACGTCGGGCGCAGCCCGAGCAGCTCGTCGAGGTCGCGCAGCCGCTGCGCGCGCCGCGCTCGGCGGCGAGCGCCTCGGCGCCGCCGCGGACGACGTCGAATGCGCCCGACCAGCCGGTCGGCGCCGAGCGCCGCGGCGCGCTTGCCGCCGATCAGGCCGCAGCCGACGATCGCCACGCGCAGGGCGCGCTCATCGCGTACTCCTGCCCGACGCAGCCCTGGAAGTCGAAGTCGAACCGCACCTCGGGCGCGCCCGCCGCCGCCATCGCCTGGCGCGCGTCGTCCGGCTGGCGCGCGTAGACGAGCAGGAAACCGCCGCCGCCTGCGCCGACGAGCTTGCCACCGACGGCGCCGGCGCGGCGGGCAGCGTGTAGAGCGTGTCGATGCGCTCGGTGGTCATCCCCGGCGAGCGGCGCGCGCTTGTTCTCCCAGTGCTCGTGCATCAGCTCGCCGTAGCCGACGAGGTCGCCCGCCTCGAGCAGCCCGCGGCTCTCGAGGCCGATCTCCTTCGTCCGATGGAGATTCTCGAGCATCGTCGCCGTCGAGCTCGCGCGTGCGCTGGTCCTGGTCGCTCAGGATGCTCGCGGCCTGCGCGCCTCGCCGTGAAGAAGAGCAGGAGGTGGTCGCGCAGTCCGCTGCAGCGTCTCGGCGGAGAGCCGCAGCGGCTCCACGGTCACCGGTCGTCGGGGTGGAAGGTGTAGGCGCAGATGCCGCCGTGGGCGGCGACGTACTGGTCCTGCTTGCCGACCGGCTCGCCGAGCACGTCGATCTCGATGTGCGCATGCCGCCTCGGCGAGCCGCCGGCGTCGTCGCCATGCGCCCGGCAAGCGAGAGCGCCTTGAGCAGGCAGACGGTGAACGCGCCCGAGGAGCCCAGGCCGGTCCCGGCCGGGACGTCGGCGACCGAGGCGATCTCCAGCGGCGCTGCCGTCCCAGTGGCGCATCAGCGCCTCGCGCAGGATCGGGTGGCGGATCTGCCGCGGGTCGTCGACCTCCTCGAACTCCGAGTACTTGAGCCGGAAGCGCGTTGGAAGACCGTGTGGGTGAGCATGTAGACGTACTTGTCGATCGCGCCGCCGAGCAGGAAGCCGCCGTGCTCTCGGTAGTAGGACGGCAGGTCGGTTCCCCCGCCGCCGAGGGAGATGCGCAGCGGCGCGCGGCGTGAAGATCATGCTCATCGGCGCCCTCGCTCCAGGACGCACTCGTTCGCGTCGAACCAGTCGAGCGTACGCTCGACGGCCTCGGCGATGGTCAGCCCGGCGCTCCAGCCGAGTGACCGCAGGCGCGAGCAGTCGAGCAGGATCAGCGGGCTGTCGCCGACCCAGCCGCGCGTGCCGCCCGTGTACTCGATCGCCGGGCTCACGCCGAGGTGGCGGCATGACCGCGCGACGGAGTCGTCGACGATCCGACGATCTCGTCGATGCCGAGGTTGTAGACGCGAAGCCGCCGGCGTCGTGGGCGGCCGGCGCGGAGCAGGATCGCCGTCGACGCAGTCGCCCACGTAGAGGTACGACTTCCCTGGCGGCCGTCACCGAGCACGGTGAGCGCGCGTCGGGATCGTCGCGCAGCGCGCGGTAGAAGTCGAACAGATGCCCGTGCGTGTAGCGCTCGCCGAGGACCGAGACGAAGCGGAGGATGACGCCGGTGAACCCGTAGCCCTCGCAGTAGGCCTCGATCAGGGCCTCTCCCGCTAGCTTCGAGGCGCCGTAGAGCGAGGTCTGGACCGGGAACGGGCGCGTCTCGGGCGTCGGGAAGACGTCCGGCTCGCCGTAGACCGAGCCGATCGATGCGAAGACGATCCTGCGACGCCCGTCGCGCGCATCGCCTCGAGCACGGTGAAGGTCGCGACTGTGTTCTGCTCGAAGTCGCGCTACGGGTCCTCGAGGCCGAAGCGCACGTCGGCGTTCGCCTGCAAGTGGAAGACAGTGTCGCAGCCCGCCATCGCCTCGCGCAGCGCGTCCGCGTCGAGCACGTCGCCCTCGACCACGATCGCGGCGGCGACGCCTCGAGCACCTCGACGAACTCGCGGCTGGCCGGTAGAGAAGTCGTCGAAGACGACGACCTCGACGCCGTCCGGCAGCAGCCGGTCGGCGAGGTTGCTGCCGATGAAGCCGGCCCCGCCGGTGACGAGCGCGCGCCTCACGCGGCGTAACCCACGGGTTGGAGCGGAGACGCTATGGCGGCGATCGGAGGCGCGGACGATCGGGCTCCAGGGCAGGGCGGTTTTCCACCGCGAGCGAGCACTCTAACGCGCAGGCTCTTGACGACCTTGAAGCGGATGATGTCGCCGTGGCACGGGCAACGCTGACGCGCCACTCGCAGGGGCGCAGGGTGGGCACGGTGTTCGCCGCCTCGAACGCGTAGTACACCGGCGGGTCGGTACTCTCAGCACGGTGGTACGCCTCGGTGGAGATATGCGCCGGTCGGGCGGGTCAACGACGCACGCGAACACGCAGGCGTCGCATCGGAGCAGGCGGTAGGGGTCGGCGATGGCGCGTACGCGGATCTACCTGGCGTCGCGCGCACGGGTTCTGCAGAACCGGTACGCGCAGCGCTCGCCGCCGTCGACCACCCACCTCGGCCGCCTCGAGCGTGAACCCGGCCGACGCGGCGTCGTCGTGGAACATCTGGACCGTCTCGAGCGAGAACTCGTCGAGGTCCTTGCCGAGCAGGTCGAGCTTGCGAGCAGGTCGTGGGTCACCGTGATGATGTGGCAGCCGATCGCGTCGGCCTGGAAGACGTTCAGCACCTCGCGCGGGCTCGCCCAGATCAGCTCCGCCCGCGGCGCCGCGCGCAGCATCTCGAGCGGCCCGCGCCATCAGCGGCACCGGGTCGCGGCCGGTGTCGGCGACCGGCCGGCGAAGACGGAGACGAAGCTCGGCGCGCCCGTCGCCGAGCGCCGCCGCGATCTCCTCGACCTGGCGCGGGCGTCAAGAGCGCGGTGACGTTCACCTGGACGCCGCTCGGCGACAGCTCGCGGATGAGCGTCGGTCTCGACTCGCCGCGCGTGTTGGTGACCGGGATCTTCACGTAGACGTTGTCGCCCCAGCGCGGCGATCTCGTGCGCCTGGCGCTCCATCTCGGCGACGTCGTCGGCGAACACCTCGAACGAGATCGGCCGGTCCGTGATCGCGCTCGAGCACTCGCTGCGCGAACGCCCGCGTAGTCGGCGACGCCGGCCTTGCGCATCAGGCGTCGGGTTGGTGGTGAAGCCCGCGATGTGCGGCTCGCGCGGCCAGCCGCAGCATGCCGTCCAGGTCGGCGCCGTCGGCGAAGATCTTCGTGCATGGTCGACGAGGTCGAGTCATCGGGCCTCCTCGCCGAGCCTGGCGGGCGCCGGCGCGACGATCGCGCGCGGCCTCGAGCGAGGTCGCCGCGCCGTGGTCGGCTCGGCGCCGCGCTCGCCGGTGCGCTGAGCGCGGGTGCTCGACGAGCACGGTCGCGCAGCCGGCCGCGCCGGCCGGCCTCGACGTCGACGTCGGAGTCGCCGATCATCCACGAGCTCGCGCGCGAGGTCGAGGCCGAGCTCGTCGGCGGCCCGCAGCAGCAGCCCGGGCGCCGGCTTGCGGCAGTCGCACGGCGCCCGAGTCGGGGACGGTGCCGTCGGGTGGTGGCAGCAGTAGCGCACGCCGTCGAGCTCCACGCCCTCGCCGCCAGCAGCGCCGACGACGCGTCGTGCACCGCTCGAGCCGCGAGCGTCGGCCTGCCCTTCGCGGCGCGGGCTGATTGGAGACACGACCAGCGGGAAGCCCGGCGTCGCGCAGCGCCGCAGCGCCTCGGCCGCGCCCGGGGCGAGCGCGACGTCCTCGGCCCGGTACGGCGACTCGTGGCGCCCGGTCGCGCGGTCCAGACCGGCTCGTTGATCACGCCGTCGCGGTCGAGGAAGACGGCGCGGCCGGCGTCATGCGGCGACGAGGCCTCCGCACGCTGTCGTGTCCCATTTGCCGGCGCGCCTGCCAGCGCCGGGTGGGAGACGAGCAGGTGCCAGACGACGGCCTGAAAGGCCTCGACGTGCGGCGTGAGGCGCTCGGGCGGCGCGTCGGGACGACGACGCACGCGTCGGCGAGCCGCGCGGTCGTGCCGTCGCGCTGCCGACCACCCCGAGCACGGCGCGCCGACCTCGCGCGCGAGCTCGACGCGCGTGGACGAGGTTCATGGCAGATGCCGTGCTCGCGCGAGCCGCCGCCGACCGAGAAGACGAGCACCGCGTCGCTGGCGCCGAGCCGCGAGCCCCGCAGCCACGTCGACGTAGGCCGTCTCCCAGCCCTCGTCGTTGATGCGCGCGGTCAGCTCCGAGACGTTGTCGGTCGGCGCGTAGCTCTCCAGGTCGCAGAGCTTGCGGAAGTCGTTAACCGCGTGCGATGCGTGGCCGGCGCCGCCGCCGACGCCGAGGATGAACAGCCGCCCGCCGCGTTCTCGCACGTCGGCCAAGGCGTCCGCGATCGCATCGATCCGCGACGCGTCGAGGGCCGAGGCGATCGTCGCAGCCTCTCCGAGATACCGGGCCGCAAAGGACATGGGGGCCGGAAACTACAGTAGGGATGCCGAGCAACGGAGAGAGCGCGGGCGCCAGCGGCTACGGTTCCCGCGGATCCGGCGAATACGCGGACCGGGCCTGGGAGGCCAGCCTGAACAACCTCGAAGGCCGCAGGATTGTCGTCTCTGGGGGGAACGGGAGCATCGGCGGCGCCACAGTGCACGTTGCTGCGCCGCCGCGGTTCGGTCCTCGCCGTCGGACGCGACCGCGAGCGCCTGCGTGCGCTGTCAGAGGCGGGTGCGGCCGCCCTGCCGCTGTCACTCGATCAACGTGGCGCCGCCGGCGACCTGGCACGCGCCACAGAGCGCCAGCTCGGTGGAGTGGACGCCATGGTCGCAGCCACCGGCGGCTACGGACCCATCGGGCCGACGCGCTCAGTGGACCTGGACGCGCTGCGCGCCTCCTCGAGGCCAACCTCCTCGCGATCCTGGCCTGCATCCAGGCCCTCGCCCCCGCGCTCGACCGCGCCACCGACCCATCTCGTGCTGCTCTCGGCGGGGCGCGACCGGCGCCGCTCCCCGGTACGCCGCCTATTCGATCGCGAAGGTCGCGACCGTACGTTTGGTGGAGGCCCTCGCCTCTGAAGAACCGGGTTGGCGCGTGAACACGGTCGCCCCAGGATTCGTGGCGACGCGCATTCACGATGCGACGCGCGACGCCGGACCCGAGGCGGCGGGCCAAGTTTACGCCGACACAGAGCGCCAGGCCGTCCGGGCCTCGCCGCCGAGCTCGCTGCCGAGCTGATCGCGTTCCTGGTAGGGCCTGACGCGGCCGGCATCACCGGGCGGCTCATCAGCGCTGTCTGGGATCCCTGGCGGAACGAGGGCGGGCGGCGGCGGTTGCGCGAAGGAGCCCAGCTCGGGCGCCTGCGCCGAGTCAACGGCATGACGATCGTGCAGGTCGCCACCTAGTGCTCGTGGTGGTGCTGGGCGCCTGGCACCTCGGCGCCGTCGCCGCCGTCGCTCTCGCCGACTGGGGCCGCGACGTGGAGATTTGGGACCGGGACCCGCACGTCCGAGGCGAGCTCACCGGCGGCCGAACCATGGTGGATGAGCCGGGACTAGCCGTCGGCATCAGGCGGGGGGGCGCCCGGGTTGCGCGTGCAGCAGGGTGACACACCCGCGCTCGACGCGGCCGACGTGGTTCTCGTGGCCTACGACACGCCACTGGACGAGGAGGATCGGCCTGATCTGGCGCCATTCGCGAAGCCGTAGAGCACGCGGCGGCGTCCGCCCGGCGCGGTGCGCTCGTCCTGCTACACAGCCAGCTGCCGGTCGGCACCGCCGCAATCTTTCGGGCCGTGTTGGATCGACGTGGGCGCGGTGACCTACTCCTCGCGGTCACGCCCGAGAACCTCCGGCCTGGGCCGGGCGCTCGACGATTTCGCCGAGCCACAGGCGCTGACGGTGGGGGCGGACGACCCAGCCGCGGCGGAGGCAGCGGCCGCGTTTTGGGCCCCAGCCGGGGTCGAGGTCAATTGGTCGGATACGGCCACCGCAGAGCTGTCGAAGCACCTGATCAACGCGACGCTCGCAGCGTGCACAGCGTTGGGCAACGAGATGCCCCTCGTCGCAGCCTCCACCGGTGCCGACGCGACACTCGCGGCCCGGCTTGCGCGCCGCGACCCACGACTTGCGTCCCTGCCGCTCATCCCGGGGATGCTCGGATCGGCGGAGGAACGCTCGCCCGTGATGTCGGCGTGCTGGCGGAGCGCGGGGGCTCTGATTCGCTGGCGGCGGCTGTGGAGCGAGCCAATCGCAGGCGTCTCGAGGCGATCGCTGAACGCGTGGCGGACAAGCGGGGGGCCAGTTGCGGTTCTGGGCCTGACCTACAAGCCGGGCACGTCCACCCTTCGGCGGTCGATGGCTTTGGAACTCGCGGCGCGGCTCGCCGACGCCGGCATCGAGGTCCGCGCACACGACCCGCGCGTGCGGGCAGACGACCCCGCGCTGGCCCGGCTGCGCCCGGCTCAGGTCGTGGGCCTCGAAGCGGCGCTGGCGAGAGCGGCGACCGTCGTAGTGGCGACGGCGCACCCGGAGTTCAGCACCATAGACGCGGACGCGCTCGGCGGAGGCGCGGTGACGGTGATCGATCTTGTCGGCGGGCTCGATCGTACGCGCGACTGGGCGGAGATCGACTTTAGGGGCCGTGAGCCGGAGAAGTGACATGGGACCGCCCGGTGTGAGGCGGGTGGCCCCCGCCAGCGAGGAAGTAGTTCGGGGCGCGCGCGGGCACGGCCTCCTCGGGGCCGAACGGCCCGGCGAGGTCGGCCGGACGAAGAAGGCGTTCACCCCGGCCAGGTCGGTGTGGACGAGGCGGTAGCCCTTGGCGCCGGCCAGGCCCCGGAGCGCCGCCAGCGAGGCCCCGAAGTGGTCCGAGCCGTCCCAGGCGACGCGGGGCTCGAGCGGCTGCACCAGGTCGGCTCCGGCCCGAGGTGGGCGTTGTACTCGATACGACCAGGGCGCGCGGCCGCGCCCGAGCGCGCGCCAGATCCAGTAGTCGATGCCGTCAACGTCGATCGACATGACGTCGGGCTCGGGCGAGGGGGCGTGGTCGGCCAGGAGCGCGTCAACGTTCTCCGGGCCCACCTGGGCCCGCACCGTTCGCACGCCGGGGTGGCCCTCGTAGCGGGCGTCGAGCGCCGCGAACAGGTCGGGGTCGGCCTCCATGAACAGCCCCGGCCAGCCGAGCACGGCGGCGAGGAAGACGCAGTTGCCCTCGACGCCGGTCCCGACCCCGAACTCGACGAAGCCGCCGCCGGCGATGCCGATGCGCCGCAGGATCTCCTCGATCGCGCCGTCCTCGCCGTTCTGGGAGAAGACGCGCAGTCTCGTGGGGCGCCAGGTCGGGGGCCGCCGGGCGCGCCGGGCCCTGCCCGTGGCGCGCGTAGCGGTCCGCCAGCAGTGCCAGCGACGCGTAGGCCGCCCGCGCGTCCGAGCTCACGGCCCGGGCGCCGCCAGCCGCTCGAGGTCGGCGTCGACCATCATCCGCACCAGGCCCTCGAAGTCGACCGTCGGCTCCCACCCGAGCCGGTCGCGGGCCTTCGACGGCGTCGCCGACCAGCAGGTCGACCTCGGCCGGGCGGATGAGCGGCGGGGTCGGTGCGCACGTGCTGGTCGCGGTCGAGCCCGGCGTGCTCGAAGGCGAGCTCGACCAGGCGGTCGACCGTGTTGGTGACCCCGGTGGCCACCACGTAGTCGTCGGGGCGCTCCTGCTGGAGCATCCGCCACATCGCCTCGACGTAGTCGCCGGCGAAGCCCCAGTCGCGGCGGGCGTCGAGGTTGCCCAGGGTCAGGTGCTCGGACAGGCCGAGCTTGATGCGGGCGACCCCGTCGGTGACCTTGCGCGTCACGAACTCGAGGCCGCGCCGGGGCGACTCGTGGTTGAAGAGGATCCCCGAGCAGGCGAAGAGGCCGTAGGACTCGCGGTAGTTGACCGTGATGTAGTGCCCGTACGCCTTGGCGACGCCGTAGGGGCTGCGCGGGTAGAAGGGCGTCGCCTCGTTCTGGGGGCTCTCGGCGACGCGCCCGAACATCTCGCTCGACGAGGCCTGGTAGAAGCGGATCGACGGGTCGACCTGGCGGATCGCCTCGAGCACGCGGGTCACGCCGACCGCGGTGAACTCCGCCGTGAGCACCGGCTGCGTCCACGACGTCGGCACGAACGACTGGGCCGCCAGGTTGTAGACCTCGTCCGGCTCGGCCTCCTGCAGGGCCGTCACGAGCGACGGCTGGTCGAGCAGGTCGGCGTGGACGAAGCGCAACCGCTCGCGGAGGTGGGCGACCCGCTCGTGCGACTCGGTCGAACGCGCGGCGCACCACGCCCCAGACCTCGTACCCCTTCGCGAGCAGCAGCTCGGCCAGGTAGGAGCCGTCCTGGCCGGTGATGCCGGTGATCAGCGCGCGGGGCACCGGCTCACTCGCGGTCCTCGTCGACGACGCGCTCGCGCCACCAGTCGAGGGTGTCGGCCAGGGTCGTCTCGATCGGGATCTCGGGCGTCCATCCGGTGTCGTCGCGCAGGCGCGCGGGCGAACCATAGAGGTCGGGTTGCTCCCCCGGCCGGCGCAGGTCCTCCTCGGAGGTGAACGTCACGGGGATCCGCGCGAGCGGCGCCAGGCCCTCGACGAGGTCGCGCACCGGCCGCGAGCCGCCGCTGCACGCCAGGTAGACGGCGTCGGGGTCGCCGCGCTCGAGGATGAGGAGGTAGGCCCGCACCATGTCGCGGACGTCGGTGAAGTCGCGCCGGGTGTCGAGGTTGCCCACCCTCACCTCGACCCGCTCGCGGCCCTCGTGCTCGGCCTGCGCGATCTGGCGCGCGACGTTGGGCACCACGAACCGCGCGTCCTGCCCGGGCCCGATGTGGTTGAAGGCCCGCACGCGCAGCGCCGGCAGGCCGTAGGCCGCGCGGTACTGGGCGGCCGCGAGGTCGGCGGCCGCCTTCGATGCGCCGTAGGGCGACAGGGGCCGCAGGGGCGTCTCGGGGCCGACCGGCAGATCGTCCTGCGCCACCCGCCCGTAGATCTCCCCGCTCGAGACGATCAGCGCGCGAACCTCCGGCGCGCCGGCGCGCAGGGCCTCGAGGAGCGCCAGGGTTCCGCGGAGGTTGACGTCCCACGTCTCCAGGGGGTCGGCGAACGAGCCCCCGACCGACGAGACGCCCGCCAGGTGCGCGACCGCGTCGGGAGCGACCTCGCGCAAGGCGCCCGCCAGGGCCGCGCCGTCCCGGACGTCGACCCCCGGTTCGAGCCCGTGGACCTCGTGTCCCAGCGCGGCGGCGCAGGAGGTGAGGTGGCCGCCGGCGAACCCGGTGGCGCCGGTGATGAGCAGCCGCACGAGGCCGTGAGGCTAGCAACGGTGCCATGAGGGAAATGTGCGGGATCTTGGAGGGCGGGTTGCCGTCGCGCGCGGGGGGCCACTACTGTCGGCGGATGCCCGTCGTACGCAGGCTCGTGGCCGTCTGCGCGCTCGCGCTCGCCCTCGCGCTGGGGCTCGCCGCGCCCGCCGCGGCGGCGACGCCGGTCGAGATCTACACGGACTTCGTGGTCAACGGGAAGCTCACGGGCGACTACGCCTTCGACGACCTGGTGGCCGCGCTCGCCGAGGCCAACGGCGACCCGTTCTACGCGAGCTTCGCCGGCGCCGTCGAGGACAAGCTCGACGCCGACTACCTCGGGCGGTCCCCCGGCGAGGGCTCGGCCGACCTGAGCGGCGCGGCGGGCTCCGCGAGCTCCGGGCTGCCCGTCCCGCGGGCGCCCGACCAGAGCGGCGACCCGCCCTGGCCCTTCCTCGCGCTGGCGGCCCTGGCCGGGGCGCTCGTGGTGAGCGGCGCGGGCTCCTCGATCTACCGGCGCGCCCGGCGCTGAGGCGGCGGCCCGACCGGTAGGCTTCCGCGGCCCGTCGTCCCCGGCACCGAGGTCGCCCCGCATGTCGCACGTGAACTACAGCCTGACCATCCGCGCCGTCATCCCGGCGAGGGTCGGGATGCTCGGCCAGGTGATGGCCGCGATCAGCGACGCGGAGGGCCAGATCGGGGGCGTCGACATCGTCCGCTCGGCCAAGGAGACGGTCACGCGCGACATCACGGTGCTCGCCCGCGACGATGCCCACGGCGAGCGGATCCGCGCCGCCCTCGAGGCCATCGAGGGGGTGCGCGTCGAGTCGGTGAACGACCGGGTCTTCCTCTCGCACCGGGGCGGCGTGGTCGGCATGCAGAACCGCGCCCCGCTGACCAGCCGCGACGACCTGTCGATGGCCTACACGCCCGGCGTGGCCCGCGTGTGCATGGCGATCCACCACGACTTCGAGCAGGCCTGGGACTACACGATCAAGGGCAACAGCGTGATGGTCGTGAGCGACGGCAGCTCGGTGGTGGGCCAGGGCGACCTCGGCCCCGAGGCCTCGCTGCCCGCGCTCGAGGCCAAGTGCGCCTTCATGCGCAAGCTCGCCGGCATCGACGCCTTCCCGCTGCCGGTCAACCTGCGCGACCCGGCCGAGATCGCCGAGGCCGTGGCCCTCTGCTCGTCGGTGTTCGCGGGCATCCACCTCAGCGACATCGCCGCGCCGCGCTGCTTCGAGGTGCAGCGCCTGCTGGACGAGCGCCTCGACATCCCGGTGTTCCACGAGGACCAGCAGGGCACCGCCGCGGCCGTGCTGGCGGCGCTCACGAACGGCCTCGCGGTGGCCGGCACGAGCCTCTCCGACGCCACGGTGGTCGTCGCCGGGCTGGGGCCCGGGGGCCAGGCGGTGGTGCGGCTGCTGGTCGCCGCCGGCGCCGGCGAGGTGATCGCGTGCGACTCGCAGGGGGCGGTGCACCGGGAGCGCGAGGACGCGGGCGGCGACCTGGCGTGGATCGCCGAGAGCACCAACGCGTCGGGGCGCCGCGGCGGCGCCGCCGAGCTCGTCGAGGGCGCCCACGCGTTCGTCGGGCTCTCGGCCCCCGGTGCGCTGTCGGCCGACGACGTCCGGCGCATGGCGCCGGACCCGGTCGTGCTCGCGCTGGCCATGCCCGACCCGGAGATCCTCCCCGAGGAGGCCGCCGGCGTGGCGCGCGTCTACGCCACCGGCCGGCCCGACGTGCCGAACCAGATCAACTCCGGGCTGGCCTCGCCGGGCATCTGGCGCGGGGCGCTCGACTGCCGCGCCACCGAGATCAACCAGGCGATGACCCTCGCCGCCGCGACGGCGATCGCCGAGACGGCGGTCGAGGAGACCGGCGCCGAGCGCATTCAACGTCGTGCCCTCGATCTTCGACCAGCGCCTCGTGCCGAACGTCGCCGCCGCCGTGCGGGCCGCCGCCGAGGCGACCGGCGTGGCGCGGGCGACGGGGAGCGCGGCGGTCGTCTCGTAGGAGATAGCGCGCAGTGCTATCATCGCGCCTATGCGGCAGGTGCTCACCCGCGTCGACGACGACCTCCACGCGCGCCTGAAGGCCCGCGCGGCCGCCGAGGGGCGGTCGATGAACGAGCTGATGATCGAGGCGCTGCAGCGCCAGCTCGCCGTCGGCGACAGCCCGCGCGCCCGCCTGCGAGCCCGCGCTAGCGCTCGCGGCGTGCTCGCCGAGCCGAGCACGCCGCCGCCCGACCTCCGGGCTCAGCCGCGAGGAGGGCCGCGCGCTCGTGATCGAGGAGCTGCGGGGCGCAGGTGACGCCGTCCTCGAGGCGCTCGAGTGGAGCCGGGGGCCGAAGGGCTGACGGACGCCGGCCTGGGAGCAGTCGTCTACTGCGACTCCAGCGCCCTCGTGCGGGCGTACCTCGCCGACGAGGCGGGCCACTCCGGTCTCTCGCGGCTCCTGCTCGACCCGCGCCGGCTGGTGGCCACCTCGGCGCTGACGGAGGTCGAGATGGTCGCGGCCATTCGAGCCGCGGCCCGCGCGGGCCGCCGGTTCGCGACCCGGACGTGGCCCTCGCCGAAGCCATCGGCGGACATGGGCACCGGCGGGCCGGTCGCCTTGCTCGCGCTCGAATCCGGGCATGTGCTTCCGCGGGCGCGAGCACTCTGCGAGATCCACCGGCTGCGGGCGCTCGATGCCGTTCACCTGGCGGTCGCGCTGGCCGAGGCGGCTGGAGCTCGGGCCGACGACGCAGATCGTCTTCGTCACCCGGGACGCCGACCAGGCCGCCGCGGCGCGAGCCGAGGGGCTTCAGCTGGCCTGACGGCGGCCGCTTGGCCCGGCGGCCAAACGCCCTCCGCACCCCCTGGCCCGCGGGCCAAGGACCGATCGGTGGCCGCGCTGAGAGGCTGACGCCGCGGCGAGCCCTTCCCGGAGGCCCGCCCGAGCACGGGGGCGCGGATGGAAGCTGTGGCGATCGACACCGTCTGGGTGGTGACCGCCGGGTGCCTGGTGCTGTTCATGCAGGCCGGCTTCGCCATGCTCGAGGTGGGCTTCTCGCGCATGAAGAACGCGGGCGCGGTGATGGCGAAGGTGCTCATCAACCTGTGCCTGGCGTTCGTCGTCTTCTGGGCCATCGGCTACGCGATCGCCTTCGGCGACGGCGGGGACTTCCTCGGGGCGACCGGGTGGTTCATCGAGCTCGGCAACGCGGACGGGGTGCCGTCGCTGGCGTACTCGGCGGTCGACGAGAACACCAAGTGGTTCTTCCAGGCCACCTTCGCGGCGGTGACGCTCGCCATCGTGTGGGGCTCGATGCTCGACAGGGTGCGGTTCGGGGCGTACGCGCCGTTCGCGGTGCTCTTCGTCGGGCTGATCTACCCGATCGTGGTCCACTGGCAGTGGGGCGGCGGGTGGCTGTTCCAGCACGGCTACCAGGACTTCGCCGGGTCGGGGATCGTGCACCTCTGCGGGGCGACCGCGGCGTTCGCCGGGGCGACGGTCGTCGGGCCCCGGATCGGCAAGTTCCGCGACGGGAAGGCGGTGCCGATACCCGGGCACTCGATGCCGCTGGCGATCCTGGGCGTGCTGATCCTCTGGGTCGGCTGGCAGGGCTTCAACGCGGGCTCCTGGCTCGCCGCGGTGGGGCAGGACCTCGGGCGGGTGATCGTGGTCACGAACCTGTCCGGCGTCTTCGGCGTGATCGGCGCCACGATCGTCGCGCGCCTCCTGCTCGGCACGCTCGACATCGGGATGATGGGCAACGGCGCCATCGCGGGGCTCGGCGCGATCGCCGGCCCGTGCGGCTTCGTGGCCCCGTGGGCCGGGGCCGTGATCGGGCTGGTCGCCGGCTCGGTGATGGTGCTGGTGGTGCTCGGCGTGGACCGCATCCGCGTGGACGACCCGATCGGCGCGGTGGCCGGGCACGGCGGAGGGGGGATCGTCGGGGTGCTCGCCCCCGGCTTCCTGACGACCCCCTCCGCCGCTGAGCTGCTGGGGGGGCGGGAAGGCCTCGTCTACGGCGGCGGATTCGAGCAGCTCGGGTGGCAGGCCGTGGCGCTCGGCGCCATCGCCTCCTTCACCTTCGTCACCAGCTTCGCCAGCTTCTCCCTGCTCCACCGGACGATCGGCCTTCGCGCTCCGGAGGACGCCGAGCTCCAGGGGCTCGACATCGTCGAGCACGGCATGTACGGCTACCCGGAACGGTTCATCGAGGTGCCCGGCGCCACGCCGGACGACGCGCTGCCCGACTACATGGCCGCGCCCGCGGGCGCCGCGACCGCGGATGGGAGCGGCTGATGAAGAAGATCGAGGCGTTCATCCGGCACGAGTCGCTCGAGGGGATCCACGACCGCCTCGCCGCCATGGGGCTGCCGTCGATGAGCGTGACCGAGGTCAAGGGCTCGGGGCGCCAGAAGGGGTTCACGGAGAGCTACCGCGGGGCGCGGACGACGATCTTCCTGCGCCCCAAGCTCAAGCTCGAGATGGTGGTCGACGACGTCGACGTGGAGCGCGCGATCGACTGCATCCTGGAGCTCGCCCACACCGGCCAGCCGGGGGACGGCAAGATCTTCATCCTCGAGGTCGAGCAGTCGATCCGGGTGCGGACCGGCGAGCGCGGCCCGGTCGTCCTGGAGGCCCACGACCACTGAGCCGCGGGCCGGCCCCGTCAGCGCAGCAGCGTGCGGCGCAGCCGGGCGGCGGGGAACGGGAAGAGGGCCAGGAAGAGCGCGACCAGCGCGCCGACGTGCGCCAGCGTGAGCAGGTCGACGGTGCCCAGGGTGAGGTCGCGCGTGGCGGCGACCAGGTGCGAGAGCGGCAGGCACCAGCCGACGACCTGGGCCCACTCCGGGAGGTCGGAGAACGGGAAGAACACGCCGCCGAACAGGAACATCGGCGTGATGATCCCGGTGAAGAGGATGTTGTAGTGCTCGATGCTCGTGACCATCGCGGTGTAGGCCATGCCCAGCACGGCGAAGGTGAGCGCCCCGATCAGGAAGACCGCGGGCGCCAGCAGCGCCCACGGTGAGAGGACGAGGCCGAAGACGGCCATGACCATCAGGAAGACCACGCCGTAGGTGACCGCGCGCGTGGCGGCCCAGAGGTACTCGCCGACGACGACGTCGGCCAGCGACAGCGGCGTCGTGACCACGGCCTCGACGACCCGGCGCACGTGGATGCGCACGAACGAGTTGTAGGTGGTCTCGATGACCGCCCCGAACATGACCGTCGACGCCGCGACCCCCGGCGCGATGAAGTCAACGTAGTCGACCCCGTCGACCGTGGTCAGGTAGGTCCCGAGGCCGAGGCCCATGATCGCCAGGTAGGCGATCGCCTCGAGGAAGCGCGGCGTGAGGCTGGTGGCGACGGTCTTGCGCCCGACGGTGGCGTTGCGCTGCCACATCCGCAGCGCCCCGCGCGGCGAGAACTCGTACGCCTCGGCGACCGTCACCAGATGGTGGCCGCCCGGTCGAAGGCGCGGATCCGCCGGTCCTTGGTGCCGCAGACGTGCGCCGTGCGCCAGGGCCGGGGCGACCCCGCGGCAGCTCCTGAAGGATGTGTCGAGCCCGATCAACGGTTGACGTCCCATTCGTCGAGGGGCCCGTAGATCAGCTCCTCCTCGGAGACGTTGTACGTCACGCTGCCCAGGAGGGAGGGCGGCTCATCGACAGGGGTCAGCCGGGCAACGGGGCGACCGCGTTTGGTGACAACGATCGTCCGACCGGCCGTGGCGACCTCGTCGAGGAGGGCGAAGCACTTCGCTCGAAGCTCGGTGGCGGTGACGGTGCGCTCGGCCATTCACAGCGCCTCGAGCGCCGCCCGGAACTCGTCGGCCATCCCGGTGTGGCCGTGCTTCAGCGACTGGTCGATGCCCGTGAGGTAGGCGTCGGCGGCCTCGTCGACGCGGCCCAGCCGGGCCAGCGCCTCGGCGAGGCGGCCCCAGGCGTTGCCCTCGTCCTCGCTCAGCTCGAGGTAGGCGCGCAGCTCGCCGACGGCGTCCTCGTCGCGCCCGGCGTGCAGCAGCTCGTTGGCGTAGCCGAAGCGGGCGCGCGCGACGGTGGGGTCGTCGGCGACGAGGCCCGCGAAGTAGTCGAGCCGGTCCACGCCGTGACGGTACAGCGCCCCGCGCGCGGCGGTGGCGATCGGCACATTGATGCGGCCCCCAACGCCCGTTGGTACCGTGCGATCTGAGGCCTGTGGAGCTCTCCGACTACCTGCCGATCCTGATCTACTTCGCCGCCGGCCTGGCCGTCGCCGGAGCGATCTTCACCCTCAGCAAGGTCGTCCGCGCCCGGCCCAACCCGGCGAAGGTGCTGCCCTACGAGAGCGGCATCCTGCCGGCCACGCCCGTGAGGCAGCGCTTCTCGATCGACTTCTACCTCACGGCGATGCTCTTCATCGTCTTCGACATCGAGCTGGCCTTCCTGTACCCGATCGCCGTGGTCCTGCGCGACGACGGCGTGCTGGCCCTGGTGGTGCTCGTCGTCTTCGTCTTCACGGTCGTCGAGGCGCTCGTCTACATCTGGAAGAAGGGGGCGCTCGAATGGCGCTGATCCCGCCGCCCGGCAGCCCGGTGGAGCGCGCGCCGCGCACGGCGGAGGAGATCGACCGCGACCTCCGCGACGCCGAGGAGGCCGACTTCGAGAAGAGCCTCCTCACGACGACGGTCGAGAAGGCCATCGCCTGGGCGCGCTCGAGCTCCATCTGGCCCGCCACCTTCGGCCTGGCGTGCTGCGCGATCGAGATGATGCACACCGTGACCCCGCGCTACGACCTCGCGCGCTTCGGCGCCGAGGTCTTCCGGGCCTCGCCCCGCCAGGCCGACCTGATGATCGTGTCGGGCCGGGTCGCCCAGAAGATGGCGCCGGTCCTGCGGCGGATCTACGACCAGATGCTCGAGCCCAAGTGGGTGATCTCGATGGGCGCCTGCGCCTCCACGGGGGGCGTGTTCAACAACTACGCCCTGCTGCAGGGCGTGGACAAGATCGTCCCGGTCAACGTCTACGTGCCGGGCTGCCCGCCGCGGCCCGAGGGCCTCATCGAGGGCATCCTCATCCTCCAGAAGACGATCGGCGCCAAGGGCCTGCCGAGCGCGGCCGACCTTCGCCGGGAGGGCACCGCCGCGTGAGCGAGGTGCGCGCCACGATCGACGCCGGGGTGCCCGGCGCCGTCGCGGATGCCGTCACCCACGCCGGCGACCTCACCCTCGAGGTGGCCCCCGACCGGCTGCTCGAGGTGGCCCGCTTCGCCGCCGCCCCGCCGCTGTCGTTCACGCTGCTGTCCGACCTGACCTGCTCGGACTGGCCCGAGCGCCCCGGCCGCTTCCGGCTCGCCTACCACCTCTTCTCGCTGGGGAGCGGATCGCGCGTGCGGCTGCGCGTCTGGGCCGGGGAGCCGCCCGAGGTCGAACTCGGTGACGGGCGTGTGGGCCACCGCCAACTGGCACGAGCGCGAGGTCTACGACATGTTCGGGGTCCGCTTCCGCGGCCACCCCGACCTCGCCAGGATCCTCATGCCCCTCGACTGGGAGGGCCATCCCGCTGCGGCGCGACTACCCGCTGGGCGGCGAGGAGGTGGAGTTCTCCGATGCGGTCTAGGAGCGCGGGGCGATGAGCACCGAGCCCGGGCTGGGCCTCCCCCTCGCGGACGAGGCGCGCGAGGCCCTGGAGGGCGGCGCGCCGCGAGGGCCGCGAGCTCACGGAGACCGAGCGCGCGATCGCCGGCGCCGAGGCGCTGACCCCGCAGGAGGCCATCGCGAGCGTCGAGGCCGCCGACGAGACCGACCCCGGCTCGCGGGCGCCGATGGTCATCAACCTCGGGCCGCAGCACCCCTCGACCCACGGCGTGCTGCGGCTGATCACCGAGCTCGACGGCGAGGTCATCCGCGACCTGCACCCGGTGATCGGCTACCTGCACACCGGCATCGAGAAGCAGTGCGAGAACAAGACCTACTGGCAGGCCATCACGCTCGTGACGCGGATGGACTACCTGGCCTCGTTCTTCAACATCCACGCGTACGCCATGGCGGTCGAGCGCCTGCTCGAGCTCGAGGTGCCGGACCGCGCCGAGTACCTGCGCGTGATCATGTCCGAGCTCAACCGCATCACCAGCCACCTGGTCTGGCTCGGCACCAGCGGGCTCGAGCTGGGCGCCATCACCCTGCTCTTCTACACCTACCGCGAGCGCGAGAAGGCGCTCGACCTCTGCGAGATGATCGCGGGGGACCGCATGAACACGCGGTTCTTCCAGGTGGGGGGCTGCGCCGACGACATGCCCCCGGGGTTCGAGCAGCGGCTGCGCGCCTTCATCGACGAGATGCCCGGGCGCATCGACGACTACGAGGACCTGCTGTCGAGCAACCCGATCTGGCTCGACCGCACCAAGGGGATCGGCGTGCTGCCCGCCGAGGAGCTGCTCGACCTCGGCGTCACCGGGCCCGCCCTGCGCGCCGCGGGGGTGGACCTCGACCTGCGAAAGACGGCGCCGTACTCGGGCTACGAGCACTTCGACTTCCAGGTGCCGCTGGGGGTGAACGGCGACGCCTACGACCGCTACGCCCTCCGCGTGCGCGAGATGCGCGAGTCGGTGCGGATCATCGGCCAGGCGCTCGACGGCATGCCGGAGGGCCGCCACATCGCCGACGACCGCAAGGTGGTGCTGCCGCCGCGCGCCGAGCTCGCCACCTCGATGGAGGCGCTGATCCACCACTTCAAGCTCGTCACCGAGGGCTTCCACGTCCCCGAGGGCGAGGCCTACGCGGCGGTGGAGAGCCCGCGCGGCGAGCTGGGCTGCTACGTGGCCGCCGACGGGTCGCCCAAGCCGCGCCGGGTGCACGTGCGCGACCCCAGCTTCGTGAACCTCCAGGCGCTGCGGCCGATGGCGCGCGGCGCCTACCTGGCCGACCTGATCACGATGATCGGCTCCCTCGACAACGTCATGGGGGGGGTCGAGACCGATGACCGCCGACGAGGTGCGGGCCCACATCGAGCCCGCTGCGCGCCCGAGTTCGCCGAGGAGCGCTCGCTGGTCCTGCCCGCGCTGAAGTTCGCCCAGACCGAGAAGGGCCATCTCACCCAGGAGGACCTCGCCGCGGTGGCCGAGGCCGTCAACCTGACGCCGGCCTACGTCGAGAGCATCGCCTCGTTCTACGACCGGCTCTACCTGCACCCCACCGGCACGCGGGTGGTCTCGGTCTGCATCACCCTCTCCTGCATGCTGCGGGGCTCGGACGAGCTGCTGGAGCACATCTGCGAGCGCGAGGGGCTGCCTCACGGCGGCGGCACCACCGACGACGGCGCGATCACCGTGCAGGAGGCCCAGTGCCTGGGCTACTGCGACCGGGCGCCGTGCCTGCAGGTCGACGCGCAGGAGACCGCCGGCCCGCTGACCCTGGACGACGCCGACCGGCTGCTCGACGGGCTGCGCGAGGCCCCGCGCCCCGAGCGCCTCTGGAGATAGGTGCCCGAGAGCTACATCGTCTACCGCCATCGCGCGGCGGGCCGTCCTCTCACGGAGCTCGCCGACTACCGGCGCGAGGGCGGCTACGAGGCCCTGCGGAGGGCCCTGCAGGAGCTCGACCGCGACGAGGCCGTCTACCAGTTCGTGCGCTCGGGGCTCCGGGGCCGGGGCGGCGCCGGCTTCCCGATGGGGCGGAAGGCGAGCTTCATCCCGAAGGACTCGGCGCTGCCGGCCTACGTGGTCTGCAACGCCGACGAGAGCGAGCCGGGCACCTTCAAGGACCGGGAGCTGATGGAGCACAACCCCTTCCAGCTCCTGGAGGGCGTCACGATCGCGGGCTACGCGATCGGCGCCGCCCGCGGCTACATCTACATCCGCGGCGAGTACGAGCACCAGGCGCGCGTCCTCGAGCACGCGATCTCGCAGGCCCGGGAGGCCGGGATGCTCGGGGCCGGCGTGATGGGCTCGTCGTTCGACTTCGACATCACGCTCTACCGGGGGGCGGGCGCCTACATCTGCGGCGAGGAGACGGCGCTGCTCGAGAGCCTCGAGGGCAAGCGCGGCCAGCCGCGGCTGAAGCCGCCCTTCCCGGCGGTGGCCGGGCTCTACGCGTCGCCCACGCTGATCAACAACGTCGAGACGCTCGCCGCGATCCCGCCGATCGTGGAGCGGGGGGCCGACTGGTACGCCGGGGTCGGCACCGAGAAGAGCACGGGCACCAAGCTCTTCTCGGTCTCGGGCCACGTCCTGCGCCCGGGCAACTACGAGGTCGTCATGGGCGACACCACCCTGCGCGAGCTGCTGTTCGACATCGCCGGGGGCTTCCGGCCGGGCCGGGAGTTCAGGGCCGCCTGGGTGGGCGGCTCGAGCGTGAACGTGGTCGGCGCCGACGCGCTCGACACGCCGCTCGACTACGAGTCCCTGGCGGCCGCCGGCACCTCCCTCGGCTGCGCCGGCTGCATCGTCATGGACGACTCGGGCTCGATCGTGCGGTCCACGCTGCGGCTGGCGCACTTCTACCGGCACGAGTCGTGCGGCAAGTGCACGCCCTGCCGCGAGGGCATGCTGTGGCTCGAGCGCATCCTGGAGCGGATCGTCAACGGCCGCGGGCGCATGGAGGACCTCGAGCTGATCGAGTCGGTCGGCGGCCGCATCAACGGCCGGGTGCTCTGCGCGCTGGCCGACACGGGGATCCTGCCCGTGCTGAGCGCGGTGCAGCGCTTCCGGGACGACTTCGTGCGCGCGATCGAGAACGGGGGCGACCCGCGTCCGGAGCCCATGATGGAGGTGGCGGTCGGTGGCTGACTACGCCCCCGTCAACCTGACCGCCCCCGACCAGGTGGAGTTCGAGCTCAACGGGCGCCGGGTGGCGGCGCCCGGGGGGACGATGCTGGTCAACGCCGCGTACGCCCACGGCGTCGAGGTGCCGGTCTTCTGCTACGAGCCGCGCCTGGGGGCCGCCATCGGCGCGTGCCGCATGTGCCTGGTCGAGGTGGAGGGCATGCGCGGCCTGCAGACCGCCTGCAGCACGCCGGTGACCCCCGACATGGTCGTGAGCACCACCTCCGAGGCGGCGCGCGACGGCCACGACGGCGTCCTGGAGCTCCTGCTCGAGAACCACCCGCTCGACTGCCCGGTCTGCGACAAGGGCGGCGAGTGCCCCCTGCAGGACCGCACCTACAGGTTCGGCCCCCCGACGTCGCGGTTCGTCGAGACCAAGCGCCACTTCCCCAAGCCGCTCGACCTGTCGTCGCTGATCGCGCTCGACCGCGAGCGCTGCATCTCGTGCTTCCGCTGCGTGCGCTTCAGCCAGGAGGTGGCCGAGGACGGCGCGCTGATCATGGAGGACCGCGGCGCCGGCAGCGAGATCGGCACCTTCACCGGCGACGACTACGAGGGCCGGTTCACCGGCAACGTCATCGACCTCTGCCCGGTGGGCGCGCTGACGAGCATCCCCTACCGCTTCGTCGCGCGGCCGTGGGACATCCGCAACGCCCCGTCCGTCTGCGGCCACTGCCCGGTGGGCTGCAACGTCGAGCTCACCGAGCGCGAGGGCCGGATCAGCCGCGTGACGGGCCGGCCCGACCCCAACTACGCCGTCGAGGAGGGGTGGCTCTGCGACAAGGGCCGCTTCGCCTACCCCGGCGACTGGTCGCCCGACCGGCTGCGGTCGGCGGTCATCCGCGACGCCGGGCGCACGCGCGACGCGTCCCTCGAGGAGGCCGTCGAGGCGGCGGCGCTCGTGCTGGGCCGCGGGGGCCGCGCCGGCGTGGTGGTCGGCCCGGGGGCGACGGTCGAGGAGGGCTTCCTGGCCCAGGAGCTCGCCGCCGGGCCCCTGGGCGGCGCGCCGGTCCAGCGCCTGGGCATCCCCGGCGAGGGCCTCGCCGGCCTGCGCGCCCTGCCGGCGGCGCAGCTGGCCGACATCGACGCCGCGGAGCTCGTGCTGATCGTGGGCGGGGACCCCGCCAACCAGCAGCCGGTGGTGGAGCTGCGCGTGCGCAAGGCGCGGCGCGGCGGCGCCCGGGTGGTGTCGGTGGGGTCGCGCCCCCACGCCCTCGAGGCGCTGGGCGCGGCCGTCCGGGCGGCGCCCGGCGGCCTCGCCGCCGCCCTGTCGGGAGCCGAGCTGCCGGACGCCGAGCGCGTCGTGGTGCTGTGGGACGAGGCCGACCTCGCCGCCGAGCCCGATGCCGCCGACGCCCTCGCCCGCCTGGCCGAGGGCCTGGGCGCCCCGTGCCTCGAGCTCGGCGCGGACGTCAACGGCGCCGGCCTGCGGGCGCTCGGGATCGCGGCCGGCGGCGTGCTCGAGGCGGCCGCCGCGGGCGGGATCGACACGCTGCTGACCGTCCACGCGGACCCCACGGACGGCCCGGGCGCGTCCGAGTGGGGCTGGGCCCTCGGGCGCGTCCGGGCGCGCGTCGCGATCGCGTCCCACGCCTCCGGCGCGACCGACTCCGCGACCGTGGTCCTGCCGGCCGCCACCCACTACGAGAGCGAGGGCGTCTACGTCGCGATGAACGGCCGCGCCCAGCGGCTGCGGCCCGCGGCGGCCCCTCCCGGAGGGCGCCGCGCCCGGGTGGGAGCTGCTGATCGCGCTCGCGCACCGCCTCGGCGCGCCGCCGCCCTACCGCACCGCCGCGCGGGCGTTCGCGGCCGCGGCGGCCGCGCGGCCGGCGCTGGCGGGCCTCGACTACGACGCCCTCGGGACGCTGGGGGCGCAGGTCCCGGCGGCGGCCGCGCCCACGCCGAACGGGCGGCCCGGGCCGCGCGAGCCGGAGGGCACGGGGCTGCCGGTCGTCGCGACCCGGCCGATCTTCGGCGACGCCGCCGCCCACCGCTCGGACGCGCTCGAGGGGGTGCGCACGTCCGCGGAGCTGGTGCTCCACCCGGTCGAGGCCGCGCGCCGCGGGCTGGCCGACCGCTCGCGGGCGCGGCTGCGCTCGCCCCACGGCGAGGCGACGCTGCCGGTGCGCCTGGACGCCGCCTGCCTGGAGGGCGTCGCCTACCTGGCGGCCGACGTGCCCGCCTCGGGCGTCGGGCGCCTGCTGCCGCCGGATCGCGGCCCGGTCCGCGCCGAGGTCTCTGCCGGCCTGATGGACGAGACCTTCCTCGTCATCCTCATCAAGGCCGTGGTGGTGGTGTTCGTGCTCATCACCGCGTTCGCGTACACGCTCCTGTGGGAGCGCAAGCTGATCGGCCGCTTCCAGGCCCGCTACGGGCCCAACCGCACCGGCCCCGTCGGCTACCTGCAGCCGCTCGCCGACGTCGTGAAGCTGATCTTCAAGGAGGACTTCGTCCCCCGGGGGGCCAACCGGATCCTCTTCCAGCTCGCGCCGATGATCTCCGTGGTCGCCGCCGTGGCGGCGGTGGCAGTGATCCCCTTCGGGGAGCCGATCGAGGTCTTCGGCCACAACGTCAACCTCTACGGGGCCGACCTCGACATCGGGGTGCTGTTCCTGTTCGCGCTCTCGGGCCTCGGCTTCTACGGCCTGATCCTGGGCGGCTGGGCGAGCGGCAACAAGTACAGCCTGCTGGGGGCGGCGCGCACGGCCGCCCAGCTCGTCTCCTACGAGGTCGCGATGGGCCTGTCGGTGGTCGGGGTCGTGATGATGGCCCAGAGCCTGTCGCTGGTGGACATCGTCAACGCCCAGGCCGACTCGGTCTGGTACATCCTGCTGCAGCCGGTGGCCTTCGTGATCTTCGCGATCGCCGCGGTCGCCGAGACCAACCGGGCGCCCTTCGACCTGCCGGAGGCCGAGTCGGAGCTGGTCGGCGGCTACCACACCGAGTACGGCGGCCTGAAGTTCGCGATGTTCTTCCTGGCCGAGTACGTGAACATGATCATCATCTCGGCCTTCGGGGCCACGCTCTTCCTCGGCGGCTTCTCGGGGCCGGCGCTGCCCGGCTGGCTCTGGCTCGCGATCAAGGTCGCGGCGCTGCTGTTCCTCTTCATCTGGCTGCGGGCCACGCTGCCGCGGCTGCGCTACGACCGCCTGATGAAGTTCGGCTGGAAGGTGCTGCTGCCGCTGGCGACCCTGAACCTGGTCGTCACGGCGGTCGTCGTCGCCCTCGGGTTCGCGGACTAGGGACGGGGAGCCATGCCGATCGAGGACTCGCTCAAGGGCTTCGCCGTCACCTTCCGCACGATGCTGAAGCGGCCCGAGACGATCGGCTACCCGGAGCGCAAGACGCCCGTGTTCCCGCGCTTCCGCGGCCGCCACCGCCTCTGGCGCCACGAGAACGGCCTCGAGAAGTGCGTCGGGTGCTCGCTGTGCGTGGCGGCGTGCCCGGCCGACTGCATCCGCGTCGTGGCCGAGGAGAACACGCCCGAGCACCGCGTCTCCTCGGGCGAGCGGTACGCGCGCATCTACGAGATCAACATGGCCCGCTGCATCTTCTGCGGCTACTGCGAGCTCGCGTGCCCGTTCGACGCCATCACGCTGGAGAACGAGTACGAGATGTCGGAGCGCACCCGCGCCGAGCTGATCTACGACAAGGAGATGCTGCTGGCGCCCCACCCCAAGCCGGTGCCCGTGCGCGCCGAGGTCCCGTAGGCTCGGCCGCCGTGGGTGAGCAGATCGTCTTCGGCTTCGCCGCCGCCGCGGCCCTCGTGTCCGCGGTGCTGGTCATCACCCTGAAGGGGCCCTTCCGCGCCACCGTCGCCCTCATCGGGACGCTGCTGTCGCTGGCGGTGCTGTTCGTGCTGCTGCTGGCGCCCGTTCGTGGCCGCGATCCAGGTCATCGTGTACGCGGGCGCGATCGTCGTGCTGTTCCTGTTCGTGATCGCCTACCTCGGCGAGCGGCCGGTGGCGGAGATCGGGGACCGCCTCGGCAAGTACGCGGTGTTCGCGTGGATCGCGGTGATCGCCCTCGCGGTGCAGGGGGTCGTCGTGCTCGCGACGACCGACCTGCCGGGCTTCCGCGACGACCCCAAGCGAGGTCGGGGACATCGGCAGCCCCGAGGCGATCGGGCGCTCGTTCGTGGACCAGTACATCGTCCCGTTCGAGGCGACCTCGCTGGCGCTGCTGGTCGCGGCGGTCGGCGCGGTGCTGCTCGCCAAGCGGGCCGTCCGGTCGGAGGGGGGCCGGTGATCGGCGAGGCCGTCAACGGGGTCCCCCTCATCCTCTACATCGGGCTGTCGGGGGCGCTGTTCCTGATCGGCCTGCTGGGGGTGATGATCCGCCGCAACCCCCTGCTGCTGCTGCTGGCGGTGGAGCTGCTGCTGAACTCGGCCAACCTGTCGCTGGTGGCGTTCAGCCGCTACTGGAGCGTGACCGACGGCCAGGTCTTCGCGCTGGTCGTGATGGTCGTGGCCGCCACCGAGGTCGTGATCGGCCTCGGGCTCGTCGTCGCGGTCTTCCGCCAGCGCATGGCGCTGGACGTCAACCAGATGTCGACGCTGAAGGGCTAAGGACCGCTGGCCCCCGCCGTCCTCGGGTGGATCGTCCTCGGGCTGCCGCTGCTCGGGTGCGTCGTCCTGTCGCTGTGGCCCGGCGAGCCCGACCGCCGTATCACCCGCGCGATCGGCGTCGGCCTGCCGGCGCTCGGCTTCGCGCTGACGCTCGCGATCTTCTTCGTGTTCCTCGGCCGGGAGGCCGACGACCGGATCGAGGTCGAACTCGCTCTACGAGTGGATCGAGATCGGCGACCTGACCGTCAACCTCGCCGATCCAGATCGACGTCCTGTCGGTCTTCATGATGCTGATCATCACCGGCGTCGGGTCGCTGATCCTCCTCTACTCCACCGAGTACATGGCGCCCGACCGCGACTACCGGCGCTTCTTCGCGGAGATGAGCTTCTTCGTCTTCGCGATGCTGCTGCTGGTCGAGGCGGCGAACTTCCTCTTCCTGATCGTGGGATGGGCGTTCGTGGGCCTCGCCTCGTACCTGCTGATCGGCTACTACTACGAGCGCCCGTCGGCGGTCGCCGCCGCCAAGAAGGCGTTCGTCGTGAACGTGATCGGCGACGTCGGCATGGTGCTCGCGGCCTTCCTCCTGATCCGGGAGCTGGGCAGCCTCGACTACGGCGTCGTGTTCGCGACCGCGCCGGAGGGGCTGGGGCAGGGCTCGGGGGTCGCCGAGGCGGTGGCGCTGCTGCTGCTCGTCGGCGCCGCGGCCAAGAGCGCCCAGATCCCCCTCCACACATGGCTGCCCGACGCGATGGAGGGCCCGACCCCGGTCAGCGCCCTCATCCACGCCGCCACCATGGTCACCGCCGGCGTCTACCTGATCGTGCGCTGCAACGTGCTCTACGAGCTCGCGCCGTACGCCGGCGACATCGTCGCCGTGATCGGGGCGCTGACGCTCTTCGTGGCCGCGACGATCGCCTTCGTCCAGGAGGACATCAAGCGGGTGCTCGCGTGGAGCACCGTGAGCCAGATCGGCTACATGATCATGGCCGCCGGGCTGGGCCTCTACGGCAGCTCGATGTTCCACCTGCTGACGCACGCCTTCTTCAAGGCCCTGCTCTTCCTGGCCGTCGGCATCGTCATCCACGCGCTCGCCGGGCAGCAGAGCCTGGACCGGATGGGCGGGTTGCGCCGGCACCTCCCGCTGGCGAACGCCGGCGTGCTCGTCGGCTGCCTGGCGATCGCCGGGATCCCGCCGTTCTCCGGCTTCTTCAGCAAGGACGAGATCATCGCCGGGGCGCTGGACTCCGGCGACCTCGGGGTCGTGCTCGGGATCGTCGGCATCCTCGGCGCCGGGCTGACGGCGTTCTACATGTTCCGCCTCTACTTCCGGGCCTTCTGGGGGCCGCGGCCCGAGGGCGGGTACGACGTCCCCCGCCCCCACCCCTCCGGCCGGGCCATGGCCGTGCCGGTGATCGTCCTGGCGATCGGCGCCACGTTCATCGGCTGGCTGCAGGTGCCGGGCGGCTGGCAGCTGGTCAACGACTGGCTCGAGCCGGCCCTGACCGCGGCGCCCGACATCGAGGTCTCGACGGCCGCCGAGGTGGTCGCGTCGGTCGCCAGCGTCGCCCTGTGCCTGGCGGCGATCGCCCTCGCGTGGTGGGTCTTCGTCGCCGACCCGGCCCGGCGGGCGCGGCTCGCCGCCGTCGCGCCGGCGACGCGCGACCTGCTGGCCGACCAGTACCGCTTCGACGAGGTCTACGAGCAGGCCGTCGTGCAGCCCGGGCGCGACCTGGGCGACGTCCTGACGGTCAACGTCGAGCGCTACGGCGTCCAGGGGGCCATGGAGGGCATGGCCCGCTCGCTGGTCAACGCCGGCCGCGGCCTGCGCGCGGCCCAGACCGGCCTGGTGCGCACGTACGCGTTCGCGATGATCGCCGGGGCGGCGATCGTCGGGGTCATCTTCGCGCTGGCGATGCGGTAGGCCGGCGTGCCCTGGGTCTCCGCCATCGTCCTGCTGCCCCTGCTGGGCGCGCTGTCCATGCTCGCCGTGCCCCCGGCGCCGGCCGGGTCGCTGCAGGCGCGGATCCACGCGCTGGTCAGCGCCGGCGGGACGCTGGTGCTCACCGCGATCCTCATCGGGCTCTTCGACCGGGACGCGAGCGGCCTGCAGTTCGTCGACCGCGCCGGGTGGGCCGAGGAGGTGGGGCTGTCGTGGGACGTCGGCGTCAACGGCCTGTCGCTGTGGCTGCTCGCCCTGTGTGCGGTCGTCTTCCTGCTCGTCGTCGTCGCGGTCTGCTGGCGCACGCCCGAGCGCCCGCGCGCGTTCCTCGCGATGGTGCTGCTGGCCGAGACGGGGCTGCTGGGGCTCTTCGCGGCCGGCCAGCTCGTCCTCTTCTACGTCTTCTGGGAGGCGATGCTCATCCCGTTCTACTTCCTGATCGGGATGTGGGGCGGCGAGGGGCGCGGCCGGGCGACGACGCGCTTCGTGATCTACACGATGGTCGGCAGCCTGCTGATGCTGGTGGCCATCCTGGCGACGGCGTTCGTCGCGCGGGACATCACCGGCCAGTTCACCTTCGTCATCCAGGACCTCGTCGGCGTCGCGTTCTCCGAGACCGAGAGCGCCTGGCTGTTCGCCGGCTTCGCCCTGGCCTTCGCGATCAAGCTGCCGCTCTGGCCCTTCCACGGATGGCTGCCCGGCGCCTACCGCGCCGCGCCCGTGCTCGTCACCGTGCTGCTGGCCGCCGTGATGAGCAAGGCGGGCGTGTACGGCTTCCTGCGCGTCGGCCTGCCCGTGTTCCCCGACGGCGCAGACGCCTTCGCCATCCCGATCGGCGTGCTGGCCGTGATCGGGATCGTCTACGGCTCGCTGGTCGCGTGGCGCGCGCCCACCATGCGCCTGCTCGTGGCCTACTCGAGCCTCGCCCACCTGGGGTTCATCGCCATGGGCATCGTGGCCTTCGACCTGCAGGCCTCGCAGGGGGCGGTGCTGCAGATGGTCAACCACGGCATCGTGGTGGCCGCGGCCTTCGCGATCGTCGGCATCATCAACCGCGCCGCGCCCGATGACCGCCTCGACGACATCGGCGGCATCGCGGCGGGCGCGCCGCGCCTGGCCGGCGTCTTCCTGATCGTCGCGATGGCGTCGCTGGCCATCCCCGGGTCGAACTCCTTCGTCGGGGAGTTCTTCATCCTCACCGGCGTCTTCCGCCAGCACCTCTGGCTGGCGGTGCTCGCGTGCATCGGCATCGTCTACGCCGCGGTCTACATGCTGCGGCTGTACCAGACCTCGATGAACGGGCCGCCCCGCGGCGGCCGCCCGCAGGACGCGGAGCTGCGCGCCGCCGACCTGGTGGTGCTGCTGCCGCTGGTCGCGATCATGTTCCTGATCGCCCTGTGGCCGAAGAGCCTGGTCGGCGCGACCACCGCGACGCTCGAGCGCACGATCGCGCCGGCCCAGGTCGCCGCCGGCCGCCCCGCCGACGAGATCCGCGCGGTCGTGGTGCCCAACCCGCCGCCCGCCGTCCAGCCGCTGCCCGGCGACGAGGAGACCGGGGAGGCGGCGCCGTGAGCCAGAACGTCGTCGCGGCGACCCCCATCATCATCGTGGGCGCCACCGCGACGCTCGCCCTCGGCGCGGGCCTGCTGCCCGGGGCCACCCGCCGCCGCCACGGCCCGGCATTCGTCGGGATCGCCGGGATCGTCGCGGCGTTCGTCATGACCGCGGTCCTCTGGGGCGACCGCCAGGAGGCGTTCAACGGCGGTCTGCGCGCCGATCGCTTCAGCCTCATGCTGGGCGGGATCTTCCTGGCCGCGGCGCTGCTGACGATCATGCTCGCCTGGCGCGAGCCGGCCGCGGTCAACAGGCGGGGCGAGTTCGTCTCCCTGATCCTGGTCTCGACGACCGGGATGATGCTGGTCGCCGCGGCCGGCGACCTCATCTCGATCTTCCTCGGCATCGAGATCCTCTCGGTCGCCCTCTACGTGCTCTGCGCGCTCGAGGTGTGGCGCGAGCGGTCCCTCGAGAGCGGCCTCAAGTACCTGATCATCGGCGCGGTCGGCGCCTCGATCCTCCTGTACGGCCTCGCCCTGCTGTTCGGCGCGGTCGGGTCAACCAACCTCGGCGAGATCGGCGGGGCGCTGGCCGGCGGCACCATGGGCGACGAGCCGCTGGTGGTGGCCGCGATGGCGCTGATCGCCGCGGGACTCGCCTTCAAGGCGTCGGCGGCGCCGTTCCACATGTGGACGCCCGACGTCTACGAGGGCGCGCCGACCACCGTGACCGCGTTCATGGCGACCGCGACCAAGGCGGCGGCGTTCGCCGCGTTCCTGAGGATCTTCGCCGGCGCGCTGCCCGACCTGCAGCCCGACTGGCAGGCGGCGATCGCGGCCCTGGCCGTGGCGAGCATCGTCGTCGGCAACGTCGCCGCGCTGGTGCAGACCAACATGAAGCGCCTGCTGGCCTACTCGAGCGTCGCGCAGGCCGGCTACCTCCTGATCGGGGTCGCCGTCGGCTCGATCCAGGGCGCCGAGGCCGTGATCTACTACCTGGTGGCCTACACGGCGATGACGATGGCGGCCTTCGCCGTGGTGATCATCCGCGAGCGCGAGGTCGAGGACGGCGACCAGCTCGCCGCGCTCACCGGCTATGGCCGGGCTCGGCCCGTCATCGGCGTCGTCATGACGCTCGCGATGCTCTCGCTGGCCGGCTTCCCGCCGCTGGCCGGGTTCGTCGGGAAGTTCCTGCTCTTCGGCGCGGCGGTCGAGGCCGACCTGGACTGGCTCGCGGTCGTCGGCGCCGTCGGGAGCATGGTGAGCCTGGGGTACTACCTGCGGGTCGTCACCGTCGTGTGGCTGCCGCCGGCCCCCGGCGCGCCGCGCAAGATCCTGCGCATCCCCGGCCCCGTCGCCCTGGCGACCGTCACCTCCGGCGTCGCGGTGCTCGCGCTCGCCCTGATGGCCTCCCCCGTCATCGACGCCTGTCGTGGAGCGGCCGAGGCGCTGCTGGCGCCGTAGCCCCGCCGCGAGCCGGGGGGCCGGACGACCACGAGGGCCGCGACGGCCGCCGACAGCAGCAGGAGCAGCAGCGAGGTGATCACGCCCATCGTCGGCGTCGAAGGCAGCCAACCCGGAATCCCGTCGCCGTCGCTCGCACCCAGCGGCACCACGACGTCGCCGCCGACCCGGACCGCCGCGCCGGCCGGCCGGCGCTGGGACGCGCCCGGTGTCCGCGGGCGGGAGCCGGCGCGGGCTGGCCGTGCCCCCGGCTCGGCGGCGGCGCCCGGCCGCCGCGCGGTGGCCGGGCTCCTGGGGCCGGCAGCTCGGCTCGAGACGGCGGGCGTCGGCTCGGCCGACGACGCGCCCCGCGCCGGCCCGGCGTCGGCGGCCTGGCGATCGCCGGCGCGCCCGGATGACTGGAAGTCGGAGCCGGACGAGGGCGGCCCGGCCCTCGGACCGCGGGTCGGCGGCGCCGGGCCCGCCTGCCACCCCGTCGACGACGGGGCCGAGGGCGCCGGCGGCGGGCGCCGCCGCGTCGGTCACGGGCCGGACGACGGGCGCGACGGCCTGGGCCACGGGCCGGACGACGGGGGCGACGGCCTGCCTCACCGGCTGGAGCACCGGCTGGACCGCGTCGGCCACGGGCTGGACCACGGGGCGCGCTACCTCGGCCACGGGCTGGACCGCGCGCGCCACGGGCTGGACCACGGGCCGCGCCGCCTCGGCCACGGGCTGGACCGCACCGGCCACGGGCTGGACCACCGGCCGCGCCGCCTCGGCCACGGGCCGGACCGCGCCGGCGGCGGGCGTGACGGCTCCGGAGGCGGCGCCCACCGCGCCGTTGAGATCCAGGGCGGCCGCCGCGGGCGCGGCCGCCAGCGCCGCCATGAGCGCACCGGTCACCGCGAGCCCGGTCAGAGCCCGCCGCCGGGGCGCAGGCACCGGAGGAGACACGTTCATCTCCTACCCGAACCCGCCCATCCGAACCCTCACGGGCCCGCGTCCTGCCGCGGGCCCGCTGCCTGCCTCAGGGGCTCAGCTCTCCGGGCGGGGCCGGCGGGGCCTCGGGCCTGCTGTCGTCGGGCGGAGCGGGCTGGTCGGGGCTCAGCTCGCCGGGCGGGGCCGGCGGGGCCTCGGGCCTGCTCTCGTCGGGCGGAGCGGGCTGGTCGGGGCTCAGCTCGCCGGGCGGGGCCGGCGGCGCCTCGGGCCGGTCAACCTGGAGGGTGGAGGCGGCGTCGAGCGGCACGGCTGCCGGCTCGGGCCCCTCGGCCCCGAGCGCGGCCGCGGGCACCGCGGCCAGGCAGAGGCCGGCGAGCGCGGCGACGAGGGTGTGGCGTCTCATCGTGGGTCTCCTCGGTCTGCGGATCGGCGCGTGCGGCGCCGTGCGCCGAGGACCTATCGGCGCCTCCGGCCCAGGACTTGAGCCGGGCCTCGCGCGAAGCGTCAGGCGTCCCGGGCGCGCTCCCGGAGCACGAGCTGCACGGCGGTCGCCACGAGGAGCAGCGCGAAGCCGATCCGCAGCGCCCGCTCCGGCGCCGCGTCGGCGATGAGCGCGCCGGCGATCGCGGTGCCCACCGACACCAGCCCGATGACGACCGCGTCGCGCCAGCGCACCGCGCCGGCGCGGGTCTGGCGCCACGACCCGAGCACCGCCACGGGGATGATCGCGAGGAGGGAGGTGGCCTCGGCCTCGAGCTGGGTCAGCCCGAGGATCAGCGTGAGGGTCGGCACGAAGATGATGCCGCCGCCGACGCCGAAGAGCCCGGCCACCGCCCCCGCGGCGACGCCGAGCAGGATGACCGCGATCGCCTCCAGCATCAGCCCACCGCCAGCCGGACGGCCACGGCCACGAGCAGGACGGCGAAGGCGTAGGTGAGCGCACGGCTCGACACGCGCGCCTTGATCGCCAGCCCCAGGTTGACGCCGACCATCGCGGGGATGCCGATGAGCAGCGCGGTCTCCCACTCGACGTTGCCGAGCGCGCCGTGCGTCGCCGCGCCGACCGTCGCCGTGAAGATGATGGCCGCGAGCGAGGTCGCCGTCGCGATCTTGGCGTCGTACGCGAGCAGCGCGATCAGCAGCGGCACCATGATGACGCCGCCGCCGACGCCGAAGAGCGCCGAGAAGAGGCCCGCGGCGAGCCCGATCGCCGCGAGCCGCACGACGCGCGCCGAGGGGGCGAGGGGCACGCCCGCGTCCTGGGCGCCGCTGCTAGGGTCGAGCGCCGTGACCGCTCCCGACCGGCGGCTCGCCGACCTCCTCGCGCCGCTGCGCGAGCGCCCGGGCGAGGCGGTCGTGCTCTGCGACGTCAACGGCACGCTCGCCCCGATCGTCGCCCGGCCGGAGGACGCGCGCCTGCTCGACGGCGCCCCCGCGGTGCTGGAGGCTCTGCGCGCCCGCGTGCGGATGCTCGGCTTCGTCAGCGGCCGCGGCCTCGCGGACGTCGAGCGCCTCGTGGGGCTCGACGGCTGCGCCTACGCGGGCAACCACGGCATGGAGCTGCACCTGCCCGGGGCGCGGCCGCGGCTGGCCGACGGCGTCGCCGCCCACGTCCCCACGATCGCGGCGTTCGCCGCCACGTGGCCGCCCGAGCGCCTCGCGGTCGCGGGCCTGCGGCTGGAGGAGAAGGGCGCCACCCTGAGCGTGCACGCCCGGGGCGCGCCCGACCCGGCGGCCGCCGAGCTCCTGCTCCTCGAGGTCGCCCGCCAGGCCGCCGAGCACGGCCTGGTGACGACCAGCGGGCGCGAGGTGCTCGAGGTGCGGCCGCCCGTCCGGGTCAACAAGGGCACCGCCGTGACGGAGCTCCTGGCCGGCGCCCCCGGCGCCCGGACGGCGCTCTACGCCGGCGACGACCGCACCGACGCCGACGCGTGGCGCGCGCTGCGCGACGCTGCGCGACGCGGGGACGCTCCGGCACGCCGTCGCCCTCGCGGTCGCCAGCGCCGAGGTCCCGCCCGAGGTGCGGGCCGCCGCCGACGCGCAGGTCGACGGGCCGGAAGGGGCCCTGGACGCGCTCCGGCTGCTCGCTCACTGACCCGCGCCGACCGCGGCGATGCGCGCCCGCCGCGCGTCGGCCAGCTCGGCCCAGGGACGCGCGTTGCCGACGTCCTCGGGGCGCGCGCCGGCCCGGCGCGCGACGAGCAGCCCGTACCGGACGAAGTCGAAGGCGCTCTCGGAGTGGGCGTCCGACCCGATGGTGATCCGCGCGCCCCCGGCCAGGGCCAGGCGCGCCATGTCGGCGTCGAGGTCGAGGCGCCGCGGCTGGGCGTTCACCTCCAGGTAGGTCCCCGACTCGGCCGCGGCCTCCACGATTCGCGCGAGCTCGACCGGCGCGTGCCCGCGTCGCCCGAGCATCCGGCCCGTGGGGTGGCCGATGACGTCCACGAACGGGCTCGCGACGGCCCCGAGCACGCGGTCGGTGTACCGCGCCGCGTCCTGCCCGAAGCCCGAGTGCACGCTCGCCGTCACCCAGTCGAAGCCGGCGAGCAGCTCGTCCTCGAAGTCGAGGCGGCCGTCGGCGAGGATGTCCATCTCGGTGCCCTTGAGGACGACGATGTCGTCCACCCGCGCGCTCACGGCGTCGATCTCCTCCCATTGGCGGCGCACCCGCTCGGCGTCGAGCCCGCCCGCCATCGCCAGGCTCTGCGAGTGGTCGCTGATCGCGAGGTACGCGTAGCCGCGGGCGCGGGCCGCCTCGACCATCTGGGCGACCGTGCGGGTGCCGTCGCTCCAGCGGGTGTGGCAGTGCAGGTCCCCCAGGAGGTCGGCGCGCTCCACCAGCGCCGGCAGCGGCCCCTCGCGGGCCGCCTCGATCTCGCCGCGGTCCTCGCGCAGCTCGGGGGGGATGGGGTGCAGGCCGAGGGCGGCGTAGACGCCCTCCTCGTCGGCGTGCGTCGCGCGCCGGCCGTCGGGGCCGAGGATGCCGTGCTGCGAGACGGACAGGCCCTGCCGCACCGCGAGCTCGCGCAGGCGGACGTTGTGGGCCGCCGACCCGGTCGCGTGCTGGAGGAGGTTCCCGAAGGCCTCAGGCGGGCCGACGGCCAGCTCGAGGCGCACGCCGGCGTGCGTCGCCACCGAGGCGCTCGCGTCGCCGCGCGACAGCTCACGCTCGACGGCCGGGTGCGCGGCCAGCGCGTCCTGCAGGTCCGCGGGGCGCTCGCTCGCGGCGACCAGGTCGATGTCGTGCACGCTCTCGCGACCGCGCCGCAGGCTGCCGGCGACCTCGACTCGCGCGCCGGGGACGGCGTCGCGGAGGTCGCGGGCGATCTCCTCGGCCACGGGCAGCGCCTGGCCGATGGGGACGCGCTCATCGGCGGTGGCCTCCTCGGCCGCGAGGCGGGCGAGCTCGGCCGCGAGGCGGGCCTCGGTGGTCGTGCCGAAGCCGGGCACGTCGCGTATCCGGCCCTCGGCGAGCGCGGCCGCCACGTCGTCGACGCTCGCCACCCCGAGCTCCTTCCACAGCGCCGTGGCACGCTTGGGGCCGATGCCGTCGAGCCGGGCGACCTCGGCGAGACCGGCCGGCACCCGGTCGCGCAGCTTCGCGAGGGCGGCGATGTCGCCGGTCTCGACCAGCTCGACGATCTTGGCCTGGAGGGTGGCGCCGATGTCGGGGAGGTCCACCGCGCGCCCGCTGATCGCCATCTCCGCGACCGACGTGGTCGCCGAGCGGATCCGCGCCGCGGCCCGGCGGTAGGCGAGGACGCGGTGGCGCACCGCGCCATCCAGCTCGAGCAGGTCGCCGATCAGGCGCAGGCTGTCCGCGATCTCGCGATTGGTGGGGAGGGCCTCGGCCATCGGAGGAGTTTAAGGCGCTGCCGGTGAACCTTGAGGGGGCGACCGCACGGGCCGGTCGCCTCCGGCACCGCTGGTATCGTCTGCCCGCGTTCCGAGGGGAGGTCGGCAGGTGCAGGTTCTGGGCTCTCGGCGGGGTGGCATCGTCACCCTGGTGATCGCCGCGGTGGCGCTCGTGGCCGCAGCGGCGTTCGCCGTCGTCCAGCTCGTCCAGCGGCCCACCGTCGATGCCCCGACGCCGGCCCCCGGCAGCGCCGTCACCGACTCGCGGCCGGCCATCGCCTTCTCCGTCGACGACGGCCGGCGGCTCAGCGACCTGCGCGTGACGCTCGACGGCCGCGACGTCACCGCGCGCGTCCGCGGCTCGGGTGACGAGCTCACGGTGACGCCGGTGGCCAAGCTGCCCGACGGAGGGCACGAGGTGGCCGTGAGCTTCTCCAGCGGCAACGTCTTCGCGCGGACCGTGGATCGCCGCTGGAGCTTCGACGTCAACACCGTCGCACCCGCTCCTCGCGGTGGCCGCGCCGAAGCCCCGGGCCCTGCGGGCGAGGAAGGCGGTCAAGTTCCGGGGCAGGGCCGAGGCCGGCTCGACCGTCACCGTGGCCTACAAGGGCGGCGAGGCGACCGCGCTGGCCGGCGACGGCGGCGCCTGGTCCGCGGTCGCGCGGCTGCCGGAGGGTGAGGTCGCCACGACCGTCACGGCCGTCGACCGCGCCGGCAACACGACGGCCCGCCGGCGCGCCGTCACGGTCAACACGACGGCGCCGCGCCTCCAGGTCACCGCGCCGGCCAAGGGCGACCAGCTCACCGAGACCGACCAGCCGCTGGTGTACGGCGCGGTCACGGCGGACAGCCCGAAGGCGCTGACCTTCACGGCCTCGGTGAACGGCGAGGTCGTCGCGACCGCGAAGGGCCGGGACGCCGTGAGCGCCGACGACGAGGATGTCTATGCGGAGGCCGCGGCCGGCGAGCCGACGGCCCTCGAGCTCGACGGACGGCGCTTCGCCATGGCGATCGGGACGCTGCCGCAGGGCCGCAACCGGATCCGGGTGAAGGTGGAGGACCGGGCCGGCAACGTCGCGCGCGCCGTGCGCGTGGTGCACGTGAACAGCACCGAGGAGTTCGGCTCGGTCGAGATCGGCGCGCGCGCCCGGGGCGCCGACGTCACCCTCCTGCAGCAGCGCCTGCGCGAGGCCGGCGTGTACCCGAAGAAGGGCAAGCTCTCGGGCGTCGTCGACAAGAAGACCGAGAAGGCGATCGCCCGCTACCAGAAGCGCTACAAGCTCGCGAAGACCGGCATCGTGGACGAGCGCATGGTCCAGCGGATGGTCGGGCGCCTCGTCGTCAACCTCAGCCAGTTCCGCGTCCGCCTGATCCGTGACGGCAAGGTCGTGGTCTCGTATCCGATCGCCAAGGGGCAGCCCGCCTACCCGACGCCGACCGGCGAGTTCGAGATCATCGACAAGCAGGTCGACCCCACCTGGACTCCGCCCGACTCCCCCTGGGCGGCCGAGCTCTCGTCGATCCCGCCGGGCCCCGGCAACCCCCTCGGCACACGCTGGATCGGGACGAGCGCCCCCGCGATCGGCTTCCACGGCACCTACGCCTCCTACTCGGTCGGCACCGCCGCCAGCCACGGCTGCATGCGCATGTACATCGAGGACGTCGAGGCGATGTACGAGCAGGTGACGATCGGGATGAAGCTCTCGATCCGTCCGTGACGCCGGAGCCGGTCGCGGTCACCGACGCCGACTGGGACGCGCGGGTGCTGGGCGGCGACACGCCGGTGCTCGTCAACTTCTGGGCGCCGTGGTGCGCCCCGTGCCGGAAGGTCGAGCCGATCGTCCGCGACCTCGCCGCCCGCTACGCGGGGCGGCTGACCGTCGCCCGGCTGAACGTCGACGACGAGCCGCGCGCGGCCGGCCGCTACGACGTCCTCTCCCTGCCGACCCTGATCCTGTTCCGCGGCGGCGAGCCGGTCGAGCGCATGGGCGGCGCCGTCAAGGCGGCCCGGCTCGAGCGGGCCGTCGCCGCCCACCTCGACGCCCGCGACGACTGAGGAGCACATGTCCGCCATCTACTTCAGCCTCGGCCACGTCCAGCCCTTCGCCGACATGGCGACCGAGGTCGTCGAGGAGGGGGTGACGCTGGTCCGGGGCGACGGGAAGGTCGTCGGCCTGCACCTGGACGACCCTCGCCTCGTCCTGAGGCTGCCCGAGCTGATCGAGCGGCTCGGCCTCGACCCCGAGCGCGTCTGGTCGCGCCTGCGCGGGGACGCCGACGTCCTGCTCGGCTCCCGCGCCGCCACCTGGGGAGGCGGCGGGGCGTAGACCACGGCCCGGCGGGCCGGGTAGAGGGCGGGAGCGCGAGAGCCTGCGCCTGCCTGCCTGCCTGCCAGCCAGCCAGCTACGGCGGGTGGTAGCATCCTGGCATGCGAGCAACCATTGACAAGGCAGGGCGGGTGGTACTGCCCAAGCCCTTGCGCGACCGGATCGGGCTCCGTCCAGGCGAGGTCGAGGTGTCGGTCGACGGCGCCGGGCTCCGCATCGAGCCGCTCGCCGGCAGATGTCCTCGGAGGAGCGCGACGGTCGCCTGGTCGTGCCGCGATCGGGGGCGGCGATCGACGACGAGGTCGTCCGGTCGCTGCGCGATGCCGACCAGCGGTAGGCGCCCGGATCTGCTCGTCGACACGAGCGTCGCCGTCGCGCTCGTACTCGAGGACCACGAAGGCCACGTCCGCGTCGCCGAGGCCCTGGGCGGCCGCCGCCTGGGGCTGGCCGGACACGCATCGTTCGAGACCTACTCGATCCTCACGCGGCTGCCGTCGCCCGCCCGATTGACACCGCGCGCAGCGGCGCGGGTCATCGAGGCGAACTTCCCCTCGGGCCGCTTCCTCGGCGCCCGGCGGGCAGCCGAGTTGCTCGGCTCCCTCCCCGGCCTTGGCATCGCCGGTGGCTCCGTCTACGACGCCCTCGTCGCGGGCGCGGCGAACGAGCACCGGATCAGGCTTGGGAACCCGCGACCGGCGGGCGCTCGAGGTCTACCGGGCGCTCGAGGTCGAGGTCGAGCTGATCGCCTGAGGGCCGGTACCGGTCGCGCCGCGGGCTTAGGGCCGGACCCGCTCCAGCCGCAGCGCCAGGGGCTCGCCGTCCACGACGTGCTCCTCGCGGCGCAGCCCGGCGAAGGGGGCGCCGTGGCCCACCGTGAGGCGGGTCGCGAGCGTCTCGGCGGCGATGGCGTCGCGGTGCTCCTCGATCGCCTCGCGCACCTCGCCGGAGCCGTCGAGGTGCAGGTGGATCCGCTCCTCCACGCGCAGGCCGGCCGCCCGCCGCGCCCCCTGGACCGCGTGGACCACCTCGCGCGCGAGCGCGTCGCGGCGGAGCTCCGGGGTGATCTCGGTGGCGAGGCCCACGGCCAGGGCGGCGTCCTGGCCCACGGCGTAGCCCTCCGTGGGCCGGGCCTCGAGCAGCAGGTCCTCGGGGCGCGAGGCGCTCGCGGTCGCCGTCGAGGGCGATCTCGACGTCCTCCCCCGCGTCGATCGCCCGCGCCGACTCGGCGGCGGGCAGGGCGGCGACGGCGGCCGCCACCTCGGGCATGCGGCTGCCGAAGCGCGGCCCGAGGCGGCGGTAGTTCGGCTTCACCGTCACCTCCACCAGCTCGCCGGGATCGGTGACGAACCGCACCCGCCGGACGTTGAGCTCCTCGGCCACGAGGTCGACGAGGCCCTCGACTGAGCGGGCGAGCGCCGCCGGCCCGGCGACGACGGCCTCGGCGAGCGGCTGGCGCACCTTGAGCCGCGCCTCCGAGCGGGCGCGCAGGCCCACGCCCACCGCGCTGCGGGCCGCGGCCATGGCGGCCTCGAGCTCCGCGTCGCGGCGGCCGGCCGGCGCCGGCCAGTCGGCGAGGTGGACGCTCTCCGGCGCCGCGGGGTCGTGGGCGGCGACCAGGTTGCCGTACATCTCCTCCGCGACGAACGGGCAGAACGGCGCGACCATCAGGGCCAGGCTCGTCAGGCACTCGTGGAGGGTCGCGAACGCCGCCGCCGCGTCCGCCCCGGGGCCGGCGCCGTCGGCCGCCGCGCCGCGGCCGCCCCAGAAGCGGCGCCGGGACGTGCGCACGTACCAGTTCGAGAGGTCGTCGAGGAAGCCCTCGAGCGCCCGCCCGGCGGCCGTGGCGTCGTAGCCCTCGAGGCGGTCGGTGACCTCGGCGACCGTCGCGTCGAGGCGCGACAGGATCCAGCGGTCGATGGGGCGGCGGGCGGCGGCGGCCGCGCCCTCGCCGGGCGACCAGCCGTCGGGCAGGGCGGCGTAGGTGACCAGGAACGCGTGGGTGTTCCAGAGCGTCAGCAGGAAGCGGCGCATCGCCTCGTCCACCGCCTCGAGGCTGAAGCGGAAGGAGTCCCACGGGCTCTGGGCGGTCAGGAGGTACCAGCGGAACGCGTCGGCCCCCTGGCGGTCGAGCACGGTCCCGGGCTCGATGACGTTGCCCTTGCTCTTGCTCATCTTCTGGCCCTCGGCGTCGAGGATCAGGCCGAGGCAGACGACGTTGCGGTAGGCCGCCTCGTCGAAGAGGAGGGTGCTCTCGGCGAGCAGGGAGTAGAACCAGCCCCGGGTCTGGTCGAGGGCCTCGCAGATGAAGTCGGCCGGGAAGCGCCCCGCCAGGTCCCCGCCCGTGGCGAACGGGTGGTGGTCCTGGGCGAACGGCATCGCGCCGCTGTCGTACCAGACGTCGATGACCTCGGGCTCGCGCGCCATGGCGCCGCCGCAGTCGCAGGTCAGCACGACCTCGTCCACGTAGGGCCGGTGGGGGTCGAAGGGCTCCGGCAGCTCCTGGACCGCGCGCGCCCGCAGCTCGTCGTAGGAGCCGACGGCGTCGATGCGGCCGCAGTCGGCGCAGCGCCACAGGGGCAGCGGCGTGCCCCAGTAGCGGTCGCGCGAGATCGCCCAGTTGACGTTGCCCTCGAGCCACCGGCCGAAGCGCCCGTCGCGCACGCGCTCGGGGTGCCAGCCGATGCGGCGGTTGAGCTCCAGCATCCGGTCGACGACCGCGGTCGTGCGGACGTACCACGAGGGCTTGGCGTAGTACAGGAGCGGCGTGCCGCACCGCCAGCAGTGGGGGTACTGGTGGCGGTGGGTCTCGGCGCGGACCAGCAGCCCGCGCTCGGCGAGATCGGCGACGAGGCCGGGGTCGGCCTCCTTGACGGCGCGACCGGCCCAGGGCCCGACGGCCGCCGTGTAGCGGCCGTCGGGACCGACCGGGTTCGGCGCCGGGAAGCCGTGCCGCCGCGCCAGGTCCATGTCGTCCTCGCCGAAGGCCGGGGCGATGTGGACGATGCCCGTGCCGTCCTCGGTCGTCACGAAGCCGGCCGCGACCACCGCGTGCGGGCCGTCGACGTAGGGGAACGGCGCGGCGTAGCGGCGGCCGACGAGCTCGCCGGCCGGGACGCGCCGGGCGACGACGGCCCCCTCCCCGAGGACCTTCTCGACGAGCGCCTCGGCCATGACCAGGGTCTCCCCCTCGTGCTCGACCGCCGCGTAGAGGACGTCCGGGTTGACCGCGGCCGCCTGGTTGGCCGGGAGCGTCCACGGGGTGGTCGTCCAGACGAGCAGCGACTCGCCCGGCGCGTCGGCCAGCGGGAAGCGCACGAAGATCGAGGGGTCCTCGACCTCCTCGTAGCCGAGGGCGACCTCGTGGCTCGACAGGGCCGTGCCGCACCGCGGGCAGTAGGGCACGACCTTGTCGCTCTGGGCGAGCAGGCCGCGCCGGTACAGCTCGGCCAGGCTCCACCAGACGCTCTCGATGTAGTCGGCGTCCATCGTCCGGTAGGCCCGCTCGGTGTCGATCCAGAACCCGATCCGCTCGGTCAGCCGCTCCCACTCGTCGACGTAGGCGACCACCGACTCGCGGCAGAGCGCGTTGAACTCGGCGATGCCGTACGCCTCGATCTGCGGCTTGCCGGAGATGCCCAGCCGCCGCTCGACCTCGATCTCCACGGGCAGGCCGTGGCAGTCCCAGCCGCCGCGCCGGTCGGCGAAGCGCCCGCGCATCGTCTGGAAGCGCGGGTAGATGTCCTTGAACACGCGCGAGAGGACGTGGCCCGCGTGGGGGCGGCCGTTCGCCGTGGGCGGGCCCTCGTAGAAGACGAACGGCGGCGATCCGCGGCGCGCCTCGAGGCTGCGCCGGAACACGTCGCGCTCCCGCCAGAACGCGAGGACGCGCTCCTCCATCGCCACCCAGTCGGCCGCCGGGGGGACCTCCCGCCAGCCGCGCGGGCTCATGCCGCCAGGGTCGTGCGGGCCTCGAGCTCCTCGCGCACCTGGTGGAAGTCCTCGAAGGGGACGAACGGCACCCCGTCGGCGGTGAGGTCGCGGGCGAGGTGTGCGCGGGCGAACACGATGTCGGCCATCTTCGCCACGCACCGGTCGGACACGCCGTCGCCGATCAGCACCAGCCGCTCCCCCGCGCGGCGTGCGCGGACGTCGTGGCGCTTGCAGCGCCGCCCGCAGACGGCGCAGCGGTCGCCGCGGTCGGCCCAGACCAGCCGGGCGCCCCGCGGCGAGAACTCCGCCTCGTGGCTCGCGACCTCGAGGTGCCCCAGGCCCCACCGGCTCAGCACCGCGTCGATGACCGACCGGAACCCCGACGACAGCACGAGCAGGCGGTGGCCGCGATCGCGCGCCCACGCGACGAAGTCGGGGAACCCCGCGCGCATCCCGGCGTCGCGGAGCACGAGCTCGCGCACCTGTTCCGGGGTCGCCCGGACGCCGGCGAACTCCGCCTCCATCGCCTGCTCGAGCGTGAGCTCGCCCGCGCGGAGACGGGGCTCGATCGCCTCCCAGAGGTCCCCGTCGCCGTAGCGCCGGACGATCAGGTGGAGCGTGTCGTTCTGGGTGATCGTGCCGTCGAAATCACAGGCGATGAGCAGCTTCTCCACCGGGCCGGAGGGTACCAGAGCAGGGCTTCGCGCCCCCGCGGGTGCGGCGCACTAGGATCGGCGCCGTGGGCAGCCGCGCCATCGCCGTGATCGGCCAGGGCGCCCCCGACGAGGGCGCCGCGGCCGACGTCGCGCGGACGGTCGGCCGGCTGCTCGCGCAGGCCGGGGCGACCGTCGTGACGGGGGGCCTCGGCGGCGTGATGGCGGCCGCGGGCCGCGGCGCCCGGTCGGCCGGCGGGCGCGTCACCGCGATCCTCCCGGGCACCGACCGCGACGCGGCCCACGAGGCCGACGCGGTGGTGTGCAGCGGCGTCGGCGAGGCGCGCAACCTGGCCGTCGTGGCCTCTGCCGACGCGGTCATCGCGGTCGGCGGGGGCTGGGGCACGCTGTCGGAGATCGGCCTGGCGCGGAAGCTGGGACGGCCGGTGGTGCTCCTGGACTCCTGGCGGATCGCCGAGCCCGGGGCGCAGGACGGCGCGTCGGCCTGCCCGACCGCAACCACCCCCGAGGCGGCCGTGCGCATGGCGCTCGAGGCGGTCCCATAGCCGCCCCCCGGCCCATCCTGATCCACGGCTCGGGCGGCGACCACCGCGTCTGGGGCCTCCAGACCGCCCGGCTGGGCGGGGCGATCGCGGTCGACCTGCCGGGGCACCCGGAGGGCCAGGCCCTCGACCGCCTCGAGGCCCTGGCCGACGCGCTCGCGCCGGCCGTCGAGTCGATCGAGGCGCCCCGGGTGCTCGTCGGCCACTCGCTGGGGGGAGCGGTCGCCCTCGAGCTCGCCCGCGCCCGCCCCGCCCTGGTGGACGGGCTGGTCGTCATCGCCGCCGGCGCGCGGCTGCCCGTGCCCGACGAGGTGCTGGAGCGGGTCCGCGCGGACCCGGCCGCCGAGCGGCGGCGCCTGATGGAGGGCTTCCTCACCGACGCGGACACGCCGATCGCGCGCCAGGTCGAGGCGGCGCTCACGGCCTGCGACGACGCGACGCTGGCGGCCGACTACGCGGCGTGCGCGGCGATCGACCTGCGGGGGCGGCTCGGGGGGCTCCGGGCGCCCGCCCTCGTGATCGCCGGCGCCGAGGACCGCCTCACGCCGCCCTGGCTGTCGGAGGAGCTCGCCCGCGAGCTGCCGATGGCGCAGATGATCCTCGTGCCCGGGGCGCGCCACATGCCCATGGCCGACGCCGACGGCACCGTGAACATGCTCGCCGCCGCCTTCCTGGCGCGCCTCGAGCTGACCCTGGCCGAACCGTGACCTCAGCCCCTCGGGGCCCCCTGGGGCCCGTGGCCCTCGTGGTGAACCCCGCCGCGACGCGCTCGGGCACCGCGGTGCGGGCGGAGGTCGCGCGCGCGCTCGCGCCGCTGGGGCTGGAGTGGTCGCTCGTGACCGGCGGGCCGGGGGATGCGGCCCGGCTGGCCCGCGAGGCGGCCGAGCAGGGCGCGGCCGTCGTGGTCTCGCTCGGCGGCGACGGCGTCGCGGGCGAGGTCGCCGGCGCCCTGGCGGGAGGCCCCGTGGCCATGGCGCCGCTGCCCGGCGGCAACGCCAACGTGTTCTCGCGGGCCATCGGCTGGCCGAACTCGACGCGCTCCGCCCTGCCGCTGCTGGCGGCCGCCCTGGCGGGGGCGCGCGTGCGCGACGCGGCGCTGGGGCTCCTCCGCCTGGGCGGAGCCGACGGCCCCGAGCGGGTGTTCGCCGTGAACGCCGGCATCGGGCTCGACGCCGCCACCGTCGAGTGGATCGAGGCGCGCCCGCGCACCAAGCGCCGCCTCCGCCAGGCCGGCTTCATCCTGGGCGCCGCCATCGCGGTCGCCCGCTCGGGCCGGGCCCCGCACCTGCGCGCGATCGCCGACGGCGGCGAGCCGGTCCTCGCCCGCGCCGTGCTCTCCGCCTGCGGGACGCCCTACACGTACCTGGGCCGCCGCCCGCTCGACCTGGCCCCGGGCGCCGCGTTCGACGGTCGCCTGGCGTGGGTGGCGCTCACGCGCCTCCGCCCCCAGGAGCTGTCGCGGCTGGCGCTGCGGGCGGCGCGCGGAGCGGACCTGCCGATCGGCTCCGAGGCCCTGCGCGGCGGCGCCGTCCTGCGCGAGCTGCTGGTCGAGAGCGACGCGCCCGCGCCGGTGCAGGCCGACGGGGAGCCCCTGGGGCGCCACGAGCAGGTCCGCGTCTCGCGGGCCCGGTGCTGCGGGCGGTGGAGCCGCATCCGGGCAGTGGAGTGCCCGGAAACGTTCAGCGGGCTGCGCCGGCCGACGGAATCATCGCGGATGCGGCGTCATCGGAGCCGCGCGACAGCGGCGCTCCTCGCGGAGCCAGACAACGCTCCCGGGCACTCCACTATCTGGGGCCATGAAGCTCTCCGGACGCACATACGCCGTCCTCGTCGCCGAGGGCGTCGAGGACCTCGAGTACTGGGTGACGGTCATGCGCCTGCAGGAGGAGGGGGCGACGGTCGTGTCGGTGGGCTCGGACACCGAGCCCCACCGCGGCAAGAACGGCCTGACGGTCCGGGCCGACGTCACGGCGGACGGCTTCGACAGCGGCAGCGTTGACGGGCTCGTCATCCCCGGCGGCCACGCGCCCGACAAGATGCGCCGGGACCCGGCCATCCTCGACCTGGTGCGCGACGTGCACGGGCGCGGCCTGCCGATCGGGATCATCTGCCACGGCGGCAGCGTGGCGATCTCCGCCGGCATCGTGGGCGAGCGGGCCACCGGCTCGCTCGGCATCAAGGACGACCTCGTCCTCGCCGGCGCGGAGTGGGTCGACGAGCCGGCCTTCCGGGACGGGCAGATCGTCTGGGGCCGCGTCGTCGCCGACATCCCCGACTTCCAGCGCGAGCTCGTCGCCCTCTTCGCCGAGGTCCCGGTCACGGCGCACTCCTGAGCGTCAGCGCGTCGCGAGGCCGGCCATGAGGGCAGCGGCGAGCGCGGCGCGCTCGTCGAGGCTGGCGACGAGCGCGTACTCGCCGGGCGCGTGCAACCCGCCGCCGACCGCCCCGAGGCCGTCGAGCACGGGCACCCCGGCGGCCGCGAGCAGGTTGGCGTCCGAGGCCCCGCCGGCGTCGGCCCAGTCGATCGCGACGCCGAGCCGCCGTCCCGCGGCGCGGTAGGCCTCGAACAGGGCCTCGCTGGCGGCATCGACCGGCTTCGGCGGGCGGTGGACCCCCCCGCCCACCTCGATCGCGACCTCCCGTCGAGCCGCCACCTCGGCCGCCGCCGCGCGCGCGCCCGCCACGACGCGCGCCGCCTCCCGGTCCGAGTCGGCGCGCAGGTCCACGCGGGCCGTCGCCGCGGAGGGCACGACGTTGGGAGCCGAGCCGCCCGCCACGCTCGTGACGGTGACGGTGGTCCCGGCGGCGGGGTCGGCGAGCGCCTCCACCCTGCCCACCAGCTCGGCGAGCGCCGCGACGGCGCTCCGGCCGAGGTGGGGCTCGCGCCCCGCGTGGGCGGCGCGCCCCGCGACGTCGAGCGTCAGGGTGCCCACGCCCTTGCGGGCCCGGGCGACGCGCCCGCCCGCCAGCGCCGGCTCGAACACCAGCGCCGCGGCGGCGCCGCGGGCGGCCTCGAGGAGCCGCCCTCGGCTCCACGGGGTGCCGATCTCCTCGTCCGGCACGATCAGCGCCTCCCAGGCCGGCGCCGGGGCCGGTCCCGCCTCGAGCGTCCGGAGCGCCTCGAGCATCACCACCAGGCCGCCCTTCATGTCGGCGGCCCCGCGCGCCACGATCCGGTCCCCCTCGACCGCCACCGCGGGATCGCGGCCGGGGCCGTCGTGGGGCACGGTGTCGTAGTGCCCCACCAGCAGCACCCGGGGGCCGGGCCGCTCGGGCGAGCGGGCCAGCACCATCGGCTCGCCGCCGGGGCCCACCGGCTCGAGCGCCGTCGTCCCGACCTCCGCGAAGGCCGCCGTGAGCTCGCGCGCCATGCGCCGCGTGCCCTCGGGGTCGCCGGCGTGCGACGGGATCGCGCACCAGCGCGCGAGGGTGGCGGCCGCGCCGCTCACACCGCGCCCTGGAACTCGTAGACGGCGCCGAGCCCGAGCAGGGCGGTGAGCTCGTCCAGCGCGGCGCGCGACTCGTCGAGCAGCGCCGGGTCGGCGAGGTCGGACGGGCCGAGCCGGTCGCGGTGGTGGCGGTCGACCCAGGCCTCCAGCGCCTCCAGGCGCGAGCCGTCGACCAGCGCCCCCGGCAGCATCGCCGCCCGCTCGGCATCGGTGACGGGCACCGCCAGGCGCAGGCAGGCCGGCCCGCCGCCGTTGCGCATGCTCTGCCGCACCCCGACGATCACCACGCGCTCGAGTGGGCTCTCCGGGTCCGCCGACATCCGCTCGAGCCACGCCGCGACCGATGCCACCTCGCGGCACTCGGCCGGCGCCACGAGGGTCACCCGTCCGGCGGCATCGCTCACGAGCTGCCCGTTGAACAGGTAGGAGGCCACGGCGTCGGCCAGGGGCACCTCGGCGTCGGGCACGACCACGGCGCGCACCGACCCGCCGAGGGACGCGAGCACCGCGGGCTGATCGGCGAGCGCCCGCTCGTGGCAGAGCAGGACGTCCCGGTGGCCCACCATCACGACGTCGTTGTGGAACGCGCCCGCGTCGACGGCCTCCGGGTGCTGCGCGGCGTGGCGCACCGCGCGATCCCCGAGCCCGTGGCCGCGCGCCACCGCGCGCGATGCCTCCTCGGCCTGGCGGCCGCCGTGCACGAAGAGATGGACGGCCGGCCGGCCCGGCGGGGCGAGCCGCACGTGGTTGGCCGCGCCCTCGTCCGCGAACCGCGGCGTCGCGGGCAACGGCTCGTGCACGGCGAAGCGCGCCCGGTCGGCGAAGATCGCCCGCAGCACCCGGTGGGTGGTCGGCGCCTCGATGGACCGGTGGGCGTGGGCGATGAGGTTGGCCGGCGTCAGGTGCAGCCGGCCGTCGGCCGCGTCGGCGCTCGGGGCGACCGTCGCCGCGTTGGCGGCCCACATCGCCGACGCGGACGAGCAGGCGGCCAGCAGCTCGGGGGCCCGCCTCGCGGCGGCGGCCAGCACCGCGGCGTCGTCGCCGGTGAAGCCCAGGCGACGCAACGTGGGCAGGTGGGGGCGCTCGTGAGGGGGGAGCACGCCCTGGGGGACGCCCAGGTCGAGCAGGGCGCGCATCTTGGCGATCCCCTCGCGCGCGGCGGCGCGCGGGCTCGAGATCCGGGCGCGGCTGGCCCGCGAGGCGACGTTGTCGGCCGGCAGGCCGGCGTAGTTGTGGGTCGGGCCGACGAGCCCGTCCAGGTTCAGGTCGACCTCCCCGGTCACGGCCGCCCGGGGACGAGCCCCGGGAACGGCTGGTCCGGCAGCGCCGGCCTGGGCCGCTCGATGGAGGCCACCGGGTAGCTGCAGTAGTCGGCGGCGAACAGCGCGCTCGGGCGGTGGTTGCCGCTCAAGCCGACCCCCCCGAAGGGCGCGCGGCTCGACGCGCCCACCAGCTCGTGGTTCCAGTTCACCACGCCGGCGCGCACGCCGGCGGCGAAGCGCCGGTAGGCCGCCTCGTCGTCGGTGAGGATCCCGGCGGCCAGGCCGTAGGCGGTGCGGGCGGCCTCCGCGACCGCGGCCTCGAGGCCGTCGACGCGCACGAGCTGCAGGAGGGGCCCGAAGATCTCCTCGTCGGGGCGCTCGGCGACCGCGGTGACGTCCACGAGCCCCGGCGAGAGCAGCCCGGTGCCGGGCGCCAGGCTCCGCGCCTCGACCAGGGCCCGGCCGCCGGCGCCCAGGAGGCCGGCCTGGGCGTCGAGGACCGCCCGTGCCGCCTCGGCCGAGATCACGGGGCCCATGAAGGGCTCCGGCCGGTCGGTCGGCGGCCCGACCGTGATCCGCCCGATCATGGCGGTCAGCTCGTCGAGGAAGCGGTCGCCCCCGGCGCCGGCCGGGACGATGAGGCGCCGCGCGGAGGTGCAGCGCTGGCCGGCGGTGAGGTAGGCCGAGCGCACGGTCAGGTAGGCGGCGGCCGTGGGATCCGAGACCTCGTGCACCACCAGCGGGTTGTTGCCGCCCATCTCGAGGGCGAGGATCCGCTGCGGCTCGCCGGCGAAGCGCCGGTGCACGGCGGCGCCGGTCGCGGCGCTGCCGGTGAGGAAGACCCCGTCGAGCTCGGGGTGGTCGAGCAGGGACTCCGCGACCGCCCGCCCGCCCTGGACGACGGCCAGGACCCCCCGCGGCAGGCCGGCGGCCGCCCAGAGCTCGGCCATGAGCTCCGCGACCGAGGGGGCCTGCTCGCTGGGCTTGAGCACGACGCAGTTGCCCGCGAGCAGGGCCGGGACCACGTGGCCGTTGGGCAGGTGGGCGGGGTAGTTGTAGGGCCCCAGCACGACGCACACGCCGTGGGGGCGGAAGCGCGTGACCGCCGGCCCCGCCGCGAACTCCGAGCGCCGCGACGCGAGGGCCTCGACGGAGATCTCCACCTTCGCCGCCACCAGCTCGGCCTCGGCGGCAGCCTCCCAGGGGGGCTTGCCCACCTCCGCCGAGATCGCGGCCGCCAGCTCCCCGGCACGGGCGCGGACGGCGGACGCGTACGCCCGCAGGATCGCCTCCCGCTCCCCGGGCTCGCGGGCCGCCCAGCCCGGGAAGGCCGCGCGGGCCGCCGTCATGACGCGGTCGCACTCCTGCGGAGTGGCCGCCTCGCCCCTCCAGACGACGGCGCCGGTCGCGGGATCGCGGGAGACGAGCTCAGCCACGCGGGCCCTCCGTGACCAGGACCTCCTGGCCCGGCTCGGCGCCGAGCCGGGCCGCGGCGTCGCGGCCGAGCGTCACCGCCCCCGACCCGTCCCCGGCCACGCGGCACCGCACCGCGCGGAATCGCGCCGGCTCGGGGACGGCGACGATGGCCGTCGTGCCGGGCCCGGAGAGGTCTCCGACCCGGCCGACGCGCAGCGCTCGGGCGTCGCGGACGGAGCGGATCGCCGCCGTGGCGCACTCGAGGATCGGCCCCGCGTCGAAGATGTCGACCTCGCGCGCCGGCGCGAAGCCCTCGGCCTCGAGCAGTCGCATCGCCGGGACGGCCGCCGCGTGCGGGCGCCCGATCGCGTCGCGAACCGCCGCGGGCAGGAGATCGAGGTAGATCGGATGGCGCGGCATGAGGTCGGTCACGAAGTCCTTCTCGCCCAGACCGGTCAGCAGGTCGGCGTCGGCGAAGTCGGCCGGCGCGAAGAACACGCGCCCCACGGCGTCCCAGAAGGGGGAGCGCCCCCCGGCGTCCACGTACCCGCGGATCTCGGCGATGGTGCGCTCGGCGAAGCGGGCCGGGTGCGCCGCGACGAACGCGAGGCGCCCGAGCGAGGCGAGCCGGCCGAGTCCCTGGCCGCGCCGCGCCGGGTCGACGACCAGGCCGTGGAGCTCGGAGGGGCCCTTGTGCTCCCGGCGCAGGTGCAGCACCTCGATCGTGCGGTCGACCCCCAGGGGCGGGTGGGCGACCCGCTCGGCGCGGAGCTCGTAGGTGAAGAACGGGTCGAAGCCCCCGACGCGGGCGGCGACCGCCGACGTCCCCACGAGGGCCCCGCGCGGATCCTCCACCACGAAGACGTAGTCCTCGCCCCCCGGGCGCGCCGGCGCGCGGGCCAGGGCGTCGGCGCTGCGGCCGAGGCGCTCGGCGAGGTGGCCCTCTTGAGGCGGGAGCGTGGTGACGCCGGCGCCCGCGGCGCGCGCGAGCGCGAGCAGGCCGGCGAGGTCGTCCTCGCGGGCGGCCCGCAGCAGCGGCGCGGCCGGCGTCCAGGGAGCTAGGCGCGAGCCCGCGGCCGGTCCGCCCGCCCCGTTCGACGAGGGGTCGAGGCGGCCCGCGGCGAGCGCGGCCGGGTCGCCCGCGGCGAACTCACGGTGGGCGCCGATGCGCCGGTAGCGGTCGCGGCGCAGGCGCCGGCGCTCGCCGGGGGGCTGGGCCCGCAGGTCGCGGAGCGCGCGGCCGAGGTACCCGGACAGGAGCCTCGCGGCCTCGTCGTGGTCGCGGTGGGCGCCGCCCGGGGGCTCGGGCACGACGGCGTCGGCGATCCCCCAGCGGTAGCAGTTGGCGGCGGTGGGCTGGAAGGCCGAGGCGGCCTCGCGGGCCTTGCCGGCGTCGCGCCACAGGATGGCCGCCCCGCCCTCGGGCGAGATGACCGAGTAGGTCGAGTTCTCGAGCATGATCACCCGGTCGGCGACCCCGAGCGCCAGCGCCCCGCCCGAGGAGCCCTCGCCGATCACCACGGCCACCGCCGGCACGCGCAGACGCAGCATCGTCTGCATGCTGCGGGCGATCGCCCCGCCCTGGCCGCGCTCCTCGGCGCCCGCGCCGGGGAAGGCGCCCGGGGTGTCGATGAGCGTGATGACGGGCAGGTCGAGCTTGTCGGCCAGGGCCATGACGCGCATCGCCTTGCGGTAGCCCTCGGGGCCGGGCATGCCGAAGTTGCGGTAGGTGCGCTCGGCCGTGTCGCGTCCCTTCTGGTGGCCGATGACCGCGACCGGCCCGCCCGCGCCCCGGCCGATGCCGGCCACGATCGCCGGGTCGTCGCCGTACAGGCGGTCGCCGTGCAGCTCCTCGAAGTCCGGCCACAGGCGCGCGATGTAGTCGAGCGGGTAGGGCCGGTCCTGGTGGCGGGCGAGCTGGATCGTCTCCCAGATCGCCGAGCTGGGCTCGGGCTGCCCGGTGAGCCGGTGGGCGAGGCGGCGGACGAAGCGGCCCCCCCGGCGCGCGGCGACGCTCACGGGCCGCCCTCCTCCTGGTCGTCCTCCTCGCCGGGCAGGCGCGCCTTCGCCCTCGCGACGAGCCGCCGCGACATCTCCGGCAGGTTCTTGGCCACCTCGGCGGCCCGCTCCGCGCGGGCATGGGCCCAGGTCACGGCCGGCGGCGGGTCGAGCCCGGTCGGCCGCTCGAGGATGCCGAGCACCTTGGCGATGCGGGCGGGCAGGTCACGGCGGTCGACGACGGCGTCGACCTGGCCCTTGGCGAGCTGGGTCTCGGCGCGCCCGAAGTCGTCCGGGAGGCGCTCGCGGGTGGTCTGCTCGATGACGCGCGGCCCGGAGAAGGCGATCAGCGCCCCGGGCTCGGCGTAGGTCACGTCGCCGAGCGAGGCGAAGGAGGCCCAGACGCCTCCCGTCGTGGGGTGCGCGAGCACGACCAGGACCGGCAGCTCGGCGTCGTGCATCGCCTCGAGGCCGACCACCGTCTTGGCCATCTGCATCAGCGCGAGCACCCCCTCCTGCATGCGCGCCCCGCCGGACGCCGTGACGATCACGAGCGGCAGGCCCTTGTCGACACAGCGCTCACAGGCCCGCGCGAGCTTCTCGCCGACCACCGCGCCCATGCTGCCGCCGAGGAACGAGAAGTCCATCACGGCCGCCACGCAGCGGTGGCCGCGCAGCCCGAGCTCGGCGCAGACCATGGCCTCGGCGCTTCCGCCCCGCTCGGCCTTCTCGACCCGGTCGCGGTAGGGCTGCAGGTCGACGAACTGGAGCGGATCGCTGGCGCGCAGCTCGGGCCAGAGCTCGGTCCACGCGCCGCCCTCGGCGAGCTGCTCGACGCGCTCGCGGGCGGAGACGGCGAAGTGGTGGCCGCAGGTCGCGCAGACGCGGAGGTTGCGGCGCATCTCCTCGGCCCGGTAGTGGCTCTGGCACCGCGGGCACGAGCGCTCGTCGGCGGGCAGCCTCGGGGGCGGCTCCCCGTCCGAGGGCCGCCGCCGCCTGAGCCTGTCCACCGAGACGGTGATCTGGGGTTTCGTCATGGGTGCGGCTCCGTCACCGGTGGATTATGGCAGGGGCTCGTCCAGCGCGGCGAGCCACTCCTCGACGCTGGCCCGGTAGGCCGGCACAAGGCGGGCGGGCGCACGCGACGACAGCACCAGGCGAGCCGCCTCCGACGGATCGTGCCCCCGGAGCCGCAGCACGGCGTAGGCCACCATCGCCGAGCGCCGGCGCCCCTGCTGGCAGTGGATGAGGACGCCCGCGTCGGGGTCCTCGTCCAGCGCGCCGGCCGCGAATCGGGCGGCGGGGGCCCACAGCCGGGGCGGCTGGTGGCGCCCGTGGTCCCACATCGGCGCGCTCATGACGTGGTCCTCGCCGAAGACCTCGCGCTCGGCCCAGAGATCCTGCGAGATGCGCGTCTGGAGCGGCGCGCGGCAGTTGACGACGTGGGTCACGCCGAGCTCGGGCAGGCGCTCGACGGCGCCGCCCACCGGGATGCTGCCGATCGCCACCCGCTCGCCATCGATCCAGCTGAAGCCCTCGAGGCCCCGCATCGGCCCGTAGAGGCGGGTGCTGGCGCGGTTGTACGCCGCCCGCCAGCCGGCGCGGCGGCCCGGCGGAGCCGTCACCCGTCCTCCAGGCGGCCGAACACGAGGATCGCGTTGTGGCCGCCGAACCCGAACGCGCTCGACATCGCGACCCTGACCTCGGCCTCGCGGGCCGAGTTGGCGACGTGGTCAACGCCCTCGCACTCGGGGTCGAGGGCGTCCAGGTTGATCGTCGGCGGGACCATCCCCTCGCGGATCGCGAGGGCCGTGAGCGCGGCCTCCACGCCGCCCGCCGCGCCCAGGCAGTGGCCGTGCATCGACTTCGTGGACGAGACCATGGTGCGGGCGGCGACCTCGTCGCCCATGGCGCGGCGCAGCACGCGGACCTCGCTGCTGTCGCCGACCGGCGTCGCGGTGGCGTGCGCGTTGACGTAATCGACGGCCGCGGGGTCGAGGCGCGCGTCGGCGAGCGCCATCGCGATCGCCGCCGCCGGCGCCCGCCCGGTGGGGTCGGGCTCGGTGACGTGGTGCGCGTCGCCGCTGAGGCCGTAGCCGAGGACCTCGCAGTAGGGCTCGGCGCCGCGCTCGCGGGCGCGTTCGAGGCTCTCGAGGACGAGGATGGCCCCGGCCTCCCCCATCACGAAGCCGTCGCGGTCGCGGTCGAACGGGCGGCTGGCGGCCGCGGGCGACTCGTTGCGGGTCGACAGCGCGCGCATCGCGTTGAACGCGGCGACACCGGTCCGGTTGACCGTGGCCTCGGCGCCGCCGGCCAGCATCACCTCGGCGCGGCCGTTGCGGATGTGCTCGGTCGCCTCGCCCAGCGCGTGGTTGCCCGAGGCGCAGGCGGTCGTGGGGCAGGTGAGGGGGCCCTTGAGGCCGAGCTCCATGGAGACGTGGGCGGCGGGCATGTTGGCGATCACCAGCGGGGTGAAGAGCGGCGACACCCGGTCCGGGCCCCGCCGGTCCACGATCAGCGTCTGAGACACGAAGCTCTCCAGGCCGCCGATCCCGCAGCCGACGGCGGCGCCGGCCCTCGGACGCAGATCCTCCGCGATGGTCAGCGACGCGTCCTCGAGGGCGAGCCGCCCGGCCGCCACGGCGAGCTGGGCGCAGCGGTCCATCCGCCTCGCGGCGCGGTGCTCCATGAAGTCGGTCGGCTCGAAGCCCTTCACCTCGCAGGCGATCGTGGTCGCGGTGTCGAGCGGCTCGTAGCGCTCGATCGTGGCCGCGCCGCTCCGCCCCGCGATCGCGGCCCCCCAGTTCTCCTCGCGCCCGATCCCCAGCGACGTCACCAGGCCGAGGCCGGTCACGACCACGCGCCGGCGCCCGTCCCCGTTCCGGAGCGCGCTCACGCCATCGCCAGCCCGCCGTCGACCGAGAGGACCGCGCCGGTGACGAACGCCGCCTCGGGGGAGCACAGGAAGGCCACGGCGCCCGCCACGTCCTCGGGCTCGCCGAGCCGTCCCAACGGCGTGCCGGCGAGGATCGCCGCGCGCTGCTCGTCGGTGAGCGCCGCCGTCATGTCGGTCGCGACGTACCCCGGGGCGACCGCGTTGACCCGGACGCCGCGAGGCCCCGCCTCGCGCGCGAGGGCCCGCGTCAGGCCGACGAGGCCGGCCTTGGCCGCGGCGTAGTTGGCCTGGCCGGCGTTGCCGATCAGCCCGACGACCGACGACACGGCGACGATGCTCCCTCCCCGGCGGCGCAGCATCCCGCGCAGCGCCGGGCGGGCGGTGAAGAACGCGCCCGAGAGGTTGGTGTCGATGACCGCTGCCCAGTCGTCCGCGCTCATCCTCACCGCGAGGCCGTCGCGCGTGATGCCGGCGTTCAGGACGAGGGCGTCGAGGGGGCCGAGGGCCTCCTCGACCGCCTCCACGAGCCCGGCGGCCTGCTCCTCGTCGGCGACGTCGGCCGCGTGGACGTGAGCGCGCCGTCCAGCGGCCTCGACCGCGGCGGCGGTCGCGGCGGCGCCCTCGGCGTCGGCGGCGTAGCCCACCCCCACGTCGAAGCCGTCCGCGGCGAGCGCCCGCGCGCAGGCGGCGCCGATCCCGCGGCTGGCGCCGGTGACGAGCGCGACCGGCATCAGGCGGCGATCGCCTCCACGTCGGCCGGCTCGCCCACCTGGGCGACGTCCGCCCCGCGGCGGACGCGCTTGACGAGCCCGGAGAGCACGCGGCCGTGCCCGAGCTCCACGAAGCGCTCGGCGCCGGCATCGAGGGCGGCAACGACGGCGTCGCCGAAGCGCACCGGCTCCGTGAGCTGGGCCAGCAGGACGTCGCGCATGCGGTCCGGCGGCTCGAGGGCGCAGGTCGTCGTCGACAGGAAGGGGGGGTCGGGCGGGGTCGGGTCCCACGCGTCGAGCGCCGGCGCCAATCGCTCGGCGGCCGGCGCCATCAGGGGCGAGTGGAAGGCGCCGTCCACCCGCAGGCGCGCCGCCCTGTGTCCCCCCTCGGCGGCGAGCTCGAGCACCCGCTCGAGCCCGGCGGCGGTCCCCGACACGACCACCTGGCCGGGGCAGTTGAAGTTCGCCGGCCAGGCGTCCCCGGCCTGCTCGGCCAGAGCCCTCGCCTCCTCGTCCGAGAGCCCGAGCAGCGCGACCATCCCCCCCGGCGCCGCCCGTCCCGCATCGCGCATCGCGGCGCCACGTTCGGCGACGACCTTCAGCGCCTCCGGGTAGTCCATCGCGCCGGCGACGACGAGCGCCGAGTACTCGCCCAGCGAGTGTCCCATGACGAGCCCCGGCCGGAGGCCGGCCGCGGCGGCGACCCGCCACGCGGCGACGGACGTGGCGACGAGGGCCGGCTGGCAGACGTCGGTCTCGGTCAGCCGTTCGGCCGGGCCCTCGAAGCAGATCCGCGACAGCCCGTAGCCGAGGACGTCATCGGCCTCCTCGAACGCCCGGCGCGCGACGTCGAAGCGCTCGGCCAGCGCCTTGCCCATGCCGACGGCCTGGGCGCCCTGGCCCGGGAAGAGCGCCGCGATCAGTGCGCGACGGGACAGCGGCTCGTAGCGGCAGATCGTCGAGGCCCAGGTCAGCCCGCCGCCGAAGCCCACCAGCAGCAGCATGTCGCCCGGGCGGAGGCGGCCCGCGTCCCGGGCCTCGGCCAGCGCGAGCGGGATCGACGCGGAGGAGGTGTTCCCGTAGCGGTCGAGGTTGTTGAACATCCGCTCGGGGGGGATGCCGAGGCGCGTCGCGGCGTGGTCGATGATGCGGCTGTTGGCCTGGTGGGCGACGACCAGGTCGATCTCGTCGATCGACATCTCGAGCGCCTGGAGCAGGCGCTCGGCCGACTCGACCAGGACCCGGGTCGCGAAACGGAACACCTCCGGCCCGTCCATCTTCATGCAGCCGTCGAGCCGATCGGGCCCGCTCGACACCGGCTGGCGGCCGCCGCCGGCGGGGATCGTCAGCAGGTCGGCACCGGATCCGTCGGCGCCGAGGTCGAAGGCGAGGAAGCCGGTGGTGTCCTCGTCGCCTCGCGTGACCAGCGCCCCGCCCGCGCCGTCGGCGAAGAGGATGCAGGTGGCCCGGTCGTCGTGGTCGGTCACCCGCGACAGCACCTCGGCGCCCACGACGAGGACGGTGCGGCAGATGCCCGCCTCGATGAGCCCGGTCGCCTGGGCCAACCCGTAGACGAAGCCCGAGCAGGCGGCCAGCAGGTCGTACGCCGCGGCATTGCGGGCGCCGAGCCGGTCGGCGACGAGGGCCGCCGTGGACGGGAAGAGGTGGTCCGGGGTGGCGGTCGGGACGATCACCATGTCGAGATCGGCGGCGGCGACGCCCGCCGTCGCAAGGATCCGCTCCGACGCGACGAGGGCCAGGTCGCTCGAGGCCTGGTCGGGCGCGGCGAACCGCCGCTCGCGGATGCCCGTGCGGCTGACGATCCACTCGTCGCTGGTGTCAACGCGGCGGGCGATGTCGGCGTTGGTCACCACCTTCTCCGGCGCGTAGCCGCCGAGCGCCCCGAGCCGGGCGCGGGCCGGGCTCCCGTTGCGGGCGGAGATCACGCTGGGGCCCCCGCGGCGGCGGCGTCGACCAGGGCGAACTTCAGGGTCGTCTCACAGGCGAGCTCGCCGTCGACCGTCGCCGCGGCCTCGCCCTCCCCGAGGAGGCCGCGCCGGCGGGTGATGCGGGTCTCGAGGATCACGTCCTCGCCGGGGCGCACGACGCGCCGGAAGCGGGTCCGCTCGATGCCGGCGAACAGGACGAGCTTGCCCTCGGCCTCGGCCTCCGCGAGCGCCGCGAGCGCCCCGGTCTGGGCCAGCGCCTCGACGAGGATCACGCCCGGCAGGATCGGGTTGCCGGGAAAGTGGCCCACGAAGAACGCCGCCCCGGGGTCGGCGCGCCAGCGCGCCCGCGCCGACTCCCCGGGCGCCAGCGCGAGGATCTCGTCCACGAAGAGGAAGGGCGGGCGGTGCGGGAGGAGGTCGGCCGGGGCCGGGAGGCGATCGGGCACGATCGGCGGGATCGTAACCCATCGCCGCCGGACCGACCCGCCGTCAAGCGGAGCCGGAAGCGGGGCGTATGGCCCGTCGTCCGCTATCCTCAGGCGGGCGGTGACACCCACCTTGCGCGCCCTGTTGTGCGGCCTTCTGATGGCCCTCGCCGTGGCCGCGCTCCCCGCCCCCGGGCCCGCCGCGGGCCAGGGCGCCGAGCCGGCGCCGGTGCGGGTGATCGAGCTGGACGGGTCCATCGACCCGGCCACGGCGGTGTTCGTCAACCGGCGCATCGGCTCGGCCGAGGACGCCCGCGCGGCGACGGTCGTGATCCGCCTCGACACGCCCGGCGGGGCGATCTCGTCGATGCGCGACATCGTGAGCGACATGCAGGCCGCGGAGGTGCCGGTCACGGTGTGGGTCGGCCCCTCCGGCGCGCGGGCCGGCTCGGCCGGCGCCTTCATCGCGGCCGCCTCGGACCAGCTCGGCATGGCGCCGGGCACCAACATCGGCTCGGCCACCCCGATCGGCAGCGGCGGCGAGGACCTCGAGGCCAAGGTGCGGAACGACGCGGCCGCCTTCATCGCCGCGCTGGCCGATGAGACCGGGCGCAACGCGGAGTCGTACCGGGCGATGGTCACCGACGCCAGCAACCTGACCGCCGAGGAGGCGGTCAACCAGGATGTGGCCGACACGATCCAGCCCACGCTGGAGAGCTTCGTGGCCTGGCTGGACGGCCGCCCGGGGCCCGACGGCGCCATCGAGACGACCGGGGCGCCGATCGAGACCGACGCGCTGCCGTGGTACCTGCGGGTGCTCCAGGCGCTCACGGACCCCAACCTGGTCTTCTTCCTCCTCCTGGTCGGCCTCGCCGGGGTGGGCTTCGAGATCTTCCACCCCGGCGCGATCGTGCCCGCCGTCGTCGGCGCGATCTGCCTGCTGCTCGCGCTGGCCGGGCTCGCCGTGCTGCCCTTCCAGTGGACCGGCATCGCCCTGCTGGCGCTCGCCGTCGCGCTCTTCATCGCCGAGACCCAGATCGCCGGGTTCGGGGCGCTCGCCCTGGGCGGCGTCGTCGCCCTGGCGCTCGGCGGCGCCTTCCTCTTCGACTCCGACGACCCGGCGCTCGAGCCGTCGATGGGGGTCATCGTCGCCACCGCCGCCGTGGTGGGCGGGGGGTTCGCGGTGGCCGCCCACCTGGTCCTGCGCGCCCGCCGGCAGCCGTCCCGCACCGGCGGCGCGGAGCTGGTGGGCGAGGTGGGGCGGGCGCGCGGCGCCATCGGGCCGAGAGGGGGCTCGGTGCTCGTGAACGGCGAGATCTGGTCCGCCCGGGCGGGCGCCGGCGTGGAGATTCCGGCGGGCCGGGAGGTCCGTGTCGTTACAGTTCACAGAGACGACCTCACCTTGACCGTCGAACCCAGAGAGGGGTAGCCCACCGTGACCGCCGCCATCGTCGTCGTCATCCTGCTCGCGATCGGACTGATCTTCCTGTTCGCATCAGTGAAGGTCGCGCGCGAGTACGAGCGCGGAGTCGTGTTCCGGCTCGGCCGCCTGATCGGCATCAAGGGGCCGGGGCTCTTCATCCTCATCCCCTTCATCGACAAGGCCGTGAAGGTCGACCTGCGGACGGTCACGCTGAACGTGCCGCCGCAGGAGGTCATCACCCGGGACAACGTCACCGTGAAGGTCAACGCGGTCGCGTACTTCCGCGTGGTCAACGCCTCCAAGGCGATCGTGCAGGTCGAGAACTACCTGGTCGCGACCTCGCAGATCGCCCAGACGACGCTCCGCAGCGTGCTCGGCCAGGTCAACCTCGACCAGCTCCTGTCCGAGCGCGACCAGATCAACGACCGCCTCCAGACCATCATCGACGAGCAGACCCACCCCTGGGGCGTGAAGGTCTCGGTTGTGGAGGTCAAGGACGTCGAGCTGCCCTCGACCATGCAGCGCGCGATCGCCCGCCAGGCCGAGGCCGAGCGCGAGCGGCGCGCGAAGATCATCGCCGCCGACGGCGAGTACCAGGCCTCGGAGAAGCTCGGCCAGGCCGCTGCGGTCATCCGTGCCGAGCCCGGGGCGCTGCAGCTGCGGTACCTGCAGACCATGAACGAGATCGGGTCGTCGGAGCGCACGACCACCCTGATCCTGCCCTTCCCGGTGGAGATGCTCGAGGCGCTGACGGGGCACACCTCCGGCCGCGTGCCGAGCCGTGACGGGTCGGCCGGGTCGGGCTGAACGAGGAAGGAGGCCCGCCGTGCGGGCGATCTGGAACGGCTTCATCAGCTTCGGCCTCGTCACCATCCCGGTGTCGGTCGGTCTGGCGCAGCAGCGGAGCGACGTGAGCTTCCGCACGCTCTCGCGTGAGACCGGCCAGCCGGTCAAGCAGAAGCGCTGGGACTCGGAGCGCGACGTCGAGGTGGGGCAGGACGACACGGTGAAGGGCTGGGAGGTCAGCAAGGGCCGCTACCTGCCGGTCGAGGACGAGGAGCTCGAGCGCTTCGCCGCCCGCCAGGAGAAGACGATCCAGATCCTGGGCTTCGTCGAGCTCAGCGAGGTCAACCCGGTCTACTACGAGCGGGCCTACTGGCTCGAGCCCCAGGAGCGGGCGGAGCGCCCCTACGTCCTCCTGCGCACGGCGATGGAGAACAGCGGGCGGGCGGCGCTCGGCCGCTTCGTGCTCTCCACCAAGGAGCACCTCGTCCTGTTGAGGCCGACCGGCGGGATCCTCGCCCTCGAGACCCTCTACTACCCCGAGGACGTCCGCATCCGCGACCAGCGCGAGGTCGGCGACCGGCTCGAGGGCATCGAGGCCTCGAAGGAGGAGCTGGCGATGGCCGAGCAGCTCGTCGAGGGCCTCTCGAAGCCGTTCAAGCCCGAGGAGTACCCCAACGAGACGCGGGCCGCGCTCCTGGAGTTCCTCGAGGCGAAGGCGGCGGGCGAGGAGATCGCCGAGCCCGAGGAGGTCCGCGAGCCCGCGCCCGTCGTGGACCTGATGGCGGCCCTCAAGGCCAGCCTCGCGGCGGCGGAGGGCGGCGGCGCGCCCGGCGGCGACGATCAGCTCTCCATCGAGCAGGGCCGCCTGCGCAAGGTCGAGGGCGGCGGCGAGGGCGGGGGGAAGGCGAAGCCGGCGAAGGCCAAGGCCTCGGCGAAGAAGAGCGGGACGTCCCAGCGCCGCCGGAAGGCGTCCTGAGCCCGCTCCGGCGGGACCCGCTCACCGACGAGCCGGTCCTGCTGGCCCCTGCCCGGGCCGCGCGCCCCCACGATGTGGGGCGGCCCGCGACCGGCACGAGGTGCCCCTTCTGCCCCGGCCACGAGGCCGAGACCCCGCCGGAGACCCAGGCGGTCCGGCCGGGCGGCGGGGGGCCCGACACCCCGGGATGGCTCGTCCGCGCCGTCCCGAACAAGTTCCCGGCGGTCGCGCCCGAGGAGGGCGTCCACGAGGTGATCGTGAACACCCCGCGCCATCTGGTGCGATTCGGCGACCTGACCGACGAGGAGGCGGGCACCGCGGGCGGGGTCTGGGCGGACCGGATCGCCGCCGTCGAGGCGGACGCGCGCGGGCTGTGCCCCTTCCTCTTCCTCAACCAGGGCGCCGCGGCCGGCGCGTCCCTGCAGCACACCCACGCCCAGCTGGTGGGGCTGCCGATGGAGCCACCGCGGCTGCTCGCCCGCGAGCGCGCGTTCGCCGAGGCGCCCCGCTGCCCGGTCTGCGCCGACATGGAGGCGGCGGCGGACGACCGCATCGTCGCCGAGGCCGACGGCCTGGTCGCGTGGGCGCCGGAGGTCCCGCCGCTCAGCGGCACCGTGCGCATCGCCCCGGCGGCGCACCTGCCCGATTGGACCGCCGAGCCGGGCCCGGCCGAGGCCGCACGGTTCCTGCGGCGCCAGACGGCCAACGTGACCGACCTGCTCGGCGCGGAGGACGTCAACCTCTGGCTGAACCGTCCCCGCCGTGGCCGTGGCGACCGGTACCACTGGCACGTCGATCTGATCCCGCGCCTCGGCACGCTCGCCGGGCTCGAGCTCGGGACCGGCGTGATCGCCGTGGCGACGTCGCCGGCCGAGATCGCCGGCCGGCTGCGCGGCGCGGCGACGCCGGCGGCCCGCCCCGGCGCCTCGCCGGGCTGAGCGCTCAGGCCTCGGCGCCGGCCTCCTCGGCCACCGCCTCGTCGTCCTGCGTCTCGACGACCGAGGCGACCCCCACCACGAGGTCGTCGTCGGCGAGGTTCATGAGGCGGACGCCCTCGGTGGAGCGGCCCGTGCGGCGCACCGACTCCGCGGTGATGCGGATGACCTGGCCCTGCTGCGAGATGAGGATCAGCTGCTGGCCCTCGCGCACGGGGCGGGCGGTGACCAGCTCGCCCTTGCGGTCGGTGACCTTGATCGTGCGCACGCCCTTGGTGGGACGGCCCTTGGCGGGATAGTCGGCGACGAGCGTGCGCTTGCCGTAGCCGTTGCCCGTCACCACGAGCAGGTCCTCCTCGTCGCGCGCCACGGCGAGCGCGAGCACCCGGTCCTCCGGCTCGAGGGTCATCGCCCGCACCCCGCGCGTGTCCCGGCCCATGGGGCGGACCCTCCGCTCGTGGAAGCGGGCCGCCTGGCCCCGGGCCGAGACCACCAGCAGGTCCTCGTCGCCGTCGGTGAGCTGGACGCCCACGAGCTCGTCGTCCTCGGTGAGCTGGATCGCGATCAGGCCCGCCTCGCGCAGGATCGTGTCGTAGCTGCGCAGCTCCGTCTTCTTGACCATGCCGTCGCGCGTCGCGAGCACGAGGTACCTGCCCTCGGTGTAGTCCCGGGTGGCGAAGACCGCCCGCACCTCCTCGCCCTCGCGCAGCGCGAGCACGTTCGCGATGTGCCGCCCGCGCGAGTCGCGCGCGCCCTGGGGCAGCTCGTGGACCTTCTGGCGGTACACCTTCCCAGTGTTGGTGAAGAAGAGGAGGTAGTGGTGGGTGGAGGCGATGAAGAGGTGCTCGATGTAGTCCTCGTCCTTCAGCCTCACGCCGCGCAGCCCCTTCCCCCCGCGCCCCTGGGCGCGGTAGGTCGAGACCGGGAGCCGCTTCACGTAGCCGGCCCGCGAGATGGAGATGACCATCTCCTCCTCGGCGATCAGGTCCTCGAGGTCGAGGTCGCCCTCGCCGGGGACGATCTCGGTGCGGCGCTCGTCGGCGTACCGCTCGCGGATCGCGATGAGCTCCTCGCGGATGAGGGCGAAGACGCGAGCCTCGTCGCCCAGGATCGCCCGCAGCTCGGCGATGCGCTCCTGGAGCTCGCCGTACTCCTCCTCGATCTTCCCCGCCTCGAGCTGGGTGAGGCGCTGCAGGCGCAGGTCCAGGATGGCGCGCGCCTGCAGCTCGGTGAGGTCGAAGCGCGTCATCAGGCCGGCGCGGGCCTCGTCGGGATCGATCGCGCCGCGGATCAGCGCGATCACGTCGTCGAGGTTCTCGAGCGCCACCAGCAGGCCCTCGAGGATGTGGGCCCGCGCCTCGGCCCGCTCGAGGCGGAAGCGGGTGCGCCGCGTCACCACCTCGCGCTGGTGGTCGAGGTAGTGGCGGATCAGGTCCACCAGCCCGAGGGTCCGCGGCACGCCGTTGACGAGCGCGATGGCGTTGACGCCGAAGGTCGTCTGCGCCGCGGTGTGCTTGTAGAGCTTGTTCAGCACGACCATCGGCACGGCGTCCCGGCGCAGCTCGATCACGACCCGGACCCCGTCGCGGCCGCTCTCGTCGCGCAGGTCGCGGATCTCGGGGACGACCTTGTCGTTGGCCAGGTCCGCCATCTTGCGGATCAGCTCGGCCTTGTTCACCTGGTAGGGGAGCTCGGTGAACACGATCGCGTTCGCGCCGCCCTTCAGCGGCTCGTTGTGGGCGCGGCCGCGCACGACCACCCTGCCGCGCCCGGTGCGGTAGGCCTCGACCACTCCGACCCGGCCGACGATGATCCCCCCGGTGGGGAAGTCGGGCGCCCGGATGTGGCGCATCAGCCCCTCGACCTCGATGGCCGGGTCGTCGATGGCGGCCACGGCCGCGTCGATGACCTCGCCCAGGTTGTGGGGCGGGATGTTCGTGGCCATGCCGACCGCGATGCCCGAGGACCCGTTGACCAGCAGGTTCGGGAAGCGCGACGGGAGGACCAGGGGCTCGGTGCGGCGGTCGTCGTAGGTGGGCGAGTGGTTGACCGTGTCCTCGTCGATGTCGCGCAGCATCTCGGTGGCGATGCGGGCGAGGCGCGCCTCCGTGTACCGCATCGCCGCCGCGGCGAACTCGCTGGTGCCGAAGTTCCCCTGGCCGTTGACCAGCGGGTAGCGCGAGGCGAAGTCCTGGGCCAGGCGCACGAGGGTGTCGTAGATCGCGTCGTTCCCGTGGGGGTGGTACTCCCCCATGACCGTCCCGACGATGTTGGCGCTCTTGACGTAGGGGCGGTCCGGCTGCAGGCCGCGGTCGTGCATGGCGAACAGCACCCGCCGGTGGACGGGCTTGAGGCCGTCCCGGACGTCGGGCAGGGCCCGCCCGACGATCACGCTCATCGCGTAGTCGAGGTAGGACGAGCTCATCTCGCGCTCGAGCTCGCGCGGCTCGATGCGGCCGTGGCGGTCGATGGCCACGCGCTACCCCCCCGGGCCCCGCCTCGGGAGCTCAGACATCGAGGAAGCGGACGCTGCGGGCGTTGTCCTCGATGAAGGCGCGGCGCGGCTCCACCTTGTCCCCCATCAGCTTGGCGAACAGCTCGCCCACGGCCGCCTCGTCCTCCATGGTGACGCGCTGGAGGATCCGCCGCTCGGGGTCCATCGTCGTCTCCCAGAGCTGCTCGCTGTTCATCTCGCCGAGGCCCTTGAAGCGGCTGAGCTGGACCCCCTCCCGGCAGAGGTCGAGGACGGCCGTGCGCAGTGCCTCGTAGCTGGCCGCGGTGCGGGAGCGGGCGCCGCGCGAGACGCGGAAGGGCGGCGTGCCGACCAGCTCCCGCAGGCGCGCCCGGGCGCCCCGGAGGCCGGCGAGCTCGCGGCTGCGGTAGATCTCCAGCGGGATCCTGACCGTCCGCGCCTCACCCGTGCGCGCGTGCACCGAGCGCGCGAGGAGCCCCTCGCCGTCCGGGTTGACGGCCTCGACGGTGAGGGCCGAGCGCTCGTCGGACGCCTCGTTGACCGCCCTGCCCAGGTCCTCGATGTCCTGCGGCTCGGCCTCCACCAGGCCGTGGGTCTGGAGGAAGTCCACCGTGCCCGATCCGAAGGTCCCGCGCAGGTTGCCGGCCCAGGCCTCGTGCTCCTTGAGGGCCCGCTGGAAGCGCTGGTAGCGCGTCCTGGTGAGCCCGTTGCCCAGGGCGGGTGGGGCTCCTTCCGACGCGTCCTCCAGGGCGAGGTCGCCCAGGTTGCGCTCGAGCAGCCAGTCCTCGAGCTCGGACTCCTTCTCGATGTACTGCTCCTGGTTGCCCTGCTTGACCTTGTAGAGCGGCGGGCACGCGATGTAGACGAACCCCTCCTCGATGAGCCCGCGCATGTGGCGGAACAGGAAGGTCAGGATCAGCGTGCGGATGTGGGCGCCGTCCACGTCGGCGTCGGTCATGATGATGAGCTTGTGGTACCGGGCCTTGGTGAGGTCGAAGTCCTCGTCGATGCCGGTGCCCATCGCCGTGATCATGGCCTGGATCTCGGCGTTCGAGAGGACCTTGTCGATGCGGGCCTTCTCGACGTTGATGATCTTGCCGCGCAGGGGCAGGATCGCCTGGAAGCTCGACTGGCGCGCCATGATCGCCGAGCCGCCGGCCGAGTCGCCCTCGACGAGGAAGAGCTCGGTGTTCACCGGGTCGCGGTCGGAGCAGTCGGCCAGCTTGCCCGGGAGGTTGGTGGAGTCCATCGCCCCCTTGCGCCGGGCGAGGTCGCGGGCCTTGCGCGCCGCCTGGCGGGCCTGGGCCGCGTTGATGGCCTTGCCGCAGATGACGCGCGCCTCGGCCGGGTGCTCCTCCAGGTACTCGGCCAGGCCCTGGGTCAGCGCGGCGTTGACGAAGCCGGCGATCTCGGAGTTGCCCAGCTTGGTCTTCGTCTGGCCCTCGAACTGGGGCTCGCGCAGCTTCAGCGAGACGATCGCCGTGAGCCCCTCGCGCGCGTCGGGGCCCTCCAGGTTCTCGTCCTTCTCCTTCAGCAGCCCCTTGGCGCGCGCGTAGTCGTTGAGCGTTCGCGTCAGCGCCGTGCGGAATCCCGTGAGGTGGGTGCCGCCCTCGTGGGTGTTGATGTTGTTGGCGAAGGTGTAGACGGCCTCGCTGTAGGCGGCGGTCCACTGCAGGGCGACCTCCAACGCCCCCTCCTCGCCCTCGACCTCGAGGGAGACGATGTCGCGGTGCAGCGGGTCCCGCGTCTCGTTCAGGTGGCTCACGAAGTCGCGGATGCCGCCCTCGTAGTGGTACTCGACCACGCGCGCCTCGGCGCGCCGGTCGACCAGCCGGACGACGAGGCCCTTCGTGAGGAAGGCGGTCTCGCGCAGGCGCTGCGCGAGGGTCTCGAAGTCGAAGTCCGGCTCCTCGAAGATCTCGGGGTCCGGCAGGAAGCTCACCGTGGTGCCGGTGGCGCCGGGCGCGTCGCCCGAGCGCTCGACCGGGCCCTCGGGCTCGCCGGCCGCGAAGCGCTGGACGAAGACGCCGCCGTCGCGGTGGACCTCGGCCACGAGCCACTCCGACAGGGCGTTCACGACGCTGATGCCGACGCCGTGGAGGCCGCCCGACACCTTGTAGCCGTCGCCCCCGAACTTGCCGCCGGCGTGCAGGACGGTCATGACGACCTCCAGGGCGCTCTTGCCGCCCTGGTCCGCCATCGGCGCGACGGGGATGCCGCGGCCGTTGTCGGTCACGGTGCACGAGCCGTCCGGGTTGAGGGTGATCTCAACCCGGTCGCACTCGCCCGCGAGGGCCTCGTTGACGCTGTTGTTGACGACCTCGTAGACGAGGTGGTGGAGTCCCCGCGGCCCGGTCGAGCCGACGTACATGCCCGGCCGGCGGCGGACCGCCTCCAGGCCCTCGAGGACCGTGATGTCCCCGGCGTCGTAGGTGGTGGTGGCCGGCGTGACGCCGGGCGCTGGCTGGATCTGATGCCTCCCTGAACGGTCCGTCGAGTTTATCACCTGGCCCCGTCGTCGCACCGCGCTTTTTGCCCTATTTGCAGGTATTTTCCTCGACTCACGTCGCCCTCCTCCGGGCGGCCGAGGCGGCGGCGGCGCGCGCCACCAGATCGCGCAGGGCCGGCTCACGCACCCCCGCGGCGGCCGCGGTGCCCGCCTCGCGCTCCGCGGCCCTCGGCGCGGCCCGCGGCGGCGGGGCGGGCGGGGGCTCCGGAGGCGGCGGGGGCACGACGTGGTCCGCGACCACGAATCGTAGCCCGGAGACCCCGGCCTCCGGGCATCTCCGGGCGAGGCGGGGGGCGAGCTCGCCCCGCCGCGCCGACAGCTCGAGGGCCCACGACGCGCTCGAGCAGGCGACCGTGAGCACGCCGGCGCGGCTGCGGCGCACCGGCACGCTGTGGTCGGCCGCGGCCCGCCCGACGACGTCGGCCCACGCGAGGCCCGCGGCGGCGACCTCCCCGCCGGCGCCCGGGGCACCGCCCGCGCGGCGTCGGAAACGCGCCAGGACGGAGGCGGCCGTCTGAGGCTCCCGGCGGCGGCGGCGGCGGCGAGGAGGGCCGCTCGCGCCCCTCACCGCAGGGTCCCGGCCTCGACCCTGACGAGGGCGTCAGGCGGGTCCGACAGGGCGTCGGCCGCGGCCGGGTCGGCGCTCGTCACCAGGGTCTGACCGCCGTCGCGGACGGCCTCGAGCAACAGGCGGCGGCGGCCGGGGTCGAGCTCGCTGAGCACGTCGTCGAGCAGGAGGATGGGCCGAGCCGAGCGCGCGCGCAGCTCGTCCCGCGCGGCCAGGAGCAGCGCGAGCGCGGCCGTGCGCTGCTCGCCCTGGCTGCCCGAGCGGCGGAGGTCGGCGGGGCCGGCGGCCACGACGAGGTCGTCCCGGTGGGGGCCCGAGGTGGTCTGCGCGGCCTGCACGTCGCGGGGCCTGCGCTCGCGCAACGCCGCCGCGAGGCCCGCCTCGAGGGCGTCGTCGGCCACGTCGGCGAGGCCGGCGGGGGAGGTCTCGAGGCCCAGCGCTCCCTCCGGCCCGCCGCCGAGCGCCCCCAGCCAGTGGCGGAACGGCTCCCCCAGGCCCGCGACGCCGGCGCGCCGGGCCGCGGCCACCCGGGCCCCGCGTGCGGCCATGGGCGCCTCCCAGGCCGCCAGGCTGGCCTCGGACGCCGCGCCCGCACGGATGCGCCGCAGCAGCGCGTTGCGCTGGGCCAGCGCCTCCTGATAGGCCGCCGCGTCCTCGGCGAACCCCGGGTCCGCGGCCTCCAGGACGCGGTCCAGCGCGCGGCGGCGGGCCGCCGGGGGGCCCTTGACCGCACGCAGCTCGTCGGGCAGGAACACCAGCACCGCGCGGGCCCGCCACGACGCCAGGGACCGAACCGGCTCGCCATCGAGGCGCAGCCGCCGCCCGCGCCCCGGTGCGAAGCCGATCTCGCGGCGGTGGATCCCGGTCGGGCCGTCGAGCTCGAGGGTCACGTGCAGGGCCTCCGCCCCGCGGCGGACCACCTCGGCCTCGCGGGCGGTGCGCGGCGAGACCCCCAGACACCCGAGCGTCACGGCCTCGACCAGCGACGTCTTGCCGGCGCCGTTCGGGCCCACGACGAGCGTCAGGCCGCCCGGGAGCTCGATCTCGGCCCGGTGCCAGCACCGGACGTCGGCCACCTCGAGGCGGCGCGCCGCCCAGGCGCCCGTGGGGCGCCTCAGGCGTTGAGGCGGATCGGCATGAGGAGGTAGCGGTAGTCATCGCCGCCACCCCGCAGCAGCCCCGGGCGCAGGGGGCTGATGAGGCCCAGCCGCACCTCGTCGCCGGTCACGCTCTCGACGCCCGCGCGGAGGAACTCGACGTTGAACCCCATCTCGAGCGGCTCGCCGGAGAACGCGACCGGGAGCGACTCGTGCCCCTCCCCGATCTGGTCGCTGATGGCCGACACGGTGACGGTGCCCGGCTGGAAGGCCAGCCGCACCGGCGTGTTGCGCTGGGCGAGGACCCCGATCCGGGTCAGCACGCCCTGCAGCTCGGCGCGGTCGAAGGCGACCTCGTGCTCGAAGGCGTCCGGCACCAGCTGGCGGTGGTCCGGGAACTGGCCGTCGATCAGGCGGCTCGTCAGGCGCATCTCCCCGACCCGGAAGAGCGCCTGGGTCTCGGTCAGCACCACCTCGATCGCCTCGGCGCGGAGCTGGGGCGCCATCCGCGCCACCTCGGTCAGGGCGCGCGCCGGGATGATCGCCTCGCGCGCGTCCGGCGGCGGCTCCTCGAGAGCCGTCTGGCGAACGGCGAGCCGGTAGGAGTCGGTCGCGACCATGGTGAGCCCGTCCGGAGCGAGGCGCAGCAGCACGCCCGTGAGCACCGGGCGCGTCTCGTCGCGCGAGGCCGCGCGGGCGACGCGGTCGATGGTGTTGACCAGGACGTCGGCCGGCAGGACGAGGCCGCTGCCCTCGTCGGCCGGGAGCTCCGGGAAGTCGCCGGCCTGGAGGCAGTTGAGCGAGAACGACGATCCCCCGCCGGAGAGGCTGACGACACCCTCGCCCGCGCGGTGCTCGAGGGTGACGGGGCCGTCGGCCATGCTGCGCACGATGTCCCCGGCCAGGCGCGGGAGCACCACCGCGCCCGGCTGCTCGACGGTCGCCGACACCGGCACCCGCAGCGACAGCTCCATGTCCGTCGCGGCGAGCCCGCACCAGCCGTCCTCCGCGCGCAGCAGCACGTGGGACAGGATCTGGATCGTGCTCTTGCTCGAGGCGGCCCGTCCCGCGGCGGCCAGCTTGCTCGCGAGCTCCTCCTTGGGCGACACCAGGCGCACCGCGCGACCCTAGCGATTGGCGGCGGCCAAGGTGGCGCCGCAGCCTCTCCACGAGACCCGCGAAGCCCACGACGTCGTCATGAATTGAAAGGGGTTCAGGGAGGTTGACGTCGTAGGTCCTGTGGATCGCGGGGACAGCCGACGAAGGCCCTGCACCGACGCTCCTGTGGGGTGTGCACGGCCCTGTGCGCCGGTGACCGCGAGGCGCGCGGACCCTCCCCAGGCGTCCCCAGCCGGCCGGCGACGTCCCCGGCAGGCCGGGGACGTTGGGGAGGGAGGGCACGCTCCTTCCAGAGGGTCGTCCACCGTCACGGGGCGTCGCGGCGCCCGGTGAGGCGGCCGGTGAGGGACTGCACGGCGGTCAGGACCTCGCCCTCGTCGGCCATCTGGCCGGCGACCTTCTGGACCGCGTACATGACGGTCGTGTGGTCCCGGCCCCCGAAGGCGCGCCCGATGGACGGGAGGGAGGCATCGGTGAGCTCGCGGCTGAGGTACATGGCCACCTGGCGGGGACCGACGATGCGGCGCGTGCGCTTGTCGCCGTTCAACTCGTCGAGCGCGACCTGGTAGTAGCGGCAGACCTCACCCTGGATGAGCTCGATGCTGAGGACGCCGCCGTCGGCCGGGAAGAGGTCCTCGAGCACCTGGGCGGCGAGGTCGACCGTGATCCGGCGCCCGGAGATCGACCCGTGGGCGACCACGCGCGTGAGCGCGCCCTCGAGCGCGCGGACGTTGGTCGAGACGCGGCCGGCGATGAAGGGCAGCACCTCGGGCTCGTGGATGTCGTAGCCGTCCGCGCGCACCCGCTTCTGGAGGATGGCGATGCGCGTCTCGAGGTCGGGGGGCTGGACGTCGGTGATCAGGCCCATCTCGAAGCGGCTGCGCAGGCGGTCCTCGAGGGTCGCGATCGCCTTCGGGGGCCGGTCGGACGAGATCACGACCTGCTTGCCGCTGTCGTGCAGGGCGTTGAACGTGTGGAAGAACTCCTCCTGGGTCTGCTCGCGCCCCTGCAGCGACTGGATGTCGTCGATCAGCAGGATGTCGGTCGAGCGGTAGCGGTCCTTGAAGGAACGGATGCCGCCGTCCCGCAGGGCGTTGATGAACTCGTTCGTGAACGTCTCGACCGAGACGTAGGTGACCGCCAGCTCGGGGAGGTTCGCCGCGACGAAGTGGCCGATGGCGTGCAGCAGGTGGGTCTTGCCGAGGCCGACGCCGCCGTAGACGAAGAAGGGGTTGTACGCCCGGGCCGGCTGCTCGGCGACGGTCAGGGCGGCCGCGTGGGCGAACCGGTTCGAGGGCCCCGTGACGAAGGCCTCGAAGGTGAAGCGCTCCTGGAGCCCCAGCGGCCGCCGGGGGCTGAGCGCGCGCGCCGGGGGGTCGTCCGGCTCGTCGGCCGCCGGGGGTCCCTCGCCGGCGGGCGCCTCGACGACGACCTCCACCTCGAGGTCCAGCCCGCGTACCTCGAACAGCGCATCCCTCAGGAGCGGCAGGTAGCGCTGGCGGATCCACTGGCGCAGCAGCTCGGAGTTGACGGCGAGCACCAGCCGGGCGTCGTCGAGGGCGAGGGGCCGGGCGCCGGCGAACGCGAACTTGTACGTCTGGCTGTTCAACGTGCCGCGAAGGCGGGTGCGGACCTCCTCCCAGACGGCGTCGCGCTCGGCGGGCGGGGCGGTGACTGACGACATGGGAGCTCCGGCGGAGGCGGGTGGGCACGGCAGGGTGCTGCCGGGGGACGGGTCGAGCGCGGGTCGGAGGGGCGGGACGGGACAGCTAGAAGAGCGTCGCGACGAGGGCGGTGCCCGCGTCCGTGAGGCGCCGGGCGCCGCCCGGCTCGCGGACCACGAGCCCGCGGTGCTGCAGGAGGACGAGCTCGCGACCGCACTCGGCGCGGGACCGGCCGAGCTCGCCGGCCAGCGAGCCCGGCGTCGCGCCGCCGACCTCGAGGAGCAGCGCGAGGATCTCGCGCGCGGCCTCGGAGCACGCGGGGACGGGCGCGGCCTCCGCCGGGGCCTCCGGGAGCGGCAGCGCCAGCGTGACGACGGTCCCGCCCCCGAGGTTCTCGGCGATCTCCAGCGACCCGCCGTCGTCGGCGACGAGGTCGCGGGCCAGGGGCAGGCCGCAGCCGACCCCGCGCACGATGGCCCGCTCGGCGGGTCCCGCAGTCGAGAAGCCGGGAGCCAGGGCTCGCGCGGGGTCGGCGATGCCCGGCCCATGGTCGGCGACGCGCAGCACCGCGCCGCCGCCGAGGAGGCTCACGACCGCGTCGCGGAACCCGGCGTGGACCAGGTTCTCGAGGACCTCGCGGACGGCCGGGGCGGGGAGGGGGGAGCGCTCGGCCACGGCGTCGCAGAGCGACTCGACCAGGACGGCCGGGTCGTCGGCAGTGAGCTCCTCGACGGCGGGCGGCTCGCCGGTGGGGCCGTAGACCGCCAGGCGGGCGGCGACGGCCGTCTCGGGGACCGCCCGGACGGGGGCGACGGACGGGGTGAGGGCGAGGGTGGAGGGCATCGGAGGGGTCGGGGGGCGGGCAATCTAGCCGGACGCCCGCGCCCACGGAACCCCTCCTGCGGGCCTGTGGAGAACGAAGTCACGACGGTGCGGCGAAATCCTGTGGGGCCGGTCTGCCGGCCGACGGCGACGACGCGTCGGAACCCCCTGCCCGCGGGGTTTCCGCGCTTCTCCACACGGATTTCCACACCTGTGGAGATCCCCCGGCGGGCGCGGGCGCGGGGGCGCCCTTTGCTATGCTCGCGCCTCCGTGGTGGGGCGAGGCACGGCCGGCCTCTGCGGACGCCCCTGCAACGACGCTGACGAGGAGCGCGGCGCGCGTGAAGCGGACCTACCAGCCCAACCGGCGCAAGCGCAAGAAGACGCACGGCTTCCGGGTGCGGATGAGCACCCGCGCCGGCCGGGCGGTGCTCAAGCGCCGCCGCGCGAAGGGCCGTGCCCGGCTCTCCGCCTGACCTCGCGCCCGCGCCGCGCCGCCCGGGCCGGATCAGCCGGTCGGGCGACTTCGATGCCGTCTACCGGCGCGGCCGCTCGGCGGCCAACCGCCACCTCGTGGTCTACGCGTTCACCCGCGAGGACCGGCCGCCCGGCGCCCCCGCGCGCCTCGGCCTCTCCGTCTCGCGGAAGGTCGGGGGAGCCGTCGAGCGCAACCGGGTCAAGCGGTGCCTGCGCGAGCGCTTCGCGGAGCTCGCGCCCACCCTGCCGCCGGGCCTGGACGTCGTGGTGATCGCGCGCCCGGGGTCCGCCGAGTACCTCGCCGAGCGCGGGTCGGAGGCGCTCGGCGCGCGCCTCGCGGAGCTCGCCGAGCGGGCCGTGGCGCCCGCGGAGACCACCGCGTGAAGACCGTCCTGACGGCCCCGATCCGGCTGTACCAGCACGCGGTCTCGCCGTTGATGGGCCGGCACTGCAAGTACCACCCGACCTGCTCGGCGTACGCCGTCGAGGCGATTCGTGAGTTCGGCGCGGTGCGCGGGGTCGTGCTGGCCGGGTGGCGGCTCCTGCGCTGCAACCCGTGGAGCCACGGCGGCGTGGACCACCCGCGGGACCAGCGGGTCTTCCGGGCGTGAACCCCCTCGAGCTCCTCGAGGACCCGCTCCGCGCGCTCCTCGACTTCCTCCACGAGAACGCCAACCTCACCTACGGGTGGTCGATCGTCGTCCTGACGGTGATCGTGCGCCTGGTGCTGCTGCCGCTGGTCATCAAGCAGTACTCCTCGATGCGGCGCATGCAGCTCTACGCGCCGCAGATGAAGGAGCTCCAGCAGAAGTACAAGGGCAACCGCCAGAAGCTCAACGAGGAGCTGATGGCGTTCTACAAGGAGAACGAGATCAACCCGTTCTCCTCGTGCCTGCCGCTCGTCGCCCAGCTGCCGGTCTTCATCGCGCTCTACTACGTGCTGCGCGACTTCGCGAACGACGCGACGGTCTCCGGCGGGGACGTGTCGTTCATGTGGGTCATCCCCGACGTCCGGCTGGAGTTCACGGACATCGGCTGGGGCGCGGCGGTGATCGTGATCATCTACGCGTGCTCGCAGCTGCTGTTCGACCGAGCTCTCGATGACGCCGAACATGCCGGACACCCAGCGCCGCCTCATGCGCCTCCTCCCGGTGGGCGTCATCGTCTTCCTCTTCCTGTTCCCCGTCCCGGCGGGGCTGGTGCTCTACTGGATGACCACCAACCTCTGGACCTGCGGCCAGCAGCTCGTCATGCGACACCGGATCGGGCTGCACCTCGCGGACCCCGCCGAGGTCGAGGCGATCGCGAAGAAGGGCTCACGGACCGAGCCGGCGGCCGCGGCCGCGGCCGTCGCGGCGAGCGCCGCCGAGGCGCCCGCGGAGGGGCGGCCCCGGACGACCCCGCGCAAGCGTCGCCGGGGGGCGGCGGCCGGGGCGAACGGCGGCGCCGCGGCGCCCGAGCCGGAGCCCGCCCCGGAGCCGGAGCCCGCCGAAGCGGAGGCCGCCCCGGAGCCCGTCCCCGAGGCGGAGGCCCCCGAGGCGGAGGCTCCCGAGGCGGAGGCCCTTCCCGCCGCGGCGGACGGCGACGCTCCGACGCCTGCCCCGGAGGACGTCGAGGGGGAGCAGCCGGTGGAGGCCAGCGCGCCGTCAGGGTCGCCGGGCGGCTCCGGTGGAGCCCGCCGGCGCCAGCCGCGCGCGCGGGGGACCGCCAAGGGCTCGCGCCCGGCGCCCCCGCGCTCCAAGAAGCGGAAGCGCTGATCGTGGCCGCGAGCGAGGGAGCCCGCGCGGCGGCCGAGGCCGTCGAGGCCGTGGTTCGCGGGATGGGCCTGGACGCGCTCGTTCGGGTCGAGCCCGGCGAGGGAGAGACCGACCTGCGGGTGACGGTGGAGGGCGAGGGCACGTCGGCGCTGGTGGGCCGCGACGGCGAGACGATCGACGCCCTCCAGTACCTGGTCGGGCAGATCGCGACCCGCGCGGACGGCGGGGAGCGCCGGCGGGTCGCCCTCGACGCGGACGGCTACCGCGCCCGGCGGGCGGCGGCGCTGGCGGAGCTGGCCGACCGCGCCGCGCGCGAGGCGCTGGAGCACGGCGAGGAGATCGAGCTGGACGTGATGACGCCGCACGACCGCCGCATCGTGCACATGGCCCTCAAGGACCGGACCGACATCGTCACCCGCAGCGAGGGCGACGAGGGGCGACGGCGCATCATCGTCGAGCCCGCGGAGTAGCGCCGTCGGGCCTGCGGGGCGGTTTCACGTGAAACCGGACCGAGCCGGGCGGCTCGCGGCCCGGGCCGCGGAGCTCGGGGCGCCGATCGAGCCCCGGGCGGCGGCACTCCTGATCGAGCTCCTCGAGCGCATCGCCGTCGAGCCGCAGAACCTGACCGCGATCGAGGGCGTCGATGCGGGGATCGACCGCCACCTGCTCGACAGCCTGGTCGCCCTGGCGCACCCCCGCCTCGACGGCGCCCGCGCCGTCGTGGACGTCGGAAGCGGGGCGGGCTTCCCCGGGCTCGCGCTCGCGGCGGCCCGTCCCGCGATGGCGGTGACGCTGGTCGAGAGCGAGCGCCGCAAGGCGGAGTGGCTGCTCCGGGCATCCGCCGCGTTCCCTAATGTCCGCGTCGTGGCCGACCGCTCGGAGCACCTCGCGGCCGGCGAGCGCGAAGCGTTCCCGGTCGCGGTGGCACGGGCGCTCGGCCCGCCGCCGGTCGCCCTCGAGCTCGCGGCGCCGCTGGTCGCCGTGGGCGGCGCGGTGGTGCTCTGGCGCGGCGACGCGGACGATCCGGGGGGCGAGGCCGATGCTGCGGCCGCCGCCGGGCTGCTCGGCCTCGAGCCCGAGGCCCCGGTCGCCGTGCGGCCGTTCCCGGGCGCCCGGCGCAGGCTCCACTCGTTCGCCAAGGTGCGCCCGACGGACGCGCGCTACCCGCGCCGGCCCGGCCGCGCCGCGTCGCGGCCGTTGGGCGCCGGGGCGCGGCGGTGATCTACGCCGTCGCGAACCAGAAGGGCGGGGTCGGCAAGACCACGACCGCCGTCAACCTGGCGGCCTGCCTCGCCGAGGCCGGTGCGCGGGTGCTGCTCGTGGACGTCGACCCCCAGGCGAACGCGTCGGGGGGCCTGGGCGTCTCGGGGCGCGACCGCGCCACGACGGCCGGCGTCATCCTCGACGGGCTGCCCGTCGAGAGCGCGGTCGTGGCGACCGCGGTGCCCAACCTGGACATCGTCCCCTCGTCGGCGGACCTGGCCGAGGCCGCCGTCGCGCTGCCGGCCAGGGAGGGGCGCGAGCGCCTCCTGGCCGCGGGCGCTTCGGGGGGCGCGCTCCCGGTACGCCTACGTCTTCCTCGACTGCCCGCCGTCGCTCGACCTGCTCACGGTGAACGCGCTGGTGGCGGCCGACCGCCTGATCGTGCCGGTGCAGTGCGAGTACTATGCGCTCGAGGGCCTCTCCCGGCTGATGGAGACCGTGTCGGCGGTCCAGGAGACGATCAACCCGGGCCTGCGCGTCACGGGGATGCTGATGACGATGCACGACGTCCGCACCCGGGTCAGCGGCGACGTCGTCGGCGAGGTGCGGCGCCACTTCCCCGAGCTGGCGTTCCGCACCGTCATCCCGCGCAACGTGCGACTGGCGGAGGCGCCGTCCTACGGCGAGCCGGTGATCCGCTACGACCCGTACTGCGCCGGCGCGGACGCGTACTTCGAGGCGGCCAAGGAGGTCGCGGCCCGTGGCTGAGGGAGGGCGCGGCCGGCGCGGGCTCGGGCGCGGCCTGTCGGCGCTGCTGGGCGAGGGGGCGCCTGCGGGCGCGGGCGCCGGCCTCCTCGAGCTGCCGGTCAACGCGATCGAGCCGAATCCCAGCCAGCCGCGGGCGCGCATCGACAAGGACGCCCTCGACGCGCTCGCAGCCTCGATCCGCGCGAGTGGGGTGCTGCAGCCGGTCGTCGTCGGCCCGGCCGACGGCGAGGGCCGCTACGCGCTGGTCGCCGGCGAGCGCCGCTGGCGCGCGGCGCGCCTCGCCGGCCTCGCGCGCGTGCCCGCGATCGTCCGGGCGGTCAACGACCGCGAGCGCCTCGAGCTGGCGCTGACCGAGAACGTCGTCCGCGAGGACCTCACCCCGATCGACGTCGCCCAGGCGTGCGCGTGCCTCATCGAGGACTTCGGCCAGAGCCACGCGGAGCTGGCCGCTCGCCTCGGTCGCAGCCGTCCCGCGGTGTCCAACCTCGTGCGGCTGCTGGAGCTGCCCGAGGAGGTCCAGGACATGATCGCGGCGGGCCTCCTGAGCGAGGGTCACGGGAGGGCGGTCCTGATGGCCGACGGGCCCGCGAAACGCCTTCGCGTCGCCCAGGCGGCGGTCGCGGGGGGCCTCAGCGTGCGGGCCACGGAGGAGCTCGCGCGCCGGGCGTCGACGGGCCGGCCGCGACGCCTCGTCGTGCCCGTCGGAGCGCTCGGCGACGCCGCGCTCGAGGCCTTCGGCACCGCGTTCGACGCCCCGGTGCGGGTTCGCGCCGGCTCGGACGGTCAGATGCTGGTGGAGCTCCGCTTCCCCGACGAGGAGGCCCTCGAGGCCGCGCTGCGGCGCTTGCCGCCGCGGGCCTGAGCCGGCGCCGGCGCGGCCGGCAGGACCAGCCGGAGGCTCGTGCCGTGCCCCGGCGCGGACGAGATCGTCATCTCGCCGCCCGCCAGGGCGGCCCGCTCGTTCATGGCGGCCAGGCCGAGGTGGCCTCCCTGGATGCGCGGGCGGGCGCGGGCGGGGTCGAACCCGCGACCGTCGTCGGCGACCTCGATGACGATCCGGTCGTCGTCGGCGCGGGCGGTGATCGCGACCCTGGTCGGCTCGGCGTGGCGGACGACGTTGGCGATCGCCTCCTGGACGATCCGGAACGCGACCGTGCGATGGGTCTCCGACAGCCCGTCCGCGGCCGCCAGGTCCAGCGAGACGCGCGCGCCCCGCCACTCCAGCCGTTGCACCAGCGCCCGGGTCGCCGCGGCGAAGCCGAGCTCCTCCAGCGCCATCGGATGAAGGTCGAAGATCGCCCGCCGGAGGGCCTTGACCGAGTCGCGGGCGGCCGCGGCGGCGCGCGCCACCCCGGCCGCGGCGCCCGGGTCCCGGGCGCGCAGCTCGGCGCCGAGCGCGTCGAGGGTCAGGCCCAGCCCCACGAGCTGCTGCACCGGCCCGTCGTGGAGGTCCTCGGCGACGCGCCGGCGCTCCTGCTCCTGGGCCAGGAGGATCGCGGCCGCGAGCGACCGCCGCTCGGCGCTCGCCCGGTCCGCCTCGGCGAGGCGCTCGAGCAGGCCGGCGCTGACGTCGTCGGGTGCGTGATCGCTTACGGTCATAACGCGGAGCGCAAGCGTAAGCCATGCGCGGCTAGCGGATCAGGGACTGGCGGATGCCCATGGCGACCGCCTGCGTGCGGTGCTCGGCCCCGAGCTTGGCGAGGATGTGCTTGACGTGCGTCTTGACCGTCTCGACGCTGACGACGAGGCGTTCGGACACCTCGCGGTTGGAGCAGCCGTCGGCGAGCATCTGCAGGATCTCGCGCTCGCGCGCGCTGAGGATGCCGGCGCTGCGGGGCTTCGCGAGCTGGCGGAGGAAATCCGGGGCCAGGCGGGGGTCCACGTAGGGCTCGCCGTCCATCACCTGGCGGATCGCCGCGGTGAGCGCGGCGCTGTCGGAGTCCTTCAGCACGAAGCCCTGGGCGCCGGCGTCCAGGGCCTCCCAGAGCAGGTCCTGCTCCGCATGGGCCGTGAACATCACCACCCGCACCTCGGGGTGCGCGGCGGCGATCCCCCGGGCGGCGGCCACGCCGCCGATCCCGGGCATGCGCGCGTCCATCAGCACGACCTCGGGCCGGCGCAGCGGCACCAGCTCGAGCGCCGCCTCTCCCGAGGCCGCCTCCCCCACGACGACCATGTCGTCGAGCTGGGAGAGCACCCGCCGCAGGCCCTCCCGCACGATGGCATGGTCGTCGACGACCAGGCAGCCGATCGGGCGGGCCTCGCGCGTGTCGTCGCTGCCCGCCGCGGTGCTCACGTGCCGATCCGACCTCCACGTCGCGCAAGCCCGGCGGGGCCGCTGGCGAGATGGGCGATCCTGGACTCGAACCAGGGACCTCATCCTTATCAGAGATGCGCTCTAACCGGCTGAGCTAATCGCCCCTGACCTGCGGTCGCGGGAGGGTATCAACCCCGCCGAGAGGTGGACAACCACCGCGCGCGGCGCGCCCCGCCCGCCGTTCCCCGGGGGGGGCGGGGACCCCCCACCGCCCGGCTATGATGGCCCTTCGGTCGCGCCCGCGGCCGGGGAGGAACGAGGCGCCGTGCAGGAGATGGTCATCTACGGGGTGAGCTTCGACATGGTCGGCAAGCAGCCGATCGTGCTCCTCAAGACCGTGGCCGGGAACAAGTTCCTGCCCATCTGGATCGGGCACGCCGAGGCGGCGGCGATCCTGATGAAGCTCCAGGGCGCCGAGACCCCGCGGCCGATGACCCACGACCTGCTGTCGGACGTGGTGTCGGAGCTCAACGCCGAGATCGCGAAGATCACCGTGACCGAGCTGCGGGAGAACACCTTCTACGCGATGATCACCCTGCGCGCGGCGGCGTCGGAGATCGAGATCGACTCGCGGCCCAGCGACGCGCTCGCGCTCGCCGTCCGCAGCAACGCGCCGATCTTCGCGGCCGACCGCGTCATCGAGGAGAGCGGGATCGAGTTCGAGCACGAGGTCGAGGACACCGACGAGGTGGTCGAGAAGTTCAAGGAGTTCCTCGACGAGGTCAGCCCGGACGACTTCCTGTCGGAGTCGTGACCGTGGAGCCCGTGCAGAACCCGGCCGCAGACGCCGTCGTGCGGCAGATGCGCGACGCGATCATCGACAACGACGTCAAGCTGCTCGCAGCGGTCAACGCGCGCCTCGAGCTGGTGGCGCGCCTGCGCAGCTACAAGCGATCCCAGGGGATGGAGTTCGTCGACCAGGCCCGTGAGGACTGGATGCACCGCTACCTCGCCGCGTCGAACCAGGGCCCGCTCAGCGACGAGGGGCTGCACGAGATCTACGGGCACCTCCTCGACCTGACCAAGCGCGAGACGGCCGAGGACTCGCCGCCCGGAGTGGTTTCGGTCAACGGGGCGGGCTAGCCTTCGGGGCGAGGGGGCCTCCCCCACCGCGAAGGACGGCAGGCCGTGTTCGACATCTCCCCGATCCAGATCATCATCGTCCTGGTGATCGCGCTGCTCGTGTTCGGGCCCAAGCGGCTCCCGGAGATGGGCCGCTCGATCGGGCGCGGCATCCGCGAGTTCAAGGGCTCGATCATGGACGACGAGGGGCCGCGCGACCGGCACGACGACCCGGAGCCGGCACGGCCGGCCGTGGCCGCCGCCCGCGACGAGGACGACGACGTCCTCGAGGGGGTGGTCGTCCCGGGCGACACCCCGCCGCGCCCGCCCGCGGCCTGATCCGAGACCGATGGCCCGCCTGCGCGGGATGACGGTTCGCCGCGTCGGCCGCGAGGAGCGCCTGAGCGTGGTGGAGCACCTCGACGAGCTGCGCAACCGGATCATCGTCTCGGTCGTGGCCCTGCTGGTGGCCTTCGCCGTCGCCTACGGCTTCCACGAGCAGCTCCTCGAGATCCTCGAGTGGCCGCTGCCGGAGCGCTACGAGGACAGCGGGCTGATCACCCTCGCGCCGACCGAGCCGTTCTTCACGGTGCTGAAGGTCTGCTTCTACGCGGCCCTCCTCCTCGCCCTGCCGGTCTGGCTCTACCAGCTCTACGCCTTCGTCATCCCGGCCGTGCAGGACCAGCCCCGCCGCCGGATGCTGCTCGTCGTGGCGGCCGCGTCGAGCCTGTTCCTCGCCGGCGTGGCCTTCGGCTACTTCGTCGTCCTGCCGGTGGCCCTCGACTTCCTGCTCGGCTTCGGCGGCGACACGTTCCTCACCCAGGTCCGTGCGGGCGAGTACTTCAGCTTCGTGACCACGCTGTTGCTCGCGTCGGGCCTCATGTTCGAGGTGCCGATCGCGATGCTGGCGCTGGCCCGCATCGGGGTGACGAGCGCCGAGTTCTACATCCGCCACTGGCGCGTGGCGATCGTCCTGATCGCGGCGCTGGCGGCGATCCTCCCCGGCGGCGACCCCTTCAGCATGCTGCTGCTGATGATCCCCCAGATCCTCCTCTACCTGCTGGGGATCTGGCTCGCCAAACGCTTCGGCCGCCCGCCGCTGTGGGCCCGCGACGCCTGGGCGGCGGACGACGACGAGGACGCCGCCACCGGCAGGGCGTAGCCACGGGAGGGGCTCGGTGGGAGGCTTGACGGCGTGACGTCCGGTCGCCTGCCGCGCCTCCTCCTCTGCCTGGCCGTCCTCGCGCTCATCTGGCCGGCGGCGGGCGCGGCCGATCACTTCACGCCGACGGCGACCGTGTCGGCGGCCGTGACGGAACGCAGCGGCAGCCGAGTCTGGCCGTCGAGATCCGCTGGGCCGCCGGCTGTCAGGGCGCCACGGCGGGCAAGGCCTACTACGAGCGGCAACCTCCACCTCGTCGACCTGGACACCGGCGCGCGCACCTACATCGGCGGCGGTCCCGGCATGGCGGCGTCGGGCGTGCGCGACCGGCGCATCGTCGCCATCGCGCGCGAGCAGCACCTGCGGCCCGAGCTCGAGATCACGTGTTACGTGACCTCGCCCTTCCTCCATGGAGCGGGGTACCACATCACCGTCACGGGCAACCCCGTGACCATCCCGGCGCGCTTCGGCGGTGGCGGCGGTGGTGGCGGCGGCGGCGGCTCGGGCCCCGGCTCCGGGGGCGGCGGCGATCCGACCGCGCCGCTGCGGCCCGGCGGGTGCCGGCTGGCGGTCCTCGGGACGAACGGGCCGGACATCCTGGCGGGGAGCAACGGCCACGACGTCGTGATCGGCTTCGGCAGCGCCGATCGCATGCGGGGCGAGGGCGGCCACGACTGCCTCGTCGGCGGGCCGGGCGCCGATACGCTGAACGGGGGCGACGGCGACGACCGCCTCGTCGGGGGCCGCGGCCGCGACGTGCTGATCGGCGGCGACGGGCGCGAACGCCTACGACGCGGGCGCCGGGAACGACGTGGTCCGGGCCCGCAACGGCAGGCCCGAGTCGGTGCGGTGCGGGTCCGGTCGCGACCGCGCGTACGTGGATCGCCGGGACCGCGTCCGCGGCTGCGAGCTCAGTCTCGTAGGCGCCGGCCGGTGAGGCGCAGGAAGACGTCCTCGAGGCCGGCGGCCCGGGCCGACTGAAGGCGGGACGGCACGGGGGCGAGGCGGGCGTGGGCGTGCAGCGCCTCGGCGTCGTCGGTGAAGAGGAGCACCAGGTCGCCGTCCACCTCGTGGCCGCGCGGCCGCCCGCCGAGATGATCCATCAACGCGGCGACGTCGCGGGGGGCGACGCGCAGCTCCAGGACCTCGCGCCCGACCTCCCGGGCGACCAGGTCGCCGGGCCGTCCGGCGCGGACGATCCGGCCCGCGTCCATGATCACGAGGCGGTCGCAGAGCTGGGCCGCCTCGTCCATGTAGTGCGTGGTCAGGACGAGCGTCGCGCCCGCGCTCCGGAGCGTCCGGAGACGCTCCCAGACCGCGTGGCGCGCCTGCGGGTCGAGCCCCGTCGTCGGCTCGTCGAGGAGCACCAGCCGGGGGCGGTTGATGAGGGCGCGCGCGATCTGGAGGCGCCGGCGCATCCCTCCCGAGAGCCGGTCGACCGCGTCCTCCGCCCGGTCGGAGAGCGCCATCAGGGCCAGCAGCTCGGCGGCCCGGCGCCCGGCCTCGGGCCCGGCGATGTCGAAGTAGCGCGCGTAGACCAGCAGGTTCTCGCGCACGGTCAGCTCGAGATCGAGCGTGGTGTCCTGGGCCACGACGCCGAGCAGCCGCTTCAGCTCGCGCGGGCGCACGTCGGGGTCCATGTCCAGCACCCGCAGGTCGCCGGCGTCGCGGGGCACGAGGCTCGAGAGCATCCGCATGGTGGTGGTCTTGCCGGCGCCGTTGGGCCCGAGGAAGCCGAAGCACTCCCCCGCCTCGATGCGGAAATCGATGTCGTCGACGGCGGCGAGGGCGCCGTAGGACTTGCGCAGGTGCCGCGCCCAGACGGCCGCCGGCGACGCCGCCTCAGCCGGCGAGCGGGATCCTCCGGCCCATCCCGGCGAGGGTCAGGCGCAGGCCCTCCTCGAGCTCGACCGCCGGCGCCCAGTCGAGCAGCTCGCGGGCGAGCGCGATGTCCGGCCGCCGCACGGCCGGGTCGTCGACCGGGAGCGCCTCGAAGACGATCGGCGAGCGGCTGCCCGTGACCCTGACCACGACCTCGGCCAGCTCCAGGATCGTGAACTCCGACGGGTTGCCGAGGTTGACCGGCTCGTGGTGGTCGCAGTCGATCAGCCGCAGGAAGCCCTCCACCAGATCGGCGACGTAGCAGAACGACCGCGTCTGGCTCCCGTCGCCGAACACCGTGAGCGGCTTGTCGTCGAGCGCCTGGCGGACGAAGGTCGGGATCGCCCGCCCGTCGTGCGGCCGCATGCGCGGCCCGTAGGTGTTGAAGATGCGCACGATGTGGGTGTCGACGCCCTGCTGCCGGTGGTAGGCCATCGTCATGGCCTCGGCATAGCGCTTGGCCTCGTCGTAGACGCCGCGCGGGCCGATCGGGTTGACGTGGCCCCAGTAGTCCTCGCCCTGGGGGTGCACCTGGGGGTCGCCGTAGACCTCGCTGGTGGAGGCGAGCAGGAACCGCGCCCGGTGGCGCTTCGCCAGCCCGAGCGCGTTGTGGGTGCCGTAGGAGCCGACCTTCAGCGTGTGCAGGGGGAGGCGCAGGTAGTCGATCGGGCTGGCCGGCGAGGCGAGGTGGAAGACGTAGTCGACCGGCTCGTCGATCTCGATGTGCTCCACCATGTCGTGCTGGACGAAGACGAACGCCGGGTCGCGGACGTGCTCGATGTTCTCGAGCGTCCCGGTGTCGAGGTTGTCGACGCACAGCACCCGGTGCCCCTCGGCGAGCAGGCGGTCGCACAGGTGGGAGCCGAGGAAGCCCGCGCCGCCGGTCACGACGGAGGTCGGCATGGCGGGGAGCCTACTCCCTGGCGCCGCCGGCCGCTCCGGAGCGACCGGAGGGCGCCCAGGCCCTCGGCGAGCTCCGGCGCCGCCAGGATCCGGGCTGCGACGACCACGACGCCGAGCGCGACGGCGGCCTTGGCGGCCACCAGCGCCGCCACCTGCACGGAGCCCAGGTCGGTCGTGGGCAGGGCGAGGTCGAGGAGGAGCGCGACGGCCGCGCCGGCCGCGGCGGCCGCCAGCAGCCGCGCCTGGCGCTCGGCGAGCCGCCGGAGCCGCACGGCGGGGAAGTGGCGGCGCATCCGCCACAGCAGCATCGCCGCGTTGGCGAAGACCCCCAGGGTGGCGGCCAGGGCGAGGCCCGCCTGATCCATCGGCCCGAGCAGGATCACGTCGAGGACGATCGTCAGCACGACGGTGATCACGGTGGTCCAGAGGATGTCGCGCTGCAGGTTCGCGGCCGACAGCGTGCGGTTGAGCAGCAGGGACAGGAACGCCGGCCAGACGCCGAGCGCGTAGTAGACGAGCGGCGGGGCGATCTGGGCGACGCACTCCTCGCCGCAGGCCTGTCGCTGGAAGGCCACCTGGGCGACCTCGTCGGCCCAGATCGCCAGCAGGAGCGAGATCGGGAGGGCCACCAGGCCGAGCAGCCCGGCCACGCGCCGGAACGCCGCGAGCGCCTCCGTCTCGCGCCGCTCGGACATGAGCCGCGCGATCAGGGGGAAGAGCGGGGTGAGAAGCGGCAGCAGCAGGGCGGCGCGCGGCGCCTGGCCCAGGGCGTTCGCGAAGCTCAGGGCGGCGACCCGGCCGGCCTCCAGGCTCGAGGCGAAGAGCTTGTCGGTGATGTTGTTGACCTGCTGGAGCACCGAGGCGCCGAGCACGGGGAGCGCGAGCAGCCCGACGGCGGCGAGGCGCGGGTGGGCCAGGACCGGGCGGGCTCGTGCCTCCCGCAGCAGCCGCCAGAACTGGGGCAGCTGCAGGATCACCTGCAGCGCCGCGCCGACCGCGACGCCCCATCCTGCCGCCTCGATGCCGATGCTGTCCTTGCCGATGAGGACGCCGGCGATGATCCCGAAGTTGAAGGCGATCCCCACCGCCGCGGGCCCGGCGAAGCGCCCGTGGATCTGGAGCAGCGCGGTGAAGATCGCGGAGAAGCCCTGGAGGGCCAGGGCGGGCGACATGATGCGGATGAGCTGCTCGGTGTCCTCCGCGCGGGCCGGGTCGAGCTGGAACACGGCCGTGGGGACCTCGGGGAAGATCGCCGCCAGCGAGGCCAGGACGACGAGGCCGAGCCCGGTCCAGACGGCCAGGGCGCAGACGAGCCGCCAGGCGCTGTCGGCGCCGTGGTCGGACCGCTCGCGCTGGAAGACCGGGATGATCAGCGTCACCAGCGTGTAGAGGAGCACCGCGGCGACCGTGTTCACGATCAGCAGCGAGTTGACGAACGCGTCCGTCGCGCCCGAGGTGCCGTAGGCGGCGGCGAGCACGACCTCGCGGGCGAAGCCCAGCAGCCGCGAGAGCAGCCCGAGGAGCGCGACGATGGCCGCGGCCCGGGCCAGCCGGGCGACGGTCACCGCGGCACGAGCCCGTAGAGCGTCCGCACGCCCGTCAGGACGAGCAGGCCCCGCACGGCCACCGCCGGGCTGTAGCGCCCGTCGGGGAAGGTCCAGAGGGGCCGCCCGGTGCCCAGGTCGAGGGCCACCGTCCGCCCGTCGCGCGGGTCCCTCGCCAGGGTGGAGGCGTAGACCACGTCGCCGATCACCGAGGCCGAGCCCGAGATGCGCTCGCCCGCGTCGAAGGTCCAGCGCGGGCGCCCGGTGACGGCGTCCAGGGCGTGGACGCGCCGGTCGTAGCTGCCGACGATCACGGCGCGGTCGGCGACGGCCGCGCTCGAGTAGACGAAGTCGTCGAGCACCCGCACCCAGGCGACCTCGCCGGTGTCCTCGTCGAGCGCGATCACGCGCCCGTTCACGTTGCCGATGAAGACCCGCCCGTAGGCGACCGCCGGGCCGGCGTAGAAGCGCCCGGCTCCGCGCAGGCGCGCCCCGGGGCTCTCGCGCTGCCAGGCGACCCGCCCGTCGGAGCGCCGGAAGGCCGTCACGTGCCCGGCGTAGTCGCCGACGACCACGTTCGGCCCCGACAGCGCCAGGCTGGCCTTGACGTCCCCCGCGGCCTCGGCGCTCCAGCGCACGCCCCCGGTGCGGACGTCCAGCCGCAGGACCCGGCCCGCGAGCGTCCCGACGTACACGCTTCCCTCCACGACGAGCGGCGACGACTCGACGGGCGAGCCGACGCGCCGGCGCCACACCTGCCGCCCGTCGGCGGCGCGCAGGGCGACCACGTCGCCCCGGATGGTCGTGAGCAGGGCGAGGTCGCCGGCGAGGGCCGGCGAGGAGGCGACCCGTCCGCGCAGCCGGACGCTCCACAGCCGCCGCCCGCCGTCCAGGTCGATCGCCATCGCGAGGCCCGCGTTCGTGCCCACCACCGCCCGCCCCCCGCCGAGCACAGGGGGGAACTCCATCAGCGAGCCGGCATCGTGGGACCACACCTGCCGGAAGGGGGGCCGCAGGCGGAGCGCCGTGTTGGACCGCGTCCGCTGGGCGTCGTACCCGTACTCAGGCCACGACCCCGCCGCGGCCGCCCCGCGGGGCGCCTCCGCCGCCTCGAAGCCCTCGGTCGTCCCCTCGACGCTGCCCGGGTCGAACCAGCCGCGGGCGAGGCCGAATGCCAGGACCCCGCCGGCGATCAGCAGCGCGGCGGCCAGCCCGGCGAGGCCGAGCCAGAGGCGCCTACCGCGCCGGGGCAGGGTGGGCATACAGGTGCCGCGTGCCCACGAGGTACAGCGTCCTCCCGGCTCCCACGGCGGGCGAGTAGCGGCCCTCGTCGGTCTCGAAGCGCACGGCTCCGGTCCGCGTGTCGAGCCCGTAGGTGCGCCGCGGCTGCCCGGGGGCGTACAGGCGCGCGGTGTAGACGACGCCGTCCACGACGGTGGCCGAGCCCGAGATCCTGCCGCCCACGTCGAACGACCAGCGCACCGAGCCGTCGCCGAGGTCGAGGGCCTGGAAGCTGCCGTCGTAGGAGCCGATGTAGGCGGCCCCGTCGGCGATCGCGGCGGTCGAGTAGACGTAGGCGCCGCCGGTGGAGTGGCGCCACCGCTCGCCGCCGCCGCGGGCGTCGACGGCGATGACCGCCCCGCCCACGTCGCCGATCACGATGGTGTCCCCGCTGACGGCCGGGCCGCCGTAGAAGCGTGCGCCGCCCGTGTACGTCCAGCGCTCGGCGCCCGAGCGCGGGTCGAGGGCGTGGAGGTTGCCCGAGTAGTCGCCCACCACGATCAGCCCGTTCGCCAGGGCGGCGCTGCCCTTGATGTCGTCGGGCGCCTGGTAGCGCCAGCGCTGCTTCCCGGTGGCGGCGTCAACGGCGTAGAGGCCCCCCGCCCAGGTGCCGACGTAGACCAGCCCGTCGACGATCAGCGGCGAGCTCTCGATCGGGCTGCCGGTCGAGAAGGTCCAGAGGGGGGTGCCCGCCCCCACGCCGTAGGCCACGAGCTGGCCGCCCATCGAGCTGACGATGGCCCGCCCGCCCGCGATCGCGGGGCTGGAGGCGATCTCCCCCTTCTGGCGCCGGGCCCAGACCACCGAGCCGTCGTCGGCGTCGAGGGCGTACACGCGGCCGGAGTTCGTGCCGATGACGGCGAGGCCGTCGCTGACGGCGGGCGGGAACTCCAGGAGGGTGCGGCTCTCGAAGGTCCAGGCCGGCCGGCCGGCCGGCGGCGGGACCTTCACCGCGGGGACGTAGCGGTCGCGCGAGGGGCCGCCGCCGTACTCCGGGCTCTGCAGCCGCGGGTCGTAGAGGTCGACCGCGGCCGCGCCGTCGCGCACCCGCGTCCGCGCCGGCGTGTAGCGCGGCGCCGTCGCGATCACGGCCGCCGTCCCCAGGGGCACCTCCGCCCGCCCGTCGTCGTCGGTCTGGGCCCGCGCCACGACGGCTCCGCCGCGAAGCGCCTCCACGGCCGCGCCGGCGACCGGCGCGCCGGTGTCGCCGTCCGTCACCCGTACGGCCACGGGCGGCGCCTCGGGCGCCGGAGCCGGCGTCGTGGCCGGCGCGGTGGTCTCGGCGGCGTCGCCCCCTCCGCCGCCGCAGCCGGCGACGGCCAGCGCCGCGACCATCGCGCCGGCCGCCGCTGCGCTACGCCTCGGCCGCACGCCCCGCCGGGCTCCCTCGCCACACGAAGACCACGATCACGCCCACGATGAACCCGATCACGGCGGCCAGCAGGACGGTGCGCGCACGGTTGGGCAGGCTGCTCGACGAGCTGGGGCTCCGGGCCAGGGAGACGATGTCCGGCTGGCCGTACTGGCGCTCCTTGACCAGGTTGAGGCGCTGCTCCGCGAGCTCGGTGGAGGCCACCTGGAGCTGCTGGCCGGCGCTCGACATGAGCGACTGGAGGATGATCGCCTGGTCGCCGGCCGGGTTCTGGGCGAGCTGGCGGCGGTAGGCCTCGAGCTCCCTCTCCAGGCGGTCGACCTGCGCCGACGAGCGGGCGACCGCCTCCTCGTAGGTGTCGACGATCTCGGCCGAGCTCTCGCGCGCCTGCTCGAGGATCGCCTCCGCGTAGAGGTTCGCGCCGCGCCGCGCGACGTCCCGGCTCTCGTCGGTGAAGGTGACCGTCGCGATCGTCGGCTGGTTGCCGACCGCGCCGCCGGGAGCCCGCGGGGCGGTGACCTCCACCCCGTCCCGCACCCGGCTCGGGCTCACGCCGAGCGCGCGCGCGACCTGCGTCACGAGGTTGTCGCCGGTCAGCGCCGTCGGGGCGGTCGCCGGGTTCGTGGTCGGCGTCGACACCGGGGTGCCCGAGATCGTGGTCGCCTGCCCGAGGTACACCTCGGCGGTGGCCACGTAGGTGGTCTCCGTCACGAAGGTCAAGATGAGGCCCACGAGCGCGGCGATGACGGTCGCGGCGAGGATGAGCCAACGGCCGCCCCACAGCACGCGGCCGTAGTCCCGGAGGGTGATCTCGCGCTCCACGTCCGGCGGACCCTAGTGGACGCGCGTGAGGGGGGCGAGGCCGCGAGGTTCGCGCCTCAGGATCGTCTGGTCGAGGAACCGCGTCATGACGACTCCGGCCGCGTGGGCGCCGACGCGGGCCGGCGGCCGCTCGCCGGCCGCGATGGCGATGATCGTCTCCGGATAGGCCGCGCCGGCCGCCTGGGGCAGCGGGAAGGCGCCCCCGAAGCGGGTGTTGATGTCGGTGATGCCGAGGATCGCGCGGTCCCTCGCGGAAGCACTGGACGGTGCTGGGCCCGGCGAGGCCGAGCGACGCGACCGTCGCCGCGCCGAGCTCGGTGAGCTGGGGGTCGTCGAGGGTCTCGCCCTTGATCTGCTCGCCGCCCTTGGCCTGGATCATCCTGCGGGGCACCGCCCCGAGGGGGCGGCCGTCGAGGTCGCCGAGGCAGTCGATGCTGAACTCCGTGCCGGGCAGGGCCCGCTGGATGACGCTCTCCGCCGGCGTGTAGCGCAGGAAGAACGCGAGCTCCTCCGGATCGGCGCAGCGGTAGATGTGGCGCGCCGCGAAGCCCAGGCGCGGCTTGACCAGCACCGGGTACGGCAGGGCGGCCGGGTCGGCGTCGTCGGGCAGCCAGGTCGGCGGCGAGGGCAGCCCCGCCCGCTCCAGCATCAGGTGGCACTCCCACTTGTCCTGGCAGCCGAGCGCGACCTCGGGGCTGGGCAGGAACACGCGGGCCCCCGCCTCCTCGATCGCCGGCGCCGCCCGCGCCAGCAGCACCGGGTCGAGGTCGGTCAGCGGCAGCACCGCCCGCACCCCCTCGCGCCGGCACGCGTCGGCGACGGCGGCGCCGTAGGCCGGGTCGGAGACCGGGGGCAGCTCCACCGCGCCGTCGGCCGCGAACAGCGACGGCGACAGCGGGTCGAGGTCGCTCACGAGCACCCTGCCGTCGTGCCCGGTCCCGTCGAGGGCCTCGCGGAAGGCCCGCACGATGTCCACGCGCTGGCCGGCGCAGGTCAGCAGCACCGTGACGTCAGCCATCGGGCGCCCCCGGCCCGGACAGGTCGAAGCCGCCGCGCTCGCCGACGTACGTGCCGCCGCGCCGCAGCACCACGCTCGCGGTGCGGGCGAGGATCGCCAGGTCGCCCCGAGGGCTCCAGCCGTCGACGTAGGCGAGGTCGATCTCGATCCGCTCGGACCACGGGATGGCGTTGCGGCCGCTCACCTGGGCCAGCCCGGTCAGCCCCGGCCGCGCCAGCAGCCGCCGCCGCTGGCGGGCGTCGTAGCGCTCCACCTGCGAGGCGACCGTGGGCCTCGGCCCGACCAGGCTCATGTCGCCGCGGATCACGTTCCAGAGCTGGGGCAGCTCGTCGAGGGACAGCCGGCGGAGCGTCCGCCCGACCGGGGTGATGCGCGCGTCCCCGGGGCTCACCGCCAGGCCCGCGCCCATGCCCTCCGCCCCGACGACCATGGTGCGGAACTTCAGCAGGGTGAACGGCCTGCCGGCGTAGCCGACGCGGCGCTGGCGGTAGAGGGCCGGGCCCGGCGAGTCGCGCCGCACCCAGAGCGCGATCCCGGCCATCACCGGCGCCGTCACGAGCGCCAGGGGGACCGCGAGGGCCAGGTCGGTCGCCCGCTTGGCCCGCCCGCCCACCGGCCCGGGCGCCGAGCTTGCATGATCACGCAAGCGATTCCACCGTCTCGACGAAGCGGGCGGCGAGCGCCGCGCGGTCGTAGTGGGCGAGCGCATAGCTGCGGCCGCTCTCGCCCATCCGGCGGGCCGCCTCGCGGTCGGCCGCCAGGCGCCGGATCGCCCCGGCCAGCGCCCGGCCGTCCTCGGGCGGCACCGCCACGCCGCAGGCGGCGCGCTCGACCATCCGGGTCAGCTCGCCCGACGGGGCGGACGCGACGATCGGGCGCCCGGCGCCCAGGTAGTCGAAGGCCTTGTTGGGAAGCGCGCCTGCGAAGAGGGGGTTGTCCTGATAGGGCAGGACGCACGCGTCGGCCCGCGCGAGCCAGGAGGGCACCTCGCGCTTGGGCACGGGGTCGACGAAGGCGACGTTGTCCAGCCCGCGCACCCGGGCCGACTCGACCAGCGCGGGCTTGCGGTCGCCGTTGCCCACAAGCACCAGGCGCACCTCCGGGGCGTCGCGCAGCTCGGCGGCCGCGTCGAGGAGGGTCTCGAGGGCGCTGTAGGTCCCGTGCGCCCCGAGGTACATCGCGACGAAGGCGCCGTCGGGCACGGGGGCCGAGGCCGGCCGCGCGCCGTTGTCCAGGTCCAGGTCGACGCCGTTCGTGATCAGCACGACCTTGGACCGGGGGACGCCGTGCTCCACCAGCCCCTCGCGGATGCCCTCGGTGACCGCGACGATGCGGTCGGCCCGCCGCTCGCAGAAGGCCTCGAGCCGCCGTGCGAGCGCGATGGCGCGGCGGTCGCGGATCAGGCCCATCGCGATGGCCGACTCCGGCCACAGGTCGCGCACCTCCAGCAGGAATCGCGCGCCGCGCGCCCGGGCGAGGGCGGCCGCCGCCGCCGCCGAGGGCAGCGACGGGGACGAGGCGACCACCACGTCCGGGCGTGGCGCCCGGGCGCCGGCGACCGTCGACCACCAGGCGAACGTGCCGTAGCTGGCGAGACGCGAGCGCAGGTCGCGGCCGTAGCCCGGGGTCGAGTAGGTGCGCCAGACGTCGAGGCCGTCCTCGACCTCGTGCACGATCCGCCTGCCCCGGTAGGCCTCGGGGATCGTCCGCTCCTTGTGCTGGACGTAGGAGGTGACGACGGTGACCTCGTGGCCGGCGCGCGCGAGGGCCCGCGTGTGCTGCCAGTGGCGGACCCCGCCCGGCTGGTCGGCGCTCACGAAGTACTGCGACACGTAGAGCACCCGGCTCACCAGTGCTCCGCTCCGGGAGTCATGTTGCGATCCGGCGGGCTGCAAATCATCGCGGGTCCGGTGTCATCGGTCGCACGCATAGCTCAAGCTATGCGAGCTCCCTGCTTCCTTCGTGCTGGGCCGGGCGCGAGCCCGGCCCGCACGTCGGAGAGCCGCCGCGGTAGCGGCGGCAGTCCTCGCGGGATTTTCGCGGCCGGAATCACAACGAACTCCCGGAGCGGAGCACTAGCCGAGGACCTCGGCGTAGAAGGAGGTCAGCGCGCGCGCCTCGGCCTCGAAGCCCAGGCCGGCGACGAAGGCCTCGCGGCCGGCTCCGCCCATGCGGGCGGCGGCGTCGCCGTCCGAGAGCAGGCGCGCGAGCGCCGCGGCGTGCGCCTCGGCGTCCGTGGGCGGCACGACGAGGCCGCAGCCGGCATCGCGCACCAGGGCGCCCATGCGCCCGAGATCGCTGGCCACGACCGGCCGTCCTGCGGCCATCGCCTCCACGAGCTTCGTCGGCACCGCGCGATCGTAGTTGCCGTGGGGCTGCAGCGGGACCCAGGCGACGCGCGCGGCGGCCAGGAGGGCGGGCACCCGCGAGTGGTCGACCGGCCCGACGCTCTCGGCCCCGGCGGGCAGCTCGCCGGGGTCGCCCGGCCCGGCGAGCACGAGGCGCGCGCCCGGCACGTTGACCAGGGGGAACGCGGCGCGCATCAGGTCGAGGCCGCGGAGCGGCCCCAGCCCCCCGACGTAGAGCGCGACGGGCGCGTCGGGCACCGGGGCGGGCTCCGGGAACGCCCGGGACCAGGGCGAGTTGGCGACGCTCACGGCCCGGGCGCCGGCCGCGGCGAAGCGGGCCGCGAGGTCCTCGTTGGCCGTCACGACCCCCGCAAGCCGTCTGGCGGCCGCGCGCTCGGCGCGCTCGGCGACGAGCGCGACGGGCACGCGCAGGGGCCGGGGCAGCCAGCGCTTGGTGCGGACCGTCTCCCCGAGGTACTCGTGGGCGTCGTAGACGACCGGCCTGCCGGTCCGGCGGGCGAGCCAGATCGCGGCGGGGAGCAGCTCGGGGTCGTGGACGTGGTAGAGGTCGGCCTCCCGGCGGCGGGCCTCGCGGGCCAGGCGCCACCCGGCCGCCGGGCGACGTGCGCGCGAGATCGGCTCCCGGGGGGCGCCGACCCACGTCCGCGCGCCGGCCGCCGCCGCCGCGCTCGCCTCCTTGTGGAAGATGCGCACGTCGCGCGGCCGGTGGACCGAGGTCAGGTGGAGGATCCGGCGCCCTGCAAGCGGCGCGCCCTGCGGGGGAGGGGCGGGCGTCCCGGCGGGGCCGAGCTCGGCCCCGCGCCGGGCGAGCTCGTCGAGCAGGTCCTCCCAGAGCCGTCCGTACCCCGGCGCGCGGTCGTCTGCCAGGTAGGTGTTGTGCCACAGGAGCGCCGCCCGCCCGCCGGCCCGCCGCACCCGCTCGAGCACCCCCAGCGCGCGCTCGCGCGCGGCCTCGGCGTCCAGGCCGAGGCGTGCGTCGAGGGTGGTGTCCATCACGGCCAGGGGCAGCAGCGTCAGGCGCGCCGGCCGCTCCTCGCCCACCAGGTAGGGCCGGAAGGGCCGAGCGATGCCCGCGGCGAAGCCCGGCGCCTCGCTGAAGGCCAGGCTGGAGTCGTACGCCACCCCGGCCCGCTCCAGCGCGCGGACGGTCTCGTGGTACCGGAAGCGCAGGTAGTGGAACCGCACGCCCTCCACCGGGCCGGCCTCGGCGCGGAGGGACGCGAGCTCCGCCGCCAGGGCGGCGGGGTCGTCGGCGGAGGCGAAGGACCCGTGCAGGCCCACCTCTCCGCCCGCGGCTCGCACGGCCGCCGCCAGCGCCGGGCGCTCGCGCTCGTAGACCCGCCGCGGCGTCCCGTCGAGGCGGTGGGCGTTGCGGCCGATCAGGAAGACCGTCGAGCGCAGCCCCCTTCGCCAGGTCGTCTCCAGCAGGTCGGGGAGGTTGTCCCACGGGTCGGGCCCGGTCAGGGACGAGGCGAGGCCGCCCGGCCCCCGCCGCCGCGCGATGCCCGCGAGCCCCTTGGGCGTGCGCCGCCGGAGGCGGTCGATGTCGTGGGTCAGGGCGACGCGCCAGCGCGTCGGCGGGGGGATGCGCAGGGCGACGCGCAGCGCCTCGACGTAGCCCTCGACGGGTGGGTCGGCCAGGTCGAGCCCCGCGATCCGGCCGAAGGCGCTGGCGGCGAGCGGCAGGCGCCCGAAGCGGTCGCGCTCGCCGACGCGCAGCTCGTCCCAGCGGGCGAGCAGGTAGAAGGCGCTGGCGACCAGGTCGCCGGGCAGCGGCTCGCCGGGCCGGCTCGGCGGGAAGAGCAGGGTCAACCCGGCCGCGCGGTGCGCGGCGGCGCCCGGAAAGGCCCCGGGCCCCTCGAAGAAGGACTGGGCCGCCGGCTCGGCGGGGATCCAGACGCCGTGCTCCGGTCGCTCGGGCGCGTACACGAGATCGGCCTCGGCGTCGGTCGGGACCATCCGGCGCCCGAGCGCCTCGGCGAGGGTCTCCAGCACCCACCGCGCCCGCGGGGCGAAGGCCGGCCGGCACCCCTCGATGCGGACGCGCAGGTCAGCCACGCCGCACGAGCCGTCGCGCGAGGCGCTCGTAGAGCGCCAGGGCCGGGCGCGGGTCGCGGGGGTCGAAGACCCCGTCCCGCACGGGCGGCGCCAGCGAGCGCAGGAAGGGGCGGACCGACCACTGCCCGCGGGCGATCTCGCCGGCGCTTCCGGCGACATGGGTCGTGAGGAGCACCCAGCGGCGCCCGTCCCGGTGCCCGGGCGGCCAGACGCGGGGCCGCCCCGTGGCGTCGAGCCAGCAGGCCAGCGGCAGGTTCACGCCGCAGTCGGTCGCCAGCCCGATCCAGAGCCAGGCCCGCGCGTTCACCTCGATGAGGTGGTCGCGCCCGTCGCGCGGGTCGCGCTTCACCTCGACCTGCGAGAGGCCGTGGTAGCCGAGCGCGTCCAGGAGGGCGTCGCAGCGGGCCGCCAGGCCGGGGTCCCATCGCGCCTCGGCCGCTCGCGCCGCGCCGAACCCGACCGGCCACTGGCGCAGCTTGCGCCCGGTGAAGGCGGCCAGCGCCCGGCCCGTGGCGTCGCGGTAGCTGCCGTAGGTCCAGAGGTGGGAGTCATCGCCCGGGATGACCTCGCAGACCTGCGGGTCGTAGGGCGCCGCCAGCTCCCACGCCCGCCGGAGCGCCTCGGGGTCCGCCGCCTCGAGCAGGTGGGCGCGGAAGCGGTGGCGGAACTCCGGGGCGTTGCGCGGCTTCAGCACGACCGGGAAGCGAAGGGCGCGCGCCGCCGCGACGATGTCGCCGTCGTCGCGCGGCGTCACCGTGGCGGGCACGGGGAAGCCGGACGCGCGCGCGACCTCGTGCTGGTGCTCCTTGTCCATGATCGCGTCGACCGCCGGCCAGGGGGTCCAGGGGCGGCGGAAGAGCTCCTCCACCTCCGCCTGGCGCGGCCCGAGTGCCGCGATGGCCTCGTCGTGCGTGGCGAACAGGACCCCGCCCCTCCCGGCTCCGCGACCCAGCTCCAGCAGGTCGTCGACGAAGCGCTCCGGGTCGGTCAGGGGGTTCGCCGTGGGATGCGGGGTCGCATAGCGCGAGACCAGCCCCACGGCGTGCGGGTCGTGGTCGCACGCGATGACGGGGACCCCCACGCGGCCGAGGCTGCGCACGATGCCGAGGGCGTTCGGGCCGGACGCCTGCAGCACCACCGCCGGAGGCGGCCCGCTCAACCGGTCAGGTCCTCGTAGATCGCGCTCATGGTGCGGGCGTTCGCGTCCCAGGTGTACTCGCCGCGCCCGATGCGCAGCGCCTCCCGGCCCATCTGCCCGGCGAGGCCGGGCTCGTCGAGCACCCGGCCGAGCGCGCCGGCGAGGGCACCCGGGTCGGACGGCGGCACGAGGAGCCCGGTGCGGCCGTCCCGCACGATCTCGGGGGTGCCGTCGACCGCGGTCGCCACGACCGGCCGGCCGACGTTCATCGCCTCGCAGATGACCGTCGGCAGCCCCTCGCTCAGCGAGGGCAGGACCACGAGGTCGCCCGCCGCCATCCACCAGCCGACCTCGTCGTGGGCGACCTTGCCGACGAACCGGACCCGGTCGCCGACGCCGAGCTCGGCGGCGCGCCGCTCGAGCGCCGGCCGCTCCTCGCCGATCCCGGCCGCCACCAGCAGCGGCGCTCCCGCGGGCCGCCGCGCCAGCAGGCCCATGGCCTCCACGAGGGTGTCCACCCCCTTGCGCGGCACGAGCTTGCCGACGTAGCTGACGATCGGCCCGTCGTCCGGCAGGCCCAGGCGGGCGCGGGCCTCGGACGCCGTCCGCGGCGCGAAGACGCGCGTGTCGGCGCCGTTCGGAACCACCCGCACGGGCCGCTGCGGACGGGCCAGCGAGGCCGCCGCGTCGCCGATCGCCGCGCTCACGGCGCAGACCTGGTCGATGGCCTCCACGGCCGCCGCCACCCGGGCACGGCTTCGCGGGCTTCGGGCCGGCACGTCCAGCACGTCGGCGCGGTGCGCCGTGGCGACCACCGGGACCCCCAGGCCGGCGCCCATCTGGGCGGCGGCCCAGCCGTCCGGCACCAGCATGTGGGCGTGGATGACGTCGAACGGCCAGCGCTCGCGCACCCGGCGCAGGGGGCGGGCGATCGCCCAGAGCGTGGCGTCCGCGTTGCGGTGGCCGAGACGCGCGCCCGGCAGGGAGAGCATCCGGGGGTAGAGCACCGGCACGCCCTCCACCACGTCGGCGCCCGGCACCTCGCGGTACGCGCGCCAGCGCGACGCGAGCGGCGGCGCCCAGCCCTTCGGCGAGACCACCCGCACGTCGTGGCCCAGCGCGGCGAGCGCCCGCACCTGCTCGTGCACGAAGATCCCGGCCGTCCTGTTGACGGCGCTGGGGTACATGTGGCTGAGCATCAGGACCCTCATGCGGCGGCCCGCTCGCCCGCCTGGCGCCACAGCACGAGCGCGCCCATCCCGAGGCCGAACATGATCCACATCGGCGCGAAGTGGATGGCGGTCGACGGGCCGATGCTCCCGACGATCCAGCCGATCAGCGCGAGCGCGCCGGCGAGCGCCATGTAGCGCACCAGGGGGTCGCCCGAGCGCCGCGCGGCGCGCACCTGCCCGCGCAGCAGCGTCAGGTAGAAGAGCAGATAGAGGGCGAAGCCCACGATCCCGCCGTTGACGAGCACCTCCAGCCACCAGTTGTGGAGGTTTGCCACGCCGGGGAAGTTCGCCAGGCTGCGGACCTCGGTCTCGGCGTTGCCGGCGCCGACCCCCAGCCCGTCGGTCTCGGCGACGAGCCCGAGACCGTCGCTCAGCAGCGACGAGCGCACGCCCTCCGGATCCCTGCTGGCTGTCGAGCTGTTCCGCGAGGAGGCCGAAGTCGAGCTTGGTGACGGTCCGCTCGTCGAGGCTCACGGGCCCGCTTCCGAGCAGCGCGGGCACGACCAGCAGGACGGCCAGCGCGGCCACGGCTCCGGCCACGAGCAGGCGCCCGCGCGCGCGGCGGTCGCTTCCGACCAGCACGAGCAGCCCGAGGATGACGAGGGCGGCCGCGACGAGGCCGGACTTGCTCCCGGTGGCGAGGATGAAGAGCAGCGCGACCGCGCCCCCGGCGAAGCCGACGATCTTCAGGCGGACGTCGCGGAACACGATCGGCAGCGCCGCCAGATAGGGGAGGCTCAGGCTGAGGAAGGTCGCGAAGTTGTTCTGGTTGCCGAACAGGGAGCCGACGCCGATGAGGCCGGTCGTGCCCTCGCGGCCCTGGCGGAAGGTCGGCAGATGGAGTCCCGTGACCACCTCGGCGACGGCGATCAGGCAGGCCAGCACGAAGACGCCGAAGAGGGTCCACAGCAGGATCACCGCCCGCCGCCGGCTGCGGCACAGGAGGGCGATCGCGATCGCCAGCCCGCCCATCATCGCCATGAACAGCGTCCAGCGCAGGGCCGCGATCGAGTCGTCGGCCCAGCCGATCGACAGCGCCGTCCACCCAAGCCAGACCGCGAGCAGCCCGGCCGGGCGCGGCAGGGCGGCGGGGAGCGTCAGGCGGCCGTCCATCAGGAGGTAGCCGACGAGCCCCAGGCCCAAGAGGACGATCAGGACCCGGAAGAGGAAGAGCCACGGCGCCGGCGGGGCGGCCAGGTTCGGCCCCGCGATCGCCGCGGCGGCCGTCAGCACGACGAGGACGGGCGCGAGGCGCGCGACCGGGACGTTGCGGATCAGGGTGGCGATGAGCAGCACCACGGCGAGGGCGAGGCCGGCCAGGGGCTGCCACACCGCGACCGCGCCCGCGGCGACGGCGCCGATCGCGACCGCGATCACCGCCGGGCTGGGTGACGGGCTCGGCCGCGCCGCCGCCGGCCGGGCGGGGGCGTCCGTCGTCATCGACCGCGCAGCGTAGCGCGAGACGGCGTGGCCGTTCGCTACGAGGGCTGCGCCGCCGCGGCCTCGCGGAGGATCGCGGCCACCCGCTCGGACTGGCGCTCCAGCGAGTGGGGCTCGGCCGCCCGGCGGCAGGCGTCCGGCGAGGGCGGATCGTCGAGCACCGCCAGCAGAGCGGCGGCGATCGCGACGGGGTCGGCCGGGTCGACGACCCGGCCCGCCTCCGGCTCGGGGACGACCTCGCGCGCCCCGCCGACGCGGGTGACGACGACCGGTCGCCCGCCGGCGAGGCCCTCGAGCGCCGCGATGCCCAGGGGCTCGACCCGGCTGACCATGGCGAGGGCGTCCCCGGCGGCCACCCAGTCGGCGACCTCGGCGTGCGGGACGGCCCCCGGCCGGACGATCGCGCCGGCCAGGCCGAGGCGGCGGACGCCGGCGTCGACCGCGCCCGCAAGGGGCCCGTCGCCCACCAGCGCGAGGCGCGCGCCGGGCCGCCGCTCGCGGAGCCGCGCGAAGGCCTGGAGCAGCGTGAGCGGGTTCTTCCGCTCGGTCAGGCCGCCGACGGCGACCACGAGCGGTCCGTCCTCGGCGAGCCCGAGGCGCCTCCGCGCGGCGCCCCGGTCGCCCGGCGCGAAGCGAGCGAGGTCCACCCCCATGTTCACGACGTGGACCGGCGGCAGCGCGATCCCGGCCGCCGCCAGCTCTGCGGCGAGGTAGTCGCTCACCGCGACGACCGCGCTCGCGCGCCGCAGGGCCGCCTCGGTCGCGCGCCGCGGCCCGCGGCGCTCGAGGTTGCGGACGTCCTGGCCGTGCGCGGTGACGACGTAGGGGATGCGGGCGCGGCGGGACGCCGAGGCGGCGATCGCGCCGGTCGGGAACAGGAAGTGCGCGTAGATGACGTCCGCGTCCCGCGCCTCGCGCACCGCCCGCCGCGCCAGCGCCGCGTACTTGGAGGGCGTGCGCAGCGGCCCCGAGGCGCGGTCGTCGATCGCCGCGACCGACACGCTCAGCCCGCGCGCCCGCAGCGCGTCGCACATGTCGGCGACGAACGCGCCGTAGTCCGGGTCCCGGGGCCCCGGCCACATGTTGCTGAGGCACAGGACCCGCAGGGGCCCCGGCCCGCTCACGAGACTGGGACCGGCTCGGGCCTCACCGGCTGCGGCGCGGTCACGGCGACGGGCCGGGTCCCGGCCAGCGCGACCGCCGCGCCGGCGATGACCCACGTGAACGGGTCCTCGAACAGGGCCGCGTAGAGCAGGCTGTGGACGAGGATCCCGGCGAGCATGGCGCCGAGGGCCCACCGGGCCCAGCCGACCTCGCCCTCCTCGCGGGACCCCCGCACGACCGCCCACCCGGCGCCGGCGATCAGCGCGAGGAAGAGGGCGGACCCCACGATCCCGGTCTCGCTGAGCACGGTGATGGGCGCGTTGTGGGAGACGACGACCCGCACCCGCTGCTGCTCGAGGGGCGTCAGGGTCTCCTCGAAGCGGCGCTCGAAGCCCCCGAGGCCGATGCCGGTGACGGGCTCCTCCCGCCAGATGTCGAGCCCGCCCTCCATCAGGTCGAACCGCCCCTCGCTGACCCGCTCCAGCCGGTCGGCGTCCGTGACGGCGCGGCGGACGTTGCCGCTCGCCGCGACCGCCGCCCCCCCGAGCACGACCAGCAGCGCGGCGCCGCCGATCGCCGCGCGCAGCGGCCCCACCGCGCGAACGGCGAGGATCACGAGGCCCACCATCAGCATGAGGCTGCTGGAGCGCGAGAACGTGACCACCATCCCGGCGGCCATCACGGCCACGGCGGCCCCGAGCGCCGCGAGCTCGGCCGGCCGGCGTCGCACCCACGCCAGGGCGAGGGCGGCGAGGATCCCGATCGCCAGGTAGCGGCCGAGGATGTTGGGGTCGAAGAAGATCCCGTTGACACGGAAGAAGCGGCTGTAGACGTTCGCCTGCTGGAGGGTCTCGTTCCACCAGATCTCCTGCGCGGCGTACTGCCAGAGCCCGACCCCCGCCGCGACGACCGCGCCGGCGATCGTGGTGACCGCCAGGGCCGCCAGGGCCCTCGCGCGCGGCCACCAGGCCACCACCAGCAGGTACAGCACGGTGAAGGGGATGAAGAAGAAGCCGGCCTTGACCGCCGCCTCCTCGGGGTCGGCGCTCCAGAGCGACGAGACCAGGAAGTAGGCGACGAGCGCCGCGAGGGGGACGTTCAGGGCCGCCGGCCCCTCGGGGGCGGGCCGGTCGAGGCGGCCGCGGACCCGTCCCCACGCGAACGCGGCGAGCCCCAGCAGGATCACGCCGTAGAGGGGCACGAGGAGGTTGCCCTCCTGGCTGCCGAAGGACACGGGGATGCGGATCGGCAGGGCGATCCCGAGCAGCACGAACCAGACCGTGGGCCGCGCGAGGACGACCCGGACGCCGATGACGACGAGCGCGATCGCGGCGATCAGGCCGGCCGCCGCCGCGACGGCGACGGCGGGCGACGCGAGGCGGTCGAGCCCGTCGCGGGCGTCGTCGGCCGGCACCAGCGTCCCCAGCATCACCGCCCACGACGCGAGCAGCACGGCCATCGCGGCGGCGCGCTGCGCCTCGCTGCGCAGGCGGGGCAGCGGCAGCAGCAGCCCGAGGACCGCGAGGGCGGCGGCGATCGTGGCGACCTCCCGGGCCGCCTCGCTCACGACCGCCCTCGCAGCGCGATGAGCGCCGCGCCGAGCCCGTCGTCGGTGCGGGCGACGAGCCACAGCGCGGAGGGGTTGATGCCCGGCGGGACCCGCACCCGCACGCGCCCGGCCGGCCCGCGGGCGCCGCCGCCCACCTGGGCGCCCAGCGGGTCCCCGGGCGTCTCGCCCGGCACGCCGGTGCGGCGGTAGAGCGCGAGGGTCACCGTGTCCGAGCCCGGGAGCCGGCTGCCGGCGGTGCGGCGCAGGGAGGCCCCGACCCGCTCGCGCGGCGCGACGCTGGCGGGGACGGGCGTGCCCGCCAGGTATCCGACCCAGCACGTCCGCTCCCGCACCACCCGGTTGCGGGCGGCGTCGAAGAGCGAGGCGCGGATCTCGTAGAGGCCGGGCGGGACCGTGCCGCCGTCCGCGCGCCGGCCGTCCCAGCGCCAGCGCACCGGGTCGTCCGGGCGCACCGGGCGGGGGCCGAGGCGGCGCACCGGCTGCTCGTCGCCGGGACGCAGGGCCTCGATGACGACGGAGCCGGGGTCGCGCGAGGAGAAGGCCACGCGGCACTCCCCCTCCCCGGGCTCACCCAGGGTGGCCGACTCGACGGTCATCTCGGCAGGCCGGGGCGCGCCCGTGTCGAGGACGATCGAGCGCGTCGTGTTGAACTGCTTGCGCCCCGCGCGCGCGCGCAGCTTGATCGCGTAGGTGCCGTCCGGCACCCGCCGGCCGGCGTCGTCGCGGCCGTCCCAGTCCTCGCGCACCCACCCCCTCGGAGCGCGCCGCGAGGTGATCAGGCGCCGCACCGTCTCGCCGTCCTTCTGGATCTCGACCGTGACGTCCGCCGCCTGGCTGAGCCGCACGTTGACCTTCGCGTCCTCGCGGCGGCCGTCGCCGTCCGGGCTGAACAGGAGGGTGGCGTTGAAGCGCGTCACCACGGGCGACGGGCGTCGGGAACGCGAAGGGCAGCACGAACACGCCCAGCGCGAGCGCGAAGAGCGCGACGATGGCGACCACCACGCCCGCCCGGCGCGCGCGGCCGTCGCCCTCCGGCCGGTCACTCAAATCAGATTCCCCGGAACCCCAGGCAGATGTAGAAGCCGAACCGCCCGGCGGGGGTGCGCGAGAGCGCGAGCTCGGCCCGGCGCGGCGCCTCGAGGCGGTAGAGCCGGCCGATCTGCGAGCCGACCCGTCCGCCCGGCCGGAAGAAGATCCCGCGCCGGGACACCGGCACCAGCCCGGCCGCCGCCCCGTGGCTCTCGAGGTCGACCCAGGTCTGCCAGCGGTCGACCGGCGCGAGGCTCAGCCGGATGCCGGGCACCCCGCGCTCGGCGAGCCAGCGGCGCGCCCCCGGCAGGCTGCGCCGGTTGGGCGTGGAGACCACCACCAGGCCGTCCGGGGCCAGCCGGTCGCGGAGCGCCCGCAGACAGGCGCGCGGATCCTCGAGGTGCTCCAGCACGTCCGTCAGGCAGATGAGGTCGAAGGGGCCCTCGGGCGGCTCGTAGGCGCTGCCGACGACGGCCGACAACCGGTCCGCGACGCCCATCTCGGCCAGGCGCCGGGACGCGTGCGACACCGATTCCGGCGACAGGTCGACGCCCACCCCGGAGAAGCCGCGCGCGGCGAGGCGCTCCAGCAGGAACCCCGTGCCGCAGCCGACGTCGAGGACGCGTGGAGCAATCCCGATCGGCGGAGACCCCGCCTCTCCTGGTGGGAGGATCGTGGCATCCATGCCGCTCGTGCCCTCCGCCGATCGGGAATGGGGTCCGTATCGATCGATGGTCTCGAGCACGAGGGCCATGCGGCTCTGGAGGTGCCAGTTCTGCGCCTCGACCGCGACCAGCCGCGGCGCCAGGCGGTCGTAGTAGGCCTGCACCTGGCCCAGCCGCCCCGGCTCGCTCACGGACCGAACCCCGCGGGCGGCGGGTACGCGGCGGCGGCGGCGGCGAAGCGGGCGTAGGACAGCTTGCGGGTGCCGTCGGCGCGCAGCAGGCCGCCGGTCCAGCGGGGGTTGTCCTGGAAGTTGAACCAGGTGACGAGCCCCACGCGCGGGCTCCGGGCCGCCGCCACCATGGTCTCGTTGACCCAGGCGGCCTGCTGCTCCTCGCTCACGAAGTAGCGGTGGAATCGGTTGTACGACGTGTGGTAGCCCGTCTCTGTGACGTGGACCGGCGCGCCTGGCGCAAGCCTATCCACCTGCCGGATCACCCGGGGGAGGGTGCTCCAGGAGGGCACGAAGAACGCCTGCAGGGGCGAGCCGATCGGGTAGAGGTGGAGGCTCCACGCGTCGATGGGCGGCCCCTCGTCGGCGACCAGGCGGGCGAAGTCGAGGCTGCCGACGGCGGCGCGGCCGTCCTTGGGGCACGAGGTCGGCGAGCGCCCGGCGGGCCCGGCCGCGCCGCCGATCACGGTCGCGCGAGGGTTCGCGGCCTTGATCTCGCGGTACGCGGCCGCCAGCAGGGCGGCGTAGTGCCGCGGCGAGACGAGCAGGGCCCGCCCAGCGCGGCCGCGCCGGCACTGGGGCATCCAGAAGCCGGGCAGGTTGGGCTCGTTCCAGACCTCGATGCGGCGCACCTCCGGAAGGGGCGCCCCGCCGGGGCCGGCGAACGTGCCGGAGTAGCGGCGGGCCAGCGCGCCGGCGAAGCGGGCGCCGTCCGCCGTGCGGGGCGCGGCGACCGTCGAGCCGCTGCGCGAGGCCCAGGCCGGGGTGAGGTAGAAGTCGAGCACGGCGGTGACGCCCCGGGCCGACAGCCCGCGCACGATCTGGTCGTACCGGCTCCAGTCGTACGCCGGATCCGCCGGGTCGCGGGCATCCGACGGCTTCCTGGGCGCGACCTGGCGCCAGAGGACGTTGACGCGGGTCGCCTTCGCCCCGGTCGCCGCCAGCGCGTCCAGGCGCGACTTCGAGGGCCGGCCCCTCGACGTTCACCAGGCCGTCGTCCTGCAGGGAGACGACCGGGGCCGCGGCGGCGGGCGCGCAGGCGGCGAGGAGCGCCGCCAGGACGAGGAGGGCCGCCCTCACCCGAGCCTCGCCAGCCGGACGATGCCCACCCGCAACCCCTTCCGACGGCCCCGCTCGACCCACGCGAGCCGCGCGCCGTCGACGCCGACCGCGTTGACCCGGCGCCGCGCGGTCGTCACGAGCCGGGTCGCGAGGCGCCCGCGGCGGGAGACGAGGACGCGCCGGCCGTCGCCGATGGCGAGCGTCCCGCCGCCCACCGCGACCGCCGGCCGCCGCCCGCCGGTCCAGGCGCGGCGCGCCCGCGGTGGCCCGCCGCCCACGTCCACCCGTGTCACGGCGAGCCGCGACCCGGCCCGCGACAGCACCGCGACGAGGCCGGGCGCGGCCCAGACCCGCAGCGCGGGCCCGGGAAGGGCGACCGCCGCGCCGCGCCGCCGCCGGGCGCCCCCGACACCAGCAGGCGAGCCCTCTGGGCGGGGTCGGCCCACGCGCGCAGGTCGGCGCCGGCCACCGCGACCAGCTCCGGCGCGCCCGGGTCGGACAGCACCGGGGCCGGGACCGGCCCCCCGGCCGGGTCGCCGAGCCGGAGCACCTGGCGCCCGGAGGCGTCGATCTGCACGAAGCGCACGGCGCTGCCGGTCCAGCCGGCGGCGACGGTGACCGGCGCCGCGGCGCGCCCGTCGCTTTCGATGACGACCTCGATCCCCTCGTCGTCGCAGCACCACACCACGGGCGGCGCGAGCCGTCGCGATCCCGGGGCGGCCACGAAGCCCCCGTCGCCGGTGGGCGCGAGCGTCCCCGCGGTCATCGCCGCGATGCTCGTCCGCACCGCCACCGGCATCTCGGGCGCGCCGGAGAAGCGGCGCGAGGCGCGGTCGAGCCGCACGCGGGACGTCTCGGCGCGGTAGTAGTCGAAGCGCCGCGCGCCGGCCGGCGACCCGGCGATGCGAGCCGGGTCGACGCGGACCGTCGCGGCCTCGGTCCAGACGAGGTGCCTCCCGCTGAAGGCGAGGGCCCGGTCGTGCCAGCCCTCGAGCGTCAGGGTTCGCGTCGCCCCCTGCGCCCCCGGGGCGGCGGCGAGCGCCACGCCCGCCGCGACCGAGAGCGCGAGGACGCCGGCGAGCGAGCGGCGCCTCACCCTGGGGCGGGGCGCTCCGCGCGGAGCGCCACCACGGTGTCGGCGAGCAGCGCCTCGCTGGCCGCCGCGAGCTCGGGCGCGGCGAGCGGGGTCATGTTGGTGAGCTGCACGTGGCGGGCCCCGCGCGCGACGAAGGCCCCCACGGCGGCGGCGACCTCGTCCGGCGTCCCGTGGAGGACCGAGTCGCGCACGACCTCCGCGGGCACGGCCTCGGCCAGGGCGAGCGCCTCGGCGCGGCCGTAGGTCGTCGGCAGGAAGGTGGTCAGCCCGAAGGCGCCCTCGCCCAGCGGATGCGTCGCGCCGTGAGCGGCGAAGGCCTCGGCCGGCCGCGTGAGCGCGATGAACCGCATCAGCAGCGATCCGTCGATCGTGGCCTCGGCCGCCTCGCGCGTCTCGGCCACGACCACGCGCGCGTAGAGGCCGGGCGTCACGGCGTCCTCCGGCCGTCCCGCCGCCGCCGCGGCCGTCCGCACGGCCCCGAGCATGCGGGCGTAGTCGTCGGGGTCGGTCGCGAGCGGCAGCCAGCCGTCGGCGCGCCGGCCCACCACGGCCAGCCCCTTGGGCCGGTGGGCGGCGACCCACAGCGGCGGCGGGCGCTCGCCGAGGGGCCGCAGCCCCAGGATCCCGCCCTCGAGGCGGAAGTGCTCCCCCGCGAAATCGACCGGCTCCGGGCTCTCCATCAGCAGCCGCATCACCTCGAGCCCCTCGTCGAGCCGCGAGAGCGGGCGCTCGTTGCGGACCCCGTAGGGCACCAGATTCAGGGCCTCGCCCGCGCCCACGCCCAGCAGGAACCGGCCGCCGGTGAGGTGGTCGAGCGTCAGGGCGGTCTGGGCGAGCGAGGCCGGGTGGCGCCGGACGACGTCGGTGACGCCGATCGCCAGCCGGATCTCCCGGGTGGCGCCCGCCGCGGCGGCCACCACCGGCACGGGGTCGAACCAGACGTGCGGGCTGCGCTGGCCGGCGGCCGCCTGGGGCACGAGGTCGGGCGTCCAGATCGACAGGGGGAACCAGTGCAGCAGGTGGTCGACCCACCAGATCGCGTCGAAGCCCTGCTGCTCGCGCCGCTGGGCCGAGGCGAGCACCGCGTCGGCGGGCGGCCGCACCGCGCCCATCGCCGACAGCTCGAGACCCGGCTCCGCCATGGCGGGCAACCTACTCCGCGCCGGTTGGGCCTCCAACGGAGGCAGGTGGATCGCCGCCCGGGGCGCCGGGGGGGCCCGGGGCGACGGCGTGGTCACCGCCGCGGATCTGGGACGCCGCGTGGGCGACGACGGGCTCGATGGCCGCCCAGCCGTCCCGGGCGCCTCCGGGGGAGCCCGGCAGGTTCACGATCAGGGTCGCCCGCCGCACGCCGGCCTCGCCGCGCGAGAGCATCGCGTGCGGGGTGGACCCCAGCGACCGCGCGCGGATGGCCTCCGCGATGCCGGGGACCATGCGGTCGCAGGTCGCGCGCGTGGCCTCGGGGGTGCAGTCGCGGGGGCCGAGCCCGGTCCCCCCGGTGGTGAGGACGAGGTCCGGGGCCCCGGGGGCGTCGCAGATGGCCTGCAGGAGGGTGGCGAGCCGGTGACGGTCGTCGGGCACCACCTCGCGGCCCACGACCTCCCCGCCCGCCGCCTCCACCGCACGCACCAGCTCCGGCCCGGAGCGGTCCTCCCGCTCGCCGCGGGCCGACCGGTCCGAGACCGTGACGACGGCGACGCGGAGGGTCACCCCGGCTCGCCCTTGGTCTTCTCGAGCAACCGGATGCCGTCGATGGTGATCGCGGGGTCGAGTCCCTTTGCGAGGTCGTAGACGTTCAGCGCGGCGACCGCGGCCGCGGTGAGCGCCTCCATCTCGACCCCGGTGCGGGCGGTCGTCTCCACGGCGGCCGTGATCCGCACCTCGCCCGCGCCGGCGTCCACCTCGACCTCGATGCCCGCCCGGTCGATCGGCAGGGGGTGGCAGAGCGCGACCAGCTCGGGCGTCCGCTTGGCCGCCATGATCCCCGCGACGCGGGCGACCGCCGCGGCGTCGCCCTTGGGCAGGCGCCCCTCCGAGATCGCCCGGGCGCTCGCCGGGGCCATCCGCACCACCGCCTCCGCCACGGCGCGCCGCGCCACGGGCGGCTTGTGTCCCACGCCCACCATCCGCGCCTGGCCGCGCTCGTCGAGGTGGGTGGGGCGCCGCTCCGTCACGCCCTGGCCCGCTGGGCCCGTCGCCGGTCGGCCGTGCGCTTGCGCACGATGTCGGCCTGCTGGGTCGAGAGCCACTTGCCGACGTCGTTCTCGCGCACGATCCGCTTGATCTCCCCGATGCGGTCGGCCCGCTCGTCGGCGGGCATCACCAGCGCCCGGTGGAGGGCGTCGGCCTGGGCGTCAACGTCGAACGGGTTGATGGAGATCGCGAACGACCCCAGCTCCTCGTGGGCGCCGGCGTTCTCGGACAGGATCATCACCCCGTCGCGCTCGTTGACGAGCGGCGCCTCCTTGGCGATCAGGTTCATGCCGTCGTAGATCGGGTTCACGACGAGCACGTCGTAGTGCTTGTACGCCGCCACGGCCCCGTGGATGTTGCTCTCGATCCGCAGGTCGATCGGCATCCAGTCCGTGTTGCCGTGCTTGGTGTTGATGTGGCTCACGACGTCGCGGATCTTGGCGAGGTACTCGACGTACTCGTCAACGTCCTGGCGCGAGGGCTGCAGGAGCGCGAAGAAGGTGATGTCCTCGTGGAACTCGGGGTGGCGGTCGAGGAAGACGTCGAAGGCCTTGAACCCGCGGAGGGTGTTCTTCGACAGGTCGGTGCGGTCGACGCGCACCACCAGGTACTGCCGCCGCCGGCGCAGGATCGGCCCCTCCTCGGCCGCCACCTCCGGCGAGCGGGCGAGCTCCTCGAACATCGGCGCGTTGACCGAGATCGGGTAGGCCCGCACCCAGACCTCCCGCCCCTCCCAGCGCACCTGCAGCCGCTCGTAGTCGACCGACAGGTCCAGCAGGTCCTCGCAGCAGAGCAGGAAGTTGCGCGCGTAGCGCCAGGTGTGGAACGCGACGATGTCGTTGGCGAGCAGGCCGCGCAGGATGGCCTCGCGGATGTCCGGCGGCAGGATCCGCCAGTAGTCCGGCTGGCTCCACGGGATGTGGACGAAGAAGTGCAGGAACGCGTCCGGGTGCTCGGCCCGGATGCCCTCGGGCGCGGTGTAGAGGTGGTAGTCGTGGAGCATGACGACCCGGTCGGGGTCGCGGGCCAGCTCCTGGTTGACCGCCTCCGCGAAGGCGGCGTTGGCGGCGAGGTAGCCACCCGTCCACGCCTCCTTCTCCTCCCAGCGGACGTCGGGCGCGTTGCTGAGATCCCAGAGGTAGTGCTGGATGAACCACAGCATCGGGTTGGCGACGACGTTGTAGTAGGAGTGGTAGGTGTCGTGGTCGATGGTGACGAACCGGCCCCGGGTGTCCGCGCCCAGCCCGGGCAGGTCGAAGCTGCCGTCGCCCGCGCGCCGCTGGACCTCCTCGTCGCCCTCGGAGATGGCGGCCGCGATCCAGAGCGCGGGCGTGTGCTCGGTGAGGCCCATCAGGGCGGTCACGAGCCCGCCCCCGCCGCGCTGGCGCTCGAGGTCGCCGTCCGGCCCCCGCGTGAAGGTCACGGGGCCGCGGTTCGAGACCAGGATCAGCGGCGCCGGAGCGGCCACACGTCAGTCCCCCGACAGCCTCGTGAAGATGCCGAGCCAGTCGCGCAGCAGGCGCGGGGTGAGGAAGTCGTGGCGGACGTGCTGCTTGCCCCGGCGCGCCATCGCGCGCGCCCCCTCGGGGTCCTCGAGGAACTGGATGCAGCGCTGCGCGGTCTCCTCGGGCGAGTTGACGAGGAAGCCGGTCTCGCCGTCGACGATCTGGAGCGGGATGCCGCCCACGTTGCCGGCGACGGTCGGGCGCGCCTTCCAGAGCGCCTCGGTGACGGTCAGCCCGAAGCCCTCCTTGATGGACTTCTGGATGACCACGTCCGCCTGGGTCTGGAACGCGTTCACCTCGACGGCCCCGACGTTGTTGAGGTTCGACAGGATGTAGATGTCCGTGTCGTCCCCGGCGTAGTCCATCGTGCTCTGGAAGAACTCCCAGCCCTCCGGGTCGTCGGTCGCCATCGACCCCACCAGCGCGAGCTGCAGGTCGGGGAACCGCTCCTTCACGATCCGGTAGGCGTCGATCACGCCGAGGGGGTCCTTCCAGGGGTCGAAGCGCGAGACCTGGAGTATCAGCGGCCGCTCGATGTCGAGCCCGAACTGGTCGACGATGTAGGCGGCGTCCTCCGGCGAGAGCGACATGTTCTTCGGCGACAGGGGATCGATGGCCGGCGGCATCACCACCGGGTCGGGCAGGCGGTCGCCCGGCGGGATGTAGTCGGCCATGTGGAAGACCGAGAGGTCGTAGGGCTCGAGCATCGGCAGCAGGAAGTCGAGCACCTGCGGGTTGGGCGTTGACAGGTCGATGTGGCAGCGCCAGATCCACTTGGCGCCGTTCTCGGCCGCGTGCAGCCGGAAGGCGGCCGGCTGCGGGTCGTGGATGATCACGAAGTCGTACTCGTCCGACAGCCCGCCGACGTTCATGAGGTTGTAGCGCTCGAAGACCGCCTTGTCGGCGTCGCTCAGCGGGCGGGGGTCGCCCTGCAGCGCGTTGTGCATCTGCTTGGTGACGTGGAAGAACTCGTCGCGGCCGTACATGACCTTCCAGTCGGCCCTCAGCCCGGCGTCGTTCATCAGGGGAACGAGGCTGTAGAGGATCTCCGCCACGCCGCCCCCGAAGCTGGTGGCGTTGATGTGGAGCACGCGCTTGCCCTCGAGCGGCCCCGCCAGCGCGCGGATCTCCGCCATCAGGTCGCGGGACACGATGCTGTGGTAGTCGGCCAGGGACTTGTGGCCGACGTTGACGCTGCGGATCACGCGGGGACCCCCGTGCGGTGTGCGAGCCCCGGCGCGTGGGGCGGCGTGTGACACTCTATCCGCCGCCGCCGCGCCCGAGCGCGGCCTCACCGACCGTGCTGAACGCCCGCCTCTATCGCACCTGCTGGCTGGTCGCGGGCGTCGCCCTCGTGGTCGCGCTCCTCACCCTCGAGACCCCGGGCACGGGGCCCGAGCCGCCGCTGCCCTCGGCCGTCGACGGCGAGGCGGCGCTCGAGCTCAACAGCCAGCTGGCGGCGGTCGCTCCGGAGCGCGCTCCCGGCTCGGGGCCCGACCAGGCCGCCTCGCGCTGGATCCAGGGCCAGCTCTCCCAGGTCCCGGGCGCGGCCGGGCGCGTCCAGTCCCAGGAGCTCGTCGCCAATGACGGCGGCGAGCAGGTGCGGCTGCAGAACCTCTACCTCGTCGTGCCCGGCGCGAGCGGCGGGCGTACGCGCGCGGGCATCCTGATCGTGGCCCCGCGCGACACCCCCTCGGGCGTGTCGGCGGGCACCAGCTCGACGGCGGTGATGCTCAGCCTGGCCCGGGTGTCGGCGACCTCGCGGCACCAGCGCCCCCACCTGTTCGTCTCCTCCGACGGCAGCACGATCGGAAACGCCGGCATCCGCTGGTTCCTCGACCGCTTCTCGTCATTCCCGATCGAGGCCGCGGTCGTGCTCGACGCGCCGGGCGAGGCGGAGGGCGACGCGGTCCACCTCTGGGTCGACGGCCGCGCCGACCGCCAGGCGCTGCGGCTGGGCGTGCTCGCCGAGCGGTCCGTCGAGCGCGCCGGCGGGCGCAGCGAGGGGCCGCCGTCGGCCGGGAGCCAGCTGCTCGGCCTCGCGGTGCCGCAGACCTTCGGCGACCAGGGCCCGGCGATCGCCGACCGCCTGCCGGCCGTGACGCTGTCCGGCCGCGGCGAGTCGCCGCTGCGGCCGGGGGACGAGCCGACGGCCGAGCGCCTCGCGCTCGTCGGCAACGCGGCCAACGACCTGCTGCTGACGCTGGACGCCGCGCTCCAGGCGCCGGCCCCCGACGGGAGCGTCGGCCTGGCGGGCAAGCTGCTGCGCCCGACCGTGATGCGGCTGGCGCTGCTGCTGCTCGCGCTCCCGATCATCGTCTGCGCCGTCGATGCGGTGGCGCGCATGCGCCGCGCCGGGGTGTCGGTCCCGGACGGCCTGCGCGCCGTCGCCCTGAGGACCGCGCCGCCGCTCGCCGCGCTGGCCACCGGGTACCTGCTGTCGCTGGCGGGCCTCCTGCCCAGGCCCGCCGCCGGCGCCCCGCCCCTCCCGGCCGAGGCCACCTTCGGGGCCGCCGCCGGGCTCGGCCTGGTCCTCACGATCGCTGCCGGCGCCCTCGCCTGGCTCTGGGCACGCCGCCGCCTCCGGCGGGTCGGGGCGGCCGCGGCCACCGAGGGCGCCGCCGCGCTCGGCGCGCTCGCCGTGCTGCTCGTGGTGCTGTGGCTCGTCAGCCCGTACGCCCTTGTGCTCGCGCTGCCCCCCGCCCACGCTGCGCTGGTCGCCACCTCCGCCCGCCGCCGCTGGCACGTCGCCGTGCTCGCCGGCATCGCCCTGCTGCCGATCGTCGCGCTCGCGATCGTCATGGCCGGACGGCTCGACTCGAACCCGGTCTTCGCGCTCTGGTACCTGCTCGCGACCGCGCTCGACGGCTCTCGCGGGGCCCTGGGCCCGATCATGGCGGCGCTCATCGGCGCGTGCCTGTGGTCCCTGGCCGCGCTGCTCGCGTTCCGGGCCGCCAAGGGCGCCCTGTCGCCCACCGGGACCCCGCCCCCGCGGCGGCGCCCGCCCCGCATCCGGGTGCAGATCGACCGCGCGCCGTCATCGCGGGGTGAGCCGCGGGACCGCTGGTAGGATCGGCCGGTTGGCCGCTCGTCTCGCCTTCGTCTCCGTGGTGATCCCGGTCTACAACGAGCGCGAGTCCGTGCGCCCGCTCTGTGACGAGCTGCTGCATGTGCTGCGCGGCCTCGGGCGCCGCGCGGAGGTGCTCTTCGTCGACGACGGCTCGACCGACGGGACCTCCGACGTCCTCGCCGACCTCGCCGCGCGCGAGCCGGAGGTCATCGTCGTGCGGCTGCGGCGCAACTTCGGCAAGGCGGCGGCCCTCATGGCCGGCTTCCGGCAGGCCGCGGGCGACGCGATCGTCACGATCGACGGCGATCTCCAGGATGACCCGGCGGAGATCCCCCGTCTGCTCGCCGAGCTCGAGGCCGGCGCCGACCTCGTGAGCGGCTGGAAGCGCGACCGCAAGGACCCCGCCGGCAAGCGGGCCGCGTCGAAGGTCTTCAACGGCGTCACGTCGCGCATGTCCGGCGTCGGGCTCCACGACCTGAACTGCGGCTTCAAGGCGTACCGGGCCGAGGTGGTGGAGTCGCTGGCGCTGACCGGCGACCAGTACCGCTACATCCCGGTCCTCGCGGCCGCGGAGGGCTTCCGCGTCAGCGAGATCCCGGTCAACCACCGCCCGCGCGTCCACGGCCGCAGCAAGTACGGCCTCGAGCGCTACCTGCGCGGGTTCCTCGACCTGCTGACCATCCTCTTCATCGGCCGCTTCCGTCAGCGCCCCATGCACCTCTTCGGCGGGGTCGGGATGCTCTTCATCGCGACCGGCGTCGTGATCTGCGCCTACCTGGCGATCCTGCGCCTGGTGGGCGAGGCGATCGGCGGGAGGCCGCTGCTGCTCCTGGGCGTGCTGCTCATCGTCGTCGGCGTGCAGCTGTTCACCATCGGCCTCGTCAGCGAGATGATCCAGCGCTACCACCTCCGCCCCCAGGACGACGAGGCGCGGTCGCGCGTCGAGCGGGTCATCCGCTGACGCAGCGACCACGTTACGTGGCCATGCGGTGGTGTTGACCTTTCCGGCGCCGGCCGGGGCCGCCGAAGGCGGTGCGCCGGTCTGCCGGAGGCCCCGGCCAGGGGCCGGAGCGCGTCCAGCGGGCCCGCAAGAGGCCCGCTGCACGCCTTGGCCGCCGATGAGGCTCATGTGGCTTGGCACGTACGAGCGCGACTATCCGCGCGCTCGTGTGCTGATCGAGGGGCTGCGGGAGATCGGCGTCGAGGTCGTGGAGCGCCACCGGCCGGTCTGGGAGCGCGAGCGCCACAAGGCGGGCTCCTTCCTGCGCCCGCTCCCGCTGGCCCGGGCCGGGGGGCGCTTCGCGGCGGCGTGGGCCGCGCTCGCGGTGGACGGCGCGCGGGAGCCGGAGGTCGACGCGATCGTCGCGGGCTACCCGGCCCAGCCCGACGCGCTGCCGGCGTGGTGCGTCGCCCGCGCCCGCCGGGTGCCGCTGGTCGTGGACATGATGATCTCCCTGTCCGACACGCTCGCCGGCGACCGCGGCCGGGCGCGGGGGGCGGTGGCCTCGGCGCTCGGCGGGATCGACCGGGCGACCGCGCGCGCGGCCGACCTCCTGGTGGCCGACACGGCCGCCGGTGCCGACTGGCTCGCCGGGCGCTTCGGCGTCCCGCGCGCGCGGCTGGCCGTCGTGCCGGTCGGCGCCGAGCCCGGGCGCTTCCCGGCGGCCGCGCCGCCGGGCGGGCCGCCCACGGCGCTCTTCTACGGCAAGCTCGCGCCCCTGCACGGCGTCGCGACGGTGCTCGAGGCCGCGCGCCGCCCGGGCGTCCCGCCGCTGCGCCTGATCGGCGACGGCCAGCTCGGGGGGTGGCTCGAGCGCGAGCTTGCCCGCGACCGCCCGCCCGGCCTGACCTGGGAGCGCTGGGTGCCCTACGCGTCGCTCGGCGCCGAGGTCGGCCGGGCGGCGATCTGCCTGGGCATCTTCGGCGAGAGCGCCAAGGCCGCCCGGGTCGTGCCGAACAAGGTCTGGCAGGCGATGGCCGCCGGCCGGCCCGTGGTCACCGCGGACACGCCGGCCGTCCGGGAGGTGCTCGAGGACGGCCGGAGCGCGCTGCTGGTCCCGGCGGGCGATCCGGACGCCCTGGCCGCCGCCCTCGCCCGCCTCGCGGCCGACGCCGCGCTGCGCGAGCGCCTGGGGGCGGCCGCCCGCAGCGTCTACGTGGAGCGCGGGACGCCCGCGGCGGTCGCCGCGCGACTGCGCGACGCCCTCGACCCCCTCACCTGACCCGCGTCTCTAACCTCTGGGCGTGCCCGGCTCGCACGACTGGGGCGACGCCCCCGAGCTGTACGGCCCCCGCCACGACTACCGCGAGGCCCTCATCCTGCGGCGGCTGCTGCCCGCGCTGCCCGGCCCCGAGGTGCTGAACGCGGGCGCGGGGGCCGGCAGCCTGACCCTGAAGCTCGTCGACGCGGGCCTGCGGGTGACCTCCGTCGAGGCCAGCCCCGCGCTGTGCGACTGGGTGGCGGCGGCGCTGCGCGAGCGCGGGGCGGGCGACAACCCGGTCGTGCGCGGCGACGTCCAGCGCCTGGCCCTGCCCGGCGCGGCCTTCGACGCCGCCGTCTGCGCCGAGGTGCTCGAGCACCTCGACGACGACGCGGCCGCCCTCGCGGAGCTGGCCCGGGTCCTGCGCCCCGGAGGGCTCCTCGTCGTGACCGTGCCCGCGAACCCCCACCGCTACGACTGGACCGACCGCTGGGCCGGCCACCGGCGCCGGTACGACGCCGCGGCCCTCGAGGCCCGCATGCGCGAGGCCGGCTTCGCCGAGCCGCTGGTGCAGGGCTGGGGCTTCCCGCTCACGGGCCTCTACCACCGGCAGGTCTACCGCCGCGCCCTGCGCCGCCGCCTCGAGGCGGGCGGTGGGCGGGCGACCGGCGGCGCGCCCCCCCGCCTCGCGGCCCGCGCGGTGCGCGCGGCCCTGGAGCTCGACTCGGCCTTCGTCGGCCGCCGCCCCGGCTACCACGGCCTGCTGGCCGTCGCGCGACGACATGGCCCACCCGGCTGACGGGGCGCCGGCGGGGACGGCGCCGGCCGTCGCCGCGCGCGGCCCCTGGCGGCGCTGGGGCGGCCTGGCCGCCGGCGCGCTGGTGTGCGGCTTCCTCGCCTGGGCGCTGGTCGACGGCTGGTCGACGGTCTCCGAGTACGACTGGGACCTGCAGCCGGGCCTGCTCGCCCTGGGCATCCTGGTCCTGCTCGTCTTCTACGTCGCGAGCGCCCTCGGCTACGGCGCGATCATCGACCGGCTGCACCACCCGGGGCCGCCGCCGCTCACGACGATCTCGATCTGGGCCAAGTCGCTGCTGGGCCGCTACGTGCCCGGGAACGTGCTCATGGTGCTGGGCCGCGTCGTGCTCAGCTACGAGCGCGGCGTGCCGCGGCGCGTGACCCTCGCCGCGACGGTCTACGAGCAGGCCCTCAGCCTCGGGGTGGCGGCGGCCGGCGCGGTCGTCTGGGTGGCCGTCTACGAGGGCAGCGGCGACGCCCGCCTGTGGCTGCTCGCGCTGGTGCCGCTGGGGCTGCTGCTCCTGCACCCCCGGTTCTTCGGGCCGGCGTCGTCGTGGCTGCTGAGGAAGGCCGGGCGCGAGCCCCTGCCCCGGCTCCTGGAGCCGCGCCCGCTCGCCGGCCTGCTGGTGTGGTACGCGGCGATCGCCATCCTCGCCGGCCTGGGGATCTGGCTGCTGGTGCGCTCGGCCGCGGGGGCGGAGGCCGGCGGGCCGGCCTTCGTCGGGCTCGCGTTCCTGCTCTCGTTCGCGGTCTCGATGGTGGCCTTCGTGTTCCCCTCGGGCCTCGGCGTGCGCGAGGGGGCGTTCGCGCTCGCCCTCTCGCAGAACCTGCCGGGCAGCGTCGCCGTCGCCGTCGCCGTGGGCGCCCGCCTGATGCTCACCCTCGTGGAGCTCGCCTTCATCGGCGGCGTCGTGCTCCTGGAGCGCCGGCGTGCACGCGGCCCGGGGCCCCGCGGGTGACCTCCGCGCCCCCTGTGCCGCGGCCGCTGCCGCGGACCGCCTGGGCGGGGCGGCGCCGGCCGCGCTGGCCGCTCGCCGCCGTCTGGGGGATGACGGCCGTCTGGGCCGGTCTCTTCTCCTACCTCTCGGTGCGGCGCCACGACGCCTTCTGGACCGGCCGCTTCGATCTCGGGAACATGGTCCAGGCGGTCTGGAGCACGGCCCAGGGGCGACCGCTCGAGACCACGGACGTCGCCGGCGAGCAGTTCGTGCGCCTCGGGGCGCACGTCGACCCGATACTGGTGCTGTTCACGCCGCTCGCGTGGACCGGCGCCCTCCCGCAGGCGCTCCTGGTGGCCCAGGCGATGATCGTCGCGGCCGGGGCGCTGCCCGCGTACTGGCTGGGGCGCCGCTGGCTCGGGGACGAGCGCCTGGCCGTCGCTGCGGCCGCGGTCTACCTCCTGTACCCGCCGCTGCAGTGGGCGACGCTGACCGAGTTCCACCCGGTGACGCTCGCGGCGCCGCTGCTGCTGTACTGCATCTGGGCGGCCGAGGAGCGGCGGTACGCCCTGCTCGCGATCACCGCGGCGCTCGCGGCGCTCACGAAGGAGGAGGTCGGCCTCGCGCTGGCGATGCTGGGCCTCTGGATGGTCGTCCGCGGACGCGGCCGCCGCGCCGGGGCGGCGCTCGCGGCCGCGTCGCTCGCCTGGGTCGCGGTGGCGGTGCTGGTGATCATCCCCCACTTCAACGACGGGCGCGGATCGGCGTTCGTGGGCCGCTACGCGACGCTCGGGGAGGACGGCGGCGACGTGGCGGCCACGGTGCTCACGCGCCCCTGGGAGGCCGCCGAGGTCCTGGCGTCGTACGACCGCCTGAGCTACCTGGTGGCGCTGCTCGCCCCGCTTGCCTTCCTGTCGCTCGCCGCCCCGCTGCTGGCGGCCGGGGCCCTCCCCGAGGTCCTGATCAACGCCCTGTCGGACTGGTTCCCGCAGTACTCGATCGAGTTCCAGTACGTCGCGGTGATCGTGCCCTTCCTCGTCGCCGCGGCCATCCTCGGGCTCGCCGGGCTGCGCGCCCGGGGCCGCCCCGCCTGGTCGGCCCGTCTGCTCGAGCGCGACGGCGCCGTCGCGGCGGCGTGGGTCGGCGTCGTGCTGCTGTCGGGGGTGTACCTGGGGCCGCTGCCGTGGTGGAGCGGGGTGCCGGTCGCCGGCTCGGACGAGCGCATCGAGCAGTACCGCGTCGAGGCTCACGCGCGCGCGGCGGCGCGGGCCGTCGCGCTGATCCCCGGCGACGCCCCCGTGTCCGCGGGCAACCTGCTCGGCGCCCACCTCTCGCAGCGCGCGCGCATCCTGACCTTCCCGGCGCTCGGCGATGCCGAGTGGGTGGTGGTCGACCGCCGCCGCCCCTACCTCCGCGACCGCCTGGCGCCGGTGGCGCACGCGGCCGAGGTCGCGCGGTTGCGGGCCCGGCCGGACATGCGGCTCGTCTTCGAGGAGGACGGCGTCATGCTCTTCCGCCGCGTCCCCGGGGCGCGCGCGTGATCGGGCGCGCGACCGGAGGGGCGCTGATCGCCCTGGGCGCGGCACTCGGGGCCCTGCCGGCGTTCGCCTGGTACGCGGCGGCGGCGCCCGGGGGGCGCATCAGCGCGGCGGGCCTGTCCGCCGCGGGCGAGCTCTGGCTGCTGCCGCTGCTCGGCGCGATGGCCGTGCTCGCCGGGGCGGCGCTCGTCGCGGCGCCGCCCGCCGGCCTCGCCGCGACGGCCCGCTGGGCCGGGCCGCTCGCCCTCGTCGCCGGCGGGCTGGCCCTGGCGTGGGCCCTTCGCGCCGGCCTCGATCCGCGGGTGGTGCTCACGGTTGACGCCCCCGGCGGGCGGCGCGAGCTGCCGTCGGCCGTCGAGCTCGAGCCGGCGGCGGTGATCACGCCGATCGTGGCGGGGGCGGTGGCCGTCCTCGGCGCGATCGCCGCCTGGGCGGGCTGGCGCGAGGTGCCGCGGACGTGAGGGTCGCCCTCCCGCTCGACCTCGCGCGGCCGGGCGCCGGCTGGCGCGTCCCCCTCGTGGCCTGGGGCGCCTCGCGGGCGCTCGCCCTCGTGGTCGGCGTGGTCGCGAGCCTGGTGCTCGGGCTGCCCGAGCGCGGCGTCGACCCGGCGGTCCCGGACGCCCTGGCGCTGCTGGGCGGGTGGGACACGACGTGGTACCTCGACGTCGCCCGCTTCGGCTACGAGCGGGACCTCGGCCAGGTCGGGGACGTCTTCACCAACCTCGCGTTCTTCCCCCTGCTGCCCGGGCTCATGGCGCTCTTCCTCGAGCTCGGGATCAACCCGTTCGCAGGTGCCTTGGTGGTCTCGAACCTGGCGTTCCTCGGGGCGCTGGCCGGATTGCACGCCGTCACGGCCGCGCGGTTCGGGGAGACGGCCGCGTCACGGGCCACGTGGACCCTCGCGTTCTTCCCCCCGGCGGTCTACTGCTCGCTGGCCTACACGGAGGGCATCGCGCTGGCCTGCGCGGTCGCCGCGGCGCTGGCGGCCGTCCGTGGCCGGTACGCCCTGGCGGGCCTGGCCGCGGCGGGCGCGGCGCTGACCCGCCCGACCGGGATCCTCGTCGCGCTGCTGGTGGGGCTCCTCGCGCTGCGCGATCCCGCCCCGGGGCGCCTGCGCCGCGCCGCCCTGGGCGTCGTGCCGTCGGTCGCGGCGCTGGCCGGGTTCCTCGCGTGGATGGCGGCCGCCCGCGGCTCGGCCCTGCTGCCGTTCGAGGCGCAGCGCGCCTGGGACCGCGGCCAGCTCGGCATCGGCGTCGTGACCGCGGCGCCCGACGAGCTCTCCGCCGCCTGGGAGCACATCGCGAACGCGGACTTCACCGCCGCCTGGACCGCGGCGGCCCGGGATCTCGCCTTCCTCGCGCTCTACGCCTGGCTGCTCGTGCGGCTGTGGCGCCGGGAGAGCGGCCTGCGCTCGCCGTGGGTCGCCTACTCGGCGGCCGTCCTCATCGTCCCCCTGTCGAGCGGGACGGTCACCTCGATGGCGCGGTTCGGCCTGCTCGCGTTCCCGCTGATGTGGCCGCTCGCCGACTGGCTCGGGGAGGACCGCGGCCGGGCACTGCGATGGGGCGCCGTCGCCGTCGCGGTCATCGTGCTGCTCGTCGCGCAGCTGGCGATCCGCTCACCCTGAGCGGCGGCGACCACGGGGTCGTGGTCGGAGAGGCGCACGCGCCGCTCGAGGCCGCCGTAGCGGACCCACACCTCGCGCTCGGCGGCGGGGAGCGCCCGCTCCGGCTCCACCACCTCGAGGCCGCGCGCCAGGACCCGGTCGATGCCGACGCCCGGGGGCGCCGGGACAGCGCTCCACCCGGCGGCCGCGAGCGCCGCGAGGGCGGGGTGGGAGGGCGGAGCGTTGAGGTCGCCCGCGAGCACCGACGGCACCCCCGGCGCGGCGGCCTCCAGGGCGCCCGTCGCCCGCTCCAGCTCCATGGCGATGAGCTCCGGGAGGCCGGCGTTGTGGCAGTGCAGGCACGCGAGCGCGATCTCGGCGCCGCCGGCGGTGCGGGCGCGCGCGATCACGGCGCGGCGCGGCTCCGACAGGTAGTGGAGGAGCGGGCGGATACCGAGGTCGAGCTGCGGCGGCGGCGCGCAGGATGGCGCGGAGGGGGTTGAGCCGCACGGCGCGCTCGCTGCCCGGCACGAGCGACAGGGCCGGGCCGACCATCAGCAGGTTGGCGTTGCCCTCGTGCGTGCGCCAGAGGTCGGGGTTGCGTGCCCCCAGGGCGTCGCGCAGGCGCCGCGACCCGATGAGCGGCCCGGTCGTGGTGCCCACGGCGGTCATGCCGGTCCGGGCGACGATCTCCCGCACTGCGGCGGTCGGCACCTCCTGGAGGGCGCAGACGTCGGGCGCCCAGGCGCGGATGCGCTCCGCCATCAGGCCGGTGTGCTTGCGGTTCAGGTGGACGCGCACGCCGTCGTCCACCGGCCGCCGCAGCCACGTCGAGGCGAACGTGGCGCCCAGCCCCGCGAAGCCGTCGCGGCCGTGGAAGAGGTTCCAGGTGAGGACGCGCAGCGTGGGGCTCGGCACCGGCGCAGCCTCACCCCTTGCGCCCGCGACCTCAAGCGATCGAGATTTCCGGCGTGCCGCGGCCGCTTCCGACACGCGTGGCGATGCGCGACCGCTGGGCGGTGGCCTACTGGGCCGCGGCGGTCCTCGGGTACGCGCTCCTCGGGGCCTTCTTCCCGCCGTGGTTCCTGCTCGGCTTCTGGGAGTCGCTGCCCTTCGTGCTCCTCGTCACCTGGCTCGCCGCCCGGCTGCTCGGCCGGAGCGCCCGGGACCCCGGTCCCGGGTGAGCTGGGCCGCACACGACCTCGAGCCCTACCTCTTTCGCGCCAAGCTCGGGGGCATCGTCAGCCTGCCGCTCTGCCTGGCGGGCTCCTACGCGCCCGACATCTTCACCAAGTGGGCCGTCTACGGCCTGGACTTCACGGGCGACCGCAAGATCGTGGACGACCCGGTGCAGCTCCACCGCGGCTGGCCCGGCGTCGGCTTCACCCACTCGCTGCTCTTCTGGGTCCTGATCGCGGGGGTGATCCTCCTGGTGAGCAGGAACCGCGATCTGGGCCTTCTCGTTCCTGCTCGGCGCCTGGGCCCACGTCCTGTCGGACACGCTCGACTCGGTCGGCGTCATGGTCTTCTTCCCCTTCAGCACCTGGCACCTGCACCTCGACGCCTGGCAGTACGTCGGGCAGGCAGGCCGCCGGGTCGACGCGATCGCCTACTACACGTCGCTCGGAGGGGTCTGGGACGTGCTCTGGGCGGTGTGGCTGGCCTTCCACTGGAGGATGTTCACGTCCGAGCACTTCCACCGCGAGATCGTGCCGCGCGACACCTTCTGGCTGTGGCTGCGCACCAAGGCCGGCGACACGGCGATGCTGACCGTCTACCGGGCGAGCGCCTTCTTCGGCGTGGCGTCGATCATCGGCTGGTACGTCTGGGCCCTGTTCATCAACGACTTCCAGAATCACCTGGACTGGGCCCTCGGCGGGCCCGAGTGGGCCCCGCGCCAGGGGCCTCCCTAGCCGCCCGCCGGCACGGCCACCGGCGCGAGGGGTGCGCTGAGGCGCGCCCGGCGAGCCCGGGCGCCGGTGCGCCGTCGGGCTCCCGGGCGCAGCCGCCGTCGCTGCCGAGCACGCGCGCCGACGAACGTCCCGAGCTCGACGTCGAACGACAGCCGTATCACCCCGGCGCGAGCGACCCTCAGCTCGGTCCCCCACGGCTCGCGCGGCGCCGCGCAGGCCGCGCCGCGCTCGACGCGCCAGTAGGGGGTGTAGCGGAGGCGCAGGCGGTACAGCCCGGGCCGGCTCGCGCGCAGCGTGACGCTGTTGGAGGTGAGGGACAGCACCTGGATGCCCTCGGCGGGCGTGGCGATCGGCGTCGCGCGCGGCAGCTCATAGGCCGTCCAGCCGCCGACGCGGGCGACCTGGCGCAGGCCCGACGCGCCCGAGCGGAGGAGCTCGGCCTCGTTCTCGGCGCTGTAGTCGAGCGGGTCGCGGGGCAGGAGCACGTAGCGCACCCCGACGCGCCGGAGCCAGCTCTCGTAGCGCTGCGGCGTGAGCGGCTCCTCGTAGAGGACCTCGTTCGCCGGGAAGTCGTCCTGGCGGAACCAGCCGCGGGCCAGTGGGACGCCGCGCTTGGCGAGGTAGAAGGCCTCCCAGTTGTCGGCCGTCGCGACCACCTGCACGCGGTGGTCGGGATCGGCGCGCTGCTCGAGGAACGCGATGACGGGGTACCAGAAGTCCTCGTTCTGGGCCCGCGAGTCGGCGGCGGTCTGCCACCCCGCCACGGCCGGCAGCGCCTGCCACATCAGCACCCCCACCAGCACCACCGAGGCGATCGCCCGCGGCCGGAACCCGCGCGCCGCCAACGGCAGCAGGAGGAGCGGCGCGCCCATCAGCAGCAGCAGGCGCACGACGTTTCCGCCGAGCGGCGACGACAGCGCGAACGCCAGCCCGCCGAGGCACGCGTAGACGAGGAACAGCGCCCGCAGGGGCCGCTGGTCGGGCAGGCCGCGCGTGAGCAGCAGGCCCGCGGCGCAGAAGCCCGCGATCGCGAGGGCGTCCTTGGGATCGAACGGGTAGCGGGCGTCGGCGGAGGAGAACCCGCGAAGCAGCAACGCCTGCACGCCCGCGACGGCGACCGTGCCGGCCGCGAGGGCGAGGTTTGCGCGACTCCGCCACCAGCCGCGGGTCGTGAGCCCGGCGGCCAGCAGCACCGCGAGCAGGAACGCGAGCGCGAGCGGATGGGCGGCGGCCGTGATGAGCACGCCGGCGAGCGCGAGCCCGCGACGGCCGGCGGCGAGGGCGACCAGCGAGCCCAGCGCGAGCGCGAGGCCGAGCAGGAACGGGAAGGTCCCGGCGGCGACCGCGAGGGGGACGAGCAGGGCGAACGCGACGGCCGGCCCGGTGGAGATCGCGGGCCACCGCCGGCGCAGGAGCGCGGAGAACGCGGCCGCGGCGCCGGCGCAGGAGCCGACGACGACGGTCGGCGTGCCGAGCAGCGCCGCGAGCGGGTAGAAGAGCAGGCTGTAGTTCACCTGCGCGTAGCGGCCCGCGTACCAGAGGTTGTCCCAGAGCTGCCAGCCGTTCTCGCGCCAGGCCTCGGTGAGGTACATGTGCGCGGCCTGGTCGCCGCCCGGCGGGCCGAGCAGGATCAGCGCGAGGGCGACCGCCGCGGCGAGGAGGGCCGCGCCCAGGGGGCGGCCCGCCGCCCATGCCGCGCGCCGCGCCCGCTGCCGCACGCGCTCTCGGTCCATCAGGCCCATCATCCCGCGGGGTCCCCCCCTCGCGTCGAGCCGAATCCTACGGCGTGGGCGCCGGAGCGGGGGCGGGGGCCGGAGCGCGGGGCCGGAGCAGGGGCGGGCGTCGGCACCGGACCCGGAGCGGGGGCCTGCGCCGGGGGCTGGCTCGGCGTGGGAACCTGCGTGGTCGGCTCGGTCTCGGTCTTCTTGGTCTTGGCGCGCGCCGCCGCCGCTGCGGCGGCCGCCGCCTCCTCGCGGCGCTGGGCCGCGCCGGCGGCGCGGATGAAGCTGCTGGTGAACGGCGACCAGACGACGGGCTCCTCGGGAAGGCCGAACGCGTCGGAGCCCCCGTCGCGCTCGACGACCGCGCTCATGAAGTCGCCCCAGATCGAGGCGGGGAAGGTGCCGCCGGCCACCGTGATCCCGTGGACGCTGGTCATCGAGCGCCGCACGCCCTCGCTGTTGGGATACCCCACCCAGACGGCCGTCGAGTAGCGCGGCGTGTAGCCGACGAACCAGGCGTCGACGTAGTCGTCCGTGGTTCCGGTCTTGCCGGCGACGTCGACGCCGATCTGGGCGTTGCCGCCGGTCCCGCCCGTGACGTTGTCCTGCAGGATGCGCGTCACCTCGTGCGCGACGCCGTCGGAGAAGATCTCCTCGCGCTCCGGGGCGAAGGCGTTAACGGTGCCGTCGGGCTTGACGATCTTGCGGATGGCGAGCGGCGCCACGCGGAAGCCGCCGTTCGACAGCGGGGCGTAGGCCGTCGCCATGTCCAGCGGTGTCACGGTCCCGGACCCGAGGCCGATCGAGGCGACGTCGGGGAGCTCGCGCTCCTCCGGGACGCCCATGTCCTCGGCGGTCCTGATGACGTTCTTGGGCTTCACGTCCAGGGTCAGCTGCTGGAAGACCGAGTTGTCCGAGCTGAGCGTGGCCTGCGCGATGGGGATCGCTCCCCGGTAGCTGTCGGAGTAGGTCTTGACGTCGATCGGCCCGTAGTGGTCGTCGGTGAAGGTCAGCCGCTTGCTCTCGTAGAGTGTCGAATACGGGTTGATCTGCTGCCGGATCGCCTCGGTCAGCACGAACGTCTTGAAGACCGAGCCCGGCTGGCGCAGCGCCTGCGTCGCGAGGTTGAACTGGTTCTCCTCGCTGAAGCGCTGGCTCGAGGCCATCGCCCGGATGAACCCCTTCTGCGAGTCGATCATGACGACGGCCCCGTCGGGGTCGTCGTCGTAGTAGAGGTTCTCGGCGATGGTGCGCCGGGCCACCGACTGCAGCGCCGGGTCGATGGTGGTGTAGACCTTGAAGCCGCCGTTCTGGACCTGCTTCTCGCCGTAGCGGTCGATCAGGACCTGGCGGACGTACTCGAAGAAGTACTCCTCGCGCTTGCGCCTGTAGGCCTGGCCACGCTCGAGGTCGAGGCCCGCCTTCTTGGCCTGCGCGGCCACCTCGGGCGTGATGAACCCCTGCTCGGCCATCTCCTCGAGCACCACGTTGCGACGCGCGCGGGCGGCCTCGGGGTTCTCGAACGGGTTGTAGGCCGTCGGCGCCTGCGGCAGCCCCGCCAGCAGCGCGGCCTGGGGCAGGGTGATCTCCTGGACGTCCTTGTCGAAGTAGGTCAGCGAGGCGGCCTGCACGCCGATCGCGTTCTGGCCGTAGAAGACGCCGTTCAGGTACCGCGCCAGGATCTGGTTCTTCGTGTACCGCTTCTCGTACTGGAAGGCGAGGTAGGTCTCCTCGAGCTTCTTGCTCACCGTCCGGTCGGCGCGCGGGCTGTAGAGGTTCTTGACGAGCTGCATCGTGATCGTGCTGCCGCCCTGGGTCGCGGAGCCGGTCTCGAGGTCGTGCACCACCGCGCCGACCAGGCGGTAGTAGTCGACGCCGTCGTGGTCGTAGAAGCGCTTGTCCTCGACCGCGACGGTGGCGTCCTTCAGGACCTTGGGGATCGCCCCGCCCGGGACGACGGTGCGGTTGGTGACGCCCGCGATGATCCCGAGCTCCTCGCCGTTCTTGTCGTAGATGCGCGTGTTCTCCCCGAGCCGGATCTCCTTCAGCTCGCCGTCCCGCAGGCTGTCCCCGACCGCGTTGACCGCGAGCGCCGACACGAGGACGGCGCCTCCCGCGACCGCGGCGAGGGCCCCCGCGACGATCAGGGCGCGGTGCGTCCGGCGCTGCTTGGCCCGGCGCGCCCTGCGCAGCCGGCGGCGGCGGAGGTCGCTCACGACACGGCCCGCCGGATGTCCCAGGCCACGCGGCCGGAGGGGTAGTCGAGGAGGCCGATCATCTGGCGCACGCCTCGCGGAGTTCGGCCGTCGAAGGTCGTTCCCTCCACGGCCCAGCCCAGCCGCGACGGCGGCGTCGCGACGCGGAGGCCGGCGGGCGGCTCGACGCCGCCCGCGGGGACCGGCACCTCGAAGGGGCCGTCCATGTAGACGAGGTCGACCGACTGGGCCAGGGCCGGCGGGCCGGCCCAGACCTGGCGGGCGGCCTTGAGCGCGAGGTCATCGTCCCCGAGGCGCGCGCCCCGCGACAGCCGCACGGCCTGATAGACGAACTCCCATCCGCGATCCAGCCTCGCACGACCGATCTCCGCTCCTCCGGGCCCGTCCGCGTAGCGCTCGGCGATGGGCACGGGCACCCACGCCGCCACGGCGAGCACGACGACGACCGCCACGAGGATGATGCGCGCGCGCTTTCCGCGCATGACTCCCCCAATGGCCGCACGGCGGGCGGGATTATCGCACACGACCGGTGTCCTCCCGGCGTCCGGCGGGTCGCGGCGCCGGGCCGTCCTCCTCGACGCGTACGGCACGCTGCTGCGGCTCCCGCCGCCCGCGCCCCGCCTCCGCGGGCTGCTGGCGGCCGACGGCCACCACCACCCCGAGGAGCGGGTGGCGGGGGCGATCGCGGCCGAGGTCGGCTACTACCGCCGCCACCACGACCGGGGCCGCGACGCCGCCTCGCTGGCCGCGCTGCGCCGGGAGTGCGCCGCGGTCATCGCCGGCGCGCTGGGCGGGGACGTTCCTCCCCTCGACCGGCTGGCGGAGCTCCTCGTCGCAAGCCTGCGCTTCGAGCTCATGCCCGACGCGCTGCCCGCGCTCGATGCCCTCGCCGCCAGGGGCGCCCGGCTGGCGGTGGTCAGCAACTGGGACTACGCGCTGCCCGACGTCCTGGAGGGCCTGGGCGTCGCGGACCGGTTCGCGGCCGTCGCGACCAGCGCCGCCGTGGGGGCCGCCAAGCCGGACCCCGCGATCTTCCGAAGCGCCCTCGAGGCGCTCGCCGTCGGCCCCGGCGAGGCGCTGCACTGCGGCGACAGCCCCCGCCACGACTGCGCGGGGGCGACCGCAGCGGGGATCGTCGCGGTGCTGATCGACCGGGACGGGACCGCGCCGGGTGGCGGCGCGTGCCGGCGGATCGGGTCGCTCCTCGAGTTGCCAGTGATGATCGATCCGTAAGAATCCGCAAGCGCCGGGCCAGAAAGGGTGGTGCTCGCGCGAACGGATCGTTGTATGGTCGCCCCGTCTCGGTTCCCACTCCGGGAGCCGTCGTCCTGGGTTGGTTGCGTGGCGCAGAGCGGTGCACGGGCAACGCGCGGTTCCCGCCTCCCCTCCTGGTACCTGAGGGCGATCCTCGCCGCGCTCGTGATCGCGGTGCTGATGCCGGCCATGGCCGCCGCCCAGACCGCGGCGCCCGCGGCCCCCGAGCTCGTGCCGGCGCCTGGGCGATCTCGAGCCCGTCATCGTCGATCCGCCGGCCGAGTCGCCGGCGCCGGCCGACGAGGTCGTGCCGCCGCCGGCCGTGCGAGCCGCCCGGCGGCCCGAGCAGCCGCAGTCCCCCGCGCCCGCCCCGCCGCGCGCCGCCTCGGGCCGTCGAGCTGCCCGCGCCAACCGAGCCCGCCACACCCCCGGCCCCTCCGGCCGAGACGACGCCCCCGCCGCCCGCCGCCGAGAGCCCGGCCGCCGCGCCGGCGCCGCTCGAGACGAGCCCCGTCCCGGCCGCGGCGACGCCCGGCCTTCCGGGGGCGCCCGACGCGCCCCGGGCCAGGCCCGAGGCCGTCCTCGGCCCGGTCGTCGTGGACGCGGGTGCCGACGTGGGCAAGCCGCTCCCGGCGATCGCCGTGAAGGTGACCGGCGGCCCGACGCCGCCGCCCGCAGCGCTCGCCACCTCGAGCCTCGGCAGCCCGACGGCTCCGCCCGGCCTGAACCTCTCCGCCACCGGGTCCGCGCCGCCCGCGGAGCACGTGGCCGTGCCGCGCATGCTCCCGGAGCTGTCGCCGTCGCTGCTCGAGGAGCCGGCCGCGCCGGCCGCTCCCTCGCGCCGGGACGTCGTCGTGCCGCCGGGCGCCGAGGCCGCGCAGCCCGGGACGAACCCCTTCGACACCATCGCCGCCCCTGGGGGCCCGCCTGGCGGCTCGAGCCTGCTCGCCGCGCTGGCGAGCTACGTGATCCCCGGCGGCGGCGCGCCTCCCGCGACGGTGCTCCTGCTCCTCGTGCAGCTCGCGGTGATCCTCGCCGCCTTCTTCGCGCCGCGGCCCGGCCTGGGCGAGCGCGCGCTCGCGCTGGCCCGTCTGGGCCCGCGCTCCGGCTACAGGACGGTTCTGGCAAGACCCGGCTGACCGGCCCCATCCGCTCCGACCCGAGGTGCGCCTCGGGCCAGGGGCTCGCGTCCGAGCGTCGCGCCGCAGCCGCGGCGGGCGCCTCACACCTTCGCGAGAAGATGGGGTCTTTCACATGCAGCCGATACAAATTCTCGTCCTCGGGCCCGAGGGGGCCGGGCGCTCTGCGCTCGAGTCCACCCTCGCGCGCCTGGGGTGCGCGGTGAGCGTCGCAGACGCCTCCGCCGGCCGGCCGGAGCCGTCCGCCGCGGACGTCCTGATGTTGGACGTGCGCGGTGACCAGTCGCAGTGGGTCGGGGTCGCCCGTCGCCTGCGCGACGACGATCGCCCGGTCATGGTCGTGTCCGAGTCGCCCAATCCGATCGTGCGCGAGCTCTCCCGCCGCGCGGCGGGGACCGTCGTGATCTGCGGCGCCGAGACGGACGCCGGCTACCGCGTCGCCCTCTCGGTGCTCCAGGGGTTGCGCGGGGGTGAGCTCAACGGCTCCGCCGACATCCCGAGCGACGACACGCTCACCGGGATGGCCGCGCTGTGAGGCCGCCGCCGATACGCCGGCCGTGGCACGACGGCCGGCGTCGGAGGCCCCGGCGCCGGCCCGACTGCACGTCGGAGCCCGCCGGGGCTAGCGCGCGAGCGTGGCGAAGCGAAGGAACGTCGCGATGGCGTCGTCGAACGCCTCCGCGCAGTCGTCTCCTCCGTCCGCCACGCACGAGCGAAGGCGCTCCGAGATCAGGTGGAGCCCGACCTGGTCGACCGCCGCCTTGACCGCCGCGAGCTGGGTGAGGACCTCGGGGCAGTCGGCGTCCTCCTCCAGCATCCGCTGGACGCCGCGGAGCTGACCCTCGGCTCGGCGCAGGCGGAGGACGAGCTGGTCGCGTGCCGGGCTGGGCGAGGTGGTCGCCACGTGCCGACCCCCTACCCGCAGCCGCAGGAGCCGCCGCAGCAGCCCCCGCCGCCGAAGCCGACGACGCTGGGAGCCCCGTCCCCGCGGCTGGGACGCGCGGTCTGGAACCCCGTGAAGAGCTGGCGCGCGCCGGCCGCGCCGCACTCCGGGCACACCCGGTCCTCGTCGCGCAGGAAGCCCTGGCGGAACGCCTCGAACCGGGCCCCGCAGCCCTCGCACGCCAGGTCGTAGCTGGGCATCGCTCCCTCCCTACTCGAGCCCGAGGGCCCGCTCGAGCTGCGCCTTCGGCATCGCGCCGACGGCGTGCCGCGCGAGCCGGCCGTTCTCGAAGAGGCCGAGGAACGGGATGCCGTGGACGTTGTAGCGCTGCGCGATCGCGGAGTGCTCGTCCACGTTCAGCTTCCCGACCACCAGGGTCTCGGAGCGCTCCAGCGCGATCTGCTCGCACCACCGGGGCGATCGTATGGCAGGGACCGCACCACTCGGCCCAGAAGTCGATCAGCACCGGCTTCTCGTTCTCCAGCACGGTCCCCTGGAAGTTGTCCTCGGTGATCTCGAGCAGGCCCTCGGCCATCGTCACGCGTCCTTTCCTGAGGCGAGGGCACCCGCGGGCTCCTCGCGTGCCCCGCCGCCCTCGGCCCCCTGGGCCTCGAGCCAGCGCTCCGCGTCCATCGCGGCCATGCAGCCGCTGCCGGCGGCGGTGACCGCCTGGCGGTAGATCGTGTCCTGCACGTCCCCCGCCGCGTAGACGCCCTCCACGCTCGTGCGCGTCCCGTCGGTGACGATGTACCCGGCCTCGTCGAGCTCCAGCTGGCCGGGGAACAGCGCCGTCGCCGGGTCGTGGCCGATGGCCACGAACATCGCGGCGGCCGGGATGTCCTCGTACTCGCCCGTGACGGTGTCGCGCACGCGCACGCCCTCCACCTTCTCGTCGCCCAGGACCTCCACCACCTCGGCGTTCCAGCGCACCCCGACCCGCTCGTTCGCGAGCGCCCGGTCGGCCATGATCCGCGAGGCGCGGAACTGGTCGCGGCGGTGCACGATCGTGACCTTCGAGGCCATGCGCGCGAGGAAGAGCGCCTCCTCCATCGCCGAGTCGCCGCCGCCGACCACCACCATCGGCTTGTCCTTGAAGAAGAAGCCGTCGCAGGTGGCGCAGGTGGAGACGCCGAAGCCGCGCAGCCGCGACTCGCTCGGCAGCTCCAGCCAGCGGGCCGTGGCGCCGGTGGCGATGATCACGGACCGGGCGCGGTGCTCCTCGTCGTCGATCCACACCCCGAAGGGGCGGGCGGAGAAGTTGACGCGGGTCACGTCCGACTGGACGATCCGGGCGCCGAAGCGCTCGGCCTGGTCGCGCATGTGCCGCATGAGCTCCGGGCCGAGGATCCCGTCGGGGAAGCCCGGGTAGTTCTCGACGTCCGTCGTCAGCATGAGCTGGCCACCGGCGGCGAACCCCTCCGCGACCAGCGGGGCGAGGTTCGCCCTCGCGGCGTAGACGGCCGCCGTGTACCCGGCCGGCCCGCCCCCGATGATGATGACGTCATGGACGTCCGCCACAGATGCCTCCCGCTCGATCGCCCGCTGATACCCGGAGGGGTATGTATATTGTCACACCGTGGTCAAGACCTGCAGCGCATGCGGGGGGGCGGTCGAGCCGACGGTCCTGTCCGGGGTCGTCTCGCTCAAGCGCCGCCGGTCTGCGCTCGCCTCCGGCCGGGTGAGCGCGATCCGGTCCGAGACGTGCACGCACTGCGGGCGCACGGAGCTCTTCGCCGAGCGGCCCGAGCGCCTCTTCTCGGACCTGCAGCGTCCCTGAGCGGATGGCCGCCACTCTCGGGCGGCCATGCGCGCCTCCGGGCCCTGCCGGGCCCTCCGGCAGACCGGCGCACCGGCTTCGCCGGGGCGGGCGCCGGGAACAGCCACCCCATCGCGCCACCTGTCTCGCTCAACGCGCCGTGATCCAGACGAGCTTGCTGCCGACCCCGGTCGGGCGGCGGCAGGCGGCGTAGTAGCGGCGCCCCTCGGCCGCTTCCGCGGCCCGGATGCGCCCCACGTCCTCGAGGGTGGCCGCCCCCCACGCGGCGATCATCCCCACCACGACGCCCTCGGCGGTGCCGCCCGTCCCGAGGACCCCGATCAGGAACACCAGCATGGCGGCGCCGCCCACGAGGAGGATCGCGCCGCTCACGACGGCCCAGCGGCGCCAGTCGCGCGGGCTGGCCTCCAGCCGCCGGGGCCCCGTCGCCCGGACCGCCTGGGGCAGGCGCACCGAGGGCAGCGCGGCCTTCCGCAGCCAGACGCGGAAGAGCGGGAAGAGCAGGACGCCGGTCAGGCCGGTGACGCCGAACAGGGTGGCGAACCAGCGCCCGCTCGCGCCTCCGTCGCTCCCCGCCTGGATCGCGATCGCCAGCAGGAGCAGGAGCCCCGCCACGACGATCAGGCTCCACGACCAGAGCCGGGCGAGGTCGGCGTAGCGCCAGAGCTTCTCGTCGGATGCGGCCAACGGGCTCAAGGCTACCGCGGGGCCGCGCCTCCGGAGCCGAGCACTACACTCCTGGGGTGAGGGACCGCGCCGCTGCACGCTTCGTGGCGGTCCGGGCGCGCGTGCTCGCTCACCCACGCTGGCGCTGGATGGCGCTGATGGTCGTGGCGAGCGGGATGATGCTCTCGGTCGTCAACGTCAGCATCGTCAACATCGCCCTGCCCGAGATGGCGGACGACCTCGGGGTCAACGTGCCGTCGATCTCCTGGGTGGTCACGGGCTTCCTGGTGACCCAGGCGACGCTGCTCGCGATCGCCGGGCGGGCGGGCGACCTCTACGGCCGGCGGCGGGTCTTCGTCGCCGGGGTGCTGGTGCTGAGCGTCGCATCGGTGCTGTGCGCCGTCGCGCCCACCGTCCCCGCGCTGGTCGCCGCACGGTCCCTCCAGGCCGTGGGCGCGTGCGCGATGGCGCCGACGGCCTTCGCCTACGCGGCCGAGCTGTTCGGCCCCCGCGAGCGCGGCACGGCGCTCGGGATCATGGGCGGCGTCCTCGGGCTGGCGCCGGTGCTGTCGCTCAACGTGGCGGGCGTCCTGGTCGAGGGGTTCGGCTGGCGGAGCGTGTTCTGGCTCACGCCGGTGATGGGCGCGGTGGTGCTGGCGGGGGCGGCGCTCGTGCTCGTGGAGCTCCGCCCGCCGGACGCCGACCGCGACTTCGACGTGCCGGGCGCCGCGCTCGCGGCCGTGGCCCTCTTCTCGCTGCTCGTCGCGCTCTCGCGCGGTCAGGCGTGGGGATGGTCGTCGCCGGGGGTGACGATCTCGGCCCTGGTCGGCGCGGGCGCGCTCGCCCTCTTCCTCGCGCACGAGTCGCGCGCCGCCAACCCGATGATCGACCTGCGCCTCCTGCGCCGCCGCTCGCTGGCGACCGCCAACCTGGCGGCGATGGCGTCGTCGGCCGCCCTCTTCGGGGTGCTGATCCTGCTGCCGTTCTACCTCACCGCCGTCATCGGCTTCAGCCCCGTGGAGCTCGCGCTGGCGATCACCCCGATCGCCGCGTCCTTCGTGCTGGTCGCCCCGCTGGCGGGCCGCGCCATGATCCGGGTGGGCTCGGAGCGCCTCGCCACGGCGGGATTCCTGGTCGCCGCAGCCGGGGCGCTGTGGACGGGGCTCTCCGCGCCGGGCCAGGAGTACGCGGAGATGGTCCCCGGCATCGTCGGGCTCGGCGTGGGCCTGGCGATGTCCACCGCGGCGATCACGGCGACGGCGATCCACGACGTGCCGGCGGCGCGTCTGGGGGTCGCGTCGGCGCTGCCCAACATCAGCCGTTACACGGGTGGAGCGCTGGGCGCCGCCGTGCTCGGCGCGATCCTGAACGCCAACGTGCCCGCCGGGCTCGAGCGGGCGCTCGGCCGCGTCGGGGGCGACGGGCGCGAGCTCGTGGCCGACGGCTTCCGGACCGCGCTGCTCGCGGCGGCGGCGTTCCTCCTGCTCGCGGCGCTCGCCGCCTCCCGCATGCCGCGAATCGACGCGCGCGAGCCGGCGGCGGCCACCCCTCCGCCGGCATCGCTCGACGCGCCCGTCCCGCGGTGAGGATCGGCGTCTTCCTCGCGCCGGTGCGCGAGACGCCCGCGCACATCGCGCTGGCCGAGGAGCTCGGCTTCGCCTCGGCCTGGTGCTACGACTCGCCGCTGCTCTACCAGGACCCGTTCGTGGCGCTCGCCCGCGCCGCCGAGCGTACCCGGCGCATCGATCTCGGGGTCGGCGTGCTGGTGCCGGGGCTGCGCGCGCCCGTCGCGACGGTGGCGGCCCTCCGCGGGCTGACCGCGCTCGCGCCCGGCCGGGTGCGCGCCGCCGTGGGGGCGGGCTTCACCGGGCGCTTCACGCTCGGGCTGCGCCCCGTTCGGCTCGCGCAGGTCGAGCGCGAGGTCGACGACCTGCGCGCCCTGCTGGCGGGCGAGGAGCGCCCGCACGTCGAGGGCGGGAGGCCGGTGCGCGACATGCCGGTGCCGGGCGCGGAGGGCTCCGGGCCGGTGCCGGTCTACGTCTCGTGCCGGGGCGAGCGCGCCCAGGCGCTCGCGCGGCGCCGGGGGGACGGGGCGATGACCGGCATCCTCTATCCGGGTGGGCTGGGGAGCCTGCGCGCCGCGATCGGCCCCGACCTCCCGCTCGTCGTCCACGCGGTCGGCGCCGTCGCTGACCAGGGGGAGCCGCTCGACTCCCCGCGCCTGCGCGCCGCCGTCGGGCCGGTCGTCGCCGTCGCGTTCCACGCCTTCGCCGAGCAGCCGTGGCGCCTGGAGGGCCTCGAGCCGGCCGTGCGCGAGCAGGCGGCCGAGTACGTGGCGGCGGTGTCCGCGGCCCTCCCGCGCGAGCGGCGCCACCAGGCCCTGCACCGGGGCCATCTGGTCGAGCTGACCCTGCCCCAGGACGAGGCCGTCGTGACGGCCGAGAACGTGGCCCGCTTCTCGCTGACCGGCACGGTCGCCGAGCTGCGCGAGCGGGCGGCGGCCCTCGCGGAGGGCGGCGTCACCGAGCTGGCCGTCCAGCCGGGCGGCGACGTGCCGGCCGAGATGCGCCGGCTGGCGGGGGCGCTGCTCGGCTAACGTCCGCTCCGTGGATCGGGGTGCGCTCGCGACGCTGCTGGCCGACTGGGGCGAGCCCGCCTACCGGGCCCGCCAGGCCGCGGAGGCCCAGCGCGCCGGCGCCGGCGGCTGGGACGAGGTGACGGCGCTGCCTCGCGGGCTGCGCGAGCGCCTCGCCGGGGCCCTGCCCTTCTGGGCCCTGATCCCGGACGCCCGCGCGGTCTCGCGCGACGGCACGGTGAAGTGGGGGCTGCGGGCCTCGGACGGGGCCGTCGTCGAGGCCGTCCTGATCGCGCACGCCGCCGGCCGGCGCACGGTCTGCGTCTCGAGTCAGGCCGGCTGTGCCCTCGGCTGCCGCTTCTGTGCGACGGGCGCCATGGGGGCGGGCCGCGACCTGACCACGGCGGAGATCGTCGACCAGGCGGTGCTGGCGGCGCGCGAGGCCGGCGCGCAGGGCGCCCGCCTGACGAATGCCGTCTTCATGGGGATGGGTGAGCCGCTGCAGAACCTGGAGGCCGTGCTCGAGGCCTGCGAGGAGATGGCCGCGCCGGAGGGGCTGGGCATGTCGCCGAGGCGCATCGCGGTCTCGACCGTCGGCTGGGTCCCCGGGATCGCGCGGCTTGCGGAGCACCCGCTGCCGGTGCGCCTGGCGGTCTCGCTGCACGCCGCCGACGACCGCACGCGCGGGGCCCTCATGCCGGTCAACGCCCGCTACCCGATCGCCAGCCTGCTGGCCGCCGTCCGCCGGTACTGCGACCGCACCGGCCGGCGCGTCTTCATCGAGTACCTGCTGCTCGACGGCGTCAACGACTCGCCCGCGGACGCCCGGCGGCTGGCCGGCCTGCTGCGGGACGGCCGCTTCCACGTGAACGTCATCGAGTACAACCCGACCGACGGCGGCTACCGCGCCAGCCCCCGCCCCCGCCGCGAGGCCTTCCTCCGCGCGCTGGCCGGAGCGGGGCTCGAGGCCTCGGTGCGCCGCTCCCGCGGCGCCGACGTCGCCGCGGCCTGCGGGCAGCTGGCCCGGGCTCGGTGAGCGTCAGGCGTCGCAGGTCGCGAGCGCCTGGAAATACCCCGCCTCGTCGGGCATCTCGGCCGGCGTGTCCGTGAGCGAGACCCCCCGCACCACGCCCGCCTTGTCGATGACGAAGGTGGCGCGGCCCGAGAACCCCGGCTCCTCCAGGAACACGCCGTAGCTGCGGCTCACGGCTCCCTTGGGCTCGAAGTCGGCCAGCAGGATCGTGTCGCGCAGGCCGAGCTCCTCGGCGAAGCGCCTCTGGGCGTAGCGGCTGTCCACCGAGACGCCGATGACCTGGGCGTCGCCCTCCGCGTAGCGTTCCTCGTGCTCGCCGATCTCGGTCAGCTGCCTCGTGCAGACGCTGCTGAAGGCGAACGGGTAGAAGACGAGAACAACGTTCTTGTCGCCGCGAAAGGACGACAGCGTGACATCCCGGTTCTCGGTGTCCTTGAGGGTGAAGTCCGGGGCCTCCTGGCCCACCTCGATCGCCATGTCCTCCCCCTGGCGCGCGGTGCCGTGCGCCCCAGGCTACGTGTGCAGGGGCGCTTCCGGGACGCTAACGTGGGCGCCGTGAGCCCGACGACCGAGAAGCCGAAGTCCCGGCGTCCGGCGCGGCCGCCCGAGACGGGCTGGGAGCTCGGCGCCAGCGGGCTCGGAAAGGCGCCGTGGGCGACCCTGGCGATCCTGCTCGCCGCCCTCGGGGTGCTGCTGCTGGCGAGCGGCTACATCGGGTACGGGGGAATCATCCTGATCCTCGCCGCCGCGGCGGCGGTCAACCTGTTCTGACGGCGGGGCCCGGCAAGCCGATGCGCGACCCCGAGGCGCTGGCGGCCGCGCTGCGTGAGGCCCTGCCCGACGGGGAACCTTTCGAGGTGGGCCCCGACGAGCTCGCGGCCGCGGTGGCCGGCGCCGGGGCCGACCCGAGCGACGACGCGCTCGTGGCCGCGGCGCTGGTGGCATGGGAGGCGCTGCTCTAAGGTGCCGAATCTTGATAGCGGAGAAGGGGCACACATGCGGAAGTGGTTGATCGTTCTCACGGCCATCGTGGCCGCGGTCGGGCTCACGCTCGGGCTCGCGGCCTGCGGCGACGACGATGACGGCGGCGGCGCCGCCGACACGGCGGCTCCGGCCGCCGCAGCCGATCTCGGGCTGAAGGAGCCCGGGCGGCTCCAGGTGGCCTCGGACATCCCCTACCCGCCCTTCGAGTTCACCGAGCCGGGCTCGACCGAGGCCATTGGATTCGACGTCAACATGGTGAAGGCGATCGCCGCCACGCCGGGCATCGGCATCACGGATGTCGAGTTCATCAAGCAGCCATTCGACACGATCATCCTCAGCGTGTCCCAGGGGCGCTTCGACATGTCGGCGTCGTCCTTCTCGATCACCGAGGAGCGGGCGAAGCAGATCGACTTCGGCGACCCGTACTTCGTCGCGACGCAGTCGGTCCTGGTCAAGACCGGCTCCGATATCACGGGCATCGACGACCTGCAGGGCAGGAAGATCGGCGCGCAGCGCGGCACCACCGGCGCCGACCTGGCCGCGACCGTCCAGGGGGCCGAGGTCCTCCGTTTCGAGCTCATCGACGACGCCTTCAACGCGCTCGCGGCCGACCGCGTCGACGCGGTGATCAACGATTACGCCGTCTCGGCGTACGCGGCCGCCCGGCGGGACGACTTCGAGATCGTTTCGCGGAACCCGACCGTGGAGAACTACGGCCTGGTGTTCCCCAAGAGCAACCCGGCGCTGCGCGACGCCTTCAACGCAGGCCTCGCGGAGATCCGGGCGAACGGGACCTACGACGAGATCTTCCGCAAGTGGTTCGGCGAGGATCCGCCTGCCCCGGGCGAGGATCCGATCGCCGGTTGACCGCGGCCTGAGGGGCGAGGGGGCGTGGACGAGGTCATCCAGCAGTACCTGGACTGGGACTCGGCCCGCCCCTACCTCGGCGACCTGGCGTGGGGCTTCTGGGTCACCATCCAGATCGCCCTGCTCGCCGAGGTCATCGCCCTCGCCCTCGGCCTCGGGCTGGCCGTGCTGCGCCGCGCGGGATGGGTGCGCTTTCTCGCCATCGCGTACATCAACTTCTTCCGCGCCGTGCCGGCGCTGCTGGTCCTGATCATCATGTACGTGAGCTTCCCGTTCCTGCCGGTCCCGGTGCTGGATGACCTCACCGCCTTCCAGATCGGGTTCATCGGGCTCGGCCTGGTCTACGCGGCGTACGTCGCCGAGGTCTACCGGGCGGGGATCGAGTCGGTGGACCGCGGCCAGACGGAGGCGGCGCGCAGCCTCGGCATGTCCAACCGCCAGACGATGCGCCTGGTCATCGTGCCCCAGGCGGTGCGGCGGGTGCTGCCGCCGCTGATGAACGACTTCATCGCGCTCACCAAGGACGTCGCGCTGGTGAGCGTGATCGCGGTGAGCGACGTGGTCGGCGTGGCCCGCGACGCCCAGGCGGTGACGTTCAACTCCACGACGCTGACGGTCGCGGTGGTCTTCTACCTCGTCTTCACGCTGCCGCTGATCTGGATCCTCGACCGCATCATCGCCCGCGAGCAGCGGCGGGTGGGCCGGGGCGAGATCGTGGCGCCGTGAGCACGATACGCGCCGTCGGGCTGGTGAAGCGCTACGGCGACCACACCGTGCTGAAGGGCATCGACCTCGACGTCGCGGAGGGCGAGGTCGTCTGCGTGATCGGACCGTCGGGGTCGGGCAAGACGACGCTCCTGCGGTGCCTCAACCTGCTCGAGCGGCCGACCGAGGGGCGGGTCTTCCTCGGCGACGACGAGATCACCGCCCCGGGCGCCCCGGTTGACCAGCTGCGCAGCCGTCTGGGGATGGTGTTCCAGTCCTTCAACCTCTTCCCGCACCGGACGGTCCTGGACAACCTCACGATGGCGCCGATGACGGTGCGCGGCGTGTCCCGCGAGGCGGCGCGCGAGCACGCGCGGGCGCTGCTCGCCCGCGTGGGGCTGGCCGACAAGGCCGGCGAGCACCCGGCGCGGCTGTCCGGGGGCCAGCAGCAGCGGGTCGCGATCGCGCGGGCGCTCGCGATGGACCCCGAGGCCATGCTCTTCGACGAGGTCACCAGCGCCCTCGACCCGGAGCTCGTCACGGACGTGCTCGACGTCATGCGAGAGCTGGCCGCGGGCGGCATGACCATGATCGTGGTGACGCACGAGATGGGCTTCGCCCGCGACGTCGGCGACCGGCTGCTCTTCATGGACGAGGGGGCGGTCGTCGAGGAGGGGGTGCCGGCCCAGGTGCTGTCGGCGCCGCGCGAGGAGCGCACCCGCCGCTTCCTCTCGCGCATCCTCACGCAATGATGCGGTTGGCCGGGATGCAAGGTGCGGCCGCCTCTTGCGGGCCGGCGGGACAGCGCCGAGGACCCCTGCCCGGGCCCTCGGCAGACCGGCGCACCGCCTTGCGCCGGGGCGGGCGCCGGGCAGAGCACGGCGACCGCCCACATCCCTCGCCGCAGGGTTTATTCGGCGGTCGCCCTGCCGAAGGCGGTGCCGCCGTGGCAAGACTCGGTCAGATTTTTGCGCGTCCCAGCGGGCCCGCAGAGGCCCGCTGTACGCCGGTACCAGGTCCTCCAGCGCGGCCGGCTCCAGCCGCAGCCCGAGCCGCTCGCCCAGCGCGTCCGCCAGCGCCCCGTCCACGCGCTCCCGGCCGGGATCGCCTCCCTCGGCGGCGATCGAGGTCGCCTCGACGTCCGGCGCGCCGCACGCGGTCATGAGGCGGAACGGCTCCAGGTCGGGGTCGCGGTTGAGGGCGATGCCGTGGGCCGTGATGCCGCCGCTCACGCGGATCCCGACGCTGCCGAGCTTGCGCCCGCCGGCGTAGAGGCCCATCGCGTCGTCGCGCGGCCGCGCGCCCGGGCAGCGCGGCCGCGTCGGCCATCGCGCCCACCAGCGTCTCGACGAAGGCGCGCACCCGGCCGCCGGGGCGCAGGTCGCAGATCGCATACCCGACGGTCTGGCCCGGCCCGTGCCAGGTCATCTGCCCGCCCCGGTCCGCCGCGACGAACTCTGCGCCGGCGGCAGCGAGGGCCTCGTCCGACAGGAACAGGTCCTCGCGCCGGCCGTGGCGGCCGGTGGTGTACACGGACGGGTGCTCGAGCAGCCAGACGACGTCGGGGATCGCGCCTGTGGCGCGGGCGCGCGCCAGCCCCCGCTGCGCGTCCGCAGCCTGCCGGTAGCCCATGCGAGTCCGTGCGGAGGAGCAGGCCTGGACGCGCCACCGGCCTCAGAGCACGAGCGCGCCCGGGCGCTCGAGCAGCTCCGCGATGCGGCCCAGGAGGACCGCCCCCTCGGCGCCGTAGAGCGCGCGGTGGTCGATCGACAGCGTCAGGGTCATGATCTCGCGCACGACGACCGCGCCGTCGCGGACGACCGGGCGCTGCGCCGCCCGGCCGACGGCGAGGATCGCCGCCTCGGGCGGGTTGACGATCGCCGTGAAGGCGTCCACCCCGAACATCCCCAGGTTGGAGACCGAGATGACGCTGCCCTCCAGCTCGGCGGGCGTGATGCTGCCGTCGCGCGTCCGGGCGATGAGGTCCCGAGCCTCGCGGGCGATCTGGCCGACGCCCTTGCCGTCCGCGTCGCGGATCACGGGCACGAGCAGCCCCCGCTCCACCGCCACGGCGATCCCGACGTGGATTCCGTCCGGGCGCACGAGCGCGTCGCCGTCGAACCGGCTCACCGCGTCGGGGCGCTCGGCGGCCGCGATGGCCACGGCGCGGACGATCAGGTCGTTGAGGCTCGGACCCTCGCCCTCGGGAGCGGCCGCGACGAGCTGGCGGCGCAGGGCGGTCGCCTCGGTCGCGTCGACGTCGCGCCGGATCGCGAACTGGGGGGCCTCGGTGACCGACGCCACCATCCGCGCCGCCACGGTGCGCTGGAGGCGCGTCAGGGGCACGCGCTCCCCGGGCGCGCCGTCGCGCGGGGCCGCGGGGGCGGCGCGCTCGGAGCCCCGGCGCGCAGGGGCCGCGGCGGCCGGGGCCGCGCGCCGCGCACCCTCGTCGCCGCGGGCGGCCGCCTCGACGTCGGCCCGCACGATCCGCCCGTCGGGGCCGGTCCCGCGCACGGTCGCGATGTCCACGCCGAGCTCGGATGCCAGTCGGCGCGCGAGCGGGGAGGCCTTGACGCGCTGGCCGCCGTTCGGCGCCGGGGGCGCGGGCGCGACCTCGGGCTCCTCGGCGATCCCGGGCTCCTCGGCGGCGTCGGCCTCCCGCGCGCCGGGATAGGTCTCCTCGGCCGAGAGCTCGGCCCCGATCTCGCGCGCGGTGCCGTCGTCGCCGACCGGGATCTCGGTGCGCTCGTCGCCCTCGTCGAACTGCCCGGGGTCGCCTTCCTCGACGGCGACGGCCTCGCCCTCGTCCTCGTCGTCCGGCAGGTTGACCACGGGCTCGTCGTCCGCGGGGCCCGGAGCCGCCGCGGCGCCCTCACCGATCTCGGCGATCGGCGCGCCCACGGCCAGGACGTCCCCTTCGGCGGCCAGCAGGTGCAGCGCCCCGGACTCCGGCGCCTCCACGGTCATGTTGGCCTTGTCGGTCTCGATCTCCACGATCGGCTGGCCCTTCTCGACGGCGTCGCCGTCGGCGGCGAGCCACTGGAGGATCGTCCCCTCCTCCATCGTGTCGCTCAGCTTGGGCATCACGAACTGGGCCACGTCAGCCTCCCCCGCGCCCGACGAGCCGCCGCACCTCGCCGGCCACCTGTGCCGGCGACGGCAGGGCCGCCTGCTCCAGGTTCTTCGCGTACGGCATCGGGACGTCGGCCGCCGTCACCCTGGCGATCGGGGCGTCGAGCCAGTCGAAGCAGGCCTCGTACAGGCGCGCCGCCAGGTTCGCGGCGACCCCCGACTCGGGCCAGCCCTCCTCGACCACGACGGCGCGCCCGGTGCGGCGCACGCTGGCCGCCAGGGTCTCGAGGTCGAGCGGGCGCAGCGTGCGGGGGTCGATCACCTCCACCTCGACGCCGTCCTCCGCGAGGGCGTCGGCCGCCGACAGCGCCACCCAGACCATGCGCGACAGCGCGACGACCGTGCAGTCGGCCCCGCGCCGGCGCACCGCCGCCCGCCCGAGCGGCACGAGGTCGTCGGGTCCGCCGACGGGGCCCTTCTTCGCGTAGAGCCCCTCGCTCTCGAGGAAGATCACGGGATCGTCGTCGCGGATCGACGTCTTGAGCAGCCCCTTGGCGTCGAACGGCGTCGAGGGCACGACGACCTTCAGGCCGGGGACGTGCGAGTACCACGCCTCGAGCGAGTGGCTGTGCTGGGACGCGAGCTGGTGGCCCGCGCCGCCGGGCATCCGGATGACGATGGGGCACGTCACCTGGCCGCCGAACATGTAGCGGACCTTCGCGGCGTTGTTGACGATCTGGTCGAGCGCCAGGATCGAGAAGTTCACGGTCATCATCTCGACGACCGGCCGCAGGCCGGCCATCGCGGCGCCGATGCCGATGCCGACGAAGCCCGCCTCCGAGATCGGCGTGTCGACGACGCGGCGCTCGCCGAACTCGCGCAGCAGACCGCGCGTCACCTTGAAGGCGCCCTCGTACTGGCCGACGTCCTCGCCCATCACGAACACCTGCGGGTCGCGGTCCATCTCCTCGCGCATGGCCTGCGTCAGGGCCTCGCGGTAGGAGACGGGCTTCGGCTTGGCGGCCGTCGCGGGCGGGGCCGGGGCCTCGGCGGCGCTCACCGGCGCTCGGCTTCCGGCGGCATGGCCGCCCCGCCCCGCGGGTCGTCGCTCCACGGGTGGGCGTACAGGTGGCGGGCGAGCTCCTCCTCGGGCACCGCGGGGCTCTCCTCCGCGAAGGCGGCCGCCTCCGCGACGGCCGCCTCCGCGGCGGCGCGGGCCGCGTCGGCCTCCTCGCGCGTGACGACGCCCTCCCCGAGCAGCACGCGCTCGAACGTGACCAGCGGGTCGCGCGCCTGCCAGCGCTCCTTCTCGGAGCCCTCGCGCGTGGTGTCGGGGTCGCTCATCGAGTGCCCGCGGTAGCGGTAGGCGATGGCCTCGATCATGCTCGGCTGGCGCTCGTCCCGCGCCAGGCGAGCGGCCTCCGACACCGCGGCGTGCACGGCCATCACGTCCATCCCGTCAACCTGGCGGGCCGGCATGTCGAAGGCCTCGGCGCGCTTGAACAGGTCGGTCTCGGCCGACGCCCGCTCGACCGCCGTGCCCATGCCGTACTGGTTGTTGAGCACGAAGAAGACGACCGGAAGGCGCCAGAGCTCGGCCATGTTCATGACCTCGGCCAGCACCCCCTGGTTGACCGCCCCGTCGCCGAACATCGCCATCGCGACCGAGGCCTCCTCCCGATAGGCGATCGCGAAGGCCAGGCCCACGGCCAGCGGGATCGAGCCGCCGACGATCCCGTACCCGCCGTAGAAGTGGCGCTCCTTGTCCATGAGGTGCATTGAGCCGCCGAGGCCGCCGCAGAGGCCGGTCGCCCGGCCGAACAGCTCCGCCATGACGGCCTTGGGATCCGACCCGCGGGCGAGCGCCTGGCCGTGCTCGCGGTAGGTCGACGTGATGGGATCGGTCGGCCGCAGCGCGCTGATGGCGCCGACGACGGCCGCCTCCTCGCCGATCGCCAGGTGGAGGAAGCCGCCGATGCGCCCGCGCATGTACTCCTCGGCGGCGCGCTCCTCGAAGCGGCGGATCAGCCACATCGTCTCGAACATCCCCCGCATGAGCTCGGCGTCGGGAGGCGCCTTCGCCTCGCGTGCGGACGGGGAACGGGTCTTGGCCATGAAGCCGTCGCTTTCGGGGTTTCGGGCCGGGACCGTCGTCACGATTCTGTCAGGCCCCCGGCGCCCGTGCCCGGGCCGGCGTCCAGGTGCCGCTCGACGATCGTGACGTCGCGCCAGCGGCCCTCGCGGCGCGCGTGCGCCAGGTGCGTGCCCACGACGCGGAACCCGGCGCGGCGGGCGAGGGCGAGGCCCGCCGCGTTCTCGGGCATGATCATGCCCACGAGCTTCCAGTACCCGTAGGCCGGGGCCGCCTCGATCAGCGCGCGCAGCATCGTCCCGCCGATGCCCTTGCCGTGCAGCGCGGATGCGACGTACACCGTGTACTCGGCCACGCCGGAGTACCAGGGCCGGTGCGAGAAGGGCGCCAGCGCCGACCACCCCACCACCTCGCCGCCGAGGAGGCCGCACCAGACCGGAGCCCGCTCGGGCCGGGCCGCGAGCCAGGCGCGGCGCTCGGAGGCCGGGTGCGGCCCCGCGGCGAACGTGGCGGACCCCCCCGCTGCCGCCTCGTCGTAGATGGCCCCGATTGCCCCCGCGTCCTCCGCCGAGGCCGCGCGGATGATGAGCGGGTCCGGCACGGCCGCCGAGTCTAGTGGGCCCTCGTTCAGGTGATTCCCCCGCCGCGCTGTGGTACGAAGCAAGAGGACATGTCCAGCTTCACCTCTCGCGGGGCGTGGCTGGCGGCGGGCTGTGCGCTCGTTGCCGCCCTCGCTCTGATCGCTCCTTCGCGTGCCGATTCGGAGGCCGCCTCGTCGGTCCCGAGACCGGTCCAGGCCGGCTACCTCGACGCGGGGATCCAGCACTCGTGCGCGATCCTGGCCGACCGCACGCTCCGCTGCTGGGGCAAGGGCCTCGCGGGCCGCCTGGGCTACGGCTCCGACGCCAACATCCTCTCGGCCGCCGCCGCCCCGCCGGTCAACCTCGGAGGCGGGCGCACGGCGCGGGCCGTGGCCGCCGGCGACTTCCACACCTGCGCGATCCTGGACGACCGGTCGGTGAAGTGCTGGGGCTTCGGCGCGAACGGGCGCCTCGGCCTGGGGCACACGGCGAACGTGAGCCTCCCCTCCGCGGTGCCGCCGGTCAACCTCGGGCCCGGCCGGGGCGCGGTCGCGATCACCGCCGGCGCATCGCACACGTGCGCCATCCTCGACACCGGGGACGTCCGCTGCTGGGGCAACGGCGGCCAGGGACGCCTCGGCTACGGCCACACGCTCTCCGTCGGCGACGACGAGACGCCCGGCGCCGTTGCGCCCGTCAACCTCGGAGGGCGGGTGGCGCGGGGCATCGCCGCCGGCGACTTCCACACCTGCGCGGTCCTCGACGACGGCTCGATGCGGTGCTGGGGCTTCGGCACCAGCGGCCAGCTCGGCACGGGGGCCACCGCCGACGTCGGCGACAACGAGCCGGCGGCCGCGGGCGTCGTCGTGCTGCCGCCGGGGCGCGCTGCCCGGGCGGTCGCGGGCGGGGCCGGGCACACGTGCGCGGTGCTCGACAACGGCACCGTGAGCTGCTGGGGGTTCGGCGCGAACGGCCGCCTCGGCTACGGCGACGCGACCCAGCGCACGACGCCCGGTGGGCCCGTCGCGCTGGGAACCGGGCGCACCGCCGCGGCCATCGCCGCCGGCGACGCCCACACCTGCGCCATCCTGGACAACGGCGCGGTCCGCTGCTGGGGCTTCGGGGGCCAGGGGCGGCTGGGCTATCCGGGCGACGACGCGGTCGGGGACGATGAGACGCCGGCCGCCGCGGGCCCGGTCAACGTCGGCGCGGGCCGCACGGCCCGCGCGCTGACGGTGGGCGGCGCGCCGACGCCGGCCGTGGCCCCCAACCCGCCGTTGCCGGACGAGGGCACGGGCTACACGTGTGCGCTGCTCGACGACGGCACCCTCCGCTGCTGGGGCTACGGCGTCAACGGCCGGCTCGGCTACGGCGACGAGCAGCAGGTGGCCGGTCCCGGCTTCCCCTCGCCGGCGGCCAAGGGGCCGGTGCCCCTCGGGGCGATGGCCGGCTTCCTGGCCGACGTCTCGGTGGGCCTCGGCGCGAGCGCCTCCGTGGTCGCCCTCGGCGCCGCCGCCGGGCTGAGCGTGACGGTGAGGAACGCGGGCCCCGACCCCGTGGGCGTGGCCCTGAGCATGCCCCCCGCCGGCCTCGCCTACACGGCGGCGGCGCCGACCCAGGGCGGCTTCGACGGCGCCTCCGGGCGATGGGATATCGGGACGCTCGCTCCCGGCGCGTCCGCGGTGGCACAGCTGTCGGCACGGGCGGCCGCCGCGGGCACGCACACGATCGCGGCGCAGGTGGCGGCGACGAGCATCCCGGACCGCGCGAACGAGGACGACCGCGCGGCGGTCGTCATCGCGGTGCCCGGGCCGCCGAGCGGCAGGGCGCTGAGGGCGCTCCCGCGTGGCCTGGGCCTGAAGGTGGTCCGCTCGCCGCGCAGGGGCACCGCGAGGAAGCTGACGGTCAGCGGCGTCCTGAGGCTCCCGAGGGCCCGGCCGCCGCTGCGGTGCGCGGGCCGGGTGCACGTGCGCGCGCTCGTGGGCAAGCGCGTCGTCGCCTCGACCCGGGCTCCGCTGCGCCGGAGGGCGGGCGCGTGCCGCTACTCGGCGGTGCTCCGGCCCAGGGCCTCGAAGCTCCGCGGCGCGAAGGTCGTGACGGTGACGGCCCGCTTCCTGGGCACCGCGCAGCTCCGGCCGCGGGCCGGGCGCGCGACGAAGATCCGGATCCGCTAAGCCCCTCGGACGGCGCGCCCCGCCGTCACGGCTCGGGGGTCGCCCCGACGCCCACGTCGGCCGGGCGGTCCGCGAGCGCGATGGGGACGTCCACACGGGCGCCGTCGCGGAGGACCGTGAGCGTCAGCGCGTCCCCGACGGCCCGCGAGGACACGGCGAGGCTGACGTCGGCCATGTCGCTCACCTCGCGCCCGTCAACGGCGACGATGAGATCGCCCCCGCGGGGCACGTCGGCGTCCTCGGGGGTCGTCGCCGGGCGCAGGTCGGCGTCCGCGGCCGGGCCGCGCTCGTCCACGCTCACGACGGCGACGCCGCGCACGTCCGGCGCGCCGAGGGCCTCGGCGATCTCGGGCGTGATCTGCCGGCCGGTGATGCCGAGCCACGCGTGCCGGGGGTCCCCGGTCGCGATGATCGAGTCGGCGACCGGGCGGATGGTGTCGATCGGGACCGCGAAGCCGATGCCGTCGTTGCCGCCGCTCTCGCTGGCGATCTGGGAGTTGATGCCGATCACGCGGCCGGATCCGTCGAGCAGCGGGCCCCCGGAGTTGCCCTGGTTGATCGCCGCGTCGGTCTGGATGACGTTCTGGATCTCGAAGTCGTTGGGCGCGTAGATGATGCGCTTCAGCGCCGAGACGATCCCGGTGGTGGCGGTCCGCTCGAGCCCGAAGGGGTTGCCGATCGCGACCACGGAGTCGCCCACTGCCAGCCCGGCGCTGCGCCCGAGGGGCAGGGGCCGCACGCCGTCGGGGACCTCCTCCGCGTGCAGGACCGCGAGATCCATGCTCGCGTCGCGGCCCAGCACCTCGGCCGGGCTCTCGGTGCCGTCGTCGAAGGTCACCGTCACCCGGCTCTCCTCGCCGATGACGTGGGCGTTGGTGAGGATGCGCCCGCGCCGGTCCACGAGGAATCCCGACCCGAGGCGCCCGCCCGCCCCCTCCTCGCCGGCCGTCACCTTCACGACCGCGGGCGAGCTCCGGGCGACGACGGCCTGCACGCCGCCGCGGCTGCTCGGCGGCACCTCGGCCGACTCGGCCGCGGCGGCCCGCGCCGCGGGCAGGGGCGCGGTGTCGCGCTGGATCACCGTGGTCGTGTCACCGCCGAGGTTGCCGGTCAGGGCGACGACCGCCAGCGCCACCGCCGCGCCGACGGCGGCGGGGACGAGCAACGCGGCCAGCCGGCGGGCCGGGCGGCCGCCCGGTCGGGGCGGGGGCGGGTCGAACGGGCTCGACCCCTGAGGTCCGTACCCGGGCACCCGCTCAGGGTAGCGCCCGCTCTTTAAGGCTCCGCGAAGGCCGCGGGAGCCGGCACGGGCGCCGCTACCATGCGTCGGACGCGGGAGGGAGCCTTGTCCGACAGCATCCTCGTCGTCGAGGACGAGCGATCGATCCGCACGATCGTCGAGTACGCGCTTCGCGACGCGGGCTTCCGCGTGCTCACGGCCGCGAGGGGCGACGACGCGCTCGACGTGGTGGCCAGCGAGCCCGTCGACCTGGTCGTGCTCGACATCATGCTCCCCGGCCTGGACGGCCTCGAGGTGTGCAAGCGCATCCGGGCCGAGCGCAGCATCCCGATCATCATGCTGTCGGCGCGGGGGGAGGAGCTCGACAAGGTCCTCGGGCTCGAGCTGGGGGCCGACGACTACGTCACCAAGCCGTTCTCCCCGCGCGAGCTGGTGTCGCGGGTCAAGGCCAACCTGAGGCGCGCGCGCCTCGAGCCGGACCGCACCGCGCCGCTCCGCGCGGGCGACCTCGAGATCGACGCGACCGCGCGCACGGTGCGTCGCGGCGACGAGGAGATCGCCCTGACCTACTCCGAGTTCGAGATCCTCCACAAGCTCGCCGGCTCGCCCCGCCGCGTGTTCACGCGCGAGGAGCTGATGAACCACCTGTGGAAGGGCAACTTCTACGGCGACCTGCGCAGCGTCGACGTGCACGTGCGCCACCTCCGCCAGAAGGTCGAGGTCGAGCCGTCCGAGCCCGTGCTGATCCGGACCGTGCGCGGCGTCGGCTACGCCTTCGGCGGAGAGGACGGGCGGGCGCCGTGAAGACCCGGCGCGCCCTCGGCCTGCAGGGGTGGCTGGTGGCGGCGCTCCTCGCCGTGGGGCTCGCGGCGAGCCTGGCGGTCCTGCTGGTCGTGCTGCCGACGCTCGAGTCGAGCGTGCAGACCGACCGCGCCAAGCGCGAGGCGCAGGAGCTCCGGGCACAGCTCCGGCGCGTCGGGCAGGACGGCCTCCCGTTCGGCGCCGGCCCCCGGGAGGCCCAGATCCTCGCGAACGACCTCGCCGAGACGCTCGCCGGCGAGGTGACGATCCAGTACTCGTCCGCGGTCGACGTCTTCCAGGAGGCGCGCGTCAGCGTGACCGCTCCGCCGCAGCCCGCGTACCTCGGCCGGCTCGTCCGCGGGATCCCCATGGAGCCGACGGTCCTCGGCGACGGCGATGCCGTCGCGGCCGCGGCGCCGCTGCGCATCGGCGGCGGGCAGTCCGACGGCTGGATCGTCGCCGCCCGGCCGCTCAGCGGCGTCGCGCCGGAGCTCGCCATCGTGCGGCGGCGCGTGATCATCGCGATGATCGTGGTGCTCGGCCTGGCGGCGCTCGCGGGCATCGCGCTCGCGCGGGTGCTGGGGGGCCGCATCCGCCGCCTGGCGTCCACGGCGGCCACCCTCGCGGGCGGCGACCTGTCGGCCCGCGCCTCCGACGTCGGGGTCGCGCCCGAGGAGCTCCAGGTCCTGCGGCGCAGCATCAACGGGATGGCGGAGCGGCTGGAGTCGCTGGTCGGCGCGATCACGAGCGAGCGCGACCGCGACCGCGCGATGATCGGGTCCCTCGCCGAGGGCGTCCTGACCGTCGCCCCGGACGGGACCGTCACGGTCGCCAACGACGCCGCGAGCCGCTACCTCGGCCTGCCCGGGGACGCAGGGCCGGCGCGGCTCGACGCCCTGCCGGCGCCGATCATCGACGCCGTGCTGGCCGCCCGGGCCGACGAGGCCTCGGAGGCCCGCCCACGCCAGGTGACGCTCCCCGACGGCGTCGAGCTCGAGCTCGCCGTCTCGCGGCTCGGCGAGGGCCCGCACGCGGGGACCGTCATCACCCTGCGCGACGTCACGGCCCAGCGCCGGCTCGAGCGCGCGCGCCGCGACCTCGTGGCCAACGTGTCGCACGAGCTGAAGACGCCGATCGCGGCGCTGAAGGGGTTCCTCGAGCTGCTGGAGGGCGACGGCGTGAGCGAGCGCCACCGGCGCGAGTTCCTCGCGGCGATGAGCCAGGAGACCTCGCGCCTGGAGCGGCTGGTGGAGGAGCAGCTGCAGCTCGCGCGGCTCGATGCCGGCGCCCTGCGGCTGGACCGGGAGGAGGTCGACCTCGGGCAGCTGGCCGCGGAGGTCGTCGCCCCGCGGGTGCCGCTCGCCGCGCGCGAGGGGGTCGAGCTGAGCGCCCGGCCGAGCCCCGGCGAGCCGGTCCTCGTCGACGCCGACCCCGCGCGGATCGAGCAGATCCTGCTGATCCTCCTCGACAACGCCCTGCGCCACACGCCGCCCGGCGGGAGCGTCGAGGTCGCGGTGACCCGCGACGGCGACGAGGCCTCGGTCGCGGTGCGCGACACCGGCGAGGGCATCCCGGCCGGCTCGCAGGCGTTCGTCTTCGACCGCTTCTACCGCGGCGACGTCTCGCGCGAGGGCCGCAGCGCCGGCCTGGGGCTCGCCATCGCGCGCGGCCTCGCCGCCGCGCACCAGGGCGGCATCGAGCTGCAGTCGGCCGTCGGGGAGGGGAGCACCTTCACGCTGCGGCTGCCCCTGCGCCCCGCCCGCCCGCCCGCCCCCGGGCCCCCGGCGGCCGACCTGTCCCCCGCGGCCCCCGGGTAACGTTCGGCGGGTGACGGAGGGGGAACCGACCGCGCTGGTCACCGGCGCGGGGCGCGGCATCGGCCGCGCCTGCGCGCTCGCGTTCCGGCAGGAGGGCTGGCGCGCGGTCGCCGGCGTCCGGGACGTCGCGGCCGCGGCGGACGCGTACGCCGGCACCGGCGTGCATGTGACGGGCCTGGACGTGGCGGACGCCGAGTCGGTCGAGCGGGGCGTCGCGGACGCGGAGCGCCACGCCGGGCGGGCGCTCGCGTGCCTGGTGGTCAACGCCGCGTACGGGGTGCTCGGGGCGGTCGAGGAGGCGGACCTCGACGAGGTGCGGGCGATGTTCGAGACCAACCTGTTCGGCGCGGCGGAGGTGCTGCAGCGCGTCGTGCCCGGCATGCGCGAGGCCGGCGGGGGGGCGGTCGTGTTCGTCTCCTCCATCGGCGCGCGCATCTCCCATCCGCTGCTCGGGATGTACCACGCGAGCAAGTACGCGCTGACCGCGATCGCCGAGGCGCTGGCGATCGAGGGCCGCCCCTTCGGCATCCGGGTGTCGACGGTCGAGCCGGGGATGGTGGACACCGGCTTCTCCCGGGCGGTGCGGCCGACCGGCGCGGCCGCCCGCGGCGAGGGGCCCTACGCCCCCCTCCGGGAGGACCTGCGGAGCAGCTTCGCCGCCTGGCGGCGCACCCACGAGATCGGCCCCGACGTCGTGGCCGGGGCGGTGGTGGAGGCGGCCCTCGACCCCGATCCGCCGTTCCGGATCACCGTCGGCGACGACGCGCGAATGCTCGGGGCCATGCGCGAGGGCACGCCCGACGACCGCGCCTTCCACGACGGGCTCCTGGAGTTCCTGGACCTCGACTGGCGACCGCGACCGCCGTCGTGAGCGCTCTGCGGGGGCCGGTGGTCGTCGCGCCGGCGCCCTTCAAGGGCGCGCTGTCGGCCGCCGCCGCCGCCCGGGCCATCGCCGCGGGGCTGCGGCTGGCCGTGCCTGGGGCCGAGACGCGCGCCGTGCCCGTCGCCGACGGCGGCGAGGGCACCCTCGACGCGCTGGTCGCGGCGGCCGGCGGGCGCCGCCGCCCGGTGATGGTGTCCGACCCCCTGGGCCGCCCGGTCGAGGCGGCGGTCGGCGAGCTGCCCGGGGGCGTCGCCGTCGTCGAGCTCGCCCAGGCGTCCGGCTACGAGCGCCTGGCCCCCGGGGAGCGCGATCCGGAGGCGACCTCGACCTACGGCACCGGCGAGCTGATCCGCGCGGCGCTCGACCTCGGGGCCCGCCGGATCGTCGTCGGGCTCGGTGGCAGCGCCACCACCGACGGCGGGCTCGGCCTGGCCACGGCGCTGGGGGTGCGCGCGCTCGACGCCGCCGGGCGGGAGCTCCGAGGGACGCGGCGCGGACATGGCGCGCGTCGCGCGCATCGACCTCGCCGGGCGCGACCCGCGGCTGGCCGAGGTCGAGATCCGCGTGGCCTTCGACGCCGACGTGCCGTTCCACGGGCGGGACGGGGCCGCGCGGGTCTTCGGTCCCCAGAAGGGGGCCGGCCCGGAGGCGGTCGAGCGGCTCGAGGCCGGCCTGGCGGGCCTCGCCCGCGTGATCCGGGAGGCCACCGGGGTCGATCTCCAGGGGGTGCCGGGCGCTGGGGCGGCGGGGGGCGCAGGCGGGGGCCTGGCGGCGCTGCTCGGCGCGACGCTGGAGCCGGGCGCGCCCCTGGTGCTCGAGGCGGTGGGCCTCGACGAGCGGCTGGAGGGGGCTGCCCTGTGCGTGACCGGCGAGGGGCGGCTCGACGAGACCAGCCTCGCCGGGAAGGCGCCGGTCGCGGTCGCCGCCGCCTGCGGGCGGCGACGGCGTCCCCTGCGTGGCCCTCTGCGGCGAGGTCGGCCTGGGGCCGGGGGCGGTCCGCCGGGCGGGCTTCGCCGCGGCGCTGCCGATCGGCCGCGAGCTGCGGCCGCTGCCTGAGGCCCTGGAACGCGCCGAGGAGGACCTGGCCGCCGCCGGCGCGGCCGTGGGGGCGCTCTGGCACCGGCTCGGGCCGGCCGGCTGAGCTCGACGAGGCGCCGTCAGGCCGCGGCGAGGGCCTCGGCCATCGGCGGGCGCTGCCGCGGGCGCGTGTCGGTGTGCGACAGCACGAGCCCCTCGGGGCCGGGGACGGGCCGCGCGTAGGGGCCGGCCGCCGCGACCAGCGCCTCGGGCACGCGCCCCTCGTCGGCCAGGCGGCGGAGCACGGCCTGGGTGATCGTGGAGGCCATCGCCCCGAGCGCGGCGGTCGGCTGGTTGGCGTGGCGGCGGGCGCCGAGGTCCACCTGGGCCAGCGCCCCCAGGCCGGCCGTGCGGCTGAGGTCGATCAGGAGGCCGAGCTCGACGGCGTAGCCGCTGAAGAAGGGCACCGACGAGAGCAGGTCGCGCCGCCCGGCGGCCTCGCCCGAGAGCGGCTGGGCGAAGCCGGCCAGGTGGGGGTAGAAGAGGTTGATCAGCGGCCGGGCGCAGATCTCGGTCACCCGCCCGCCCCCGTCCGCGTCGGCGCCCAGCGCCCGCCGGTAGACGGCCTTCACGTAGCCGACCTCCGCGTCGTCGACGATCGGGCCCACGAGCCCGGCCACGAACGCGGGGTCGAAGTCAACGACGTCCGCGTCCAGCCAGACGACCACGTCGCCCCGCACGACGGCGAGGCTCTTCCACATCGCCTCGCCCTTTCCCCGGCCGGGACCGTGGGCGGGGAGCACCTCGTCGTCCTGCACCACGCGCGCCCCCGCCGCCGCGGCGATCGCGGCGGTGTCGTCCTCGCTGCGGCTGTCCACGACGACGACCTCGTCGACGAGCCCCGCGCCCTCGACCAGGCGCTCCCGCACCGCGGTCACGATCGGGCCCACGGTGCCGGCGACGTTCAGCGCCGGCAGGCAGACGGAGATCGAGAGCCCCTGAGCGCGGGCCCGCTCTGCGAGGCGCCCGGGGTCGTCGTCCGCGCGCCGGTAGGTGCGCCGCCTGAGCCACTCGTCGCGGTCCACGCGGCGGATGGTGGCACAGCGCGGTGGTACCCTGGCCCGCGTGACGCTCGCGCTGAAGGGGCTGGTCCTGTCGGGGGGCGCGGGCACGCGCCTGCGCCCGATCACCCACACGAGCGCCAAGCAGCTCGTGCCCGTGGCCAACCGGCCGATCCTCTTCTACGGCCTCGACGCCCTGGCCGAGGCGGGGGTGACCGACGTCGGCATCGTCGTGGGGGACACCCAGGCCGAGATCGAGGCCGCGGTGGGCGACGGGTCGGCGCACGGGCTGCGCGTGACCTACATCCGCCAGAGCGCCCCCCTGGGCCTCGCTCATGCCGTGCTGGCCGCCGAGGAGTATCTGGACGGCTCGCCCTTCGTGATGTACCTCGGCGACAACCTGCTGCGGGACGGCATCACCGAGCTGGTCGACGGGTTCCGCGCCGGCACCTGCGACGCCATGATCCTGCTCCAACGGGTGGCCGACCCGCAGTCCTACGGCGTCGCCGAGCTGGAGAACGGCCGCGTCGTGCGCCTGGCCGAGAAGCCTGCGCAACCGGCCAGCGACCTCGCGCTGGTGGGGGTCTACATGTTCACCTCGGCGATCATGGACTCGGCCCGGGCGATCCGGCCCTCGGGTCGCGGCGAGCTCGAGATCACCGACGCGATCCAGCACCTGATCGACCGGGGCCTGAGGGTCGAGCCCCACGAGGTCAGCGGCTGGTGGAAGGACACCGGCCGCCTGGAGGACATGCTCGAGGCCAACCGGCTGATCCTCGACGTCCTCGAGGCGCGCGCGGAGGGGGAGCTGATCGACAGCACCGTCGAGGGCCGGGTCGCCGTCGATGCCGGGGCGCGCCTGGTGCGCTCCTCCGTGCGCGGGCCGGCGATCATCGGGCCGGGGGCGCTGATCGAGGACGCCTACGTCGGGCCCTACTCGGCGATCTCAGCCGGGGTGGTGGTGCGCCGGGCCGAGGTGGAGCACAGCATCCTGCTGCAGGACAGCCGCGTCGAGGACCTCGATGCCCGGGTGGAGAGCAGCCTCATCGGCCGCGGCGTCACGATCGGGCGCTCCGGCGAGAAGCCGCGGGCCTACCGCTTCATGGTCGGCGACTCCTCGTCGATCGGCCTCGTCTAGGAGGGGCGTGCGCGTCCTCGTCACCGGCGCCGCCGGGATGCTGGGCCGCGACCTGGTGGCCCACCTGGCGGACCGCCACGAGGTGACGGCCGTCAACCTCGAGGTCAACGTGACCGACCCCGTCGCGGTGCGATCCTGCGTCGCCGGCTGCGGGCCCGAGGCCGTCTTCCACCTGGCCGCCTGGACCGACGTGGACGCCGCCGAGGCGCACGAGGACGAGGCCGCCGCCGTCAACGGGGAGGGCGCCGGGATCGTTGCCGCGGCGGCCTCCGAGGCTGGGGCCGCCGTCGTGCTGCCCTCGACCGACTACGTCTTCGACGGGAGCAAGGGCGCGCCCTACGACGAGGACGACGCGCCCGCGCCCCTCGGCGCCTACGGCCGCACCAAGCTCGCCGGCGAGCGGGCCGCGCTCGCGCGCCATCCCGGCGGAACCCGGGTGGCGCGCACCGCGTGGCTCTACGGGGCGGGCGGGCGCAACTTCGTCGACACGATGCGGCGCCTGGGGGCGGAGCGGGACGAGGTCGAGGTCGTCGACGACCAGACCGGATCGCCCACCTGGACCCGCGACCTCGCCCCCGCGCTGGAGGCGCTGCTCGACCGGCCGGCCGGCGTCTACCACGCGGCCGGCGCCGGGGCGGTCACGTGGGCCGGCCTGGCGCAGGCGGTCTTCGACCGGACCGGGTGCCCCTGCCGTGTGCGGCCGGTGACGACCGAGGCCATCGGCCGTCCCGCCCCCCGTCCGCGCTACTCGGCCCTCGTCACGGCGCGCCCGGGGGCGCCGCGGCTGCGAGACTGGCGCGAGGCCCTCGCCGACTACCTGGAGGAGAGCGCGTGAGGCTGCTGGTCACCGGAGGCTGCGGCTTCATCGGCTCGGCGTTCGTGCGCCTGGCCCTCTCGCGTGGCGCCGAGGTCGTGAACCTCGACAAGCTCACCTACGCCGGCAACCCCGCCAACGTCGCCGACGTGGCCGACGAGCCCGGCTACTCCTTCGTCCACGCCGACATCGCCGACGCGGTGGCGGTCCGCCGGGCGATCGAGGGGGTCGACGCGGTCGTGAACCTGGCGGCCGAGAGCCACGTCAACCGCAGCATCCTCGAGCCGGCCGACTTCATCCGCACCGACGTGGTCGGCACGGCCGTGCTGCTGGATGCCGCCCGCCAGGCCGGGGTGGGCCGGTTCGTGCAGGTCTCCACCGACGAGGTCTACGGCTCGATCGCCTCGGGGGCCTTCCGGGAGACGGATCCCATCAGCCCCTCGAGCCCGTACTCGGCCAGCAAGGCCGGGGGCGACCTCCAGGTGCTGGCATGGCACCGGACGTTCGGGCTCGACACGATCGTGACCCGCGGCTCGAACACCTTCGGCCCTCGCCAGTACCCCGAGAAGCTGATCCCCCTCTTCGTGACCAACGCCCTCGACGGCGAGGGCCTGCCGGTCTACGGCGACGGGCTGCAGGCGCGCGACTGGATCCACGTCAACGACCACTGCCAGGGCATCTGGACGGCGATGGAGCGGGGCGCTGCCGGCGAGGTCTACAACGTCGGCGGCGGCCACGAGGAGACCAACCTGGAGATCACCCGCCGCATCCTCGCCCTGACCGGGCGCGACGAGTCGCTGATCCGTCACGTCGCCGACCGGCCCGGCCACGACCGCCGCTATGCCCTGGACACCACCCGGCTGCGCGCGCTGGGCTGGGCGCCGGCCCGGCCCTTCGGCGAGGCCCTCGCCGACACGGTGGGCTGGTACCGGGAGCAGCGCGGCTGGTGGGAGCCCATCAAGAGCGGCGAGTACCTGCGCTACTACGAGCGCCAGTACGGCGTGCGGTGAGGGCCGCGCAGGGCTGAGTCGATCGTCATCAGCGCGTAGAGCACCCCCGCCAGCGGCAGGGCGAGGGCCCAGCGGGCCGGCAGGTCGAAGGCGCGCACGGCGGGAAGGGCGACCGCGGCCATGACCGCCCAGGCCGCCGAGCCCGCGGCGAGGGGAAGCGCCCAGCCGCCCGCGCCGGCGACCGCCCCGGCCAGCCCTACGGCGACGCACGCCGGCGGCGTCGCGAACATGAGCGCCAGGCCCGCGGTCACCGCGGCGAGGAGCGCCCACGAGCGCCGCAGCTGGGTGAAGGCGCTGCGGCGCACCATGCGCCAGACGGCCGCGACGTCCGGGTAGGGCCGCACGCTGGTCACGCGGCCGCGGCTGAGCGCGAGGCGCGCCGTGCCCCCGGCGCCCTTGACGGCGCGGGCCAGCGCGAGGTCGTCGATGAGCTCGCCGCGGATGGCCGCCAGGCCCCCGGCGCGCCGCAGGGCCTCCGCGCGCACCAGGACGCAGCCGCCGGCGGCGGCCGCCACCCGGCCGCCCGGCCGGTTCGCCCACCGCATCGGGTAGAGCAGGAAGAAGAAGAGCACGAAGGGCGGGATCAGCAGCCGCTCGGCCCGCGACCCGCAGCGCAGCCGCGCCATGCGGCTGACGAGGTCCAGCCCCCGGGCCTCGGCCTCCGCGACGAGCGCCCGCAGTGAGCCCGGCGCGTGGAGGATGTCGGCGTCCGTCAGCAGCAGGAGCTCGGGAGCGGCGCCGCCGCTCGCGGCGCGGCGCCGCGCCTGCTCGAGCGCCCAGACCTTGCCGGCCCATCCGTCCGGCAGCGGGTCGCCGCGCACGACCTCCAGGCGGGGGTCGCCGGCCCCGGCGCGGAGCGCGACAGCCGCCGTGTCGTCGGTCGAGCGGTCGTCGACCAGCACCACGCGCCAGGGGCCGGGGTGGTCCTGGGCCAGCAGCGCCGGGAGCGTCCGCGGCAGGGCGCCGGCCTCGTTGCGGGCCGGCACGAGCACGGCGACCCGGGGCCACGACGCCGGCTCGGGCGGCGGCGGCCCGTCCTCGTCGGTGGGGCGCAGGTCCCACGGCCGCGCCGGGTGCAGGAGGACGCCGAGCCAGGCGGCGAGCGCGGCGACCCCCGCCCACCCGAGCGCGGTCAGGGCGCCGGCCGACGGGCCTCCATGTTGAGGCGGACGTAGTCGACCACGACCCGACCGTCGCGGCCGCGCCGGCGCGCGGCCACGTCGCGGGCGAAGGGCGCGCGCAGGTCCGCGGGCAGCAGCTCGAGGTGGTGCCGCAGCACGACGGTCGCGAGGAACTCGGCGCCCGCGTCGACGTCCGCGAAGACGGCCGGCGCCTCCTCCAGCCATGCCCGGGCTCCCTCGAAGCCCGCGTCGCCCAGCCGGGCCACGGTCTCCTCGGCGCCGGCGAACAACCAGCGCCCCCCGAACCCGTCGAGCGAGGCGGCGTAGGGCTCCGCCGCCGCGGCGTCGGCCGCCGCCGCGAGGGTCGCGGCGATGTTGCGCGCGCCGCCGCACTGGGCCACCAGGCGCCCGCCCGGCCGCAGCGCCGGCGTGGAGGCGGCCGAAACAGCCGGGCGTGGTCGAGGATCCAGTGGAAGGTCGCGGTCGAGACCACGAGGTCCACCGGCTCCTCGACCTCCAGCTCCAGCAGGTCGCCGCGCCGCACGGTCACCCGGGGCGCCAGGTCGGCCAGCCGCTCGGCGGCCTCCCGCACCATCGCCGCGGAGCCGTCCACGCCGATCACGCGCCCGCGGGGCAGGCGGTCGGCCAGCAGCCGCGTCACGCGGCCCGTGCCGCAGCCCGCGTCGAGAGCCGTCTCGTCGCCCTCCAGCGGGATGCGGTCGAGGACCGCGCGTCCCCACGCGACCTGGGGGCCGGACACGCGCTCGTAGGTCCGCGCGTCCCACTCGGCCACGGTGGCGCTACCCCCGGAGGTCGTCCGCGAGCGCCGCCAGGGCGTCGCGGATCGGCTCGAGCGGGGTGCGGGCGATGCCCGCGCCGATCTGACCGCCCTCGAGGCGGTGGAGGATGCCGGTGTTGATGAGCGGCGTGGCGCCCAGGTCGAGGCAGGCGCGGGCGTCGACGCCCAGCGGGGTGCCCTGGCCGTCGAGGGTGGGGATGCGGAAGCGCTCGCTCTCGCCGACGCAGATGTCGGCCATCTGCCGCGTCCGCTCGATCGCCTCGGCCATGCCGCCGCCGAGGAAGGCGGCGACGCCGGGGCTGGCCGCGCTGGCCGCCGCCCCGAGGCCGCAGCACTCCACGAGGGCCGAGTCGCCGATGTCGGGCGCCGCGTCGTCGTCGGACATGCCGGGGCGGTACAGGGGGTCGCCCACGGGGGGCGCCGGGGCCGTGAACCAGCGGTCCGGCAGCCCCGCGACCTGCACCGCGGCGTCGGTGCCGTTGCGGCTGATGAAGACGAGCAGGCTGGAGGCGGGCGTCCCGGCGATGCCCGCGAGCGCCGCCCGGGCGCAGGCGATCGTCATCGTGAGCGCGAAGTGGCCGTTGGCCGCCAGCAGCCGCGCGGTCGGCAGGACGCTGCGCGGGGCGCGCTCGGCCATCGCCGGGAGGGTCTGGCGCAGCAGCAGCATCGTGGTCGCCTGGTGGCGCATGTGGCAGTCGTCGCCCATCGCGATGCCCTGGGCATCGAGGGAGAAGCCGTCGATGGGCCCCTCGGCCCGCAGGGCCGCGGCGAACCCCGGCGCGACGGCGTCGGCGAGCGTGCGCTGGCGGCGGATCGCCTCGGCCGAGCCCACGCCGAGCCAGAAGGCCTCGCCGGGGCCGTCGTTGAAGGGGCTGTAGCCCACGCCGCCGCCGACCTCGTCGCGCGCCGCCCAGACGGCCATCGAGGGGGAGATGACGCCGGTCATCGCGCCCGCCGCGTCGAGCGAGTGCGCCGGCGCGAGCCGCACGCCGCCGCCGGCCACCAGGCGGTCGGCCTCCTCCAGCGTCGTCGCCCAGCCCTCCAGCACGACCGCCCCGCAGACGGCGTTGCGCTGCGGCCGGCACATCAGCTCCCACTCCACCGGCGGGCCGGCGTGAAGGACGGCGCGGCCCTCGAGCCCCGGGATCAGCTCGCCCGCGGGCCCGGCCCCGACGATCATGGGCCGCGCCTCCTGCAACCGCGCGAGCGCCCGGGCGTTGGCCGCGTCAACGCGGTCGTCGCCGTAGGTGGCGGTGAGGACGGCGACGTCCTCCGGGTCGCCCTCGGCGGGGGGCCGCCAGTCGAGCGCCGTCACCTGGGCGCCCTGGTCGCGCAGCGCGTCGGCCATCAGGTCCAGGCCCGCGGTGACGACGCGTAGGCTGCTCACCCCATGAACCTAGCGGCTCTCGCACGCGCCGTTCGCGAGCACCCCGGCCTGCGCGGCAAGCGCGAGCTCGCCGCCGTGGCGGCGGCCTTCGGCGGCGACGGCGACGACGCGGCGCTCGTGCCCGGCGGCGACGGCCACCTCGCGCTGGCGGCCGAGGCCATCCACCCGCCCTTCGTGGCCGCCCAGCCCCGCGCGGCGGGCGTGGCGGGCGTCGTGACGGTGCTGAACGACCTCGCGGCGACCGGCGCCCGCCCCCTCGCGCTGCTCGACTGCCTCGTCGCCGGGTCGCGGCGCGTCGCCGAGCAGATCCTCGAGGGGCTGCGGGTGGGGGCCGGCCTCTACGGCGTGCCGGTGCTGGGCGGCCACGCCACCGTCGAGGAGGGGGCCGCCCCGGGCCTCTCGACCTTCGCCGTCGGCCGCGCCCGCGCCCCGCTCTCGGCCCGCAACGCCCGCCCCGGTGACGCCGTGTCGCTGCTCGCCTGCCTGGAGGGGGAGATGATGGTCGGGGCGGGCAGCAGCTTCTTCAGCCACCTGCGGGGCCCGCGCCGCGAGCGCGCCGCCGCCGACCTCGCCCTGCTGGCCGAGGCGGCCGAGGCCGGCGAGGCGTGGGCGGCGCGCGACGTCTCGATGCCCGGGGTCGCCGGCTCGCTGCTGCAGCTCTGCGAGAGCGCCGGGGGCCTCGGCTGCGCGCTCGACCTCGATGCGCTGCCCGTGCCGGCCGGGCTCCCGCTGGAGCGCTGGCTGGTCACGTTCCCCTCCTACGCCTTCCTCCTCGTCGGCGACCCGGAGGCGCTGGAGCGTCGCTTCGTGCCGCAGGGGCTCGCGCTCGCCCGGCTCGGGACGCTCGACGCCGGCGGGGTCCTGCGCCTGCGCGGCGGCGGCGGCCGAGGAGCCGGTCTGGGACCTCGGCCGGGAGCCGCTCACCGGCCTGGGGCCGGACTAGCTCCCGGCCGAGATCGGCCGAGACGCACCCCTCAGGCGCGGGTCGCCACGACCTCCAGGTACTCGGCCGGGATCGCGACCGGGCCGTCGCCGCCGAGGCGGTCGAAGCGCCGGGCGAGGGCCGTCATGTCGGCGTCCAGGGCCGCGCGGCCGTCGTCGTCGAGCGCCGCGAAGGCGGCGACCGTGGGCCCGTAGAGCTCGCGGAAGGTGTCCGTGAACGCCTGCGCGGTCTCGTAGCGGAAGGTGTACGTCCGCCGGGTCGCACGCAATTCCGTCACGCCGTCGCGCAGCAGGCCGCGGACGTGGTCCTCGTTGCCCCAGAGGGGAGGCGGGGCGAGGCCGGCGGGCGGCGGGACGTGGGCCCCGATCGTCCGGAAGAGCTCGCCGATGAAGCCCGTCGGCGTCCAGTTGGCCAGGGCGATGGTGCCCCCGGGCCGGCAGACGCGCAGCAGCTCGGCCGCCGCCCGGCGCTGGTCGGGGGCGAACATCACGCCGACGGCCGAGACCACGGCGTCGAACGAGGCGTCTGGGAACGGCATCGCCTGGGCGTCGCCCTCGACGACCTCCAGCGTCGAGCCCCTCGGCCGCCGCGCGGACCGCGGCGCGGTCGAGCAGCTCGGGCACGTAGTCGAGGCTCACGACGCGGGTGCCGGACCGCGCGGCCGCGAGAGCCGTGTCTCCGCTGCCGCCGGCGACGTCGAGCACGCGGCTGCCCGCGCGCAGGTCGGCGCTGTCGCACAACACCTCCGAGATGATCTGGATGCGTGCGGCGACGGTCGCGTAGTCGCCGCTGCCCCAGACCTGCTTCTGCCGGGCCGTGATGGCGGCGTAGTCCGGCGTCGTCTCGGCCGCGCTGGGGGTGGTGGTTGTGGCCATCGGCTCCTCCTCGAGTACGTAGCACGAACGTTCGTGCGAAGAACGGGTGGCGAGCATACGAACGTTCGTGCTAACTTGTCAAGCATGAGCACGGAGACGACCGGGCGGCGCACGCGGGCCGACGGGGAGCGGAGCCGGCGCGCGATCCTCATGACCGCGGCGCAGCTCGCGACCGTCGAGGGCCTCGACGGGCTCACGATCGGCCGGCTGGCCGAACAGACCGGCATGAGCAAGAGCGGCCTCTTCGCGCACTTCGGCTCCAAGGAGGAGCTCCAGCTCGCGACGATCGCGACCGCCGAGGAGATCTTCGAGGACGAGGTCCTGCGGACGGCGATGGGGGTCAACGGCCGCGCCCGCGTCGAGGCGCTCTGCGAGGGGTTCCTGTCGCACGTCGATCGCGGGGTCTTCCCCGGCGGCTGCTTCTTCGCGTCGGCGGCCGCCGAGCTGGACACCCGTCCCGGGCGCGTGCGCGACCGGGTCGTCGAGATCTACCGCGCCTGGACCGAGCTCATCGAGGCGGCCGTCCGCACGGGCCAGGAGCGTGGCGAGATCGATCCGGTCGCCGACCCGGCTCAGCTCACGTTCGAGCTCAACGCCCTGCTGGCCGAGGCGAACGGCGTCTACCTGCTCAGCGGAGATCGCCGGGCCTTCGACATGGCCCGCCGCGGCATCGCCGACCGACTGGAGCGGGCGGCCGCCCCGGCTTAGCGCGCGCCCAGCGCCCAGGCGTAGCCGCCGGGCGCGAACTGGGGCTCCGCCCCGGCGAGCGCGATCGTCATCTCCTGGTGCGTGGCGCCCCGGTAGTCGGTCTCGTCGCCGAGCGCGCTCCACCCCAGCTGGCGGAAGAAGGCGACGTTGCGGGCCTGGATGAGCGCGATCATCCGCGTGCCGCCGCGCCGGCCGGCGGTCGCCACGGCGAAGCGCACGAGCGGGGCGCCGATGCGCAGCCGCCGGCCCTCGGGCAGCACCGCCAGGCGGTCGCCCTTCCAGAGGCCGGCCTCGTCGAGCGGGTAGAGGCGCACCGCCCCCAGCACGCGCCCGCCGAGCGAGGCCACCACCTTGACCGCGTCCTCGTCCCAGCCGTCGTGGTCGTCCTCGGCGAAGATCCCCTGCTCGCGCACGAACACCTCGCGCCGCACCTCGTGGTGGGCGGCGACGTCCTCCTCCGTCTCCGCGACCCGGACGTCGAGGGCGCTCATCCCGGCCCCGCCCCGGACGCGTCCGCCGGGCACGCCGTCGCGCCCGCCGCCGAACGCCCGCTCGAAGGTGCTGAGCGCGGAGCAGGCCTGGCAGCGCACGCAGCCCGCCCGCGCGTCCTGGCTCATCAGGCCGGCCTCGGCGAGCAGCGGCGCCACCCGCTCGTACACCTCGCGCACGTACTCGGCCGACGGCGGCACCCCGTCGGCCACGATGCTCCCGGGCGCGGGCCGCAGCGGCACCACGAAGGGGTAGACGCCCCGGTCGATGGCGGCCCGGCAGCCCTCCATCACGGACTCGGGGCTCTCGCCGAGCCCGAGGATGAAGTAGGTGGAGACCTGGCCGCGCCCGAAGGTCGCCGACGGCCGCCTCCCAGGCGGCGAGGTAGTGGTCGCGGCCCTGGGCGTGCTTGCCGGGCGCGACGCGCGCGAGCACGTCCTCGTCCCAGACCTCGAGGTGGAGCCCCAGCGCCTCGACGCCGCTCTCCTTGAGGGCGGCGAAGCACGCGAAGTCGGAGGGCGGCTCGATCTGCACCTGCACCGGCAGGCCGCTGGCCTCGCGGATGGCCTCGGCGCAGCGGGCCATGTAGGCGGCGCCGCGGTCGTCGCGGTTCGGCGTGCCGGTCGTCAGGGTGACGTCCTTGGCGCCGTCCAGCCGGGCGGCCGCCTCGGCGACCTCCGCGAGCATCGCCGGGGTCTTGACCGCCACCGTGCGGCCCGCCTGGAGGCTGGTGCCGATGGCGCAGAAGTGGCACTGCTCGTGGGTGCCCCAGTAGACGCAGCGCTGGAAGACCGTCGAGGCCAGGCTGTCGAGGTGCATGAGGGCGATCTTCCAGTAGGGCACGCCGTCGGCCGTCTCGAGGCCGTAGATCCGCGGCCGCGGGTGGAGCCGCACCGGGCCGACCTCGACCCCGTCGCGCATCAGCGTGCCGGCGCGCCCGGAGCCGTTCATCACGAGCTCGTAGGGGGAGGAGGCGACGTAGTCGCCGTGCACCGGCACGGTCAGCGGCGCCCCGTCCAGCCAGATGAAGCCGGCGTCGGAGGGGCCCGCCCCGCCGGCGCGCGTGGCGCCGGGCCCGTCGTCGGGGGCCGTCGTGCGCACCCCGAGCGACTGCAGCTCGACCGCGAGCGTCCGCAGGTCGGGCATCTGGGCGGCGGTGGTCACCAGTGCTTCTCGTGGAGCTTTGCGAAGTTGTCCACCAGCACCATGCGCTTCAGCTCCTCGGAGACCGGCGCCCCCTCGATCTTCCAGTACTCGCTCATGAAGTCCGACCACGGCTCGTCCGAGCCGAAGAGCACGCGGTCGCCCCCGATCCCCTGCTTCTCGATCTCGACCAGGAGCCAGCGGGCGCCGAACCCGATCGCCCAGGAGGTGTCGGTGTAGACCTTGTAGCCGTCCTTCACCCACTGCAGGAACTTCGGCACCAGCTTGATGTGGCCGCTCACGCCGCCCCCGAAGTGCACCAGGTGGATCTTGCAGCGCTTGCCGTAGGCCTCGACCATCGGGATGAAGTTGTTGATGTCGCTGCTGCCGCCGGCCGACGTGTGGAAGTGGAAGACGTAGTCGTGCTTCTCCGCCGCGTCGAAGCACATGTCGGCGAGCTCCTTCGTCTCCTCGTCCCACTCCTCCGGGTTGGGGTTGCCCCCGAGGAGGAAGGTGGTCTTCAGGCCGACGATCCCGGCCTCGCCGCAGTGGCTGAGGGCCTCGACCGTGTGCTCGCGGTCGCGCGGCAGGAAGGAGACCCAGAGCAGCCCGCGGATGCGGTCGGTGCTGGTGGCCGCCTCCATGACCACGGGGTTCAGCGAGAAGGGCTGCTCGGGCTTGGGGATGCCGTAGTTGGACATCACCAGGCTGCGCTCGATCCCGTACTGGTCCATGAACTTGAGGAAGTCGGCCGTGCGCGGGAAGTCGTAGACGATCGGCTTCACGGGGTAGTCGATCCCGTAGAAGGGCCAGGCCTCGATCTCGCCGATGTGGCTGTGGCCGTCGATCACGTTGCGCTTGACGCCGTCGGGCAGGGGCACGCGGCCTCCCTCGTCAGGTGGTGAGCAGGGCGCGCCGCAGCTCCTCCGCCGCGGCCCGCCACTCGGCAGGGTCGGTGAACTCGCGCCGCGGGGCGATCGGCTCGGCGCCGGCCGCCTCGCCCGTCTCCGGGTCGAGCTCCAGCGCCTCGAGCGCGAAGCGCGGCGTCATCGTCTCGGGATCGACGGTCGTCGAGACGGCCACGGCGCGGCCGCTCGCGAGCGACATCTCGACGCGCCGGTACGGCGGCCACAGCTCCTGCTCGCCCTCGGTCCAGATCGTCACGGTCGGCTCGCCGGCGGCCCTGGCGCGGCGGATCGCCGTCTCGGTCCGCTCGGTGGCCGCGCGCTGGCTCAGCTCGCGCGCGCGGAGCTGGTAGGCCGCGTCGCGCACGAGGTCCAGGTCAACCTCGGGCGGGACGTCGGCCACCGCCACGCCGGCGTCCGCCAGCTCGGCGTCGCGCACGGCGGTGCGGTAGGTCACGACCAGGGCGTCGAGGTCGGGCACGGACTGCAGGTGGTCGGCGAGCGAGCGCACGAGGCCGATGACGACCTCGTAGAGGTCGGGGCGCACCGTGGCGACGGGGTAGAGGCGCTCCTCGCCCAGCCGCCAGCGGCGCTCGGCCTCCTCGCGCTCGCTCACCGAGCCCGTTCCGCCGGCCTCGCCCCCTAGACCGTCCAGGTGTTGAGCTGGAAGGCCTTGTTGCGCCACGCCGTCAGCGCCGAGTCGAGCACGTCGAGCGGGTTGAAGGCCGTCACGCCGGGGATCAGGTCGTCCTCGCGGAAGCCGTAGAGCGCGCCCATCGCGAAGCGGCAGGCGTAGACCGTCGCGCCCTCGTCGAGAAGCGTCTTGATCTGGTTGTTGATGGCCATGTGGCCCGGGAAGGCCTCCTGGCCCACGGCGGGGTAGCCGCGGGTGCCCGAGGCCATCAGCACGCCCGGCCCGTAGAGCACGAGGCTCACCTTGAAGCCCTTGCGCCCGAGCCGCGTCGCCGTGAGGAGGTTGACCAGCCCGACGGAGCCCTCGTAGGGCACCGTGTGCATGAAGATGTACGCCTCCTCGCCGGGCTCGGCCTTGACGTCGGGGAAGACCTTCTCCGCGACGTCGTAGAGCTCCTGGCCGGCCTCCGGCTTCATTCCCTCGATCTTCGCCACCCTTACCTCCCGGCAGTCGGTGTGGGGGCACTGGCGGCACCCACGGCGTTTGAGGAGGTGAGATCATTCACCCCCCGGCGTCCGGTCGCAAGATGCGAGACCGCACGAAGGCGCTACGGGAACGCGATCAGGAGGTGAGCGGGTGGGGGAGACGGTCGTGCTGGCGATCGGCGGGAACGCGCTCGCCCCCGCCGGCCTCGGCGACTTCGCGGGCCAGGAGGAGCGGGCTCGCCACGTCGCCGACGCGGCGGTCGCCCTCCTCGACCCCGACCGCCGCCTGCTGATGGTCCACGGCAACGGCCCCCAGGTCGGGGCGCTCGCCATGGCCCAGGAGGCGGTGGCCCGCGAGATGCCGGTGCAGCCGCTGTTCGTGCTCGGCGCCATGACCCAGGGCCAGCTCGGCTACCTCCTCTCGCAGGCGATCGGCGACGCGCTGGCCTCTGCCGGCCGGCCGCGCACGGTGGCGGCGGTGATGACGCAGGTCGTGGTGCGCGAGGACGACCCGGCCTTCTCGCGCCCGACGAAGCCGATCGGCCCGTTCTTCTCCGAGGGCCGGGCCCGCCGCCTCGCCGCCTCGCGCGGCTGGGAGGTGGCCGAGGACGCCGGCCGCGGCTGGCGCCGGGTGGTCGCGTCGCCGGAGCCGATCGAGGTGGTCGAGTCGCCCGAGATCCGGCGCCTGCTCGAGGCCGGCGAGATCGTGGTCGCCTGCGGCGGCGGGGGCGTGCCCGTGGCGCGGGTCGGCGAGGAGCTCGTGGGCGTCGACGCCGTGATCGACAAGGACTTCGCCGCGGCGCTCATCGGCCGGCTCGTGGGCGCGACCTCGCTGCTGCTGCTGACGGGGGTGGACCGCGTCGCGCTCGACTTCGGCACGCCCGAGGAGCGGCCGATCGATGAGATGACCGTGGCCGAGGCGCGCCGCCACCTGGCCGACGGCCAGTTCCCGCCCGGGAGCATGGGCCCGAAGGTCGAGGCGGCGGCGCAGTTCATCGAGGCCGGCGGCCGCGAGGCCGTCATCAGCTCCCTCGAGCGCGCCGCCGACGCCCTCGCAGGGCGCACCGGCACCCGCATCGTCGCGTGAGCCGGCGGTCGGTGCTCACCTGGCGCCCGCCGCCCCCGGCGGAGGTGCCGGCCGCCTCGGCGCGCGCGCGGGCGCTGCTGGAGGACCCCCAGGGATTCGGCAACTACATGACCTACCGCGACGCCTACCGCATCCTCGGCTGGGACCCCGCCGACGTGTACCGGGACGGCGCCATCGCCCTCGACCGGCGCGAGTGGGCGGACCTCGGGTGGATGGCCAACCACCTCGGGCCCTCCCCGCGGGCGCTCGAGGCCATGCGGGACGCGGTCAACGCGGACCACGTCGGCCCCTACTCGCCCGACCTCGACGAGGCCCTGCGCGACCTCATGGCCGAGGCCCTCCTCGGGCGCGCCCGCGACGACGGCTTCGACGTCATCGGCACGGAGGGCGCCCAGGCGGGCGTCGGCTACGCCGCGCTCGCCTGCCTCGACCCCGGCGACGAGGTCGTCGTGACCGACCCCGGCTACTTCCACTTCGTCCCCGCCCTGCGCCTCGCCGGCGCCGAGCCCGTCTGGGTGCGCCTGGGGCCGGCCAACGGCTGGCGGCTCGACCCCGGCGAGGTCGAGGCCGCCGTCACGCCGCGCACCAAGATGGTCGTCGTCTGCGACCCGGTGAACCCGTTCGGGACCGTGCAGCGGCGCGAGGAGCTCGAGGCCCTCTGCCGGCCTGTCGGCCGAGCGCGGGATCGTCGTGCTGGCCGACACCACCCACTCCGCTCACCGGGTCGACCCCGCCGCCTCGCACCACCCGATCGCCGCCCTCGCGGCCGACCACCCGGGCGCCACGGTGCTCGTGTCCAGCGGGCTCGCGCACGGCTACGGCATGGCCGGGTCGCGGCTGGGAGCGCTCGGCGGCCCTCCCGCCCTGGTGCGCGCGTGCCTCCAGGTGAAGATCGCGGCCGTCCGGCTCAACACCAACCGCATCGCCCAGGTCGGCGCGGCGGCGGCCCTCCGCGATCACGGCTGGCTGCGCCGGGGCGAGGAGGTGATCCGGCGCAACCTGGCCGCCCTCCGGGAGGTCGCGACGCCGGTCGTGGACCCGGCCTACGGCTTCTCGTGCGTCGTGGACGTCTCCGGTCTGGGGGCGAGCGCCCAGGAGCTGACGGTGGCCCTCTGCAAGCGGCGGGTCGCGGTGTACCCGGGCGACGGGCTCGGGGAGGTGGGGGCGACGACGACGATCCGCGTCAACCTCAGCGACCCCGACCCCGCGGCGCTGGAGCGCTTCGCCGGGGCCCTGCCCGAGGCCGCGGAGGAGGCCGCGAGCGGCGTCTACCGCGACGCCGTGCGCGACCTCTTCCTCTCCTACGGCACGCAGCGCGGCCGCCGGCTGGCCGCGCTCCTGTGACGTCCGCCGCTACCGGACGGTCATCTGCCGCACCATCCCGAACTCGCTGTGCTCGTGCCCGGCCGACGCCCGGTCGGCGTAGAAGCACGCGACGAGGTAGACGCCGGGCCTCAGGTCGAGCTGGATCACGTTGGTGGTCTTCGGCGACACCACCCCGATGATCGAGGCGGGCTCGCCCGGCGGCGGGCCCGGGGGAAGCGTGCCCTCGACGAGCTGGCGGCGGACGACGGCCGGGTTCACGCCGGGGTCGAGGCGGAAGCCGACGATGAAGTGCTCGTTGCGGCCGATGTTCTCGACCCGCAGGACGCCGTCGCCGTCGATCTGCTTCGGAATGCGGAAGCCGTAGTCGAACATCTGGATGCTCGCGTCCGCGCGCGGCAGCGACCCGCCGATCGCCTCCCCGCCCACATCGAAGGTCGCGTAGCGCCCGAGCGCGCGGGTCCGGTTCCCCTCGCCGATGGCCAGGTACCGACCGGGGGCGAGGTTGATGGCCGTCCTCAAGGACTGCCCCGCGCTCATGAACTGGCTGGTCTCGACGGAAACCAGGTCAACGGGGACCGAGTCCACCTTGCTCGTGTAGCGAACCACGTCGGCCTCGTCCACGCCGGTCTTCAGGCGAACGAGGATGACGTTCTGGTCCTCGCGCCCCCCACCCGCAGCGTCACCCGCGCCGGCCCGGGTCGCAGGCCCTCGGCGCCCGTCACGGTCGCGCCGCCCATCCGGCGCGAGACGTGCCGGCGTGCCGGCGGGATCCTGTCCACGTGATCTCCTCCCGATGGGGCGACCACGGACGGTCGCTGGGGCACCAGCATATTTTGGTAGTTTCGGCGCGGGCAAGCGCCGTCGGCGCGGGCGGACCCGGCCCCGTAGCATCCCCTGGATGCTGACCCTCGGCTGGTACTGCCCCTCGGAGGGCGACGGGAGGTGGCTCGGGACCGCGCGCCCCGAGCGGCCGCCCGCGATCGCCTACCTCGCGGAGGTCGCGCGCGCGGCCGAGGACGCCGGGGCGGCCGAGATCCTGGTCCCCACCGGCACGGTCAACGACTCCTTCGCGCCCGAGGCGCCCTTCGCGGAGAGCTGGACCACGGCCTCGGCGCTCGCGCCGCTCACGCGCTCCATCCGCCTGCTGGTGGCCGTCAACCCGGCCGCGCTGCGCCCCGAGCTCGCCGCGCACCAGGCCGAGACGCTGTGGTCGATGGCCCCCGGGCGGGTCGCGATCAACCTGGTCGCCGGCGGCGGGCCGGAAGCCGGCTACGGCGCCGCGCCGCTCGGCCACGCCGCGCGCTATGCCCGGCTCGGGGAGCTCGCCGACGCCCTTCGCGCCCGCTTCCCGGGCCCGCTCTACCTCGGCGGCGCCAGCGACGACGCCCTGGCTCTCGCCGCGCGCGCGGCGGACACCTATCTGACGTGGGGCGAGCCGCCGGAGGCGATCGCGGCCCGGGCGGCGGCGATGCGCCAGCGCGCGGGACGGCGCATCCGGGTGGGGTTGCGCATCCACCTCATCGCCCGCGCGACCGACGACGAGGCGCGCGCCGCCGCCGCCGAGCTGCTGTCGCGCGCCGAGGTCGCGGGCGCCCGGGCCGCCGAGTACGCAGCGTTCGACAGCGTCGGGCAGCGGCGCATGAACGGCCTCCCGGCCGACGAGAACGGCTGGGTGGCCCCGGGGCTCTGGGCGGGGATCCGGGCCGTGCGGGGCGGGGCCGGCACGGCGATCGTGGGGTCCTACGAGCGCGTGGCGCGGCTGCTGTCCGACTACCGGGACGCGGGCGTGGACCTGGTGATCGGCTCGGGCTACCCGCACCGCGAGGAGGTGGGGCGCGTGGCCGCGGAGGTGTGGCCGCGCCTGGCAGCCCGGGTGCCGGCGTGATCCGCGCGATCGACCCGCGCCCGCCCGGGCGGGCGGACGAGCTGGCAGAGCGCTTCGGCACCCCCCTCTACGTCTTCGACGGCGCCCGCCTCGAGGCGGAGGCGCGCGACTTCCAGGCCGTCGCCGGGCCGACGGCGACGGTCGCGTACTCGGTCAAGTCGAACCCGTTGATGGGGCTGGTCGCGCGCCTGCACCGGGCCGGCTGCTGGGCCGAGGCGGCGTCGGGGTTCGAGTACCGCGTCGCCCGGCGGGCGGGCGTCCCGGGATCGCGGATCGTGTTCAACGGCCCGCTCAAGACGACCGCCGAGCTGCGCCGCGCCCTCCACGAGGGCGCGACCGTCATCGCCGACGGCGCCGAGCAGGTGCGCGAGATCGCCCGCGCTGGCCCCGGTCGCCGCGCCGGGGGCGCGAGTCGGCCTGCGGCTCGTCCCACCCGATCGCGACGGACGCGACCGCTTCGGCGTCCCCCCCCGCGCGGCGCCCGCCGCCGCCTCGATCCTGGCCCGGGCCGGGCTGCCGCTCACCGGGCTGCACATCCACCTGGGCGCCTACCAGCTCGGCCCGCTGCCGCCCACCGGCCCCCCGATCCACGGCGTCACCGTCCAGTACCCGGTGCCGGAGTCGCGCTTCGCCGGCGCCGCCGGGCGCCTGCGCGAGGTGGCCGAAGGGATCTCGGGCATCGAGTGGCTCGACCTCGGGGGCGGATGGCCCGCCGCCGCCGGCCTCGCCGGGCACCTGGACGCCGCCCGGGAGGCGCTCGGACCGGCCGCCCCGCCGCTGATCCTGGAGCCCGGCCGCGCGCTGGTGCGCGACGCGGGGTGGCTGCTGACGCGGGTGGTCGCGCGGCGCGGGCGGGGGGCCGTCGTGGTCGACGCGGGCGTCACCCAGGTCCCGTGCGTGCTGTGGAAGCGCTCGCCGGTGCACCCGGCGGACCCCCGCGCCGGCGCCGAGCGCCCCACCGACCTCTTCGGCCCGCTCTGCCTGCAGCACGACGCGCTCGCGCGCGAGGTCCCGCTGCCGCCGCTGCGCGTCGGCGACCTCGTGTGGATCGGGCAGGCCGGGGCGTACGCGATGGCTCAGGCGTCCCCGTTCATCCACCTGCGCCCCGGCGCGGTGCTCGTGGAGGGCGGCCGCGCCGCGACCCTGCGCGCGGCCGAGACCGACGACGAGGCCCTGGGCGCGCAGGCCGAGCCGTTGCTCGCGGGCCCGGAGGGCCGGGCGCTGTCGGCGTGAGCGAGGTCCGCGTGCGGGCCGGCCGCTGGGCCGACAGCGCCAAGATGATGGCGGCCGCCCGCGCCGCCGAGGGCGTCGAGGGCGTGGAGCGGGCCCTCTGCTTCATGGGGACGGCGGCGAACCGCGCAGGAGGCCGCCGCGCTCGGGGTGACCGACCCGTCCATCGACGGCGCCGGCCCCGACGACCTCGTCATCGCGGTGCTGGGCGCCGCCGCGGCCGACGGCCTCGAGGCGGCCGAGGCCGTGCTCGACCGGCCGGCCACGCGGGGGCGACGGCGCCGCCGCCGGCCCGCGGCCGCCCCGCTCGATGGCCCGGTCGGAGGGCGACGTGGCCGTCATCTCGGTGCCCGGCGAGTACGCGGCGCTCGAGGCGCACAAGGCCCTCGGGGCGGGGATGGACGTCCTCCTGTTCAGCGACAACGTGAGCCTGGAGGACGAGGTCGCCCTGAAGCGCCGCGCCCACGCGCTCGGGCGGCTCGTCATGGGCCCCGGCGCCGGGACCGCGATCCTGGACGGCCTCGCGCTCGGCTTCGCGAACGTCGTCGCCCCCGGCCGCGTCGGGGTGGTCGCCGCCGCGGGGACGGGCGCCCAGGAGGTCACGGTCCTGGTCGACCGCGCCGGCGCCGGGATCAGCCGCTGCTACGGCACCGGCGGGCGCGACCTCAAGGAGGAGGTCGGCGCCGTCACGGCGCTCGACGCGATCGCCCGCCTCGCCGGCGACGAGGGGACCGACGTGATCCTCTGCGTCTCGAAGCCGCCCTCGCCCGAGCGTGGCCGAGCGGGTACTGCGCGCGCTCGCCGGCTGCGGGACGCCCGCGGCGGCCTGCATGGTCGGCGGGGGCGTGGAGCCGGTCGACGGGGTCCTGCTGGCCCCGACGCTCGAGGAGGCGGCGCTGGCCGCCGTGCGCCTGGCCGGCCGCCCGGCCGAGCCGGCCCGCGACCCGCGCGCCGACTGGGTCGCGGGGGGCGCGGTGCGCGGGCTCTTCTCGGGCGGCACCCTCTGCAGCGAGGCCTCCGCGATCCTCGCCGAGCGCCTCGGCCGGGTGAGCTCGAACGCGCCCGCGGGCGGCGCCCGGCCCCTCGAGGGACGCCCGGAGGGTCACGTCTGCCTCGACCTCGGCGAGGAGGAGTTCACCCGCGGCCGGCCCCACCCGATGATCGACCCGGAGGCGCGCCTGGAGCGCCTGCGCGAGGAGGTGGCGGACCCCGAGGTGGGCGTGCTGCTGCTGGACGTCGTCCTCGGCTTCGCCAGCCACGCCGACCCGGCGGGGGCGCTGGCCCCGGCGATCCAGGAGGCCCTCGCGGACCGTCCCCAGATGGCCGTGGTCGCGTACGTGCTCGGCACCGAGGCCGACCCCCAGGTGCGCAGCCGCCAGGAGGCCGCCCTCGCCGAGGCGGGCGCCCGGCTGGCGCCGACCAACGCCGCCGCCGCCCGCCTCGCCGCGGCGCTCGCGGGCTGAGCGCGCCGTGAGGATCCGGCTCGTCACCTACTCGACCAAGCCGCGCGGCGGCGTCGTGCACGCCCTCTCGCTCGCCGAGGCCCTCGGCGAGCGCGGGCACGACGTCGAGCTGTGGGCGCTGTCGGCCGACGGCGCCCGGTTCTTCCGGCGCCCGCGCGTGCCGGCGCATCTCGTGCCGGTCGAGCGGCGGCCGGACGAGGACGTCGAGGCGCGCATCCTGCGCTACGCGGAGACCCTCGCCGGCGGGCTGCGCGAGGCCGGGCCCGCCGACGTCCACCACGCCGAGGACTGCCTGTCGGCCCGGGCGCTGCTGGCCCTGCGCGACGAGGGCCGGATCCCGGCGGTCGTGCGGACGGTCCATCACATCGACGACTTCGCGAGCGCCGCCCTGCGGCGAGTGCCAGCGCGCCTCGATCGAGGACGTCGACCACCGGATCTGCGTGAGCCGCCACTGGGCCGCGGTGCTCGAGCGCGAGCACGGCGTGGGCGCCGACGTCATCCCGAACGGCGTCGACCCCGCCCGGCTCGCGGCCGGCGGCCTGGACCGGGCGGCCGCCGGCGCGCGCATGGGCTGGGGCGGCCGGCCGGCGATCCTCGCCATCGGGGGCATCGAGCCCCGCAAGGGCAGCCGCACGCTGCTCGAGGCCTTCACGCGCGCACGCGCGCGGATCGGGCCGCGGGCGCTGCTCGCGATCGCCGGGGGCGAGACCCTCTTCGACTACGCCGACTACCGGGCGGCGTGGGAGGAGGACGCCGCGCGCCTGGCCCTCCGGGTGCATCGCGGGCCGGCCCCGCCTGCCGATGCGGACGTGGCGGTCCTGGGCCCGGTCGCCGAGGGCGACATGCCCGCGCTCTTCCGCGCGGCCGACGTCTTCGCCTTCCCGTCGGAGCGCGAGGGCTTCGGGCTGGTGGTGCTGGAGGCCCAGGCGGCGGGGCTCCCGGTCGTGGCGAGCGACCTGCCGGTGCTGCGCGAGTTCCTGACGCCGGGAAGGGACTGCCTGATGGTGCCCGCGGGCGACCCCGGGCCGCTGGCCGAGGCCCTGGTGGCCGCCGCGGACCCGCGCCTGGGAGCGCGCCTGGCCGCGGCGGGACGGGAGACGGCCGCGCGCTTCACCTGGGAGGCCGCCGCCGCGGCGCACGAGGTCGTCTACGGGAGGCTCCGTGTCGCTGCGTGACGACTACGAGTACGCCGTCTGGACGGCCGAGTGGAAGGGCGGGCTCGCGGTCGACGTCTCGGGCCGCGGCCACGCGATCCGCGTCGACGAGCCGCCGGAATTCGGCGGGGAGGACTCCGGGCCGATGCCCACCGAGCTGGTGGCCGCCGCGCTCGCCTCCTGCTTCTGCGTCGCGATCGCCTGGGCGGCGCGCAAGAAGCGGATCGAGGTGGCCGAGCTGGAGGTGCAGGTGCAGCCCCACCGGAAGGTGGGCGAGCCGCGTCACGGCAGCTACGACCTCTGGGTGCACTCGACGACGCCCCCCGGGGACATCGCGCCCGCCGTCGAGCTCGCCAAGCGCTACTGCTGGGTCACGAACACGCTGGCCCACCCTCCCGAGATCCACTACCACCTCGACGATCCGCCATCCGGGTCAGCGATCGCCGGCCTTTCCCGAGCGAGGCGGCGATCGGGGCGAGGCCCGAACATGGGTGAGGCGATGAACATCTGCGTGATCGGCGGCGGCGCGGCGGGCATCAGCGCGGGATCGATGGCGAAGCGGACGAACCCCGACGCCACCGTCGTGGTCTGCACGGAGTACGAGGACGTCGCGTACTCGCCGTGCGGCATCCCGTACGTCCTGGGCCGCGAGATCCCCGACTTCGAGCGGCTGTTCCTCGCCGGTCCCGAGAACTACGCGGAGGCCGGCATCGACCTGCGCACCGAGACCGTCGTGACCGAGGTCGATGCGGCCGCCCGGACCATGACGGCGAACGGCGACGTGCTGCCCTGGGACCGGCTGATCATCTGCACCGGATGGAACTACACGCTGCCGGACGTCCCCGGCAACGACCTCGAGGGCCTCACCTTCGTCAAGAACATCCGCCGCGGGATGGAGCTGAACGAGACCCTCGACGACGTCCGCAGGGCCGTGGTGCTCGAGGCGGGGCCGCTCGGCGTGGAGATGGCGACCGCGCTGGCGCACCGGGGCATCGAGACCCACGTCGTCGACGAGAACGCGTGGCTCCTGGCCCAGATCGCCGACGCCGACATCGCCGAGCCGGTGCAGGCCAGCCTGGCCGAGCTGGGCTGCGACCTGCGCTTCGGCACGGGGCTGGTCGGCTTCGAGGGCACCGGCGGCAAGCTCCGGGCCGTGGCGACCACCGAGGGGGAGATCGAGGCCGACATCTGCGTCGTCTGCACCCACAAGGAGCCCGAGACGACCCTTGCGCGGTCCATGCGGCTCACCGTGGGCTCGACCGGGGCGCTGGCGGTCGACGAGCGCATGCGCACCTCGATGGAGGACGTCTTCGCCGCGGGCGACGTCGTGGAGGTGCCGCAGCACCTCACCGGCGTGGCCGTCCAGGGCCTCACCGGCTCGCACGCGATGCAGCAGGGCCGCGTGGCCGGCGCGAACGCGGCCGGCGGCGACCGCCGCTACGACCCGGTCAACATCCCGTGGGGCATGGTGGGCGGCCAGGTCCAGATCGGCGGGGCGAGCTTCGGCGAGAGCCTCGCGACCTCGCTGGGCATCCCGTACGTCGTCGGCGCGGCCAACGGCATCAGCCGCGCGCGCTACTTCCCCGGGGTTCAGCAGGTGCGCGTGAAGCTGCTGGCCGAGCCCGGCTCCGGCCGGCTGATCGGCGGCCAGTTCGTCGGCGGCGAGGGCATCAAGGAGCGGGCCGACTTCCTCGCCTTCGCCCTCAAGCGCGACGCCACCCTCGAGGACCTCGCCTGGATGGAGAACGTCTACTCGCCGCCGATCGGCGCGCTGTACGAGCCGCTGTCGGTCGCGGCCCAGAACGGGATGGCGCAGCTGTGAGCCAGGACGACCCGCGGATCCCCGAGAGCGTCCGGGAGTACTTCGGCCACGACCGGGTGGCCCACCACGGCCGCGGCGGCATGCCGGCCGCGCCGCCGGCGCCGCCGGGCTCGACGGCCCGCAAGGCCGGGGAGACCGCGCTGGCCGACGCCCTGTCCAAGGTGGGCACGCCGGGCCCGCGGCCCGGGCAGCGCCCGGCGGTCGTGCCGCCGCCGCCCGCCGTCGCGCGGCGGATGCGCGCCGGCGGCGAGCGGGCGCTGCTGGAGGCCTCGCAGCGCCGCTTCGGGGCGGCCTCCGGCCACCCCGCCCCTCACCTCGAGACCGGCGCGTTCTGGAGATCGGTCTTCGCGCCGGTCTACTCGCGCATCCCCTGGGGCCTGAAGCGGCGCATGGTGGCGATGACGTCCGGGGTCAAGGGCTGGCGGAGCTGACCACGAAGGCGTCGGCCGGCAGGCCCGGCCCGAAGAGGCCGGTGTCGACGACGTACTCGCGCCCGTCGGCCTCGTCGCGCAGGTGCACGACGTGGCACGGCAGGCCGATCTCGGAGCGCTGGGAGTAGCCCAGCACCGTGAAGCTCGTGCGGGCGGCCCCGCGGTGGCGCGTGAGGCGGCACGCCCCGAGGCCCAGGTCCTCGCGCAGCTGGACGACGAAGGGGCCCCACTCGACGGTCTGGCGCACGCGGATCCCCGGGGCGGGGCGCAGCCAGCCGTCGCCCGCGCCGTGTCCACGGCCGTCCTCGCGAGACTCGACCGGCCCCGGCGCCTGCGCGTGCTGGGATCCGGGCGGGGGGCCCTGCACCTCGACCTCGACGGGTTCGTCGTGACGATCGGCGTCCACGGGGTGCCGATGATGCCGAACGCGATCGCCGCCGGCAGGGGCGAGGCGCCGCGCTCGGTCGCCTGGGACCCGGCCGCGCCCCCGGCCTGGGACCCGGTCGTGCGGCCGCCCGAGCTCCCTCCCGGCGCCGTCGCGCGCCCTCGGCGACTGGCTGGCCGCGCGGGTGGCGGTCCCCGACGTGCCCCTGCCCGACGCCGGCGAGCGCCTGCTCGGGCGCGGCCCGGGCCTCACGCCCGAGGGCGACGACGTGCTGGCCGGGGCGGCGGCCGCGGTCCGGGCGCTCGGCCCCGCCGCCGGGCTCGCGCCGGAGGGCCGCGACGCGCTCGTGGCCGCGCTGGTGCCGCCCGGCGTCCGCCGCCGCACCGGCGCCCTGTCGGCCACCCTGCTCGGCCTCGCCGCCGCCGGGGCGGCCCCGGAGCCGGTCCATCGGCTGATCGCGGGCCCGGAGGCGGGGCGCGAGGGCGCGCTCGCGGACCTCTCCCGCCTGGGGGCCTCGACCGGGCGCGCGATCGCGGCCGGCGTCGCCCTGGCGGCCCGCCACCTCGGCCGCGGCTGACCCGGGCCGTTGTCCGGGTCGCGATCCGGCCGCTAACGTGCGCCCCCCGCCATGCCGCACCCCCGTGACATGGCCGTCCTCGCCGTCGCCGGGCTGTGCGCGGGCGGCCTCGCCTGCGCCGCGGTCGCCGCGGCCCAGGCGCCGAGGGAGCCGATGGCGACCGTCTTCACGTTCCAGGGCCGCGGCTGGGGCCACGGCGTGGGGATGTCGCAGTACGGCGCGCGCGGCCAGGCGCTGGCCGGGCGCGACGCCGGCGCCATCCTGCGCCACTACTACCGCGGCACGACCCTGACGACCGCGCCGACGCGCACGGTGAAGGTGCTGCTGTCCTCCGGGGAGCGCAGCATCGCCGTGTCGAGCCCGCGCCCGTGGCGCGCCACCGGCGCGACGACCGACGGGCGCCGCGCAGTGCCGCTCGCGGCGCGCGCCACCCACACGCTGCGGGTCGGCCCCGGGGGGCGGCTGGCGCTGCTGCGCGGCGGTCGGCGCCTGGCCGTCTTCCGGGGGCCGGTGCGGCTCGCGTCGAAGACCCGCGGCGGCGCGGTCGCGTGGGGCCGGGGCGCACCGCGGGCCGACCAGCGCTACCGGGGCCAGATCCGGGCCGTGCCGGCCGGCAGGGGATTCGACGTCGTCAACGCAGTGGGCCTCGAGGACTACCTGAAGGGCGTCGTGCCGCGCGAGATGCCGGCCGACTGGGGCGACGACGCCCCGGCGGCCCTGCGGGTCCAGGCGGTCGCGGCGCGCAGCTACGCGATCGCGACCATGAAGCCCGGGGCCGAGTACGACATCTACGACGACGACCGCAGCCAGACCTACGGCGGCGTCGCGGACGAGGACCCGCGCAGCAACCGGGCCGTCGAGAGCACGCGCAACACCGTGCTGACGTACGGTGGCAAGGTGATCACCGCGTTCTTCTTCTCCACCTCGGGCGGGCGCACCGAGAACGTCGAGAACGTCTTCCAGGGCAGCCCGCCACGGCCCTACCTGGTGAGCGTCCCGGACCCGCTCGACCGCGAGTCGCCCTACCACGCCTCCTGGCCCGACCCGCCGAGCTTCACGGGCTCCGGCCTCGGGCGCGCCCTGGGCCTGGGCGGTCCGGTGACGAGGATCGAGATCCTCGGCCGCGGCGTGTCGCCGCGGGTGCGCAACGCCCGCTTCACCACCCGCTCCGGGCAGAGCGCCGTCCTCGCCGGGATCGAGCTGCGGTCCACGCTCGGCCTGAGGGACTCGTGGTTCCGCGTGATCGAGCGGAGGATGACCCGCAGCGCGGCCGCGCGGCTGGTCGGCGGCTCGTGACCCGGGCCCTCCGGCGCGCCGTCCTGGCCGCCGCCCTGGCCGGCGCGGGCCTCGCCGCGTCCGCCGGCCCGGCCTCGGCCGCGGACCCGATCATGCCGCTCTCGGAGGTCACGGCGGGCATGCTCGGCGAGGCGCGCACGGTGGTGCGCGGCACGGACATCGTGACCTTCCCGGTGCGGATCCTCGACGTGCAGCGCGCGGCCGACGGCCCCGGGGGCACCGTGATCCTCGCGCGGGCCGAGGGCGCCCTGATGGACGAGACCGGCGGCGTGGCCGAGGGCATGAGCGGCAGCCCGGTGTACGTGACCGGCGCCGACGGGGTCCCCCGCGTCGTCGGCGCGCTCGCCTTCGGCCAGGGCGACCAGGCGAACGTGATCGTCGGGCTGACCCCGATCGAGCAGATGATCGACTCGCTGGCGGGCGGCGCCCGGGCCCAGGAGCGCCCGCGGTCCTCGCCGGCCGTCCGGCGGGTGACCCTGGTCGCCGACCGCGCCGCCGCCCGGCGCGCGCGGGCCCGCCGCCCGGGCCGCATCGTCCTCTCCCCGCTCGCCCGCTGGACCGTCGCCGGGGCGTCGCGACGCCTCATCGGCCCGCTCTCGCGGGAGCTGGCGCGCTCGGGCATCCGGCTGACCTCGATCGGGCCGCGCACCACCCGGCCGCCGGTGCCGCTCGTCCCGGGCGCGTCGATGACGGTGCTCCTCGGAGGCGGGGACATCGCCCTCGGCGCGATCGGGACCGTGACCTACGTCGACGGGTCGACGATCCTCGGCTTCGGGCACCCCTTCCTCAGCGCCGGCCGCGCGCGCTTCCTGCTCGGTGACGGCTACGTCTTCCAGACCGTCGCCGCGCCCATCCTCAACGGCTCGTACAAGCTGGCCGAGCCCGGGGTGCTGCGCGGCATGGTGACGAGCGACCGCGCCGACGGCATCGGCGGCGTCATCGGCCCCGTCGAGGGGATCGCGGCCGTGGGCACCGCCCGCGAGGCCGCGCGCGGGACGACCGCGACCGTCAGCGGGACGATCGCCCCCGATCCCCGCACCGCGCCGATCGTCGGCGGCCTCGTGCAGGACGAGCCCGCTGCCCGGGTGCTCGACGGCATCGAGGGCGGCACCGTGACGCTGCGGGTCTCGATCTCCAGCCCCGACCTGCGGCGCCCGGTGGTCTACCGGAACGTCTACGCGGCCGCCGGCGACGTCGCCACCCTGGCCAGCGGCCAGGTGTCGCGGCTGCTGTCGATCCTGATGCAGAACGGCATCCGCCCGGTGAGGGTCGCGCAGGTGGCCGTCGACCAGACGCTGCAGCCGCGCGTGCGGGCGGCCCGCATCGTCGGGGCGCGGGTGAGCCCCCGCCGGGCCCGCCCCGGGGCGCGCGCCACCCTGCGCCTCGTCCTCCAGCCCTGGCAGGCCCAGCGGCGCACCGTGCGCGTCCCGATCCGCATCCCGTCGTGGCTGGAGCCCGGCCGGGCCGCCCTGCGGATCGTCCCGAACACCACCGAGGGCTTCGACCCGCTGCCGCGCGGACCTCACCCAGGACCTCGGCGCCGAGGGCGGGCCGCTCGCCAGGCGCGCTGCGGTGGCCGCGGCCGAGCGCGGCGCCGCCCGGGCGCGCGGCACGCGCCTGGAGCGCCTGCTCGAGGGCCTGAGCCGCGCCACCGACGACCGCAACGACGCGGTGCGGCTGCTGGCACCGGGGGAGGCGGCCGACGACGCCGAGGCCGGCAGGGAGCTGGCCGTGCCGTACGTGATCTACGGCGGCCGCGCGACGGCGCGGTTCGTGGTTCCGCGGAGGACCCCCGGCTAGGGCGAGGGGCGGCCAGCCCCGGCGAAGCCGGTGCCGCCCTTTGTCGGCCCGCAGGCGCCCGCCGCCGCTGGGTGGAGAGCATCGCCTCGGCCCGCGCCAGCGCCGCCCGGGCCGCGGCGAGCGGCGTGTCGCCGTACTCGATCACCCAGGCGCCGCCCGGCAGGCCGCCGACGAAGACGTACCAGCCGCCCGAGTCGTGAGCGCGCGGCCCGTCGACGTAGGCGCCCGGGCAGCGGCTCGGCAGCCGGGCGAGGCGGTCGGCCTCGTCGGCGGGCAGCGGCGCCCCGGCAGCCGTCCCCAGCGGCGTGGCGAACTCCTCGAGGACGGCGATCCACTCCTCCTCGTCGCGCCGCCGGCCGCACGCGGCCTCGACGGCGGCGCCCAGGCTGGGGTGCGCGACGTCGCCGACGGCCCAGCCCCCCTGCACCTCCATCACCTCGACCCGGGCCCCGTCGGGGAGCGCGATCTCGACCCGGCGCGAGCCGGCGACGCTGGCGTCGCGCACGGCCACCTCGCCGTCCGGCGCGGCCAGGCGGCGGGGGGCGGGCCTACGCCTCGGCGTCCACCATCTCCTCGGCAGGGACGTCGCGCCAGACGTGCGCCGGCAGGCCGGCCACGAGCTTGCCCGGCGGCACGTCGCGGGTGACGAGCGCCCCGGCGGCGACGAACGCCTCGGCGCCGATCTCGATGCCCGGCAGGATCACGACCCCGCCGCCGACGCGCGCGCCCCGCCGGATGATCGCGCCCTTGATGCCGGCGCGGCGGGCCTCGGTGCGCCCCATCAGGTTGTCGTTGGTGGTGGTGACGCAGGGGGCGATGAAGACGTGCTCCTCGAGCTCCGAATAGGCGGTGATGTAGGAGTTCGACTGGATCTTCGTGAACGCCCCGATCGGCACGTCGTTCTCCACGCAGACGCCGCGGCCGATCACCACGCCCTCGCCGACGACGCAGCGCTCGCGCACCGAGGCGAGGTCGCCGACGATGGCGCTGCGGCCGATGGTCGTGCCGGCGTAGACCACCGCGCCGGAGCAGATGGCCGCCTCCTCGCCGATCTCGAGCGGGGCCAGGGGGCCGCCCGCGCTGGTCGAGCGCGCCGAGAGCACCGGCTGCTTGCCGAGCACGACGTTGTCCTGGATCACGGCCCGGTCGCCGATGCGCGTGCCGTCGTGGATGACCACGTTTGCGCCGATCTCGACGTCCTCGCCGATCTCGACGCCCTCGCCCAGGACCAGGTGCTCGCGGCTCACGCTCTGCCCCCGCCGGGGCCGGTCCCGCCCCCGTGCGGTGCCGCCGGCAGGGGCACGATCTCCTCCTCCTCCTCCATCAGGCGGACCGGCTCGCCCGACGACGCCAGCGACGCGGTCATCGCCTCCAGCACCTCCACCACCGCGGCGCCGGCGCGACCGTCCGACGGCGTCGGCCCGCGGTCGCGGACGGCCTGGACGAAGCGCTCGCAGGCGACGCGCAGCGGCTCGATCGCCGGCACCTTGGGGATGTGGATGTCCCCGGAGCGCACCTGGATGTACTCCCCGTACGACTCGGTGCGCGGGATCTGGCCCTTGTCGTAGACGGTCACCTTGCGCTCGGTCTCCATGTCGTCGAACACCACCATCCGCTCGGAGCCGATCACGGTCATGCGGCGCATCTTGTGGGGGTCGAGCCAGCTCAGGTGGAGGTGGCCGAGGATGCCGGACGGGAACCGGATGCGCCCGAAGACGACGTCCTCCACCCCCGGCTGGAGGTAGCTCTCGCCGCTGGCGGCCACCTCCGCCGGCGGCTCGCCGACCAGGTGGAGCATCACCGAGATGTCGTGCGGGCCGAGGCTCCACAGCGCGTTCTCGTCGGGACGCACGATCCCGAGGTTCTGCCGGTTGCCGTAGAGGTAGAACACGCGCCCGAGGCGGCCCGCGTCGATCATCTCCTTCAGCTCCCGCACCGCCGGGTGGTAGACGAGCAGGTGGTCGACCATCAGCACGCGGCCGCGGTCATCGGCCAGCGCCGCCAGCTCGCGGGCCTCGCCGGCCGTCAGGGCGAGGGGCTTCTCCACGAAGGCGTCCAGGCCGGCCTCGATGGCCTGGCTGGCCAGCGGCGCGTGCGTCGGCGCCGGGGTGGCGATGACGACCGCGTCCAGGGCCTGGTCCGCCAGGAGGTCCTCGAACCGGGAGGTGAACCGGCTCTCGGGGTAGGTCGAGCGATGGCGGTCGAGCACGGTCGCGTCGCGGTCGCAGACCCAGGCCAGGCGGCACCCGTCGATGCGGGCGAGGTTGCGCGCCAGGTTCGGCCCCCAGTAGTTCATGCCGACGATCCCGACCGAGATCGTCCTGGGGGGGCCGCCGTCAGGGCCCCCGCTCACAACCTCCACACCTTGCCGTCGACCGCCGGGACCACGTTGCGGAGGTTGACGACGAGCTGGGCCTCGCGGACGACCGTCGCCCAGTCGATCCCGTCGTGGGGGGTCACGATCACCACCGCCTCGTAGGCGTCGAGCGCCTCGGCGTCGAGCGGCACGCTCTCGAGGCCCAGCTTCGGCAGCGCCGGCACGTGGGGGTCGTGGTACTCGACCTGGGCCCCTTCGGCCCCGAGCAGCTCGATGACCTTCAGGGCCGGGCTCTCGCGCGTGTCGTTGACGTTGGCCTTGTAGGCGACGCCGATCACGAGCACGCGGCTGCCGTTCAGGGCCGTGCGGCGGCTGTTGAGCGCGCGGGCGACCTTGGACACGCAGAAGTGGGGCATCTGCGAGTTGACCTTCCCGGCGAGCTCGATGAACTCGGTGTGGAGGTCGAACTCGCGCGCCTTCCAGGTGAGGTAGAAGGGGTCGATCGGGATGCAGTGGCCGCCGAGCCCCGGGCCCGGGCGGAAGGGCATGAACCCGAACGGCTTGGTCGCGGCCGCGTCGATCACCTCCCAGACGTCGATGCCCATGCGGTCGCAGAGGACCGCGAGCTCGTTGACGAGCGCGATGTTGACGCTGCGGAAGATGTTCTCGAGCAGCTTGGTGAGCTCGGCGACCTCGGGGCTCCCGACGGGCACCAGCCGCTCGCACGCCCGGCCGTAGACCTCCACGGCCCTCTGGGTGCAGGCGGGCGTGAGGCCGCCGATCACCTTCGGCGTGGTCGCCGTGGTCCAGTCGACGCGGCCGGGGTCGACGCGCTCGGGCGAGAAGGCGAGGTGGAAGTCGCGCCCGGCGCGCAGCCCCGACCGCTCCAGCACCGGCGCGACCTCCTCCCGGGTCGTGCCCGGGTAGGTGGTGCTCTCGAGGACGATCAGATGGCCGGGGCGCAGGCGCTGCGACATGCTCTCGGCCGCCCCCAGCACCGCCGACAGGTCCGGCTCGCGGTGCTCGGTGAGGGGCGTGGGCAGGCAGATCAGGACCGCATCCACGGCGCGCATCGCGTCCCAGGAGGTCGTGGCCCGCACCCTGCCGTCGGCCACCAGGGGCGCGAGGCGCTCGGAGGGCACGTCCTCGATGTAGGACTCGCCCGCGTTGACCTGGTCGACCTTGGCCTGGACCGCATCGAGGCCGAGCACGGGCACGCCCGCCTCGGCGAAGGTCACCGCGAGCGGCAGGCCGACGTAGCCGAGGCCGACCACCCCGACCCGGGGCGCGTCGCCGCTCAGGGGAGGGGCGAGCGGGTCGCCGTGTGGAGGAATCCGGTGGCCAACGGCCGGATATCCTAGTGCCTTGCGACACTGACCGAAAGGATGGTCCCGTGAGGCCGGAGTCGGCACTCGCCGGGCTCCCGCGCCTGGTGCGCGTCGCGGACGAGGCGCGCTGGCGTGGCCAGTCGGCCGTCGCGACGGCGATCGTGGTCGGGCTGTACTGGGGCGGCACGTGGCTCGTGGGCGAGACGATCGAGCCCGCCCGGACCGCGCTCGCCTTCGCCGTGGCCGCCCTGCCCACCTACGCGATCGCGTCGCTGGGGGGCGTGCGCCGCGTCGGCGACGCCGTCCTGCGCGCGACGCCCCCGCCCCGGGCGTCCGTCCACGAGACCCCCGCCAGCTCGCGCGAGCGGCGCCTTCGCCTGGCCGGGATCGTGCTCACCGGGATCATCGCCCTGCTCATCTTCGAGCGCTTCACCGACAGCGGGGGCGTGATGGCCGGGCTCATCGCCGGCCTGCTGTTGGCGCTCGGCATCGCCGACTGGCGCGAGGCCGGCGTCTGGGACGCCGCCGAGCGCGAGCGCGAGAGCCGCATCTACGTCCTCATCCGCGCCGGCGCGCTGACGCCCCGGCTCGGGATCCGCGAGGTCTACGAGGCGCCCCGGCCCGGCCGCGCGGACGACCACGTGTACGAGCCGAGCCCCTTCGACCTCGAGATCTGAGCTGACGTTCCCGCCGACCGCGACCTGGCGGCACCTCGGCGCGCGCGAGGGCTTCGAGGCGCTCTTCCCGGTCCGGGCGGCCGGGGGCTGGCGCCTGGAGGGCTGGACGGCCGGGCTCGAGGAGGGCCGGGCATGGGGCGTGCGCTACGAGATCGCCCTCGACGGCGACGGGCGCAGCCGCGAGGCCCGCGTCGAGTGCCGCCACGAGGGCGGCTCGGCGGCGGTGCGCCTCGAGGGCGACGGGCGCGGCGCCTGGCTGGTGGACGGCGCCCCGGCGGCCCACCTGGACGGGTGCCTCGACGTCGATCTCGAGGCATCGGCGTTCACCAACGCGTTCCCGGTGCGCCGCCTGGCGCTGGCCCTGGGCGAGCGGGCCGAGGCCCCCGCCGCCTACGTGCGCGCCCCCGGCCTCCAGGTCGAGCGGCTCGAGCAGACCTACGCCCGCCTCCCGGACGCGGACGGGCGGGCGCGCTACGACTACGCGTCGCCGGACCACGGGTTCGCCGCCGTGCTCGCATTCGACGGGCAAGGGCTGGTGCTCGACTACCCCGGCATCGCCGTCAGGGTCGCGTAGCCTTCCACACCGCGACGGCCTCGGCGATCCGCTCGGCGGCGGCGCCGTCGCCGTAGAAGGGCGGCCGCTCCGCGGGCATCCGCAGGTCCGCCAACGCCGCCCGCGCCCGCTCCGGGTCCATCCCCACGAGGCGGTTGAACCCGCCCTCGACGGTCTCGACCCACTCGGTGGTCTCGCGGAGCGTGAGGCAGGGGACGCCGTGGAAGTAGGCCTCCTTCTGGACCCCGCCGGAGTCGGTGAGCACGGCGCGGGCGTCGACCAGCAGCGCGGTGAAGTCGAGGTACCCGACGGGCGGGCTCAGGCGGAGCGGCCCGTGGCCGGCGAGGCGGTCCCACATCCCGGCCGCCTCCAGCCGGTGCCGCGTGCGGGGGTGCACCGGGAAGGCCATCGGCTCGTCGATCGAGGTCAGGAGCGCGACGAGCGCCTCGAGGGCCTGCGGCGTGTCGGTGGCCGCCGCGCGGTGCACGGTCACGAGCAGGTAGCGGCCCGGCTCCATGCCGAGCGCCGCCGGGCCCTGGCGGGAGGCCGCGGCGGCGGCGAACAGCCGGCTCGCGTCGAGCATCACGTCCCCGACCTGCGTCACCCCGGCGGTGATCCCCTCGGCCCGGAGGTTCGCGACCGCGGCGTCGGTGGGGCAGAAGAGCAGCTCCGCGAGGTGGTCGGCGACGACGCGGTTCTGCTCCTCCGGCATGGAGCGGTCGAACGAGCGCAGACCGGCCTCCACGTGCCCAAGGGGCAGGCCGGCCACCCCCGCCGCAAGGGCCCCGGCGAGGGTGGTGGTGGTGTCGCCGTAGACCATCACGAGGTCGGCCGCCCCCTCGGCGAGCAGCGGCTCGAGCCGCTGCAGCATCACCGCGAGCTGGCTCGTGGGGCTGCCGGGGCCCACCCCGAGGTGATGATCCGGGCGCGGGATCTCCAGCTCGTCGAAGAAGAGGTCGGCGAGCTCGGGGTCGTAGTGCTGGCCGCTGTGCACCAGGACCTCCTCGGCGCGGCGGCGCAGCGCGCGCGACAGCGGCGCGGCCTTCACGAATTGCGGCCGGTTGCCCACGATCGACACGATCCTCACCGGCCACTCCTCAAATGCCCTGGAATCCCACCCCCGCGAGGCGCTGGGTGATGACCTCGAAGCGTCCCGTCGCCACGAGCACCCCGACCCCGATGAACAGCACCGCCGCGGTGGCGTTCACGAGGGTCCAGCGGTCGCGCATCCAGCGGAACGCGGTCATGGTACGCGTGACGAACAGGCCCGCCAGCAGGAACGGGATGCCGAGGCCCAGCGAGTAGGTGAGCAGGAGCGTGGCGCCCAGGCCCGGCGAGCCCGTGGGCGCGGCGAAGGTGAGGATGCTGCCGAGGATCGGGCCGATGCACGGCGTCCATCCCACCGCGAAGGCCGCCCCGACGAGCCCGGCGCCGATCACCGTGGTGGGCCGGCGCATGCCCGCCAGCCGCCGCTCGGTCTGCAGCAGGCCCATGCGGGGCAGCATGATCATCGCGATCCCGAAGGCGATCAGGAGCGCGCCGGCGACGAGGTTGAGCGTGTCCTGCTCGCGCGTCAGCGAGTACCCCACCAGCCCGGCGCTCGCGCCGTAGGCCGTGAACATCAGCGAGAAGCCGGCGACGAACGCGATCGTCGGCGTCAGGACGTCCCGCGTGCGCGAGCCCAGCTCGTCGAAGCTGACGCCCGAGATGAACGTCAGGTAGCCCGGCACGAGCGCGAGGACGCACGGCGACGCGAACGAGACGAAGCCCGCGGCGAAGGCGACCGGGTAGCTGAGCGCGGTGATCTCGTCCACGAGGCGATGGTAGCCGCGGCGCCGCGGCGGCCGACGGCTGCCTACCGCGTCGCGGTGGAGCGGGTCGCGCGCGCGGTGCGCCTGCGCGGCGACGTCTGATCCGCCAGAACCCCCGATCCGGGGGGTTGTCACGACGACGCCCTCCCGCCATCGTCGCGCGTCGGACCCCGAAAGCGACCCAGGATGGGACGATGAGCACGGAACCCCTCGCCACCCCCGCCGGCCTCGACGTGGTCACGCCGGCCGACCCGGGCTGGGACGACGCCCGCCGCGCCTGGAACCTCGCCGTCGACCAGCGACCGGCGGCGGTCGCGATGCCCCGGGACGCCGGGGAGGTCGCCGCCGCGCTCGCGCACGCGCGCGCGGCGGGGCTGCGCGTGGCCGTCCAGGGCACCGGGCACGGGGCCGGTCCGCGCCGCAACCTGGAGAACACGCTCCTGATCAACACGTCGCGCATGCGCGGAGCGTCGGTCGATCCGGCGAGCCGCAGCGCGCGGGTCGAGGCCGGCGCCCAGTGGCGGGACGTCGGGCCCCTGGCCGCCGAGCACGGGCTGGCGGCCCTGCACGGCTCGGCCCCTGACGTGGGCGTCGTCGGCTACACCCTCGGCGGCGGCGTGGGCTGGCTCGGGCGTCGTTACGGGCTGGCCGCCAACTCCGTCACCGCCATCGAGCTCGTGACGGCCACCGGCGAGCCCGTCCGCTGCGACGCCGAGACCGAGCCCGACCTCTTCTGGGCCCTGCGCGGGGGCGGCGGCAACTTCGGCGTCGTGACGGCGCTCGAGTTCCGCCTCTACCCGGTCCACTCGCTGAACGCCGGCTGGCTCGTCTGGCCGTGGGAGGAGACCCGCCGGGTGCTGAGCCGCTGGTCGGAGTGGGTCGAGACCGTGCCCGACGAGGTCAGCTCGGTCGGGCGGATCATGCAGCTGCCGCCCCTGCCCGACCTGCCCGAGGCCGTCCGGGGGCGCCAGCTCGTGGTCGTGGACGCGGCGATCCTCGCGGACGAGGGCGAGGCCGCGCCGCCTCCTGGCGCCCCTGCGCGAGCTGGGCCCCGAGCTCGACACCTTCGCCCAGGTCCCGGCGACGGCGCTGTCCGAGCTGCACATGGACCCGCCCGAGCCGGTCCCGGCCGCCGCCGACGGCTCCGTCATCGACGCGTTTCCGCCCGAGGCGGTCGACGCCCTGGCGGACGTCGCCGGCCCCGGCTCCGGCTCCCCGCTGATCACCGTCGAGCTCCGCCACATCGGCGGCGCGCTCGAGCGGGAGCCCGCCGGCGCGGGCGCCCTCGGCCGCATCGACGGCCGCTTCCTGGTCTTCGCGGCCGGCATCGCGATGTCCCCGGACGCGGCCAAGACCGCGGCCGAGGCGGCGGCGCGCGTGAACGCGGTCATGTCGGAGTGGGGCTCGGGGCGGACGTTCTTGAACTTCGCCGACGTCCCGACCAAGACGGAGACCATGTTCGACCCCCAGGCGTACCGGCGCCTGACCGAGATCCGGTCGCGGATCGACCCCGACGGACTGCTCCTGGCAAACCATCCGATCCCCGCCGCCTGAGGGGTACGCTTGGCCCAGCGGAGGTCCTGAATCGAGGGAGGTCGGCGATGGCGACGACGACGGCAACGTCCATTGAGGAGATCCTCGGCGCCGACGCCGAGGACCTCCTGACGCACCGCTGCGAGACGATCGCGGCCGAGGCCCTCACGCTGCCATCGCCGCGGTGGGTCGACGACCAGGTCGGCCCCTCCGACCGCCCGACGCCGGTGATGCGCGCGCTGCAGTCGATGCTCGACCACGGGCGGCTTGCCGGCACGGGCTACATGTCCATCCTTCCGGTTGACCAGGGCATCGAGCACTCGGCGGGCGCGTCCTTCGCGCCGAACCCCGACTACTTCGACCCGCTGAGGATCGTGGAGCTGGCCGTGGAGGGAGGCTGCAACGCGGTGGCCACCACCCTGGGCGGGCTGGGCCTCGCGGCGCGGCGGTGGTCCCACCGCATCCCGTTCCTCCTGAAGATCAACCACAACGAGTTCCTGTCGTACCCGAACGCCTACGACCAGATCCTGTTCGCGTCGGCGCGGCAGGCGCGCGAGCTGGGCGCGGTGGCGGTGGGCGCGACGATCTACTTCGGGTCCGAGGAGTCGAGGCGCCAGATCCAGGAGGTCTCGGCGGCCTTCGCCGCGGCGCACGAGCTCGGGATGGCCACCGTGCTGTGGTGCTACCTCCGCAACTCGGCCTTCGACACGACCCGGGAGGGCGGCCCCGACTACGGCGTCGCCGCCGACCTCACCGGCCAGGCGAACCACCTCGGCGTGACGATCGAGGCCGACATCATCAAGCAGAAGCTCCCGGAGACGGCCGCCCCGGGGTTCGTGGACCTCAAGTTCGGCCGATCCGATCCGAAGATGTACTCGGAGCTGATGAGCGATCACCCCATCGACATGACCCGCTACCAGGTCGCCAACTGCTACTTGGGCCGCATCCCGCTGATCAACTCGGGGGGCGCGTCGGCGGGCGAGAGCGACCTGCGCGAGGCCGTCCGTACGGCGGTCATCAACAAGCGCGCGGGCGGCGCCGGGCTGATCTCGGGCCGCAAGGCCTTCCAGCGACCCTTCTCCGAGGGCATCGAGCTGCTCAACGCCATCCAGGACGTGTACCTCTCGGACGAGGTGACCGTCGCCTGAGTCCGTCCTCACCCTCGCGCCCGCGCCACCGGCGCGGCGCCCCGCGTCCGGGGCCCGTGGGGCCCGGGTGCTGGTCCTGTGGACGGGCTACCGCGCCGGCGTGCAGGCGTGCCGATCCCTTGCGCGGGCAGGGCACCACGTGGTGGGCGCCCACCCGGAGGGCGCCCCGGGAGGCTCGTCGAGGTGGTGCCGCCGGCCGCTGGCCTACCCGCCGCCGAGCGCGGACGCCGAGGCGTTCCTGGAGCGCCTGGAGGAGATCTGTCGCGGCGAGTCCATCGACGTGGTGCTGCCGGTCAACGAGGACATCGTGCGCCTGCTGGCCGAGCGCCGGCCCGACCTGGGCGGCGCGGTCGGCGTCGGCCCCGACGAGGCGCAGTACCGGGCGCTCTGCGACAAGCGCGAGCTGGCCCGCACCGCCCTGGCGGTGGGCGTCGAGCACCCCGGGACGATCACGGTCGGCCCCGACGGGCCCGACGGGCCGTGGCCGGCGCTCCCCTGCATGATCAAGCCGGTGGTGTCGCACTCCGATATGTCCGTGGCGGGCATCAGCTTCGCGGCGACGCCGGAGGAGCGCGACGCGGCCGTGGACCGCCTCCTCCGCGCCGGCATCGAGGCCCTCGTCCAGGAGCGCATCGAGGGGCGCAGGTGGGTCGGCCACTGCGTGCGGGACGCGACCCGCCTCGACCTGGTCTGCTCCAGGATCTCGCGCGACTATCCGCGGCGCACCGGTGTCGCGTGCGTGCAGCGCACCACGTCCCCGCCGGACGGGCTGGAGTCGGCCATCGAGCGCCTCCTCGGCGACGTGGACTACCGCGGGCCCGCAACGATCAGCTTCCTGGAGCGCGACGGGCGCCTGTACGTTCACGACGTCAACCTGCGCCTCGGCGCCTCGGTCGGCCTCATGGTGGGCAGCGGCTTCGACCTGCCGCGCCGGGCGGTCGAGGCCGCCCTGGGCGTCGACTCGCCGGCGCGCCCGGCCTGCACTCCAATCCGCTACGTCTGGCTCGAGGGTGAGCTGGAGGCCCTCCGAGATGCGCTGCGAGGCCGCGACGTGGGCGAGTCGGCGGCGCGGGTCGCCGGGCGGATCGCCGCCGCGGTGGCGCTGCCGGGCCGTATGACCGATCCCGGGATCCTCGACCCCTGGTGGCTCCGGGCGAGGGCGAGCCGGGTGGCGCGAGTCGTGTCGCGGCGGGTGCGGAGGTCCGGCGCGGGCCGGTAGCCCGCGCGGAGGCCTCGGCAGCCCCTGAGCACGCCTCGATCCCGGAAGGGCGGATGAGCATCGCCATCGATCCCCGGGTCGCGCGCGTCGCGCGACGGCTGAACGCGGCCGCCGCGCGCTACGACGCCCCGGTCGGCCGGGTCGCGCTGCGGGCCCTGCGGCTGAGGGCGCACGGGTGGCGGCTCGGCGACATGGCGGCCGCGGGGTTGCTCGACCCTCACGTGAAGCCGGGGCACAAGCCCTGGGCCGTGGTCCCGCGACAGCTGGAGCGGTTGCAGGAGGCGATCAACCCGCCCGAGGACGTGCCGCTCTGCGAAGACAAGCGCCTCTTCGCCGACGCCTGCCGGCGGTTCGGGCTGCCGACGCCGGTCCTCGCGGCGACCCTGGAGCGCTCCCCCGACCCCGGCGGCACGGCGCGCGACTGGGCGGCGCTCCTGGCCGAGCGGGCGCCGGCCGAGTTCGTCGTGAAGCCGGTTGACGGACACCGGGGGATCGGTGTCCGGGTCATGGCCCGTGGCGAGGAGGGCGCCGTCGACCACCGGGGCGGATCCGTGTCCTGGGCCGCGTTCGGCGCCGAGCTCGCGAGGGATCCCCATCCCGCCTACATCGTCCAGGAGCGGCTGCACCCACATCCCGACCTCGCCCGGCTCACCGGCAGCCCGGCGCTCCAGACGATCCGCGCCATGACCCTGGTGGAGCCCGATGGGGAGGCGCGCGTCATGTCCTGGGGGATCCGGCTCGCGATCGGCGATCAGCCCATCGACTCCTTCCACGGCGGGACCACCGGCAACCTCTGGGCCCTGATGAACGACGACGGGTCCCTGGCGACGCCGACGAGGATCGGACCGGGCGGCTTCGACTTCGTCTACGTCCCGCGCCACCCGACCACCGGGGTGCCCATCGCCGGCGTCGTGGCCCCGCGCTGGGAGGAGGCGCGTGAGCTCGCGCTCCGCGCCGCGCGGGCCTTCAGCGTGCTTCCGGCCGTCGGGTGGGACATCGCCGTCACCCCCGATGCGATCGTGCTGACCGAGGGCAACGCCTGGTGGTCCCTGCTCGACCCCGACGGCCCCATCCACGAGGTCGCCGCCGCCTTGACTGCGTCCATCGTGGCGCGGAACGAATCCCCGCCGCGCGCGCTCTGGCGCTGGCCGTAGAAGAGCGCTGACGCGGGTCAGCTCATGAGCGCCCAGAGCGCGATCGCGCTCCAGAGGGCGAGGCTGGCGCCCGCCAGGACGAGCACCGCGAAGGCCTCGCCGCGCCCACCCGGGGCGTCGTCGCGAGGCCTGCGCCGCCGCGTGCGGCGGAGCCCTGGCGACCCGGGGCCTCCGGGCCGCCGGCCAGCCCGTACAGGGCGAGCGCCGTCACGGTGAGGACGATCATGGCGATCGCGAGGAGCGCGAGCACCGGCTCGTCGGCCGATGAGCCGCCGCCCAGCCTCGCAGCCAGCGACGGCCGGCCTGACGCAGCCTCTGCCGCAACCGCCCCCAGGATCAGGGAAAGTGGTCCGGATGCCTCGTGCTCGGCGGCTCCGGAACTGGCGGCGGTCGCAGCCGCATCGCCCTCTGCGGCAGCCGTCGCGCCCGTCGCGGGGCGCGACGACCCGGCAGCGGCGGCGACCAGCCGGCCCAGCGCCCGGCACGCGCCCGCGACCCGGGCGACGGCGTTGACGACCTGGCGCTCGGCCAAGGCCGCCGCCGTGCGTGCCCTGCGACGACCTGCCGGCTGCGGCCGTCTCCCGGAACGCCCCGGCGGCCACGGGCGAGCGCCGCGGGCCCGACGCCCGCGACGACCCGCTGGACGCGGACGGCGTCTGCGCCGACCCGGCGACCGAGGACGCCGCCGCGGACGGTCCGGCGGGCGTCGGGACCGCCGGGGACGCGACGGTCGGCGCTCGGACCGCGGGCGTCGACGGACCGGGGGACGGGCGCCGGTGGAGTCGGCACGGACGGCTTCGGCAGCGACGGCTTCGGCACGGCCGGCGTCGGCACCGTCGGCGACGGGATGTTCGGCGACGGGGCGGGAGGCGTCGGGAGCGACGGCGCGGGGAGTGAGGGCGCGGGTGGGGTGCGGACGGGTGGGGTGGGCGCCGGCGGGGTGCGCACCGGTGGGGTGGGCGCCGGTGGGGTGGGCGTCGGAACCGCGGGGACCGGCGGGGGCGGCGCCGGGAGTCGTGGCGCCGGGGGGCGTGGCGCCGGGAGCTCCGGCAGCGGGGACCGGGGCCGCTGGAAGCGACGGCGTGGGCAGCGCGAGTCGCGGAAGCCGCGCCGATGCCGGCCCACGCCACGACGGCCACGACCAGCACCACCCGACGCACTCGCCAGGCTCATGGCGTCTCTCTACCCAGCTGCGGGTAGATCTCACTCAAGAATCTGCTGAATTCCGATTCGGGGTCGAGCGACGTGCCGAGTGCTTCCCGCTGCTCAAGGCCTGCGCAATGAGGCGCCTGGGCGTCCTGGGCATCGTGGGCGTCGCCCTCCTTGCGCTCGTCTCAGCGGGGCGCGCCGACCACGGCCCCGACAGCGCCGCCGCCCGCGATGGCGCGCTCGCGGCCGTCGGCGACCAGGCGGCCGACGGTGCCGCTCGTCACGCTCGACGCTGCGCGCGAGGGGCGTGCGCACGGCGGCGGCGCCAGGATCGCGATCACGGGCACGTTCCGGGGCCGCGCCCCGGCCGGGCGCCGGATGTACGCGCTGGCGCCCGTCGGTAAGGCGATCGCGACCCACCGGCACGGGCACGGCGGCGGCCCAGCGGGCCCGGGTCGAGCAGCGTCCTCCTGGATGCGCGGAGCGGCCGGGGGCACCTGAGGATCGTCGCGACGCGGGCCGCTGATCGGCGGACCCGTCATCGCCGGCCGTGGCGGCCCCTGCCGGCGCGTCACCATTCGTCACGCCGTGCGCCCGGAGGCCGGCACCGCGGTCCTGCGCTGGGCGTGCCGCCGCGCCGGGGCCGACCGCTCGCGGCCGATCCACCTCGACGTCGTCGAGCGGCCGCGCGATGCGATCGCCTCGAGCTACACCCTCGTCAGGCGGCCCTGCTCACGCGCTCCGGCGCCCGCAAGCCTCCGCGCTCACGCCTGCTGACTCGAGGGCCTGGCGCCGGGGAGCCCTCGCCCCGCGGCCCGGGCCGTCGTCACCGGGTTTTCCCCACGGCCACGCCCAGCTCGACGGACCCGAGATGCGGAAAGGCCGCAGCGGCGCTCAGCGCCCGTGCCGATGGATCCGGGCGGCCCGCCTGCCTATCCTCTCGCATCCGGCGAGGACGCCGGTTCAACGGCGACAAGGGGCGACGTGAGCAATCTGCGAAAGCTGTTCTGGGCGGGAGGGATCCTGGCGGGCGTGCTGCTGATCGTCGCCGGGGCCCTGTGGATCTGGCAGGGCGTGACCGGGCGCGACAAGGTCCAGGAGACCATCAGCCGCGAGCAGATCGTCGGGACACCGGACATGCGCCCGGCGGACGTCCCCGCGGACCTTGTCGAGGACCCTCCGACCTGCGACGTGGCGGACGAGCCCATCACGACCGGCGACGAGGCCCGCTGCTTCGCCGAGTACATGCGCGTCCACGCGCTCGAGGGCACCGGCGGCAGGACCTTCTCCGAGATGGGGCGCTTCCTCGACGCGGCCGGCAACGAGACCTCTGATCAGGAGGAGGCCGCCAAGGACCCCAAGACCGGCGCGCCGGTCGCCAACCCCGCGCGCGAGACGTGGGTCACCCAGCGGGCTCTCGCCACCGGCCTCGAGCTGGCCTTCGTCGGAGAGCAGGTCTCGGTCTTCGCGATCGCGACGGGCGCCCTCTTCGTCGTGATCGGCATCGGCCTGCTGGTGATGCTGCTCGTGGGCGGAGTGCTCGGGAACCCGTTCGAGAAACGCGCCGGGCCCAGCTGAGGCGTCCCCCGGCCGGCTCATGGCGGCCACGTCGTCCCCGCCCGGGGGGGCGTGGCCGCCTTGCCGAGCGGGCGCCGGCCCCGCCGCTGGGCTCCGAGTCCCCGCGCGGCGCCGTCGACCGCCTGCGATCAGCGCTCGCTGCTCGGAGGCGGTCCGACCACTCGGAGGCCGTACTTCTCGTAGACCGCCGCCATCCGGCTCATGTCCGGCGGGCCAGGGGGCATGCTCGCCACGAGGTCGGCGAGATCGGCGAAGAACATCTCGAAGCCGGCGGGAGCGGGGAAGCCCAACAACCGGACCGGCGCGGCGGTGGCGTTCCAATGCGTGTGCACGACGCCCTTGGGGATGTGGACGAAGGCTCCCGCCGGTGCGTCGAGGGTGCGCTCGCCGAGCCGAAAGGTGAGGGTTCCCTCGATCACGTAGTAGTTCTCGTCCTCCAGCGTGTTGACGTGGAGTGGCGTCCCACCGCTGTGGGGGGCCAGGGCGGCCTCGATCACCGCGAGCGTCCCACCCGTTTCCTCGCCACCCGCCTTGACGACGTACGTGTCGCCGAAGAGCGAGGTGGTCTCGCCTTCCCCGGTCAGCCGGACGATGCCTCCACTCGTCTCGGTCACGCCCGCCCTTTCCGTTCCCCGGTTGGATGAGGCCAGCCTGAACTCGCCCCAGCTCGCCCCAGCTGCGGGCCGGATGGCGCTCCTTCGCGCCTTCCGGCTCGTGGCTGCGGGTGCATGCCTCGCCCCGCGATAGTAGCCTGCCCCCGTTTCCACCCCTCCCCCGGAGGAGTCATGGCCGAGGAAGTGCTCATCGCGGGCGGCCCGAATCGGGCCAAGATCCGCAACCCCTGGGGGGTCTTCGGGCTCCTCCTGGTCACGCTCGGGATCTACTCGGTCTTCTGGTGGTACTACGTCAACCGGGAGATGCGCGACTACGGGCATGCGACCGGCAACGACCTCGGGCAGAACCCGATGAATTCAGCCCTCGCCTGGTTCCCGGGGGCCCTCATCATCGTGCCCCACATCATCACCGCTTGGAGGGGCACCCTGCGGGCCCAGTCGGCCCAGCGCGTCGCCGGCGTTGCGTTGCTGAGCGGGTGGATCGCGCTGATCCTCTACATCCTCCTCAGCATCGCGTTTCCGTCCTACATCCAGAGCGAGCTGAACAAGGTGTGGGAAAAGGTGGGCACTCCGCTGCCCGCCGAGTCGCTTCCGCCGCAGCCCGAGGAGACGATCTCGCCGCAGCAGGATCCGCCGCCGCCGCAGTCCTGAGCGACAAGCGCGCCCTGGGGCGACCGCTGCCCTCGGCGGCCTCGCCGGACCCGCTTTCCGCCTGCGTACCGTTCGCGCGCGGATGCGCGCTGCCCCCGCGTGAGCGAGGGGCCCAACTACCGAGCGAAGATGCGGACCGTCAGACGGCCGCCTCCGCCAGTCCATATCTGCCCGGAGACGCTCACCGCGCACTTGTTGGGGCGCTTCGTCGGAAGCGGCAGCGTGACCTGGAACGGCGAATACCCGGTGGTCCCGCCCATCCGCTTGGTGCCATCGCAGACCAACGACCAGTTGAGTCTCGCCGACTTGCGCGGAGAGGAGGTCGCCTGCACGAAGATCATCTGCGGGTGCTTCGCAGTACCGCTGGCATTCACGACGGTGAACTCGCCGGTAATGCTTGACGAGTCGATCATCTTGGCCGAAGCCGCGCTCGCGCCAGCGCCGAGCGCAAGGACGCCGAGCCCGACGGCAATGTAACGCTTGAAGCTCATGTTTCTTCCTCTTGGTTCGTGTCCGCGCGCAGATGCGCGCCCCGCCCGAGGGCGGGTCCAGGGGGTCGAACCGCCTCTGGCGACCTCAGCCCCGCGAAAGCCTGCTTCGTGCCAACAACATCGTGCCGGGACGCGGCCCCTCTGAGATGACCGAAGGTCCAGGGATCGAGCAGGAGACCGGGGGGTTGTCGGGACACTGGCCCCGATCGCCAGAGGGGGAGACCCCTTGGGCCGGAGGGGGCAGGGGCGACGCTCCGCGCCAGACCGCCGAGGGCGGCGACCCTCGGCGGATCGCCGCGCCCGTTCGCCGGGCCAGCCCGCCTCCAGGGCTGCGGCTGGTCCTGAGCGCCGACCGCCTGGGCCTGCGTGGGTAGCCACCCGGGCCCTGAACGACGAGAACCCGCTCGCTGAGCGGGTTCTGGGGATGGGCCGTGTAGGATTCGAACCTACGACCTTGGGATTAAGAGTCCCCTGCTCTACCAACTAAGCTAACGGCCCGCGGTGAGGCTAGCAAAGGTCCTCCCGCGGCCGGCCTGAACGTTCGGCTAGCCGCCTGCCGGGTGGTCGCGCCGGCGCCCGCCCCGGAGAGCTCGTTCAGGCGCTCGCGCACCGCCTGCGCGTTGGGGTCGTCCGGCCGGAGGCGCAGGAAGGTCTCGTAGGAGAGGCGCGCCAGCGGGATGCGGTTCGCCTGCTCCGCCCGCTGGCCCAGCTCGAGGAACGCGTCGGCGTCGCGCGGGTTCTGCGCCGTGTACTGCTGAAGCGAGGCGACGGCCCCGGCGGCGTCCCCGGAGTCCAGCTTCAGGGAGACGAGCACCTGCACGCGCCCGAGGTCGTCGGGGTCGAGGGCCACCGCCCGCTCCGCGGCCTCGATCGCCTGGGGGTACTCCTGCTTGGCCGCGTAGGCGGACGCCAGCTCCTCGTACGCCTCGGGGCTGCGGGGGTCCGCCTCGACGCGCGCGCGCGCGTCCTCGAGGATCTGGTCCTCGGCCGACTGGCCGCCGCCGCCGAAGAGGATCAGGCCGAGCACCACGAAGATCACCCCTGCGAAGGCGATCGAGGTGAGGATGGCGACGACCTGGACCGCGCGGCGGGTGCGCTTTTGGTCGAGGAGCACGGGTTTTGACGCTACCAGAGCCGCTCGCGGGCCTCGGCCGCCCGGGCATCGGTGGCCTCGGCGTCGGTGGCGCGGGGACGGCCACCGCTCAGGACGACCTCCCCGGAGGCGACCACCAGCTCGACCCGCGCTCCCGCGTCGAGGGCGGCCCGGTGGGGCTCGCCCACGGGCCCGGCGGGGCGCAGCCCGACCAGGTCGGCGCGCCACCCCGGCGCGAGGCCGCCGACCTCGCCCGCGAGGCCGAGGGCCTCGGCGCCCCCGATCGTCGCCAGCGCGAGCAGCGCCGCGGGGGCGAGGTCGTCATCGCCGTGTGCGCGGGCGCAGGCCCGGGCCTCGGCGCGCACGTCGTAGTCGCCGCCGCTCGCCGGGCTGTCGGTGCCCAGGCCGAGCGCGAGCCCGGCGCGCCGCAGCGCCGCGAGCGGCGCCGGCCCGGTCCGCAGGTGCGCGTTGGAGCGCGGGCAGTGGGCGACGCTCACCCCCGCCGTCCGCAGGGTCGCCGGGTCGCCGGCGGCGAGGCGGACGCAGTGCGCGGCGACGAGGCCCGCGCGCAGCCCCCCGCCGCGGGCGACCCGGCCGACCGTCGTCTCCCCGTCCGGGCCGTCCCAGCGGCCGGGCGGCGTGAAGCCGGCCTGGGCGAAGGCCTCGGCGATCGGCCCCTCGCCGCGGGCCACGGCCCGCTCCTCGTCCTCGGATTCTGCGAGGTGGGTCGCCCACGGGCGGCCGGCGAGGGCGGGCTCGGCGAGGAGTGCCCGCCACAGCTCGGGGCCGACGGAGTACGGCGCGTGAGGCGAGACCCCCACGCGAACTCCGGGGCCGGCGTCGGCGTCGAGTGCCGCCGCCCGCTCGGCCACCCGCCGCCGCCGCGCGACGGGCGTCCTCGCCCGCCGGCGTGCCGAACGCCTCCAGGTGCACCGACCCGCGAAGGCCGAGCTCGGCCATCGCCGCGGCGCCGGCGCCGGTGGGGCCGGAGTCGGCCAGCGTCGTCGTCCCGGCGCGCAGGGCGCGCAGCGCCCCGTGGCGCGCCGCGATGCGGTGGTCCTCCGGCGTCATCCGGGCACGAAGGGGGAGCAGGCGCGCCAGCCAGGCGCCGAACCCGGAGGGCGGCAGCACGCCGTCGAGCAGGCTCCACTCGAGGTGGCAGTGGGCGTCCACGAGCCCCGGGACGAGGATCGCGTCGCCGAGGTCCTCGGTCGGCGCCGTCGCGGAAGCGCGCGGCGAGGGCCGCCGCCGGCCCGACGTCCACGATCCGGTCACCGGCGCACGCCACCGCGCCCTCCGGCACGGGAGGCCCCACGACCGGCATCACCCAGGCGGCCCGCCAGAGGCGGGCGGCCGCAGGATCAGCCGCTCTTGCCGTCCTCCTGCTTGGGCCCGCTGATCGCCTCGCCGTCCGAGGCGTCCTTCTCGCCCGTGATCCCGGACTTGAACTCGCGGGCGCTGGATCCCAGGCTGCGCCCGATCTCGGGCAGGCGCTTGGCGCCGAAGATGACCAGCAGGATGAGCAGGACGATGACCAGCTCGAGCGGCCCGATGCCGAACGGCACGACGGCCTCCTTCAGGGTTGCGACGGGGAGTCCCCGTCGGGGCTGAGGGTAGCATGGCCGGGTGGCGCCGCTGAGCTCTCGACGGCCGGACGTCGCCAGGCGCCTCGATCCGGTGGCCGCGGCCTGGGGAGGGCTGGTCGCGTCCATCGGGCTCATGGCCGGCTCCGGCCGCGACTGGCCCGCCCGCCTGACGGCGGCCGCCCTCTCGTTCGGGCTCGGCGGTTTCCTCGCAGGCGTCCGCGCGGCCGCCCGCCGGCCCTTCCACGCGTTCGGCGCCTGGGTCGCCGCCTACGTCATCTTCGCCTGCTTCGTCCTCATCGCCAGGATCATCGAGTGGTTCGGCGGGCCGGACGCCCCGGAGCTGGTCGCGGGGGGCGGGACGAGCTGGCTGATCGCGGCGCTCTGGGCGCTCGTCTTCGCGCTCCTCGGGGGCGTCCTCGCGAACACCTGGCTCCGCCCGGCCGGCCGGCGGGGCCTCTCCTGACGCTCAGGGCCGCTCGAACTCCCGGTGGAAGGCGCTGGCGGTGGGGCCGCGCTGGCCCTGGTACTTGCCCCGGTAGGGGCTGTCGACGGGCGTCGTCATCTGCAGGAACGAGATCTGCCCGATCGCCATGCCGGGGTGGATCGAGATCGGCAGCTTGGCGACGTTCGAGAGCTCGAGCGTGATCGTCCCGTCGAAGCCCGGATCGACGTAGCCGGCGGTCGAGTGGATCAGCAGCCCGAGGCGCCCCAGGCTCGACTTGCCCTCCAGCCGGGCGACCAGGTCGTCGGGCAGCGCCACGCGCTCCAGCGTCGAGCCGAGGACGAACTCGCCCGGGTGCAGGATGAAGCGATCGCCGGGCGCGACGTCCACGACCTCGGTCAGGTCGTCCGAGGGCTCGCGCACGTCGATGAACGGGCGACGGCTGTTGTGGAAGACGCGGAACTGGTGCGCGACGCGGACGTCGACCGACGAGGGCTGCAGGAGGCGCTCGTCGAAGGGCTCGATCACCAGCCGGCCCGAGGCGAGCTGCTCCCGGATCGTTCGGTCGGACAGGACCACGGTCGGCGAGTGTACCTTTGGGGCATGGTCGGGGAGCGCGCGTTCCGGGTCGAGTCGGCGCCCGGCGGGCCGTCCCCGGACGAGGTCGCCGCCGCCCGCGCGGCCGGCCACGTGCCAGACGTCCTGCTCGGGGAGAGGCTCATCGGCGACGGGCCGGTCGAGGCCCTCGAGCCGGTGGACGTCGGGCCGGACGAGCTCGCCCAGCTCTGCAGCCGCCGCCGCCTGCCGCGGTGGGTCGCCGCCAAGAACCCGCTGTCCGGGGGATTCGTCCGGACCAAGGCGCTCATGCGGTCGGCCGACCTCGTGACGGTCTGCGAGGAGGCGGCGTGCCCGAACATCGGCCGCTGCTGGTCGCGGGGGACCGCGACCTTCATGATCGCGGGGAGCCGCTGCACCCGTGGCTGCCGCTTCTGCAACGTCGTCACGGCGCGCCCGCTGGGCCCGCCCGACCCGGAGGAGCCGGCCCGGGTGGCCGAGGCGGCGGCGGCGATGGGCCTGCGCTTCGTGGTCGTGACCGCGGTCGCGCGCGACGACCTCCGCGACGGCGGGGCCGCCCACTTCGCCGCCTGCATCGCCGCGCTCCGCGACCGCCTGCCCGAGGTCCGGGTCGAGGTGCTGATCCCCGACCTGCGCGGCGGCTGGGACGCGCTCGAGGCCGTCATCGAGGCCGCTCCCGACGTCCTCAACCACAACACCGAGACCGTCCCGCGCCTCTACGCGCGGGTGCGGCCCGGGGCGCGCTACGAGCGCACCCTCGAGCTGCTGGCCCGCTCCGCGGCCTCGGGGCTGACCACCAAGAGCGGGATCATGGTCGGCCTCGGCGAGGGCCTTCCCGAGGTGGCGCGCGTGCTCGCCGACCTCGCCTCGGTGGGCTGCGACCTCGTCACCGTCGGCCAGTACCTGCGCCCCTCGCCGGCCCACCTGCCGGTCGCGCGCTACTACGCGCCCGCCGAGTACCCGGCGCTCGCCGAGACGGGCCGGGCGCTCGGGCTGGCGCACGTGGAGGCCGGCCCGCTGGTGCGCTCGTCGTTCGAGGCCGACAGGGTGGCGGAGGCGGCGTTCGTCCCGGCCTGACACGAACCCTCAAGTCCTCGGGATCCGGGCCGATACGACGTCCGGTGAGGGGATATCGCACCAAGAAGATCTCGCTGCCCGGCGGCCGGGTGATCGAGATCGTCTACTTCTCCGACCCCCCGGAGGACGCCGCGGATGCCGCCGCGGCCGTCGTGAGGCGGGCGCTGGCGGAGACCGAGGACGCCGAGGTGGCGGCGGGGGGCGCGGGGACCCCGCTGCCGCTGCACGTCTGCCCCTCCTGCTCGAGCGACCTCGTCTACCCGGTCGCGTGGGAGGAGTCCTCGGGCTCGGGCTGGGAGGTGGAGCGCCGCTGCCCGAACTGCGAGTGGCGCCAGGTCGGCGAGTTCGGCGACGAGGACCTCGTCGGCTTCGACGAGGCCCTCAACGACGGCACCGAGACGCTGCTGATCGCCCTTCGCGACACGACGCGCGCCAACATGGAGGCCGCGGTCGAGCGGCTGATCGACGCGATCAAGCTCGACCTGATCGAGCCCATGGACTTCTGAATTCCGGGCTCTGCCGGTAGGCATCGCCGGGCATGGCGTCCGTGGGAGCGAGTTCGCTCGCAGGCCGAGCCCGGGCTGGCGGAGCGGGTGCGGCGGCCGCCTCGAGGCCGGCCTGCACAAGACGCTGGCGACGATCCGCCGCGACGGCGCGCCGCGCATATCGGGCAACGAGGCCTGGATCGCCGCGGGGGACCTCTGGTTCGGCTGCATGTGGCGGTCCGCGCGGGCGCTTGACCTCCGCCGCGACCCCCGCTTCGCCCTCCACAGCGGTCCGCCGACCCGCCTGACTTCGCCGGCGACGCGACGCTCTCCGGGCGCGCCGAGGAGGCCGACGTCGGCGATGCGGAGCTGGTGGCGCGGGCGATGGCGGGGCACGAGCAGGTGCCCAGCGAGCCGTGGCACCTCTACCGGGCCGACCTGACCGAGGTTCTGCTGGTGGCGCTCGACGAGCCGCGCGAGCACCTCGAGATCGAGATCTGGCGACCCGGCGAGCCCGTGCGCCGGATTCGCCGATGACGACCCGTGGTCGGAGGTGGTTCAAGGCGGCCAGCCCCGCCGAAGGCGGTGCCGCCGGTTGCCGGAGGCCCCGGCCAGGGGCCGGAGGCGCGCATGGCCGCCCGAAAGAGGCGGCCATGCCGCATTTAACGCGGCGGCTCCCCCTCGTAGGGGAGGCCCTCGGCGGCCCAGGCGATGATGCCGCCCTCGACGTTCGCGACCTCGCCGTGCTCGCCGGTCGCGGTGAGGTAGTCGGCCACCTGGGCGCTGCGGCTGCCGCTGCGGCAGATGATCGCCGAGCGGGCGGTCGCGGGCAGCTCGTCGATGCGCGCGAGGAACTCGCTCATCGGGATCAGGGGCACGCCCTCGATCCGGTTGGCATCGTGCTCGTCCTGCTCGCGGCAGTCCACGATGGCCAGCTCGCCGGCCTGCCAGGCCGCGTGGGCGTCGCCGCACCGTCGAGCTCGCGCATGGTCAGAAGCGCCTGACCTCGCGGTAGAGCGTGTCGCGCTGCACGGCCCGGCGCCCGGTGGCCTCGATCGCCCGCACCATGCGCTCCGTGTCGAGCCGGAAGGCGGTCCCGGCGGCGCGCACCACGTTCTCCTCGATCATGATCGAGCCCATGTCGTCGCAGCCGAACTCGAGCGCGAGCTGGCCGACGCGCAGGCCCTGGGTCACCCACGACGACTGGAAGTGCGGGAAGTTGTCGAGGTAGAGGCGGCTGACGGCGAGGGTCATCAGGTAGTCGGCGGCCGTCGTGTGGGCATGGTCGTCGCCGCGGGCGCTGCCGCCGCCCGGCTGGTAGCTCCAGCAGACGAAGGCGCGGAAGCCGCCGGTCTCGTCCTGGACCTCGCGCAGCCGGCGGAGGTGCTCGACGCGGTCCTCGAGCGTGTCGACCGTCCCGTACATCATCGTGGCGGTCGTCGACATGCCCGCGCGGTGGGCCGCCCGCATCACGTCGAGCCACTCGTCGGTCGTGGTCTTGCGCGGCGCGATGACCTGCCGCACCCGGTTGACCAGGATCTCGGCGCCCCCGCCGGGGAGCGAGTCGTGCCCCGCCTCGCGCAGCCGCGCCATGGTCTCGCCGATGCCGATGCGGGACACGCGGGCGATGTGCTGCACCTCCGACGGCGAGAGCGCGTGCAGGTGGATCGGGTAGCGCGCCTTGATGTCCGAGAAGAGGTCCTCGTACCACTCGATGCGCAGGTTCGGGTGATGGCCGCCCTGCAGCAGCAGGGCCGTGCCCCCCAGGTCGAGGGTCTCCTCGATCTTGCGGAAGATCACCGCCTTCGGCAGCACGTAGCCCTCGGGGTCCATCGGCCGCCGGTAGAACGCGCAGAAGTCGCAGTCGGTGACGCAGAAGTTCGTGTAGTTGACGTTCCGGTCGACCACGAACGTCACGACGCCCGGGTCGGTCTGCGCGTCGCGGACGCGCGACGCGGCCTCGCCGACGGCCACGAGGTCGCGCGAGGCGAGCAGCTCCAGGGCCTCGTCGTCGCTCAGCCGCTCGCCGGTCCTGCGCGGGGGGGCGATGGTGGTCACGGCGCCGATCCTACGCCGCCAGCCGCGGGACGGCGTCGAGCTCGCCGCTCTCGCGCGCGAGGCGCAGGAAGGTCTCGAGCCCCATGCGCTCGGCCGGGCCGAACTCGTAGCGCAGCCGCAGGAAGTAGGCGCGGATGAAGTCGGCCGGGAAGGGGAAGCGCGCCGCCGCCGCCGCCACGACCGCCTCGGGGTCGGCCTGGTACAGGGCGCGCGCGTCGCGGAGGATCGACGAGAGGCCGGCGAGGGCGTCCGGGCGGTCGCGGGCGGCGTCCGCGCGGGCGGCCCAGACCGCGAAGACCATCGGCCGCCCGGTGCGCTCGCGCCAGAGCGCGCCGAGGTCCGTCCGGTGGGCCCCCAGGCCGGCCCGCAGGCCGGCCAGCGCCTCGTCGCCGATCAGGAGCACGCCGTCGACGCGCTCGAGGGCCGCCGCCGGCGGCTCGGCCAGGGGCTCGAAGGGGACGCCAGGCCCGAGCAGGACGCGCAGCAGCGTGACCGAGGTGGCGCTGTGCGGGGTCACCGCCACCGCGCCGACCTCCTCGAACGGGACCCGGGAGAAGAGCTGGATCGAATCGACCGCGCCGTCGGCGGTGATCGACGCGACGGGCATCAGCGCCAGCTCGGCCGCGTGCCGCGCGTAGGCGATCGACGAGACGGCCGACACGTCGAGCCCGCCCTGCAGCAGGGCGGCGTTCAGCGCCGTGGGGACGCCGTCGGTGAACGAGAGCATGGGCTCGGCGGCCCGCTCGAGCCCGTGGTAGATCGGGTACATGTTGAGCGCGGAGATGCGCCCGACGCGCAGCGCCCTCATCGCGCCACCGCCTCGGCGCCCACGGCGGCCGCCAGGTGCGCCGGGTCGGCCGGGTCGTCCGCCGGGATCCGCCAGCCGGTCGCGCCGAAGGCGACCGCGATCTGGCAGGCGGCCGGGCCCAGCCGGCGCCAGTGGGGCCGCACCTCGACGTCGTCCGGCATGGCGAGCCGGCACGCGGCGATCACGGTGAGGTCCTCGACCCCCCAGGAGCCCGGGCGCTCCTCGGTTCCCTCGCCGGGCACCGGGCAGACGGCGCGCAGGAGGCCGGTCGCGCGGGCCAGGCCCGCGAGCGCGTCGATGCGCGCGGCCACCCGGTCCGGGTCGCGCCCGGCGCCGTAGGCCACCGCCGCCTCGCTCGGGCGGCCCTCGGCGTGCGCGGCCGCGTGCTCGGCGACCGGGCGCTCCTCGTCGCCGTCGATCAGCCACCCCTCCGGGCCGGGGCCCCGCTCGACGGTCACCCGACCGCCGGGGCCGGCGCCCGCGGCCCGCGCGGCCGCCAGGGGATCGCGGGCGGCCAGGAGCTCCGCGAGCTGCTCGACGGTCGCCGTCACGAGAAGCGGTCCACCACGCCGTCGGCGATCTCGCGCAACGCCGCCAGGTCGGCGCCGTCGGCCGGCCCCTCACGGATGGCTCCGCGCGCGGCCGCCACGTAGGCGAGCGCCCGCTCGCGCGCGATCTCGAGGGCCGGGTGGGCGGCGAGGCGGTCGCAGAGGTGCTCCAGGCCCGGCCCCTCGCAGGCGTCGGCGACGTGGGGGCGCAGCCCGGGCTCGAGCTGGAGGGCGATGATCACCGGCAGGGTGACCGTGCCGTCGCAGAGGTCCGTGCCGCGGCGCTTCCCGGTGGTGGCCGGCGCCCCCGCCAGGTCGAGGATGTCGTCGAAGATCTGGAAGGCCATGCCGACGTTCTCCCCGAACGCGGCCAGGCGCGCGGTGGCCTGCGGGCCCGCCCCGCCCATCAGGGCGCCGAGCCGGCACGCGACCGAGAAGAGGGCGGCGGTCTTGCGGCGGCAGCGCGCCAGGTACGCGTCCTCGGTGAGGGTGAGGTCGAAGGCCGCGCGCTGCTGGTCCATCTCGCCCTGCGACAGGGCCAGCGCCGCGCCCGCGAGCGCCTGGACGGCCTCGGCGGAGCGGGTGCGGGTGAGCTCGGCGAAGGCCCGGGCGAAGAGGAAGTCGCCCGTGCTGACGGCCCGCTCGGCCCCGAGCTCGCGCGCCACGGTCGGCCGGCCGCGCCGCATGGTCGCCCCGTCGAGGAGGTCGTCGTGCACCAGCGTCGCCATGTGCACCAGCTCCACCGCGGAGGCGGCCGACAGGAGGTGGTCGAGCACCGCCGGGTCCTCGAGGGCCGGTCGCGGCGCGGAGCAGAAGACGAGCAGCGGCCGCACCCGCTTGCCGCCCGCCGCGAGGGTGTCGGCCGCCGGCCGCACGACCTCGCGGGCGTGGCCGTCGACCGCCCGGCGCAGGCGCTCCTCGCACAGCTCCAGCACCGGCGCCAGGGGGCGGACGACGGCGGGGATGGGGGCCGTCGAGGTCACCGGGAGGCCACCCGGCCGTGGTGCACGGCCACGATCCCGCCCGCCAGCGGCCGCCAGCTCACGCCCTCCAGCCCGGCCGCCGCCATCCGCGCGGCGAGCTCCGGCGGCTCGGGGAAGCGGCGCACCGACGCCGGCAGGTAGGAGTAGGCCGCCCCGTCGCGGCCGAGGACGCGCCCGAGCCGCGGCACGACCCGGTCGAACCAGAGCCCGTAGAAGCGGCGCAGGCGGGCCGGGGTCGTGATCTCGAGGACCACCACCCGCCCGCCCGGGCGCACGACCCGGGCCATCTCGGCCAGCCCGGCGTCGAGGTCGGCGACGTTGCGGATGCCGAAGGCAACGGTCGCGGCGTCGAACGCGCCGTCGTCGAAGGGCAGCGCCAGCGCGTCGGCGACCTCGAACCTCGCCGGGCTCCCGCGGCGCTCGGCCTTCGCGCGGGCGCGGGCGACCATCTGCTCGGAGAAGTCGACTCCCACGGCCTCGCCCCTGCCGGTCGTGCGGTGGGCGAGCTCGAGGGCGAGGTCCCCCGTTCCCGTGCAGACGTCGAGCGCCCGGTCGCCGGCCGCCAGGTCGGCGGCCGCCGCGGCCGCCCGCCGCCAGCGGCCGTCGAGGCCGGCGGTCATCGCGCGGTTGAGCAGGTCGTAGCGGGGCGCGATGCGGTCGAACATCGCCCGCACCTCGCGCCGCGGGCAGGGTGCCGGTCGGGGACGCGCTCACGGGAGCCGCCCCGGGACGGCCTCGGCGCCCTCGCCCCAGCGAGCGACCAGCTCGTTGGGGACGCCGAGGTGGTGGAGGGCCTTGCCCACGACGAAATCGACCATGTCCTCGACCGTGCGCGGGAGCGTGTAGAAGCCGGGCATCGCCGGGAGCACGACCGCGCCGGCGCGGGTGACGGCGGCCATGTTCTCGATGTGGATGAGGCTGAGCGGGGTCTCGCGCGTCACGAGCACGAGCCGCCGGCGCTCCTTCAGCATCACGTCCGCGCACCGATGGATGAGGTTGCGCGCGGCGCCGGTCGCGATCGCGGCGAGGGTGGAGCCGGAGCAGGGGGCGATCAGCGCGGCGGGGGCCTGCGACGAGCCGGAGGCGAACGGGGCCGTGAGGTCGTTCAGGCCCAGGACGCTCACGGATCCCGGCCCGGCCGCGAAGCGCTCGACGAAGGACGCGACCACCAGGGCCGGGTCGTCGGGCGGGCCGGGCCCGGCCTCCATGATCTCGTGGCTGATCACGTGGGCGCCGGCGTCGCTCACGCAGAGGCCCACCTCGCAGCCGGCCCCGGTCAGCGCTCGCAGCGCCCCGCCGGCGTAGGCGGCGCCGCTCGCTCCGGTGACTCCGAGGAAGACCCTCATCATCGCCCCTCGATGCTAGCGGCGGGCCCGCTCCCGTACGGCCCGGTCGGGCGGGGCGCCCAGCCCCGTCCGACAGTCTATCGGGGTCCTCGACGTCTTGTACTCTGGTTCCGAGCCCGCTGAGGAACGTGCCGATCTGCTGGTACTGCTCCGGCGTGAACCCGGTGAACGCGGGCATCACGGCGCCCGGCGGGTCCTTCAGGAACCCCTCGTAGAACTCCGGGGGGTTGCCCTTGCTGCCCTCGTCGGACAGGTTCGGCCCGGGGCCGGGCGCGCCGACCCCGGCGACCATATGGCAGCTGACACACCCGTTGGCGACGAAGAGCTCCGCGCCGGCCTGGGCCTCCGGGTCCTGATCGAGGCCGCTCAGCGGGAGCGACTCGCCCGCGCCGACGCCCTCGGGGGCCTCGGCGCCGAGGTAGGTCATGTAGCCGAGGAAGAAGATCACGGCGACCGCCGTCAGCACGGCGATCGGGCGGCGCTGGATCCGCCGCTCCGGGCCACGGTCGATGAACGGGGTCAGGATCAGCAGGACCATGAGGATGTTCGGGATGATGAACGTCGCCATGATCACCGGCGTCAGGTCGTTCTGGCCCTTGAAGATCCGGAGCAGCTCGAAGAGGAAGAAGAAGTACCACTCGGGTCGGGGGACGAAGTCGGTGCTCGCCGGGTTGACCGGCTCGCCCACCTCGACCCGCTGCCAGATCGCGAGCACGATCACGAGGCCGATCGCCAGGCTCGCGATCAGCAGGTCCTTGTAGACCGCGTACGGGAAGAAGGGCTTGCCCGCGTCCTTCGCGACCTGGTAGTCGCGCTTGTAGTACTCCTTCTGACCCCGGTTCACGGCTGCCCCTCGGCCCGCGTCGGCAGCGACGGCGGGACGTCCGCCGGCACCTCACGCCGCCCGTAGGGCAGCCGCTCGCGCTCCGCGGCCTGGCGCGCCTCCTCCTCGGCCCGCTCGACCGCCATGCGGCGCTTGCTGTACGGCGGCTCCGCGATCCCCAGCTTCGTGATGAAGAAGAGGTGGAGGGCGATGAAGGTGATGATCGCCCCCGGTATCACGAGCATGTGTATCGAGTAGAAGCGCGCGAGCGTATCGGGCCCGAACTCCGGGCCGGCGCGCAGGATGTCGGCGACGTACGGCCCGATCACGGGGGCGGTCGACGGTGATGTTCACCGCGACCACCGTCGCCCAGTAGGCCTTCTGGTCCCACACCAGCAGGTACCCGGTCAGGCCCATGAACATCGTGAGGATCAGCAGCAGCGCGCCGGTCACCCACGTCAGCTCCCGGGGGTACTTGTACGCGCCGAAGAAGAACACGCGCCCCATGTGCAGGAAGACCACGACGATCATCGCGCTGGCGCCCCACTTGTGCATGCCGCGCACGAGCCAGCCCCACGTCACCTCGTTGGTGATCGCGTCGATCGACTGGTATGCCGAGTTGGGGTCGGGCGCGTAGTACATCGCGAGGATGATCCCGGTGACCGCCTGCAGCCCGAAGAGGGCCAGGGCGGTGAAGCCGAGCGTCTGGAACCAGCTCGTCTCGGCGGGGACGTTGCGGAACATGAACCACTTGAACCCGGTCGTGGCCCCCGAGCGCTCGTCAACGTAGTCGACCGTCGCCTCGCCGACCTTGATGACCGGGTTCTTGGGTCCGATGTCCTTGGTCGCCACGCGCGCCTCGCTAGAAGGGGTAGAGGTTGGCCAGGACGCCGGTCACCGGCTCAGCGGGATCCTTGAGCGCGTAGGGCTGCTGGTCCGCGTCGATCGAGAAGGCCCGCCCGAGCAGGACGCGGTCATCGGCCGCGGCGCCGGTCGTCGGGCACCCGTCGGCGGGCGCCTCCTGCTTGGCGACCTCCTGGCCCTCGGGCGTGACGATCTTGACGTCGAAGCGGTCGAGCGGCCGGGGCGGCGGGCCGGCGGTCACGAGGCCGAGCGAGTCGTAGGCGCCGCCGTGGCAGGGGCAGGAGTACACGTCGCCGCCCGCCGAGTAGGCCACCGGGCAGCCGAGGTGCGCGCAGCGGTTCCAGATCGCGATGATCGCGCCCTCCTTGTGGCGCAGGTAGGCGCGCCGGTCCGACTCGGGGTAGGGCCCGGAGACGGCGAGGGAGGCGACCTCACCGTCGGGGAAGTCGCGCAGCGGGCCGACGTCGACCCACCGCCACTCCTCCTCCTGCACCGAGTCGGCGACCGCGAAGCCGATGACCGGGACGAGGATGGCCGCGGTCAGCACGCCCCCGGTCACGAGGGCGACGCCGCTCAGGAACTTCGTGCGGGTGACGTAGGCCGGGTCGTCGTGCGGGTCCGCCTCCGGCGCCGCATCGCCCGCGACGGGCCCGGTGTAGCGTCCGCCGTTGCCGTCCCCCTGGCCGTCAGCCAACCCTGACCCCCACATGTCGGGTGCGACCGGACCCCGGGCGCCCGGGGATTCTTTACGACGAGGGGGGCGTTTTCAACGCGACCGACCGGGGCCGGACGTCCCTTCGTCGATGCCGTACTCGCCCCACCTCCGGTTCGACCAGCGCCCGGACCTCGTCGCTCATCACGATCGGGTCCGGCCACGGGCGGACCACTCCCTCGCCCGGCCACTTGCGGGTCGCGTCGAACCCGACCTTGGAGCCGTAGGCGAAGTACGGCGCGGCGTGGTCGAGGGCGTCCACCGGTCCCTCCACCACCAGCATGTCGCGGCCGGCGTCGACGTTGGAGAAGGCCTGGAACGCGACCTGCGACACGTCCTGGACGTTAACGTCGTGGTCGACCACCACCACGCAGCGGCTCAGCGACAGCAGCCCGAGGCCCCAGATCGCGCTCATGAGCTTCTTCGCGTGGCCCGGGTAGCGCTTGCGCACCGACACGATCGCGCAGTTGTGGAAGACGCCCTCCAGCGGGAGGTTCATGTCCACGAGGTCGGGGAGCGTCATGCGGATGACCGGCAGGAAGAGGCGCTCGGTGGCCTTGCCGAGGTGGAAGTCCTCCATCGGCGGCGGGCCGACGATCGTGGTCGCGTAGATCGCGTCGGCGCGCATCGACATGCCGGTGAGGTGGAAGGCCGGGTACTCGTCCACCGGCGTGTAGAAGCCGGTGTGGTCGCCGAACGGGCCCTCCGGGCGCAGGTCGCTCGCGTCGACGTACCCCTCCAGCACCACCTCCGACTCGGCCGGCACCTCGAGGTCGACCGTCCGGCAGCCGGACCATCTCCACGCTGCGCCCCCGCAGGAAGCCGGCGAAGATCATCTCGTCGATGCCGCGGCGGCAGCGGCGCCGTGGCCGAGTAGGTGGTCGCCGGGTGGGTGCCGATGGCGACGGCCACGGGCACCCGGCCCTGCGAGTCGCGCAGGTGGGCGGCCCCGTCCTTGTGGATCTGCCAGTGCATCACGGCCGTGCGCCGGTCGAGCACCTGGATCCGGTACATGCCGCAGTTGCGCGCGCCGGTCGCCGGGTCGCGGCTGAAGACCAGCGGCAGGGTGATGAACGGCCCGCCGTCCTGCGGCCAGCAGGTGAGGACCGGCAGCCGGCCGAGGTCGGGCTCGTCGAGCCAGACCTCCTGGCAGGGCGCCTCGCGCACGATCTTGGACGAGAACGACGCCAGCTCGCGCAGCCGGCCCAGCGCCCTCACCTTGGCCACCATCCCCTGAGGCGGCTGGAGGTCCATGAGCGACTCGATGCGCGCCCCGAGGGCGTCGAGCGACTCGGTGCCGAGCGCCGCGCACATCCGCCGCTCGGTGCCGAACTGGTTGATCAGCACCGGCATGTCGCCGCCCGCCACGTCCGTGAAGAGCAGCGCCGGGCCACCGCGCTTGGCCATGCGGTCGGCGATCTCGGTGATCTCGAGGTGGGGGTCGACGCGCGCCGTCACGCGCGCGAGGTCCCCGTCGCGCTCGAGCCGCGCGATCCAGTCGCGCAGGTCCCTCATCGGAGGGCCTCGTCGAGCTCCGGCGTGGGCGGGAGCCCGCGCGCCGACCTCGGCCAGCCCGGACGGGTCCCCCTCGACTCGCAGCGACCGCTTGGCCTCGAGCAGGCGCGCGCCCACCTCGTCGGCGTCCGGCGACCCGCGGGCGGCGATCGCCGCCGCGGTCGCTCGCCAGAGGGGCGCGAGGGCGTCGCGGCCGCCCGACGCGACGACGCCCGCCCCCAGGGCGATGAGGTCGGCGAGCGCCTCGATCACGAAGAGGTCGCCGGCCTCGGCGATCCGAACCAGGCCGTGGGCGTAGCAGTAGTCGCCGGCCAGCACCTCGCGGCCGGGCTCGCTGGGGGCGAGGTGGCGGGGGCGGCCGTAGTGCAGGAGGAACCCCTCCAGGATCAGGTCGAGGCCGGCCGCCTGGGCGGGGGTCAGCGGCGGCGAGACGAGCGGCGCCAGCAGGGGCTCGGCGGGCGGCTCGACCAGCTCCGCCGCGAGCGCGGGCTCCTGGGCGAGGACCGCTCTCACAGGGCCTCCGCGGCGCGCGCCAGCGCCTCGCGCGCCTCGCTCATCTCGGCCTCTCCGTGCGCCAGCCCCACGAACCAGGCCTCGTACTGCGACGGCGGCGGGTAGACGGCGTTGTCGAGCAGCGCGCGGGCGAATGCGCCGTAGGCGGACGTGTCGCTCATCGTGGCCGTCGCGTAGTCGACCACCGGCCCCTCGGCGAAGAAGGGGGTCAGCATCGAGCCGACGCGGTTGATCGTGACCGGCGCCCCGCTCGCGCGGAGCGCGTCCTCGAGGGCCTCGCCGCCCTCCTCCAGGCGGGCGTAGGCGCCGTCGCGGGCGAGCTCCGCGAGCACCGCGATGCCGGCGGCCGTGGCGAGGGGGTTCCCCGACAGCGTGCCGGCCTGGTAGCAGGGGCCGTCCGGCGCGAGCTCGGCCATGACGTCGGCCCGGCCGCCGAACGCGCCCACCGGGAGCCCCCCGCCGATCACCTTTCCGAGGCACGTGAGGTCGGCCCGGACCGCGTAGCGCTCCTGCGCCCCGCCGCGGGCGACCCGGAAGCCGGTGATGACCTCGTCCAGGATCAGGAGGGCCCCGGTGCGGTCGCAGGCCTCCCGCAGCGCCGGCAGGTACCCCCGGTCCGGCGGCACCACGCCCATGTTCCCGGCGACGGGCTCCACCAGCATCGCCGCCGCCCCCTCGAGCGCCGCCTCGGCGGCCGCCGGGTCGTTGTACGCGACGATGCGGGTCGCGGCGGTCGGCGGCCGCGGTCACGCCCGGGCTGGAGGGCACGCCGAGGGTGGTGAGGCCGCTGCCGGCCTCGGCGAGGAGGCCGTCGATCGCGCCGTGGTAGCCGCCGGCGACCTTCACGAGCGGCTCGCGTCCGGTGGCCGCGCGCGCCAGCCGCACCGCCCCCATCACGGCCTCGCTCCCCGAGGAGGTCATGCGCAGCCGCTCGACCGACGGGAACGCCTCGATCACGGCCTCGGCGAAGCGCACCTCGCGCTCCGTGGGGGCGCCGTAGGACGTGCCCAGGGGCAGGGCATCGGCCAGCGCCCGCAGCACCGCGGGCGGCGCGTGGCCCAGGATCGCCGGGCCCCAGCTCGACAGGAAGTCGACGTAGCGGGCGCCGTCGGCGTCCCAGACGTGGGGGCCCTCGGCGCGCGCGATGAAGAGCGGATCGCGGCCGATCGCCCGCATCGCGCGCACCGGCGAGTTGACGCCGCCCACCAGGACCTCCCGGGCGCGGTCGAAGAGCTCGGCGCTGCGACCTATCGGGAGGGCTCCCAGCGCGGCAGCGGCTTCCCGGCCAGCGCCAGGTCCTCCCACTCGCGATAGTCCGGCGTGAAGTACATCAGCCGGATCTTCTTGAACTCGTAGGTCGAGTAGAGGACCGCCCGCCGGTCGGGGTCGGTGATGCCGGTCTCCTCCGCGATGGCCGCGATGGCGTCCTCGCAGGCCTCCTTCGACCGCGCGTGGACCATCGTGAAGATGCTGTACGGCCAGTCCGGGTAGGTGGGCCGCCGGTAGCAGTGCGAGACGGCCTTGAAGGCGGCCATGCGCGGCCCGAGCGCGTCGAGCTCCTCCTCCGGGACCTTCCAGACGGCCATGCCGTTGGCGCCGAAGCCGGCCCGCCGGTGGTTGAGGACGGCGGCGAAGCGGCGCATGTAGTTGCGCTCGACGAAGACCCGCGCGGCCGCCAGGAGCTCGTCGACGGCGACTCCCGCGCCGGCGGCCCAGGTGTCGAACGGCCGCGGCTCGACCGGCAGGTCGCGCTGCAGCACCTCGATCATGCGCTTGTCGTCCTCGGTCGGCAGCACGCCGTCGCCGCGGGTGGGCGTCGGCCGGGGCGCCTCCTCCTTGGCGTCGCTCGCCACCGTGCCGGTCATGTCGAGCTGGACGTTGATCTTGTAGAGCTTCAGGGTCGGCAGCAGGCGCATCGACTCGGCGCGCGTCTCGGCCGCCAGGCGCTCCATGCGTCTCCTCGAGGCCCAGGCGCGAGCCGGGCTCGACGGCCAGCGTGTACCAGAGGTTGAACGCGTGGGTGCGCCGGTAGTTGTGGCTCACGCCGGGGTGCCCGCCGACGATGCCGGCGGCCTCGAAGAGGCGCTCGTCGGGATAGCGCGCCGCCACCAGGCTGCTCTCGTAGCCGAGCGCCCGCGTGTCGAAGATCGCCGACAGCTGGCGGACGATGGCGGCCTCCTTCAGCCGCGCCAGGCGCCGCAGCACCGTGTCCTGCGCCATCCCGATCCGGGCGCCCACCTCCGCGTAGGGCTCGGGCACGAGCGCGAGGCCCGCCTGGAGCTGGTTGAGCAGCTCGCGGTCGGCCTCGTCGGGCTTGTGGTGGACGCGCGCGGGGGTCGCGCCGGTGGTCGTCGTCATGCTCCGTCCTCGGCCATCCACCGCGCGGCGTCGATCGCGGCGTAGGTGATGATGATGTCCGCGCCGGCGCGGGCGATCCCGGTGAGCGTCTCGAGCGTCGCGCGGCGCTCGTCGAGCCAGCCCCGCTCGGCCGCGGCCTTCAGCATGGCGTACTCGCCGCTGACGTGGTACGCGGCCAGCGGGAGGTCCGTGGCCGCGCGGACCGCCGCGATCACGTCGAGGTAGGCGGCCGCCGGCTTCACCATCACCATGTCCGCGCCCTCGGACGCGTCGAGCAGGGTCTCGCGCACGGCCTCGCGGCCGTTGGCGGGGTCCATCTGGTAGCCGCGCCGGTCCCCGAAGCCCGGCGCGGACCCGGCGGCCTCGCGGAAGGGGCCGTAGAACGCCGACGCGTACTTGGCCGAGTAGGAGAGGATGGCCGTCGACTCGTGGCCCTCGGCGTCGAGCGCCGCGCGGATCGCGCCGACCCGGCCGTCCATCATGTCGCTGGGCGCGACGACGTCGGCGCCCGCGTCGGCGTGGCTCACGGCGGTGCGCGCCAGCAGCTCGAGGCTGAGGTCGTTGTGCACCTCGCCGTTGACGACGACGCCGCAGTGGCCGTGGTCCGTGTAGCCGCAGAGGCAGACGTCCGTGACGACGACCATCTCCGGCACGGCGTCCTTGATCGCGGCCACGGCGGCCTGCGCCGGGCCGTCCGGGTCGTAGGCCGCGCTGGCCGCGCCGTCCACCCGGTCGGTCACGCCGAAGACCAGCACCGCGGGCACGCCGGCGTCGTGGGCGCGGGCGGCTGCGCGGGCGGCGAGGTCGGGCGACAGGCGCGCATGGCCGGGCAGCGACGGGATCGGGACGCTGGCGTCCCGCCCCTCGATCGCGAACAGCGGCAGGACGAGGCGGTCGGCGCTGAGCCGGGTCTCGCGGACCAGCCGCCGCATTCCCTCGCCGGCGCGCAGCCGGCGCATCCGCACCTGCGGGAAGCCGATGGCCGCCCTCGTGGTGGTCGGGCCCTCCATCGCCTGGAAGGTTACTCCGGTGGGCCGGGGCTCGGATGGCAGACTGCCCCGGTGACCGGACGGCCCGTCCTCGTGGTGTTCGGCGCCCGCAACGTCGGCCGCGCGGTGGTCGCCGACCGCCTGGCCGCCGGCTGGCGCGCGCTCGCCGTCGCCCGCAGCGACGCGACCCTCGACGCGCTGCGCGAGGCGCATCCCGAGGTCGCCGTGCTGCGCGGCGACGCCGCCGACCACGCGGTCGTCGGCGAGGCGCTCGCCCGCGCCGAGCGCGACCTCGGGGGCCTCGATCTGGTGGTCAACGCCACCACCTCGGTGCCGCGCGACCACTCGTTCGGCGGCGGTCCGGTGGCCGAGGCGCCCCCGGAGCGCCTCGAGAGCTGGATGGCCGGCTTCCTGCCGGCCGCCTGGGCGATCCTGCGCGGCGGCGGGGCGGCGCTCGCCCGGCGGGGGTCGGGCACGCTGATCCAGGTCTCGGGCGGCTCGGCGCGCCGCGGCATGCCGGGGCGCGGCCCGTGGGGCGCCGCCCAGTTCGCGGCCCGGGCGCTGACGCAGTCGCTGGCCCAGGAGATGCGCCCCCTCGGGGTCCACGTCGCCCTGCTGGTCGCGGACGGGATCATCCGCACCGATCGCAACCCGATGGCCGGCCGCCCGCCGCAGGACGCGATGCAGGCCGAGGACGTCGCGGCGGCCGTCGCGTACCTCGCCTCCCAGCGTCCCGCCGCCTGGACGCACGAGCTCGTGATCACGCCGGCCGGGGACACCTGGGTGCCGTAGGGACGGCGGCAGCTAGCGTCCGCGGCTCAGCGGAGTCGATCGGGAGGTCGCGATGTTCATCGCCGTGGTGGGGCGGCGCCTGAAGCCCGGCGTCGCCGTCGAGGACTTCGTGCGCGCCTGGTATCCCGACCGAGGGTTCAACGTCCCCGGGCGCGGGCCGATCCTCGCGCAGGACGTGGCCGACGAGCGGGAGGTCCTGACGCTGGCGATCATCGAGCTCTCGGACCGCGAGGCCCTCGGGGAGGCCATGGAGCGGCTCGCCGCCCAGGAGGCCGTGCGCCACGATCGCATCGAGGCCCTGATCGAGTCGTCGAAGGTCCACGCGATCTACGAGGTGCTGGCGGAGTACGACTTCTACAGCGACGAGACCGTGGAGCGCGGCCGGCCCAGCCTGGGACAGGGAGAGGGGTGAGGGCGTTCGCCGTGGTGTTGGCCTTTCCGGCGCCCGCCCCGGCGAAGGCGGTGCGCCGGTCTGCCGGAGGCCCCGGCCAGGGGCCGGAGGCGCGTCCAGCGGGCCCGCAAGAGGCCCGCTGCACGCCTTGGAGCCGCGTGGTACCCCTCGCTCCATGCACCCTTCCCTCCAACCGGACGCCCTGCTGGCGGCGTACGCGCGGGGGTGGTTCCCGATGGACGAGCCCGGCGCGTCCGGGCCGGTGGGCCTCTACCAGGCCGACCCGCGGGGCATCATCCCGATCGAGGGCTTCAGGGTGCCGCGGTCGGTCGCGCGCGGGCTGCGGCGCGAGGGCTACGAGATCCGGGTCGACACGGCCTTCCCGCAGGTGGCGGCCGCCTGCGCGGTGCGGCCGGGCGAGCCCACCTGGCTGACGCCGCGGCTGGTCGCGGCCTACGAGCGCCTGCACGGCAGCGGCGTCGCCCACAGCGTGGAGGCCTGGCGGGGCGGATCCCTCTGCGGCGGGCTCTTCGGCGTTGCCCTCGGCGGCCTCTTCACGTCCGAGTCGATGTTCCACCGCGCCCCGGACGCGGGGAACGCGGCCCTCGTGGCGGCGGCTGGCATGCTCAGGGCGGCGGGCTACGCGCTGTGGGACATCCAGATGACGTCGCGCCACACGGAGCGCTTCGGCGCCCTCGACATCGCCCCGCGCGACTACCGGCGGCGCCTGCGCGAGGCGTTGGGCCTCGCCCCGGGCGCCCTCAGGCCGCCGACCGGCGGCTGACCGCCCAGGTCGCGAGGCCCCCGAAGACGGCCGCCAGCAGGGCGAGGTGGGCCGAGCGTGAGCGTCAGGTCGCCCGCGGATATCGTCGGCTCGACGAGCAGGGTCTGGAAGGCGTCGAAGGCCGGCCCGAACGGCACGGCCTGAGAGATCGCCGAGGCGATGGGCGCGTCCGGCAGCAGCCCCAGCGCGAGCAGCGGCAGGGCGAGCATCAGCGCGACCAGCAGGGCGGTCCGCGTCTCGCGCGCGAGCGCCCCCGCGAGCACCCCGAACGCCCCGAACGCGAGCCCGGCGAGGATCAACGCGATCAGCCACAGCCCCCAGCGCCCCACCGCGAGCGAGGTGAAGACGGCGACGCCGGCCAGCAGGAGCAGCCCGACCACGAGGCATGCGGACGCCGTGAAGGCCATCTTCTCGGCGACGAGCGAGGGCGACGAGATCAGGCCCCGGCGCAGGCGCGCGAGCGCGTGGTCCTCGCGCTCGGAGGACATGGCGGCGGCCGCCAGGAGCACCCCGGCCAGCCCCAGGCTCACCAGCAGCGCCCCGGCGAAGCCGAAGGCCGACAGCGGCTCGCGCCCCTCGGCCGCCTCGCTCACCTCGATCTCGATCGGCGCCCGGATCGCGTTGGCCGCCGGCCTGGCGAGGTCGAGGTTCCCCTGGGTCTCGTCGATGAAGTTGAGCAGGGGCGCGAGGCGGCGCGCCGCCGCGTCCTGGCCCGCCTCGCGCAGCTGCCGCTGGACGCCGAGCACCAGGACGCGGCTGCGGCGCAGGCCCAGGGCGTCCCCGCTGCGGCCGAGGACGCTGAGCTCCCCACCCTCGATCACGAGGTCGACGAGCCGCAGGACCTGGTCGACGTACCCGGTCGCGAGGCTCTGGTTGAGCCGGAAGACCGCCGCCTCGAGGCGGCGCTCGATCGCGTCGGCCTCGATCGGGGAACGCCGGCTCGTGGTGAGCCCGAGGACCGGCTGGCGCACCCCCGACTGCAGGTCGCCGATGAACCCCTCGGGGATCGTGAGCACGGCCGACACCCGGCCCTCGTCGAGCGCCGTCGCGGCGGCCTCGGCGTCGAGCTCGCGCACGTTGACGTCCTCCGAGAGGCGCTCGACGTAGTCGTCGATCGACAGCCGCCGGTCGCCCACCTCCACCGAGCGCCCCGACGTGTCCTCCACGACCAGCGCCACGTCCGGCCGCCGCTCGTCCGACTGCAGCGCGAGGGCCACGAGCAGCGCGACCAGCAGCGGGTAGGCCACCAGCACGAGCAGCAGCGCCGGCGAGCGGCCGAGCAGCCGCGCGTCCTTGCGGAAGATGAGTGACGCGGCCCTCACGCCGTCCGCTCCACCAGCCGGATGAAGGCCAGCTCGGCGGCCTCGGAGCCGTCGCCTGCGCCGATGCCGTGGTCCCGCAGCAGCTCGGCCGGGCTCCCGGTGAACAGGAGGCGCCCGGCCGCGAGCACGGCGATGCGGTCACCGTGGCGCATGGCCTCGTTGACGGACTGGGTGGAGAACATCAGCGCCATGCCGGCGCCGCGCAGCTCGTCCAGCCACGTCCACAGGCGGTGGCGCTGGTCGGGGCTGAGGGTGGCCGTCGGCTCGTCGAGCAGCAGCGCGCTCGGCCGGCCCGCGAGCGCGATGGCCAGGTTGAGGCGCTGGAGCGTCCCGGTGGAGAGCTTGCCGGCCGGCTGCTCCGCGAACCGGTCCAGGTCGGCGCGCGCCATCAGCTCGGAGGCGGCCGCGTCCGCGTCCGCCGCGTTCTCCAGCGCGGCGAACAGGCGCAGGTTCTCGCGCGTCGTCAGGCGGGGGTAGAGCGAGGGCCGCTGGGGCACCCAGCCGACGCGAGGCGCCACGCCGTCGGCCCAGGCGACGGTGCCCGCGCTCGCGCGGACGACCCCGGCGAGGATCGTCAGCAGCGTCGTCTTGCCGGCGCCGTTCGGCCCGACGAGCGCGACCGACTCCCCGCCGTACAGCTCCAGGTCGACGCCGTCCAGGGCCGCGAAGTCACGGTAGAGGCGGCGCAGGCCGCTCGCCACCAGCAGAGGCGCGCCGGGCGCGGTCACCGGGCCGGTCAGGACGCGAGCCCGCTCATCGAGCGCGATTGTAGATCACCCCTGAGCCCGCTCTCTGGCGCGTCGCGCCGCGGCTCCGCTAGCCTGGCATCGGATGTCATCCCGACCCAGGTACCCGGCCGAAGCGGGGCGCGCGGCCAGGAGCCGGCGCGGGCTGCGGCGCGACCGCCGGGCGATCATCTCGGCGGCGATCCCGGTGGCGGCGGTCGTCATCCTCGCGCTGATCCTGAGCTTCGGCGGCGGCGGGACGGCCTCTGACGACTCCGGGCCGCTCGCGACGCCCGCGCCTCCCCCGGCCGAGTCGGGGTCCGGGGGGCGCCCGCCCGAGCTCGTGATCGCCCGCGGCGAGGGGATCGACGTCCACCTGCCGGTTGACGCCGAGCGGGTGACGGCGGCGATGTTCCACCCGGTCAACGACGCCGCGGCGATCGGCCTCGAGAGCGCCGGCTCGCTCGACGTCCGCCAGGCCGACCGCGGCGACCGCACGGGCCCGGAGACCGCGGGCCTGGACGTCGGGGCGCCCGCCGGGACGACCGTCTACTCGCCGGTTGACGGGGAGATCGCGAGCGTCAGCGACTACGTGATCTCGGGCCGGATCGAGGGCTACGAGATCATCGTCACGCCGTCGGTGGCCGCCAGCGGCCTCGTGCTGCGCCTCACGCACCTGGACGAGCCCACGGGCGCGGAGCGGCCCAGCGTCGGCACGCCGGTCCGCGTCGGGGCGACGCCGCTGGGCCGGGTCCGCGACTTCTCCGCCGTCGCCCGCCAGGAGCTGTCGGAGTTCACGAACGACGACGGCAACCACGTGCACATGGAGCTCGTGCGCACCGAGGCGGACCTGATCCCCTAGCGGCGGCCCGGTGTGGCGTGTCACGCCCGCTAGGGTGGCCGCCGTGCGGGCCCTCCTCATCGGCGACGTCGTGGGCGGGGTCGGCCTGCGCGCGCTGCTCGCCCGGCTGCCGGGCCTGCGCGAGGAGCACCGCCCCGACGTGGTGGTGGTGAACGCGGAGAACGCGGCCGCCGGAGCGGGGACGTCGCCGCGCCAGGCGCGCGACCTGCTGGACGCTGGCGTTGACGTCCTCACGGGCGGCAACCACACCCTCCAGAAGCGCGAGATCTACCCCGTGCTCGCGACCGAGCCCCGGGTGCTGCGCCCGGCGAACATCGCGGTCGACGCCCCGGGCCGCGGATCGGTGACCGTCGAGACGGCGGCGGGGCCGGTCAGCGTGGTCAACGTCATGGGCTCGGTCTTCATGACCGCCGCCCACAGCCCCTTCGCGGTCATCGACGGCCTCGTTGACGAGGCGCGGCGGGGGGCGGCCGTCGTGCTCGTCGACGTCCACGCGGAGGCGACGAGCGAGAAGATCGCCCTCGGCTGGCACCTGGACGGGCGCGTCTCCGCCGTCGTCGGCACGCACACGCACGTCCAGACCGCCGACGCCCGCGTGCTGCCGAAGGGGACGGCCTACGTCAGCGACCTGGGCATGACGGGGCCCCACGACTCGGTGATCGGGGTCCGCACCGAGCTGATCCTCCAGCGCTTCCTCACCGGCAGCCCGGGCACGGTTCGAGCCGGCGGACGAGAACGTGCTGGTCCAGGGCGCCGTCGTGGACATCGGAGCAGGACGGCCGAGCGACCGCGATCGAGACCTTCAGCGTCGCGGAATAGCGGGGCGGCTGCGCCTGGTCGGGTGGCTTGTCCCGGCGCCCGCCCCGGCGCAAGCCGGTGCGCCGGTCTGCCGGAGGCCCCGGCCAGGGGCCGGAGGCGCGCATGGCCGCCCGCAAGAGGCGGCCATCCGCATTAGAACCGCACATGCAGGTGGTTGTCGTGCCGGGGGAGGGCGACCACGCGCCCCGGCGGCCCCGTCAGGGGGGTGCGCGGTCCGACGAAGACCACGCTCGCGCCGGCCGCCAGGAAGCGGTTGACCAGGTCCTGGGCGAGCCGCAGGTCGACCTGGGCGACCCGCGTCGGGGCGCCCTCGAGCCGGTCGCGGCGCGGGTAGTAGACGTTGACGTCGCGGCCGTTCTGGTGGGTGACGTGGCCGGGCCCGCCGAAGCGCGGGCCGAACGCGCCGCCGCGGGGGCGGCTGATGTCGCCCACCAGCACCCGGGGCGCGCCGGGGTTGGCCCGGCGGTGCGCGGCCGCGACCGCGAGGACGGCCCGGACGACCCGGTCGGAGCCCCACCGGCGCCACGGGCGGCTCGGCGAGCGCTTCAGGCCGGGGTCCCAGGTGGCGAAGTGGCGCCCCTCGGCGGGCAGGCGCACCCCGTTCGCGAGAGCCCCGGCGCCCGGCGATCCCAGCGAGGTCGAGCGGCGCCACTCGACCGGCTCGGCGCGGGGGCGGAAGGCGTCCACCAAGCCGCAGCCGGCCGACGCGAGGACGGCGGGGCCGATGAGCAGGGCGACCAGGATCGAGCGTGCTGCGGCCGGGCACCTGGGCCGACGGTAGCGCCGGCCGCCGCAGCCGCTCAGTCGACCAGGTATCGCGCCGCGACGGCGCGCTCGGCGCCCTGGCTGTCGGCGCCCGGGGAGCGCAGCGTCCGCCCCAGCGGCTGGCCGGCGATGCTCGGGCGGGGCCAGCACGCGGCCAGCAGCGCGATCAGCGCCGTGTCGCGCAGCACCAGCAGGGCGATCGGGAGCGGCTCGAGGGCGACCAGGTCCCAGTAGCGGTCCGGGAAATAGGCGAGCGTCAGCAGCATCGCGCCGGCGGCGATCCCGAAGGCCGCCGAGCCGTAGCGGCCCGCGACGAGGAAGGCGACGGGCAGCAGCCAGACCAGGAACTGCGGCGACAGCACCTTGCCGGCGACGAGGAGCGCGACGATCGTCGCGGCCGAGGCCGCGACGAACAGGCGGGCGTCGCCCGGGGCGCGGGCCCGGCGCAGGCCGATCCACAGGCTCCAGGCGATCCCGCAGAGCAGCGCGACGAGCACCGCGGTGGAGATGCCCGCGATCACCGCCGGCCCCGTGCCCTCGAGGCCCTGGCTGCCGAACGAGTTCTCCACCGTGATCGGGATGTCGGCGAGCGCGTGGAGGCCGAGCAGGTAGGCGGACCCGGTCGACTCGATCTGGAGCGGCCGGTCGAGGTGGTACTCGACGAGGTCCCAGGTCCCGGAGGGTGAGGCGACGGCGAACGGCACCACGACCACGGCGAGGACGGCCAGGCACGCCGCCAGGCCGGCCAAGGCTGCTCGGGCGCCCGCCCGGTGGCGCTGCCAGATCAGCAGGACGGGCACGAGCGCGAGCGGGATGAGCTTCAGGAGGGACGCCGTCGCCAGCAGCCCCCACGCCAGGCGGAACCGCCCGGCCGCCGCGGCCCAGAGGGTCCACGCCAGCAGCGCGGCGAGCGCCAGGTCGAACCGCGTCTGCAGCATGTTGCCGAGCAGCAGGGGGCTGACGGCGACCGCGCCCGCCGCCAGCGCCTGGCGCCGCGGGGCGAGGCCGAGCTCGCGGCCCAGCGCGAGCACGCCGAGCGCCGTGGCGCAGAGGCAGACGAGCATCAGGCCCGAGAAGGCGACCTCGTAGGAGCCGGGCAGCGCGCCGGCCAGCCAGAAGAGCCCGGCCGCCAGGGGCGGGTACTCCAGCGAGAAGTCGGCGTACGGGACCTGGCCGTCGGAGATGCGGTCGTACACGTCCCGGTAGGTGGGGATGTCCGTGATCCCGCCCTGGTCGTAGAACCCCACCAGCTGCAGGGGCACGAGCCAGACGACGATCGCCAGGGCCACGACCAGCCAGGGGAGGGCCCGCTGGAGCGTCATGTCGCCACCGGCACGGGCAGGGGCTCGCGCTCGGGCGCGCGCGCGGGGTCGGGGGCGCCCGGCGCCGGGCGGCTGGGCGGCGGCCAGTCCGGGACCAGGGCCAGCAGCGCGAAGGGCAGGAACCACGGGATGTAGAGGTAGAACCAGTGGGTCGCGGTCAGCTCGAGGCCGACCAGCAGCGCCCCCGAGAGCGCGGTCATCGTCAGCAGGTCGAGCCGGCGCGGCCAGCGCAGGACGGCGAGGGCCGCGATGCCGACGAGCACCATCAGGGCGATCTGGACCGGGCGCAGGCCCGGATACTGGCCCCAGATCGAGAAGGGCGAGTCCCGCCCGAGCTGGTAGCCGATCGTGCTCGACCAGAACGCCCGCACGCCGTCGAGGCCGTCGAGGAGCAGCACCCAGCCGGTCAGGACCACGGCGCCCGCGAGCCCGCCGAGGTAGGCGAGCAGGGCTCGCGGCCCGCCCGGGCCGCGCGGGAAGGGGCGGCGGCCCCACAGCGGCAGGAGCACCGCGGGCGCGAACTTGCCGGCCAGCGCCAGCCCGAGCATCAGGCCCCGCCCGAACGGGTGCCGCGCCACCACGAGGCCCCAGATGAGCGCAGCCGCGACCAGCGAGTCGTTGCTGTTCGTCTCGAGGGCGAAGGCCGTGAACGGGGAAGGCCGCCCAGGCGAGCGCCAGCCCGAGCCCGAGCCGCAGGCCCGACAGGCTCCACCCGAGCGCGAGCATGCCGGCGAGGCAGAGGACGTCGAAGAGGGTGGCCGCGCCGTGCGCGGACGGGAGCGCGTCCCAGGTGCCCTCCCAGGGCTGGGCGAGCTCGAACGGCACGTACGAGATGTACGTCAGCGGGCCGTACGTGTCGCAGGTGCCGCAATCGGTGGGCATCGTGCCGTAGGGGGTCGCCCCGTGGGCGATGCGGTCGGCGCCGATCACGCCCGCGTAGCCGACGTCGATGACGTTCGAGTCGAACGCGTTGAGGCCGAAGCGCAGGGCCAGGGCGGCCACGAGCAGCGTGGCCAGGAGCCAGGTGGGCAGCCAGCCCCCGAAGACCGGCCGTCGCGGCCCGGCGGGCGCCTGGGCCTCCTCGGCGCCCGGCGGCCGCGGCCGGGCGGCCCGCACCCGCGCGATCGCGATCCAGGCGAGGCGGGCGCCGAGGTAGACCATCGGCGGGTAGTGGAGCGGCACCGAGGTGAAGATCTCGCCGCGGTTGAACCAGATCAGGGAGATGCCGAACGACAGCAGGACCAGCAGGTCGAGGGTGCGCCAGGAGAGCAGGCGCCGCGGCCGGGTGAACGGCAGGAGCGGGATCAGGAACATCGCGCACAGCGGGATCCAGATCTGCGGCTCCGTGAGCGCGCCGCCGAACGCGCGGTCGTAGCCGCGCGCCATCGACCAGGCGACCTGCGGCCCCACCCGCACCTCGGTGATCTCGCCGCTCTCGTCCGCGACCAGCACCTGGGCCTCGACGGTCTCGTCGCCGTCGCCGTCCTCGCTGACGTAGAAGGCCGTGTGGACCCTCGTGTCCTCGTCGAAATCCACCGCGGTGCGCGACAGCTCGCGGCCGGCGATCCAGTCCTGGAGCTCGCCCGACGTCCCGGCGATCGTGAGGACCTCGTCCTCGCTCAGCGACGGCTTCGCGTTGATCTCCGGGGCGCTCAGCGCCTCCTGGATGTCGGCGGCCTGCTTGGCGACGGCGCTCACGATGCCGTCGGCGGCCCTCGCCGCCTCGGCCGGCGTGGGGTCGCGCACGGCGCCGTCGGTGGCACCGGCGGCGCCCGTCGCTCCGACCAGGAGGGCGGCGGCCGCCATCGCGATGGCGACGCCCCTCCTCATGCCGCTACCGGAAGGACCAGCGGCGGTTGAGCAGGAAATTGATCGGCATGACGGCGGCGATCGACAGCGCCTGGGCGGGGACCTCCGGGCTCCCCGCGCTCACCAGCAGCTCCAGGAGCATGAGGTTGAGCCCGAGAGCCACGAGGCTCACGGTCAGGTACCGGACGCCCTGCTGGAGCGCCGACAGGCCGTGGCGGCGGAAGGTCCAGTACTTGTTCCAGAGGAAGTTGTTGGTCCAGGCGACGCAGAAGGCCGCGACGGCGGCCACCGCGTAGTGGGTGTCCGCGACGTGCACGAGGACCGAGAACACCGCGAGGTTGACGAGGTAGCCCGACGCGCCCACGAGGCAGAAGCGGACGAGCTGCTCCCAGTCCGAGCGCCTGGCGCGGCGGATGTTCGGCACGCGAAGGACGCGTGCCTCCGTCGAGGGCACGGGCTGGGCTTCCCGAATCGGCACGGGCCGCGATGCTACCAGAGCCCCTCCGGGCGACCGTCGGCGACGAGGCGCCTACACTGCCGATGACCTCGACCGCCCCGCGCACGGGAGACCCGACGAGCTCGCGCACGCCACCGCCGCGGCCCCGGCCGCACGAGACCGCCCTCACCCCGGGCGACTCGGCCCGGTACGACGCCCGCTTCGCCTCGCGCGCGGCGGGGATCGTGTCGTCGGTCATGCGCGACCTCATGTCGCTCTCCGAGCGGCCGGACATCATCTCGCTCGCCGGCGGGTTCCCCAACACCGAGGCCTTCGAGCGCGCCGTGTTCGAGGAGGTCATGGAGGTCGTCGCCGGCGACCACCTCGCCTCCTCGCTGCAGTACGGCCCGACCGAGGGGATGGCCGAGCTGCGCGAGCGCATCGTCGACGTGATGGCCTACGAGGGCGCCCGCGCGCGGGTCGAGGACGTCATGGTGACGAGCGGCGGCCAGCAGGCCATCGACCTCTCGATCCGCACCTTCGTGAACCCGGGCGACACGGTCCTGGCCGAGGGCCCGACCTATCCGGGGGCGGTCCCCTGCTTCACGACCTACGAGGCCCGGGTCGTGCACGTCCCGATGGACGACGACGGCCTGCGGATCGACCTGGTGGCCGACGCCCTCGACCGCCTGGCCGCCGAGGGCCGCCCGCCCAAGCTCCTCTACACGATCCCGAGCTTCCAGAACCCCGGCGGGGTGACGATGTCGCTCGAGCGGCGCGAGCGCCTGGTCGCCCTGGCGCACGAGCGCGAGCTGCTGATCGTGGAGGACAACCCCTACGGGCAGATCCGCTTCGAGGGCGATCGCCTGCCGACGCTGTGGGAGCTCGACGACGGGGCCGGCTGGGTGATCTACCTGTCCACCTTCTCGAAGATCCTCGCCCCGGGGCTGCGCGTCGGGTGGGTCGCCGCCCCGGCCGCGGTGCTGCGCAAGATGAACCTGGGCAAGCAGGCGGCCGACCTCGCCTCGTCGACCATCTCCCAGCGGTTCGTCGTCGAGTACCTGCGCCGCCACGACTGGCGCGAGTACGTGGCGCGGCTGAACGGCATCTACCGGCTGCGCCGCGACGCGATGCTGCGGGCCCTCGAGGAGGAGATGCCCCCCGAGGCACGCTGGACGCGGCCGACCGGGGGCCTGTTCGTGTGGGCCAACCTTCCCGAGTACCTCGACACCACCAACCTGCTCGCCTCGGCCGTCGAGCGGCACCAGGTGGCCTTCGTCCCCGGCCGCGGCGCCTTCCTCGACGGCCGCGGCGGCGACGCAATGCGCCTGAACTTCTCCGGCGTGCCCGAAGCGACGATCAGCGAGGGCGTGCGCCGCCTGGGCGTCGCCGTCGCGGAGATGACCGAGCTGCACCGGGCGCTCGGCGGCGGCGAGTGAACGTCGCCGTCCTGAAGGGCGGCCGCTCGCTGGAGCGGGAGATCAGCCTGCGCTCGGGCGGGAACGCCGAGGCCGCCCTGCGGCGGCTGGGGCACGACGTGCTGGCGGTCGACGTTGACCAGCACCTGGTCCGGGCCCTGCGCGCCGAGCGCCCCGACGCGGCGTTCATCGCCCTGCACGGCAAGGGCGGCGAGGACGGGACCATCCAGGAGCTGCTCGAGATCCTCGAGGTCCCCTACACCGGGTCCGGGGTGCTGGCCTGCGAGCGCGCCTGGGACAAGGTCGTCGCCAAGGCCCACTTCGCCACGGCCGGGATCCCGACGCCCCCGGGCTACGCGTTCAGCCAGGACGCCTTCCGCGAGCTCGGCGCCGGGGAGGCGATCCCCGAGATCCGGGAGCGGCTGGGCCTGCCGCTGGTGGTCAAGCCCGCCAAGCAGGGCTCGGCGCTCGGCATCACGGTGGCGCGCGCGGCGGCCGACGTCCCGGGCGCCCTGATGAGCGCCCTGGCCTACGACGACCGCGTGCTCATCGAGGGGTTCGTCGAGGGGCGCGAGCTCGCCGTCTCGGTGATCGGCACCGCCGAGCCGTGGGCGCTGCCCGTGGTGGAGGCGATCCCCCGCGACCGCGACTTCTACGACTTCGAGGCGCGCTACACGCCCGGGCTGACCGACTTCGAGGCTCCGGCCCGCCTCCCCGACGCGGTGGCCGAGGAGGCGGCGGGCCTGGCCCTCCAGTGCTTCCGCGTGCTCGGCTGCCGCGGCCTGGGCCGCGTCAACATGCTGCTGGACGCCGAGGACCGGCTCTGGGTCCTCGAGGTCCAGGCGATCCCGGGCTTCACCGACACGAGCCTGCTGCCGAAGGCCGCCGAGGCCGCCGGGCTGGGCTTCGACGACGTGGTGGAGCGGATCCTCGCCGACGCCGCCCTGGGGGCGTAGCCGGCGAGGGGCCCGCTCAGCAGGTCACCTGGAGGCTGAAGGCCCGGTCGGCGGCCACCCCGCCGTCGTCGGCGGTCGCGACCAGCAGCCGCTGGGGGTCCACCGGGTCGAGCTCGATGCCCACGGGCCCCAGGTCGGCGGCGGTCGTCTCCACCTGGGTCCCCGTCCAGGCGCAGGTGCCGACCGTCCGGTTGAGATCCACGCGGTAGAGGCCGAGCCCGGTGCGCTGCGAGGTGATGCCGCCGCTCGAGCGGGCGAGCGTCCCGTTGGAGTTCACCACGGCCCAGGCCGGCAGCCGGGCCGCGAGGGCCGAGGCGAGGTCGGCCTCGGCGACGGACCCGTTGGCGATCTTCGCCCCCGTGACCGCGCCGTCGCGCAGGTCCTGGCTCCGCCAGCCGAGCACCTTGTTGGGGATCTTCGGCTGCCTGAGGATCGGGTCCAGCAGGTCGAGGCTCTGGTTGCTGCGCTTCACCGCCGCGATCGAGATGCGCTGGTTCGTGCGCAGCTGCTCGGCCGTCACGGCGAAGCCCCCCTGCGCCGACGCGTCGCCCGTGCCCGCCTCGACCGCGACCATGACCCCGAGGCCCAGGGCCACTCCCGCTGCGACGGCGACCCACCACCGCGGGCGCATCAGCAGAACACCTGGATGTGGAAGCCGCCGTCGACGAACTGGTTGTTCGCCCCGATCGTCCGGACCACCAGCTGGGTGCGCCCGACGTCGGTCGTGTCGAGGGCCAGCCGCACCGAGACGACGTCAGGCACGGGCGGCGCATCGCTCGCCGGCGTCGCGGACCACGAGCAGGTGCTGATGTTCCGGATGAACTTGGCCCGGTAGTTGCCGTTGTCGATCCGCTGCACGGACACGGCCCCGCGGCCGCGCACGAGGCTGGAGCCGACGGCGCCGCTGCTGACCGCGTAGAGCGGCGCCGCCGCGCCCAGCGCCGCGATGTCCCTGGCCGCCTTGTTGACCCGCTTGACGGCGGCCACCGAGATCTTCTGATTGGTCCTGAGCTGCTCGCGGGAGAGCGTGAAGCCCGACTGGGCCGACGCCTCGTCGGTCGCGGTCTCCACCGCCACGACGGACCCGAGGCCGAGCGCCACGCCCGCGGCCACGCCGATCCACCATCGTCCCCTCATCCCTGAGCCCCTTCCATCCCGGTCGGTACGGACGGGGAACGCTACGCCGCGCGCCGAGCGCGCGGCGCGGCGCTCACGGGATGCTTACGGCCCTCTTAATCAGCAAGCGGTGCGGTCCTCCTGGAGCGCGAGCAGGGCGTCGAGCACGGCGTTGACCGGCGTGGGCACCCCGAGGCGCGCCCCCTCGCGGGCCAGGAACCCGCAGAGGGCGTCCCGCTCGAGGCGCTTCCCGGCGTCCAGGTCGCGGGCCGTGGAGGGCCGGTAGTGGCGCAGCTGCGGGGTCCGGCGCGGCCATCTCGTCGACGTCGGCGTCGGTGAGGGTCACCCCGTGCGCGGCGGCGACGGCGACGACCTCGTGCATGGCCTCGCGCACGAGCCGCTCCGACTCGGGGGTCGCGAGGGCCTCGCCCGCGGTCGCGCCCGTGACCGCGCAGATCGCGTTGAAGCCGGCGTTCCACAGCAGCTTGTGCCACTGGTCGCGCACGATGTCCCGCGAGGGGGACACCTCCCAGGAGCCGGCCACGATCTCGTGCGCCGCGGCCGTGCGCCGCGGGTCGGTGGGGTGGCCGAGCCGCACCCACCCCTGGGCCTCGTGGCGCACGACGCCGGGCTCCTCCACCCGCAGCCCCACGAACGCGATGCCGCCGAGGACCCGCTCCACGCCGACCACCGACGCGAGGCGTCCCACGTTCTCCATGCCGTTCTGCAGCGAGAGCACGAGGGTCCCGTCGGCGATGGCGCCTCGCAGCGCCTCGGCCGCCGTTAGGGTGTGGTGCGATTTCGTGGTGACGATCGCGAGGTCGTACGGCCCGGCCCCCGGCCGGGCGAGCGCGGTCACCGGCGCCTCCCACCGGCGACCGTCCGCCTCGCGCACGACCACCACCCCGCGGCTCCGGAGGGCATCGAGATGCGGTCCCCGCGCCACCATCGTCACCGCGTGCCCGTCGCGGGCCAGCAGCGCCCCGTAGTACGAGCCGACGGCCCCGGCGCCCATCACGAGGACTGATGCCAGCTGAGCCCACCTCCCCGGGCGGGCGCCTCCTCGTGGAGGAGGACGGCCCCGCGCTGATCCTGCGGATCTCCAACCCCGGGCGCGCCAACGCGCTCGACGAGCCGATCCTCGACGCGCTCGCGAGCCTACTCCACGCCCCGCCGCCCGCCGCCCGGGCCGTCCTGCTGGCGGGCGAGGGCGACCGGCACTTCTCCGCCGGCCTCGACCTCGCCGGTGCCGGGGCCGAGCCGGCCGGCGGCCTGCGCGACGGCGAGCGGCGACTCGGGGCCGCCGCCGCGGCGATCGCCGACTGCCCGCTGCCCGTCATCGGCGTCCTCAACGGCGCCGCCGTGGGCGGCGCGCTCGAGCTCGCGATCGCCTGCGACTGGCGCATCGCCCGCGCCGGCGCCCGGCTGGCGATGCCGGCCGCGCGGATCGGCGTCGTCTACGCCGCCGAGGGGCTCCGCCGCTTCGTGGCGGCCATGGGGCCCGGCCGGGCGCGCCGCCTCTTCCTCACCGGGGTCCCGGTCGAGGCCGAGGAGGCCCTGGCGATGGGGCTGGTGGAGCAGGTGGTCGAGCCCGCGGGCCTGTGGGCCGCCGCGCGCGCGGCGGCCGCCGAGGTCGCCGCGGGGGCGCCGCTGGCGCTCGCCGGCACGCGCGCGGTCGTGCGCGCGCTGTCCGACGGCTCGCCGCCGGCGGACGTCGAGGAGATCGCCCGCCGCTGGCGCGAGCGGGCGTTCGCGTCGGACGACTTCGCCGAGGGCCTGGCGGCCTTCCGCGAGCGGCGGCCGCCCCGCTTCCGCGCGCGCTAGCTAGGAGGCCATGTCGGCGGCGTGCTCCTGGATCTTGGCCGCGAGGTCCGAGGCGGCCGCGTCGTAGGCGGCCGCGTCCGCCCAGGTGCCGCGGGGGTCGAGCAGGGCGGCGTCCACGCCCGGCACCTCGGTCGGGACCTGGAAGCCGAAGACCGGGTCGGTGCGGGTCGGGGCGGAGTCGAGCTCGCCGGACACCGCCGCGCGCACGATCGCCCGGGTCGCGGCGATCGGCATCCGCGAGCCGGTCCCGTACGCCCCGCCGGTCCAGCCGGTGTTGACGAGCCAGGCGCTCGCGCCGTGGCGGCGGATCCGCTCGCGCAGCAGCTCCGCGTAGACCGCGGGCGGCTGGGGCAGGAACGGCGCGCCGAAGCACGCGCTGAACGCGGCCTGGGGCTCGACGACGCCGACCTCGGTCCCGGCGACCTTCGCCGTGTAGCCCGCGAGGAACATGGTCATCGCCTCCTCGGGCGTGAGGCGGGCGACGGGCGGGAGCACGCCGAAGGCGTCCGCGGTGAGCATCACGATCGTCGAACGGGTGGCCGCCGCGCTTGTCGGGGACGTGGTTGGGGATCGACGTCAGGGGATAGGCGCCGCGGGTGTTCTCGGTGATCGAGTCGTCGTCGAGGTCGAGCCGCCGCGTCGAGGGGTCCATGACGACGTTCTCGAGCACGGTCCCGAAGGTGTGGGTCGTGGCGTAGATCTCGGGCTCGGCGTCGGGGGAGAGGCGGATCACCTTCGCGTAGCAGCCGCCCTCGATGTTGAACACGCCGTCCTCGCTCCAGCCGTGCTCGTCGTCGCCGATCAGCGGTCGCTGCGAGTCGGTCGAGAGGGTCGTCTTCCCGGTCCCCGACAGGCCGAAGAAGATCGCCACGCTGCCGTCGGCGCCGACGTTGGCCGAGCAGTGCATCGAGAGCACGCCGCGCTGTGGCAGGAGGTCGTTCATGAGGGTGAAGATCGACTTCTTGATCTCCCCCGCGTAGGCGGTGCCGCCGATCAGGATCTCGTGGTCGGTGAGGTGCAGGCTCACGAAGTTCGGCGCGCGGGTGCCGTCGGCGTCCGGGTCGGCGGTGAAGCTCGGGGCGTGGAGCACGAGGGCCTCGGGCCGGTGCGCCTCGAGCTCCTCGTCGGTCGGCTCGATGAAGAGGGTGCGGGCGAAGAGGGCGTGCCACGCGCTCTCGGTCACCACGCGCAGGGGCAGCCGGAGGGCCGGGTCGGCGCCGGCGAAGGCGTCGATGACGTAGATGTCGCGCGCGCCCAGGTGGGCGCGCAGGCGCTCGCCCAGCGAGGCGTGCACGGCGGCGTCGATCGGCTGGTTGACCGCGCCCCACCAGACCCGGTCCTCGCTGCCGGGCTCGCGGGCGATGTACTTGTCCTTCGGCGCGCGCCCGGTGTGGGCGCCGGTCGAGACGACGAGCGCGCCGCCCTCGGCCAGCTCCGCGTCTCCCCCCGCGAGCGCCCGCTCGTAGAGCGCGGCCACGGGGAGGTTCCACCGCACCGCGGCCCGGGGCTCGATTCCGTGGGCGTCCAGCCCCACCGCCCCGCCGCCCGCCGCCGCCGTCTCGATCGCCACCTCTCGCCCCCTAGAGCCTCGCGTCCGCCAGCTTCCGCTCCCCTGGCGGCCCGAGCAGCCAGTAGGCGATCGCGGGCACGATCGCCGCCGCCGGGAGCGCGAGCGGAGAGCCTGCCAGGTACAGCGCCAATCCGCACGCGAAGCCCAGCCCCCACGATCCCAGGCCGATCGTCCCCCATCCCGGCCGCGGCTCGCCACCCCGCGCCACGTGGATGGCGCAGATCACCACCAGGCCGGGCGCCGCGAGGGCCATGACGGTCAGCCAGGGCAGCATGAGCTCGTCGAAGCTCGCGGCCGCCAGCGCGGTGCCGGCGACGGTCACGGCGGCGAGCGCGAGGCGGTGCGAGAGCCGCGGCGCGACGTCGGCGAGGGACAGCGCGCCCGACCAGATGTTGGTCAGCACGGAGCCCGTGAACCCGACCGCGACGAACAGGTACGCCACGGTCGGGCTGCCGAGGTCGCGCAGGACGTCGGCGAGGTCCCAGGTGCCCGTGGCGGCGAAGAGCGCCGCCCCCGCCAGGCCGAAGGCCAGCGTCGGGACCGCCAGGCCCGCCAGGGCGCACCAGACGACCTGGCGGGTGCGGGCGAGGTCGTGGGTGAAGTCGGGCGTGCGCAGCGAGAACGCCGCCCCGTAGCCGATCACCAGCGCGACGGCCGGCAGGAAGCCGATCGGGTCGCTGCCGGCCAGACCGCCCGAGAGCGTGGCGTCGCGCTCCTCGAAGGCGAGCTGGAGCCCGTAGACGGCCAGCCCTGTCGTCGCCAGGCCCGCGACGAGGGCCGACCACGAGAGCACCCCGAGGCCGAGGCCCACGACCCCGAGCATGACGGCGGCGAACAGGACCACCCCGGCGACGTCCGGGATGCCGAGGAGGCGCGCCAGGGCGACGCCGGCGACGCCGACGTTGACCCCGAACCACCCGACCATCATCGCGAGCATGACCACCGAGGCGGTGCGGCGGCTCCCCTCGCCGCCGAGCGGCCCCGCCGTCAGCGACGCCAGGGTGCGGCCGGTGCGCTGGCCGAGGATCCCCTGCCCACCGGCGAGGAGGGTCAGCAGCGCCACGCCGGTCGCCAGCGCGGCCACCAGCTCGCCGCCGCGCAGGCCCTCGCCGACGCCGCCGCCCATCATCATGGCCGCGGGGCTCGTGCCGATGCCGACCCAGGGGCCGAGCCGTCGCAGCCAGCCGTCGCGTCCCATGAGGCGGCCAATGGTAGATGGGCCCGCGTACGCTCACGCGATGCGACGGGACGAGCTCGCCGCCTTGGGCATCCAGCTGCCGGTGCTGCCGGCGATCGCCCTCGGGCCGCTGCCCGGGGCGCCGGCGTGGGCCGCCCGCCTCGCGCGGATCGGCCTCGACGTCGCGGCGAGCGGGGCGGCGCAGGACACGGCCGAGACCATCGCGGCGGCCCGCGCGGCCGCGCCCCACCTGCCGCTGAAGGCGCGGATCGCCGACGCGGCGGCGCTCGACGGCATCGGCGGCGCTGATCGTCGAGACGCGCGGGCGCCGTGCCCGCGCGGCCACTACCGCCTGGGCCCGGACGAGGACCTCGTCGCGGCGGTCGACGGCGGCGCCGCGGAGGTGGAGGACCCCGACGACGTCGCGCGCGCGCGTCTTGCCCGCGCCCGCGCAGGGGACGGCCTCGGCGCTCTGGGTCGCGGCCACCCCCGGCCTCGACGGCCTCCCCGAGGACGTCGCCGAGGCCAAGCTGGCGGCGCTCGTGGAGGGCGCGCGCCAGGCGCGCCTCTGGCTGGCGAAGGAGCAGTTCGACCGGGACGACCCGGGCCCGTCCTGGGGCCCGCGCGGCTACGTGACCTGATCCGGCCGTGCCCGAGGCGCCCTCACGCGCCCCGCCGGTCCCCGACCAGCCGCGAGCCCGTCCCCAGCCGCGGCGATCAAGGAGCCATGCTCTCGCCCGAGCCGCGGATCTTGAACACGACGCGAGGCCGGCGGTGGGGGGTCCTTGACGGGAGCGGGCGGGAGGGTCACTGTGAAGGGGCGAGCGCGAGCGCACTTGGTTCCAAGTCGCTCAAGCACTCGCCGCACCGGATCGGAACGTGAACCGGATGCACCGTGGTCCGCAGGTCAGCCGCTCCAATGCCGTCACTCGCCGGGCGAGACGCCCGGGAATCGTGACGGAGGCGCCGCACGGCGCGTCGCGGCTCACTGAGGCGGGCGCTCGGGACGACAACCGCTCGCTACCGGTCCAGAGGGGCGCCGCGGAACGGCGCGCGCACGATGGTTGACCACGCGGCCAGACGACCAGCGCCCGCACGGGCGCGGCAGCCGCAGGGCGGTGACGCCTTTGGATGCGGCGAGAGAGGACGGTTCCTTCCCCCCGATACCCAGAGGCGTCGGGGCCGTCCGCCAACCCCACCCAATCAGGTGCCTGCGCAGGCGCCCGGAGACGAGGCCGCCGGAGCGCGGGGCACCGAGCCTAGGTGTGCCTGAGGGGTCGTCGGTGATGGTTCGGACCGGCGGCCCCTTGACAGCCCTCCTCCTCCCCGGACCGAGCGGCGGTCCAGGACGAGGGGTGAACGGTGATGGCGAGCGGCGGCCGCCGCTGGGCGGGTTCGGCAACGAGGCCTGGCGCCGGCCCGCTGCGCACGGGGGCGCAGAGCGACCCCCGCTGCCCTCAGGAGGCCAGAGCGATGCTGATGCAATTCGATTCGTTCCGCGGCGAGCTTGACCGCTTGGCCGAGCAGATCATGTCGGGCGCGCGGCCGCCGCGGCCGGTTCCGATGGACGCCTACCGGCGCGGCGACGAGTTCGTGGTCTGCTTTCGACCTGCCGGGCGTGGACCCGGGGAGCATCGACCTCACCGTCGAGCAGAACATCTTGACGATCAAGGCAGAGCGGCGTTTCGAGGGCCGCGAGGGCGATCAGGTGATCGCCGCCGAGCGCCCGCACGGCGCGTTCACCCGCCAGCTGTTCCTGGGCGACACGCTCGACGCCGAGCGCCTCGAGGCCACCTACGCGACCGGGGTGCTGACGCTGCACATCCCGGTGGCTGAGGCGGCCAAGCCCCGCAAGGTGCCGATCGCCGCGGGCGCCGACGTGCGGACGATCGAGGCTCAGGCCACCCCGGCCAAGACCTAGACCGTATGAGCGCCGGACCGACTCCGGCGCTCAACACGGTCTCGGCGCGGGGCCAGGCGGCCCACCGTCGTCCTGTCCTCGCCGAAGGTGAAGGCGGAGCCGAGGCCGGCGTATCCCAGAAGGCGACGCAGGCGGGGGCTCGCGCCGACGAGACCGAGCCGACGGCCCGCCCGGTGCGCCCGGTTCCGCAGGCTCACGAGGGCGCAGATGCCGGCGGAGTCGAGAAGCCGGACTTCCGCGACGTCGACCAGCAACCGATCCGCTGCGGGGTCAAAGAACTCGATCTGGCGGACGAAGTGCGGGACCGTGTAGATGTCGAGGTTGCCCGACAGGCGGAACAGGACCGAGTCCCGGCGCCGGCGGCAGACCACCGAGAGCCGCGAGCCGCCTCCGAGCGGCTGGCGGGCCCCTTGAACGGCGACGGTGTCGGGGTGCGGTCGGGGCTCTGCGCGAAGCAGCGGTGCGTGTTGCCCCGGCGGGAGGAGGGTTGCGGATGGCATGAGCGCCTCCGATCTACCGGCCGGTGCCGGGCGAGGCGACGGGAGGGGGCTGGGCTGGCATCAGTCCCCCCGGGTGCCGTCCGGACCGTTGCCCGTAGGGCGAAACCCCTCGTCAGTACGTCCACCCTACTCCTGTCCCGCACGCCGCGGAGGAGAACACCCGGAAAGCGCCACCTCAGCTCCGGCTATGGCAGTTGGTGCCGCCCCCGCCGGGCCGCGTACCTACGCGCGTGCCGAGCCAAGCGCGGGGCCGCTGCTGCCTGACCCTGGTGCGAGGGCGCGCGCCCGGCGACCCGCCGTCTACCAGAGCGCTTGGACGACCGTTCCGCTGTGCAGCGTCGCCACCGTGGCCTTCTCACTCGATGCAACCACGGCGCCGAGGTCATGCCAGTTCTGCATCGCGTCCTGCCAGTGCCGCGCTACGCCGGCGGGCGACTCGTAGTACTCGTCGAGCACGTAGATCGTCTTGCCGGTCGGCTCCGAGTTCGGGTCCAACGGGTTCGAGAGCTCCGGGCCCTTGGAGACGGTGTAGGAGAGGAGTGCCGCATCGCCCTCGCGGGGGTGCCCCTTCATCCACTCGCCGTGGCTGGCGAAGATGCGGTCCCACTCTGCCACGTCATCGGCGCCCACCGTCCACATGATGACGATGTGGGTTTTCCCCATGTTGAACACGCTGAGGTCCTTTCAGCAATCGGTTTGCCGATCCGGGGCCAGCGGCCCGGTCGCGGTCCCGAATCCCGCCGCGCCCCGAAGGCGCGCCCCAGGGTGCTCGGCGAGCGTGGCAGGCGGCCCACTCAGCATCTGCGCATGAAGGCGGTGGAGAGCGACCCTCAACGACGTGATGGACCGCTCTCCTCGCCTCATCGCCCAAGAGGGTATCCCTCGTTCTCGGCACGGGCTGCGTCCTCGGCGTCCTCGGCCTGCCCAGGAGTGATGTGCCTGGCCTGGACCTGCCGCTCGCCGGCCTCGGCCTCCGCGTCGATCCGCCGCCCCAGGGTCGCATCCTGCACGACGCCCTCGAGGTAGCCGGCAAGGGCGCTCAGTCGCTCAACGCCAACCGGAACCTCCGACTCGCTGGACGGAAAGAGCGCATCGAACTCATCGTGCAGCTCGCTGGGCAGTCCCGCGCGGGCCTGGTTTCGAATGTCGAAGTAGACGTACCGGACGGTCACGTCCCCCCGAGGGCCGGTCGCGACGGCGCGCGCCGCGTACATCAGCCGCATGGCCTTCGAAAGATCAACCACTTCGTCGCTCACGCCGTCCTCCTCTCAGTGGCGCGAGCCTATCGCTGGGATCCCACCCGCTGGCCTTGCCCCGTCTCGGCGCCCCGAAGATCCAGAGTCCTCCCGGGCGCCCGTCCAGCTCGCCCTCCGAGCCGATCGCTCAGACCGCGGCGCCCTCGCGGGCGACGGCTCGTAGCCCAGGTTCGGCCCGATCCAGCGCTCGACCTCCTCGAGGGGCATGCCCATCCGGGCCGCGTAGTCCTCGGCCTGGTCGGCGCCGACCGGGCCCACGGCGAAGTAGCGGGCCTGGGGGTGGTGGAGGTAGAGACCGCTCACGGAGGCCGCGGGGAGCATCGCGAGCGAGTCGGTCAGGCTCATCCCGACGGCTCCTGCGTCGAGCAGCTCGAAGAGCCGGCGCTTGGGCAGGTGGTCGGGACAGGCGGGGTAGCCGAAGGCGGGGCGGATGCCCCGGTAGGCCTCCGCGATGAGCTCCTCGTTGCTCAGCGACTCCTCCCGCCCGTAGCCCCACTCGCGGCGCACCCGCGCGTGCAGCATCTCCGCCAGGGCCTCGGCGAGGCGGTCGGCGAGCGCCTTGACCATGATCGCCGAGTAGTCGTCGTGGCGCGCCTCGTGGGCCGCGGCGAGCTCGTCGGCGCCGATCCCGGCCGTCACCGCGAAGCCGCCGACGTGGTCGAGCAGCCCGGACTCCAGCGGCGCGACGAAGTCGGCGAGCGAGTACTGGGGCTTGTCCGCGGCCTTCACCCGCTGCTGGCGCAGCATGGGGAAGCGGGCGACCTCGGCGCCGCGGCCGGCGTCCGCGTAGAGGACGATGTCGTCGCCCTCCGAGTTGGCGGGCCACAGGCCGTAGGCCGCGTTCGCCTCGAGGGCGTCGCCGGCGGCCAGCTCGGCGAGCATCGCCTGGGCGTTGGCGTAGAGCTCGCGCGCGGCGGCGCCGTGGCGCGGGTGGTCGAGGACGCCGGGGAACTTGCCGCGCACCTCCCACGCGTGGAAGAAGAAGGTCCAGTCGATGAACGGGACGATGTCGGCGAGCGGGATCCGGCGCAGCTCGCGGCGCCCGGTGAGCTCGGGGACCGGCAGGTCCTCCACGCGCCAGTCGATGCGCGGGCGCCGCCGGCGAGCCTCGGCGAGCGGGTGCAGCGGCCGCTCGCGACGGGCGGAGTGCTGGTCGCGCAGCGTCGCCTGGTCCTCGCGCACCTCGGAGAGGAAGGTCTCCCGCTGCCCCTGGTCGAGCAGCCGCGAGACGACGCCCACGGCCCGCGAGGCGTCGAGCACGTGGGCGACGCCCTCCGAGTACGCGGGCGCGATCTTCACGGCAGTGTGCTGGCGGCTGGTGGTGGCGCCGCCGATCAGCAGCGGGATGCGCATGCCGCGCCGCTCCATCTCGGAGGCCACCGCGACCATCTCGTCGAGCGACGGGGTGATCAGGCCCGACAGGCCCACGATGTCGGCGCGCTCGGCGTCCGCCGTCTCGAGGATGCGGTCCGCCGGCACCATCACGCCCAGGTCGACGACGCGGTAGTTGTTGCAGCCGAGCACGACGCCGACGATGTTCTTGCCGATGTCGTGGACGTCCCCCTTCACGGTGGCCATCACGATGGTCCCCTGGGGCTCCGTGTCCTCGCCGGCGGCCTCGGCGCGCGCGCGCTCCTCCTCCATGTAGGGCTCGAGGTAGGCGACGGCGCGCTTCATCACGCGCGCGCTCTTCACGACCTGGGGCAGGAACATCTTGCCCGAGCCGAACAGGTCGCCCACCACGTTCATCCCCGCCATCAGCGGCCCCTCGATCACCGAGAGCGGGGCCCCGTAGGCCTGCCGGGCCTCCTCGGTGTCGGCCTCGACGTGGTCGACGATGCCGTTCACCAGCGCGTGCTCGAGGCGCTCCTCCACGGTCCCCTGGCGCCAGGCCTCGTCGGCAACCCGCGCCCCGGCGTCCTCGCGCACCTGCTCGGCCAGCTCCACCAGCCGGTCGGTCGCGTCCGGGCGGCGGTCGAAGAGCACGTCCTCGACCGCCTCGAGCAGCTCCTCGTCGATCTGCTCGTAGACCACGAGCTGGCCCGCGTTGACGATGCCCATGTCCATGCCGGCCCGGATGGCGTGGAAGAGGAAGGCGCTGTGCATCGCCTGCCGCACGACCTCGTTGCCGCGGAACGAGAACGACAGGTTGCTGACGCCGCCGCTCACCTTCGCGCCCGGGCAGCGCTCCTTGATCTGGCGCGTCGCCTCGATGAAGGCCATCGCGTAGCCGTTGTGCTCCTCGATGCCGGTCGCGACGGCGAAGACGTTCGGGTCGAAGATGATGTCGCGCGGCGGGACGCCGGCCTCGGCGACGAGCAGCCGGTAGGCGCGCTCGCAGATCGCCACCTTGCGCTCGACGGTGTCGGCCTGGCCCTCCTCGTCGAAGGCCATCACCACCATGGCCGCGCCGTAGCGGCGGGCCTCCCGGGCGCGCGCGAGGAACTCCTCCTCGCCCTCCTTGAGGCTGATCGAGTTGACGACCGGCTTGCCCTGCACGCAGCGCAGGCCGGCCTCGATGACCGACCACTTGGAGCTGTCGACCATGATCGGCACCCGGGCGATCTCGGGCTCCGTGGCGACCATGTTCAGGAACGTGGTCATCGCGGCCTCGGAGTCGAGCATCGCCTCGTCCATGTTGACGTCGACGATGTTCGCCCCGCTGCGCACCTGCTCGGTCGCCACCTCGAGCGCGGTGGTGAAGTCGCCGGCCGTGACGAGCTCGGCGAACCGCCGCGACCCGGTGACGTTGGTGCGCTCCCCGATCATGGTGAAGTTGGCGTCGGGGCGCAGGACGAGCGGCTCGAGGCCCGCCAGGCGCGTGTGGTCCTCGGGCGGCGGGACCAGCCGCGGCGCCTTGCCCTCGGCGGCCGCAGCGATCGCGCGGATGTGGTCCGGGGTGGTGCCGCAGCAGCCGCCCAGGATGTTGACCAGGCCGCTGGCGGCGAACTCGCCCAGCTCGCGGGAGGTCTGCTCGGGGAGCTCCTCGTACTCGCCGAAGACGTTCGGCAGGCCGGCGTTCGGGTAGCAGAGCGTCCAGCAGCTCGCGACCCGCGACAGCTCGGCGAGGTAGGGGCGCATCTCGGCGGCGCCGAGCGCGCAGTTGACCCCGACGGCGAACGGCCGGGCGTGGGCGATGGTGATCCAGAAGGCCTCGATCGTCTGCCCGGCGAGGGTGCGCCCGCTGCGGTCGGTGATGGTCACGGAGATCATCACCGGTGGGCGCGCGCCGGTCTCCTCCGCGACCTCCTCGATGGCCACGATCGCCGCCTTGGCGTTCAGGGCGTCGATGACCGTCTCGACGAGGAGCAGGTCGACGCCCCCCTCCACGAGCCCGCGCACCTGCTCGGCGTAGGCCGCCCGCAGCTCCTCGAAGGTGATCGACCGCGCCGCGGGGTCCTCGACGTCGGGCGAGATCGACAGCAGGCGGTTGGTGGGGCCGATGGCCCCGGCCACGAAGCGCGGCCGGTCCGGCGTGCGGGCCGTCCACTCGTCGGCCGCCGCGCGCGCGAGCCGCGCGGCCTCCGCGTTCATCTCCACGATGAGCCCCTCGGTGCCGTAGTCGGACTGCGCCACCGCGGTCGAGTTGAAGGTGTTGGTCTCGATGATGTCGGCGCCGGCCTCGAGGAAGGCGTGGTGGATCTCGGAGACGACGTCCGGCCGCGTCAGCGTGAGCAGGTCGTTGTCGCCCTTGAGCGGCAGCGGGTGGTCCGCGAACCGATCGCCGCGGAAGTCGGCCTCCTCCAGCCGGTGCGACTGGAGCATGGTGCCCGTCGCCCCGTCGAGGAGCAGGATCCTTTCGGACAGCAGGCGGTCGAGCGTGTCTCGGACGTCGGCGGCGCTCACGCCGACGAGCCTAGCGCGCCGCTCAGGCCTTCTCGTCGCCCGGGGGGAACAGGTACCGCGCGATCACGGGCCCGGCCAGGATGCCCGCCAGCACGAGCCCGATCGCCGCGAAGCCCACCGCCTCGTTGTCCAGCGCCACGGCGATGACGCCCAGCACGGCGGCGAGGAGGCAGACCGCCACCAGGCGGATGGTCTTCTCCGCCCGCGGCGACAGGCGGCGCACCCATTCCATCACCGCTCCTCCTCGGACCGGGTCAGCACCAGGGCCGAGTTGTGCCCGCCGAGGCCGAAGGAGGTTGACATCGCCACGCGAAGGTCGGCGGGCCGGGCCGCGTTGGCGACGTGGTCGACGCCGAGGCAGGCCGGGTCGACCTCCCTCAGGTTGATCGTGGGCGGCACGACCCCCTCGCGCAGGGCGAGCGCGGTGATGGCCGCCTCCAGCGCCCCCGTCGCGCCCATGCAGTGGCCGTGCATCGACTTGGTCGAGCTCACCGCGACGCGCGCCGCCGCCTCCTCGCCCAGGGCGACCTTGAGCGCGCGCAGCTCGGCGGGGTCGCCGGGCTTGCTGGCCCCGCCGTGGGCGTTCACGTGGTCCACCTGGTCCGGCGAGAGCCCGGCGTCCTGGATCGCCGCGGTCATCGCGCGCGCCTGCGGCTCGCCCGTCGGGTCGGGGTCGGTGATGTGGTAGGCGTCGGCGCTGGCGCCGTAGCCCGCGAGCTCGCAGATCACGTCGGCGCCCCGCGCGCGCGCGTCGTCCAGCGGCTCCAGCACCATCACGGCCCCCGCCTCTCCGATGAGGAAGCCGTCGCGGTCGCGGTCGAAGGGCCGCGCCGCCCCGGCCGGGTCGTCGTTGCGGTGCGAGAGCACACGCATCGCGTCGAACCCGGCGACGAAGTAGGGCGTGATCAGCGTGTCGGAGCCGCCCGCGAGCATGACGCGGGCGTCCCCGCGGCGGAGCACGTCGAGCGCGACCCCGATCGCGTCGGTCCCGGCCGCGCAGGCCGTGCTGACGGCCGTCACCGGGCCGTGCAGGCCGAGCTCCATGGAGACCTGCCCGGCGCCCATGTTGGCGACGGACAGCGGGATCACGAAGGGGGAGACGCGGTCGGGGCCGCGCTCGAGCATCACGGCGTGCTGCGCCTCGCGGGAGGTCGCGCCCGAGCCCCCGTTGCCGATGATCGCCCCGATGCCCTCCCCGTCGCGGTCGATCGGCAGGCCCGCGTCGGCCACCGCCAGCCGCGCCGCGGCGACGGCGAATTGGGCGTAGCGGTCCATGCGCCGGGCCGCGCGCCGGTCCATGAAGTCGGACGGGTCGAAGCCCTGCGCCTCGCACGCCATCCGGACGGGCAGGTCGGAGGCGTCGAAGAGCGTGATCAGGCCGGCTCCGGACCGGCCCTCGCTCGCCGAGCGCCACATCTCCTCCCGCCCGATCCCGATCGGCGAGACGACGCCGATGCCGGTGACCGCGACGCGGGTCCGGGCGCCGCGCCCGTTCACGGACGTCACGCGCCCTCCATCGCCGCGAACGCCAGCACCGCGTTGTGGCCGCCGAAGCCGAACGAGTTGGAGAGGGCCACGCGCACCGGCCCTGGGCGCGCCTCGTTCGCGACGTGGTCGACGCCCGCGCAGGCCGGGTCGAGGTCCTCCAGGTTGATGGTCGGCGGGATCGCGCCCTCGCGGATGGCGAGCGCCGTGAGCACGGCCTCGAACCCCCCGGCCGCGCCCATCCCGTGACCGTGCATCGACTTCGTGGAGGAGACCCGCACCTCGGCGGCCCGCTCGTCGCCCAGGAGCCGGCGAATGGCGACGATCTCGACCGGGTCGCCGGCGGGGGTTGACGTGCCGTGCGCGTTCACGTAGTCGAGCTCCTCCGGGGCGAGCCCGCCGGTCTCGAGCGCCTGGCGCATCGCCGCGAGCTGCCAGCGCCCGCCGGGCTCCGGGTCGGTGAGGTGGTAGGCGTCGGCGCTGGCGCCGTACCCGCGCACCTCGCAGACGATCTCGGCCTCCCGGCCGCGGGCGTGGTCGAGGCTCTCGAGCACCAGCACGCCGGCGCCCTCCGCCGCCACGAAGCCGTCGCGGCCCGCGTCGTAGGGGCGGCTGGCGCGCTCGGGCTCGTCGTTGCGCCGCGAGAGCGCCCGGGTGGCGTCGAGGCCGGCCATGCAGAACGGGGTCACCCCCGCCTCGGCCCCGCCGGCGAGCATCACGTCGGCCGCGCCCCGCCGGATGGTCGCGGCGGCGTCGCCGATCCCGTGGTTGGCGGAGGCGCACGCGGTCACGACGGAGATGGCCGGGCCCTTCAGGCCGAACTGCATCGAGACCTGCCCCGCGGGCATGTTCACGATCATGACCGGGACCATCAGCGGCGACGACCGCTCGGGTCCGCGGTCGAGCAGCGCACGGTGATGCTCCTCGAAGGTCTCGCTGCCGCCGTTGCCGGTCGCGATGACCGTCCCGGCGCGGTACCCGTCCCCGTCGATCTCCAGGCCCGCGTCGTCCAGGGCGAGGCGCGCGGCTGCGATCGCCATCTGGCTCGCGCGGTCCATCCGGCGCGCCGAGCGCCGGTCGACGAAGTCGCCGGGCTCGAAGTCACGGACCTCGCACGCGATCCGGCAGGCCAGGTGCGAGGCGTCGAAGCGGGTGATCGGGCCGGCGCCCGAGCGCCCGGCCAGGGCGGCGCGCCACGTGTCCTCCCAGCCGATGCCCAGCGGGCCCACGATGCCCAGCCCGGTCACGACCACGCGGCGGCCGTTCCCCCCGCGGCCCCCGTTCGCGCTCACAGGCGCAGGCCCCCGTCGACGGCCAGGACGGCGCCGGTGATGAACGCGGCGGCCGGCGAGCAGAGGAAGGCGACCGGCCCGGCGACGTCCTCGGGGTCCCCCAGGCGGCCGAGCGGCGTCGCCGCGAGCAGGCGCTCGCGCTGCTCGTCGCTCAGCACGTCGGTGAGGCGGGTGCGGACGTAGCCCGGGGCGACGGCGTTGACCCGCACGCCCGACGGGCCGGCCTCGCGCGCCAGCGCGCGGACCAGGCCGAGGATGCCCGCCTTGGAGGCCGCGTAGTTGGCCTGTCCGGCGTTGCCCTGGACGCCCACGATCGAGGAGATTGCCACGGCGCAGCCACGCCCGCGGCGCGCCATCCCGGCCAGGGCATGGCGCAGCGCGGTCATCGTGCCGGTCAGGTTCACGTCGATGGGCTCCCGCCAGGCGTCTCCGTCCATCCTGATCGCCGGCCCGTCGCGGGTCACGCCGGCGTTCGCCACCATCGCGTCGAGCGGCCCGAGCGCGGCCTCGACCTCTTCGAGGGCGCGGGCGGCGTCCCCCGGCTCGCGGGCCTCGCTCCGGACCGCGTGCGCCCGGCGCCCCGCGTCGCGGACGCCCGCGGCCACGGCCTCGGCGCCCGCCCGGTCGTGGGCGAACGTCAGCCCGACGTCGTACCCGTGGCGCGCGAGCGCGAGGGCACAGGCCGCCCCGATGCCCTTGCTCGCGCCGGTGACGAGCGCGACCGGCAACCCCCTGCCGGGCCTAGCCCGTGCGCCCGGCCATGGCCAGGAGTGCCGGCAGGTCCGACGGATCGCCCAGGTTGATCGCCTGGACGTCGGGGCGGATGCGCCGCACCAGGCCGACCAGCACGCGGCGGTGGCCGAACTCGACGAAGCCGTCCACCCCGTGGTCGAGGGCCATCCGGACCGTCTGGGTGAAGCGGACGGGCGCGGTGAGCTGCTGGGCGAGCAGCGAGCGCAGGCGCTCGCCCCGCTCGAAGCGGCCCGAGGTGGCCGACAGGAACGGCAGCGACGGCGTGCCGATCTTCACGTTGGACAGCGCCTCGCGCAGCTTCTCGGTGGCGGGCGCCATCACGGACGAGTGGAACGCGCCGTCCACCTCGAGGAGCCGGGCCTTGATCCCGCGCTTGCGCGCCAGGTCGAGCAGGCGGCCGACCCCGCGCTGGAGGCCCGACGCGACGACCTGCCCGGGGCTGTTGTAGTTGGCCGGCCACACCTCGCCCGCCTCGAGGCAGAGCGCCTCGACGTCCTCGTCGCTGGCGCCGATGATCGCGACCATCTGGCCCGGCGTCGTCGCGGTGACGTCGGTCGTGGCGTCGCCGCGCGCCTGCACGACGCGCAGGGCCTCCTCGAAGCTCAGGCTCTCGCAGGCCACCAGGGCCGAGTACTCGCCAAGGGAGTGGCCCATCGCGATGTCCCCGGTCACGCCGTTCTCGTGGGCCACGCGCCAGGCCGCGACCGAGCTGGTCAGGATCGCCGGCTGGCAGTTGCGGGTCGAGGTCAGGTCCTCGGCCGGCCCCTCGAAGCACAGGCGCGCGAGGTCGTACCCGAGCAGGTCGTTGGCCTCCTCGAAGGTGCGCCGGGCGGCCGGGTAGGCCTCGGCGAGCGCGCGTCCCATGCCGACCTGCTGCGCTCCCTGGCCGGGGAAGAGCAGCGCGATCAGCGGTGGGCCTCGGCAGGGTCGCAGGGTCGTGCGCTCGACCTCAAGGCCGGCTCCTCGTGCAGGGGTTACGGGCGGGCAAAACCCGCGAACCGCACGATGATAGAGGGTGGTCCGCCCCCCGTCCAACCGGATCCGCCCCAGTCCCCGCGGGGCGCCCGTGCCGGCCGGCCTGGCACGATGCCCGCCGTGCCCCCGCTCATCCCCCTCCGCGACCTCTTCGGGGACCCCGAGCGGGCGCTCGCGCGCATCTCGCCCGACGGGCGCCTGCTGTCGTGGCTCGCGCCCCGCGACGGCGTCCTGAACGTCTGGGTGCGCGACCGCGATGGGGGCGAGGCCCGGCCCGTGACCGGCGACCGCGATCGCGGCGTGCGCTCCTACCTGTGGTCGCGCGACTCGCGGCGCATCCTCTGGTCGCAGGACACGGGCGGCGACGAGAACCACCACATCATGGCCGCGGACGTCGCCGGGGGGCGGGCCCGCGACCTGACGCCGTTCCCCGGGGTGAGGGCCGGCCTCATCGCCGCGCCCCGCGCCACCCCCCGCCACGCGCTCGTCTCGATGAACCTGCGCGACCGCTCGGCGTTCGACGCCTACCGGCTCACGCTCGCCACCGGGCAGCTCCGGCTGGTCGCGCGGAACCCCGGCAACGTGATCGGCTGGCTCGCCGACCGCGACGGCCGGCTGCGCGGGGCGCGGGCGCAGACGCCGGCCGGCGACTACCAGCTGCTGGTGCGCGACGAGGAGGGGTCGGAGTTCCGCGTCGTGGCCGAGTTCGCCAACGAGGACGGCGGCCACGCGTTCGCGTTCACGCCCGACGGCGCGCGCCTGTGGGTGGGCAGCGCCCGCGGGTCCGACCTCGAGCGCCTCGTCGAGCTCGACCCGGTCGACGGCTCCGAGCAGGAGATCGACGCCGATGAGGAGGCCGACCTGTCGGGCCCCGTGATCAGCGACCTCACCGGCGAGCTGCTGGGCGCGGCCTACCTGCGCGACCGCACGGTGATGCACGCCCTCGAGCCCCGGTTCGGCCGCGACTGGGAGGCGCTGCGGGCCCTGCACCCCGGCGACCCGCGCATCACGGGGCAGGACGCCGACGAGACCGCGTGGGTCGTGACCTTCGACGACGACCGCGACCCCGGCGCGACCTTCCTGTACGACCGGACGACCGGCGCCGCCGAGCTCCTCTACCGCTCGCGCCCCTGGCTCGACCCCGAGACCCTGGCGCCGATGCGCCCGGTGACGATCACCTCGCGCGACGGGCTGCCGCTGCGCTCGTACCTGACCCTGCCGCTCGACACCCCACCCCATGGGCTGCCGGCTGTGCTGGTCGTGCACGGCGGTCCGTGGGCCCGCGACGCCTGGGGCTACGACCCCCAGGCCCAGCTCCTGGCCAACCGCGGCTACGCCGTGCTGCAGGTCAACTACCGCGGCTCGACGGGCTTCGGCAAGCGGTTCACGCACGCGGCCGAGCACGAGTTCGCCGGGAGGATGCACGACGACCTCATCGACGGCGTGGAGTGGCTCGTCGCCGAGGGCATCGCCGACCGCTCCCGCATCGGCATCTACGGCGGCTCGTACGGGGGGTACGCCGCGCTGGTCGGGGCGGCCTTCACGCCCGACGTCTTCGCGGCGGCCGTCAGCGTCGTCGGGCCGTCGAGCCTCGTCACCCTGGTGCGATCGTTCCCGCCGTACTGGCGCCCGTTCCTGGCGAGCACCTGGTTCCGGTACGTCGGCGACCCCGACGACCCCGAGCAGCTCGCCGACCTCGAGGCGCGCTCGCCGCTGAGCCGGGTCGACGCGATCCGCGCCCCGCTGCTGGTGGTGCAGGGCGCGAACGACCCGCGCGTGACCAGGGCCGAGTCCGACCAGATCGTCGCCGCGCTGCGGGCGCGGGGGGTGGAGGTCGAGTACCTCGTGGCGGAGGACGAGGGCCACGGCTTCGTGAAGCCCGAGAACCGCATGGAGGCCTACGGGGCGATCGAGCGCTTCTTCGCGCAGCACCTCGGCGGGCGCACCGAGGGGTCGCCCGAGCCGCCGGCGTCCCGCTGAGGGCGGCCGGCGCACCCGCCGCCCCCTCCTACCGCTGGGTCGTCCTGGCGGTGGGGATGGCGGCCCAGGCCAGCATCTCGGCCGTCCAGCTCGGCCTGCCGGCGGTGGCGCCCCAGATCCGGGACGAGTTCGGCCTCTCGCTGGCCGAGACCGGAGCGCTGCTCGCGGCCTCGACGCTGGGGGTCATGACCACGCTCCTGGCGTGGGGGGCGCTCGCGGACCGGATCGGGGAGCGCGCCGTCATCGCCGCCGGCCTGACCGGCGCGGCGATCGCCCTGGCGCTCGCGTCGCAGGCCGCCTCCGGCCGGGCCCTCGGGGCGGGGCTGGTCGTGGCCGGCGCGTTCGGCTCGAGCGCGAACGCGGCGAGCGGCCGGGCGGTGGTGTCGTGGTTCGGGCCGTCGCAGCGCGGCCTCGCGCTCGGCCTGCGCCACATGTCGACGCCCCTCGGCGGCGCGATCGCCGCCGCCCTCCTGCCGCTGGCCGCCGACGCCGGCGGCGTCGAGGCCGCGCTGCTCGCGCTGGCCGCCGCCTGCCTGGCCGGCGCGATCGCCGCGGCCGTCGGCCTGCGCCGGGCCGGGCCGGAGGCCGGGAGGCTGGACGAGCCGCCGCCCCACGTCACGTCGCGGGGCCCGCTGCGCGACCGCGCGATCTGGCGCCTCTCGCTCGGGACGGCGGCGGTGGTCCTGGGGCAGATCTCCGTCCTCAGCTTCCTCGCCCTGTACCTCCACGAGGAGCGCGGCTGGTCGGTCACGGCGTCGGCCCTCGCGCTCGCCGCCGTGCAGCTCGGCGGCTCGGCCGCCCGCGTGGCCGCGGGCGCCTGGTCGGACCGGGTGGGCAGCCGCATCCGGCCGCTGCGCGCCATCGCCCTCGCGCGGCGGCATCGCCCTGGCCGCCGCCACGGCCCTGCTCCCGGCGCCGGATGCGGTGGCCGTGCCCCTGCTCACCGTCGCCGGCGTCGTGGTCATGGCCGGCAACGGGGTCTCCGTTCGCGGCCGCCGCCGAGATGGCGGGGCCCGCCCGGGTCGGCACGGCCCTCGGCATGCAGAACACGATCCTCTTCGGCGGCCGTGGCCGCCGCCTCTCCGCTCTTCGGCGCGGCCGTCGGGCTCCTGTCCTGGCCCGCCGCCTTCGCCATGGCCTCGCTCTGCCCGCTGCTGGGGTGGCTGGTGCTCGGGCCGCTGCAGGCGGCCGAGGCCCGCCGTCCGGGCGAGGCCCCCGGGCACCGTGACGGCCCGGGCCGAGCGCGCGGCGCTCGCGCGGCCGCCTCAGCGGACGAGGATGCGGCTCGAGGCCCCGCTGCTTGTCGACGACGAGCCCGGCCGGGATGCGGTCGGCGAGCGTCGGCACGTGCGTGATGATGCCGACCATCCGCTCGCCTTCGCGCAGCCGCTCGAGCGCCTCCACCACGACCTCGAGCGTCTCCGGGTCGAGGGCGCCGAAGCCCTCGTCGATGAAGATCGCCTCGAGGCGTCCGGCGGCCGCGCCCGCGAGGTCGCGCAGGCCCGCGGAGAGGGCCAGCGCGAGGCTGAGCGACGCGATGAACGTCTCGCCGCCGGAGAGGGTGGCGACGCTGCGACGCTCGTCGGCGTTGTGGTGGTCGATGACCTCGAAGCTCCCGTTCCGGGCGACCAGGCTGTAGCGGCCGTCGGAGATCCGCCTGAGCTCGAGGCTCGCCTGCAGCGCGAGCTGGGTCATGCTCTCCTGGAGCACGAAGGCGACGAACCGGTCGGCCCGGAGCTCCCGGCTGAGCGTCCGGTGGAGCGCCAGCGACCGCGTGTCCTCGGCGATCTCCAGCTCCAGCCGCCGCCGCTCGCCGATCCTGGCGCCGAGCGCCTCGACCTCCACCGCCGCCGCGACGGCGTCCCCGTGGGCCTCCCTGGCGGCGTCCTCGAGCGCCTGCGCCGCCGCTGACGAGTCCGACGACGCGATCGCGAGGCCGGCGTCGCGGGCGGCGTCCTCGAGCCGGCGCGCCGCCGCCGCGATCTCCTCGCGGAGCCGCCGCTCCTGGCGCGCCGCGTCCGACGCGCATTCCTCGCAGCGCTCGATCCAGGCCGTCAGCAGGTCGGCGCGCGGCGCGTCCTCGGGAGCGGCAGGCGGGCGGCCGCTCCCCGTGAGCAGCCGGGCCACGGCGTCGGTCGCCATCCGGGCGGCGGCGCGCGCGGCGGCGAGCTCCTGGTCGAACGCCGCCACCCGCCGCGCGCACTCGCCGTGCGCGCGCAGCGCCTCGTCGCGGGCCGACCGCGCCGCCCCGGCGGCATCGTCGGCCCGGCGCCGGGCGTCCTCGGCGGCTCGCAGCTCGTCGCGGCGGCGCGCGATCTCGCCATCGGCCGGGGGGTCCGGCCCGAAGGCCGCCGTCAGCTCCGCCAGGGCCGACTCGAGGCGCGCCTGGGCGCCGCGCCGGTTCTCGGCGATCCCCTCCACCACCCTCGCGGCCGCGCTCCGCGGACGTCTCGGCGCTCGAGGCCAGCGCGACCGCCTCGTCGAGCGCGGCCCGGGCGAGGCGCTCGCCCGACAGCGCCGTCGCGAGGCCGTCCTCCGCGCGCCGGAGGGCGGCGACCGCCCGGTCCGGCGCCGGAACCTCGTCCGCCGGCACGGCCTCGCGCGCCGCCGCCGCCTCGTCCGCCGCCGCCCGCCGCCTCGCCCGCAGCTCGACGACCGCGTCGCGGGCCGCCCGGTCGTCCTGCTCCGCGGCCCGGGCCGCCAGCCGCGCCGCCTCGAGGAGGGCGCCTGCGTCGTCGTCGCGCTCCGGCAGCGTCTCGATGACCGCGGCGCAGACCGGGCAGCGATCGCCCCGCGCGAGGCCGGCGCGGAGGCCGATCGCGCCGTGCTCCTGCTCCAGGTGCCGCAGCCGCCCTCGCGCGTCCTCGAGGGCCGCGCCCGCCGCGCCGGCCGCCTCTCGCGCGGGCCCGAGGGCGCGCTCCAGGTCGGCGAGGGCGGCCGCGGCCTCGGCCGCCCGCACGACCGCCGCGGCGCGACCCTGCTCCGCCTGGGCGCGCTCGCGAAGCTGGAGCCGCCGTTCCAGGAGCCGCCCTGGCCTCGGCCTCCCGGGCGCGAGCGTCGCGCAGCGCCCCGGCCAGCCGCTCGGCGCTCGCGCGCGCCTCGGCGAGCGCGCCGTCGAGGCGCTCCACCTCGGCCCGCTCGCGTGCGTTGGTCGCCGCCGCCGCGTCCAGCCGCGCCAGGGCGGCGGCGTCGCCCGTCCGCCCGATCGTCTGCTCGAGCGCGCGGCGGGCCCGCTCGGCCCCCTCCTGGGCCTCGGCCAGCCGCTCCTCGCTCGCGTCGAGGCCGTCGCGCGACCGCTGCGCCGCGGCCTCGAGCGCGGGCAGCGCATCGGCGAGGCGCCGGAGTGCGGCCAGGGCGCCGCCGACGTCGCCGGCGCGGCTCGACAGCGCCGCGCACGACCGCTCGGCCTCGGCCGTCTCGACCGCGATCGCCTTGGCCGTGACCGCCGCCGCCCTCAGCCGGTCGTCCCGCACCCGCGCCCGCCGGGCGGAGGCCTCCAGCGCGGCGAGCCGCGCTCCCGTGGCGTCCGCGTAGTGCGACTCGATGTGCCCGAGGCGGTCGTCGATCCTGTCGCTCAGGCGCGCCGCCTCCCGCCGCGCCGCCTGGCCGGCCGCCTCGTAGCGGCCGAGGTCGAGGAGCCGCATCAGGATCCGGCGGCGCTCGCCGGCGTCCCCGGTGAGGAACTCGTGGAAGGCGCCCTGGGGCAGGAGCACCGCCTTCGTGAACGCCTTGAAGTCGAGCCCGACGATCTCCTCGAGCCGGCGGCCGACCGCCCTGATCCCGCCCCGGTCGATCTCCGTGACGGCCGATCCGTTCTGGATGCGCTCCAGCGTCGCCTCGTGCGAGCTCCGCCCCACGCGGCGGGCGACGCGGTACTGCCGGCCGTCGACCCGGAAGTCGAGGCGGACGCGCATGTGGGTGGACCCGTGCGAGATCAGGTCGCGCAGCTCGTGGGCGTTCACGCGCGGGACGCTGCCGTAGAGCGCGAAGGTGATCGCATCGAGGATGCTGCTCTTGCCGGCGCCGGTGGGCCCCGTGATGACGAAGAGGTCGAGGTCCGACAGGTCCACCTGCTGCATCCCCTTGAACGAGGTGAGGCCCTCGATCGTCAGCGAGAGCGGCCTCATGCCGCCGTGGCCTCGTCGAGCAGGCGATCGAACAGGTCGAGCAGCCGGGTCTCGGCCTCGGCGCCGTAGCGGTCGCGGTGGTATCGCTGGAAGAGCTCGCGCGGGGTGAGCGCCTTCACGTCCACCCGCCCGCCGTCGTCCTCCTCGCGCTCGTACTCGAGCCTGACCTCGAGCGCGTTCGGGAGGAGCTCCCGCACCTGGTCGGCGAGGCCCGGCACGGGCCGCTCGCACACCAGGAAGACCCGGACGAACGCCTCGTCGGCGGAGTCGCGGTACTGCTCCAGCTCGTCGAGCGTCCCGCGGACGTCCATGAGCCTGCGGCCGGCGGTGATCGGCAGCTCCCGCACCTGCGCCGGGCGCCCCGGCTCCAGGTCGGCGAGCACGACGCTCTTCTCCTGGCCCGCCTCGCTGAAGTCGAGCTGGAGCAGCGAGCCGGCGTAGCGCGCGGGCGCGGCGACGCCGGGCACGCGCTGGGGACGGTGGACGTGCCCGAGCGCCACGTACTGCGCGGTCGCCGGGATCGCCTGCGGGGCGACGGCGAAGAGGTCCCCGATCGTGAGCTGCCGCTCGCTGCCGGCCGGCGTCGCGCCGGAGACGTGCAGGTGCGCGGCGAGCACGCTGCACTTGTCGGGGTCGAACGCGGCGCAGAGCGCCTCGAGCAGGCGGGCCACCCCGGTCGCGTAGGTCTGCTGCGGCTGCTCGGCGAGCCCCATCAGCTCGGCGGCGCCGACCAGCCGGCGCTCGGGCACCCAGGGCAGCACGGCGATCTGCGCGCCGGCCGAGCCGTCGCGGGCGGCGATCTCCAGCAGCCCGCCCCGCTCCGGCCGGCGCACCTCGGGGACGACGTGGACCGCGAAGCGCGCGAGGAGCGATTCGACGGCCCGCCAGCGCTGCGGGTGGTCGTGGTTGCCCGCGAGGAGGACCACCGGGATCCGGTGCGCGTCGAAGCGGACGAGCGCCTCGTAGACGACCTGCTCCGCCTCGGGCGTCGGCGCGAGGTGCTCGAAGACGTCGCCGCAGACGAGCACCGCGTCCACCTCGTGCTCGACCGCGGCGGAGACGACCGCGTCGACCGCCTCGCGAGCCTCGTCGATGCGGGGGCGGCGCGCGAGCGTCTTCCCGATGTGCCAGTCGGCGGTGTGGAGCAGCCTCACCGCTCGACCTTAGTCCGACCGCCGGACGCGCCCGGGCGCGCGGATGCACGCTATCGTCGTGCGCGGCGGGCCCGGTATCCGCGGTGCCGCCCGACGTCAGGGTGCAGCGAGCGGAGGCCGGATCACGTGAAGAAGGAATACTGGATCGGCATCGTCGTGGCCGCGCTGGTCGTGGTCGGCGTGGTGGTCGCGATCAGCCTGTCGGGCGGCGACGGCGACGACGACGCGCCGTCGTCCATCGCGGGCGCCGCGGAGGTCCAGGCGCAGCTCGAGGGCATCCCGCAGGCCGGCGGCGTCCTCGGGGATCCCGACGCGCCGGTCGAGATCATCGAGTACGGCGACCTCGCGTGCCCGGCGTGCAAGCTCGCGTCCGAGACGACGGTCCCCGAGGCCGTCGACTCGGTCGTCAAGAGCGGCGACGCGAAGATGGTCTTCCGCCCGATCGCCTTCATCAGCAGGAGCTCCGAGCGCGGGGCCTTCGGCGCGGAGGCCGCCGGCATGCAGGACGCGATGTGGTCGTTCGCGAACCTGATCTACCGCAACCAGGGCCCCGAGTCGGATCAGGACTGGCTCACCGACGAGCTCATGGAGGAGGCCGTCACCGCGCTGGGCCTCGACGTCGAGAAGTGGCGCGCGGACTACACGGGGTCCGCGGCCGAGCAGAACCTGTTGGAGAACACCTCGCTGGCCGAGCAGGACGAGGTGACCGCGACGCCCACCTTCGTGATCCGCGGCCCGGGCGGCGAGCGGTCGCTCTCCGGCGCCGTCGAGTCGTCCGAGCTCGAGGCCGCCGTGGCCGAGGTGGGTCCCCAGACGTGAGCGGTCGCCGGCCGTGACTCGCGGGTGGCCGTCCGAGACCGCGCTCCGGATCGCCCTCGGGATCGTCGCGGTCGCGGGGCTCGGGGTCTCGGGCTACCTCACCGCCGTGCGCGCCTCGGGCGACGACCCGGCCTGCGTGGTCGGCGGAGGGTGCCAGACGGTCCAGGAGAGCGAGTACTCCGAGCTCGCCGGGATCCCGGTCGCGGTGCTGGGGCTGCTGGCCTACGGGGCCCTGCTGGTCGCCGCGCTGCTGCCGGGGCCGATGGGGCGCGCGCTGGGCCTCTTCACCGCGGTCGTCGGGGTGGGGTTCTCGGCGTGGCTGACCTACGCCGAGCTCGTCCTGATCGAGGCGGTCTGCGCGTGGTGCCTGACCAGCGCGGTGCTGATCACGCTGGCGCTGGTCCTGACGGCGGCGCGGGCGGTGCGGGCGGGCGGCGGCCCGGCAGGGGAAGGAAGCGCTCGTCGGTCAGCACCAGGCCCGTCACCGCAAGGGCCGTCCCCGCCAGCGACACCACGATGATCGCCGGGTCGGGCGCGGCCACCTCGAAGAAGTCGCGCCAGGCTCGGCAGCGACAGCACGACGAGGTAGATCGCGAAGAGCGCGGCGCAGAGCGCCCCGACCGTGTAGCCCCGGACGCGGCTGGAGGCCTCCAGCACGATGACCAGGTAGAGGCCCACCAGGACCAGCACCGTCGTGGCGACCGTCCGCGCGCGCACCTCGCTCATGTCGATGAGGTTGACGGACAGGAGGAAGCTCGCGACGACCCCGAGCCCGGCCGCGGTGCCCGCGGGTATCGCGAAGCTCGCGAGCTCGCGGAGGAAGCGGACGGGCCTCCAGGGGCCCTCGCTGGGCGCGAGCGCCAGGAAGAACGCCGGGATGCCGATCGTGATGGCCGAGGCCAGCGTCAGGTGGCGCGGCAGGAAGGGATAGCTCTCGGACGAGATCCCGATGGTCAGGATCAGGAACGCGGCCAGCGCCGACTTGGCGACGAACAGCTTCGCCACCCGCTGCAGGTTGCGCAGCACCTTGCGGCCCTCGCGGATCATCGCGGGGATCGCGGCGAAGCCGCCCTTGACCAGCACGAGGTCGGCGATCGCCCTCGCCATCTGGGCGCCGCTGCCCTGGGCGATCGCCAGGCGGGCCGCCTTCAGCGCCGGGACGTCGTTGACGCCGTCGCCGACCATGGCGACGTAGCGCCCGTCCGCCTCGAGCGCCTCGACGAAGCGCCGCTTGCCCTCGGGCGAGATGCGCCCCACGACGGTGGACTCGCGCACCAGCTCGCGCATGCGGGTCGCGTCAACCGGCAGCTCGCGCCCGTCGACCGGCTGGCCGCGCAGCGGGATGCCGGCGTCGGCGGCGATCGCCGCGACGGTCGCCGGCGCGTCGCCCGAGATCACCCGGATCTCGACCCCCTGCTCGAGCAGGAACGCAACGGTCTCGCGCGCGTCGGGGCGCAGCTGCTCGGCCAGGACGACGAGGCCCAGCGGCCGCAGCCCGGCGGGGGGCGGTGAGTCGGGACGGGCCGCCGCCATCTGCGCGCCGCCCACGGCGAAGGCCAGCACGCGCCGCCCCCGCCGCGCCTCCTCGCCTGCGCGCGCCTCGAGGCGGCCCTCGAGGGGGAAGTGCTCGGGCGCGCCCAGCACGTACGAGCGCCCGCCCATCGACAGGCCGCTCCAGCGCCGCCGCGAGGAGAACGGCACGCCCTCGCGCACGGGCTCCGCCGTTCCCGGGTAGGCCGCGGCGACGGCCTCGAGCGTCGAGTTGCGGCTCGGCGAGCTGGCCGCGTAGCGCCCGAGCAGGACCGACAGCTCGCCCTCGTCGGCGTCGTCGGCGGGGATCAGGTCGACCACCCGCAGGCGGTCCTCGGTGAGCGTGCCGGTCTTGTCGATGCAGACCGTGTCGGCCGACGCCAGCGACTCGACCGCGTTGAGCTGTTGGCTCAGCGCCCCCCGCCGCGTCATCCGCAGCGTCGCGACCGCATAGGTGATCCCGGTCAGCAGGACGAGCCCCTCCGGGACGATCGTGATCACGGCGGCGACGGCCGTCTCGACCGACTCGCGGAAGGGGTTGTCCTGCTCGATCAGCGACCACAGCAGCAGCGCCCCGAGCGGCACCATGACGGCGGTGAGGACGAGGATCAGCCGGTCCAGCCCCCGCTCGAACGGCGAGCGCGGGTGGCGGAACTCGCGCGCCTCGCCGGTGAGCCGCTCGGCGTAGGTGTCCCGCCCGACCGCCTCGGCCACGTAGGACCCCGAGCCCTCGACCGCGAAGGAGCCGGCCCGCAGCGCCTCGCCGGGCCCGCGCATCACCGGCTCGCTCTCCCCGGTGAGGATCGACTCGTCAACCCCGAGGCCCTCGCTGCCCACCACCGGGCCGTCGGCAACCACCTGGTCGCCCGCGCCCACCAGGACGAGGTCGCCGGGCACGACGCCCGGGACGTCGACCTCGCGCGGCCTGCCGTCGCGCACGACCGTGGCCCTCGGCGCGACCAGCGCGGCCAGGCGGTCGAGGCTCCGCTTGGCGCGCGCCTCCTGGACGATGCCGATGCCCGCGTTGACGATCAGGATCCCCAGGAAGAGGGCGTCGCGCCAGTCGGCGAAGATCAGCGTGATCAGCCCGAACACGACCAGCACGACGTTGAAGACGGTCAGCAGGTTGGCGCGCAGGATGCTGCGCCACGACCGGCTGGTCGTCGGCGGCTCGATCTCGCCGCGCGCGGCCAGGCGCCGCTCGGCCTCCGCCTGGGTGAGCCCCTCCGTCTTCGGGGCCAGGCGCTCGGTCAGCGCGTGAGCAGTGCCGGACACGGCGCCTCCCGCGCCAGGTCGGCCGCGAAGCTGCCCAGCAGGGCGCGCTCCACGGGGCCGCGGTGGGCCGCGGCCACGATCAGGTCCGGCTGGGCCTCGCGCGCCCAGTCGAGCGCGGCGTCCGCGGCGAGCCCCGTCAGGGCGACGGCCTCCGCGCCCGGCACCCGCCCGGCCGTCGCGAGAAGCCAGTCCCGCTCGTCGTCGGCGATGTCCCGCGGGGCCCCGGCGGGGGCGCCGGGCACGGGCGCCTCGATCAGCGCCCGCGGGGCCACGTGGACGAGGCTCAGCCGCCCGGGGCCGAGCGCGCGCAGGCGCCGGGCCTCGGCGAGCGCCCGCATCGACGCGGGCGAGTCGTCGATGCAGCAGGCGATGTGGGCGTACGGCGCCCCGCCCTCGTCCGGCTCGGCCGGGGGCTCGATCTCCGGGGGCAGGATCAGGGCCGGGCAGGGCGCCGACGTGGCGAGGCGCCTGGCCGTGCTGCCCAGGACGCCCGCGATCCGCCCCGAATGGGACGCGGCCACGACGACGTCCGGCCGCCGCTCGCGGGCCCATTCGATGATGCTGTCGGCGGGCCGGCCCGCCAGCAGCACCGGCTCGGCCGCCGGCACCTCCGCCACGAGGTCGTCGAGCAGGCCGCTCCGGGACGCGCGCCGGCCGCGGGCGACGTGGACGACGGAGATGCGCTCCGGGCGCAGCCGCCGGGCCTCGGCCAGCCCGCGCCGGGCCGCCTCCGAGCGGTCGACGCAGACGGCGACGTGGGCGAAGGCTCCGCGGATGCCGACAGGCTAGCGCCCGCCCGCCGCCCCGAACGAGGCGGACGGGCGAGGGCTCCGGTCTGCGCGCTCGACCCGCCGGCCGCGTCAGAGCCCGGGTGTTTCCGGCGCCCGCCCCGGCGCAAGCCGGTGCGCCGGTCTGCCGAGGGCCCCGGCCAGGGGCCCTCGGCGCGCATGAGCGCCCGCAAGAGGCGCTCATCCGCCTTAGACGCTCAGCGCCTCCGCGACGGCCGGGTTCACGATCGCGCCGTGCCGGACGTTGATCCCGGGCTCGAGGCCCGGGACGGCCCGCACGGCATCGTCCAGCCCCTCGTCGGCGATCTTCAGGACGTAGGGGAGGGTGGCGTTGGAGAGCGCCCGCGTCGCCGTCACCGGCACGGCGCCCGGCATGTTGGCGACGCCGTAGTGCACCACGCCGTCGACCTCGTAGACCGGGTCGGAGTGGGTGGTCGGGCGCGAGGTCTCGACGCAGCCGCCCTGGTCGACCGCGACGTCGACGATGACCGCCCCCGGGCGCATCAGCCCCAGGGCCTCGCGCGACACCAGCATCGGCGCGCGGGCGCCCGGCACCAGCACCGCGCCGACGACGAGGTCCGCCGTCGGCAGCAGCTCCTCGATCGCGAGCCGGGTCGAGTGCAGGAAGGTCATCCGCCCGGCGAGGGCGAGCTCGAGGTCGCGCAGGCGACCGAGGTCCGTGTCGAGCACCGCGACGTGCGCCTGCATGCCTGCGGCGACGATCGCCGCGTTCGTGCCCACGATCCCGCCCCCGATCACGACCACCGACCCCGGCGCGACGCCGGCGACGCCCCCGAGCAGGACGCCGCGCCCGCCGAGCGGCTTCTCGAGGTGGCGCGCGCCGGCCTGGACGGCCAGGCGCCCGGCGATCTCGCTCATCGGCGCCAGCAGCGGCAGCCGGCCCTCGGCGTCCTCGACGGTCTCGTAGGCGACGGCGGTGGTGCCCGCCCGCCGCAGGGCGTCCGCCACGCCGGCGTTCGCGGCGAGGTGCAGGTACGTGAACAGCACCTGGTCGTCCTGGAGGTAGCCGAACTCGGAGGGCTGCGGCTCCTTGACCTTGAGCACGAGGTCGCACCCCCAGGCGGCGGCGGCGTCGCCGATCCGCGCCCCCACGCGCTCGTACGCGGCGTCGGCGAAGTCCGAGCCCTCCCCCGCGCCGCGCTCCACCCAGACCTCGTGGCCGTGGCGCACGAGCTCGTTCGCGCCGGCGGGGGTCAGCGCCACCCGGTACTCGTCCGCCTTGACCTCGGCGGGCACGCCCACACGCATCGCGGTCACCCGGTCACCCCCTCACCCTCGCTCGGTCGGGGTCCCGAGAGATCCTCGCCCACCGCCCCCCTGGCGCGCCAGCCCGAGCCCGCACGCCGCGGCCGCGATCACCGCGAGCGCCCCGAGCGCCAGCAGGAAGCCCTGGCGCCGTCGCTCGCCGACGAGCGTGAAGTCGGCGCCCGCGAGCTCGCGGGCGCGGCGCGCCTCGAGCCCCGCGAGCGCGTGGTCGGGGAAGGCGCGCTCGGCGGCGGCGAGCCTCCGCTCGGCGGCGGCCAGGTCGAGGTTCCAGAACGCGGCCATGCCGCCGCGGAAGAGCTGGGCCGAGCGGCCGGGCGCGGCCTCGACGCCCTCGGTCGCGAGCAGCTGGCGCACCTCGGTCGCCCGCTCGGCGATGCCGCCGTCCGCGGTGCGGATGACGGCGACGCCGCGCGCGGCGCCGTCGGCGTCGACGACGGGCGCGCCGGAGTCGCCGGACTCGAGCGGGATCGTCACCAGCATCCCCGGGCGCGCGGTCGGCTCGTCCTCGTCGATGATCCCCGTCCGCGCGATCACCCCGCGGCGCACGGCGGGCTCCAGGTCGCCGCGGGCCGGCTCGGCGAACGCGGAGCCGGCGCCGAAGCCGACGCTGGCGACGGGCGTCCCGATGCTGGCCGACTCGGCCAGCGCCAGGGCCGGCGCGCCCGGCGCGCGGATGCGGAGGAGGGCGAGGTCCGCGCGGTCGCTCGGCACGACGCGGGTGGGCATGTAGGTGCGCGCGGCGGCGGCGCCCTGACCGGCGTCCGCCTGGCGCACCACCAGGCGCGTCACCCGGTCGCCGACGGGCGTCACGCCGGCCTCCTCCACGTACTCCGCCGCGACGGCGTCGGAGTGCGGCTTGCCCTCGAGGGCCAGCTTGGCCTGGTAGGCGAGCCGGGCCGCCGTCTCGTCGTCGGGGGCCGCGACGTGGGCCGCCGTGACGAGCCATCCCCCGGGCGCGACCGCGAAGGCGGTGCCACGCTCATCCACCTCGCGCGCCTGTGCCGGCAGGGGGATCCGGCGGCCGTCCCCCCGCCGCAGGGCGTCGACCCGCAGGGTCACGTCCACCCGGTACACGCTCGGCAGGGCGAGCAGGGCCCCGCGGTCCAGCGGGTCGTCCGACAGGTCGTCGGGCGGCGCGCCCGCGGCTCCCGCGGCGGCCGGGAGGATCGCCAGCGCGGCGGCCATGATGGCGGTCAGCGTCCGCATCCGATTCCGAGGGTAGGGCCTCCGGCGGCCGTGCGACCCCGAGCCGGTCAGCCGCGCTCCAGGATCTCCTTCATCCGCTGCAGGGCATCGGCCTGGGTCGCGCTGAGGCGCCCCTCCAGGTCGGCCTCCGGGTCGGCGGGCTCCGCGTCGGTCCACCAGGTGATGCGGCACCCGCCGTCGCGGGGGGCCACGGCGAAGCCGGCGCGGTGGGACCGCACCGGCGCCCCCGAGATCACCGAGTACGAGTAGGTCCGGGCCGCGTCGTCCCGCGCCAGCAGCCGCTCGCGGAGCACCGCGCCCTCGGCGCTCGTGAGCACGCGCCGGTCCCCGTCCACTTCGGCCCGCACGTACTTCGGGTACCAGCGCGGCACCGAGGCCGGATCGCCGACGAGCGACCACGCCTCCTCGGGCGGCACGTCGACGTCGATCCCGAGCTCCCAGGCCGGCATCAGTGGCGGAAGTGGCGGCGGCCGGTGACGACCATCGAGACCCCGGCCGCGTCGGCTGCGTCGAAGACCTCGTCGTCGCGGATCGAGCCACCGGGCTGGACGATGGCGGTCACCCCCTCCTTGATGGCGGCCTCGGGGCCGTCGGCGAAGGGGAAGAACGCGTCGCTGGCCAGGGCCCCGCCGGCCACGGGGGTCTGGGCCTTCTCGATCGCGAGCCGCACCGAGTTCGAACGCGGCTCATCTGGCCGGCGCCGACCCCGACCGTCGCGAGGTCGCGCGCGATCACGATGGCGTTGCTCTTGACGTGCTTCGCAACGCGCCATGCGAACAGCAGGTCGCCCCACTCGGCCTCCGTGGGGGCCCGCGCGGTGACGACCTTCATCAGGGAGCGGCCCTCGCTCTCGGCGTCGCGGTCCTGCACCAGCAGGCCGCCGGCCACGCGGCGCAGGTCCCGCTCGCCCGGGTTGCGCCGCCGCCGCTCGCTCCTTCGCAGGATCCGCGTGTTCGGCTTCACGGTCAGGGCCCGCAGCGCCTCGTCGTCGTAGCCGGGCGCGCAGAGCACCTCCACGAACGTCCCCGCGAGCATCTCGCCCAGGGCCCCGTCCACCGGCCGGTTGACGACCACGACGCCCCCGTAGGCGGAGACGGGATCGCAGTCGCGCGCCCGCTGGTAGGCCGTCGTCACGTCCCCGGCGACGGCGGCGCCGCACGGGTTGTTGTGCTTGATGATCACGCACGCGGGGAGCTCGAACTCGGACAGCAGGGCGAGCCCGGCGTCGAGGTCGAAGAGGTTGTTGAAGGAGAGCTCCTTGCCGTGGAGCTGCTCCGTGCGCGAGAGCAGGTGGCGGCGGGCGCCGCGTTCTGCGTAGTACGCCGCGCGCTGGTGGGGGTTCTCGCCGTAGCTCAGCTCGCGCTGTTTGTCGAAGTTCAGGACGAGCCCGGCGGGGAACTCGTCGTGCGTCTCCGCGAAGTACGCGGCGATCGCCGCGTCGTAGCCCGCCGTGCGCCGGAAGGCCGCCTCGGCCAGGCGGCGGCGCAGGCCGTCCGACAGCTCGCCCGCGTCGCCCCGCAGCTCGGCGAGCACCTCGGCGTACTGGTCGGGCGAGGTCACCACCCCCACGCGGGCGAAGTTCTTCGCCGCCGCGCGGATCATGGCCGGCCCCCCGACGTCGATCTGCTCGACGATCTCGTCCTCGGTCGCCCCGCGCCGCGCCGCGGTCTCCTCGAAGGGGTAGAGGCTCACCACCACCAGGTCGATCGGCTCGATGCCGGCGTCGTGCATGTCCCGGGCGTCGCCCTCGTGGCCGGGTCGCGCGAGGATGCCGCCGTGCACGCGCGGGTGCAGCGTCTTCACCCGCCCGCCCATGATCTCCGGGTGCCCGGTGACCTCGTCGACGGGGACGACGTCGATCCCCATGTCGCGCAGCGCCGCCGCCGTCCCGCCCGTGGACACGATCGTGGTGCCGAGGTCCGCGAGCCCGCGCGCCAGCTCCTCCAGGCCGGTCTTGTCCGACACCGAGATGAGCGCGCGACCGACCCTCACTCGACCTCCTCGGGCACCACCTCGACGCGGCGACGCTCGACGGGGTCGCGCCGCACCCGGCCGGCGGCGAACAGGCGCACCACCTCGGGCACGAGCCGGTGCTCCACCTCGCGGATCCGCTCGGTGAGCGAGTCCACCGAGTCACCGTACATCACGGCCACGGGCTCCTGCAGGATGGGCGGGCCGGCGTCCACCTGCTCCTCGGCGAAGTGCACGGTGACGCCGGTGAACCGCACGCCCCACCCGAGCGCCTCCTCGATCGCGTGCATGCCCGGGAACGCCGGCAGCAGCGATGGGTGCAGGTTGACCACCCGGTCGGGGAAGCGGTCGAGGAAGGCCGCCGGTGAGGATGCTCATCCAGCCGGCCAGGACGACGAGGTCGGGGGAGGCCGCCGACACGACCTCCGGCGAGCTCGCGGTCGCGCTCGACGCGCTCGCGGCCGGCCATCGCCACGACCTGCGTCGCGATCCCGGCCGTCGCCGCCCGCTGGAGCGCCACGGCGTCCGGGCGCGAGCTCACGACCTGCGCGATCTCGATGGGCCCGCCGGCCTCGTGGACCGTGTCGATCAGCGCCTGCAGGTTGCTGCCGCTGCCCGACACCAGCACGCTCACGCGGAACGGGCCCTCAGGCAACGGTCACGCCCTCGCCCGGGACGACGCGCCCCACCACCCGCGCGCCGTCGATCGCGCGAGCCGCGGCGTCGCCGTCGCCCACCACCGCGCACATCCCGAGCCCCATGTTGAAGGTGCGCCAGGCCTCATCCTCGTCCACCCGTCCCGTGGCGAGGATCGCCGCGATCGCGGGGCCGAGCTCCCACGAGCCGGCGTCGAGCCGCGCGCCCAGGCCCTCGGGCAGGGCCCGGGGCAGGTTCTCGGGCAGGCCGCCGCCGGTGACGTGCGCGGCGGCGCGCAGGTCCGCCGCGCCGGCGACCGCCTGGAGGTCCCGGACGTAGAGGCGCGTCGGCGCGAGCAGCAGGTCGGGGTCGGGCTCGAGCGCTCCGGCCTCGACGAGCGCCCGCACCAGGGAGTAGCCGTTGGCGTGCAGGCCCGACGACGGGAGCCCCACGATCGCGTCGCCGTCGCGCACCCGGTGCGGCCCGAGCATCTCGGATCGCTCCACGACCCCGGCGGCGAACCCCGCCAGGTCGAAGTGACCGGGCGCGTAGAGCCCCGGCATCTCGGCCGTCTCGCCCCCCGCCAGCCGGCATCCGACGGCCTCGCACGCCGCGGCGATCGAGGCCACGAGCCGCCCGGCCTCGTCCGGGTCGAGCCGCCCCACCGCGAGGTAGTCGAGGAAGACCAGCGGCCGGGCGCCGGTGCAGGCGAGGTCGTTGACGCACATCGCCACCAGGTCCTGCCCCAGCCCGTCCAGCCGGCCGAGCTCGCGCGCCAGCAGGAGCTTGGTGCCGACGCCGTCCGTGCAGGTGACGAGCACCGGCTCGCGCATCCCCGCGGGCAGCGGGTGGGCGGCGGCGAAGCCCGTCTGTCCCGCCACGAGGCCCGCCAGCGCGTCGGTGTGGCGGCGCGCCGCCTCGAGGTTGACCCCGGCGTCGCGGTAGGAGAGCGGCTCGCCCACGTCGGCAGCCTAGACCGTCACCGGGAAGGCCGAGCCGATGCGATGATTCCACGGGGCCGAGGCCGTGGGAGGTCGCCGTGACGGTCGAACGGGTGGTGCCGATCCTCAACGTGACGGACGTGGAGCAGAGCTTCGCGTGGTTCGCCACGCTCGGCTGGTCGAGGGAGTTCGAGTGGGACGCGGACGACCCCGCCGCCGGGCCCGACTTCGGCGGGGTGGGCTGCGACGGGCACGAGATCTTCCTGTGCCGCGACGGTCAGGGCGGCCGCGGGCGCGGAGCGAGCCTCGACACCGGTCCGGGAGCAGATCAGCGAACCGGCACGGGCGCCTGGATGTCGATCTGGGTCGATGACGTCGACCGGGTTCACCGGCGATGCCTCGCCGAGGGGCTCGAGGTCACGCATCCGCCCACCGATGAGGTCTGGGGGATCCGTGAGATGCACGTCCGTCACCCGGACGGGCACGTCCTCCGCATCAGCCGCGCGCTCGGCGGCTCCCCCTAGACCCCGGCGGGCTCGCGCGCGCCCGGCTCGAACCGCAGCTTCAGGGACGAGTCGGGGACGGGGATCGGGTAGTCGCCGGTGAAGCAGGCGCGGCAGTAGCCCTCGGCGGGGCGCCCGAGCGCGCGCTGCAGGCCGGCGAGGCTGAGGTAGGCGAGCGAGGCCGAGCCGGTGAGCGCGGCGATCTCCTCGACCGTGCGGCCGGCCGCCACCAGCTCGGCGCGGTCGGCCATGTCGATGCCGTAGTAGCAGGGCCACAGGATCGGCGGGCTCGAGATGCGCATGTGCACCTCGGCGGCCCCGGCCTCGAGCAGCATCGCCACGATCTGGCGGGTGGTGTTGCCGCGCACGATCGAGTCGTTGACCACCACCAGCCGCCGACCGCCGATCACGGCCGGGAGCGGGTTGAACTTCAGCCGGATGCCCTGCTGGCGCATGGCCTGCTCGGGCTGGATGAAGCTGCGCCCGACGTAGCGGTTCCGCACCACGGCCTCGGCGTAGGGGATGCCCGACTCGCCGGCGTAGCCGATCGCCGCGGGCGTGCCGCTGTCGGGCAGGCCGACCACCAGGTCGGCGTCGGCGGGGCTCTCGCGCGCCAGCTCGGCGCCCATCGCCCGGCGCGCCTCCCACACCGTCTCGCCGTCCATCTGGCTGTCCGGGCGGGAGAAGTAGATGTGCTCGAAGACGCACAGCTTGCCGTCCCCCTGCGAGGGGATCGCCTGGCGGCTCTCCACCCGCTCGGCCGACAGCCGCACGGCCTCGCCGGGCCGGACGTCGCGCTCGAACGTGGCCCCGATCTGGTCGAGGGCGCAGGTCTCGGACGCGACGCACCAGCCGTCGTCGTCCAGGCGCCCGATCACGAGCGGGCGCACGCCGTAGGGGTCGCGGAAGGCCACCAGCTCGCGGCCGGTCATCGCGACGACCGAGTAGGCGCCCACCAGGCGCGGCATCACCGAGCAGACGGCCGCCAGCAGGCTGCCCGACTCCGAGGCCAGCAGCGCCGCGATGATCTCGGAGTCGGTGCTCGCGCGCAGGTCCACCCCCGCGAGCTCCATCTCCTCCCGCAGCGCGCCGGTGTTGGTGAGGTTGCCGTTGTGGCCGAGCGCGACCAGCCCGCCGTTGCGCGTGTGCGTGACCGGCTGGGCGTTGTCCCACTTGTTGGAGCCGGTGGTCGAGTAGCGCACGTGGCCGATCGCCGCGCCGCCCGTCAGGCTCCGCAGGGAGGGCTCGTCGAAGACGCCGCTCACCAGGCCCAGGTCGCGCTGCACCATGACCTGGCCCTCGTCGCTGACGGCGATCCCGGCGCTCTCCTGGCCCCGGTGCTGCAGCGCGTGGAGGGCGTAGAAGGCCAGCCGCGAGACGTCCCGGCCCGGCGCCACGACGGCGAAGACGCCGCACTCCTCCTTGGGGCGGTCGGTCTGCGGGTCCGCCCCAGCGCCTCCGGGAGGCCCCGCTCGTGGGCGTCGCGGGCCTCGGCGACCGACAGGCGCGCCTCGCGGCCGCCCACCCGGGCCGCGACGGCCTCGCCGCCGACGGCGCCGATCGTCTCGAGCCGCACCGCCCGGTCGCCCGCCAGGGCCCGGAGGCGCTCCTCGTGCTCGGGGAGGACCGTCAGGAGGACCCGCCCGCCGCCCTCGCCGAACAGGACCTCGTCGTCGCGCCGCCCGGCCGCGACCGCCACCTCCGCGCCCAGCCCGCCGGCGACCGCCGACTCGGCGAGCGCGACGGCGAGCCCGCCGCCGGACACGTCGTGCGCGCTGCGCAGGATCCCCTCCTCGGCCGCGGCCAGCACCAATTCGATCGTCGCCACCTCGCGCTCCGACGTCCACCTCGGGCGGCCGCCCGCGCGCTCCGCCGGCGTACTCGCTCGCGTCCAGGACCCCGCCCTCGCCGGCCAGCACCACCAGGTCGCCGGCGGCGACGAATCCGTGCCCCACGCTGGTCTCAGCCCGCTCGAGCAGGCCCATCATGCCCACCACCGGGGTCGGGTAGATCGCGCGGCTCGCGCTCTCATTGTAGAGGGACACGTTGCCGGAGACGACGGGGACCGACAGCGCCGCCAGGGCCTCGCTCATCCCCGCGATCGTCTCGGCCAGCCGCCACCCGGTCGAGCCCTTCTCCGGGTTCGCGAAGTTGAGGCAGTCGGTGGCGGCGATCGGGCGCGCGCCCGTGCAGGCGAGGTTGCGCGCCGCCTCCAGCACCGACGCCCGGCCGCCGCCGCGCGGGTCGAGCTCGCAGTGCCGCTCGGCGCTATCGACGCAGAGGGCGATCGCGCGGTCCGAGCCCGGGAGGCGCACCACGGCCGCGTCGCCGCCGGGGCGGCGGATCGTGTTGGCCCCGACCAGGTGGTCGTAGCGCTCGTAGACCCAGCGCTTCGAGGCCAGGTTGGGCCGCGCCAGCAGCTCGCGCCAGGCCGCGGAGAGGTCCGCCGGCTCGGGGAGCGCCGCGAGGTCGAGCGGCTCCGGCGCCGGGGCGGGCGTGCGGGGCACGTCGTAGACCGGCGCCTCGTCGGCCAGCAGCCGCGCCGGCAGGTCGGCGACGGCCTCGCCCCCGGCGCGGGCGACCAGGTTCTCGTCCTGCGTCACCACGCCGATCCGGGTCGCATCGAGGTCCCAGCGGCGGCAGGTCGCCACGACCTCGTCCAGGCGCGCCGGCTCCACCACGGCGAGCATCCGCTCCTGGCTCTCGGACACCAGGATCTCCGCCGGCGCGAGCGACTCGCGCAGCGGCACCAGGTCGAGGTCGATGTCGAGCCCCACCCGGCCCTTGGCCGCCATCTCGCTGGCCGCGCTCGTGAGCCCGGCCGCCCCGAGGTCCTGCAGCGCCACCAGGGCGCCTCGCTCGGCGAGGTCGAGGCAGCAGTCCATCAGCTTGCGCTCCGTGAACGGGTCGCTCACCTGCACGGACGGTCGCTTGTCCTCGTCCTCGTCCAGCTCGGCCGACGCCAGCACGCTCGCGCCGCCGATGCCGTCGCGGCCGGTGCGGTTGCCGATCAGCACCAGCGCGTTGCCCGGGCCCGACGCGGCCGAGCGCAGCATCGCCCCGGGCGCCACCACGCCGACGCACATCGCGTTCACCAGGCACGAGTCCTCGTAGCGGTCGTCGAAGGCGACCTCGCCGCCCACCGTCGGCACCCCGATGCAGTTGCCGTAGTGGCCGATCCCGGCGACCGAGCGCGTGAAGAGGTGGCGGCTGCGCGGGCTCGACAGCTCGCCGAAGCGCAGCGAGTCGAGCAGCGCGATCGGGCGCGCCCCCATGGCGAGGATGTCGCGGACGATGCCGCCCACGCCCGTGGCCGCGCCCTCGAAGGGCTCGACCGCCGAGGGGTGGTTGTGGCTCTCGATCTTCAGCGCGACCGCGATGCCGTCGCCGGCGTCGACCACGCCCGCGTTCTCGCCCGGGCCCTGCAGCACGCGCGGCCCGGCGGTGGGGAAGCCGCTCAGCAGCCGCTTGCTGTGCTTGTACGAGCAGTGCTCGCTCCACATCAGGCTGAACATCACGAGCTCGGGGTCGGTCGGCTCGCGGCCCAGCAGCTCCGGGATCCGCGCGGCCTCGTCGTCGGTGAGGCCGAGCCGGCGGTGGCGGGGGAGGGCGGTGGTCATCGCTCAGGCGGCCTCCGCGACGGCCTTCAGGACCAGGCCGCCGTCCGTCGATCCGAGCAGCGGGTCGCAGGCCTCCTCGGGGTGGGGCATGAGGCCCATCACGTTGCCGGCGCGGCTCGCGATGCCCGCGACGCGGTCGGTCGACCCGAGCGGGTTGTCGGGCCCGTAGCGCAGCACCACCCGGGCCTGCGAGGGGTCCCCGTACCAGGCGCCCTCGTTGTTCTTGATCGGGATGGACAGGCGCTCCCCGGCCGGCAGGCCGCCGGTCCAGGGCGTGTCGGGGTCGGCGACCTCGAGGTCCATCTGGCGGCAGACGAACGACAGGGTCGCGTTGCGGCGCAGCGCGCCCGGCAGGAGCCCCGCCTCGCAGAGCACCTGGAACCCGTTGCAGATGCCGATCACGCGCCCACCGGCCTCGGCGTGGCGCCGGACGGCGCCCATGATCGGCGCGCGGCTCGCGATGGCGCCGCAGCGCAGGTGGTCGCCGTAGGAGAAGCCGCCCGGCAGCAGCACGGCCCGCGTCCCGGGGGGCAGGTCGGGGTCGGCGTGCCAGGCGAGCTCGGCCCGCCCGCCCAGGCGCTCGACCGCGCGGCGGGCGCTGTCGTGGTCGAGCGAGCCCGGGAAGCGGACGATCGCGACGCTCATGGTCCGCCGGCCCCGTCGACGCGGTAGTCCTCGATCAGCGCGTTCGCCAGGAGCTGCTCGCACATCGCCCGCGCCTGTCCCTCGGGGTCGTCGCCGTCGATCTCCAGCTCGATCCGCTTGCCGATGCGCACGTCCGACACGCCGGCGAACCCGAGCTGCTCCAGCGCCCCGCGCACGGCCTGGCCCTGGGGGTCGAGGACCCCCTGCTTGGGCATCACGGTCACCACGATCTGGGTCATCCGCCGATCACCTCCGCGATGCGGTCGTGGGCCTCGACGTAGCGCGCCCGCGTCCCCTCCACGACCTCGGCCGGCAGCTCCGGCGGCGGCGACGCGTGGTCCCAGCCGATCGCGTCGAGCCAGTCGCGCAGGTACTGCTTGTCGAACGAGGGCGGGCTCTGGCCCGGGCGCCAGCGGTCGGCGGGCCACAGGCGCGAGGAGTCCGGCGTGACCGCCTCGTCGCCCAGCACGAGGGTACCGCCGGCGTCCAGGCCCAGCTCGAACTTGGTGTCGGCGAGGATCAGGCCGGCGCGCGCGCAGTCCGCGGCGGCGCGCGAGTAGAGGTCGAGCGTGAGGCGCTCCAGCCGCGCGAGCGTCTCCGCGCCCACGACCTCGGCCGCCTGCTCTCGGGTGATGTTCTCGTCGTGGCCCTCGGACGCCTTGGTGGCGGGGGTGAAGATCGGCTCGGGCAGCCGGTCGGCCTCGCGCAGCCCCTCGGGGAGGCGGTGGCCGCAGACCTCGCCGGTGCGGACGTAGTCGCGCCACCCCGAGCCGGCGAGGTACCCGCGGGCCACGCACTCCACCGGCAGCATCCGCAGGCGGCGCACGAGCATCCCCCGCTCGCCGAGCCGCTCGATCAGGTGGTTGGGGACGATGTCCGCCGTCCGCCGGAACCAGAGCGCCGAGAGCGCCGTGAGGATCGCGCCCTTGCCCGGGATGGGCGTCGGCATGATCCAGTCGTAGGCCGAGATCCGGTCGCTGGCGACGATCAGCAGCCGGTCCTCGTCGACCTCCCGCACCTCGCGCACCTTGCCCTCGAAGAGCAGGGGGTAGCTGTCGGCCGCGGCGCTCACAGGGCGGCCACCCGCTCCATCAGCAGGGGCACGTGCCGGGTGTACCACTCCGGGTCGAGCAGCGCCCGCAGCTCCTCCGGGCCGATGGCGGCCGCGACCTCGGGGTCGGCGGCGAGGAGGTCGCCGAGCGGGCGGGCCTCCTCCCAGGCGCGCATGGCGTTGCGCTGCACCAGGGCATAGGCGTCCTCGCGCGGCAGGCCGCGCTCCACGAGCCCGAGCAGCACCCGCTGCGAGTAGACGAGCCCGTGCGAGGAGTCGAGGACCTCCCGCATCCGGTCGGGGCGCACGACCAGCCCGTCGAGCAGCGAGCGGGACCGCGCCAGCATGTAGTCGAGCGCGAGGAACGCGTCGGGGAGGACCACGCGCTCGACCGAGGAGTGGGAGATGTCGCGCTCGTGCCAGAGGGCCACGTCCTCGAGCGCCGCCACCGCGTGACCGCGGATCACCCGGGCCAGCCCGGAGATGCGCTCGGCCGTGATCGGGTTGCGCTTGTGCGGCATCGCCGAGCTGCCCTTCTGCCCGGCGGCGAAGGCCTCCTCGGCCTCGCGCACCTCGGTGCGCTGCAGGTGGCGCAGCTCCGTGGCGAGGCGGTCGAGCGAGCTCGCCGCCACGGCCATCGCCGCCACGAGCTGGGCGTGGCGATCGCGCGCCACCACCTGGGTCGCCACCGGCTCGCCGCCGATGCCGAGCTCGCGGAGCACCTCGGCCTCGAGGTCCGGGTCGAGCATCGCGTAGGTGCCGACGGCGCCCGAGAGCTTGCCCACCGCCGCGCCCCGGATCGCCTCGGCGAGCCGCTCCTCGTTGCGGCGGCTCTCCATCGCGTGGCCGGCCAGCTTGAGCCCGAAGGTGGTCGGCTCGGCGTGCACGCCGTGGGTCCGGCCGGCGCAGAGGGTGCCGGCGTGGCGCAGGGCGAGCCCGCGCAGCGCCGCCGTGAGCGCCCCCTGCTCGGCGAGCAGCAGGTCGCCCGCGCGCCGGATCGCCAGCGCCAGCCCGGTGTCGAGCACGTCCGAGGAGGTCAGGCCGTAGTGGATCCAGCGCGAGGCGGGGCCGACGCGCTCGGCCACGTCGGTGAGGAAGGCGACGACGTCGTGGCCGGTGGTCTTCTCGAGCTCCTCCGTGCGCTCGACGGTGAACCCCGCGCGCCCCTCGATGTCGGCGAGGTCCTCGGGCGGGATGACCCCGCGCGCCGCCCACGCCCGGCAGACCGCCAGCTCCACCTCGAGCCAGCGGGCGAGCTTGGACTCCTCGGTCCAGATGGCGGCCATCGCCGGGCGGGTGTAGCGCGGGATCATCCCGCCCCCACCTGCGCCTCGAGGCCGGCGGCGATGTCGCGGCGCATCTGGCGCCCCTCGAAGGTCACCCGCTCTGCCGCGGCGTAGGCGCGCTCCCGCGCCTCGGGCACGCCGCCGCCACGCGCGCTGACGGCGAGCACGCGCCCGCCCGCGGTCACGATCGTCCCGTCCGGGCCGGGGGCGGTGCCGGCGTGGTAGACGTCTGCGCCGAGGGCTGCGGCCTCCTCGAGGCCGGCGATGGGGTCGCCGCCGCGCGGGGTGCCCGGGTAGCCGGCCGCCGCCAGCACGACCGCGACCGCGGCCCCGTCGTTGACCCGCACCGGCCCCTCCTCCAGCCGGCCCTCCGCGGCCGCCGTGAGCACCTCCAGCGCATCGTCCTCCCAGCGCGGCAGCAGCGCCTGGGTCTCGGGGTCGCCGAAGCGGACGTTGAACTCCAGCACGCGCGGGCCGTCGGCGGTCATCATCAGCCCGGCGTAGAGGACGCCCGAGAAGGGCGCGCCGCGCCGCGCCATCTCGGCGACGACCGGGCGGTGGACGCGGTCGAGGAGCTCGTCGGCCAGGGCGTCGGGCACGTCGGGGACGGGCGAGACCGACCCCATGCCCCCGGTGTTCGGCCCGGTGTTGCCCTCGCCGATGGGCTTGTAGTCGCGCGCCGCGGGGAAGCGGGCGAGCGCCCTGCCGTCGGAGATCGCCAGCAGCGACACCTCGGGGCCGGTCATGCCCTCCTCGACGACGACGACGCGGCCCGCGTCGCCGAAGGCCCCCGCCACCAGGCAGGCCTCGAGCGCCTCGCGCGCCTCGGCCTCGGTCCCCGCGACCACCACGCCCTTCCCCGCCGCGAGGCCGTCCGCCTTCACCGCGACCGGCAGCCCGAGCTCGGCCACGGCGGCCATCCCGGCGTCGACGTCCGTCACGGTCACGGCGCGTGCGGTGGGGACGCCAGCCGCCGCCATCACGTCCTTCGCGAACGCCTTGCTGCCCTCGAGGCGGGCCGCCGCGGCCGACGGGCCGAAGGCGCGCAGCCCGGCCGCGCGCACCGCGTCGCACACGCCGGCGACGAGCGGCGCCTCCGGGCCGACCACCACCAGGTCGGCGCCGTAGCCGCCCGCGAGGGCCGCGATGCCGGCCACGTCGTCAACCCGCAGGGGGATCAGCTCGGCCTCGGCGGCGATGCCGGCGTTGCCCGGCGCGCAGAGGATCCGCGGTCGTTGCGGCGACCGGGCCAGGGCCCTCACGAGGGCGTGCTCGCGCCCTCCGCCTCCGACGACCAGCACCGTGCGGCTCACCCCGGCACTCTCGCATACGCCGCGGTCGGCGAAGGGGTCGCCGCGGCGGGGGTCCACTACCATTGCCAGGGCGATGACCGACCGGCGACAGCCCCTCCCGCGCGCCGAGCGCGAGGCCCACCGCGCCCTCCTCCAGGAGGCGCTCGCGGAGCTGGCGGACTCCTCGGACCCGAACCGGTCGGCGGCCGACGTCATGCGCGCGCTCGACTCCTACATGGAGGCCAGCGGCGGCGGGACCGCGCTCTCGCCGCGCGAGTCCCCGGTGACCGACTACGCCCGGCGCGAGAAGACCGAGATCCGGTGGGCGATGTGGATCGTCCTCGGCGGGGCCGTGGTGGCGACGGCCGTCGTGGCGATCCTCCTGTCGGGCGGCTGGCCGGCCGGCCTGGCGATCGTCGCCATCTGGGTCATCGCCCTCTTCGCGCTCCTGTCAACCTGAGCAGCCGCGGGGGACAGCCTGCCGCCCGCGCAGCCGCGGCTGCGCCTCGCGGTCCTCACCTGCATGGACGCGCGCATCGACCCGCTGGGCGCGCTCGGCCTGTCGCCGGGCGACGCGCACGTGCTGCGCAACGCCGGCGGCATCGTCAACGAGGGCGCCATTCGCTCCCTCGTGATCTCCCAGCGGATGCTCGGCACGCGCGAGGTGCTGGTGGTGCAGCACACGCGCTGCGGGATGATCGGGCTCGACGACGCAGGGGTTCGCCCGCGACGTGGAGCGCGACAGCGGCCGGCGCCCCCCGTGGGCGGCGGGCGGCTTCGCCGACCTCGACGAGAGCGTCCGCGGGTCCGTGGCCGCCCTCCGGGCCGAGCCGCTGCTCCCCCACCGCGACCGGGTGCGCGGAGCGGTGCTGGACCTCGCCACGGGGATCCTCCGCGAGGTGGCTCCCGCCCGTTAACCGGGAATTGGCCGGTGTTGATCCGACGTTCCCTCGCCTGCGAAGGACTTTCAGGCGAGATGATCGACTGGTTCCCGACACACCGTGCCGGCGCGGCGACCGAGCCCCAGCGTGACCTCCTCCGCTGGCAGGGCATGGTGCGGCTGCGCGCCGTCGCCCGCCACATCGACGGGCTCGACCCGACGACCGTCGGACACTCGGAGCGCGTCGCCGAGCTCGCCGCCCGCCTCGCCGTCGAGCTGGGCTGGCCGGGCTCCCGCGTGCACGAGCTGGGCGAGGCCGCGGTCGTGCACGACGTCGGCAAGATCGTGGTGCCCGACGAGGTGCTCCTCACGCCGGGCGGCCTCAGCTTCGAGCAGTACGAGGTCGTCAAGGAGCACGCGGACGTGGGGGCGCGGCTGGTCTCGATGGTCCTGTCGCCGCGCCAGGCCTCGTGGGTGCGCCACCACCATGAGCGCTGGGACGGCCGCGGCTACCCCGACGGCCTCGCGGGCGAGGACATCCCCGACGGCGCCGCCATCCTCTGCCTTGCGGACTCGTGGGACGCGATGCGCCGCCGCGCGTGGATCGGCCAGCCGCTGTCGGTCGGCGAGGCCATCGAGGAGTGCTGGCGCGAGGCGGGCCACCAGTTCGCGCCCTGGGCCGTCCACGCGCTCGAGGCCGTCGTGGACGCCCTGTCGCCGGCCTCCCAGGCGCGGCTCGCGCCGGCCCCGGAGCCCCTGCAGCCCGCCGCCTGAACGATCGGGCAGCCGATCGGGGAGTTTCTGCCGGTCGGCCGGCGACGTCTGGAAGGTTCCTGCACTTTTCGGCGACTCCGGCCGCCGGAAGTGCGGTATATAGGTCGTCTTCCCGCAGGAGGCACGCCGGTGGCCACGTCGGTCGCACCCGGTCCGCGGCCGGCGGTACTCGGCCCAGTCCAAGGCTCGCTCGCCGTCCTCGGCGACTCCGCCCTGGGCAACCTCGTCGCCGCTGGCGACGAGCGCGCCTTCGAGGCGCTGTTCGAGCGCCACCAGGGCGAGATCTACCGCTACGCGAGCGCGATCCTCCGGCATCCCCAGGACGCCGAGGAGGTGCTGCAGCTGACGATGCTGGCCGCGTACCGGGCGCTCTCCTCCGGCGCGCAGCCCCGCGAGCTCCGGCCCTGGCTCTTCCGCATCGCGCACAACGAGTCGATGGACCTCATCCGGGCCCGGCCCAAGGCGGAGGAGCTCGGCGATCACGACGACCCCGTGGCCAGCGTCCACGAGACGGTCGAGGCGCGCGAGCGCCTGCGCCAGCTGCGCGCCGACCTGGGCGCGCTGCCGCCGCGTCAGCGCTCGGCGCTCGTGCTGCGCGAGCTCAGCGGCCTCTCGCACGCCGAGATCGCGACGGCGCTCGCGATCACCGAGGCCGAGGCTCGTCACCAGCTCTTCGAGGCCCGCGCGTCGCTGGCCGAGTTCGGCGCCGGGCGGGAGGCGGCCTGCGCCGACATGCGCCAGCGGATCTCCGACGGCGACCGCCGCACGCTGCGGGCCCGCAACGTCCGCGCCCACCTGCGCGAGTGCGACGGCTGCCGCGCCTTCGCCGCCGAGCAGGACGAGCGCCGCCGCCGCCTCGGCGCCTTCTTCCCCCTGCTGCCGGCCGCCGCCGCCGCCGAGATCCTGCGCCAGGCCACCGGGACCGCGGCGGCGGCCCCGGCAGCGGCCTCCGGCTCGGGTGGCGGCACGGGCGCCGGCGGAGGATCGGGGTCCGGACCCGGCGGCGGCGCGGGGGCCGGGGCCGGCGCGGGGGGCGCGGCCGGGTCGGCCGCGGCGGGGCTCGGCGTGGTGGGGGTGGCGGGGCTCGCGACCGCCGGCGCCGTGGCCGCCGGGGTCATCGCGACCGTCGCGGTCACCGGAAGCGGCATCGGCCCCTTCGCGAGCGGGGAGGCGGGGAAGGCCGCCGGGTCGGCCGGCTCCTCCGTCGCGGCGGCCGGCGCCGCGGTCGCGGCCGGGACGACCGGTGGGGCGGGCGCGCCCGGCGTCGGCGCGGAGCCCATCCCCATCGCCGCGGCCGCGGCCGCCGCGCCGGCGGCCGCCACGGCCCTGGGGGGCGGCGGCTCCGGCGACCCCGGCGCGGCGTCGACCCCGCCCGGGGACCCCGGCGGCGTCTCGCCGGCCGGGGGCGCGGGCGCCGATCCCCCGCAGCGCTCCGAGGACGACCCGGAGCCCAGCCCCGACCCCTCCGCGGGCGCCGCGCCGCCCCCCGCCGCCCCGGCTCCACCGCCCGCGTCCGACTCGCCCGCGCCCGCACCCCCGGCGCCGGTCACCCCGACCACGCCGACGCCGGACCCGCCGCCCCCCGACCCCGACCCCGATCCCGACCCGGACCCCGATCCCGACCCGGACCCCGATCCCGACCCGGACCCCGACCCGGACCCCGATCCCGACCCCGATCCCGATCCGGACCCCGACCCCGAGCCGCGGGACGAGGTCGACCCGCTCCCGCCCGACTCGACGAACCCGCAGGCCTCCCGGTGCCCGGCGGGCTACCGGCTGTACCTGCTCGTGCGCCCCGGCGAGGGCGGCCTGCCCGGGGCGATCATCATCCGATGCCGCCTCGCGACCCTGCCGCTGCCCGACGGCAGCGTCCCGCTGCCCGACGTCCCGGGGACGCGCGCGACGGCCTCGCTGCTCGGCGCCGCGCCGGCGGCCCTGTCCGAGGCGGCGCCCGGGGTCGGCCCGGCGCCGGCCGCGATCGCTCCGTCGCCGGTCCTCGCGCCGCCTCAGCCGGTCGCGACCGCCGAGTCGGCGCCGCCGCCCGAGGGGGAGGAGGCCGGCCCGGCGCCGGGGCCCGCCCCGCCGCCGCGGCTCAAGCCGCCCGTCAAGGCCCCTCCGGCGCCCTCACCGGGCCCCCGCCCCAAGCCGGCCCCGACGCCGGATCCGGGCGCGCCTCCGGAGCCCGGCCCCGAGCCGCAGCCGCCCGTCGAGGCGCCCGTGCCCGCGCCCGTTCCCGGGCCCGAGGTCGCGCCGGGCGACCCGGCCCCCATGCCGGAGCCGGCGCCCGCGGCGCCCGAGCCGGCGGCCGTCCCTGAGCCGGTCGGCCCACCGGCCGCGGACGCGCCGCAGCCGATCGCCGCGCCGGCGCCGAGCGCCTAGACCTCCACCTGGTCGATGACCTGGTGGCGGCCCTGCCCGGTCCCGATGAGCGTGATCGGGACCTCGAGCGCCGCGGCGATCAGCTCGACGTAGTCGCGAGCCGCCGGCGGGAGCTGGTCGAGCGACCGGCAGTCCGACAGGTCCTCGTCCCACCCGGGCACCTCGCGGTAGACCGGCCGGCACCCGTGGAAGACGGTCTGGTGGTACGGGAACTCGGCGATCCGCTCGCCCTGCCGGGTGCGGTACGCCTCGCAGACGCGCACGCGCTCGAAGCCGGAGAGCACGTCGAGCTTGGTGAGGGCGAGCTGGGTGATCCCCGACAGGCGCACCGAGTAGCGCAGCGCCACGAGGTCGATCCAGCCGCAGCGGCGCTGGCGCCCGGTGGTCGTGCCGAACTCGCTCCCCCGCTCCATCATGCGGCGGCCGTCGGCGTCGTCCAGCTCGGTGGGGAAGGGCCCCTCGCCGACGCGGGTCACGTACGCCTTGCTCACGCCGAGCACCTGGTCGATCCGCGTCGGCCCCACGCCCGCGCCTGTGCACGCCGCGCCGGCGATGGGGTTGGACGAGGTCACGAACGGATAGGTGCCGTGGTCGATGTCGAGCATCGCCCCCTGGGCGCCCTCGAAGAGCACGCGCCTGCCCGCGCGGAGCGCCTCGTCGATCAGCAGCGAGGTGTCGGCGATGAAGGGACGCAGGCGCTCGGCGTGGCGGAGCGTGTCCGTGGCGAGCGCGGCCGGGTCGAGGCGCGGCATCCCGTACAGCTTGTCGAGGATCTCGTTCTTCGCCTCGAGGGCGACCTCGAGCTTGGCCACGAGGATCTTCGGGTCGAGCAGGTCCTGGACCCGGATCCCCACGCGCGCGGCCTTGTCCTCGTAGCAGGGGCCGATGCCGCGCCGCGTCGTGCCGATCGAGAAACGCCCGAGGCGCATCTCCGACGCGCCGTCCAGCATCACGTGGTACGGCATGATCAGGTGCGCGTTGCCGCTGATCCTGAGCGTCTCCAGCGACACGCCGCGCTCCTCGAGCGCGTCGATCTCCTCGCAGAGCGCTCCCGGGTCGACCACCGTCCCGTTGCCGATGATGCAGAGGGTGCCCGGGTAGAGGATCCCCGAGGGCACGAGGTGCAGCTTGTAGACCTCGTCACCGGCGACGATCGTGTGGCCGGCGTTGTTGCCCCCCTGGTAGCGCGCGACGACGTCGCTCCGCTCCGCGAGGAGGTCGACGACCTTGCCCTTGCCCTCGTCGCCCCACTGGGCCCCGACCACGACGGTCGCGGGCACTACGGTGCGTCTCGTGTGGTGAGGTTGTCGAACTTGGCGTAGCTGCCGCGGAAGGTGAGCCTCACCTTCTCGGTGGGGCCGTGGCGGTTCTTGGCGACGTTGACCTCGGCGATGCCGCGGTCCTCCGAGTTCTCGTCGTAGTAGTCGTCGCGATAGATCATCAGCACGAGGTCGGCGTCCTGCTCGATGGCCCCCGACTCGCGGAGGTCCGAGAGCATCGGGCGCTTGTCGGTGCGCGCGTCCGGCGCCCGGTTGAGCTGGGACACGCAGATGATCGGCACCTCGAGGTCGCGCGCCAGCATCTTGAGGCCGCGCGAGATGGTCGAACAGCTCCTGCACCCGGTTCTCGTCGCGGCGGCGGTCCGTCCCCTCCATGAGCTGGATGTAGTCGACGATCACCATGTCGAGGCCGTCGCGGCTCTTCAGCCGCCTGGTCTTGCTGCGCATCTCGCCGACGCTGACGCCCTCGGAGTCGTCGATGAACAGGCGCGCGGCCGAGAGGCGGTCGGCCGCTCTCCCGATGCGTGACCAGTCTTCAGGTGCAAGTCGGCCGGCGCGGATGCGGCCGGCGTCGACGACGGCGGTCGAGGCCAGCAGGCGCTGGATCAGCTCGTCGCCGCTCATCTCGAGGCTGAAGATGGCGACCGACCGCTCCTGGCTGAGCGCCACGTGCTCGGCGATGCCGAGCGCCAGCGCCGTCTTGCCCATGCTCGGGCGCGCGGCGACCACGATGACGTTGCCCGGCTGCAGGCCGCCCACGATGCGGTCGAGGTCGACGAAGCCGGTCGCCACCCCGGTGAGGCCGGTCCCGCTCTCCTCGGCCGCGGTCAGGCGCTCGATGCCGCGGATGACGAGCTCGTGGGCGCGCGCGAAGTCCCCGCGCACGTCCTTCTGGGACAGCCCGTAGACGAGCGTCTCGGCCTCCTGGAGCATCGTCGAGCGTCTCGCCCTCGCGCTGGGCGACGAGCTTCTCGATCTGCTGGCCCACCTGGAGCAGCCGCCGCTGGACGGCCGCGTCGCGCACCATGTGGGCGTAGGTCCGGAAGCTCGCGGCGATGAAGGGTGTCTCCATCAGGTCGAGCACGGCCACCCGCCCGCCGGCCGCGTCCAGCTCGCCGTCCTTCGTGAGGCGCTCGATGACCGTGATCGGCTCCACCGGCTCGCCGGCGCCGAAGAGGGCCTCGATCGCCCGGAAGACCGCGCGGTGGCCCTCGCGGTAGAAGTCGTCGCCCGAGACCACCGACAGGGCCTCGGCGACGTAGGTGTCGGCGGCCATGAGGCTGGCGAGGAGCATGGCCTCGGCCTCCGCGTTCTGGGGCGGTGGGACGCTCTCGGGCACGCTCGGGCTCCCCGGCCCCGCGGGTCGCGCGCCGCTCAGTCGACGAGCGGGCTGACGATGGTCTTCACCTCCGCCGCCAGGCCCGGGCCGAGCTCGACCGGTACCGAGTACGTGCCCACCGCGCGGATCGGAGGCTCGACCGTGATGTGCCGCCGGTCGATCGCCACGCCACGCGCCTCCTCGATGGCCGTCGCGACGTCGGCGGAGGTGATGGAGCCGAACAGGCGCCCGTCGTCCCCGGCCTTGGCCTTCAGCGTGAGGATGGTCCGCCCGAGCAGGTCGACCAGCTCGCGGGCCTGCTCCTCGGCGCGCGCCTCGGAGACCCGGCGCTGCTCCTCGCGCCGCTGCACCTCGGCGATCCGGCCGGGGGTCGCGACCTCGGCCAGCCCGCGCGGCTGCAGGTAGTTGCGCATGTAGCCGCGGGCCACGTTGACCACGGTCCCCGCCTCGCCCAGCCCCTCGATCTCTTTCAGGAGGATCGCCTGCATCGCCGTCCCGTCCTCGTCCTAGAAGGGGATGTCGTCGATCGTCGGCCGGCTGGGCCGGCTGCATGTCGCTGCGGTCGACCGGCAGGTCGCCGCCGCCCGGCGGCGCGCTCCAGCCCGCGCCCTCCTGGGGCCCGCCGCCCTCGCCGCCGCCCTCGCCGCGGCTGTCCAGGAAGAAGACGTCGTTGGCGATCACCTCGACGTTCTGGCGCTTGGAGCCGTCCTGGGCCTGCCACTCGCGCCAGGACAGGCGCCCGTCCACGCCGATGCGCCGGCCCTTGGCCAGGTAGGTGGAGGCGGTCTCGGCCTGGCGGCCGAAGACCGTGACGTCGAAGTAGTTGGAGCGGTCGCCCCAGTTGCCGGTCTCGTCGCGCGGGCCCGGCTCGAGACCGCCAGGCGGATCGAGCAGACCGGGTCGCCGCCCTGGGTGTGGCGCAGCTCGGGGTCGCGGGTGAGGCGCCCCACCAGGGTGACGCGGTTCAGGTCGGCGGGCACGGCGCGTCCCCGGTCAGCGTGGGCGCCGGGGGCGCGGGCCGCCGCGGCCGCCCCGGGACGGGCGGCTGTCCCCGTCCGGGTGCGCGTCGGACGGCGCGGGCGCCCCGACGGCGCTCGCGCGCTCGGCCTCGGCGCGGCTGAGCCGGACGAAGAAGGCCCGCAGGACCACGTCGCTGATCGACAGCACCCGACCGATCTCGTCCAGCGACCCCGGCGCGCCCGCGGACGTGATGACGACGTAGCGCCCGTCGCCGCGCTTGTTGATCGGGTACGCGATCTTGCGGCGCCCCCAGTCGTCAACGTGCTCCACGGCGCCGCCGCCGTCGCGGATGAGCTGCTGGACCCGCTCGAGGATCTCCTGCTGCTGCTCCTCGTCCGCGTCGGGGTCGAGGATGATCATGATCTCGTACGGGTTGATCCGGGCCTCCCAGGGGTCGCGGGCACACGCGCGCAGGGGCGACGGTCGCGGCCCCGGCAGGCGCGGCAGTATAGCAGCGGGCGTGCCGCGGCCCGCGCGCGCCTTTGTCAAGATCCGGCGCGTGACCTCGACCGCCCCGAGCCGGCTCCGCGCCGCCTGCGCCCCGACTCCGCCGCGAGGGCTCGCGTGTGATGCCGCTGGAGCTCTTCTTCGACCTCGTCTTCGTCCTCGCGCTCACCCAGTGCACGGCCCTGATGGCCGACGAGCCCAGCTGGACCGGGATGGGCAAGGGCATGCTGGTCCTGGGGGTGGTTTGGTGGGCCTGGGTGGGCTACTCGTGGCTCACGAGCGTGGTGGAGCCCGAGGAGACCCTGGCGCGCCTCACGATCTTCGGCGCGATGGCGGCGATGCTGGTGGTTGCGCTGAGCATCCCCCAGGCGTTCGGCGACTGGGGCCTCCTGTTCGCCGTCGCCTACGCGGTCGTGCGCCTCGCCCAGATCGCGCTCTTCGCGCTCGCCAGCCGCGACGAGCCGCTGCTCCGGCGCTCGCTGCTGATCGGCCTCACCTGGAGCACCGTCGTGGCGGCCGGCCTGCTCGTCGTGGCCGCGTTCGCCGACGGCGTCCTGCAGGGGCTGCTCTGGGTCGCCGCGCTCATCATCGACCTCGCCGGCCCGCAGCTCTTCGGCGTCGAGGGGTGGCGGCTCGAGCCCGGCCACTTCGCCGAGCGCCACGGCCTCATCGTGATCATCGCCCTCGGCGAGTCGATCGTGGCGATCGGCGTCGGCGCCGAGTTCGGGCTGGACGCCGGCATCGTGGCCGCCGCCGTCGTCGGCATCGCCATCGCCGGCGCCCTCTGGTGGCTCTACTTCGACGTCGTGGCGCTGGTCGCCGAGCGGCGGCTGGCGAACGCGGCGCCGGGGCGCGAGCAGAACGCGATCGCGCGCGACTCGTTCTCGTACCTCCACCTGCCGATGATCGCCGGCATCGTGCTGCTCGCGCTCGGCCTGAAGAAGTCCCTCGAGCACGTCGGCGACCCGCTGGAGCTCGTGCCCGCGGCCGCGTTGCTGGGCGGCACCGCCCTCTACCTCCTGGGGCACGTCGCCTTCCGCTGGCGCAACGTCCACCGCTTCAGCGTCCAGCGCCTCGTCTGCGCGATCGTCCTGCTGGCGCTCATCCCGCTGGCGATCGAGGTGCCCGCGCTGGTCACGATGGCGATCGTCGCCGCGCTGCTCGCCGCCCTGATCGCCTACGAGAACGCGCGCTTCGCCGAGCTGCGCGACCGGCTGCGGCATCGGCTGGCCGACGAGGCCGCCGCCCCGCACTAGGATCCCCGCGCATGCGGCCGGGGCGAGAGGAGGGAGGGGCCATGGCGAGGTGGGGGCTCTGGACGGCGTCGTCGATCGGGGCCGCGGGCGCCGGCGCGGCGCTCGCGCTGGTGCGGCGGCGCCGGCCCGCGCAGGACGCCCCCCCGGCGCCGGCCCCGGACGTCCCGGCCGAGGCCGCCGGCCCCGCGGCGCCCCCGGCCGGCGCCGCGCCGCCCGAGGACCCGGGCGAAGCCCTCGACGCCGCCCGCGAGCGCCTGCGGGCCCGCGCCGACGCCCTGCGCGAGCAGATCGAGCGCGACGGGGAGGGGTCCCCGCCCGCGGGATGATCGTCCTCGGGCTGGTCGGGGCGGCGCTCGCCATGGCCGCGCCGGCGGCCGCCGGCCCGCCGGGCCCGCACGCCGCCCCGGCGCCGTCCGTGCGGTTCGCCGTCAAGGGCGACTGGGGGTACGGCGGCTCGGCGCAGGCCGCCGTCACCCGCCGGATGTGCGCCGAGGCGCGCCGCGCGCCGTTCGCGTTCGTGCTGACGACGGGCGACAACTTCTACCGGCCCGACGGCGTGGCGACGGCGGACAACTACTGGCGGCCCGAGCGCTGCCTGCGGGCGCTCGGGGTCCGCTGGCGCGCCGCCTGGGGCAACCACGACGTCGCGGGCGGCGACACCGCGACGGTCCTCGGCTCGCCCCGGCGCCGGTACGCCTTCAGCGCCGGCCCCGCCCGGGTCGTGGTGCTCGACGGCACCGACCCCGGCGACCCGGCCCAGACCGCCTTCCTGCGCCGGGAGCTGAACGGGGCCGTGGAGCCGGTGCGCATCGTCGCCTTCCACCACCCGCTCTACACGGCGGGCCTGCACCCGCCCGCCGAGGACGCCCGGCGGGAGTGGGGCCCCCTCCTGCGGGCCGGCCGCGTCACCCTGGTCCTCCAGGGGCACAACCACGCCTACGAGCGGCTCGAGGCCGGCGGCGTCACCTACATCACCACCGGCGGCGGCGGCGCCCCCTCTATCCCTGCGTGCGGCCCTCGCGCGAGCTGCGGCGGTGCCTCGTCGAGCACCACTTCCTGGCGGTCACCGCGACCGCGCGAGCGGTCTCGGTGCGGGCGGTCTCGCCCTCGGGCCGGACCCTCGAGCGGGTCCGCATCCCGGCCTAGGGCGCCGGCGAGAGGGGCACGCGGGTGCTGCGGCCGGCCACGGCCGCGGCCCAGGCCGTCGCGACCCGCACCGTGAGCCGGCTCATCGCGGCCACCACGTCGCGCCGCTGGGCCTCGCTCAGCGCCGGCGGGGGCGCCTGGAGGGCGCGGTCGATCGCCCGCTCGAGCGCGAGGCTGCCGCCGAGCGTCACCTCCGCGGACGACCCGGCCAGCCCATGCCCGCGGCCGTAGGTCTCCGCGCGGTCGAGGGCGTCCGCGAGGCTGCCGTGCTCGAACGCGTCCGCCAGGGCGTCGACCCAGGCGCGTACGACCCCACGCCGCTCGCCGGAGGGCAGGCGGCGGTACGCGGTCTCCGCCGGGCCCTCGACCAGCGTCTCGACGACGTCCGGCACCCGGTCGGCGCGGGCGCGCAGGGCCCGGGCGAGCTCCGGGGCCACGGCGACGTCGGGGGCGCCGGCCCTGACCGGGCGGGCCGGGCGGGCCGGCCGCCGCGCGAGCCACTGGCGCAGGACCTCCGGGTCGAACCGGCGGTGGCCGCCCGCCGTGCGCACGTGGGGCACGCGGCCCTCGCTGGCCCAGAGCCGCAGCGTGCTCGGGCTCACCCCGAGGGCCTTCGCCGCGGCCGAGACGGAGAGCCACGGCCCGTCCGAGCGCCGCGCGCGCGGGCTCACCGCGGCCTCACTCGGCCGCCGACCGCAGCCGGCAGCGGACGCCGTCGGCGTAGCCCGACGCCACCCGGACGGCGATGCGGTCGAGGGCGCGCTCGAGCGCGCGCCGGTCGAGGGGACGGCTCTCGGAGGCCGGCGCGAGCACGCGGTCGACCGCGCGGCGCACCGAGAGGGCCTCGGTCACCACCGCGTCGCCCGGCTGGCCGGACGCCCCGTCGCGGAAGCCCTCCCACTCGGCCTCCTCGTAGCACTCGGCCAGGTCGCCGGCCTCGAGGGCGTCCGCGAGCGACTCGAGCGTGCCGAGGACGCGCGATCGGCGGCCGGCCGCGGCGCGGGATGCCCCCGGCGCCCGCGCCTGGGCGAGCTCCTCCTCGAACGCGGTCACGACCGCCTCGGACCGCGCCCGCAGGGCATCCGCCAGGGCGGGCATGGGCTCGATCCGCGTGGGCACCAGCTCGCCCGTCCGGGTCGAGGGCGACGGTGGTGCGCCGCCGCGCTCGGCGAGCCAGCCGATCAGCTCATCGAGCTCGAACCGACGGTGGCCGCCGGGTGTGCGGACGTGGGGCACGCGGCCCGCGGCGGCCCAGGCGCGCAGCGACGAGGAGCTGACCCCCAGCAGCCGCGCGGCGGCCGACACCGACAGGAGCTGGGGCCCCCGCACGCCACTCGTCCCCGCGCGCGGCGGCACCGTTCGGACGCCCGCGTCGGCCCACCCGGTCAGCGCCAATTCAGGCGCCGTCACTATCGAGAATGGGAGGAATGGACCGATTCTGGGCGCGCGTCTCGCACAACGCAACCGGACCGGCCGAAGCGCAAGGCGCTGAAGCGCCCAAAAACTGCAAGAACCTCCCATTGAGGGGCCTGCTCAATGAAATCTCACACGACGCGGCGCTCCGGGATCACCCGCCCGGCGTCGTCGTGGGCGCCGCGCTGCCCGTCCCGGCCCGCTCGGCCTCGGCCGCCGCGCGCTCTCGCCTGACGCGCTGCCGCTCCTTGACCGCCACGAGCGCGCCCACGAGGAGGGTCACCCCGAACGCCACCACGAACGCCACCCAGAGCTGGCCGGCGAAGGCCTTGCCCGCGAAGTAGCCGAGCAGGCCGGCCTGCGTCGCCCAGACGATGCCGCCCAGGAGGTCGAAGAACAGGAAGCGCGGGTAGGCCATCTGCCCGGCCCCGCACGAGAGGTTGATGGCGATGCGGATGCCGGGGAGGAAGCGGCCGACGAAGACGAGGGCCGCGCCCTGGCGGCGGACCATCCGCTCGGCGGCCTCGAGGCGCGCCGGGCCCGCGAACCGCATGACGAACCGCTTGATCGGCCCTCCGCCCGCGCGGCCGATCCAGTACGCGGTCGAGTCGCCGATGACCGCGCCGGCCGCGCCCGCGAGGATCACCAGCGGCAGGCTCAGCGAGCCGTCGGCCGCGAGGACCGCCGCGGCCACGATCGCGGTCTCGCCCGGCAGGAGCGGGAAGACGCCGTCGCCCGCGACGACCAGCAGCACGGCCCAGTAGCCGTAGGCCGCCGCGTCCTCGGCGAAGTCCCCGAACTGCTCGAGGATCGCCGCGCTCTGAGCCCACGCGATGGCCAGGGTGCCCACGCGCCGATGATGCCAGCGGCACCGCCGGGCCGCGACCGCCCTCAGCCCGGACGGCGCGCCCCGCCGTCAGGCGGAGCCGGGAGAGGGGCGTATGACTCCTTAGGCCGCCCGGCGCTCCTCGGGCGGCGCGCCGGCGTCGCGGCGCGCGGCGACGCGCAGGGCGGGCCTGCGCTCCCCGGCGGGCTCACGGAGGCGTCCGAGCAGGGGGCTCAGCAGCGCGAGGGCGGCGGCGGCCGCGACGAGGGCGGCCGGGGGCGCGTCCGCCTGGAGCGCGAGCGCCGCGAGCGCCATCAGCCCCAGCCCGCCGACGGCGCGCATCGTCATGAGGGCGGCCGACGTCGCGCGCCCGGGACGGCCCGCGTCCCACGCGGCCCACGCCAGCAGCGCCGAGAGCGCCAGACCCGCCGTCCACCAGCCCATGGAAGCCTCCCGCTCGGGTGGTCTGACCTTGGCCAGCCGGGCGGCGTTCCCCTGCCGCCGCGGGACCCCTCTGAAACGGCACGGTGTCCGCGGTCTGTGCGATAATGCAGCCCATGTCCGAGATCCCCGCCCAGCTCCTGGAGTCCTTCAAGCTGCTCGACCCGGAGGTCGCCCAGCGGCTGACCGACGCCCTGACCCCGGTCGCCGGGGAGCTCGGTCCACGCGAGGAGGCCGTCCTCGAGCGACTCGTGCGCGGTCTCGCCGACGGCGCGCCGGCGGCGGAGCTCAACGCGTTCGTCCGCCTCCTCCCGGTGACGGTCAGCCGGGCGGTGCAGCCGGCGATCGAGCCGGTCACCGCCTGAGCCACCCGAGGCGCGTCGCGATACCGCGATCCCCGCTCCTGAAGCGGGGTCTGCGCTAGCGTTGGCGGTCGTGACCGCCCGCCGCACGATCGTCGCGATCGCCCTGGTCTGCGCGTCGGCCGCGCTGGCGGGCTGCGCCTCCGGCGGGGAGGCGGGGCCGCCGTCGCCTCCGCCGAGCCGGCCCCCGCCGCGCGAGGAGGCGCAGGCCGGGGGGTACCGGCTGGCGAAGGTCGCGGGCAACCTCGGCGACGCCCTCTACGTGACCGCCGCGCCGGGCCAGCCCGGGCGCCTCTACGTCGTCCAGCAGAGCGGCCGCATCAGGATCCTCGAGCGGGGCCGGATGCGGGGGACGTTCCTCGACATCTCGGGCCTCGTCACCGCGGGCGGCGAGCAGGGGCTGCTCGGCCTCGCGTTCCACCCGCGCTACGCCCGCAACGGCCGTTTCTTCGTGTACTACACCAACCGGGACGGCGACCAGCGGGTGGTCGAGTACCGGCGGGCGAGCGCGGCGCGGGCCCAGCCCGGGAGCGCCCGCGGGCTCCTGACGATGCAGGACCCGTACTCGAACCACAACGGCGGGCACCTGGCCTTCGGCCCCGACGGGTTCCTCTACATCGGCACCGGCGACGGCGGCAGCGGCGGGGACCCCGAGGACAACGGCCAGTCGCGCGACACGCTGCTGGGCAAGCTCCTGCGGCTCGACGTCAACTCGCGCAGCGGCGGCCGTCCCTACGGGATCCCGCCGGGCAACCCCTACCGTTCGGGCGGGGGCCGTGCCGAGATCTACGCCTACGGCCTGCGCAACCCGTGGCGCTTCTCGTTCGACCGGGAGCGCGGCGACCTCTGGATCGGCGACGTCGGCCAGAACGCGCTCGAGGAGATCGACTTCCGCCGGCGCGGGACCGGCGCCGGGGTCAATTTCGGCTGGAACGCCTTCGAGGGCCGCTCCGCCTTCTCCGGCGGCGGGCCGGTGCGGGGCCGGTCGCCCGTCCCGCCCGTCGCGCAGTACTCGCACTCGGCGGGATGCTCGGTGACGGGCGGGTTCGTGTACCGGGGGACGAAGGTGCCGGCCCTGCTCGGCCGCTACGCGTACGCCGACTATTGCAGTGGGCAGCTGTGGACGATGCGCGCCGGCCCGACCCCCGGGGGCGTGCGCGAGGACACCGGCCGCCTCGGCGTCAGCCTCTCCAACGTGACCTCCTTCGGCGAGGGCCTCGCCGGCGAGCTCTATGTCATCGCCAACGGCTCGCTCTACCGCTTCGCCCGCCGCTAGCACGGCCCCCGGCGGCGGCCCGGTCCGGCCCTCGGCCGGCTGGGGGGTCGTGCACCTGATGCTGCGCGCCGCGCCCGGAGGCCGGGAGGCGGGCGCGGCCGGCGACGCGCTCCTCGCGATCGCGGAGTTCGGGCGGGCCGATCCCCAGCAGGTGATCGCCTTCTCGGTGCTGGGGGGACGCGCCGACGTCGGCCTGATGGCCATCGGCCCCGACCTCGACGCCCTCGACGCCCTGGTCAAGCGCATCCTGCGCGGGCCATTCGAGCCGGTCTACTCGTTCGTCTCCCTCACCGAGCTCAGCGAGTACACGAGCACCGAGGACGACGAGCGGGCCCGGCTGCTGGCCGAGGGAGCGGAGGACGTCGAGGCCCGCCTGGCCGAGTGGCGCGCCCGGATGGAGGCGTACCGGGAGGCCCGACTGCACCCCCGCCTGCCCCCCCGCTCGACCATCGCCTTCTACCCGATGTCCAAGCGCCGGGACCCCGGCGCGAACTGGTACGAGCTGAGCTTCGAGGAGCGCAAGCGCCTCATGGGGGGCCACGCGCAGGTCGGCCGCCGCTACGCCGGCCGCATCCTGCAGCTCATCACCGGCGCGACCGGCCTCGACGACTGGGAGTGGGGCGTGACCCTGCTCGCCGACGACCTCGCGGCGATCAAGGAGATCGTCTACGAGATGCGCTTCGACGAGGTCAGCGCGCGCTACGCCGAGTTCGGCCCCTTCTTCGTCGGCCTGGTCATGACGGCCGAGGAGGCGTTCGGCCGGGCCGGTCTGGCGGAGCTGAATTCCGGCCTCTCGCCGGGCCGAAGGCGGGAAGGCCGGACGGTCCGCGCCGGCGAGAACGGCGCCGGCCTCCGGCCGAAGGCCGCGCCGATTTCGCAGATGCGGCGACCGGCCATTACCGCCTCCGGCGGGGCGAGAGGCCGGAATCAGCTCCGCGATGGCCGTCACGTGATGAGCTCCCGTTCCACCCGGAGTGGGCGGGCCAGCGCGTCGAGCACCGGGCAGTGGCGGTCGACCGCCTCCGCCAGCTCCGCGTAGCGCTCCCGGCTCTCCGGTCCCGTCAACGAGACGCGCAGCGTGACCTTCTCGTAGCCGGCGGGCTCCACCCCTTCGACCCCGAGCAGGCCGCGCAGGTCGATGTCGCCGATCACCTCCACCTCCACCCGCTCGAGGGCGACGCCGAGCTCCGCGGCCCAGAGCCTGTAGGTGATCGCCTGGCAGGTGGCGAGGCTCGTCAGGAACAGCTCGATGGGGCTCTGAGCGGTGTCCGACCCGCCGAGGGAGCGCGGCTCGTCGCACGCCACGGTGTGGCCGCGGGCGGTGGCCTCGCAGAGCATGCCCTCCTCCAGCGCGGTCGTCAGGCGGATGGCCACGCGGGCGCGCTCGGGGTCGGCGCGGAAGCGGTCGGCGAGCGCGGCGTGAGGTGCGTCGGCCATGGCGCCCAATGCTACCGGCCAGGCCGCGCCAGGCGGGCGCGGGTATCCTGGCGCCCCGGCCGAGCGAGGGGGGCAGATGAAGGGGCTCACGTTCCAGGGCACGCACGATGTCCGCGTCGAGGAGGTGGCCGACCCGGCGATCGAGGGGCCGGCCGACGCGATCGTGCGGGTCACGATGGCCGGCATCTGCGGCTCGGACCTCCACATCTTCAACGCCGGCGAGGCGTTCGGCTTCCCGGCCGGCTCGCGCCTGGGCCACGAGTTCATCGGCACGGTCGAGGAGGTCGGCCCCGAGGTCCGGGCGGTCCGGCCCGGCGACCGCGTGATGTCGTCGTGCATGGTCGCCTGCGGCGACTGCACCTGGTGCCGCGAAGGGCTCGAGTCGTCGTGCGTGCGCTGGTCCCTGTTCGGCTGGGCGCCGCGCGTCTGGCAGCACGGCGGCGCGGTGCAGGGCGGCCAGTCCGAGCTCGTGCGCGTCCCGCTCGCGGACGGGACCCTGCACCCGATCCCCGAGCAGCTCGCCGAGCCCGGGCGCGAGCCCACCCTCCTGCCGCTGGTCGACGTCATGTCCACCGGCTGGCACGGCCTGACCTCGGCCGGGGCGGGCCCCGGCCAGTCGGTGGTGGTCATCGGCGACGGCGCCGTCGGCCTCGCCGGCGTCCACGGCGCCCGGGCGAAGGGCGCCGAGCGCATCGTCTGCCTCGGCCACCACGCCGACCGCCTCGACACGGCGACGGCGCTCGGCGCGACGCTGGTGGTCGACTCCCGCGACGACGAGGAGATCACGGAGGCCGTCATGGAGCACACGGGGGGCGAGGGCGCCCACGTGGTGATCGACTCCATCTCCGGCCCGGAGTCGATGGCCACGGCCCACGCCTGCGTGCGCCCCGGGGGCACGATCGCCTGCCTGGGCATGGACCACTTCATGGGCAAGACGCCGAGCGTGAACTGGTTCGACCAGTTCATCCGCAACATCTCGGTCACCGGCGGCCTCGTGCCCGGCAAGCGCTACTTCCCGGAGCTCCTGGCGCTCGCGGAGCTCGGTGAGATCGACCCCGCGCCCATGCTCTCCCACACGCTGCCGCTGGACCAGGGGGCGGCGGGGTACGAGATGATGGCGAACCGCGTCGAGGGGGTCGTCAAGGTGGCCCTCCAGCCCGGGACGTGACCCTCGAGGAGCGGCTCGCGGAGGCCCGCCAGGGCCACCTCGCGGCGGCCCTCGACCGCCTGGACGGGCAGGACCGGGAGCGCCTCCGGGGGCAGATCGAGGCGCTCGACCTCGACCTGGTCGGGCGGCTCGTCGGCGAGCTGGTGGGGGACGAGGCTCCGCCCGCGCTCGGCCGGGTCGAGCCGCTGGCCCCCGCGGACGTCATCCCGCTCCCGCGCACCGAGGCCGACCGCGCCCGCGAGCGGCAGGCGCGGGAGGCCGGCGAGGAGGCGCTGGCGCAGGGGCGCGTCGCGGCCGTCCTGCTCGCGGGGGGCCAGGGCACGCGCCTCGGCTTCGACGGCCCCAAGGGGGCGTTTCCGTTCAGCCCGATCACGGGGACGACGCTCTTCGCGCACCACGCCGCCAAGATCGCCGCCCTGCGCCGCCGTCATGCGTCCGCGCTCCCGTGGTACGTGCTGACGTCGCCCCAGAACGACGCCGTCACGAGGGCCTTCTTCGCGGACCACGACCACTTCGGGCTGGATCCGCGGTCGGTCCGCTTCGTGGTCCAGGGCACCCTGCCGGCGGTCGACCGGGCCGACGGCGCGATCCTGCTGGAGGCGCCGGACCGCCTCGCGCTCTCGCCCGACGGCCACGGCGGCCTGCTCTCGGCGCTGCGGGCGTCGGGTGCCCTCGACGAGATGGCCGGGGAGGGCGCCGAGACGGTCTTCACGTTCCAGGTCGACAACCCGATGCTGTCGGTCTGCCGCCCCGACTTCCTGGGCCACCACCTGGCCGCGGCGGCGGACATGTCGTCGATGGTCGTCCGCAAGCGCAGCCCCGAGGAGAAGATGGGCGTCATCGCCCGCATCGACGGGCGCACCGGCGTGGTCGAGTACAGCGACCTGCCGGACGAGCTCGCGCAGATGCGCGACGCCGACGGCGAGCTCGCCTACTGGGCCGGGTCCGTCGCCGTCCACTGCCTCGAGGTGGCGTTCGTCCGCGAGCTCACCGAGGGCGGGCTGCGCCTTCCCTACCACCGGGCGGTGAAGGCCGTGCGGCACGTGGACGAGGAGGGCCAGGCGGTCGAGCCACGCGAGCCCAACGCCGTCAAGTTCGAGACCTTCATCTTCGACGCCCTGCTGCGCGCCCGCCGGTCGGTGACCGTCGAGGCGCGGCGACAGGACGAGTACTCGCCGATCAAGAACGCCGAGGGCGCGGACTCGCCGGAGACCGCGCGGCGCGACCTGAACCGGATGTACGCCCGCTGGCTGGAGTCCGCGGGGGTGAGCGTGCCGCGTCGCGACGACGGCGAGCCGGTGGACCTCGAGATCGATCCCCGGTTCGCCCTCGACGCCGCCGAGCTGGCCGAGCGCCTCCCGCCGGGCACGGCGGTGACGGGCCCGGCGGTCATCCCGCCCGGGGCCACCCCGTGATGATCGGAGAGGGCGGGACCGGGCCGCCCCCGCCGGGGTGGATCTCGAAGTGCAGGTGCGGCGAGGCGCCCTGCGCGTCGCCCGAGTTGCCCACGTAGCCGATCACGGTCCCCCGCGAGACGCTCGCTCCCTCGCGCGCCGCCGGCGCGAAGGCCGACAGATGGGCGAAGTAGAACGTCGTGCCGCCGCCGTCACGCAACCACAGGCGCCAGCCGCCGAGCCCGTTGTAGCCGACGTTGTAGAGCGAGCCGCCGGCGACGGCGACGATGGGCGTCCCCCCGGCCGCGAAGATGTCGATGCCCTCGTGGGCACGGCCGCCGGAGCGCGGGGCGAGCCAGTCGTCGCTGAAGCGCGCCGGCCCGGCGACCGGGAAGAGGTAGTCGCCCCGCGGCAGGGCGCCGGCGACCGCGGCCGAGCTCGCGTAGGGGAGGGAGGTCTCCAGCCGGCCCGAGCCCACGTGACGTCGGGCATCCGGCTTGCCCACCCCAGCTGGGCGACCGTCAGATCGCCCCGTTGTGCCAGCGGGCCACGGGCATCCAGTGGTGTCGTCCCTCGAGGCGCACGAGTTGTCCGAAGGGCTCCGGGAAGTGACAGGCCCCCATGACCATCCCCTCGTCGGCGATGCGCTCCGCGAGCGCTGCGCGCGAGGTCACCGCGGTCTCGGGCTCCATGTCGAAGGAGCACGCGAGCGACGGGTCGTTCACCTGCGAGGGGTGGAGCCACACGTCGCCGACCAGAAGCGCGCGCTCCTCGCCGGAGGAGATGAGCAGGCTTGTGCTCCCGGGCGTGTGCCCTGGGGTCGGCAGGAGCGTCAGCTGGCGGGAGAGGCTGTGCTCCCCGTCCACGAGCTCGACCGCGCCCGATTCCATCAGCGGGCCGATCGTGTCGCCGACGTACGGAAACGGGAACGCCTCCTGCACCTCGGGCCTGCTCCAGGCCTCCCAGTCCGAGCGAGGCACGAGGTACCGGGCCCGCGGGAACGCCGGCGATGGCGCGGAACCGTCGGTGGCGAGGACGCCGCCGACGTGATCCGGGTGGATGTGCGTGATCACGACGGTGTCGATCTCCTTCGCCGACACGTCGAGCGCGGCGAGGCGCTCGCCCAGCTGCCCCCCGACGCCGAGGAAGGAGGGGAAGGCCAGCGCCGCGGCCCCGCACCCGGTGTCCACGAGGACACACCGATCGGCGCCGCGCAGGAGGTAGCAGGTCACGAGGTAGCGCCACCCACCGTCGGCGCTGAACGCCTCCGGGTAGCGCGAGCGGTGGATGTCCCATTCCTCGGCGGTGAGACCGGTGAACACCTGATCGATGGCGAGGGGAAAGGGGAGATCGACGTCCAGCAGGGCGGTGACGCTGACGTCGCCGACGGCGATGGTCGGGGACGCGTGCGTGCCCGTGGTGGTGCTCATGTTCAGCTCCAAGACGTAGGTGACCGTCCGGGGGCACGCTAGGACGGCTCACGCGCGACCCGCATCCCAAGTTCTTTACATCCGTGCCGGCTGGTCCTCGCCGGCCGGGTCCCCCTGAAGCAGACCGTTCTCCAGCGCGGCGCGGGTCGCGGCGGACCGGTTGTTCACGCCGAGCTTCCCGAAGATGTTCGAGACATGGCGGATCGCCGTGCCCTCGCTGATCACGAGCCGCTCCGCGATCTGGCGATTGGTGAGGCCCTCGGCGACGAGCGCGAGCACCTCGCGCTCTCGGTTCGTGAGGCGCAGAATCCCCGCCGGGTCGTGCTCGCTCAGCCCGAGCTCGCCGGCCAGCCGAAGCACCCGGTCGCGCTGGATCGGGGCGGGGATCGTCTCGAGCAGGCCCAGGGCGGTCTTGATCGCGGGCCCGGCATCGCGCCCTTGCGCTGCCGCCAGCCGCGCGAGGTCGGCGTGGCAGAGCGCGAGATCGAAGTCGCAGCCGATCGCCTCCAGGGCGGCGCGGGCTTCTCCGAGGAGACGGCGCGCGGCTGGCAGGTCACCCTCGTCGAACGCGATCCGGCCCCGGGTACGGACGGAGAGCGCCACCACCCAGCGACAGCCGATCCGTCGGCCGATGTCGCCTGACCGCCGCGCGGCCTCGGCCGCCCCTGGGAGATCACCATGCCGGCGGCGGGCCTCCCCCAGCCACCCGAGGAAGCGGGACAGGATGCCCGGGTGCTTGGTGCTCTCGGCGATGTCGATCGCGCGCTCGAGGTCGGCGATGGCGCCCTCGAGATCGCCGTGCTCGCGACGGGCGAACCCGAGCGCCCCGAGCGCCCAGGCCGTGTTCGGCTCGTCAGGGGAGAGCTCGATCCCGCGCTCGCACGCGGCGATCCCGCGCTCCGTGTCGCCACGGGCCGCCTCGTACAGGCCCTGGGCCCAGGCCGCCCAGCTCCGCAGCCGGGGATCCGCCACGGCGTCCCCGATCGTGCCGCCCCGGGCGGCCGCCTCGAGCGCGCGGTCGAACCGGCCCATCGAGTAGAGCGAGTGGGCGATGAAGAAGTGGCAGTGCCCCAGCCACCAGGTCTCTCCGGCGTGCTCGAGGAGCGGGATGGCCCGCGCACCCTCGCGCACTCCCTCTTCGAACCTTCCCGTCCACCACCCCTGTCGGGCGCGTATGTAGAGCGCGCGTCCGAGCGCTGCTTCGTCGCCCAGGTGCTCCGCCAGGTCGATGGACGTCCGCGCCGCACCGCTCGGCGTCATCGGGCTTGCCGAGATGGCTGGCGGTGTGGGCCGCCCAGAAGTGGTACGAGCAGGCGAGGTCGGTGTCCGACATGGCGACGACGCGCGGCGCCAGGGCCGTCAGGACCTCCTCGCTCTCGTCCATCCGGCCCAGGAAGTAGATGGAGGCGACCAGACGCAGACTCAGCTCGACGACCCGCCGCTCGCGCTCGTCGGCGGGCAGGCGCTCGGCGTGGCGCAGAGCCTCGCGCAGCATCGCGCTGGCCTCGGAATGGGCGTACCCGCGGAAGCTCCGGGCGGCCGCACGCTGCAGGTAGGCGACGGCGCGCGCCGCGTCGTCGGTGCGCGACCAGTGGTGCGCGAGCAGGCCGTCGACCTCCTCGGTCCGCCCCGCATAGAGCTCCTCGAGGCAGAGCCCGGCGGCCTCGTGCAGGGCGCGACGGGTCGGCGCCCCGACGCTCTGATACGCGACGTCCTGCGTGAGCGCGTGCTTGAACTCGAAGCCCCCCTCTCCCTCGACGACCGCCTCGACGAGGAACTCCTCGCGCACCAGGTCCTCGAGGCTCCCCTGCACGGCCCCCGCGCCCGGCCAGACGGCCGCGAGCAGGCGCAGCGGGAATCGGCGGCCCAAGACCGCCGCGGTCTGGAGCACCGAGCGCGGATGGTCGTCGAGGCGGTCGATGCGCGCCATGAGCACGTCCTCCACCCGACCCGGCACCTCTCCGTCCTCCACGCCGCCTGGGCTGGCGAGCGAGAGCTCCTCGATGAAGAAGGGGTTGCCCTCACCGCGCGCGAGGATCGCCCGCCCGAGGGTTTCGGGCACGTCATCGTCACCGAGGACCGAGCGCACGACCTCCAGCGAGTTGACGGGCCCAAGGCGAGGAAGGGCGATCTGAGTCGCGTGCGACAGCTCGAGCCAGCTGGGCCGGCTCCCGGGCCGGTAGGTCGTGAGCAGCAGCACCGGCGCGGCGGCGAGTCCTGACGCGAGCGAGGCGAGGAAGCGCTCGGAGGTGTCGTCGGCCCAGTGGACGTCCTCCACCGCGATCACCAGAGGCTCGCTCAGCGAGGCCGCCAGGAACAGATGGCGGAGCGCCTCGAAGGTGCGTACCCGCACGGCCTCTGGGCTGAGCGGGGCGATCAGGTCCCGCTCGACGGCGGGATCGAGCGCCCCGAGCAGGTTCAGGACGTACGGTGCCTCGCCGGCGGGCGCCTGCAGGCGCTGGAACGCGCGGCCCACCGCACTCTGGATCTCGGCCCGCCCGCGCTGCGGCACGGCGCAGAGCTGGCGCACCAGGTCGAGCACGGGAAGGTACGGCTGACTGCTGCCGTAGGGGGAGCAGCGGCCCTCGATCCAGCGCACGTGGCCGGCCGAGGCACGGCGCGCCTCCTCGACGAGCCGAGACTTGCCCATCCCCGGCTCGCCGACGACGCCGATGATCTGGCCGGCGCCCGACCGGGCGAGGACGAGCGCTTCGTCGATGAGCCGGATCTGGCGCTCGCGGCCCACGAAACGGCTCAGCGGACGCCCTGAGCGGCGGCCGGTCGGTGAGATCGACCGAAGGCCGACGATCCGGTGCGGCCGCGGGTCATCGCGGTCGGAGCCGTCCACGCCGCCACCGGGGTCGACCGGCTCGACGATGACCTCGCCGGGCATCAAGGAAACAAGAGACGGATCGACGCGGATCTCGCCTCCGGTGGCCGCGGCGGCGAGCGAGAGCGCCACCGCGATCGGGCCGAGAGCCGCTTCGTCGTCCACCCAGGTCTCCTGGTCGGCCGGCAACCGGCCCGAGGCGACCCCGACGCCGGCTGACGGCGGATTCGCGTGCTCGCTGTCCCTCACGCGGAGCGCGGCCAGGACCGCGCGTTGGAGGTGGTCTTCGAGAGACCGGGGCGACCCGAAGACGCACGCCATCCCACCGGGCACCCTCACCACGACCCCCTCGAGCTCCTGGGCGATGGCCCGGACCGCCTGCTGGAGGGTCGCGTCGTCGGCGACCTCGCCGCCGCTGACGACCATCACGGTCGCCTGGCGGGGCCCGGGCGCGTCGTCCGACCGGTCCGCGAGCCGCAACGGCGCGCCGCACGCGCCGCAGTAGCGGCTGTCCGCGTGGACCGCACCCCCACAGCTCGGGCACCGCGACGGGATCGCGCGTTGCGCAGCCGCTGCCGCGCCCCGCCGGGCTCGGCTGGGCCGTTGCTTCTCGCGTCGGGTTCCTTGGCGCTCGGCACTGAGGGGTCTCCCGGGTTTCCGACACTCCCATGACGCGCGCGAGACGGTCAACCAGGGCCACTCGGGGCCCTGTCTACAAGTCGTCGCGGCCCGACGGCGCGCCCAGGCCAAGATCGAAAGCACTTGGGATGCCGCGTCCAGAGCCGCCGTGGAGCATGCGCTTGCACCTTCGCGCAAGAGAGGGAGAACCCGATGTCCCTTGCATCCGTCCATCGACCCGCCTGCGGCCGCGGCGGCCTTGAGACGCGGTACGTCGGGCTGACGGAGGGGTGAGCGATGTCGTCATCCCACCCTCGGCGCACGACAGCCCGAGCCGAGCCCGCTCGCCCCGGGAGCAACGTTCTCGGACTTCTGCGAGGCGCGCAGGAGCTTCTTCGAGACGCTGCGGAGAGACTCAGACTTGCGTCGGCTCGAAGCGGCCTGGGACCTTCCAGCCGCGTTTCCACGCCGGGCGGCCGATACGCAACGCGCCAGCCCAGAGCGGCCTTCGTAGGACGCGGTGGGCCCGGCGGTCATCCCGCCCGGGGCCAGCCCGTGACGATCGGATACGGCGGGACCGGGCCGCCCCCGCCGGGGTGGATCTCGAAGTGCAGGTGCGGCGAGGCGCCCTGCGCGTCGCCGGAGTTGCCCACGTAGCCGATCACGGTCCCCCGCGAGACGCTCGCGCCCTCGCGCGCCGCCGGCGCGAAGGCCGACAGATGGGCGAAGTAGAACGTCGTGCCGCCGCCGTCACGCAACCACAGGCGCCAGCCGCCGAGGCCGTTGTAGCCGACGTTGTAGAGCGAGCCGCCGGCGACGGCGACGATCGGCGTCCCCCCGGCCGCGAAGATGTCGATGCCCTCGTGGGCGCGGCCGCCCGAGCGCGGGGCGAGCCAGTCGTCGCTGAAGCGCGCCGGCCCGGCGACCGGGAAGAGGTAGTCGCCCCGCGGCAGCGCGCCGGCGATCGCGGCCGAGCTCGCGTAGGGGAGGGAGTTCAGCGACGCCCGCCGGGCCGCCTCGAGCGCGGCCAGCCGCGCCCGCCGCTCGCGCTCCTCCTTGACCAGCCGCCTGAGATCGGCCTTCGCGTCGGCGAGCAGGCGCTGGCGCTCCGCCGCCAGCGCCGCCAGCTCGTCCTTCGCGCTCCTGCGCCGCACGCCTCCTCGCGCTCGCGGGCCGCCTCGGCGGCCGCCTGGCGCGCCTCCAATATGGTCAGCCGCCGGCCGCGCGCGCGGACCGCCTCGAGCACGCGGGCATCTCCGCGCGCGGCCTGGTCGAGCACGTCGCCCGCCTCGTAGGCCTCGCCGATGCTGCCGCTGGTCAGGAGCACCTCCATGAAGGTCGGCCGCCCCGCGACGTAGAGGTCGACCAGCCGCTCGGCGAGCACCCGGCGCGAGGTCGCGAGGTCCCGCCTGGCCGTGCGGAGCTCGCCGCGCGTGAGGCGAAGGGTCGTGCGCGCCGCCTCGAGGCGGTCGATGGCGAGGTTGTGGGCCGCGGCGGCCGCACCGGCCCTCACGTCGAGCACGGCGACCTGCCGGCCGAGGGCCGCGACCTCCGACCGTTTGCCGGCGATGGACGGCGCCGCCCCGGCCGCGGGGGCGAGGAGCAGGCAGACGAGGACGAGCGCGCCCGCAATGGGGACGGCCCGCGAGGGGCGAGGGAATGGCATCGGCGCGGGCGACCCACTCTCGTGGGGCCCGGGGCCTGGCTCAAGATCGCGGCCGCGGCCTGCAACGGCCGTTGCAGGGCCGGCTCTACCGGTTGGGGCGGACCTCGCGGGGCAGGGCGAAGACGACGCCCTCGGCCGACGGCTCCTCCTCGCCGGTGCGGGCGTAGCCCGCGGTCACGAGGGTCGTCGCGACCTCCTGGACGAGCACCTCGGGGGCCGACGCGCCGGCGGTCAGGGCCACCCGCCGCCGCCCGTCGAGCCAGCTCGGGATCGAGCTCGGAGGCGTCGTCGATGAGGTGGGCGTCGGACCCGGCGGCGCGGGCGACCTCGACCATCCGCATCGAGTTCGAGGAGTTGCGCGAGCCGACGACGAGCACCAGGTCGGCGCCGTCGCCGACCACCGACCGCACGGCGTCCTGGCGGTTCTGCGTCGCGTAGCAGATGTCGCTCGACTTCGGGCCCACGAGCGCCGGGAAGCGGCGCTTGAGGACGGCGACGATCGCCGCCGCGTCGTCGATCGACAGCGTCGTCTGGGTCGTCAGCGCGACGTTCGACGGGTCGGGCACCTCGACGGTCTCGGCGTCGGCGATGTCCTGGACCAGGATCACGGCGTCGGGCGCCTCGCCCCGGGTGCCGATGACCTCGTCGTGGTCGGCGTGGCCCACCAGCAGCACGGTCGCCCCGCGGCCGGCGAAGCGGCGCACCTCGGCGTGGACCTTGGCGACCAGCGGGCAGGTGGCGTCGATGACGCGGAGGTCGCGCTCGGCGGCGATGCGGCGCACCTCCGGCGAGACCCCGTGGGCCGACAGGATGATCGTCTGGCCGACCGGCACCTCGCGCGGGTCGTCCACGAAGACGGCGCCCTTCTCGGCGAGGGAGGAGACGACGTGCGTGTTGTGCACGATCTCGCCGCGCACGTAGACGGGCGGGCCGAGCTCCTCGAGCACCCGCTCGACGGTCTCGATGGCGCGGTCAACGCCGGCGCAGTAGCCGCGGGGGGCGACGAGCTCGAGCTTGGCGGGCACGGCACCAGGGTAACGGACACCGGCCCGTATCGTGCCGTCGGTGCGGAGCGCCGTGACGATCGAGGCCGGCTCGGGCCCGGCCGTGCTGCTGGTGCACGGGCTCAACGGCTTCAAGGAGGGGTGGGGGGCCCTCCCGGGCGCGCTGGCCGGCGCCGGCCTCCGGGCGGTCGCGGTCGACCTGCCCGGGTTCGGCGCGACGGCCCGCCTGCGGCGCACCACGCCCCAGGCCCTGGCGGACGCGATCGCGCCCCTCGTCGCCGACCTCGCGCCGGTCTCCCTGGTCGCCCACTCGCTGGGCGCGCAGGTCGCGATGCTCACCGCGGCCGCCCGCCCCGCCCGCATCGGCGGGATCGCGCTGCTCGCGCCGTGGGTGCTCGCGCGGCCGCGACGGTTCCCGCCGCGCCAGATCTCCGACGTGCTGCAGCTGCCGCTGGCCGGGCGCCCGCTCGCGCGCCTGCTCATCGCCCTCGCGCGCCGGAGCCCGGCGCGGCGGCGCGAGGCGTACCTCCGGGTGCTGGGCGACCCGGAGTCCCCGATCCGCGACCCGGCCCTGGCGGCGCTGCTGGAGGAGGCGGGCGACCGCCTCGCGCGCGCGGACCTGCGGGCGGTGGCGGACTGGGCCGCCAGCGGGCTGGCGTTCGACGTCGGGCCGCTGGCGCCGCGCATCACGAGGCCCACGCTGGTCGTGGCGGGTACCCTCGACCGCGTGACCGAGCCCTCCGGCGCCAGCTGGCTGGCCGACGCCCTCCCGGCCGGGCGGCTCCTGTCGCTGCCGGGCGTCGGTCACCTCCCCCACCTCGAGGCGCCCGAGGAGGTCGCCGCGGCGATCGCCGGCCACCTGCGATGACCGACCTCCTGCACCTGGCCGCCCGCGCGGCGCGGGCCGCCGGCGACCTGCTGCTGGAGCGGTCGGGCGGCCCGGCCAGCGGCGTCGCGTCGAAGACCAGCCGCACCGACCTCGTCAGCGACACCGACCGCGAGGCCGAGGCCCTGATCGTCGGGATGATCCGGGCCGAGCGGCCGGACGACGCGATCGTGGGCGAGGAGGGCGCCGACGCGCCGGGGTCGGGCGAGGTGCGCTGGCTGGTCGACCCGCTCGACGGGACGATCAACTACCTCTGGGGGATCCCCCAGTGGAGCGTCAGCCTCGCGGCGCTCGACCGCGAGGGGCCGCTCGTCGGCGTGGTGCACGACCCGTCGCGGGGCGAGACCTTCACGGCCGCCCGCGGCGGCGGCGCGCGCCTCGGCGAGCGGACGCTGAGGGTCGGGCCGGGCGCCCCGCTCGACGAGGCCCTCGTCGGCACCGGCTTCTCGTACCGCGCCGCCGAGCGCGCCCGCCAGGCGGCGCTGCTGCAGGAGATCCTCCCCGCCGTGCGGGACGTGCGCCGGTTCGGCTCGGCGGCGATCGACCTCGCCTGGGTCGCGTGCGGCCGGCTGGACGGCTACTTCGAGCGCGGCCTCAATCCCTGGGACTGGGCCGCGGGACGGCTTATCGTGAGCGAGGCCGGCGGGATCGTGCAGGAATTGCCGGCCACGGCCGAGGAGCCCCTGGGATGCATCGCGGCGCCGCCCGCATTGATCGGCCCGCTCCGAGCGCTGGTTCGACCGCGCGCCCGCGTGACGAGCGCCGCGGCGCCGCCACAGGGCCGCCTGTGGGAGGTCGACGCCGCCCGTACCGCCGCGATCGCGATGATGGTCGTCTACCACGTCGGCTACGACGTGAACCTGTTCGGCCCGAGCGTGGACATCGACCCCTTCTCGGGGGGGTGGCGGGCGCTCCAGCTCGCCTGCGGCTCGAGCTTCCTGTTCGTGGTGGGCGTCAGCCTCGCGATCTCCAACGCCCGCGGCCGTGCGCGCGGGCTGATCGGGTGGCCGCTCTACCGCCATCACCTGCGCCGCGCCGGGGAGGTGGCGGCCGCCGCGCTGCTGGTGACCCTGGTGACCTGGATCGCGCTGGGCGACGACTACGTCCGCTTCGGGATCCTCCACTGCATCGCCGTCGCGATGGTGGTCGGGCCGCTGCTGCTGCCGCTCGGCCCGGTCAACCTGATCCTGGCCTGGGTCGTCCTGCTCGCGGGGATGGCGCTGCTGCGCGGGCCCGAGTCGGACGTCCCGGGCCTGCTCGTCTTCGGCGTGCCGCCCGAGGGCGGCGCGGGCGTCAACTGGTACCCGCTGCTGCCGTGGCTCGCGCCGGTGCTCGTGGGCCTCGTCGTCGGGCAGGCCCTCTACCCGGGCGGCGTCCGCGGGCCGTGGGGCCGGCGCCTGCCGACCCCGCCCTGGGCCCGCAAGGTCGGGGCGCCGGGCCGGCACGCGCTGCCGATCTACCTGGTGCACCAGCCGGTCCTGATGCCGCTGGTGCTCGCGGCGCTGGCGATCGCCGGCGTCGAGGTGTCGCTCGACGAGTTCCGCTGACGTGGACACGATCCGCGCCGGGGGCCACCGAATCGCGTACGAGCGCCGGGGCGAGGGGCCGCTGGTGGTCCTCCTGCACGGGGGCGTCGGCGACCGGCGGACCTGGCGCCGCCAGATCGACGACCTGTCCGACGAGTTCACGGTGGTGGCGTGGGACGCGCCGGGCTTCGGCGGCTCGTCCGACCCGCACGAGGCGTTTCGGCTGCCCGACTTCGCGGACTGCCTCGCGGAGTTCGTCGCCGCCCTCGGCGCCGGGCGGCCGCACGTCGTCGGCCTGTCGTTCGGCGGGGGGCTCGCGCTCGAGCTCTACCGCCGGCACCCGGCGCTCCCGGCGACCCTCGTGCTGGTGAGCGCGTACGCGGGCTGGGCCGGCTCGCTCCCCGACGAGGTCGTCGAGGAGCGCCTGCGGCTGTACGAGGGGCTGGCGGACGAGCCCCCGGATCGGCTCGTCGACGAGGTGCTCCCCACGCTCTGCACCGAGTCGGCGCCCGCGGAGGCGATCGCCGAGCTGGCGGCGAGCATCTCCGAGTTCCATCCCGCCGGGCTGCGGGCGGGCGCGAGGGCGTTCGCCGAGGCCGACCTCCGCGACGTCCTCCCCCGCATCGCCGTGCCGACGCTGCTGCTGTACGGCGACCGGGACGTGCGGGCGCCGCTGAGCGTGGCTCGCCACCTCCACGCCGAGATCCCGGGATCGCGGCTCGTCCTGATCCCGGGGGTGGGCCACGTGTGCAACCTCGAGGCGCCGGAGGCCTTCGATGCCGAGCTCCGCGCCTTCCTTCGATCGGCCGGGGAGCTCAGCGCGCCGTCGCGCGGATCGCCTGGTCCAGGTCCCAGGTGATGTCGTCGAACGTCCTCGACGCCCACGGCCACCCGGACCATGTCGTCGGTGACCCCGGCCCGCTGCAGGCCCTCCTCGTCGAGGCGCCGGTGGGTCGTGGAGGCCGGGTGGATGATCAGCGTCTTGGCGTCGCCGACGTTTGCCAGGTGCGAGCAGAGCTGGCAGGCCTCGATCAGCCGCCGGCCCGCGTCGCGGCCGCCGCGCACGCCGAAGGTCAGGACGGCCCCGGGGCCGCGCGGGAGGTAGCGCTCGGCGAGGTCGTGATACGGGCTGTCGGGCAGGCCGGGGTAGCCGACCCATTCGACGGCGGGGTGCCCGGAGAGGAACTCCGCGACCGCCCGGGCGTTGTCGACGTGGCGGTCCATGCGCAGGGACAGGGTCTCGAGGCCCTGCAGCAGCAGGAAGGCGTTGAAGGGCGACATCACCGGCCCGAGGTCGCGCATGGTCTCCACGCGCGCCTTCATGATGAACGAGAAGTTCCCGAACGTCTCCGCGTAGCGCATGCCGCGGTAGCCCGGGCTCGGCTCCACCAGCCCGGGGAAGCGGCCGTCGGCCCACGGGAAGGTGCCGGCGTCGACGAGCACCCCGCCGATGGTCGTGCCGTGGCCGCAGATCCACTTGGTGGCCGAGTGCGACACGAGGTGCGCGCCGTGCTCGGCCGGCCGGCAGAGGTAGGGCGTCGCGAAGGTGCTGTCGATGAGGAGCGGCACGCCCGCCTCGTTCGCCACCTCCGCGACCGCGGCGATGTCGAGCACGTCGAGCCGGGGGTTGCCGATCGTCTCGCCGAACAGCATGCGGGTGCGGGGCGTCACGGCCTCGCGCCATGCGCCGTGGTCGGCCGGGTCGACGAAGGTCGTCTCGATGCCGAAGCGGGCGAGCGTCATGGCGAGCTGGTTGTGGCTCCCGCCGTAGAGGTGGGCCGACGACACGACGTGGTCGCCGGCGTCGAGCAGCGTCATGAAGGCCATCGACTGGGCGGCCAGCCCGCTGGCGGTGGCGAGCGCGCCGACGCCGCCCTCGAGGCTGGCCATGCGCTCCTCGAACACCGCCGTGGTCGGGTTCATGATCCGCGTGTAGATGTTCCCGAAGCGGTTGAGGTCGAAGAGGTCGGCCGCGTGGTCGGTGTCCTCGAAGACGTAGGCCGAGGTCTGGTAGAGCGGCACGGCACGCGAGCCGGTGATCGGGTCGACGCGCTGGCCGGCGTGCAGCGCCCGGGTGTCGAAGCCGAAGTCGCGCGCCTCGGTCACGGGCGGAAGCGGTCCATGCGCCGCGAGCCGATGACGCCGGTCGAACAGGCCGACCACGTCGAGGCCGCCGAAGTACCGGCAGTGCTCCATCTTGATGCAGCGGTCCTCCACGACCTCGAGCCCCGCGTCCCGGGCGCGCGCGGCGGCCTCGGGCGACGACAGCCCGAGCTGCATCCAGATCACCTCGGCGCCGAGCTCGATGGCCTCGTCCACGATCGGGGGGATGTCCTCGGCCCGGCGGAAGATGTCGACGATCTCGAGCGGCCCCAGCGCGGCGGCCTCCTCGAGCGAGGCGACGCAGGCGTTGCCCATCACCTCGTCGCAGGCCGGGTTCACCGGGGTGATCTCGTAGCCGTTGGCGGCCATGTGCACCATGGCGCGGTGGCTCGGCCGGTCGGGGCGCGGCGACAGCCCCACCACCGCCAGGCGGCGGTGGCGCTGCGAGGATCAGGCGCACCTCGTCCGTGGGCGGGGAGCCGTCGCTCATTCCGGCGTACAGGGGCACGCCCTGATCATGCCCGAATAGCATCGGTCGCCGATGAGGGTCGTGATCGTGGGCGGGGGGATGGCCGGGGCCGTGCTGGCCGGGGCGCTGCGGCGGCGCGGCGTGGAGCCCGTCGTGCTGGAGCGCGGGCCGGCGAGCGCGAGCGTCCCGGGCCCGATCATGCTGCCCTACCAGGCCTACGACGCCCTCGAGGACCTCGGCCTCCTGGACGAGGTCCGCGCCGCCGGCCGGCCCATCGCCCCCCAGGCCGACGGCACGCCGGTCGCGATCGCGGTCGGCCGCCAGGCCCTGATCGACCTCCTGCGCCGCGACCTGCCGATCCGGTTCGAGACGGCGGTCACCGACCTGCTGCGGGAGGGCGGCCGGGTGGTCGGCGTGAGGACGGAGACGAGGACATCCCGGCCGACCTCGTCGTCGGCGCCGACGGCTCCGGCTCGCCGGTGCGGGAGATGGCGGGCATCGCCGCCGAGGTGCGGCCGTCGCCGGGCGCGGGCCTCTCGTTCCGCAGCCCGGTGGAGCTCGCGGTGCCGTTCGCGATGGCCTACCAGTCGGACGGGCGCCAGGTCGGCGTGCTGAGCTGGCCGGGCGGGTCGGCCGGGTGGTGGCAGATCGACCGCATCGGCCGCGAGGCCGCCCTGGCGCCGGGGGTGGAGGCGTACCGGCGCGCGTTCGCGCGCCTGCTCCCCGCGGCCGAGCCCGCCCTGGCCGGCGTGACCTCGATCGACCAGCTCGTCTACCGCGAGGTGATCGAGGTGCGCTGCGAGACCTGGTGGGCGCCCGGCGTGGTGCTGATCGGCGAGGCGGCCCACGCCATCGACCCGGAGGCGGGGGTCGGGGCGGGCCTCGGGTTCGGCGACGCCCTGGCCCTCGCGGTGGCGATCGCGGGTGCGGCGGACCCCGACTCCGCGTGCCGCGACTACGAGTTCTGGCGCCGCCCGGCCGTCGCCCCGTACGAGCAGATCGGGGCGGCGGGGGCCCGGATCGTCCGCGGCGGCGAGCGCCCGCCGGAGGAGCGCTGGCCCCCGCGTTCGAGGGCTGCCACCGGCGAAGCCAGGCTCCTTCGGAGCCTGGTTCACAGGTCGTTCACCACAGGGTCACAGCAACGTCACCTGGCGAGGGGCACGCTTCCACTAGCTTCGCCGCGATTCCCGGCCACCGTCCGAAAGGAACTGCGCACATGGCTCGTGGACGCCGACTCGCCCTCATCCTGGCCGCGGGGGCCATGGCGCTCGGATCGCTCGCCGCCGCCGGGTGCGGCGACGACGACGACTCCGGCGGCGGACACCTCCGGCGGCGGCTCCGGCAGCCTGTCCGGCGACATCCTGATCGACGGCTCCTCGACCGTCGCCCCGCTCTCCTCGGCCGCCGCCGAGGCCTTCGCGGCCGAGAACTCCGGCGTGAACATCACCGTCGGCACCTCGGGCACCGGCGGCGGCTTCGAGCGCTTCTGCGCCGGCGAGACCGACATCTCGGACGCCTCGCGCGCGATCGACGAGGAGGAGATCGCCGCGTGCGAGTCCGGCGGCGTCACCTACCAGGAGCTGCGCGTCGCCTCCGACGGCATCACGATCGTCACGAGCGCGAACGCCGACGTCGGGCCCGACGGACATCACCTGAAGCAGCTCGCGGCGGTCTGGGGCCCGAAGTCCAAGATCAGCAACTGGGACCAGATCCCGCCGCCCGGAACCTTCAACGACCTTCCCCTCACCCTGGCCGGCCCGGGCTCGCAGTCGGGGACCTACGACTTCTTCAACGAGGAGGTCCTGGGTGAGGACGCCGCCGGCGAGGTGATCGAGCCGCGGCAGGACTACACCGCCTCCGAGGACGACAACGTCATCGTGCGCGCCGTGCAGAGCGGCGAGGGCACGATGGGCTACTTCGGCTTCACCTACTACGAGGAGAACGCCGACACCCTCAAGCTGTTCTCGGTGGACGGCGTCGAGCCGAACGTCGAGACGATCACCGACGGCAGCTACCCGCTCTCGCGCCCGCTCTTCATCTACGTGAAGGACGCGTCGCTCCAGCGCCCCGAGGTGGCCGGCTTCGTCCGCTACTACATCGAGAACGCGATCTCGCTGGCCGAGGGGGCGCAGTTCGTTCCGGCGCCGCAGTCGTCGCTTGACGAGGACCTCACGAAGCTCCCCGCCGAGTAGGTAGGTTCTCCGCCGTGGCCGTCGACACCCCAGCAGGACCGGGTCCGGCGGCCATCGGCCGGCGCCGCCGACGCCCGCTGGAGCAGGCCGTCATCCTGCTCCTGGCGGCGGCGGCGATCGTCTCGATCCTGGTCACGATCGGGATCGTCTTCACGCTGGTGGAGGAGGGCCTGCCCTTCTTCACCGACGGCGACGTGTCGCTGTGGGACTTCCTCAGCGGCACGACCTGGCAGCCGGTCAACGACCTCTGGGGGGTCCTGCCCCTCCTGGCGGCGTCGCTCTACATCGCCGCGATCGCCGGGTGCGTCGCCATCCCGCTGGGCCTGGGGTCGGCGATCTACCTGTCCGAGTACGCGCACGAGCGCGTCCGCCGCTCGGTCAAGCCGGTCCTGGAGCTGCTCGCCGGCATGCCGACGATCGTGCTCGGGTTCTTCGCGCTCGATTCGGTGATCCCCGTGCTGCAGGACCTGGGGATCGTCAAGGAGACGCAGCTGTTCAGCGCCCTCGGGGCGGGGATCGTGGTGGGCATCCTCATCACGCCCCTGATCAGCTCGCTCTCCGAGGACGCCATGAGGGCGGTGCCCGAACGCGATGCGCGAGGGCGCCTACGGGGTCGGGGCCACCAAGCGCCACGTCGCGACGCGGATCGTGTTCCCGGCGGCACTGTCGGGCATCACCGCCGGGATCGTCCTCGGCCTCTCGCGGGCCGTCGGCGAGACCATGGCCGTCACGCTCGCGGCGGGGACCCAGCCGAACCTGACCTGGGACCCGACGGCCCCGATGCAGACGATCACCGCCTACATCGTCCAGGTGTCGCAGGGCGAGGCGCCGCGGGGCAGCGTCGAGTACGAGTCGATCTTCGCCGTCGGGCTCCTCCTGTTCGTGGTCACGCTGATCATCAACCTGGTCGCGGTTCGCTTCGTGCGCCGCTTCCGCACCGTCTACCAGTAGGGCCGGGACGATGGCCACCGAGACACCGCCCCTCCCCGGCCCGGCCGACGCGGTCGTCCCGCGCCCGCTGGCCAAGAAGCGCTTCCGGCCGGCCGACGCCCTCTTCTTCGGCGGCCGCGCTCGCAGCGGTGCTGATCTCGCTCGGCGTGCTGGCGTGGCTCCTCGGCTCGATCCTGGCCAGCGGGCTCCCGGCCCTGGACTGGGACTTCCTGACCGACAAGACCTCGACCAACCCCGAGACCGCCGGGTTCAACTCGTCCATCCGGGTGACGTTCACGCTCATGGTGATCACGTTCGCCTTCGCGATCCCGGTCGGCTTCGCGGCCGCGCTCTACCTCGAGAAGTTCGCCTCGATCAGCCGGGCGCAGCTCCAGTCGTCGGCCCGGTCGCGCGAGCGGCGGCTGCGCGACCTGAAGGCGAGCGGGGCGTCGGCGCCGCGGATCCTCCTGAGTCGCGCCTCGGTCGCCGTGTCCCACCTCTGGGCGCGCGTCGGCCCGACGACGACCCGCATCATCGACGTCAACATCTCCAACCTCGCGGCGGTGCCCTCGATCATCTACGGCCTGCTCGGCCTCGCCGTCTTCGTGGCGATCATGGGCCTGCAGAAGAACCTGCTGGCCGGCGGCGCTCACCCTCGCCCTGCTCGTGCTGCCGATCATCATCATCGCCAGCCGGGAGGCGATCAAAGCCGTGCCCGTGTCGATCGAGCAGGGGGCGATGGCGCTCGGCGCCACGCGCTGGCAGGCCGTCTCGCGGCAGGTCTTCCCGGCGGCGCTGCCCGGGATGCTCACCGGGACGATCCTCGCCGTGTCGCGCGCGATCGGCGAGGCGGCCCCGCTGATCGTCGTCGGCGGCGTCGTCTTCGCCACCCAGACCCCGGCGCTCAACCCGCTCGAGGCCAACGACACGCCGCTGCTGGCGATGCCCCTCCAGATCTTCTTCTGGGCCGGTGAGCCCCAGGAGGCCTTCCAAGAGCTCGCGGCAGCAGGCATCATCGTCCTGCTCGGCGACCCTGGTCGTCATCAACCTGGTCGCGATCTTCCTGCGCAACAGGTTCAGCCGGCGATGGTAAGGAGCAGCGTGTCCGACGACGCCACCGTGCGCCGCGACCTCCCCGCCCCGGGGACTGCAGGCCCGGCGCGACGGCGCGCCCACGCAGGCGCCGGAGGTCACGGCGCGCACCGAGCCGGCCGGCCTCCACGACGTCGTCTTCCGGGCCGAGGACCTCGACTTCCACTACGGCAAGTTCAAGGCGCTCGAGGGCGTCACGATGGACATCCGCCGCAACGAGATCACGGCGCTCATCGGCCCCTCGGGCTGCGGCAAGACGACCTTCCTGCGCTGCCTCAACCGGATGAACGACCTCATCCCCGGCACGAGGGTCAACGGCACGCTGCTCTTCCACGGGCAGGACCTCTACTCGTCCGACGTCGACCCCGTGGACGTTCGCCGGCGCATCGGCATGGTCTTCCAGAAGCCCAACCCCTTCCCGAAGTCCGTCAGGGACAACATCGCCTTCGGCCTCAAGGTCAACGGCCTCAAGGCGAACGACGACAAGATCGAGGAGGTCCTGCGCCGGGCCGCGCTGTGGGACGAGGTCAAGGACAAGCTCAAGCAGGACGCCTTCGAGCTCTCGGGCGGCCAGCAGCAGCGGCTGTGCATCGCCCGGGCGATCGCCGTCGAGCCCGAGGTCGTCCTCATGGACGAGCCGTGCTCGGCGCTCGACCCCATCTCCACGCTGGCGATCGAGGACCTGATGCAGGACCTCGTCCAGCGGTACACGATCGTGATCGTCACCCACAACATGCAGCAGGCCGCGCGGGTGTCGCACAAGACCGGCTTCTTCACGGTGGCGGGCCTCGACAAGGGCCAGCGCTACGGGGTGCTGGTGGAGACCGGCGAGACCGAGCACCTCTTCACCGCCCCGTCCGACCAGCGCACCCAGGACTACATCACCGGCCGCTTCGGCTAGACACCTCGGCGGTCCACGAGGCGATGCGGTCGAGCAGCGCGGCGTCGACGGGCCCGCGGAGCAGGGCCCGGTAGGCCGACAGGCTCGGCGGCCCGGCCTGGCGCCGCAGCACGTGCGTGAGGTCCGCGGGGATCTCGCCGTCGAAGGGGCCGGCCACCAGCGCCCCGATCCGCGAGACGTCCTCGGGGTCAACCTGGAGGTCCTTGGCCCCGGTGATCGCGAGCACGGGGCAGCGCACCCCGGGGAGGTCGGCGGCCGGGTCGTACGCCATGTACTCGCGCAGCCAGCGGGCCGGGAGCTTCTTCCCGTCGATCCGGACGACGTCCTCGCTGGAGTCGAGCAGCAGGCGCCGCGCCCGCTCCTGGCGCCGCTCGAGCGGCCCGGCGACGAGCCGGCCGAGGCCGCGCAGCGAGCCCGCGATGCGCTCGGACTGCTCGCGCATGACCTCCGTCCCGTTCCGGGCGGCGGCGCTGAGCAGCACGACCCCGGCGAGCGCGCCGTCGGCCGCGGCGAGCCGGATCGCGATGATCGCGCCGGCCGAGTGCCCGATCACGGTGATGCGCGTCGGGTCGATCCGGCCGCCGGCCCGCAGGGCGGCCAGCGCCGCCGTGGCGTCGGCGGTCTCCCGGTCGAAGCCGGCGCGCAGGTGGTCGCCGCCCGACTCGCCGATCCCCCGCTTGTCGATCCGCAGCGACGCCACCCCGCGGGCGGCCAGGGCCGCGGCGATCGCCGAGGCGATCTCGAGCTTCTGGCGCCGCATGTTCGAGTCGCGGTCGAGGGGCCCGGAGCCGCTGATCAGGAGCGCGGCGGGCACGAGCCCGTCCGCCGGCTCCGCTCGCGTCAGCGTGCCGACGAGGCGGACGCCGTCGTCCGCGACGAGCTCGAGCCGCTCATCCAAAGGTCACCTATGCCTTTTCCGGCGCCCGCCCCGGCGAAGCCGGTGCGCCGGTCTGCCGGAGGGCCCGGCCAGGGCCCGGAGGCGCGCATGGCCGCCCGCAAGAGGCGGCCATCCGCATTCAGGCCGCAGCATTCTCCCGATAAAGCCGTCGTAAGACGGCCGGGAGGATGCCCCCTCCCGGAGGTACGCGAGCTCGGTGGGCCCGTCGATGCGCGCGAGCGCCCGGAACGACCCCTTCGTCCCGTCCTCGCGGACGTAGGCGACCTCGAGCTGCTGGCGGGGCTGCAGCTCGGCCATCCCGGCGATCGTGAAGGTCTCGCGCCCGCTCAGGCCGAGCTCGTCGACGCCCTCGCCGTCGAGGAACTGCAGCGGCAGGACCCCCATGCCCACCAGGTTGCCGCGGTGGATGCGCTCGAACGACTTGGCGATCACCGCGCGCACCCCGAGCAGCAGCGTCCCCTTGGCCGCCCAGTCGCGGCTCGAGCCGTTGCCGTAGAGGCCGCCGGCCAGGACGACCAGCGGGATGCCGGCCTCCTGGTAGCGCATCGCGGCCTCGTAGATGCTCGTGGTCTCGCCGCTCGGCAGGTGCTCGGTCCAGTTGCCCTCCTCGCCGCCGGCGAGGAGGTTGCGCAGGCGGATGTTGCCGAAGGTGCCGCGCATCATCACCTCGTGGTTCCCGCGCCGCGAGCCGAAGCTGTTGAAGTCGCGCGGCTCCACCCCGTGCTCGATGAGGTAGCGCCCGGCCGGCGAGCTCGCCGGGATGCTGCCGGCCGGCGAGATGTGGTCGGTCGTGATCGAGTCGCCCAGCACCGCGAGCGCGCGCGCCCCCACGATGTCGGTGACGGGGGCCGGCTCGGCGGAGATGCCGGTGAAGAACGGCGGCCGCTGGACGTAGGTCGACTCCGGGTCCCAGGCGTAGGTGCCGCCCTCGGGCACCGGGAGCGCCCGCCAGCGGTCGTCGCCGTCGAAGACGGTGGAGTAGCTCGACTCGAACAGCTCCCGGCTGACCGACCCGCCGACCGCCTCGGCGACCTCGTCGGGGCTGGGCCAGATCTCGGAGAGGTAGACCGGGTTGCCCTCGCCGTCCTCGCCGAGCGGCTCCGACGTCAGGTCGATGTCGACGCGGCCGGCGAGGGCGTACGCCACCACCAGCGGCGGCGAGGCCAGGTAGCTCGCGCGGATCTGCGGGTGGATCCGGCCCTCGAAGTTGCGGTTGCCGGACAGGACCGCCGCCGCGACGAGGCCGTTCTCCTCGATGGCGGCCGCGATCGGCTCGGCCAGCGGGCCCGAGTTGCCGATGCACGTCGTGCAGCCGTAGCCCACCAGGTCGAAGCGCAGCTCGTCGAGGTAGGGGGTGAGCCCGGCGCGCTCGAGGTAGCCGGTCACCGCGCGGCTGCCCGGGGCGAGGCTGGTCTTCACCCACGGCGGCGTGCGGAGGCCGCGCTCGACGGCCTTCTTCGCCAGCAGGCCGGCCCCGACCATCACGGACGGGTTCGAGGTGTTGGTGCAGCTGGTGATCGCCGCGATCGCCACCGAGCCCGTCGAACAGCGGGAACGTGTCGCCGTTCGAGGTCACCTCGACCGGCCGGTAGTGGGGCCCCGCGCCGTTCTGCTCGAGGCCCTCGGCGTAGGCCTCGCGGAACTCGCCGGCGACGTTGCCGAGGGCGACGCGGTCCTGGGGCCGGCGCGGGCCGGCGAGGCTCGGCTCGACGGAGGCGAGGTCGAGCGCCAGGGTCTCGTCGAACTCCGGGTCGGGCGAGTCGTCGGTGCGGAGCAGGCCCTGGGCCGTCGCGTACGCCTCCGCCAGCGCGATCGTCTCCGGCGGCCGGCCGGTCAGCTCCATGTAGCGCAGGGTCTCGGCGTCGATCGGGAACATCGTGGCCGTCGCGCCGAACTCCGGCGACATGTTCGAGATCGTGGCCCGGTCCGCGAGGCTCAGCGACGACAGGCCCGCGCCGTAGAGCTCGACGAACTTGCCGACCACCCCGTGCGCGCGGAGCATCTCGGTGACCGTGAGCACCAGGTCGGTGGCCGTCGCCCCCGCGCCGAGGCGGCCCGTCAGCTTGAGCCCGATGACCTGCGGGGTGGGCTGCGACAGCGGCTGGCCCAGCAGCACGGCCTCGGCCTCGATGCCGCCGACCCCGAACCCCAGCACCCCGAGGCCGTTGATCATGGTCGTGTGCGAGTCGGTGCCGACCAGCGTGTCGGGGAACGCGACCAGCTCGCCGCCGACCTCGCGCGCCTGGACGACCGGGGACAGGTACTCCAGGTTCACCTGGTGCACGATCCCGGTGCCGGGCGGGACGGTGCGGAAGTCGGCGAAGGCCTGCTGGGCCCAGCGCAGGAGCGTGTAGCGCTCGCGGTTGCGCTCGTACTCGCGCTCGACGTTGGCGGCGAACGCGCCGCTGTCGCCGAAGCGGTCGACCTGCACCGAGTGGTCGATCACGAGGTCGGCCGGCACCAGCGGGTTGATCAGGTCCGGGTCGCCGCCGAGCTCGGCCATCGCGTCGCGCATCGCGGCGAGGTCGACGACGCAGGGGACGCCGGTGAAGTCCTGCATCACCACGCGCGCGGGCAGGAACGGCACCTCGGCCGTCGAGCCGGAGTTGGGGCGCCAGCCGGCCAGGGCCCGCACGTCCTCCTCGGTCACGAAGCCGCGGCCGCAGTTGCGCAGGACGCTCTCCAGCAGCACCTTGATCGTGAACGGCGTGCGGCCCAGGTCGTCCCGGACGGCGTCGAGCCGGTAGACGGCGTGATCGCGCCCTCCCGCCTGGAGCACGTCGCGGGCGGCGAAGGGGTCCGGGGTGGGCGTCACTGCGGTCTCCTGGCTCGAGCGATCTTCACCCTGAAGGGTACCCCAGGCCGCCCTCCGGCTATGCCGCCGCGGAGACCCCTCGGGCCGCGACCTCCCGGCGCACGGCCGGGGCGACCTCGGTCCCGAAGAGCTCGATCGCCCGCAGCACCTTCTCGTGGGGGAGGGTGCCGACCGTGAGCTGCATGAGGAAGCGGTCGTGGCCGAAGATCTCGTGCTGGAAGAGGATCTTCTCGATCACCTGCTGCGGGCTGCCGACGAGGTTGGCGCCGTGCAGCGCGAGGCTCGCGTCGAAGTCGGCGCGGCTCATCGGGGCCCAGCCGCGCTCGCGGCCGATGCGGTTCATCATCGTCGCGAAGGGCGGGAACGCGTCGTCCGCGGCCCGCTGCGAGGTGTCGGCGACGAACCCGTGCGAGTTGATGCTCATGCGGGGCGCCTCGTGCCCCGCCTCGGCCGCGGCGCGCCGGTGCAGCTCGGCCAGCGGCGCGAAGCGCTCCGGCGTGCCGCCGATGATGGCGAGGGCCATCGGCAGCCCCAGGAGGCCGGCCCGCGCCACGGAGTTCGGCGTGCCGCCGACGGCGATCCAGACGGGCAGCGGGTCCTGCAGCGGGCGCGGGTAGACGCCCCGGTCGTCGATCGGCGCGCGCAGCCGGCCCGACCAGGTCACCCGCTCGCGCTCCCGCAGCTCGAGCAGCAGGTCGAGCTTCTCGGCGAAGAGCGCGTCGTAGTCGTCGAGGTCGTACCCGAACAGGGGGAACGACTCGATGAACGAGCCCCGCCCGGCCATGATCTCGGCGCGCCCGCCCGAGAGCAGGTCGAGCGTCGCGAACTCCTGGAACACCCGCACCGGGTCGTCGGAGGAGAGCACGCTCACCGCGCTCGTCAGCCGGATCCGCGATGTGCGCTCGGCCGCGGCCGCAAGCACCACGGCGGGCGCCGAGACCGCGAAGTCCGGCCGGTGGTGCTCGCCGACCCCGAAGACGTCGAGCCCGACCTGGTCGGCGAGCTCGACCTCCTCGACCAGGTCGCGCAGCCGCCGGGCCGGCGTGACCGTCGATCCCGACCCGCCGTCCGGCGTCAGCTCGGCGAAGGTGTAGAGGCCGAGCTCCATGGCCGGCCGGCCGTCGTGGTCGCTGCTGGCGCCGTCCTCCGTCGTCACGCCGACGAGGCTAGCACCGATGCTTGATCAGTCAAGTATCTCGTCAAGAGCGAGGGGCGGCCAGCCCCGGCCCCAGCCGGTGCCGCCCCCTTGACCGTTCAACCGGCGACCGGCGGGCGCACCTGGGCCGGGACGGCCCTGGTCACGCGCACCAGCGCGGTCGCGCGCGCGGCGCCGCACGCCGCCGACACCGTCGCCCCGAGGGCCCGGGTGCCCGAGAGGGTGTGGTCGGCGCGCAGGATCACCGCGATTGTCCTGCTCCGGCGCCCGGCCAGCGTGCCGAGCTCCATCTGCATCGCGCCGTTCTCGATCCTCGTGCCCCGGGTCCGCGTCGCAAGCGAGAAGCCCACCGGCAGCCGCAGCGTCAGGCGGGCGCGCCGCGCGGCGGGCGCGCCCGCGGCGTTGCGGACCGCGACGGTGAAGCGGGCGGCCTGGCCGGCGGCAAGCCGCCGCGGCCCGGTCATGCGGGCGCGCAGCTTCGGCCGCGGGCAGACGGCCGGCTGGCTCTGGGGCATGGCCTCGCGCGCGCCGGACGGCGACGGCGGCGGCGCGGGGCGACTCAGCACGCTGTCCGGGACCTTCGGCGCGCACGCCGCTCCCGCCACGTCGACCCAGTGGGTGGCGCTGTCGTTGGCCGGCTCGCCGTCGCGCTGGCCCCTCTTGCCGCCGCGCAGCGCGACCGTCGCGGTGTTCGGGAGCGGGCCGCAGTCCTCGACGGAGGCGACGCGCGTGCCGGCGTAGGTCACGCTCTCGCCCGGGCCGAGCAGCCGGTCGTCCGTCCCCCCGTCGACGGGGGCCAGATCGGCGAGCTGGGGATCGCTCACGACGACGTCCGCGCGCGGGACCGGCGTCCGGCCCGAGTTGGTCACCGTGATCGTGTAGGCGATCGTCTCGCCGGGCTCGTAGCTGCCCTTGTCCGCGGACTTGGCGATCGCCAGATCGGCCGCGGTCGGTTTCTTGGGGGTGGGGGCCGGGACGCCGGCCGCCGCAGGGGCCGTGGCGGCGGCCAGGCAGCCGGCGGCGAGGAGGGCGATCAGCGGGGTGCGGTGGGCCGCGGAGGTCACGGCGAGGATCCTCTGGCCCGCGCGAGCCCGATCACAGGGCCGCCGGGGGAGTCCTGCGGCGGCCGAGCGGGGGGTGCGCCGCCCCCCCGGTCAGGTGGGCGTCGTGAGCTTCCGGTAGGTGATCCGCCTGGGCCGCGCGGCCTCGTCGCCCAGCTCGCGGCGCCGGTGCTCCTCGTACTCGGCGTAGTTGCCCTCGAACCAGCGGACCGCGCTGTCGCCCTCGAAGGCCAGGATGTGCGTGGCCATGCGGTCGAGGAACCAGCGGTCGTGCGAGGTGACGAGCGCCGAGCCGGACCAGCCGACGAGCGCCTCCTCGAGGGCCCGCAGCGTGTCCACGTCGAGGTCGTTCGTGGGCTCGTCCAGCAGCATCAGGTTGCCGCCCCCCGCCAGGAGCTTGGCGAGGTGCACGCGGTTGCGCTCGCCGCCCGAGAGCTGGCCCACCGGCTTCTGCTGGTCCGACCCGCGGAAGTTGAACGACGCGACGTAGGCGCGCGAGTTGATCTCCTCGCGGCCGCCGAGCCGGATCACGTCCTGGCCCCCGGACACCTCCTCCCACACCGTCTTGCCGGGGTCCAGGGCGTCGCGCGACTGGTCAACGTAGGCAAGCTCGACGGTGTCGCCCAGGCGGAGGCGCCCGTCGTCGGGGGCCTCCTGGCCCACGATCATGCGGAACAGGGTCGTCTTCCCGGCGCCGTTGGCGCCGATGACGCCCACGATCCCGCCGGGCGGCACCGAGAACGAGAGGTCCTCCATCAGCAGCCGGTCGCCATAGCCCTTCGTGACGCCCTCGGCCTCCAGCACCAGGTCGCCCAGCCGCGGGGCGGGGGGGATGCGGATCTCCACGTTGCCGGCGCGCCGCGCGCCCTCCTCGGCCACCAGGCGCTCGTAGCTCGCCAGCCGGGCCCTGCTCTTGGCCTGGCGCGCCCGCGGCGAGCTGCGCACCCACTCGAGCTCGCGCGCGAGGGCCTTCTGGCGGGCCGACTCCGCCTTCTCCTCCTGCTCCAGCCGTGCCCGCTTCTGCTCGAGCCACGAGGAGTAGTTGCCCCGCCACGGGATCCCCTTGCCGCGGTCGAGCTCCAGGATCCAGCCGGCCACGTTGTCGAGGAAGTAGCGGTCGTGGGTCACGGCCACGACGGTGCCCGGGTACTCCTCCAGGAAGCGCTCGAGCCACGCCACCGACTCGGCGTCGAGGTGGTTGGTGGGCTCGTCCAGCAGCAGCAGGTCGGGCGCCGCCAGCAGCAGCCGGCAGAGCGCCACCCGCCGGCGCTCGCCGCCCGAGAGGGTGGCCACGTCCTGGTCGCCGGGCGGGACCCGGAGGGCGTCCATGGCGACGTCGAGGGTGCGCTCGATGTCCCACGCGCCGCGCCGCTCGATCTCGTCCTGCACCTCCTGGTACTCGGCCAGCAGCGCCTCCATCTCGTCGGGCCCGGCCTCGCCCAGCCGGGCGCCGATCTCCTCGAACCGGCGCAGCAGGGCCATCGAGCCGGCGACGCCCTCCTCGACGTTGCCGCGGACGTCCTTGGAGGGGTCGAGATCGGGCTCCTGGGGCAGCAGCCCGACCGTCGCGCCCGGGGCCAGGATCGCGTCGCCCGAGAACTCGCGGTCCAGGCCGGCCATGATGCGCAGGAGCGACGACTTGCCCGCCCCGTTCGCCCCGAGCACGCCGATCTTGGCGCCGGGGAAGAACGACAGCGACACGTTGTCCAGCACCACCTTGTCGGGAGGATGCGTCCTCCGGAGGCGGTACATGGTGAAGATGTACTCGTCGGCCACGGCTCCCCAGCGTAACGAACCCCTGCCGGGGGCGGTCGCGCGGCCTCAGGCGCGCTACCCTGGATGCCGATAGAGAATTTGAGGAGCGCGGCGGGCGCCGCGCATCCCCCGGGGAGGGGGGACATATGACGACGACGATCGATGGACGGCGGCGGGACGCCGCCGGCGAGACCGGGGCCGTCGCCCACCTGAGCGCGGGCGGCTGGGGCCGCTACCACCGGCCCGACTGCCCCGACGCCCCGCGCCGGGGCGATGCGGGGGTGCGTGACGTGGTGCACGGCCCGTGGCGGTACCTCGCGGCCCACTGGCGGCCGTGCCCGCGGTGCCGGCCCCCGGTGCCCGAGGCGCGCGACGCGGCCTGACCGCGCCTTCCTGATCCTCCACGGCCTGGCGAACCACCGGCCGCCGGGCCACTGGCAGCGATGGCTCGCCGAGCGGCTGCGGTCGCACGGCGAGGCCGTCGTCTACCCGGCCCTGCCCGACCCCGACCGACCGAGGCGCGCCGGGTGGGAGGGGGCGCTGCGCGAGCACCTCGCGGCCGTCGCGGGCCGTGAGCGGATCGTGATCTGCCACTCCCTCGCCGGCCTGCTGTGGCTGCGCGCCGGCCCCGCGGCGGCGGGCGCGGAGGGCGTGGCCCGGCTGCTGCTCGTCTCGCCGCCGGCGTCCGAGCGGGTCCCCGAGGCGGGCGCCGAGCTTCGCCTGGACGGGCTCGACGGCGCCGCCGTGCGGGCGGGCGTGGCGGCCCCGGTCCGGATCGCGGCCTCCGACGCCGACCCCTACGGGCCGCCGGGCACCGCGGAGGGCTACGCCGAGGCGCTCGGCGCGGAGCTCGACGTCCTTCCGGGGGCCGGCCACATCACGCCCGAGGACGGCTACGGCCCCTGGCCGTCCGTCCTCGAGTGGTGCCTGGAGCCCGCGGCGCGGCTGCGTCCGGCCGGGGCCGCGGGCTCGACGGCTTCGCTACCGTGATCCCTGAGATCGCAGGACGAGACGGGGAGGCGGGACCGACGTGGACGTGACCGAGGCGACCTTCGACGCCGAGGTGATCGAGCGCTCGCGCGAGGTGCCGGTGATCGTGGACTTCTGGGCCGCGTGGTGCGGCCCGTGCCGGCAGCTCACCCCCATCCTCGAGCAGGCCGTCGAGCGGCGCGACGGCGCCGTGGTGCTGGCGAAGGTCGACATCGACGCCAACCCGAACCTCGCCCAGGCGCATCGCGTGATGAGCATCCCCCTGGTGAAGGGGTTCCGCGACGGCGGCGCGGTCGCCGAGTTCGTCGGGCTGCAGCCGCCGGCCGCGATCGAGGCGTTCCTCGACCGGCTGGTGCCGTCAGAGGTCGACCGCCTCGTGAGCGAGGGCGACGAGGCGTCCCTGCGCGAGGCGATCGCGCGCGAGCCCGGCCACGTCGGCGCGCGCGTCGCGCTCGCCCGCCTGCTGCGCGACGAGGGCCGCGACGACGAGGTGCCCGAGGTCCTCGAGCCGGTCGGCTTCGACCTGGGCGCGGCGGCGCTGCTGTCGCGGGTGCGCCTGGCCGCCGTCGACCAGCCCGACATCCAGGCCGGCCTCGCGGCGCTCGACCGCGGCCAGACCGAGCAGGGGCTCGGCCACCTGCTCGACGCGGTGCGGATCGCCGAGCCCGAGCTGCGGGAGGACCTGCGCCAGGCGCTCCTCGGCGTCTTCGCCGAGCTCGGGGAGCACCACCCGCTGTCGGTCCGCTTCCGCCGCCGGCTGGCGCAGGCGCTGTACTGAGCTGAGCTTCTCGCCGCCGGCCAAGCCGGAGACGCAGCAGCTCTTCGCGGGCCTGGCGGGTCCCGCCTACTCGCGCCGGGCGGCGATCCTCAGCCTGGGCCAGGAGCCGCGCTGGCACCGCTTCCTCGCCGCGCGCGTCCGCCCGCGTGCGGGCGACCGCGTGCTCGACGTCGCCACCGGCACCGGCGCCGTCGCGGCCGAGCTGGCCGGGCGGTACGGCTGCCGCGTCACGGGGGTCGACCAGAGCGAGGAGATGCTCGCCGCGGCCGGCCGCCGCCTCTCCGAGCTGGGCCTCGCGGGCCGGGTGGAGCTCGTGCGCGGCGAGGCCGAGGCGCTGCCCTTCGCCGACGCGAGCTTCGACGGCCTCACGGTGACCTACCTGCTGCGCTACGTCGACGACCCGGCGGCGACCCTGGCCGAGCTGGCGCGCGTCGTGCGCCCCGGGGGCCTGCTGGCGAGCCTCGAGTTCGGCGTCCCGCCCCGGGCCCCGGCGCGCGCGGCGTGGCGGCTCTACACCGGCGCCCTGCTGCCGGCCGGCGGCCTCGTGATCGGCGGCCGCCCCTGGTGGCGCGCCGGGCGCTTCCTGCACCGCAGCATCCCCGACCTGTACCGCCGCCACCCGCTCCCCGCCCTGCTCGACCTCTACCGGGCGGCCGGCCTGCGCGACCTGCGGGTCAGCCGCCTGAGCCTGGGCGGGGCCGTGGTCGTCTGGGGTACCCGCCAGGATTAGCGTCCGGGCGTGATCGCCCACCTCGACATCGACGCCTTCTTCGCCGCGGTGGAGATCCACCGCCGGCCCGAGCTGCGCGGCCGGCCGGTCGTCGTGGGCGGCGACCCGCACGGGCGCGGCGTGGTGGCCACGGCGAGCTACGCGGCGCGCCGGTTCGGCATCCGCTCGGCGATGAGCGCGGCCGAGGCGCTGCGCCGCTGCCCGGAGGCGGTCTTCCTGCGCCCCGACATGGCGCTCTACCGCGAGTGGTCGGCGCGGGTCTGGGACCTGGTGGGCGACGCCGCGGCGGCCGTCGAGGTGGTCGGGCTCGACGAGGGCTACCTGGAGCTGCCCGACGACGGGGCCGCGGAGGCGGCCGACGCGGTGCGGCGCGCGGTCGCCGAGCGCATCCGGCTGTCCTGCTCCCTCGGCGTCGCGACCTGCAAGGTGGTCGCCAAGGTCGCCTCCGACCGCGACAAGCCCGGCGGCGTCACCGTGGTGGCGCCCGGCGAGGAGGCGGCCTTCCTGGCGCCGCTGCCGCTGCGGGCGCTGCCGGGGATCGGCCCGCGCACCGAGGAGCGGCTCGCCCGGGCCGGGCTGGCCACCATCGGCGACCTGGCCGCGCTCGGCGACGACGCCCTGCGCGGGCTCGTGCCCGGCCGCTTCGGCGAGGACCTGCGCCGCCGCGCCCGGGGCGTCGACCCGCGCCCGGTCGCCGCGACTCCGGCCGAGCGGATCTCCGTCTCGGCGGAGACCACCTTCGAGCGCGACGTCTCCGACCCCGCCCACCTCGACTCCGCCGGGCGCGACCTGGCCGGGCGGGTGGCCGAGGCGCTGCGCCGGCGGGGGCGGGCCGGGCGGACGATCACCGTGAAGCTGCGCTACTCCGACTTCCAGACGATCACGCGCGGCCTCACCGTCGCCGCGGCGGTCAACGACACCGACGCCATCTGGGAGACGGCCTCGGCCCTCCTCGCGCGGGCGCTGCGGGAGCGGCCCGGCGCGCTGCGCCTGCTCGGCGTGGGGGTCTCGGGCCTTCGCCCCGACCGCCAGCTCTCCCTTTTTGACCGCACGGGGGTAGGGTCACGGCGATGAGCGGCTCCGCCACCGCCTCGGGCGAGCGTCTGGTGCGCGTGGTGGCGGCGGCGCGCGCCGCGCTGGAGGCGCGCGCGGGGGAGATCGACGACCTCAACGTCTTCCCGGTCGCCGACGGCGACACCGGCACGAACATGCTCATCACCGCCGTGGCCGTCGAGGAGGCGGCCGGCGCGACCACCGGCCTGCCGTGGCCGGAGCGCTGCGCCGCGCTTGCGCGGGCGGCCCTGATGGGGGCCCGCGGCAACAGCGGGATGATCCTGTCCCAGCTCGTGCGCGGGGCGGCCGAGTCGCTGGCCCGGGAGGGCGGCCTCGACGGCGGCGCGCTGGCGCGGGCCCTGCGGCGCGCGAGCGACGCCGCCTACGCGGCCGTGCGCCACCCCGTGGAGGGGACGATGCTGACCGTGGCCCGCCGCACGGCCGAGGCCGCCGAGGCCGCCGCGGACGGGGACCTGGAGGCCGTGCTGGACGCGGCGCTGGAGGGCGGCCGCGACGGCGTCGCCGAGACGCCGGAGCTGCTGGAGGTGCTGCGCGAGGCCGGGGTCGTCGACTCGGGCGCGCTGGGGCTGGTGATCCTGCTGGAGGGCCTGGGCGCCGGGCTCCTGGGCCGCGAGGTGGCCCCGCCGATCGACGTCGGCCGCCCGCGCGTCGTCGAGGCCGGCCACGCCCCGTCGCGGTACCGCTACTGCACCAGCTTCCTGGTGGAGGGCGCGGCGATCGACCTCGACGCGCTCGAGGCGTCGCTGCTCTCGGTGGGCGACAGCCTCCTCGTGATGGGCGACGCCGCCCAGGCCAAGGTGCACGTCCACACGGACACCCCCGAGCGGGCCGCCGAGGCCGCGGGGCCCTGGGGGGAGGTCACGGCGCTGCGCGTCAACGACATGCGCCGCCAGGAGGCCGAGCGCGCCGCCCGCCTGCGCCGTGCCGCGGAGGCGTCGGCGGCGTGCGCCGCCATCGCGCTCGTCGAGGGCGACGGCATACGAGAGCTCGTCGAGGGCCTCGGGGCGCGGGCGCTCCCGGTGGACGCCGGCCACGGCCAGATCGCCGCCGCGCTCGACGCCTCCGGCGCCGCGGAGGCCGTCGTCGTCGCCGCGAGCCCGGAGGCGCTGGCGGCGGCGCGGGCGGCCGTCGGCGGCCGTCCCGGCGCGCGCGTCGTGGAGGCCGGGTCGCTGCCGGCCGTCCTGGCCTGTCTCGTCGGCCTCGACCCCGAGGGCACGGCCGACGCGAACGCCGCCGAGATGAGCGAGCTCGCGCAGGGCGTGCGCGCCGCCGACATCGAGGGGATCGGCGCGGACGCGCTGCGTCCCGGGCTCGAGGCATGCCCTCGCCGCCCTGCTGGACGGCGAGCCCGCCCTCGTCACGCTGCTGATCGGGGCCGATGCGAGGGTGAGCCCGCCGGAGGTCGAGGGGTGGGTGCGCGGGGTCGCCGGCCCCGAGGTGGAGGTCGAGGCGCACGAGGGCGGCCAGCCCCGCCCGGCGCTCGCCGTGGGCGTCGAGTGATGGAGCCCGCCCACCATCTCGACGCGAGCAGCACGGCGGTCGTCACCGACTCGTCCGCCGACGTCCCGCCCGGGCGCCGGCCGCCGAACTGGCGCGTGGTGCCGATCTCGGTGTCGTTCGGCGCCGAGTCGTTCGCCGACGGCGTCAACATCGACGCCGCCGCCTTCTACGAGCGGCTGTCGCGCAGCGACCGCCTGCCGACGACCTCCCAGCCGCCCACGGGCCTCCTGGCCGACGTGCTGCGGGAGGCGCTCGAGACCCACGAGACGGCGGTCGTCCTGCCGCTGTCGCGGCGGATGTCGGGGACGGCCGAGGGCTTTCGCGCCGCGGCCCGCGAGGTGGGCGAGGAGCGCGTGATGGTCCTCGAGAGCAAGTCGGTCAGCCTCGGGCTCGGGCTGCTGGCGCTGCGGCTGCAGGCGCTGCTCGAGCGCGGCTGCACGGCGGCCGAGGTCCGAGGACGCCCTGGGGGAGCTGAGCGACGCGCACCGCGTGGTCTTCTCGCTGGAGACGCTGGAGTTCGTGCAGCGCGGCGGTCGCATCGGCCGCGCCCAGGCCGTGGCCGGGTCGCTGCTGCGGGTGCGGCCGATCCTGCAGTTCGACGACGGCGAGGTGGCGCCGTACTCGCGGGTGCGGGGATCGCACCGCGTGATGCCGGCCATGCGCGAGTACCTGGAGGAGCGCTCCGACCCCGACCGGCCGCTGCGCGTGGCCCTGGGCCACACCCGCCGGCCCGGAGGTCGTCGCCGACCTGGAGGAGATGGTGCTGACGGCGCGCCCGCTGGCGTCGATCGACCTGGTGAGCGAGATCGGCCCCACGGTCGGCACCCACGCCGGGCCGGGGGCGTACGCGATCGCCTTCGTCCACGACCCCGGCGACGACGCGTGACCCGCGGGACGGGTTGAGCATGGAGCTCGCGCTCCGCATCGTGCTGTCGGTCGTGCTGCTGTGGGCGGCGGCCGCCAAACTGCGCGACATGCCCCGGTTCGCCTCGGCGGTGGCCGGGCACGGCGTCCCCGAGCGGTTCCGCCGGCCGGTCGCGTGGGGCGTCGCCGTCGCCGAGGCGGCGCTGGGGATCCTCGTGCTGGTCGGCCCGACGGCGCGCGCGGCGGCGCTCGCGGCGTGGGCGCTGGGGCTCGTCTTCGCCGCCTCGCTGGTGCGGCTGCGCCTGCGCGGGGCCCGGCGGGCGCCCTGCGGCTGCTTCGGCTCCGCGCGCGAGCGGCCGATCGGGCTGCTGGCCGCCCGGGCGCTCGGGCTGGCGGCGCTGGGCGGCGTGGTCGCCTCGGGGGTCGCCGCCGACGTGCCCGCGCCGTCGGCGGACGCGCTCGTCGTCGCGGCGCTGGCCGTCCTGGCGGTCGTCGTCGCGGGCCTCGTGGTGCTGGTGCTGGCGCTCTACCGCCAGGTGGGCGTGCTCGAGGCCCGCCTCGGGCCGGCCGCGGCGCTCGAGCTCGCCGACGAGGGGCCGCCCCTCGGCGCCACCGCCCCGGCCCTCGCGGGCCTCGCGCGCAGCGGGCCCGAGCTCGTGGCCTTCGGCTCGCCCGGCTGCCGGCTGTGCGCCGAGATCGCGCCGGCCGTGCGGGCGCTCGCGCGCGACGGCCTCAGCGTCCACGCGATCGCAGAGGACCAGCAGCCCGACGTCTTCCGGCGCTACCGCGTGCCCGGCACGCCGTACGTCGTCTACCTCGAGGACGGCGTCGTCGCGGCCAAGGGGCTCGTCAACACGCTGGAGCAGATCGAGGAGCTCATCGCCACCGGCCGCGAGCGCGCGCGTGCCGCGGCCTGACGCCGCCGCTCGAGCGCGGGGCGCGGTCCCTGTCGCGGCGGCTCGCGTCCGGCACCACGCGGCGCTCGTTCCTGGCCGGCGTCGCATCCGGCGTCCTCGCGGCGCTCGGCCTGCGGGCGGCCGAGGCCGGGGCCGCGCAGCTCCCCGGCACCGAGCGCATCCGCGGCGGCTGGTACGGGTTCTGCGGTCACTACTTCACCACCGGGTCGTGCCCCGGCCCGTACGAGCTGCCCCGGGTGGACGCCCGCGGGTACCCCGTGCGCCCCGCCGACGGGCGGCCGATCGACAACCTCGGCCGCCTGGTCAACGCCCTCGGCCGGCCGGTGGACCGCGCGGGGGCCCTCCTGCTCGCGCCCGACGGGCGCCCGCTGGCGCGCGCCCCGCGCACCCGCCTCTGCGAGGACCAGGTGCGCCAGCGGTTCGAGATCGACGTCGTGACCCAGGGCGCCTGGTACCGCTGCTGCGACGACCAGATCCGCAAGCTCACCGACTGCTGCACCACCACCAGCACGCGGATCAACGGCGACGCGGCGCTGCGCGGCTACTGCCGGCCGGGCCGGCGCGTCTTCTGCGTCATGTACTACGACACCGGCGTCCCGTGCTAGCCGAGATCGGCATCGCCGCCGCCGCGCTGATCGCCGGCGTCTCGGGCGCCTGGTCGCCCTGAGGCTTCTCGATGGTGGAGACCATCACTCCCGCCGGGTGCGGGAGCCGCCGCCGCTATCGCATCGCCCTCGCCCTCTTCGGCCTCGGGGCCCTGCTCGCCTCGGCCGGCCTCGGCGCCCTCCTCGGCCTGCTCGGCTCCGCGCTGGACCGCACCGTCGCGCTCGCCGTCGTGGCCGTCCTCGCCCTCGTCGCCGCCGCGCGCGAGATCGGCCTCCTGCCGGGGCCGGTGCCGGGCGGGCGGGGCCAGGTGCCCGAGCGCTGGCGGCGCGAGTGGCCGCTGCCCGTCTGGGCGCTGGCCTACGGCGCCGGCCTGGGGCTCGGCCTGCTGACGCGCCTGCCCGTGACGACCTTCCTCGTCGCCTGCGCGGGCGCCCTCGCGCTCGGCGACCCGCTGGTCTCGGCCGCGTGCCTGGTCCCGTTCGGCCTGGGGCGCGCGCTGATGGTCGCCCTGCCCACGATGCGCGGCGCCGACCCCGCCGGGGCGGTGGGGCGGCTGGCCGCGCGCTCACGGCTGGTGCGACCCGCCAACGCCGTCGCCCTCGTGGCGGTGGCCGTCCTCGTCGGCGCCTCGCCCGCGCTCGGCCAGGCGCCGCCCGCCGGCCCGCGCGGCGGCTACGACCCGGCCGCCTGGGGCGAGGTCGTCGCCGAGGGGCGGCTCGACCCCCTCGCCGGCCCCAGCGTGCAGGTCCGCCCCCCGGGAGGCGCGCCCGTGGGCTTCGCGGGCGGCCGCTCCCCCTCGCTGGACGCGGACCTGCTGGCCTACGCCGACGCCCTGGGGATCCGCGTCGTGCGCTGGACCACGGGCGAGGAGATCGACCGCGTCGACGGCCCCTACGACGCCCCCGCGCTCGACTGGCCCCTGCTGGCCTACCGCGTCCAGAGCCCGAACGGCGCCGCGCACATCGAGCTCGCCGACCTCTCCACCGGCGAGCGGCGCCCGATCGCCGGGGCGCGCCCCAACGCCGACCTCGGCCGCCCCGCGCTGCGCGACGGCCTGATCGCCTGGCACCTCTCCACGGGCCGCCGTTCCCAGGTGCGGCTGCGCCCCGTCGCGGCCGGGCCGCGGCGCTCGAAGGTCATCGCATCCACCCGACAGGGCCTCGTGGTGAACCCCTCGCTCGCCCTGGGACGGGTGCTCTGGGTGGAGCAGCGCGGCGACATCTCGTACCTGCGCGTGCGCGGGATCAGCCGGGGCCCGGCCCGGACGCTGGCGACCCTGCGCGGGCCCAGCGAGATCCTCTGGACGACGGCCCTGGGCGACACGAGCGCCTACGCCACCCGCTGGAACCCCACCGCCGGGCGGGCCCGGATCGTCCGCCGCACCTGGAGGACGCCGCCCGCTTCCGGGGGTTGACCCCAGGCCTTGGGTGGAGCCGGTCCTACGCCGCCGAGACCTCGAGGATTTCGACGCTCGTCGTGTCCGGGAGTTGCTCGCCGTCCTCCATGAGTCCGCGAAGGTGCATTTCGAGCGCTCCTCGCATCAGCTCGAGCGTCTCCTCACGGGTGGAGGCCGCCGCCACGCAACCCGGCACGTCCGGCGCGTACGCCGAGAAACCGCCCTCGCCCTGCTCGATGACCACAGGAATTCTCATCTGCGTTCTCTGAGACCGGCTTGGACGAGGATCCTTGCGAGCGTCTTCGGGTGAAGGTCGGCGTTTCGGTGTCCGGCCACGGTCACCCTGCCGCGCTTGCGGGGATGCGCGAACTGGCGGTGGCTGCCGACCTGAGCGACCTGCTCCCACCCATCCTCGGACAATAGCCGAAGGACGTCTCGGACCTTCATGGGTGTTCCGAGTGCGGACCAGGCGCAGCGAGGCGCTCATGTCGACGAGCCTGTGGTGCCTAGAACGGCACCTCCGGGTCGTCGCCGGACGCCTCGCCCCCGCCGTTGCCGGCCGCCGCGCCGACCGGGGCCGCGGCCGGGGCCGGGGCGGCCTCGGAGCCCTCGCGGCTCCATCCGCCTCCCTCGCCGCCGCCCTCGCCGCGGCTGTCCAGGAAGAAGACGTCGTTGGCGATCACCTCGACGTTCTGGCGCTTGGAGCCGTCCTGGGCCTGCCACTCGCGCCAGGACAGGCGCCCGTCCACGCCGATGCGCCGGCCCTTGGCCAGGTAGGTGGAGGCGGTCTCGGCCTGGCGGCCGAAGACCGTGACGTCGAAGTAGTTGGAGCGGTCGCCCCAGTTGCCGCTCTCGTCCCGGGCCCGGCTCGAGACCGCCAGGCGGATCGAGCAGACCGGGTCGCCCCCCTGGGTGTGGCGCAGCTCGGGGTCGCGGGTGAGGCGCCCCACCAGGGTGACGCGGTTCAGGTCGGACGGCATGTGGGCACCTCCGCTGGCACTGGTCGGATTCCGTCCCCGCCCATCCTGAACACGGCGCCGGACGCCATTCGCCGCCGACGTGTGCCGGGACCGTGCCCTACGTGCCCCAGCGCTTGACCCTCACCTCGTCGGGGTCGTCGCCGCGGGCGAGCGCGGCCTCCACCTCGGCGTCGGCGATCCGCGTCGTCGGCGCGGGCTCGGTCTGGCGCGCGGCGAGGTCGGTGCGGCGGGCCTCGTGCACCGCCACGTCGGGCGCGCCCGCCTCGGCGTCGGCGGCGTCCGCGGCGGCGATCTCCGGCGTCGGCGCCGGCGTCGCCTGCCGGGCCCGCACCACGTCCCAGTACGGCGTCCGCTCGAAGTGGCTGTGGATCTCGCCCTCGAGGGCCACGGTCGGCTCGGTGCCGGGCGCCACCGGCGGCGCCTCCATCAGGTGGAGCCGCGTGTAGGGCACGCGCACCGCCCGGCCGAGGTCGTCCTCGGTGACGCTCACCTCGTCAACGGGCACGAGCACGTGGACGCCGAGGGCGTCCGCGGCCACCCCCAGGTAGCGGATCTCTCCGGTGGGCCGGTCAACGTAGAGGTCCTCGACGGTGCCCACGGGCGCGCCGTCGCGGTCGCGCACGTGGGCGCCGCGCAGGTCCTGCGGTTGCAGGGGCATGGGGGTCCCTCCCTCCGGGTACGGGGAGAACCATTCCCGCAACCGCCGCGGGTCACGCCCCGCCCGGCGGCTGCCATGCTGAGACCCGGCCCGGAGCGATGAGACCCCCCCTCGCACCCTCGGACGACCCCACCGGCGGACGGACCCTGACCCGGCGCCTGAAGGTCGTCCTGCCGGTGGCGCTCGTCGGCGGGCTCGCCGTCGGGATCCCGGTGGCCGTCCTGCTGTCCGACTGGCGCCCGGCCGTGGTGATCCCGCTCGTGGCGGCGGCCCTCGCGGGCACGGTGGTGGCCGCGATCGAGGACGGCCGCGTCCAGCGGCGCGTCGACGCCGCGACGGGCCCCGGCACCGAGGCCGGGCTGCGCGCGGCCTGGCACGCGGCCCACGAGGACCTCGACGAGCGCGCCGAGGCCGAGGTGCGCCGGGCCCTCCTGAGGGGCGCCACGCCCGCCCGCATCGTCCGGGCGATCGACCACCCCCGCTGGACCGAGGAGCGCGTGCGCGCCATCGCCCGCGCCGTCGAGGTGCCGGTCAGCCCTCCTCCGGGGCCTCCCGCATCTCCCTGACCTTCTCGAGGGCCCTGCGGAAGACCTCGTGCGGCTGGGCCCCGCTCACCAGCAGGCGGCCGTCGAGCACGAAGGCCGGCACGGCGGCGATCCCGAGCCCCTGCGCGGTCTGGGTGGAGCCGTCCACCGGGGCCCGGAAGGCGCCCGCGTCGACCTCGGCGCGGGCCTCGTCGGCGTCCAGCCCCGTCTCGGCGACCAGCGGCGCCAGCACGTCCCAGCCGGTGATGTCGCGCCCCTCGGCCCAGTAGGCGTCCATGATGCGCTCGTGCACCCGGTCGTAGGCGCCGCGGGTCCGCGCCCACTCGCCCAGCTCCAGCGCCCGGCGCGTGTTGGGCACGCGCTCCGGGTGCGGGTTGTAGGCGAGCCCCGCCTCCTCGTTCATGCGCCTCACGGCGTCGGTGAAGTGATCGCCGTAGCGGCGCAGCAGCTCGGCCCGCGCGATGCCCTCGGGCGGGTACTCCGGGTGCAGGTCGTAGGGCAGCCACTCGATCCGCGCGCCGGCCTCGCGCCGCAGGAACTCCGCCCGCTCGCGCGCGACGTTGCAGAACGGGCAGACGAAGTCGCTCCAGATCATCACGCCGAGCGGCTCCCGATCCGCCATGCGAGGCAGGATAGGCGCCGCCCGGGCCGGCCGCCCCTCACGTGACCCTCGTCAACGTCATCCTGGTCGCCTGGGTCGCGCTCTGGGCGCTGCTCGGGGCCGCGCGCGGGATGACCGAGCAGCTGCTGTCGCTGGCGGGGCTGGCCGTCGGCGCGGTCGCCGGCTCGCGCCTGGCCCCGCTGCTGCTCCCCGACGGGCGCGCGTCGGAGTGGCTCCCGCTCGTCGCGCTCGCGGCGGCCATCGCCGGCGCCTTGCTGGTCCAGGCGCTGGTCCTCCGGCTCGCCGCCCCCCTGCGCCGCCGGGTGGGCCGCGAGCCGCTGCGGCGGGTCGACCGGGGCGGCGGGCTGCTGGTGGGCGCGGCGATCGGCATCGCGCTGGCCTGGCTCGCGGGGGCGGTGGCCCTCTACCAGCCGGGCGACCGCGCGACCGCCATCCGCGAGGAGGTCCAGCGCTCGAGCATCCTCTCCGCCGCCCTGCGGACCGTCCCGCCCGACGAGCTGCTCGGCGCCCTGGCGCGCATCGACCCCTTCCCGCTGATCCCGCTGCCCGCGGCCGTCCTGCCGCCGCCGGACGAGTCGGTGCTGCGCGACCCCCATGCGCTGCGGGCCCGCGGGTCGGTGGTGCAGGTGCGCGGCCGCGCCTGCGGGCTGGTCAAGCAGGGATCGGGATGGGTCGTCGGCGACGGCCTCGTCGCCACCAACGCCCACGTCATCGCGGGCCAGGACGACACCCGCCTGATCCCGCCCGGCGGGCCGTCGCTCCCCGCCCAGCCGGTCTACGTCGACGCCGACGCCGACGTCGCCCTGCTGCGCGCGCCCGGTCTCGGCCTGCGCCCGCTGCCCCTGGGCGACGCACCCGGCGCCCCCGAGTCGGTCGTGCTGATGGGCTACCCCGAGGGCGGGCCGCTGGCGGCCCTGGCGGCGACCGCCGCACCGCCCCGGACGGTGTTCGCCCCGGACGCCTTCGGCGAGGGCTCCGCGGCGCGCAGCGTCGTGGTCACCCGGGGGAGCCTGGGCCCGGGCTCGAGCGGCGGGCCCGTCGTCGACCGCGACGGCGAGGTCGTCGCGATGATCTTCGGGGGATCGCGGGACGGCGACGCCGGCGCCGCCGTCCCGCCGGCCTCGATCCGCCGCGGCCTGGACTCGCCGCTGCGCCCGGTCGACGCCGGGCCGTGCGCCTAGGGCGATAGGCTTCCCGGCGTGGTGGAGCTGCTGATCGCCTGGACCGTCGCCTGGGCCGCCCTCGCGCTGGCGGGCGCCGCCGCGGTGGCCCTGGCGGTGCGGGGCGCCCGGCGCCGCTCGCGGGCCCGGGCCGAGCGGGTGCTCGACGCCCTCGCCGGCGAGGCCTGCGCCGCCCTCGCGCAGGACGACTCCTCGCGCCGCACCGCCCGCGCCATCGCCCGCTACGACCGGGCCCAGCAGCTGGTCGCGGCGGCGCGGACCTGCCGCGAGCTGGAGGCCGCCGTGGCGCGCGAGCACCTTCGCCTGGCCGCCTGGGAGCTGGCGGGCCGGGGGCTCGAGCGGGTGCGGGCGCTGCTGCCCGCGGGCGCCGCCGTCCGCCGGTAGCCGGAGCGTGTCGGGCGAGAGCGACGCGGCGCTCGCCGCGGCCCTCGCCGAGGCCGCCGACGACCTGGCCCAGCGCGGCGACCCGCTCGCGCTCGGGCGGCTCGACCTGCGGGACGCCCTGGTCCGCCGGCTGCGCCGCCACGTCGGCCTCATGACCGTGGTGATCCCGGAGGACGCGGCCCGCCTCCGCGGCTGGCCCGACGGCCTGGCGGTGGTCAACATCGGCGTGCGCGGACGCATGGCGGGGCGCCAGCGCGCCGTCGCCTGCTGCGCGTGGTGGTCCGGCGAGGAGGAGCGCCGGCGCTCGGTGGCAGGCGCCTGCCGGATGGCGAGCGCCTCTCGCGACCGCGTCGGCGACGGCTACGTCGTGGCGGGCGGCCCGCCGGGCGCCTGGGAGGGCGACGGGCCCGAGCGGCTGCTCTTCCGCGACGGCGAGCGCGCGACCCTGCCGCTGCTGCGCGACGCGGGGGTCGCGCGGGTCGCCGAGGGCGCGGCGCTCGTGCCCGGCCGCCTGCGCACCGTCGCGGTGGCGCGCGAGCCGCTCGGGCCGACGGCCGCCCGCTGGGAGCTGCGGGCGGCCCGGATCGAGCCGGCCGGGGGCGACCTGCAGGTCGGCTGACCCGCCGGGTCCGCTGGCACACTGGGGCCTCGTGCCCTTCCCGCGTCCGCGACGGCCCGACGTCCTGATCGCCGCGAGCGCCGCCGCGCTGGTGGTCGTCGTCGTGCTCGCGGTGCTCGCGGCGCGGGTGCTGGCCCCGGACGACGCCCGCGTGCCCGCCGGCGTGTCGATCGCGGGCATCCCCGTCGGGGGGCTCACCGCCGCGCAGGCCGAGCGGGCCGTCGCCGCGCGCGCCGAGCCGCCGCCGCGCGAGGTCGAGGTCACCCTGGCCGGCGAGCCGGGCTTCCCGGTGCGGATCCCGTTCGCCGAGCTCGCGCCCACCCCCCGCGCCAGGCTGGCCGTCCAGGCCGCGATGCGGCAGCCGTCCGTGGCCGACCGCTTCCTCAGCGAGATCGGCGTGCGCGAGCGCACCCGCGACCTCCCGCTGCGCTACCGGCCCGACCCGGCCGCCCTCGACGCCCGGGTCGCCGCCCTCGCCGCCCAGCTCGACCGCCCCGCCGTCCCCGCCAAGGTCGTTGTTCGTTCAAGCAACCTCGAGATCGCCGCGTCCGCGGACGGGCGCGCGGTCGACCGGCCCGAGCTCCGGCGGCGCCTGGCGAGGCTGCCGCGCCGGGTCGAGGTCCCGGTGAGCGTGCTGCCGCCGGCGGTGAGCGACGCGGCGGCCCGGCTCGCCTACGCGCGGGCGTCGGCGCTGGCCGACGTCCCGGTGGCGGTGCGCGGCGCCGGGCGCGAGGCGTCGATCACGCGCCGGCAGCTCCTCGACGCCCTGCGCTTCGACGCCCGGCGAACGGCGCCATCGGCGTGAGCCTCGACCGCAACGCGATCGCGGCGGCCGTCGGGCCGGCGTTCGCGGGGATCGTGAGGCCGGCGTCCTCGGCGACGTTTGCGATCTCCGGGACGCGGGTGGCAGTCGTGCCGTCGCGCGAGGGCCGCCGCCTGGACGCCGAGGCGATCGCGCGGCGCATCGAGCGGCGGCCGGCCGCGGGCGCCGTGAGGGTCGCGCTGGCGCCGATCGCCCCCGAGCGCAGCACCGCCGACGCCCAGCGGATGCGCATCCGCGAGCTGGTCGGCCAGTTCACGACCCCGCACGCCTGCTGCGAGCCGCGCGTGACGAACATCAGCCGGGCGGCGGCGATCCTGGACGGGCAGATCATCCCCGCCGGCGCGACCTTCTCCCTCAACACCGCCCTGGGGGAGCGCACGCGCGCCCGGGGCTTCGTCTCGGCGCCCCAGATCGGCGAGGGCGGGGTGCTGGAGGACGCGGTGGGCGGCGGGGTCAGCCAGGTGGCGACCACGGTCTTCAACGCGGCCTTCTTCGCCGGGCTGAGGATCGTCACCCACACGCCGCACGGGTTCTGGATCACGCGCTACCCGCCCGGCCGCGAGGCGACGGTGTCGTGGGGCGGGCCCGAGCTGATCGTCGAGAACGACTGGCCGGCGGCGGTCCTGGTGAAGGCCTACGACACCGGCACCTCGCTGACGGTGCTGATGTACTCGGCCGAGCTGGGGCGCAGCGTCAGCACCGAGACGATCGGCGACCCGGTGGAGGGCGCGGCGTTCTCGGTCGAGTACACGCGCATCGTGCGACAGCGCGGCGAGGTGAAGCGCGACGAGGGCTGGTCGTGGTCCTACGAGGCCCCGCCCGGCTAACGTGCCGGTATGGACAGCCTCAGCGACGCCTTCCCGGTCGTGCAGGCGTTCGAGGACGAGGTCATCCGGGCCGGCTTCCGCCCGGCCCAGATGGTGCTCGTCGCGTTCCTGGTCACCTTCGGCTGCGTGCGCCTCTACACCCACGCCGTGCGCGAGGGCCGCGGCCCGGGGAACCTGTCGGTGCGCGGCCAGCGGGTGCACCACATGGTGCCGGGGATCTTCCTGCTCCTCGTCTCGGGCTTCATCGCCGTCAGCGCCGAGGACGACTCGCTGCCCTGGTACCTGTGGTGGCTGCTGCCGACCGCCTTCGGCGTGGGGGCGGCGCTGGTGCTCGACGAGTTCGCGCTCTGGCTCGAGCTGCGCGACGTCTACTGGACCGAGGAGGGCCGGCGCTCGATCGACGCCGTGATCATCGCCGCCGCGCTGATCGCCATGGTCGCCCTGGGGGCGCCGTTCTGGGGCACGGTCATCTCGGGCGCCGACCCGGCCGGCGGCTTCCTGATCGTGGCCTACCACTTCCTCAGCGTGGTCTCGGCCCTGGTGTGCCTGGCCAAGGGCAAGTGGATCATGGGCGTGATCGGGTTCCTGCTCTGGCCGGTCGCGCTCGTCGGGGCGCTGCGCCTGGCGCGGCCGCGGTCGCTGTGGGCGCGGCGGATCTACGAGGACGACAAGATGGCGCGGGCCCGGGCGCGCTACCCCGCCGAGCGCGAGGCGCCCGCCGGCCCGTCCCGGCCCGGGACGACGGTGGCGGGGGCGCGGTGAGCCGGGTCGCGAAGGCCGCCGCCTACGCGGCGCGCCTCCACGAGGGCCAGACCCGGCGCGGCACGGAGGCGCCGAAGATGGCCCACGTCCTCGGGGTGACCGCGAACGTGCTCGAGGACGCCGGCCGCAACGGCGCGATCGACGAGGACGAGGCCGTCGCCGCCCTCCTGCACGACGCGGCCGAGGACGGCGGCGGGCGCGCTCGGATCGACGAGATCCGCGAGCGGTTCGGCGGACGGGTGGCCGAGATCGTCGAGGCGCTCAGCGACAGCCTCGAGGGCGAGCCGCCGCCCTGGCGCGCCCGCAAGGAGGCCTATCTCAGGGACCTGGCCGACGAGGACCGGCCCAGCGTCCTGCGGATCTCGCTGGCCGACAAGCTCGACAACGTGCGGGCGATCGTCGCCGCCCACCGGCACCAGGGCGACGCCTTCTGGGAGCGCTTCCACTCCCTCGACGACACCCTCTGGTACTACGGCTCCCTGGCCGACATCTTCTCCCGCAAGCTGCCGGGGCCGATGGCCGAGGAGCTCGAGCGCTCGGTCGCCCGCCTGCGGGGCACGGCGGTCTAGGGGCGGCTCAGGCCGGCTCGTCGCGCTCGCGGAGGAAGCGCTCCAGCTCCTCGGCGAGCTCGTCGCCGGTGGGCAGCGGGCCCTCGTCGCCCTCGCGGCCCTCCTCGGCGGCCTGCTCGAGCTGCTCCACGAGGCGTGCGCAGGCGCGGCTCGGCCTCCACCGCCCGGGACACCTGGGCCTCGAAGGTGCGGGCCGCGGACTCCAGCTCGTCCAGGTCCAGCTCGACCCCGCCGACGCGCTCGAACGCGCGCAGCAGGGCCAGGGTGCCCTTGGCGTTGGTGATGCCGGCGGCGTAGTGCGAGACCGGCGCCCACAGCGAGACGGCCTCGCGGCCGCGCTCGATGGCCGCCTGGTGGAGCACGCCGACGATGCCGGTGGGGCCGGCGTAGCTGGGCGTGCGGAAGCTGAGCTCGGCGATCAGGCCCTCGTCGGAGGCCATCCCCGTCAGGCGGATCGGCCGCGTGTGGACGACGTCGGCCAGCAGCGAGCCGAGCGTCACGACGCGCGTGACCCCGAGGGCGTCGGCCGCGTCCAGGACCGTCGTGCAGAAGGCGCGCCAGCGGAACGAGGGCTCGGCGCCCGCCACCAGCACGAGGTCGTGCGGCGCGTCGGCCGTGCGCGCGGCGAGGATCTCCACCTCGGGCCAGACGATCGGGGCGTTGCCGCCCGAGGTCAGGTCGACCAGCGGCCGCGTGGCCTGGAAGTCGTAGAACTCCTCGGGGTCGATCGCCGCCACCCGCCGGGCGCCCAGGCGGTCGCCGAGGAAGCCGACCGCGCTCGAGGCCGAGGCGCCGGCGTCGTTCCAGCCGCCGAAGGCCGCCACCATGACCGGGCCGCGGAGGTCGTCGGGCCGCTCATCCCAGGACAGGGGGTCCATGGAGGGATGGTGACAGGTGGCGCGGCTGCCCGGGCCGCCGCGCGTCCGGGCGGCCCCGAGGGGCGGGGCTACCCGGCCGCCTCCAAGCGCCTCGAGCGCCTCGCGGGCGGCCTGCATGCGCTCCCACGCGCGCCGCTCGGCCGTCTCGTAGTCGGCCTGGGTGGCGTAGATGTCCGAGTTGCGCGACACGGCGAGGTAGTCGCTCACCGCCCGCTCGAGCTCGGCGGCGGGGTCGTGGAGGACTGCTGCGCTCATCGGGTACCCCCTCCGGGTTGCGTGGATAGGGATACGTCCATCGGCACGATGGAGATCTCCCTTGAGCGAGGGTGCCAGGTCCGTCCGGCGCCCGCCCTTGGCCCTGGGGCCAATCGATTCCGCGCTGATGGGTACTGTCCGTCCACGATGACCTACAACCGAGTCGCCGATCGCGAGGAGACCGAGGCCGAGCGCCTGGACCGCCAGCTCGAGGAGCTGCTGCAGGAGGTCCGCGTCGCCGTCCCCGGCGTGCAGGTCCTGTTCGCCTTCCTCCTGACGGTCCCCTTCACGGCGGCCTGGGACAAGACGACCGGCCTCCAGCAGGACGTCTACTTCGCGACCCTCCTGCTGACCGCGATCGCCACCGCGCTTCCTGATGGCCCCGACGGCCATCCACCGCATCCTCTTCGAGCGCGGCGAGAAGGGTTCATCGTCCAGCATCGCCAGCGGTCGACTGCATCGCCGGCCTCGCGGCCCTGGCCCTCGCCGTGGCCCTCGCCGTCTTCCTGGTGACCGACGTCCTCTTCGACATCACCGCCGCCGCGATCGCCGCCGGCTGCATCTTCGGCTTCACGGTGGGGCTGTGGTACGTGCTGCCGCTGGGCCGGCGCTTAAGTCGAGAAGGGTCGGAATTAGGCCGCGATAGTCCCGACTGAGTCGTCGCGCCGTGCGAGTCGCCGCACATGCTCGGCGAGGCGTCCAATCTCGATGAGGATGGCGTCCGGGGCACCGCTCAGCTCTAGGGTCCGGACGTCGAGCTGCGCTCCGAGGTGGCGGACGCTGTGTGCCACGGGCTGGCCCTCACCCGCCGCGTAGACGAGCAGGCCCCGGTCAGCCCGGCTGCCACGACGTACGCGAGGAGTTGGTAGAGGTCGGCGTGCTCCCCGCGAGCTCGGTCCGCTTGTACTTCACGTCGCCGACGAAGCATGCAGCCGGCCTCCCTCCCACCAGGAGATGTCCGGCTTCAGCCGGACGCGTCCCCGCCTCGATCGAGCGAGTGACCGCGCGACCCTGTGCCGGCAACGTCCGCTCGGTGAGGCCGAGCGCCTCGCGCAACGCGGCCACGACGAAGTCCTCGAAGACCCGGTTCATGTCGATCAGGAAGGCGGACGCCGCACGCTCCCGTGCCGAGATCGAGCGAGGTCGCCCGAAGGATGAGCCGCGCCAGCTCGACCGATCGGCCGGTAGTGCTCGTTGAGCCGCGTGTAGCGGATCTCCGGCAGGCGGCGCGAGTCGTAGTGAACTCGGCTGACGTACGCGCTCAGGGCCAGCTCGTGGACGCCCGAGCGGCCGGCGGGTCGTCGTGGCGGCGGATCGCGCAGCCGTCCGAGCGCGACCGACGCTGCCTTGAGCAGCCGGTTCTCCTCGATGTCCTCGGTGAACTCGTCGAAACGCGACCTCGACCGGCGGCAAGCGCCCGAAGCGACGCGCAGCTGGTCGTCGAAGCGGAGGCGACCGCGCACGGTCGGCAGCGTCTCCTCCTCCGTCCGGTAGCCCTGCAGACGCCCAGCCGAAGGCCTCGGCGCGCCTGGCGAGCGAACGCCGGGATGCACGCCGCCTCGACCAGCCTCGTCGTGCTGCGGCAAGTCGCGGCTGCTCCGGCCGCCAGGTCGGTGGCAGCGGGCAGTAGGAGAGCAGGAACAGGACCCGGTCGAGCGCGATCTTCGGCTCGATGACGATCGCAGCGCTCGCCGAGATCGATCGCGCCGACGTGCGATCCGGGCCGTCAGGTCGTAGCATCGTCCGCTCGGCCGCTCGACTCGGAGCGAGCCGTGACGACCGGACGAGCCGCGGCAGGTCGTCGCGCTCGTCAGCGAGAGCGCGATCGGCACGGCCGCGTACTCACTCAGCGTCAGCGAGCGCGTCACCGTCCTCGTCCGCGCGCGCTGTCCTCGGCCTGGGCTTCGGAGCGCGTTCGAGCTGGAAGCGCTCCAGCTCCTGCTCTCGCCGAAGAAGTGCTCGCTCGAGGTCGGGAGAATGGCGTGCTCCCAGATCAGCGCCGACCCACCCTCGTCGAGGTCGTCGCGCATGAAGTGGCTGGGACCGATCGCGAGGTGCTCCTCGCCGAGCTGCGCGTTCGCCCGGTCCACGACGTCGGCGACCCAGAGCGATCTCCGGCTTGTTCGCTGGCGAGCCAGCGCCGCAGCAGGCCCTCGACCGGCGGCTCGTCGGGGAAGAACGGGACGAAGTAGAAGCGCCGCCGCAGCGCCGCGTCGACGAGCGCGATCGAGCGGTCGGCGGTGTTCATCGTCCCGATGATCCAGAGGTTCTCGGGCAGCCGAAGCGGCTCGTCGCGAGTACTGGAGCGTCGATCTCCTCGTCGCGGTACTCGAGCAGGAAGTAGAGCTCGCCGAAGACCTTGGCGATGTTGCCCGGTTGATCTCGTCGATCGACGAGCACGTAGCGTCGCCTCGGATCGTTCTGCGCGGCGCGTCCGCGATCCGCTTGAGCGGGCCCGGCGACGAGCTCGAACCCGGCTGGCCGTCCTCGGCGCGCGGCCGATAGCCCTCGACGAAGTCCTCGTAGGCGTACGACGGATGGAACTGCACCAGCCGCACGTTGCTGGGCTCGACCCGCCAGGGTCTCGGCGAGCTTGCGCGCGACGTAGGTCTTGCCGGTGCCGGCGGGCCGTAGAAGATCACCTGGCGCTTGCGCTTGAGGAGGCGCGCGATCCGCCCGACGTCCTCTCTGCTGAAGAGGAGCTCATCGGCGAGCGTGTCCAGCGGCTTCAGCCCCTCTTCGTCCTCGTCCAAGCCATCGTCCGTGGTCACCGAGGTGGGCCCATCGAGGGCAGCGACCTCGGCTCGATGGGCGACAGGTCCGAGACAGTGAGGAGAGTGCGAAGCGCGCGGTGGAGAGCCGGGGCGGCCGCGCGCTCAGAGCCTCCCGGCTCCCCGGCGCCTCGAGGTTCTCCCACGTCACGGGATGCCGGAGGGCGGCGCGGGGGTCGCCGTCCTTCCATTCAGCTGCACCGCCGTGACCCGAGCGACGTACAGCTTGTCCCTTCGGGGTGAGCACGAGGTCCCCTGGCGCGATCTCGAGGAAACGGAGCACGATGCCGGCTCCACGCCCGAGCTGCGCCTCCGAGTCGCCCGGACCGGCACGACGCAACTCCTCCTTCACCTGGTCCCGTGTCGCATCCATGGGAATGGGCTGCGCGTCTCTCCAGCCGATAGAGACGAAGCCCTCACGGAACCAGTCGGCAACATGTGCGGCCGTAGTTGTTCGCCCCGCGCACGAGCCAGGCGTGCTCGCCGGCCGGGGCGGCGATGCCCTCCTGGTAGGCGAGGAACGCCTCTCGCTCGCTTTCAGGCCAGGACTCGGGAGGCTCCCCGCTCGTGATCCACCAGGCGATCCCCTGTGCGTCGAGCCGGTCGCGCAAGTCAACCCCTCGCAGCAGAAGGCGGATCCGAAGCTCGTCGAGGAGGTCGAGGAAGGCCGAGAACCGGGCGGTCAGCTTCTCCCCGTTCGTGGCCTCCGTGGAGAACCGGTCAACCACGGCCTGCACCTCTGCCGGGTCGAGGACGCGGGCGGCTCCAATCCTGCGACGGACCAAAGCGCTCGCTCAGCGAACGCGGACACGGCCCCTCGCTGACCCCAAGCGCCTCCGCGAGGCCTCGGAAGGTCGGTAAGGAGCATCGTCGTCGAGGGATCGACGCTCTCTGCGTCTCCGAGGCCGACCCTTCCCCGAAAGCGGACCCATGGCGTGTGCGATAGACGCGGAAAGCGCGTCGGCGTCGCGACCAGCGAGGAGATACGAGCCGAGCGCCAGCTTGTTGCTGGGAGAGATCTCGGTTGGGAGGCCATCGATGAAGCTGGCGAGACTGGCTGCGCCAGTCGTCCTCTGCGCCAGCGAGGCACGAGGAGCTGCGCGCGTCTGCTCGGGATCATCGGCCGCCCAATCCAGAAACGTCCCATGGGCGCGCCAGTCGGTGAGGTTGTTCGGAGGTCCGAACGCCTTCTTCAGCGCGTCCATCCAGTCGGGACGATCCTCGGCGGCGGCCTCCCCTGCCTCGGCGACCTTGCCCGCGATCTCGAGCTTGTAGTCGCGCTCTATCTCGTCGAAGCCGTCGGTCGTGTAGACGCGCTCGGCCCAGTCGAGGAAGGCGCTCCACTCATCCTGGCGGTCTTGCCTCCAGATCGGCTCCAGGCAGGATCGGTAGAACTGGAAGTCCTCTCCGAGGCGAGGCGTCAGGGCCACGCGTACGGCGCGGACCTTCGCATCGACGGACCCGGCGTTCTCGACGCCTGGGAGCCCCTGAAAGGCCGCGACGATCTGCTCCTTGGCCCCGGTCCAGACGATCGGCTCGTAGGCATCCGGAAAGAGCAGGAAGAGCAGCGCCTCCGCCTCGAAGACCGAGCGATGCTGCTCGCGCAGCGCGCACGAAGTCCTCGAAGGCATCGGGGTCCGTCGTCAGCAAGACTCGGCGCTCGTGAGGAAGCGCCTTCAGGTCGCCAGCGAGCTGGAGAATGAACCGGATCTCGACATCGCGTCGCGCCTTCCGCACCCCGTAGGCCGCGATGCCCGACTCAAGCGCGGCGTCGAGATCGGGTGGGATCCGCACGGCTTCAGGAAGGTCCGAGAGGATGGCGCCGATGATCTCGCGCTTGCGCGCGGCCCCGGTGTCCCGCTCGCCGAGCAGGTAGACGACGAGCACCTCGGCTGCGAGAAGAACCGCATCCGATGAGAGCCCGTCGATCTGGCGCTTGAGCTTCGTCATGAAGTCGTCCGACGACTCGTCGACCTCCATGAACCGCGCGCTGAACTCGTCGATGGCAGTCGGCGTCCAGACCGCGCGCCCTGGAACCAAGAGCGACCCGTCGTCGACGAGACAGTTGTCGGCAAATCGCCGGCCGCTCCGAAGAACGGCGTCGTTCACCCAGCCTCGTGCCACAACGCTTCCCCTCGTTCGGGCCACGTCTGCCGATCGTCACTACGCCGCGTAAAGGAGGCAACCTAGCGGCAGAGATGGTCGTCCTCTGCCCCGCCCCCCGTCCAGGCGGGCGTCTCTGGACCTGCGTAGAGGCTCGTACTCGATAGCGTGCGCCGCGAGAGGCAACCAAGAGGCCCTCGGTGACGGCGGACCTGGTTCTGTGCAAGGCGGCGACGGTACGTCAGCACCTCAGGGAAAACCTGCGCCTGCTCCAGCCGTCGTTGGCGGGGCGCCCGCGGAGACCTTACACCTACCACCGGCGGTGGCTCGCGCAGGGTGTGCTCGACGCGATCTTCCCCGGGCGCGACGGGTTCTCGTTGCGCTCGGCGAACGCCCCGTACAACGAGGTGATCCCAGTCCGTCTCGCACGCTTGGTCGATGGCTGCCGATCAGGACGACCTGATCTACCAGTTCGAGCTCGAGCTCGGAGAGCTTCGTCGAGCCGGACGCCACGTCCTTCACGGAGAGAGCTCGCCACACTTCCCGGCGACGCGCGAGTGCCCAGCGCGGGCTCGTGCTGCCCGCTCCGCCGAGCTTCTCGAGCCGCAAGTCGTGTCCCCATCGGGGAGCATCCGCGCGGCGTGGCGCGCGGTGGTCGTGGGATCAGCGCTTCGAGGCTCATCCGAACTACGCCGGGCAGCGTCTTCCTCCGGCTCGACGGCTATGGAGTTCGACGGGGACTCGCTTGCCGGCTCACGCCGGTCCACCGTCGGTTGCCGCGGGGCAAGATCTCGCCCTCATGATCGAGAGACGCGCAGCAATCAACTCGAGCGACGAGGAGCGGTCGGAGGAATCCGCCTGCTCTGCCGATGCTCCGGCCTGGTCGGTGGCTCTCGGACGAGCCACCTCAGCGCCGGAGGGCGTCATGCACTTCCCGGAATTGCGGTCGAGGCGGAGGACCGGCCCTACGCTGCGAGTTCTCGGTCGGGGTCCGACCGCGATGGGCCGACTCGTCGGTGCTTGACGTGCGCGGTGCCCGTTGCCGAGGAGGGAGCGCTGCCGTCATCGCTCCCCGAGAGGATCGGCGAGGGAAGGTGGGAGCGAGGAGGCGCCCGCGCCCGTGTCGTCTGAGCCTGTCGTCCCCGCGAGTCCTCCGGAACCTCAGCCCACTCCGGCCCATGACCTGGTCGGGGTCAAACACCAGAAGCCGTCTCGCTGAGGGCTCAGGACGCTCAACGCCTTTACCAGGCGCTGCGGCGAGATGGCTGGGAGCCCAGCCTCGCGATTCTGGAGGACCACCTCCTACGGTGGTTCCCGGGCGACCCCAAGCTCGAGGAGGCTCGGATTCGGGTTGCTCCTCGACGCGGGGAGCGGAGGGAGGGAGGCGGCGCTGCGCGTGTACGGGCTCGCCCCCGACGCCCTCGCCCAGCTCGATCCCTGGCTGAGGTTCCGAGCGGCGGTCAGCCGGGGCGGACGGGCGAGGAGGCGATCACTGCGCTGAACGTGGTCGAGGACTTCGGGACCGGCCCATCTCGACGTGCTCGCCGGAGGGCTTTCGTGCCCTGTCGCCGACGGCGGTCAACACCGCCCTGACCCGTCTGGCCGAGGAACCTCCTGGGGGAGCGAAGCCTCTCCGAGCTCCTCGTCCGGGCTGCGATCCACAGGACATGGACACTCCGCTCGCTCGCACGGTCGCTGAGCTCATCGAGATGACCCTTTCCGAGCACGAGGCCCTCGCCTTCCTCCAGCAACGAATCGAGTGGGTCTTCGACCCTGACCTCGCCGCCCGGGCGGCGGACCTCGCAGCCCGGATTCCAGGTCGTCAGCCGCTCGGCGGAGTGGGTCGAGCAACTGATCCGCGTGAACATCGACGACGGCGAGCTTCGACCTCGCGCTTGCGCGTCTCAACGACCTCCAGAGCGACCTCAGCCTCGATCAGGAACTCCAGCTCGTTCTGCCTCATCGCACGCGAGCATGCGCCCACTCGCGCCGATGGTGCCGACGATCGAGCGCGTAGCGCGAGATGCGCTGACGCAGGGCGACTTCGATAGCGTCGTCGCCCTGGTGGGCCTGCTCGAGAAGACCGGGGCCGGCGCGGAAGCGCACACGGCTGGAGCAGGAGGCTTCGCGCGGCGCTCGAGCGGACCGAGGTGGTGCGGGAGTACCTGCAGCGCAGCTACCAGCACCAGCTTTCGCGCGCGGCGGACAGGGCCGACGGCATGACCTTGATCCTGGTTGGCGGGCGAGAGGAACGGGAGCAGATCGAGCGCCTCAAGGAAGACATTCCGATTCGGCACGATCGACTGGCTCGCGTCCGAGCGCCAGAAAGGATCCTCCAGCTAGAGCAAGCTCGATATAGCCGCCCGAGAGCCATGTGGTCATAGTAGCAACGGACCACATCGGCCACTCGACCAGCAGCGCGGCCGAGGAAGCCTGTCGCCGCAACGGGGGTCTCTGCGGTCCGCTGCCCCACCCATGGCGCCGACACCATCGAGCGCAAGATCGTCGAGCACCTCGTCCGCTGCCACATGAGCTCGGGCGTCTGCAGACCGGGCGATTGGTCGGACTCTGCGACTCGCCGGCCACTTCCCCGAGCCGGTCACCGTGGAGGGCGCCGATGCCTACGACGGGCTTGTGATCCTGCGCGTACGACGCCCCTCGGGGGTGTCTGGCCGAGGCCCAGGTCACGGAGGCGGAGCTGGATTCCGCCCTCGCCGCGAGCCCCGAGCAGGCAGGGTCGGGCTGGGTCGGATCCCGAGGACCTCTTCCTGCTCGTCGAGTCGGCCCGCATCCGCCTCGCCTTCGCCCACGACCCGAACTTCGCGGTCTCGCTCTCGGGCGTGGATCCTCCCGCACCAGCTCGAGGCGGTCTACGAGCGGATGCTCCCGCAGGCGCGGCTCCGTTTCCTCCTCGCCGACGACCCGGGCGCCGGCAAGACGATCATGGCCGGCCTGCTGATCAAGGAGCTGCGGCTCCGCGGCGTCGCCGACCGCGTCCTCGTGCTGTGTCCGGCGCCGCTGACGATCCAGTGGCAGGACGAGCTGCGCGAGAAGTTCGACGAGACGTTCGAGCATCATCGACTCGCCGACGGTCGAAGTGAGCAGCTCGGCCGGGAACCCGTGGCAGCAGTACGACCGGTGCATCGCCTCGATCGACTTCGCGAAGCGGGACGAGGTCCGATGACCGGACTGCTGCGGGCCGACTGGGACCTCGTCGTCATCGACGAGGCCCACAAGTGCTCGGCGCGTCACGCTGGGACGGCGACGAGCGTCGAGAAGCTCGACCGACCAGCGCTACCAGCTCGCCGAGCAGCTCTCGCCGCTGACCGAGCGGCTGCTGCTGCTGACCGCGACGCCGCACTCGGGCGACGCCGACCAGCTTCGCCCATTCCTCCGGCTGCTCGACCCGGACCAGTTCGCGGTCGCCGACCTCGACCGCGAGCTCATCGAGCTGCGACGGACAGCCCGTGGTTCCTGCGCCGCCAGAAGGAGGACCTGAAGGACTTCGACGGCACGACCGCTCTTCTCGCCGCGCCAGGTGCTGACGCCAGCCGTTCAGCTCTCGCGCGCCCGAGCTAGAGCTCTACGAGAGTCACCGACTACATCAACGAGTTCCTGCCGCGCCAGGCGGACGGTCGCACGGCGCGACGCGTCGCCCTCGCCCGGACCGTGTTCCAGCGCCGGCTCGCTCGAGCCTCGGCGCGATCCGCGCTCGCTCGAAGCCGCCGCCGAGCGGCTCGCAGGACATCCTCGACGAGCTCGAGCGCCTGCCGCCGACCGAGCAGGCCGCAGCGGCTTGCCGAGCTCCGCCTCGTCCGAGGTCGACGCCGAGCAGGACGAGCGACGACGCCGACCGAGGAGAGAGCAGGACCTGGCCGTCGAGGGCGTCGTCGTCGCCGAGACGCTCGAGCGACTGCGGGCCGAGGTCGAGGCGCTCGAGCGCCTCGTCGCGCAGGCCGACGACCGATCGCCGCCGGGCGAGGAGGCGAAGCTCGCCGCGCTCGCGCGAGTGCCTCGAGCGCGCCGAGCTCGCCGAGCTCAAGGACGGCCGCGGGAAGCTCCTGATCTTCACCGAGCACCGGGACACGCTCGACTACCTCGTCGAGCACCTCGAAGCGATGGGGCTACTCGAGCTGCTCGATCCACGGCGGCATGACCCGCCGACCGCAAGCGACGATCCAGCAGCGAGTTCCAGCGAGACGCGCAGATCTGCGTCGCGACCGAGGCGGCGGGCGAGGGCATCAACCTCCAGTTCTGCCACCTGATGATCAACTACGACATGCCGTGGAACCCGATCCGGCTCGAGCAGCGGATGGGCCGCATCCACCGCATCGGCCAGCAGCGACGTGCTACGATCTTCAACTTCGTCGCCGACAACACCGTCGAGGGCAAGCATCCTCCGCCGGCTGCTCGAGAAGCTCGAGGAGATGCGCGACGGACGCTCGGGCGACCGCGTCTTCGACGTCATCGGCGAGCTGCTGAAGCTCGAACGGCGTCGAACTTCGAGGGGCTGCTGCGCGAGGCGCGTGCTCAACCCGAAGCGCTCGATGACGACGCTCGAGCGCAGATCGAGCGCACTCGACCCCGAGCGCTGCAAGCGAGTACGAGAAGGCCACCGGCATCGCCCTGGCGACCGAGCACGTCGACCTCGAGCTGGGTGCGGCGCGACGGACTGGCGCTCGGAGGAGCGCCGCCTGATGCCCGAGTACGTCGAGCAGTTCTTCCGGCGCGCGTGCGAGCGCTCGGGCTGCGCCTCGAGCCGCGCGCCGACGGCCTCTGGCGCATCGAGCACGTGCCGCGAGCGCTGCTCGCCGAGCCGAGCTGCGCAGCCGTGAAGCGGCTGGGCCGCCCGCAGCCGCGCCTACCGCAAGCTCACGTTCCGCAAGGGGATCCGCGCCCGCGCCGAGCACGAGGACGCGATGCTGCTGTCGCCGGGGCATCCGCTCTTCGCGGCCGTCGACGAGGTGCTCGGCGAGCGAGCTGAGCCGAGCCGCCGGCGGCGTCGCCCGCTTCGTCGACCCGCCGTGGGCGACCGCCGTACGCGATCCACTTCTTCGAGCTCCGCGTCGACGGCCGAGAGCTGGCCGGCAGGAGCCGAGGACGGTCTACGCGGAGCTCGTCGCCGTGGTCGAGGGCACGAGGCGGCTTCGAGCTCGTGCCGCCCGACGTGCTGCACGACCTGACGCCGTGCTTCGCGCCGCGCGACCTCGACGCCGGACGACGGCGATCCGGCGCGCCAGCTGACCTACTGCGGGCCGCATGATCCAGCAGCTGGTCGGCAGCTCAAGCGAGCGCGAGCGCCCAGGAGCGGCAGCTGCGATCGAGTACCTGCGCGAGTCGATGGCGCGCAGCGACGGCGCCTCCAGGAGAGATGGGCGGAGCTCGACGAGCGCGTCTACCGCGGCGAGCGACGGCGCGCCTCGCGCGTGACCAGGCCGAGGCAGCGCCTGCACGATCTCGAGCGCGCGCAAGACGAGAAGCTCGCGGCCTCGAGCAGCTCGGCATCGTGAGGCCGGGCCCGTCAGTCACCTCGGCACGGCGCTGGTCGAGCCGCGGCCGACGGCTGCCCGAGCGGACCGGCGATCGCGATGCGAACGACCCGAGCGTCGAGGCGCACGCGATGGACTGGGCGATGGCGCAGGAGCGCGGCGCCGGCTGGGAGCCCGAGGACGTTTCGCCAGCTCGCGACGGGTCGGGCTTCGACATCCGCGCGGTCCGCCCGGCCGCGAGGCGGAACGCGCGAAGTGCGTCGGATCGAGGTCAAGGGCCGCGCCGGCGACGCGCGGCGACGTGATGCTCTGCCGCACCGAATGGATCCGGCACCGCCTCGGCGATACCTACTGGCTCTACGTCGTCTGGGACTGCGCCTCGACGCCGCGGATCGTGCCGGTCCAGGACCCGGCCGGCTCGCTCGGCGCACGCGTGGAGGAGCTGGTCGAGGTCAAGGGCTTCCGCGTCCCGGCCGAGGCCATCGTGGCCGCGGCTGGAGGATGGGTCGTTCGATGCCGCCCGAACGCAGCCTGATCGAGGAGTACCTGCCCCTTCGCGCCATCGGCGTGGAGTCGCGGCGCGAGAAGATTGGCCACTCGGCTGCCCACCCCCAGCAATACGTTGC
>CAWIDG010000025.1:0-249877 GCA_963834875.1 Miltoncostaeaceae bacterium
GAGGCGGTGATAACCTTCGTGGCCTTGGACGCCGGGTCCGATTGACGGAGGCCACCCGCCGGGAGCGGCCCCAACGGACCCCGCCGCGAGCAGCGGCGGGCGCGGGTAGCAATGCCCCGACGCCGGTGCTAGACTCAGCCGTTACGCCCGCGCCGGAAGCTCCACGCACGGCTGCCGCCATCCGCCCGCTCTCGTCAGGAGGCCCTGCGAGTTGAGCACCCCTCCCGCTGCTCGCGCACGCTACTCCTTCTCCAAGCTCGAGAAGGTCTTCGACGGCCTGAAGGACCTCGAGATGCTCGAGGTCCCGAACCTGATCGCGATCCAGCGCTCGTCGTTCGAGTGGTTCCTGAACGACGGCCTGCGCGAGACCATCGACGACATCTCGCCGATCGAGGACTTCACCGGCACGCTCGCGGTGCAGTTCGGGAAGTACACGCTGGGCGGCTGGGAGCCCGGCATGCCGTTCGACCACATCCAGCCGAACGACTCCATCAAGGACTGCCGCGAGAAGGACCTCACCTACGCCGCCCCGCTGACGATGGAGGTCGCCTTCGTCAACCGGGAGACCGGCGAGATCCGCGAGCAGAAGGTCTTCATGGGCGACCTGCCCCTGATGACCGACTGGGGCACCTTCATCATCAACGGCACCGAGCGCGTCATCGTCACGCAGCTCGTGCGCTCGCCGGGCGCCTACGTGATGGAGCCGAAGGACCGCGAGAAGCAGGTCTTCATCGCGAACCTGATGCCCTCGCGCGGCTCCTGGGTGGAGCTCGAGATCGACAAGAAGGGCCTGGTGCACGTCCGCATCGACCGCAAGCGCAAGCTGCCGGTCACGACGCTGCTGTTCGCGCTCGGCTACACGCGCGACGACGTCGCCAACCTCTTCCGCCACCCGGAGGACCCCGACCGGGTCAACCCGTTCATCCAGACGACCCTGGACAAGGACGCGACCGAGGGCGACCCGCCGTCCGGCGACCGCAAGAGCCTGAAGGAGATGGAGAAGATCGTCGGCCAGATCCAGAAGCTGGCCAAGGGCGCCGACGACGCATCCACCGACGAGCGCGCCGAGATCGAGGCGGAGATCGAGACGCTCGAGAGGAAGCTCGACGCCCGCTCCGGCGACATCATGCAGCACGCCCTCATCGAGGTCTTCAAGAAGCAGCGCCCGGGCGAGCCCCCGACGGTCAACAACTCGCGGGCCCTGGTGCGCTCGCTGTTCTTCGACCCCAAGCGCTACGACCTGACCAAGGTCGGCCGCTACAAGCTCGACGCGCGCCTCGGCCTGGACATCGGCTCCGACGTCCGCACGCTCACGAGCCCGCGGTTCACCGGGCGCCAGACCGGCATGACCGACGACCTGGTGGAGCTGATCCGCCGGCTGGTCAACCTGCCGATCCGCATCGGGCTGCCCGAGGAGTCGAAGGACTTCGCCGCCGACGCGGCGACGATGCCGCGCGACGAGATCGCGGGCGAGCTCGACGAGTACGAGCACTTCGGCAACCGGCGCCTGCGCACGGTCGGCGAGCTGATCCAGGAGGCCTTCCGCATCGGCCTCTACCGCATGGAGCGCGTCGTCCGCGAGCGCATGAGCACCGAGGACGTCGACACCATCACGCCCCAGACGATCATCAACATCCGCCCCGTGGTGGCGGCGCTGAAGGAGTTCTTCGGCTCCTCCCAGCTCTCGCAGTTCATGGACCAGACCAACTCGCTGTCCGGCCTCACCCACCGCCGGCGCCTGTCGGCGCTCGGGGCGGGGGGCCTCACCCGCGAGCGCGCGCCCATCGAGGTGCGCGACGTCCACGCCACCCACTACGGGCGCATGTGCCCGATCGAGACGCCCGAGGGGCCGAACATCGGCCTCATGGGCTCGCTCGGCAGCCACGCCACGGTCAACGAGTTCGGCTTCATCCAGACGCCGTACCGGCAGGTGAAGAACGGCAAGGTGACCGGCGTGGTCGAGCCGCTCGACGCGACCCAGGAGGAGCACAAGGTCATCGCCCAGGCGAACGCCGAGATCGACGCGAAGGGCAAGCTCGTCGGCCCGGTGCTGTGCCGCAAGGGCGGCGAGCCGATCCTGGCCGACCCGTCCGAGGTCGAGTACATGGACGTCTCGCCGGAGCAGATCGTCTCGGTCGCGACGGCCCTGATCCCGTTCCTCGAGCACAACGACGCCAACCGCGCCCTCATGGGCGCCAACATGCAGCGCCAGGCGGTGCCCCTCATGATCACCGAGGCGCCGCTCATCGGCACCGGCATCGAGCGCCGCGCGGCCATCGACACCGGCGACGTCGTGGTCAGCCGCACGGGCGGCACCGTCGCCGCGGTCAACGCCGACCACCTCATCATCGAGGACGCCCAGGGCGAGCTGGAGCACTACGAGCTGCACAAGTTCACCCGCTCCAACCAGGGCACCCTGATCCACCAGAAGCCGATCGTGCGGAAGGGCCAGGGGGTCGAGGCCGGCCTGGTCCTCGCCGACGGCAGCTCCACCGACGGCGGCGAGCTCGCGCTGGGCAAGAACGTGCTCGTCGCCTTCATGAGCTGGGAGGGCTACAACTTCGAGGACGCGATCATCATCTCGGAGCGCCTCGTCAAGAACGACGCCCTGTCGTCGATCCACATCGAGGCCTACGAGATCGACGCCCGCACCACCAAGCTGGGCGCCGAGGAGATCACCCGCGACATCCCCAACCGCTCCGAGGAGTCCCTGAAGGACCTCGACGAGCGCGGCATCGTGCGCATCGGCGCCGAGGTCGGGTCGGGGGACCTCCTGGTGGGCAAGGTCACGCCGAAGGGCGAGACCGAGCTGACCGCCGAGGAGAAGCTCATCCGCGCCATCTTCAAGGAGAAGGCCGGCGAGGTCCGCGACACCTCCCTGAAGGTGCCCCACGGCGAGGGCGGCAAGGTCATCGACGTCAAGGTGTTCAGCCGCGACGCGGGCGACGACCTGCCGCCGGGCGTGAACGAGCTGGTGCGCGTCTACGTGGCCAAGCGGCGCAAGATCGCCGAGGGCGACAAGCTGGCGGGCCGCCACGGCAACAAGGGCGTCATCTCGAAGATCGTGCCGGAGGAGGACATGCCCTTCCTCGAGGACGGCACGCCGATCGACATGATCCTCAACCCGCTGGGCGTGCCCTCGCGCATGAACATCGGGCAGATCCTCGAGACCCACCTCGGGTGGGCCGCCCACCACGGCTGGGTCGACGGCGCGTACGCCGAGAAGGGGCCGAACGGGGACAAGCCCCAGCGCACCTTCGTCGCGACGCCGGTGTTCGACGGGGCCACCCCGGAGGACATCGACCGGGTCCTGATGGACTGGTCGGCGAGCCACCGCGAGCACCCGATCCAGCTCTCCATCGACGAGAAGGACCGGCCCGGGCGGCGGGCCTCGGGGCGCATGAAGCTCTACAACGGCCGCACCGGCGAGCCCTACGAGGGCAAGGTCACGGTCGGCTACATGTACATGCTGAAGCTGCTCCACCTGGTGGACGACAAGATCCACGCCCGCTCCACCGGCCCGTACTCCCTCGTCACCCAGCAGCCGCTGGGCGGCAAGGCGCAGTTCGGCGGCCAGCGGTTCGGCGAGATGGAGGTCTGGGCGCTCGAGGCCTACGGGGCGGCGTACACCCTGCAGGAGATGCTGACCATCAAGAGCGACGACACGGTCGGCCGCGTGAAGGCGTACGAGGCGATCGTGAAGGGGGAGAACATCCAGGAGCCCTCGATCCCCGAGAGCTTCAAGGTGCTGCTCAAGGAGATGCAGAGCCTGGGCCTCGACGTGAAGGTGGAGGGCGAGGCCGGGCCGGAGTTCGGCGCGCGCGAGGAGGACGACGACCTCCTGCGGGCGGCCGAGGAGCTCGGGATCGACCTCTCCGGCGGGCTCGGGGCCGGGCGGGACGGAGGCGACGACGACGTGGGGGAGACCGGCGAGGCCGGCGAGCCGGAGGGGGACGAGGCGGAGGTCGTCGCCTCGTCCACCGACGGGGCCGACGCCGACGGCACGGACGGCTAGCGGGGCCCGGCGGCGCCGGGGCGCGGTCGCAGCGATGCGGCCCGTCCCGGCCCGCCGCGACGAACGGGCGGAGTCACGCCGCGGCGCGCGGGGCGCGCGGGCGGCACACGAGAAAGGCGCGGGATTGATCGACATCAACAACTTCGACTCCATCACGATCGGGCTGGCCTCCTCCAAGCAGATCCGGCAGTGGAGCTCGGGCGAGGTCACCAAGCCCGAGACCATCAACTACCGGACGCTGAAGCCCGAGAAGGACGGGCTCTTCTGCGAGAAGATCTTCGGTCCCACCAAGGACTGGGAGTGCTACTGCGGCAAGTACAAGCGCGTCCGCTACAAGGGGATCATCTGCGAGCGCTGCGGCGTCGAGGTGACCCGCGCCAAGGTCCGCCGCGAGCGCATGGGCCACATCGACCTGGCCGCCCCCGTCAGCCACATCTGGTTCTTCAAGGGCGTCCCCAGCCGCATCGGCTACATGCTCGACATCGCGCCGAAGGAGCTGGAGAAGGTCCTCTACTTCGCGGGCTCCATCGTCACCGAGGTCGACGAGGAGGCCCGCGCCGCTGACCTCGACCGCCTGCAGGACGAGACCAACGCGACGATCGAGCAGTACCGCCAGGACAAGGAGGAGCGGCTGCTCGAGATGGCCGAGCGGCTCGAGCGGCGGGTCACCTGGCTGCGCGAGGGCGACGCCCCGGGGCTCACCGACGAGGACGAGTACTGGATCGACGACCTCCGGCGCGACCGCACCTCGGAGGACCCCGAGGCGCGCCGCGAGCTGACCGACGCCGACCGCAAGCAGGCCGAGGCGGACCTCCGCAAGGAGACCGAGGTCGCCCAGAAGGACATCGAGCGCTACACCGAGGAGGCCGTCGACCGCCTCACCCGCGCCTGGCTGACCTTCAAGGAGCTCAAGCCGCGCCAGATCGAGGTCGACGAGCAGCTCTTCCGCGAGATGAAGGACCGCTTCGGCTCCCCCCACGGCTTCGGCGAGTACTTCCAGGGCGGCATGGGCGCGTCGGCGATCAAGGGGCTGCTGGAGAAGATCGACCTCGACGCCGAGGCCGAGTTTCTGCGCGAGACGATCCAGACCAGCAAGGGCCAGCGCCAGGCGCGGGCCCTCAAGCGCCTGAAGGTGGTGTCCGCGTTCCGGCGCAGCAGCAACCGCCCGGAGTGGATGATCCTGGAGGCGATCCCGGTCATCCCGCCCGAGCTGCGCCCGATGGTGCAGCTCGACGGCGGCCGCTTCGCCACGAGCGACCTGAACGACCTCTACCGGCGGGTCATCAACCGCAACAACCGCCTGAAGCGGCTCCTCGACCTCGGCGCGCCCGAGATCATCGTCAACAACGAGAAGCGGATGCTGCAGGAGGCGGTCAACGCCCTGTTCGACAACGGGCGTCGCGGCCGCGCGGTGACTGGCCCGGGCAACCGGCCCCTCAAGTCGCTGTCGGACATGCTCAAGGGCAAGCAGGGCCGCTTCCGCCAGAACCTGCTCGGCAAGCGCGTGGACTACTCGGGCCGCTCGGTCATCGTCGCCGGCCCCGAGCTGAAGCTCCACCAGTGCGGGCTGCCCAAGCTGATGGCGCTCGAGCTCTTCAAGCCGTTCATCATGAGCCGGCTCGTCGAGCGCAAGCAGGTCCAGAACATCAAGGCCGCCAAGAAGCTCGTGGACGCCATGGTCCCCGAGGTCTGGGACGTGCTCGAGGAGGTCATCGGGGAGCACCCGGTGCTGCTCAACCGCGCGCCGACGCTGCACCGCCTGGGCATCCAGGCGTTCGAGCCGGTGCTCGTGGAGGGCAAGGCCATCCAGATCCACCCGCTCGTCTGCACGGCGTTCAACGCCGACTTCGACGGCGACCAGATGGCCGTGCACCTCCCGCTGTCCGTCGAGGCCCAGGCCGAGGCGCGCATCCTGATGCTGTCCGCCAACAACATCCTGTCGCCCGCCCACGGGCGCCCGATCGCCGTTCCCAGCCAGGACATGGTGCTCGGCCTCTACTACCTCACCTACGCCCAGGTCCTCGACCTCCGCAAGAAGAACGCCGACTCCGAGGGCCGCCCGGTGGAGCTCATCGAGCTGTGGAACCCCGAGCGGCGCAAGTGGGTGATCCCGCGGAACCACGAGGTGCGGGCCGAGGGCGGCGACTGGACCAACAAGGCGCCGGACTCCGCGGTCGATCCGCGCCCGTTCGCGAGCGTGGACGCCGTGCTCATCGCGCTCGACCAGCGGGCCCTCGGCCTGCAGGACGTCATCGAGCTGCGCGGGCCCGACGGCTCGCGCCGGGTCACGACGGCCGGCCGGGTGATCTTCAACCACGAGGTGCGCGAGGCCCTGGCGTCGGTCGTCGAGCCGGAGGAGCTCGAGGCGCAGCCGTTCCCGGAGCGCCACGAGACCCTCACCAAGCGCAACACCGGCGACTTCATCGAGGAGCTGGTGAACCTCTACGGCGCCACCGCGGTGTCGATGGTGCTCGACGCCTTCAAGGCGCTGGGCTTCCGCTACGCCAGCGAGTCGGGGCTGACGGTGTCCAAGAACGACATCGTCGTGCCGCCGACGAAGAGCGAGATCATCGCCAAGTACGACGCCAAGGTCGACGAGGTCGAGGAGTTCTTCGCCTTCGGCGAGATGAGCCCCGAGGAGCGCCACGAGGAGGTCGTGAAGCTCTGGGAGCAGGCCACCGACGAGGTCGCGGACGCCATGGAGCGGCACCTCTTCCGCCTGAACCCGATCTACATGATGGCCAACAGCGGCGCGCGGGGGTCGTTCAAGCAGATCCGCCAGCTCGCCGGGATGCGCGGCTGCATGAACAACCCCAAGGGCGAGACCATCGAGCGGCCCATCAAGAGCAACTTCATGGAGGGCCTGTCGGTGCTGGAGTACTTCATCTCCACGCACGGCGCCCGCAAGGGCCTCGCCGACACCGCCCTGAAGACCGCCGACTCGGGCTACCTCACGCGCCGCCTGGTCAACGTCTCGCAGGACGTCATCGTCCGCGAGCTGGACTGCGGCACCGACGAGGGCATCGACGTCCCGGTCTTCCGCGACGACAACGCGCTCAACCCCAGCCTGCCGGGGCGCGTGCTGCTCGGCCCGGTCGTGGACCGCGTCACCGGCGAGGTGATCGTGGACCTGCGCCCGGAGCCGGAGGACGACGGCGAGGAGGCCGCCGCGACGGCCCTCCGGGGCCACATGGTCACGACGGCGGGCGGCCAGCGGCTGGACCGCGAGCTGCGCGACGATGCGGGCGTTCCGCGGAACGCCATCGTCACCGTGCGCTCGCCGCTGAAGTGCCGCAGCGAGGTCGGGATCTGCGCGCGCTGCTACGGGCGCAGCCCCGCCTCGGGCCGGCTCACCGAGCCCGGCGACGCGGTCGGCATCATCGCCGCCCAGTCGATCGGCGAGCCCGGCACCCAGCTCACCATGCGCACGTTCCACACCGGCGGCGTCGCGGGCGCCGACATCACCCACGGCCTCCCGCGGGTCGTGGAGCTGTTCGAGGCCCGCAAGCCGAAGGCTCAGGCGCACATCGCGCCGGTCGACGGCTGGATCCGGATCGTCGACGACGAGAACCGCCCGGGCTCGGCGGTCCTCGAGGTCGTGGAGCCGGAGTACATCGACCAGGAGGACGCCGGCACCGGGGCGGCCCGCGCGCCGGTGCGCGAGCACACGTTCCCGGCCCTGCGCCGCACCCAGATCCGGGTGGACGACGGCCAGTGGGTCGAGGCCGGCGACCTGCTCACGACCGGGTCGGCCTTCCCGGCCGAGATCCTGGCCTCCAAGCCGGGCGTCGCCCTCGGCGTCACCGGCACGGTCAAGCGGCTCAAGGACGAGGGCAAGGGCTGGCTGCGCGTCGATGTCACCACCGAGGCCGGGGTGTCACAGCGGTGGCTGCGGCTGCCCGACGACCGGCCCCGCCCCGTCATCGAGAAGGGCGCCCAGGTGTCGGCCGGCGACCGCTTCTTCGCGCCGGAGGGCGTGCGCGACCGCTCCACCAAGACGGAGCTGTACCTGGTCCGCGAGGTCCAGAACGTGTACCGCTCGCAGGGCGTGGACATCAACGACAAGCACATCGAGCTGATCGTGCGCCAGATGCTGCGCAAGGTCCGGGTCGAGAGCCCCGGGGCCACGCACTTCCTGCACGGCCAGCTGGTGGACAAGCCGGTGCTCTACCGGGAGAACGCGCGGGCCGCCGAGCGCATGCGCGAGCAGCTGCTCTCCAAGCGCGAGAGCGGCGAGTTCACCGGCGACGACGCCGAGGTGGAGCGCGGCGCCGACGGCGTGCAGGCGAGCTTCGAGCCCCTCATCCTCGGCATCACCAAGGCGTCCCTGGCCACCGAGTCGTTCCTGTCGGCGGCGTCGTTCCAGGAGACCACCAAGGTCCTCACGGACGCGGCGCTCGAGGGCAAGGTTGACCGTCTGCGCGGCCTGAAGGAGAACGTGATCATCGGCAAGCTGATCCCGGCGGCCACCGGGCTGAAGCGGTACCGGCAGCTCGAGATCGAGGCGGTCCGGCGCGCCCCGGCGCTGCTCGAGTTCGACCTCGACGAGCCGTTCTCGGAGGCCGACGACGACGCCCTGCTGAGCCTGGGCGACGGCGACGGCCGGCACCTACTCCTTCGGCCCCGAGCTGGACGAGGACCTCTCGTCGTAGGCGCTTCGGGATCGCGGGGATGCGAGGGCCCGCGCGAGCGGGCCCTCGCCGTTCTCGGGCCCGAGGCCGCTAGCGGCGCGCGGCGACCTCGATCTCCGGCTCGGACTCGGGCAGCAGCGCCTCCTCGCCCAGCAGCCTGCGGGTGAGCGGCGCGCCGGTCACGCCGTGGATCACGATCGAGACGATGACGACCGCCACGACCGTCCACAGCACCGTCGTCGCCTCGCCGGCCGAGAGCACCCCGGCTCCGGCGGCCGCCGCCGCGTAGTAGAGCGATCCGACCCCGCGGACGCCGAACCAACCGACGTAGGCGCGCTCACGGGGCCGCAGGGGCGAGCCGGCGAGGCCCACGGCCACGGCCGCGGGGCGGATGAGGAGCAGGAGCAGCGGCGCGAGCATCCAGCCCGCCCACCCGGGGGCCTCCAGCCCCTCGGCCGTGACGAGGCTGCCCAGCAGGAGGATCATCGCCAGCTCGAGCACCTTCTCGACGGTCGCCGCGCCGGCGTGAACCGCCTGGTTGTACTCGTGGTCCCGCTCGCGGCGGCGGAAGGCGATCCCGCCGGCGAACGCGGCGAGGAAGCCGTACGCGCCCGCGATCTCGGTCAGCCCGTAGACGGCGAGCACGGCGCCGAGGGCGGCCCAGCCGTCGAGCTCCCGGTCGACGAGGCTGCGCTCGCGCAGCCGCGCCGCGACGGCCGACAGCGCCCAGCCGGCCGCCGCGCCGATCGCGATGCCCGCGGCGGTCGCGTAGACGACGTCCGCCGCGAGCCACTCCGCGACGTCCGAGGGCGAGGCGCCCCCGGCGACGATGAGGCCGAGCAGGAGGAACGGGAAGGCGAGGCCGTCGTTGAGGCCGGCCTCCGACGTGAGCGCGAACGCCGGCTCGGTCTCGTCGCGCTCTCCCGGCGGGCCCACCCCGAGCTCGCCCGCGAGCACGGGGTCGGTCGGGGCGAGGGCGGCGCCGAGGACGATCGCGGCCCCGGCCGAGAGCCCCATGCCGAGGGCGCCGAACGCGGCGACGGCGGCGATCGTCAGCGGCATCACGACCGCCAGCAGCAGGGCCGTGGATCGCCAGGCGCGCCAGGTGAGGCGGCGGTCGAGGCGGAGCCCCGTCGCGAAGAGCGCGACGATCACCGCCAGCTCGCTCATGCGCTCGACGGTCTCGCTGTCCTCCACGAGGTCGAGCCACGAGGCGTCGAGCAACGCGACCCCCGCCGCGCCGACCCCGCCCATCGCGAGGTAGACGATGCTCGCCGAGTAGGCCCGTGAGGCGCTGGTGCGTGAGCGCGAGGATCGCCACCAGCACGGCCAGGCCCGCGAAGAGGAGGCCCAGGGCGTAGAGGTCGGGCGCCTCCAGCCCCGGCGAGATCGCCGCAGGGCTCACGGGCGGATCCGCGGCGCGCGCATGGTCCCATCGGTACCCGCCCGCCGCCCGCCCTACGCGGCGGCCGCCCGCTCAGTTGCCCAGGCCGTCCGAGTCGGGGAAGCGGACGTGCACGTGGTTGTCGTGGTTCGGCCACCGCATCACGATGCCGGACGGCCCGCGCAGGTCGAGGCTGGGGCCGATGAGCACGAGCGAGGCCCCCTGGGCGACGAGGCGGTCGACGAGCACCTGGGTCATCCCGCGGTCGTAGCTGCCCGCGTCGACGCCGGCCTCGCGCCCGTCCGCCCGCACGAGGCGGATGTCGGCGTCGAGCCCGTTCTCGTGGGACAGGTGGCCGCCCACCGGCCCGCCGCCCTCCAGCGCGAGGTCGCCGATCCCGAGCCGGGGCTGGTTGGGGTAGGTCCGCGCCCACCACTCGCCCAGCTCGAGCAGCTCGCGCACGAGGGAGGCGGTGCCCCAGGTGCGGTCGGGGCTGCCCGGCGGCCGCTGGGTGTGGGGGTCGTAGGTGTAGAGGCCCGGCCACTCGACCGGCATGCGCACCCCGTTGACGAGGCGGCCGGCGTTGGCGGTCCCGAGCGCGAGGCTCTCGCGCCACGCGACGCGGGGGCGGTCGGGCGGGTCGGGCTTCTTGGGCGGGCGCTTCGGCTTCGGCGGGGCGGGCGCCGGCGCGGCCGGGGCGGTCGCCGCGCGGGCGACGCCGGCCTCCCCCGGACGTCCGTCCAGCGCGGCCAGCGGCACGAGCGCGGCGACGACGGCGAGCAGCCCCATCCACGCCCACGGCGCGCGCCGCCGGTGATGGGGCGCCCGGCCCCCGACGGAGGCGGCGCAGGCGGGGCAGCAGTGGAGGGCCTGACGGCGCGATGAGCGGGATCGCATGACCTCTGACGACGCTAGCAATTGCAGGGGAATTTCCGTGAAATCCTCGTTGTGGACTGGGCCTGTTGACGCGCCCGCGGGCGGCCGGAGAGGATCCGCGCGTGACCGGCCGCGCTCGCCTCGGCCTCGTGGTGGGCGCTCTGCTGACGCTCGCCGCAGCGCCGCCCGCCGTGGGTGCGCCGTTCCTCGCGGCCCCACCGGCCGTCGGCGGCGTGGTGGTGCAGGCTCCGGAGTCCGGCCCACTGGGGGGGAGGGTGGTCCTCGACGTCGCGACCCACCACCCCGAGGTCGCCGCCCGCGCCTCGGGCCGCGTCGACCTGACCAGGGCCACGCACGAGGGGCTGGTGCGCGTGCGCCTGCGGGCGGCCGACGGGACGGCGCTGGCGAGCGTGGGCTCTCGCCAGCCGCTCCTGCTCCGGTCTCCGGGGCCGCGGGTGCCGTATGCCCACCGCGTCGCGCTGAGCGGCTCGGCGAGCGCCGCCGTGCTCGCCGCGGCCGCCGACGGGCCCGTGCGCATGGAGGTCGTCGCCCAGAGCCGGCTGGTGCCGGGCGGCGCGGACCGGCCACTGCAGGTCGCGAGCGCCCGGCGCGCGTCGCTGCTGCCCCCCCTCTCCGCCTGGCGGGGCCGGCTGCGGCCCAGGCCGCCGCCGTCCTGCGACCGCACCCGGGAGCGGGCGACGGCGGGGCGCAGCACCCTGATCGCGCTGCGGTGCATGGGCGACGACCCGCGCATCGGGGTCGAGGCCGGCCCCCGGCGAGGCTCGGTCTCGGTGGAGGACCGAGCGCCGGGCCTCACGCTGGTGCGCTACCGGGCGCCGTCGAGCCCCGGTGGGTCCGACCTGCTCGTGATGCACGCGGCCAACGGCGCCGGGGTGACGCTGGCCCCCCTCCGGATCACCGTTCGCCCCTTCACCGTTCGCGCGATCGGCGACTCGGTGACGGCCGGGTTCGGCTTCCTCGGCGACGGGACGCCGATGACGACGCTCCAGCTCCCGTCGTGCATCCCCCCGGACGCGCTCAACGACCGCTGCTCCTCGAACTCGTCGAACGGCCCCAGCTCGGGCGGCCCGCCCGCGTGGTCCCCGGACTTCGGCTACGGCAACGGCGTCGCCTGGCCGGCCCAGTTCGCGGCCGCGAGCGGCATCCCGGCCTCCGCCTTCGAGAACCGCGCGGTGTCCGGGGCGGCGCCGGTCGATTGGGCTGCCGGCGGGCAGCTCGACGGCGTCCTCGCGGGCGTGGTGGCCGACGACCCCGACCTCACGGTGATGACGCTCGGGGCCAATCCGCTCCTGGACCAGTTCCTGGCGGGCCGCGGTATCGGCTGCGCCGCGACCCTCTCCGACGCCGCGTTCCGCGCGTGCGTTCAGAACCTCATCGACAAGCAGCAGCTGGTCCCGCGGGTGCGCTCGGTGATCGCGCAGCTCCTCGTCGCGCCCGGCAACCGGGTCGTGGTCTCGCAGTACCACCAGGCCATCCCCGCGGCGACCATCTTCGGCGTGTCCTCCCTGCGCATCCTCAGCCAGGTCCTGAACGCCAGCGTCGCGACGGCGGTGCAGGGGGCCCCCGGCTTCGGAACCCGGGTCTTCCTGATGGCCCCGCCGCTGTTCCCCGTCGGGCTGCCGCCGGGGACCGTGAGCTGCCCCGGCTCGGTATTCACCTCGGTCGTCAACGGCCAGAGCCGCCAGTCCGAGGCCGCCCAGGACGAGCTCCTCGTGACCAACCCCCTGAGCTTCTGCGACTCGACCGTGTACTGGATCATCAGCGCCGACACCGGGATCCACCCGAGCGTCGCCGGCCACGCCCAGTTCGCCGCCGCCCTGCAGGCCGTCGTGAGCCAGAACGACCTGGGGCCGCCCGGCTCCTGAGGCGCCACTTGGCGCTCGGCCCGTGTGCCAATTGGCCCGAGCGCGGTGTGCCAATTGGCCAGTTGAACCGCGATGAGGTGCGGGAGCGGGCGGACCGGTGCGACCAGGCCGCGCTCGACGGCGCCTGTCGCCAGGACGCTCACGGGCCCTGCGGGCCCGTCGAGGCCGGCCGGCCTGCGCTGCTGGGGCGCGCCGACCGGCCTCGGACCCTCGAACAATGCGCTGAGCCTCCACGGAACAGGGGGGTTTGGCGTCGCCGCGTGCCAATTGGCCGGCCGGCCGTGTGCCAATTGGCCACCGGGGCGACGGCCAAGTGGCCGAGGGCCCCTACCCTGTGGCCATGTTCCCCAGCGTCGTCCCGCGCAAGGTCCTTGTCGCGCTGGTCGTCGTCCTGGCGCTGGCCGGCGTGGGCATCTGGCTCTGGCTGGCGGCGGGCTCGAGCAGCCCGGTGAGCGAGGAGGCGGCGCTGGAGTCGTTCCGCGAGAGCGGCGGGGCCGGCGACAATCCGCGGCCGGGGGTCCCGCGTGCCGGGCGTCTACACCTACCGGCAGGACGGGACGGAGCGGGGCGGGGCCGGCCCGCTCGGCGTCACGCGCGACCTCCCCGGGAGAGGCCCGCTACGTCGTCACGCCGACCGCGGAGGGCTTCGAGGAGGAGCTCTCCCTCAGCGAGCAGCACATCGAGGCGGTGCGCTTCCGGATGACGGGAGAGGGCTCGCGGGCCGTGTGGCGGCGGACCGACGTGACCTTCGTCGGCATCGGGCGCGACGACCGCCGCGAGCTGCGGCCCCCGCCGCTGCACATGCCGCGGCGGCCCGCGGTCGGCGAGACCTGGTCGGGGCGCTACGTCGCCGGCGAGCTGCCGGTCGCCTACCGCAGCGAGGTCCTGCGGCGCGAGGCGGTCGAGGTCGCGGGGGCCCCGCTCCCCGCGCTGGTGGTCCGCACGGTCGGCGACACGGGGGGCGCCCACCCCGGCCGGCGCGTGGACACCTTCTGGTGGTCGTCGCGGCTCGCGCTGCCGCTGCGCTGGACGATCGACATGGAGATCCGCGGCACGGTCACCCTCGACACGACGGCCGACCTGAGGCTGGAGGCGCTCGACCCACGGACCTGAGCCGCCCCCCGGTCGGCTGGGGAGGGACTTGGACGATCGGGGGTCGCGTCCCCGTCGCGGGCGGGCCTACCCTCGCTTGGTGACCTCCAACGTCGTCCCGCACCAGGCGTGGGATCCCCGGCAGGCGGCCGAGCTCGCGTCGCAGATCGCGCGCAGCGACGCCCGCTACTTCAGCCTCGGGGCGAACCTGACGCCCCTCCCCGGAGGCGTGCTGGCCGCGGTCGAGGGCCTCGCGGCGCTTCCGGCCGGCTGCGTGGTCGTCGTGCTGGACGCGGGCCCCACCGGTCGCGATCCCCGCGAGTGGGTGCGGACGGCCGAAGCGGCAATCCGCGAGCGCGGCGGGCGGATGGCGCGCGTCTACCTCGACGGCCCGGCGCCCGCGCTCGAGCGGCATCTCCGCGCCATGGGCTACCAGCGGCGGGTCGAGGACATCTTCCTCACCCCGCGCGGCCCCGCCCCGCCCCTCGTCGACGCGCGGCTCGTCCCGGTGGAGGGGGAGCTGTGGGACGTCGCGCGGAAGCTCCATTCCCGGCGACCCCGTCGCCCCCGACGGCTACGAGGCGTCGCCCGACGAGTGGTGGGAGCTGATGCGCCGCAAGCAGGAGGCCGGCGGGATGGAGTGCTACCTCGTCGAGTCGGACGGGGAGGCCCGCGGGACCATCGGCATCGTCCCGATGCCCGACGTCCTGCGGATCAAGAACGTGTTCGTCTCGCCCGAGGCTCGCGGCAACGGCGTCGGGCTCGCCGCGGTTTGGGCGGTCTGGCGCGCGGCCGTCGAGCGGGGGATGTGCGGCGCCGGCGTGCTCGGCGTGCGCGACACGCCGGGCGCGGAGCTGTACGCGCGCGCGGGCCTGCGGATCGCGGGCGGGCTCATCGAGTGGTCGCGGAGCCTGCCGCGGCCATGACAAAGGACGGGGTGATGATGCTGGACGGCTACGAGGCTCGGGGCTACGCGGTGCGCAGGGGGGTCCTGGACGCCCCCGACGTCGTCGCGCTCGCGGCGGAGTGCGACCGCCTTCACGCCCGCTACCTCGCCGACGGCGACCCGTCGGACCTGCGCGTCGTCACGCGCCCCTCGGACGGCGGCGCCGCGATCCCGGACCGGATCGACCCCGTGAGCGACGTCTCGCCGGCCATCGCGGAGCTCGTCCACGATCCCCGGGTGATCGCGCTCGCGGCGGCCGCCCTGGGCGAGGACGCCGTGCCGTTCAAGGACAAGCTCATCTACAAGCGCCCGGGGACCCACGGCTACACGGCCCACCAGGACTACACCTTCTGGCAGGAGGTCCCGGCTCCGCCCGAGGCGCTCGTCACCATCCTCGTCGCCGTCGACCCCGCCGGGCCCTCCAACGGGGGGCTGAGCCTCTACCCGGGATGCCACCACGAGCACCACGTGAAGGACGTCAACATGCGCGACTGGCTGAAGCCGGGCGGCGGGCTCACGCCGCCCGAGGCCGTCGCGGGCGTCGCGCCCGAGACCCCCGAGCTCGGGGCCGGCGACATGATCGTCTTCGGCACGCTCGTCCCCCACGAGAGCGGGCCGAACCGCTCCGACCGCTCCCGCTGCACCTGTTCCTGAGCTACTCGGCCGCCAGCTACGGCGACCTCACGCGGGAGCACTACGCCAGCTTCCACGCGAACGCCCGCTAGTCAGGCCGCGCGGCCGCGGACGGCCGCGGATCGCCCCAGCAGCCCGAGGGCGTGCCGCGCGCGGCGCGCCGCCGGAAGCGGCTCGCCGGCGACGGCCGGCCCCGGCCGGTCGCGCAGGATGCGGGTGACGGCCTCCACCTCGAAGCCGGCGAGCGCACCGCCTTCGCCAGCCCGGCGCGGTTGAACACGAACCACTCCGGTCCCCGCGCCGGGCGTCGAGCCGGGCGACGGGCGCGGGCAGCAGGCTGAGCGGCGCGCTCACGGTGTCGAGCGCGATGACGTGGCCGCGGCAGACCGATCGGACGGCCTCGAGCGCGCCCACCGGGTCGCGCACCATCTGCAGCACGTAGCCGACCATCACGAGGTCGAAGCGGCCGACGTCGTCCGGACGGAGGTCCATCACGTCGCGCGGGAGGTGGCGCGCCCGCGACCCCAGCCGCCGCGCGGCCTCGCCGAACCGGGCGGGCCGGCCCGGGATCGGGCAGGTCCACGGCCACGACCTCCGCTGCGCCGCGGCGCTCCATCTCGAAGGCCCAGAAGCCGTCCATCGTCCCGACGTCGAGGCAGCGCAGGCCGGCGAGCGTCGCCGGCCAGGGCATCCGATCACGCCGTCGGGCGCAGGTCCCACCACCCGGGCGTCGCGGTCCCGTCGCCCAGGTCGATCGTGTGCCACCAGTCGTCGATTCGCGCGACCCTAGAGCGGCCCCATCCTCCGTGCTACCGTTCCCGAGCCGCCCGCCCGGGCGGTTTCCGTCTGCTCCGACAAGGGCGTCAGTGCCGACGATCAACCAGCTGGTCCGCAAGGGCCGCAAGCCCAAGCTCGCCAAGGTCTCGACCCCCGCGCTGCGCGGCGCGCCGCAGAAGCGCGGCGTCTGCACGCGCGTCTTCACCATCACGCCCAAGAAGCCGAACTCGGCGCTGCGCAAGGTCGCGCGCGTGCGCCTGACGAACGGGGCGGAGATCACCACCTACATCCCGGGCGAGGGGCACAACCTCCAGGAGCACTCGGTCGTGCTGGTCCGCGGCGGCCGCGTCCGCGACCTGCCGGGCGTGCGGTACAAGGTCATCCGCGCGGCCCTCGACGCCGCCGGGGTGACCGAGCGCCGCAAGGCCCGCTCGAAGTACGGCGCGAAGGCGCCGAGGTAATGCCGCGCAGAGCCGTCATCACGCGGCGTCCGCTCGATCCGGACCCGGTCTACAACAGCGCCCTGGTCACCCAGATGGTGAACAAGGTGCTGAAGAACGGGAAGAAGTCCACCTCCGAGGGGGTGGTCTACGGGGCGCTCGAGCGCATCCGCGACCGCACCGGCCGCGACCCGGTGGCGGTGATGGAGGAGGCCGTGCGCAACGTCACGCCCGCGCTCGAGGTGAAGTCGCGTCGCGTCGGCGGCGCGACCTACCAGGTGCCGATCGAGGTGCCCCCGCGGCGCGGTCGCACCCTCGCGATCCGGTGGATCGTGCGGTTCGCGCGCGAGCGGCGCGAGAAGCAGATGAGCGAGCGGCTGGCGAACGAGCTGCTCGACGCGCTGGGCTCTCAGGGGGGCGCCTTCAAGCGGAAGGACGACCTCTACCGGATGGCTCAGGCGAACAAGGCGTTCGCGCACTACCGCTGGTAGAGGGCCCGTCCGCTCGCGCGGGCGGGGGCGGGGGTGGCGGGACGTGGACCCTCCAGGCGCGCGGGCCCGCGGGCGCGCGGCGACACGAAGAAGGTGACGTGCAGTGACGACGACGGCGAAGACGAAATCGCTCGAGAAGACCCGGAACATCGGGATCATGGCCCACATCGACGCGGGCAAGACCACGACCACCGAGCGGATCCTCTACTACACGGGCCGCACCCACCGGATGGGCGAGGTCCACGAGGGCGCGGCGGTCATGGACTGGATGGCGCAGGAGCAGGAGCGCGGCATCACGATCACCAGCGCCGCGACCACGTGCTTCTGGCGCGACTACCGCATCAACATCATCGACACGCCGGGCCACGTCAACTTCACGATCGAGGTCGAGCGCAGCCTGCGCGTGCTCGACGGCGCCGTCGCCGTCTTCGACTCGGTCGCCGGCGTCGAGCCCCAGAGCGAGACCGTCTGGCGCCAGGCCGACCGGTACGGCGTGCCGCGGATCGCCTACGTCAACAAGATGGACCGCGTCGGCGCCGACTTCCGCGCCGCCGTGGGGACGATGATCGAGCGCCTCGGGGCCAACGCCGTCCCGATCCAGCTCCCGATCGGCCAGGAGGCCGAGTTCCGCGGCATCGTCGATCTCATCGGGATGAAGGCGATCGTCTACAACGACGACCTCGGCACGGAGTTCGAGGTCACGGACATCCCCGAGGCGATGGCGGCCGAGGCCGCGGCCGCGCGCGAGGCCCTCATCGAGACGCTCGCCGACTTCGACGACGAGCTCGCCGAGGCCTACCTCGAGGGCGAGGAGATCCCGGTGGACCGCCTCGTCGCGGCGATCCGCACCGCGGTGCTCGCGATCGCGATCACGCCGGTGCTGTGCGGCTCGTCGTTCAAGAACAAGGGCGTGCAGCCGCTGCTCGACGCCGTCATCGACCTGCTCCCGTCGCCCCTCGACGTGCAGCCGGCCGCCGGCATCGTGCCGGGAACCGACGAGGAGGTCGTGCGCGAGCCCGACCCGAGCGCCCCGTTCTCGGCGCTGGCCTTCAAGGTCATGAGCGACCCGTACGTGGGCCGCCTCACCTACATGCGCGTGTACTCGGGCACCGTCGGCAGCGGCTCGAGCATCGTGAACGCCACCAAGGACCGCAAGGAGCGGGTCGGGCGGCTGCTGATGATGCACGCCAACCACCGCGAGGACGTCAACTCGGTCTCGGCCGGCGACATCGTCGCCGCCGTCGGCCTGAAGTCGACGACCACGGGCGACACGCTCACCGACGCCGCGGACCCCGTGATCCTCGAGCGCATGACCTTCCCCGAGCCGGTCATCGGGCTCGCGATCGAGCCCAAGACCAAGCAGGACCAGGAGAAGCTGGCCCAGGCCCTCGGCCGCCTGTCGGACGAGGACCCGACCTTCCGCGTCCGCACCGATGAGGAGACCGGCCAGACGCTCATCTCCGGCATGGGCGAGCTGCACCTCGAGATCATCGTCGACCGCCTGATGCGCGAGTTCGGCGTCGACGCGAACGTCGGCGCGCCCCAGGTCGCCTACCGCGAGACCGTGCGCAAGCGGGTCGAGAAGGTCGAGGGGCGCTTCGTCCGTCAGACCGGCGGCCGCGGCCAGTTCGGCCACGTGTACCTCAACCTCGAGCCCGCCGGGCCCGCCGCCGGCTACCTCTTCGAGAGCAAGATCGTCGGCGGCGCGATCCCGCGCGAGTACATCCCCGCCGTGGACCAGGGCGTCCGGGAGGCGCTCGAGGGCGGCGTGCTCGCCGGCTACCCGATCGTGGACGTCCACGTCGAGCTGGTCGACGGCTCCTACCACGAGGTCGAACTCGTCGGAGGTCGCCTTCAAGATCGCCGGCTCGATGGCGCTCAAGGAGGCCGCCAAGCGCGCGTCGCCGGCGCTCCTGGAGCCCGTGATGGCGGTCGAGGTGGTCGTGCCGAAGGACTTCGTCGGGACCGTCGTCGGCGACCTCACCTCGCGACGCGGGCGGATCGGCGGCATGGAGGCGCGCGGCGCGACGACCGAGGTCGTCAGCGCCCAGGTGCCGCTGTCGGAGATGTTCGGCTACGCCACCTCGGTGCGATCGGCCACCCAGGGCCGGGCGACCTTCACGATGCAGTTCCACTCGTACCAGGAGGTCCCGAGCTCGATCGCCGAGGACATCCGCCAGAAGGTGGGCGCGGCCGCGTAGCCGCCGGGGAGCTCGGCGGGATATCGTGCTCGCCCGGAGCACGATGGCTGCCCGAGGCCCCACCGCGTGGACGTCTCCGACCGTCGTCGGCCGGGACGCCGAGCTCGCCCGGCTCTCCGCCCTACTGGAGGACGGCGGCACGCTCGCGCTCGTCGGCGAGGCCGGGATCGGCAAGACCCGCCTGAGCCGGGAGGCGGCTGCGCTCGCGCGGGCGGGCGGTCGTGACGTCATGGAGGGGAGCGCGCGGACGCCGGACGCCGAGCGTCCACTGGCGCCCCTGCGCGACGCGGTGCGCTCCCGGTTGCGCGCGCGCCCGGCTCCCGCGGTCGACGATCCGCTCGCCGCCGCGTTCCCCGGCATGATCCTGCCGGAGCTCCAGGAGGACCTCGCGGGCCGCGAGCCGGCGCAGGAGATCGTGTTCGAGGCCGCGAGCCGCTGGTTCCGGGCCCTCGCCGCCGACGGCGGGCTGCTGCTGATCCTCGAGGACCTCCACTGGGCCGACCCGGCGACCCACGAGCTCGTCCTGCACCTCGCGCGCGTCGCCGCCGCCGGCCCGGTCGCGCTGATCGTGACATTGCGTCCGCAGGAGGCCGAGCCGGGATCGAGCCTCGACGAGCTGCGGCGGGAGCTCACCCGCGAGCGGCTGGCGCAGGAGCTGCGGCTCGACCCGCTCGACCGGCCGGCGGTCGCGGAGCTGGTGGCCGGACTCGTCGGCGCGGAGCCGGAGCCGCGGGTCGTGGACCGGTTCCTCGAGGCGGGCGGCGGGAACCCGTTCGTCACCGAGGAATTCCTGGGCGCCGCCCTGGCCGCCGGCCGGATCGTGCCGGGTGACGGCGAGTGGCACGGCTCGGCCGCCCTCGGGCTGCCCTGGGGCGTCGCCGAGATGGTGCTGTCGCGGGTGCGCCGGATGGCCCCGCCGGACCGCGAGCTCCTGCGGCTGGCCGCCGTCGGCGGGGAGCGATTCCCGTTCGACCTCGTCCAGGCCGCCTGGGGCCGCGGCGAGGACGAGGCGCTGGCGTCGCTCGCGCGGGCGCGCGCGGCCGGCCTCGTGAGGGACGAGCCCGACGACGCCCCCGCCTTCCGCCACGCGCTGGCCCACGAGGCGGTGCTCGCGTCGATGTCCGGGGCCGAGCGCCGGGCCGGGCACCGGCGGCTGCTCGTCGCCGGCGAGGCCCTCGCGGCGGGTGGCGCCGACGTGCCGGCCGAGCTCCTGCTCGCCCACGCGCTGGGCGCGGGCGAGCGCCGGTCCGCGTTCCGGCATGCGCGCGCGGCGGCCGAGCGGTCGCTGGAGCTCGGTGCGGAGTCGGCCGCCCTGCTCGAGACGGAGCGCTCCCTCGAGCTCTGGTCGCCGGACGAGGGCGCCGAGGCGCGTGCGCAGCTCCTCCTGCAGCACGGGCGGCTGCTGCACCGGGTCGCCCACGACCACGCCCGTGCCGCAGACGCCCTCGCGGCGGCCGCCCGCGGCTTCGACGAGCTGGGCGACGAGGCGAACGCCGGGCTCGCCAGGCGCGCTCGCAGCCGGTGCGCGGTGGTGGGCGGGCGACCGGGAGGCCCTCGAGGAGGTCCGCGCAGCCGCCCACGACCTCCCCGCGGGGACATCGCTCGAGCCCCGGCTGGAGGCCCTCAACGCGCTGGCCCGCCCGCTGATGCTCTCGGGCCTCGCGCGCGAGGCGTCGCGCATCGCTGAGGAGGGGCTGGCGCTGGTCCCGCCGCGCGCGCCCCGCCGCGCTCGCCTCCAGCGGGTGAACCTGCTCACGACCCTCGGCACCTGCCGGTTCATCTTGGCCGACTTCGCCGCGGGCGAGGAGATCCTGGCGACGAGCGCCCTGACCGCCCTGGATCTGCGCGACCCCGTCAGCGCCTGCCGCGCCTACCACAACGTCGCGTTCGGGGTCAACGACCTCTCGCGGATGGCCGCGTACGCCGAGGCCGGCCTCGGCGTCGCCCGCGGCGCCTTCGTGCGCCCGTACGAGCGCTCGTTCCTCATCGCCCTGGCCGCATGCGCGACGGAGCGGGGCGACTTCGCGCGCGCCGGGGCGCTCTGCGACGAGGCCGAGGCCGTGACCGGCCCCTGGACCGGGCTGGCCCACATCCGCCTCGACGTGGGCCTGCCGCGCGCCCTCCTCGCGCTCGCCCGCGGGGACGCCGACGACGCCCGCGCGCAGCTGTCGGCGGTGCTCGAGCGGCTGCGGACCGCGCACGAGCTCGGCGAGTGGGCCGCCCAGCGCGGCCTCGCGCTGGCGCTGCTCGCCGCGGGGGAGACGGCCGAGGCCCGCGACGCGCTCGCGCCCGCGCTCGAGCGCTCCGACCCGGGGAGCTACGCCCGCATCCTGGCGCTGCCCATCGCAGTCGAGGTGGCCGCGGCCGAGGGGTCCGGCGCCGAGGCCCGCCGCCTCGCCGGCGAGCTCGCCCGCATCGCGCCCGACCACCCCAGGACGACCTTCTCGGCCGCCCTCGCGGACGCGGCGAGCGAAGCGCCGGGCGCCGCCGCGGCGGTCGAGGAGGCGGCGCGCGCGAGGGAGGAGGCGGGCCGGCGCGTGGAGGCGGCCCGGTGGCGCCTGGCCGGCGCGAGCGCCCTGTCGCGCGCCGACGACGCCGGCGCGGCGGAGCTCGCGACACGGGCGCTCGCCGCCAACCGGGAGATGGGCGCCGACGGGTGGTCGCGGCGGGCCGAGCAGGCGCTCCGCCGCGTGGGCGTGCGGGTGCCGAGCCGGCTGAGCGGCGCGGGGACCGGCGGCCTCACGGCGCGCGAGGTCGAGGTGCTCGGCCTGGTCGCCGACGGCCTGTCGAACCGCGCGATCGCCGAGCGCCTCTTCATCAGCCAGAAGACCGCCGGCCGGCACGTCTCCAACCTGTTCGCCAAGCTCGGCGTGCACTCCAGGGCCCAGGCCGCGCGGGTCGCGCTCGAGCGCGGGCTGCTCGGGGGTGACGCGACCCCCGGGCAGAAGATGGGGCGTTCGCCCGATGGCGCCCCGCCCGCCTCGTCCTAGGTTCGCGGCGGACGGCGCACTGTCCGTCCGTCGAGCGAAGGAGGACGACCATGTCGCCAGAGCGCGGCATCTGCCCGGCCGAGGACTGGGAGGAGTTCCGTCTCCACCGCCAGCGCTGGCTCGACCTGCTCGCCGCGGACTCCGAGCGGCATCGCCGGGACGCGGCCTGCGGCCGCGGCCTACGAGGAGGGCGAGGTCGTCGTCGGTGAGTCCTCGGGGGTCTCGCCGCCCGGCTCCGGCTCGGGCTCGGGCGGGTTGAGGATGCTCTCGGGGGGCCGATCGGGGCGTGGCTCGAGCCAACGCGGGTTCTTGAGCTTGCAGTTCAGCCCGGCTCGGCGCGCGTAGCCGTCCCACCGGTTGGCCCAGCCGCCGAAGCCGTAACCGGGGGCCTGGCGGTCGAGCTGCCGGAGGAGGGTGACGTGGTAGCAGTGGTAGCCCGGGTCGGCCAGGTGGGTGCGCCAGCGCCATCCGGGGGTGGCGAGACCGTAGAGGCTCCACGACCCCGTGTCGTGGAGGGGCAGGTAGCGCGCCAGCGTCCGCTCTCCCCGCTCCACGATCCCCTTCGCGGCCTCGCCGGCGGCCTCGGCGCCCGGCGCGCGCCGCCGGATGCGCTGCTCGGCCCGGCCACGGGTGCGGGGCCGCGGCCGTGAGGTGAGGTAGGGGGCCGCGGCCTCCAGGTTGAGCAGCGTCACCATGAACCCGTTCAGCGCGGCGCCCTTCCACGGCCCCGCCCCGGGGAACGCGCGCTCGACGTACCAGGCCGACGACGGCCCGACCCGGCTCACCACGCCGCCCTTGCCCACTGGCACGGTGAAGGCGGCGAGGGCGCCGGCGGCGGCCTTGGCGAAGCGGGCCTCGCCGGTGCGGTGGTAGGCGCGCGCCATGAGCTGGGCGATCCGGCCCTGAGCCATCCCCGAGGCCCCGGGCAGCACCAGCTTCGGGCGGTCCGGCACGTCGTAGTACTCCCAGACCGTGAACGAGCGCCCGGCGGCGTGGCGCCTGACCGCGAACGGCAGGAGGGCGTCGGCGAGCTGCTCGGGGGTGAGGCCCGCGTTCAGGTCCTGCCAGCGGCCGGTGGTCGCGACCGGGTTGACCGCGAGCCCCCGCCCCTCCCAGTAGGTGGAGAGGATGCCGGTGTGGTCGCGCACGATGATGCGGCTGTTGGGAGCCGTGTTGCGCGAGTACCACCACGCGTTCAGGCGCAGGGTGCGGGCCACCGTCGAGCGGCGCCCGAGCGGCCCGCCGCGGCGCAGCAGGTGCAGGCTGTCCAGCTTGAGGACCCACTTGATGTCCTTCCGGGCCTGCGATCCCGGCGCCGCCGCGTCCCACGCCCGCTGCAGCATGGCCCGCGCCCGGTCGGCGTCGCGTGGCAGCGCCGACTCCGGTACCCGGTAGCCGGCCCGCGCCCCCAGGGCCGGGGCTGCGAGCGCCAGCGCCAGCAGCAGCGCCATCGCGCCGAGCCGGAAGGTCGGGTGGCGGCCGGCGATGCGGCGGATCCCGTCCCGGCCCTCCCCGGGGCGGACGTCGAAGAAGCGGCCCGTGAGCCATCCGAAGCGCCGGACGTACGCGGCCAGCGCCGCGACGCGCTCCTCCCCCCGACCTCCGTCGCCCTCACGCGCTCCACCCGCCGCCCCCTCATGAGCTCTCCCCAGCCGGCCGTCCGCAGGTTGCGGGCCCAGTCGGTCTCCCCCCGGGGAGCGACAAGGTAGCGAAAACCGCCGAGATGGAGGACCAGGAGGGGTGTCGTCTGCAATTTCCCGGTGCGGCGCCCGTGCACCCGCAGCATCCGCACCCGCCTCGCCGGCAGGCCGAGACGGCCGACCCAGAGCGACACGGCCCGGTTGAGGACCCGGGCCGGGACGCCGGGCAGGCGGCGCCTCGGGGCGATCACGCCAGCCTCGCCGCGAGCAGCTCGGCAGGGTGCAGCGCCGGCCGGCCCGTCGTGCGGCGGATCTGCTCTCGGCAGGAGGTCCCCGCCGCCACGGCCAGCTCCGCGGCCCGCACCGCGGGGACGAGCCGGTCCTCGGCGATGCGCAGCGACAGGTCCCGGTGACGGTGGCCGAAGGCGCCCGCCATGCCGCAGCAGCCCGCGCCCGAGTCGCGAGCCCGCAGGCCCGGAATCGCCGCGAGCGCGGCCGCGCCCTCGGTCCCCGCGCCCAGCGCCTTGGCGTGGCAGTGCTCGTGCACGAGCACCTCGCCGCCCGGCGAGAGGGCCGGCGGGCCGAGGTCGAGGACCGCCCGCTCGAACGTCACCGCGGCCTCGGCCACCCAGCGGGCCCGCGGGTCGCCCGGCACCAGGCGCGGAAGGTCGTCGACGAGCATCGACCAGCACGACGGCTCCAGCACCACGATCGGCCGGCCCGCCAGCGCGTGAGGGGCCAGGCGCCCGAGCGCCCGGCGCGCCCGCCGCCGCGCCGGCCCGACGAGGCCCTGCGACAGGAGGGGCCGGCCACAGCAGCCCGGGTCGACGACGTGGACGGCCGCCCCGCAGGCCGCGAGCACCCGGACCGCCGCCTCGCCGACCCCCGGCTCCAGGAAGCGCGTGAAGGTGTCGGCCATCAGCGCGACGCCCGGTGTGCCAATTGGCCGATCGTCGGTGTGCCAATTGGCCACCCGGGGCCGCCACGGCCGCACCGGGGCCGGGGGGGCGCCGCCGAGGACGCGGCCCGCGGCTCTGGCGCCGATGCGGGCGAGGGCGGGGAAGCGGGAGCCGGTGGCGAGCAACTCGTGGGCGTGGCCGGCGAGCCGGGCGGCGAGGGGGACGCCGCGGGCGGCGTGCCGGTGGCTCAAGGCCTCGACCTTGAGCGCGGCCATGTTGACGCTGGCGGGGCATTCCGTGGCGCAGGCCTTGCACCCCAGGCAGAGATCGAGGGCCTCATGCAGACCGTCATCGGCAAGGCCGGCCGGAAGTCGACCCTCGAGGGCGGCGCGCAGGATCACGGCGCGGCCGCGGGTGGAGTGGCGCTCGTCGCGCAGCGCCTGGTAGCTCGGGCACATGGTCGAGGCGCGTGACCGGCAGGCCCCGTTGCCGTTGCAGGCCTCGCCGGCGCGCGCGAGGCCGCCCTCGGCCGCGAAGCTCAGCGCGGTGCGCCGCGCCCGGCGGGGCGGCGAGGCGACCAGGCGCAGGCCCTGGTCGAGCGGCTCGGGGGCGGTGATGACGCCGGGGTTCAGCAGGCCGCTCGGGTCGAGCAGGCGCTTGAGCTCGCCGAAGGCGGCGATCGTCTCGGGCGGGTACATGCGCGGCAGCAGCTCGCTGCGGGCGCGGCCGTCGCCGTGCTCGCCCGACAGCGACCCGCCGAGCGAGCAGACCAGGTCCGCCGTCTCCTCGGCGATCCGGCGCAGCGCCGCGGTCGCGCCGGGCAGGCGCAGGTCCATCCGCGGGCGGATGTGCAGGCAGCCGACGCTGGCGTGGCCGTACCAGACCGCGTGCAGGCCCTCGCGCTCGAGGATCCGGCGCACGCCGCGCGCCAGCTCGGGCAGCCGCTCGGGCGGGACGGCCGGGTCCTCGATGAAGGCCAGCGGGCGCGGGTCGCCGGGACCGGGCGCCGTGCCGCGCAGGGCGCTGCCGATGCCCGCCCGCCGGACGGCCCACACGGCCTCCTGCTCGGCCGGCTCGAGCACCACGCGCGCCCCCGGGAGCGCGCGCAGGCGGTCGGCCACCTCGCCCGGCTCGCCGCTCTGCTCGACGAGGAGCTGGGCCGGGGCGTCGAGGTCGATCGCCGAGCGGGCCATCAGCTCGACCGCCGACGGGCCCCCCCGAAGGGCGCCGACGGCCGCCTCGAGGGCGGCGTCGACCGACGGGAACGACAGGAGCGCCAGCCCGCGCGTCGCCGGGGGCTCGACGAGCGCGACCTCGGCCGCCCGGATGACCGCGAGCGTGCCCTCCGACCCGCACAGCAGACGCGGCCAGTCCGGGTCGGGGCCCTCGAGCGCCCCGAGGTCGTAGCCCGAGACGCGCCGCAGCAGGCCCGGCGGCCGGGCCGCCGCCGCCAGGGGGCGCGCGGCCTCGAGCGCGGCGGCGCCGGAGCGCCGCGCCGCAGGGTGGCCCGCGTCCCGTCGGCCAGGGTGACCTCGAGCGCGAGCACGTGCCCGGAGGTCAGCCCGTAGGCGATCGAGCGCGCGCCGGCCGAGTTGTTGGCGACCATGCCGCCGAGCGTCGCCCGGCTGCCCGAGGCCACGTCCGGGCCGAAGGCGAGGCCGTGCGCGCGCGCGGCGGCGTTGAGGTCGTCGAGCACGACGCCCGGGCCGACCCGCGCCACACGCGCGCCCGGATCGATCTCGATCGACGCCAGCGCCGTGCAGTCGACGACGAGGCCGGCTCCCACCGCCTGGCCGGCGAGGCTCGTGCCGGCGCCGCGCATCGTGAGCGGCACGCCGCCCTCGCCGCAGGCCGCCACGGCCGCGTCGAGGTCCTCGGGCACGGCGGCGCGCAGGGTCGCGACCGGGAGGCGGCGGTAGAGGCTCGCGTCGGCCGAGTAGAGCTCGCGCGAGGCGTCGTCGGAGCGGACCTCGCCGGCGGCCTCCCGGCGCAGGCGCGCGATCGTCGTGGCCGCCTCCACGGAGGTGATGCTACGGCCTCACCGAACCCCCGGATCCCGCTCTCGATCCGTCTTGCGGGCGGCGTGCCCTCTGCTAACCTACTTCCGCTCCACGGAGCGCCCGGTTCTTCGTGCGCGGCCCACGGGCCGCGCTTTTTGCGCCGGGAGGGGTTTGCCCGCCGGGAGCGCCCGGCCGGCGTGGCCGATACGCAGAGTGCCCTCAAGGAGTTCAGCCGATGGCGAAAGAGAAGTTCGACCGGTCGAAGCCGCACGTCAACGTGGGCACCATCGGCCACGTCGATCATGGCAAGACCACCCTCACCGCCGCCATCACGAAGGTACTGGCCGAACAGGGCAGCGGCGGCACCGAGGCCATCTCGTTCGACGCGATCGACAAGGCCCCCGAGGAGCGCGAGCGCGGCATCACGATCGCGACCGCCCACGTGGAGTACGAGACCGAGAACCGCCACTACGCCCACGTGGACTGCCCCGGTCACGCCGACTACATCAAGAACATGATCACGGGCGCGGCCCAGATGGACGGGGCGATCCTCGTCGTCTCGGCCGCCGACGGCCCGATGCCGCAGACGCGCGAGCACATCCTGCTCGCCCGCCAGGTCGGCGTGCCGTCGATCGTGGTCTTCCTCAACAAGGCCGACATGGTCAACGACGAGGAGCTGCTCGAGCTCGTCGAGCTCGAGGTGCGCGAGCTGCTCTCCGCGTACGAGTTCCCGGGCGACGACATCCCGATCATCAAGGGCTCGGCCCTGAACGCGCTCAACGGCGACGCCGAGGCGGCCCAGGGGATCCTGGAGCTGATGGCGGCCGTGGACGACTACATCCCGCTGCCCCAGCGGGACGTCGACAAGCCGTTCCTGATGCCCGTGGAGGACGTGTTCACGATCACCGGCCGCGGCACCGTCGCGACCGGGCGCGTCGAGCGCGGCATCGTCAAGGTCGGCGAGTCGGTCGACATCGTGGGCATGACCCCCAAGACCGAGACCACCGTCGTGACCGGCGTCGAGATGTTCCGCAAGCTGCTCGACGAGGGTCGCGCGGGGGACAACATCGGCGCGCTGCTGCGCGGGGTCAAGCGCGAGGAGATCCAGCGCGGCCAGGTGCTCGCGGCGCCGAAGTCGATCACCCCGCACACGAAGTTCACGGCCCAGGTCTACGTCCTGTCGAAGGACGAGGGCGGCCGGCACACGCCGTTCTTCCAGGGCTACCGGCCGCAGTTCTACTTCCGCACGACCGATGTCACCGGCGTCGTCACCCTCGCCGAGAACGTCGAGATGGTGATGCCCGGCGACAACGCCACCATGCAGGTCGAGCTGATCCAGCCGATCGCCATGGAGGAGGGGCTGCGCTTCGCGATCCGCGAGGGCGGCCGCACCGTCGGCGCGGGCGTCGTGGAGAGCATCCAGGAGTAGTCCAGGAGCTCCAGAACCCCGTCGTCTCCGAGAGGAGGCGGCGGGGTTTTCTTTCTTCGAAAGGCGCCCGGCAGACGTGCAGCAGAACAAGATCAGGATTCGGCTCAAGGCCTACGATCACGAGCTGATCGACAAGAGCGCGGCCTCGATCGTGGAGACGGCCCAGCGCAGCGGCGCGACCATCTCCGGCCCCGTGCCCCTGCCCACGGAGCGCAACGTCTACTGCGTCATCCGCGGCCCCTTCAAGGACAAGGACTCGCGGGAGCACTTCGAGATCCGCACTCACAAGCGGCTCATCGACATCTACTCCCCCACGCCGCGGACGGTCAACTCGCTGATGCGCCTCGACCTCCCGGCCGGCGTTGACATCGAGATCAAGGCATAGGCGCGACCGTGCCGGCGATCATCGGCCGCAAGCTCGGGATGACCCAGATCTTCGGGGAGGACGGCGCGCGCGTGCCCCTCACCGTGATCGAGGCCGGCCCCTGCCCGGTGACCCAGGTGAAGACCGCCGAGGCGGACGGCTACGACGCCGTGCAGCTCGGGTTCGGCGCCGCGAAGCCCAAGAGCCTGAACAGCCCCGAGCTCGGGCATCTCAAGGTGGCCGGCGCGCCGCCAGTGCGCCACCTGCACGAGTTCTCCCCGGAGGAGCTGGGGGCCGAGGTGTCCGTCGGCGACGTCGTCACCGTGGAGCCGTTCGAGCCGGGCCAGATCGTCCGGGTCACCGGCACCTCCAAGGGCAAGGGCTACGCGGGGACCATCAAGCGCCACCACTTCAGCAGCGGTCCGAAGAGCCACGGCTCGCACAACATCCGTCAGCCGGGGTCCATCGGCGCGGCCGCCTACCCGGCCCGGGTCTTCAAGGGCATGCGCATGAGCGGCCGCATGGGCGCGCGCCAGGTCACGCAGCGCGGCCTGCAGGTCATCGACCGCGACCCCGACCGCAACCTGCTGCTCGTGCGCGGCGCGGTCCCGGGCGGCGTGAACGGCATCGTGATCGTGAGGCCCGAGTGACGCCGCTGCCGCTCCTCAACGCCGACGGCGTGACGGTCGGGCGCGCCGCGCTCCCAGACGCACTCGCGGGCCAGCCCATCAAGCAGCACCTCATCCACGAGACCGTCGTGGCCGAGCTGGCGGCCCGCCGCGCGGGCTCCGCCTCGACGCTCACGCGCGGGAAGGTGCGCGGAGGCGGCGCCAAGCCGTGGCGCCAGAAGGGCACCGGTCGCGCCCGCCAGGGCTCCATCCGCGCGCCCCAGTGGACCGGCGGCGGCGTGGCTTTCGGCCCGGCGCCGCGCACCTACGGCGGCAAGGTCAACCGCAAGGTGCGCCAGCAGGCGTTCCGCGCGGCCCTGCGGGCCCACGCCGAGCTGGGCACCGTCGCGCTCATGGATCCGACCGGCTGGGAGGCCCCGTTCGACGAAGCGCGCGGCCGAGTACCTGCGCCAGGCCTCCGACGCCCTGGGGCAGCGCCCGCTGTTGCTCGTCGTCGAGGACCTCGACGGGATCGAGGCGCGCTCCTTCCGCAACCTCGCCGGCGTCCTCGTGCTGGCCGCCGCCGAGCTCGAGACGGTGGACCTCGTCGGAGCGCGGTCGATCCTGGTCGAGCGCTCCGTGTGGGAGCGGCTGGCCGGCGGCCCCACGGACGTCGAGGCGGTCGAGCCGAAGCCCAAGCCGAAGCCGAAGGCCAAGCCGAAGCCGAAGCCGAAGCCCGCCCCGGAGCCCGTCGCCGAGGAGGAGCCGGAGGCCGGGGCCGCGGTCGTCGAGGAGCCCGAGGCCGCTGAGCCCGAGGCCGCCGTGGTGGAGGAGCAGCCCGAGGCCGCCGTGGTGAAGGAGCCCGAGGCCGCCGAGGACGAGGCCCCCGCGCAGGAGACGGCGCCCAAGCCCAAGCCGGCCGCCAAGAAGACCGCCGCCAAGAAGCCGGCCGCCAAGAAGCCGGCCGCCAGAGAAGCCGGCCGCCAAGAAGCCGGCGCCGGAGAAGCCCGCCGCCAAGAAGCCGGCCGCCAAGAAGCCGGCGGCCAAGAAGCCGGCGGCCAAGAAGCCGGCCGCGAAGAAGGCCGAGCCCGCGGACGAGACGCCGCAGGCCGAGGGGGAGGAGACCTCGTGAGCTCGCTCCGCGACGACATCCGGCGCGTGATCGTGCGACCGGTCATCTCAGAGAAGAGCTTCCAGCTCGTGCAGGCGCACAACCAGTACACGTTCCGCGTGCTCGACTCTGCCCACAAGACCGAGATCCGCCAGGCGATCGAGGACCTCTTCGACGTGACGGTCACCGATGTGCGCACCGTCACCGTGCGGAGCAAGCCCAAGCGGCGCGGCTTCACGAGGGGCCGGCGGCCGGGCTGGAAGAAGGCCATCGTCGAGCTGCGGCCCGGCGACACCATCGAGCTGTTCGAAGGAGCCTGAGCCGCGCATGGGGATCAAGAAGTACAAGCCCACCTCGCCCGGGCGGCGCTTCGTCACGGGGTCGGACTTCGAGGAGATCACGAGGACCGCCCCCGAGAAGTCGTTGCTCGGCAAGATCCACAAGACCGGCGGGCGCAACAACAACGGCCGCATCACCAGCCGCCACATCGGGGGCGGGCACAAGCGGCGCTACCGCATCATCGACTTCAAGCGGCGCAAGGACGGCGTCCCGGCGAAGGTCGCCGCGATCGAGTACGACCCCAACCGCTCGGCCCGCATCGCCCTGCTGCACTACGCCGACGGCGAGAAGCGCTACATCCTGGCGCCGCAGCGGGTTCGCGTGGGGGACACGATCATGAGCGGCCCGACGGCCGACATCCGGCCCGGCAACGCCCTGGCGCTGCGCGACATCCCGACCGGCACCATCGTCCACAACATCGAGCTCCAGATCGGCCGTGGCGGTCAGCTCTGCCGCTCGGCGGGGACCGGCGCCCAGCTCATGGCCAAGGAAGGCGACTACGCCACGCTGCGGCTGCCCTCGACCGAGATGCGCATGGTGCACCTCGACTGCCGCGCCACGGTCGGCCAGATCGGCAACGTGACGCACGAGAACATCACCATCGGCAAGGCCGGCCGCAAGCGCTGGAAGGGCCGGCGCCCCAAGGTGCGGGGCTCGGCGATGAACCCGGTCGACCACCCGCACGGCGGGGGGGAGGGCAAGAGCAACTCCGGCCGCCACCCGGTCACGCCGTGGGGGGTGCCGACGCACGGGTACCGCACCCGGGCGAAGGGCAAGAGGAGCTCCAAGCACATCGTCCGCGGCCGCAAGCGCGGCAAGCACACCGAGGGCAAATAGGCATGGGCCGCTCGCTCAAGAAGGGGCCGTTCGTCGACCCCAAGCTCCTCAAGCAGATCGAGGAGATGAACGCCGCCAACGAGAAGCGGATCGTCCGCACCTGGTCGCGCTCCTCCACGGTCTTCCCCGAGATGGTCGGCCACACGATCGCGATCCACGACGGCCGCAGGCACGTGCCCGTGTTCATCAGCGAGAGCATGGTGGGCCACAAGCTGGGCGAGTTCGCGCCCACGCGCACCTACCGCGGCCACGCCGGCTCCGACCGCACCGCCACCATCCGCCGATGAGCACCGACGCCCCCCAGACGCCGCGGACCGTCCAGGCGACGGCGCGCTACGTCCGCACCTCCGCGCGCAAGGCGCGGCTGGTGGCCGACCTGGTGCGCGGCAAGCCGGTCGCCGACGCGCAGGCGATCCTGGCCTACAGCACCCGCGCGGCCGCCGTCCCGGTGCGCAAGGTGCTCCAGTCGGCCATCGCCAACGCCGACCACAACCACGGCCTCGACCCGCGCGACCTCGTGCTCGCTCGAGTGACGGTGGACGTGGGGCCGACGATCAAGCGCTACCGTCCGCGGGCCATGGGCCGCGCGACGAGCATCCACAAGCGCACCTGCCACATCACGATCGGCCTCGCCGAGACGGAGAGCTGAGAGCACATGGGCCAGAAGATCAACCCGATCGGCTTCCGCCTCGGCATCCTGAACGGCTGGCGCAGCAACTGGTTCTCGCAGCGCGACTTCGCGGGCTACCTCGACGAGGACCGCGCCGTGCGCGACCACATCACGAGCAAGCTGAGCCACGCCGGCCTGTCGTCGATCCACCTCAAGAAGGACCAGACCAAGCTCACGGTCAACATCTTCACCGCCCGCCCCGGCATCGTGATCGGCAAGAGCGGCTCCGAGGTGGACGCGCTGCGCCGCGAGCTGAACCGGCTCACCGGCAAGCAGATCCAGGTGAACATCAACGAGATCAAGCGCCCCGAGCTCGACGCGAAGCTGGTCGCCCAGTCGATCGCCGAGCAGCTCGAGAACCGGGTCAGCTTCCGGCGGGCGATGAAGCGCGCGCTCACCTCGGCCATGCGCTCGGGCGCCCAGGGGGTCAAGGTGCAGTGCGGCGGCCGGCTGGGCGGCACCGAGATGTCCCGTTCCGAGCACTACTCGGACGGGCGCGTGCCGCTGCACACGCTGCGCGCCGACATCGACTACGGCTTCCACGAGGCCAAGACCACCTTCGGGCGGATCGGCGTGAAGGTCTGGATCAACCGCGGCGAGGTGCTGCCCGAGGGCGTCACCGACTCCCGCGGCCGCACCGACCTCGAGGCGGCCCCGCCGCCGCGGCGCCCGCGCCGCGAGCGCCGGCCGGGCGGCGGCGACCGCGGCGAGCGCGGCGGTCGCCGCGAGGGCGCCGACGAGGGCTCCGGCGGCCCGGAGGGAGGTGCGGCCTGATGCTGATGCCCAAGCGCACCAAGTACCGCAAGAGCCACCGCGGCCGCCGCCGGGGCCTCGCCAAGGGGCACCACGAGGTCCACTTCGGCGAGTACGGGCTCAAGGCCCTCGAGCCGGCCTGGATCACGAACCGGCAGATCGAGGCCGCCCGGATCGCGATGACCCGGCACATCAAGCGCGGCGGCAAGGTGTGGATCAACCTCTTCCCGCAGCTTCCCGTGACGAAGAAGCCGGCCGAGACCCGCATGGGCTCCGGCAAGGGCTCGCCCGAGACCTGGGTGGCGGTCGTGAAGCCGGGGAAGGTGATGTTCGAGCTGTCGGGGGTGCCCGAGCCGCTGGCGCGCGACGCCATGCGCCTCGCGGCCAACAAGCTCCCGATCCGCTGCAAGTTCGTGACCCGCGACGGCTGACGACGTGAACGCCAAGGAGATCAGGGACCTGTCCGACGACGAGCTCGAGCGCGCGCTGGCCGAGGCCCGCGAGGCGTACTTCAACCTGCGCTTCCAGCACGCCTCGGGCGCGCTGGAGCGCGTCTCGGAGCTGTCGGCGCGCCGGCGCGAGATCGCGCGGCTGCTCACCGTCGCCCGCGAGCGGGAGCGGGCGGCATGACGGCGGCCCCGAGGACGCCCCAGGAGTCGGTCGCCGGCCGCAAGTCCCGCCAGGGGATCGTGGTGTCGGCCGCCCGCGACAAGACCATCACCGTGCTGCTCGAGACGGCTCGGCCGCACCCGGTCTACGGGAAGACCGTGCGCCGCTCGTCCAAGCTGCACGCCCACGACGAGCGCAACGAGGCCTCCGAGGGGGACGTGGTGCGCATCGTGGAGTCCCGGCCGCTGTCGCGCCAGAAGCGCTGGCGCCTCGTCGAGATCCTCGAGAAGGCGCGGTAGTGGTCCAGGTCGAGTCACGCCTCCGGGTCGCGGACAACACCGGCGCCCGCGAGATCCTCTGCATCCGCATCGTGGGCGGGTCCCGGCGGCGCTACGCGTCCGTGGGCGACGTGATCGTGGGCACCGTCAAGCAGGCCGTGCCGAACGGCGCCATCAAGAAGGGCGACGTGGTCCGCGCCGTGGTCGTGCGCACCCGCAAGGAGCACGGCCGCGACGACGGCACCTTGATCGCCTTCGACGAGAACGCGGCCGTGATCATCGACAACGCCCAGAACCCGCGCGGCACGCGCATCTTCGGCCCCGTGGCCCGGGAGCTGCGCGAGAAGAACTTCATGAAGATCATCAGCCTCGCGCCCGAGGTGCTGTGATGCCCGCCCGCATCCGCAAGGGCGACCGGGTCGTGTGCATCTCCGGGAAGGACAAGGGCAAGCGCGGCCAGGTCATGGAGGTCCACCCGCGCGAGCAGCGCGTCCTGGTGGACGGGCTCAACATCGTCAAGCGGCACACGAAGCCGCGCCCGCCGAACGAGCCGGGCGGGGTCATCGAGAAGCCCGCGCCGATCCACCTGTCGAACGTGGCGCTGATCGATCCCAAGGACGACCTGCCCACCCGGGTGAGGATCGAGGTCCACGACGGGGAGCGCGTGCGCGTGGCCGTCCGCTCCGGCGAGAGGCTCGACTGATGGCCGACGAGACGACCCAGGTCGCCGAGCCCGAGGCGCCGGCGCCGCCGGCTCCGCCCGCCCGCCTGCGGCTCCTGTACGAGCAGGAGATCCGCCCGCGGCTGCAGGAGGAGTTCGGCTACCGCTCGCCGATGGAGCACCCGGGGCTGGAGAAGATCACCCTGTCGATGGGCGTCGGCGACGCCAAGACCAACAGCAAGGCGCTCGACGACGCCATGGATCAGCTCGGCGTCATCGCCGGGCAGCGGCCGCACATCACGCGGGCCCGCAAGTCGATCGCCCAGTTCAAGCTGCGCGAGGGCATGGCCATCGGCTGCAAGGTGACCCTCCGCGGCAACCGCATGTGGGAGTTCCTCGACCGCCTCACGTCGGTCGCGCTCCCCCGGATCCGCGACTTCCGCGGCATCAACCCCGACGGGTTCGACGGCCGCGGCAACTACAACCTCGGCCTTCGCGAGCAGACGATCTTCCCCGAGATCGACTACGACCGCATCGACCAGTCGCGCGGGCTCAACGTGACCATCACGACCACGGCGCGCACCGACCAGGAGGGCCGGGCGCTCCTCGGGCACCTCGGCCTGCCGTTCCGCGCCGAGGGCTACACGGCCGAGGAGCGGGCCGCCCGGCACCGCCGCAAGCAGCGCAAGTACGGCCGCGCGCGCGGCCGCAGATAAGTGCCCCACGACGCGGACACGCAGGCATTTCCCGGCTGCATCGCATCGCGATGCTGCGTCCTCGGGTCGGCCAATGGTCCTACCATTGACCTCCCCTGCGTCCTTGCCTCGCGGGCGATTCGCTCGGGAAATGCAAAGCGAGCCCGCGCCGCGGGACACTAAGGAGGAGCGTGGCCAAGACCAGCCTTCGGGTGAAGGCGTCACGGACGCCGAAGTACAAGACGCAGCAGTACAGCCGCTGTCACAGCTGCGGCCGCCCCCGGGCGGTCTTCCGCAAGTTCGGGCTGTGCCGGATCTGCCTGCGCGAGTCGGCCCACGCCGGCGTCATCCCCGGCATGACCAAGAGCAGCTGGTAGGGGAGTCGAGGGGATGCTGACCGACCCGATCGCCGACATGCTCACGCGGATCCGCAACGCCAACATGGCCCTCCACGACACCGTCGAGATGCCCGGCAGCAGGATGAAGGCCGAGGTCGCCCGCGTGCTCAAGGACGAGGGCTACATCGTCGACTACGAGCTGCGGCAGGCCGAGGTGGGGACGGAGCTGGTGGTGCGGCTGAAGTACGACCGCGACCGGCGCCGGGTCATCAGCGGCCTCCAGCGCGTCTCGAAGCCGGGGCGCCGCGTCTACGTCGACCGGACGTCGATCCCGCGCATCCTCGGCGGCATGGGCATCGCCGTCATCTCGACCTCCCAGGGCATCATCACGGGACACGAGGCACGCCGCCGCGGCATCGGCGGCGAGGTCCTCTGCTCGGTCTGGTGAGGAGGGCCGGGACCGCATGAGCCGCATCGGACGCGCGCCGATCCCGATCCCCGACGGGGTGACGGTGGACATCTCGGGCCAGAGGGTCGTCGTCACCGGGCCCAAGGGCGAGCTGCGCCACACCGTGGTCGAGCCGATCCGGATCGCGGAGCACGACGGAGCCCTGGTCGTGACGCGCCCGACCGACCGCGGGCCGCACCGCGCCCTGCACGGGCTCTCCCGATCCCTGGTCGCGAACATGGTCGAGGGGGTCACGGACGGCTTCGAGCGCCAGCTCCAGATCGTCGGCGTCGGCTATCGCGCGCAGCTGCGGGGGCAGTCGCTCGAGCTCGCGGTCGGGTTCTCGCACACCGTGACCATCGACCCGCCCGAGGGGATCAGCTTCGAGGTGCCGGCGCCGACCCAGGTGATCGTGCGGGGCATCGACAAGCAGGCCGTCGGCGAGATCGCCGCGCAGATCCGCGCGGTGCGCCCGCCCGAGCCGTACAAGGGCAAGGGCATCCGGTACGCCGGCGAGGTCGTCCGGCGCAAGGTCGGGAAGCGGGCATGAGCATCAGCACGGTCCAGGCGCGCGAGCGCCGCCACCGCAGGGTCCGCGGCAAGATCTCCGGCACCGCCGAGCGGCCGCGCCTGTCCGTGGCCCGCTCCAACAAGCGCATCTACGCCCAGCTCATCGACGACGAGCGGGGGCATACCATCGCGGCGGCCGGGTCGCACGAGGCGGCGCTGCGCGGGCTGTCCAAGGGCGCGGCGGCCGGTGAGGTCGGCAAGCTGCTCGCCGAGCGCGCGAAGGAGGCGGGGGTCGGCCGGGTCGTCTTCGACCGCGGCGGCTACAAGTACCACGGGCGCGTGAAGGCGCTCGCCGAAGGGGCCCGCGAGGGCGGGCTCGAGTTCTAGTTCGAGGGAAGGCGGGGGACCGCGTGGCCGACACACGCCATGGGAGCAAGATCAACCCGGAGGGGCTCGAGCTCAACGAGCGGGTCGTCCAGGTCAACCGCGTCGCGAAGGTCGTGAAGGGCGGCCGGCGCTTCTCGTTCTCGGCCCTCGTGGTCGTGGGCAACGAGGTGGACACCGTCGGCGTCGGCCACGGGAAGGCCAAGGAGGTCCCCGTCGCCATCCAGAAGGCCGTCGAGGACGCCAAGAAGAACCTCTTCCGGGTGCCCAAGTACCGCACCACCATCACCCACCAGATCACCGGCCGCTCCGGCGCGGGCAAGGTCCTGCTGAAGCCGGCCTCGGAGGGCACCGGCGTCATCGCCGGCGGCGGGGTGCGCGCCGTGCTCGAGCTGGCGGGGATCCGCGACATCCTCAGCAAGTCGCTCGGCACCAGCAACCCGGTCAACCTGGTCGCGGCGACGGTCGCCGGGCTGAAGGCGCTGCGCCGCCCCGAGGAGGTCGCCGCGCTGCGCGGCAAGACCGTCGCCGAGGTGCTCGGCCTGCCCGCCGGCTCCGGCGCGCGGGCGACCGAGGCCGTCGGCGCGACCGGCGGGAACGGCGAGTGAGGCTCCGCGTCACCCAGGTGCGGTCGCCGATCGGCACCCAGCCGCGCCACCGCGGAACCCTCCGCGCGCTCGGCCTGCGCAAGATCGGTCAGACTGTGGAGCACGAGGACTCGCCGCAGCTCCAGGGGATGCTGCGACTGGTCGCCCGCCTCGTCAGAGTGGAGCCCGTGCCCGAATGACCGAGCCCCGCGACACCCCCGAGATCCCCGAGACGGCGCCCGAGGACGTCCGCCTCGACCGGCTGTCCCCGCGCCCGGGGGCCAAGCGCGCGCGCAAGCGCGTCGGCCGCGGGATCGGCTCGGGCCATGGCAAGACCGCCGGCCGCGGCCAGAAGGGCCTCGGCGCCCGCTCGGGCGGCGGCGTGCGCGTCGGCTACCAGGGCGGCCAGATGCCGATCTACATGCAGCAGGGCAAGCTGCGCGGCTCCAACCGCAAGATGTCGATGCCCATGGGGCCCTTCCGGACCCACGCGGTCCCGGTCAACGTCGGGCGGCTGGCGATCTTCGAGGCCGGGGCGACGGTCGACCCCGAGGCGCTGGCCGAGCGCGGCCTGGTGAAGAACAACGCCAACCGGGGCTGGCCGATCAAGCTGCTGGCCGGCGGCGACATCGACCGGGCGCTGACGGTCCGGGTGCACGCGGCGTCCGCGGCCGCCCGCGCGAAGATCGAGGCGGCGGGTGGCACCGTCGAGCTCATCGGGGCGAGCGACGGCGACGCGTAGCGGGGGCGGCTGGTGCTGAAGACCATCCTCACGTCCCTCCGCTCGCCGGACCTGCGCAAGAAGCTGGCCTTCACGGCCTTCATCCTGCTCGTCTACCGCTTCGGCTCCTACGTGCCGGTGCCGGGGGTCGACCTCGACGCCCTCCAGACCGCGATCGACGAGCGCGGCAGCCGGCTGCTCGACTTCCTCAACCTGTTCGCGGGGGGCGCCCTCACCCGCTTCGCGGTCTTCGCGCTCGGGATCATGCCCTACATCACCGCGAGCATCATCCTGCAGCTGATGACCGTGGTGGTCCCGCGGCTCGAGGCGCTCCAGAAGGAGGGCGAGAGCGGCCAGCAGAAGATCACCCAGTACACGCGGTACTTCACGGTCGTGCTGGCGTTCCTGCAGTCGATCGCCTACGTCCTCTACTTCCGCTCCCAGGACGCGCTGCCCGAACTTCGACGCGAGCGACTTCTACCTGATCGTGCTGACCGTGACGGCGGGAACGGTGCTGCTGATGTGGCTCGGCGAGCTCATCACCCAGCGCGGCGTCGGCAACGGCATCTCGCTGCTGATCTTCGCGAGCATCGTCGCCTCGGTGCCCGACGCGATCGAGGGCTGGCTGTCGCTGCCGCCGGTGTCCCAGGTGCTGATCGGCGTGATCGCCCTCGCCGTCGTCGTCGGCGTCGTGTTCATCAACGAGGGCCAGCGGCGCATCCCGATCCAGTACGCCAAGCGGGTGGTGGGGCGCCGGATGACCTCGGGCGGCACGACCTACATGCCGCTGCGCGTGAACATGGCCGGGGTGATCCCGGTGATCTTCGCCTCGTCGGTCGTGATCCTGCCGCCGACGCTGGCCGAGCTGGGCGGGCGGGGCTCCTTCTTCGAGTCGGTCTCCGACTTCCTGGCCCCGGGGTCCTGGTACTACATCATCTTCGAGGCGCTGCTCATCATCCTCTTCACGTACTTCTACACCGCGGTGCAGTTCAACCCGGTGGAGCAGGCCGACAACCTGAAGAAGTACGGGGGCTTCATACCGGGGGTGCGGCCGGGGCGGCCCACCGCCGTCTACCTCGACCGCGTCCTCACGCGCCTCACCCTGCCCGGGGCCATCTATCTGGCCGCCGTCGCCGAGCTGCCGAACATCGTCTTCCGCTACCTGCCCGAGTCGAGCGCCTTCTTCGGGGTGCTGGGAGGCACCTCGATCCTGATCGTCGTCGGCGTGGCGCTCGACACGATGCGGCAGATGGAGGCGCAGCTCATGATGCGCCAGTACGAGGGGTTCCTGAAATAGCCCGCCTCGTCCTGCTCGGGCCGCCCGGGGCCGGCAAGGGCACCCAGGCCGAGCGCCTTCGCGAGGAGTACGGGCTGCTGCACCTCGCGACCGGCGACCTCCTGCGCGCCGCCGTGGCGGAGGGCACCGACCTGGGCCGGGAGGCCAAGCGCTACATGGACGCGGGCGAGCTGGTGCCGGACGCCGTGGTCGTCGGCATGATCCGCGATCGCCTCGCCGGGGCCGGCGGCGGGGGCTTCCTGCTCGACGGCTTCCCGCGCTCCATCCCCCAGGCCGACGCCCTCGACGCGATGCTGTCCGAGCTCGGGCTCCCCCTCGACGCGGTCGTCTCTCTCGCGGTGTCGCGCGACGAGCTCGTGCGCAGGATGGCCGGGCGGTGGATCTGCCGCCGCTGCGGGCGCTCGTTCCACGAGGTCTTCAACCCGTACCCGGGCGATCCGTGCCCGGCCGGAGGCGGGCGGTGCGACCTCTACCAGCGCGACGACGACAAGCCCGAGACCGTGCGGAACCGGCTGTCGGTCTACGAGGAGCAGACCGCCCCCCTGATCGACTACTACCGCTCCCGCGGCCTGCTGCGCGAGGTTGACGGCGAGCGGCCCCCGGACGAGGTCTATGCCCAGATCGTCTCGCACGTCCCGGCGTCCGCGTAAGCCGCCGCCTCCCCGCCGCAGCGCCGGCGCGCCGCCGGCGCCGCGTGGCATCGTCCCGAAGACCCCGGGCGAGATCGACGCCATGGCGGCCTCGGGCGCCGTCCTCGCCGAGACGCACGACGCGCTGGCAGCCGAGGTCGGGGTCGGCGTCACGACCGCCCACCTGGACGCGGTCGCCGAGGAGCTGATCCGCTCGCGCGGCGGCGTGCCCGCCTTCAAGGACTATCCGGGCCCGACGCCCTACCCGGCCTCCATCTGCACCTCCGTGAACGACGAGGTCGTCCACGGCATCCCCGACGGCTACGCGCTGCGCGACGGCGACGTCCTGTCGCTCGACGTGGGCGTGATCCTCGACGGCTGGGTGACCGACGCGGCCCGCACGCACGCGGTGGGGACGGTGTCGCCGATCGCCGCCCGCCTCATCGAGTCCACCCGCCGCGCGCTGGAGCGGGGCGTCGCCGCCGCCCGCGCCGGCGGCCACCTGGGCGACATCGGCCACGCCGTCCAGACCGAGGTCGAGGCGGCCGGGTTCTCGGTCGTGCAGAGCCTCGTCGGCCACGGCGTCGGCCGCTCGATGCACGAGGAGCCCCAGGTCCCCAACTTCGGCCGCCCGGGCACCGGCGTCGAGCTCCCCGAGGGGCTGGTGATCGCCATCGAGCCCATGGTCAACGCCGGCGCCCACGAGGTGGTCCTGGGCGAGGACGGCTGGACGATCACCTCGAAGGACGGGTCGCTGTCGGCGCACTGGGAGCACACCGTCGCGGTCACGGCCGACGGGCCGAGGATCCTCACGCGGGCGGGCTGAGCGGAGGGCCGCGCCATGGCGCGGGGCCTGGATCGCGGCACCCTGGCCACGGCGGCCGCGCACCCAGGCGGGATGCGCCGGCCGGCCCTCGGTGAGATGGTGCCGCGATGACCTGGCGGCGGGTGGCGCTGGCGGGGCTGCTGGTCGCGGTGGCGACGGCGGGGACGGCCGCGGCCGCGGGCCGCACGTGGCACCCCGCGCTCACCATCACGCCCCGCGGCGCCGAGCCGGGCGACCCCTCGGCGGCGGCCGGAACCGGCGGCGAGGCGCTGGCGGCGTTCAGCTCGACCATCAAGGGGCGCAGCCGCATCGAGGCCCGCGTCCGCGATCCCGCCAACGCACCCTGGGTACCGGTGCTGCTCTCGGGGACCTTCCCCACCGCGCCCGCGCCGCCGGCGGCCGCGATCGAGACGGCCGGCCGCGCGGTCGTCGCCTGGCGGATCCCCGGTGGCGCGATCCGCTCCGCGGTGAGGGACCGGCCCCACGGCGACTGGCGCGTGGTCCCGGTGGCGCCCGGGAGCGTCGTGGACGACGACCTCGGCTTCCGGAGCGCCCAGGCGACCATGGACTCCGTCGACCGCTCCGCGGCGCTCATCTGGGCCGAGCGCGCCGGGGGGGCATGGACCGTGCGCGCCGCGCGCCGTGCCGGCACCGGCGCGGCGTGGGCCGAGACGCCGCCGCTGGCCCTCGGCCCGGGCGCGGAGGAGCCGTCCCTCGCCCTTTCCCCGGACGGGACCGCCGCCGTCGCCTGGACCGTGCCCCCCGCCCCGGGGTTCTTCGTGACGGGGCCGCTCCACGCCGCGGTGCGCTCGACCGACGGCGCATGGACCGCGGTCACGCCCCTGGCGGCGGACGGCGCCCGCATCCCCTCGGCGGCGGCCGGCTACGACGGCCGGGCCGCCGTGGCCTGGGAGGACCGCTCCGCCGCGACGCCGCAGGTCACGGTCGCCGAGGCCGGCCTCGGCACCGCCTGGGGCGCGCCGCAGCCCGTGGCGCCGGGAGAGGCGCCGCGGGTCGGCGCGAACGCGTCCGGCGACCTCGTGCTCAGCTGGGGAGGGGTCGGGAACCCGTTTGCCACGCCCATACTGGCCGCGGTGAAGCCGGCAGGCGCCCCCTGGCCGGCGGGCAGGCAGCTCAGCCCCGGCGAGGACCTCACGTGGGTCGAGGCGTCCCTGGCGCGGGTGGCGATCGGCGGCACCGGGCGGGGCTTCGTCGCCTTCCTCGACCAGGAGGGGCCCGGCTCGGCGACGGCGACCCTGGCGGCGGCCCGCCCCGGCGAGTCGTGGACCACGGCCGAGGTGCCGGTGGGGGGCGACCTGTTCGGCATCGCGCTGTCCGCGTCGTCGGGGGGAACGGCCTGGCCGTCCTCCCCTCCGAGAGCGGCGACGGGCGGGCCCTGAAGGCCGCCGACTTCGACAGCTACCCGCGGCCGGTCCTCACCGCCGGGCTGGCCGGCGTGCGCCGGGCCGGCGGCACGGTCGCGTGGACGGCCGTCGTGCGCAACCGGGGGCGCGTCGCGGCCCAGGGCGTGCGCCTGCGCCTCGGCATCTGCTGCGGCACCCACCTGGTTGCGGCCAGCCCCGGCGGCACCCGCTCGGGCCTGCAGGTCACGTGGACGGTTCCGCGGCTGGCGGTCGGGCGCAGCGCCACCGTCCGGCTCACGGTCAGGCCGCCGCCGCGATCCACGGGACGCCTCAGCGGCTCGTTCTCGGCCGTCGCCCTCCCGCCGGCCGCCCTCTCGGAGCTGCCCCGCCGCTGACGGGGACCACGACCGCGACTGGTCGCAAGGCGAGTGGCGAGCGAGGTCGACTCATGACAGGTGTCCGGACGAGTCCTCCGTCGCGCCGCCGCCGCGACGGCCCCGGCCCTAGCGAGGGGGGCTTGCCCGGTCGGGCGGAACCTGGGCAAAGTTGCCGTGCGATGTCGCGAATCCTCCGCGTCCTGCTCGCCCTCGGGGCCACGCTCGGGGTCGCCGGCGCCGCTCAGGGCGCGACGATCCCGGTCACCACGCCCTCCGACGGGATCGCCGCCGACGGGGCGTGCTCCCTGCGCGAGGCCGTGACCGCCTCCCGGGACAACGCGCCCTACCAGGGCTGCCCCGCCGGCGACGCCGCCGGGACGGACTCCATCCTGCTCGACGCGAGGGACTACGTCCTCTCGCTCGCGGGCTCGGGCGAAGGGACCAACCTGACCGGCGACCTCGACACGGGCGTCCAGTCGCTGCGGATCGTCGGCCGGGGGGCGGGGATCACCGCGCTCGACGCGAACCGCATCGACCGCGCCTTCGACGTGGTCGAGGGCGCGAGCCTGGCGCTCGCGGACCTCACCGTCCGCAACGGCTTGACGCCGACGGGCGACCCGGGCGAGGAGGGAGGAGGGGTGCGCAGCCAGGGCTCCCTCTCGGTGCTCCGGGTCGCCTTCGTCGCCAACGTCGCGGGCGACGGCTCGTCGGGCGCCGTCGTCGGTGGCGGCGGGTCCGGGGGTGCGATCTCGAGCCGGCCTGGGAACAGCGGCGCCCCGAGTCTGACCGTGAGCGACTCGAGCTTCATCGGCAACCGGGCCGGGAACGGCGGCGACTACACCGCCGCGGGCAGCAGCAACGGCGGCGTCGGCGGGCGCGGGGGCGCCCTCGAGATCCAGGCGGGCCTGGCGTCGATCTCGGGGACCACCTTCAGCGGCAACAGCGCCGGCGAGGGGGGGAACGGCGGGGGGATGGCACCGCTGAACCCGGGCGGCGAGGGCGGAGACGGCGGGGCGATCTACGTCGCCTTCTCGACGATGACGGTCACCACGAGCACCTTCGCATCCAACCGCGCAGGGGCCGGCGGGCTCGCCGGCGGCGACCCGGCGGCGCCGGCGCGGGGCGGCGGCGGGGGCGCCTGGTTCGCCGACTCGAGCTCCACGGCGAGCGCGGCCTGGTCCACCTTCGCCGGCAACCTCCGCGGGCCGGTCTCCTTCGCCAACGCCGCGAACGGCCTCGACCGGCGGCCGCGCCGAGGCCTCCATCCTGGCCGACCCCGCCCCGGCGTGCCAGGGCGCGACCGCCGGCCCGCTGCGCAACGTCGCGCTGCCCGGCGACCCCAGCTGCCCCGGCCCGCGCCTCGACGGCGATCCGCTGCTCGGCCCCCTCGCCGCCAACGGCGGGCCGACGCAGACGCTGCTGCCAGGGCCTGGGAGCGCGGCCATCGACGCCCTGGCCGGGGCGGCCTGCCCGGCGACCGACCAGCGCGGCCTGCCCCGGCCGGCCGGCTCGGCGGCTGCGACGCGGGCGCCGTCGAGGTGCAGCCGCCCCCGGCGGGCGCTGCGGCCGCGCCCCGCACCACCGCGACCGCCAAGGCCCGCCGCCTCTCGGCCCTGCGCCTGAGCCCGGCCGCCTTCCGCGCCGCCGCATCCGGCGGCAGCATCGGCGCGCTGGCCAAGGCCCTCCAGCAGCGCAAGCCGATCGGCACCACCGTGCGCTACACCCTTGACGGCGCCGCCCGGGTCACCTTCACCATCACCAAGCCGGCTGCCGGCCGCCGAGGTGGGCAGGCGCTGCGTGAAGCCGGCCGCCGCCCGGCCGGGCGCTCGGCGCTGCGTGCGCACCCAGAAGCTGAAGGGCAGCTTCGCCCACCAGGGCGCCGCCGGCCAGAACAGCTTCCGCTTCACCGGCCGCCTGCGCCGCAAGGCCCTGGCGCTCGGGCCCTACCGCCTGGTGGCCAGGCTGCCGCGGCCCGCCACCGGGCGCGCCGCCCTGGCCGGCAAGGCATTCCGGATCGTGCGCTGACGCCCGCCCGGCCGCGGTGCTGACGGGCTAGTCGTAGGTCGCCTCCAGGCGGGAACAGAGCTCGCGGTCGTGACTGGGGATCGCCAGGGCGTCGGGATGCGCCCGCACGAACGCGCGCGCCTCGTCGCCGGAGCGGAGGTAGGCGTCCTGATCCACGACCACGCCGTCGATCAGCCGCTCCTCGAGCTCGAGCGTCGACATGGCCGAAGTCGCCGGCGACGAGGGCGTAGCGGCCACTGAGCCGCAGCAGCACCGACTGGTGCCCGGGGGAGTGCCCCGGGCTCGAGATCAGCCGCACCAGCCCGTCGCCGAAGAGGTCGATGGTCCGGCTGAAGCTCTCGAAGGCCTCTGCGTCCGGTCCCGAGTAGTCGAACCTCGCGCCAGCGATCGATCGTCGCCAGGTGGGACTTGACGTAGGGGCCGGGGCCGGACGCGGCGGCCCGCTCGGCGCGGTCCACGACGAACGTGGCCTGCGGCCACTGGGCGCTGCCGCTGATGTGGTCATCGTGCAGGTGCGTCATCACGACGCTCGACACCTGTGCCGGGTCGACGCCGCGCGCGGTCACCTGCTCCGGCAGGCTCGGCCCGGCGAGCCGGTGCTTGAGCACCACCGTGCCGAAGACGACGCCCAGGGTCCGCTTGGGATCGGCGGCGATCGAGGGGTCGTATCCCACGTCGGTCAGGAACGGGCCGGCGCCCGGATGCTCGACGAGGAAGGCCGGCACCGGGTACCACAGCGCCGCGCGAGCCAGGGACCCCAGCAGCGTCCGCGGAAGCTTCGGCGGACCGCGTCGCGGCGGCCGGGGCGCGATCGTCCGCATCTGGATCTCGCCCGTGACCATCGGGTGCAGGCGCACGCTCACGCGGCGCGAGTGATACCAGAATGACCGTGCAGTCGGGTCCTGCGGCGAGGAGAAGGACGCCGACCCCCTCCCCTCAGGACGGCCTCCGAGGGGCGGTGCACACCCGGCACGATCGCGGTGCTAACATCAGCGGTCGCTCGCGGGGGCACCCGCGGGCTGCCCGCGCCCAGGTCCGAAGGGGATCCGTTGAAGGTCCGTGCCTCAGTGAAGCCGATCTGCGAGAAGTGCCGCGTCATCAAGCGGCACGGCAAGCTGCTCGTGATCTGCCCGAACGCCCGCCACAAGCAGGTGCAGGGCTGATGGCGCGCATCGCCGGCGTCAACATCCCCCGCGAGAAGCGGATCGAGATCGGGCTGACCTACATCTACGGCATCGGCCGCTCGACGGCCAACACGGTGCTCGAGGCGACGGGCATCAACCGCGACACGTACGTGCGCGACCTCACCGAGGAGGAGGTCGGCCGCCTGCGCGACGTCATCGAGAAGACGCTGTCCGTCGAGGGCGACCTGCGCCGGGAGCGCTCGAACGACATCAAGCGCCTGATGGAGATCGGCTGCTACCGCGGCCTGCGCCACCGGCGCGGCCTCCCAGTCCGCGGCCAGCGCACCAAGACGAACGCCCGCACACGCAAGGGCCCCAAGCGCACGGTTGGCAAGCGCAAGGGCGTCTAGGCCAGGACCCGCGCTGAGAATCCCGGACCGAGGAGCCCCTTGGCACGACCGAAGGTGACCCGTGGCCGCACCCGGCGGCGCGCGCGGAAGAACGTCCCGGTGGGGAACGCCCACATCAAGACGTCCTTCAACAACACGATCGTGACCCTGACCGACAAGCAGGGCAACGTGATCGCCTGGGAGACCGCCGGCTCGGCCGGCTTCAAGGGCTCGCGCAAGAGCACGCCCTTCGCCGCCCAGGTCACGGCGGACTCCGCCGCCCGGAAGGGCATGGAGCACGGGCTCCAGAAGGTGGACGTCTACGTGAAGGGCCCCGGCTCCGGCCGCGAGACCGCGATCCGCTCGCTGCAGGCGGCCGGCATCGAGGTCGCCTCGGTCACCGACGTCACCCCGGTCCCCCACAACGGCTGCCGCCCCCGCAAGCGGCGCCGGGTATAAGGGGGCGCCGATGGCCCGCTACACCGGCCCCCAGGTGAAGCTCTCGCGCCGCGAGGGCGTCGCCCTGACGGACAAGTGCCAGAAGTACCTCGACCGCCGCCCGTATCCGCCCGGGGAGCACGGGCGCGGCCGCATCCGCCAGAGCGAGTACCTGCTCCAGCTGCGCGAGAAGCAGAAGACGCGCCGCTTCTACGGGGTCCTCGAGAAGCAGTTCCGCCGCTACTACGAGAAGGCGAGCCGGCAGCCCGGGATCACCGGCGAGAACCTGCTCCGCATGCTCGAGCAGCGGCTCGACAACGTCGTCTACCGCCTCGGCTTCGCCGCCACGCGCCGCCAGGCGCGCCAGCTCGTGAACCACGGGCACTTCCGGGTGAACGGCGAGAAGGTGAACATCCCGAGCTACCAGGTGCGGCCGGACGACGTCATCACCGTGAAGCCGGGCTCGAGCGCCGAGCCCATCATCCGCGCCGCCACCGAGCTCGTGGCCTCGGTCGCGCCCTGGCTCCAGGCCGACTACGACGCGCTCAACGGCAAGGTCCTGAAGGTCCCGGAGCGCACCGAGATCGACACGCCGGTGAGCGAGCAGCTCATCGTGGAGTACTACTCGAAGTAACGTCAGCGGGCCGACCGCGATGGCCTCCGTCCGTGACGCGCGGGCGGGGAGCCGATGCCCGGCCCGGTCACCGCGTCGTTCCGGCCCCGTGCCGGAGAAGGAGTTGCACGTGCTGGACATCCAGTCCCCGCGCATGACCTACGAGCCGGTCAGCGAGACCCTCGGCCGCTTCGAGGTCGAGCCCCTCGACCGCGGCTTCGGCCACACCTTCGGCAACAGCCTGCGGCGCGTGCTGCTGTCGTCGCTCGAGGGCGCCGCCGTCACGTCCGTCCGCATCGAGGGCGTGCAGCACGAGTTCACGACGATCCCGGGCGTCCGCGAGGACGTCACCGACATCATCCTCAACCTCCGCGAGATGGTCTGCCGCCTGCACGGCGAGATCGGCGAGATCGAGGTGGAGCTGTCGCGGGTCGGCCCCGGCCAGGTGACGGCCGCCGACATCTCGGCGCCGGCGGACCTCGAGATCCTCAACCCGGAGCTCGAGATCGCCAACCTGGAGGGGGGCGCCCGCCTCGACATGATCCTGACGATCTCGCGAGGCCGCGGCTACGTGCCCGCCGAGCTCAACAAGGGCCCGGGCACGACGATCGGCGTGATCCCGGTGGACTCCAACTTCTCGCCGGTGCTGCGCGTGCGCTACGAGGTGTCGCCGGCCCGCGTGGGCCAGCGCACCGACTACGACAAGCTGTCGCTCGAGATCCAGACCGACGGCAGCGTCGACCCGCGCGGCGCCCTCTCCGAGGCCGCGGGCAGCCTGATCGGCCGGCTGGCGATCTTCGCCGACCCCGAGGCGACCAAGATGCTCGGGGAGCCGGTCGTCGAGGAGCCGCCGCCCGGCGGCGGGATGCACGACATCATGATCGAGGAGCTCGAGCTGGGCGTGCGCTCCTACAACTGCCTCAAGCGCGTGGGCGTCGAGACGATCGGCGACCTGATCTCGAAGACGGAGGCCGAGCTCTCGGCCATCCCCAACTTCGGGAAGAAGAGCATCGAGGAGGTCAAGGAGAACCTCGCCGCGCACGGCCTCGCGCTGCGCAGCGACGACGAATAGGACCGCCGTGCGCCATCGCAACCAGGGACCCAAGCTCAACCGCAGCCCCGCCCACCGGAAGGCCCTCGGGGCGAATTTGGCGACGGCGCTCCTGACCCACGGCCGCATCCAGACGACCGCCCCGAAGGCCCGGCTCGCCCGCGGGGTCGCCGAGAAGGCGATCACGCTGGCCAAGGAGGACACCCTGCACGCGCGCCGCCAGGCGATCGCCCTGCTGCGCAACAAGGAGGTCACCTACCGGCTCTTCGACACCATCGGGCCGGCCTTCAGCGACGTCCAGGGCGGCTACACCCGGGTCCTGAAGCTCGGGCCCCGTCAGGGCGACGCGGCCGACATGGTGCTCCTGGAGCTCACCCGCGACATCGGGTCCCCGGCCGCCGGCTGAGGGGCTCACGGATGCCGGGCCGCGTCTTGCGGCTCGACCTGGAGTACGACGGGGCCAGGTTCTCCGGCTGGGCCGGCCAGCCGGGGCTCCGCACCGTCGAAGGCGTGCTGCGCGAGGCGCTCGCCACCCTGCTGCGCGGCCCCGTCGAGCTCGCCGTGGCGGGGCGGACCGATGCGGGGGTGCACGCATCGGGGCAGGTGGCGAGCGTCGCGACGTCCTCGGACCTGCCGCCCGAGCGCATCCTGCCGCGGCCTCAACGCGCTCCTGCCGGCCGATGTCAGCGTCCGTGGCGCCGGCCTCGCGCCGCCGGGGTTCGACGCCCGCCGGGACGCGCGCTCGCGCCGCTACGAGTACCGCGTGCTGCCGGGGCCGCCGTCGGCGCTGCGCCGCGCCAGGGTGCTCCACCACCCGGCGCCCCTCGACCCCGAGGCCATGTTCGGCGCTGCCCGCCGCGCCGTGGGCCGGCACGACTTCCGCGCCTTCACCCCCACCCGCACCGAGCACGTCTTCTTCGACCGCACGGTGACGGTCTGCGAGTGGGCGCGGCGCGGCGACGAGCTGGTGCTGACCGTGGAGGCCGACGCCTTCCTGCGCCACATGGTGCGCGTCCTCGCCGGGACCCTCCTCCTGGTGGGCCGCGGCGCGTGGCCCGCCTCCCGCTTCGAGGCGCTCCTGCGGGGCGCCCCGCGGGGCGCCGCCGGCCCCACGGCGCCGCCGCACGCGCTCACGCTTACGGGCGTCCGGTATGGGGACGGGCCGGTCAGCTCAGGAGCGTCGCGAACTCCGCCGGGCTCGTGATCTCGCCGGTCGCCTCCGGCCGCGCGACCGTGATCGGGGCGCCCACGTCCCGGATCGTCTGCTCCGCCTCGGTGGTCTGGGTCACGACCGCGTCGGGCCCGGCGACCTCCGTGAGGTCGATCTCGGTCACCGCGGTCGAGAGCTGGTGGGCGAGGGTGCCGTCCGGCAGCAGGTCGATCGTCATGCCCGCCTCCCGGAAGGACACGTCGACCTGCGACGCGTTGACGCCGAAGCCGCTGAGCACCTGGTCGGTCAGGTCGTCGGTGAACTCCTGCGACAGCGTCGCCGAGTAGCGCCGCACCTCCCGGCCGTTGACCGTCGCCGGGCCCTCGTCGGTCACGTTCTCGAGGGCTTGGCCGAGCTCCTCCGAGCCGATGTCGGCCAGATCGGCGAACAGGCCGCCCAGGGATCCCGCCAGCCGCTTGGCGCCGGAGTCGCCCGCCGAGACGAAGGTCTCGCCGTCGTAGAGGACGACCGTCAGGTCGACGGGGAACTGGGGCGAGTCGACGACGCCCCGCACGCGCGAGCCCCCCTTCTCGGCCTCCACCTCCGAGGTCGTGGTCCCGGCTGCGGACTCCAGCGCCTGCCCCAGCTGCTCGGGCGCGTCCCCGGTGTCGAAGCCGATGGTCTGCAGCACCGTCGCCCGGTACGACGACCCGCGCAGCTGCTCGTACGCCGCCAGGACGGCCGCGGCCGCGTCGTCCGAGGCCGGGTCGGCGGTGGTGCCGGCGCCCGTGTCGCCGTCGCCGCCGCAGCCGGTCACGAGCGCCAAGGAGGCGAGCGCGCCGCACAGCCAGAGGGTCAGCCGCATCGCGGACCTTTTCGAGGGGGACGCCACAGGCTAGTGGAGTGCCAGGAAACGTTCACCGGGTTCTGGCGGGCTGCAAATCATCGCGGATCCGGCGTCATCGGTTCGCCCGCATAGGCACAGCTATGCGGGCTCCCTGCTTCCTTGGCCCGCGGGATTTTCGCGGCCAGAACACCACCAACGTCCCCGGGCACTCCACTAGACGGCGCGCCGACGCGCGGACAGGCGGCCCGTCCCGGCCGCTACCCTTGACGGCCGTTGACCCACATCCTCGTCACCAACGACGACGGCGTGCACTCGCCCGGCCTGCTGGCCCTCAAGCAGGCGCTGGAGCCCCACGGGCGGGTGAGCGTGATCGCGCCGGACTCCAACCGCAGCGCGATCGGGCGCGGCATCACGATCCACCAGCCGTTGCACGTGGAGGAGGTGCGCCTGGCCGACGGCTCCGGGGCCCTCGCCACCGACGGCACGCCCGTTCGACTGCGTGCGCTTCGCGACCCTCGGCCTGCTGGACGCGCGCCCCGACATCGTCGTGAGCGGCATCAACCTGGGCCTCAACCTGGGCGACGACGTCACCTACTCGGGCACCGTCGCGGCCGCCCTCGAGGGGCTGCTGCTGGGCTGGCCGGCCATCGCGGTGTCGGCGCAGGCGATCGACCAGACCGCCGGGCAGTGGGACGGCACCGCGTACGACTTCCGGGCCGCCGCGAGCTTCGCCGCCCGCCTCGTCCCCGTGGTGTGCCGCGAGGGCTTCCCGCGGCGGGTGCTGCTGAACGTCAACGCCCCCGGGCTGCCGCCGGAGCGGATCGCCGGCGCGCGCGTCAGCCGCCTGGGCCGCCGCATCTACAACGACGAGCTCATGCTGGAGTCGGCGGAGGGCAACCGCCGCCGCTACACGATCTACGGGGGCAGCGCGAGTCACCAGCGCGAGGAGGGGACGGACTTCGCCGCCATCGAGGCGGGCGAGATCGCCGTGACCCCGATGCACTTCGACCTCACCGACATCGACGGCATGGACCGCCTGGAGCGGATGTCGCTCGCGGACCTCCTCGAGGAGGATCCCGCCGTCAGGCCCGCGTGACCCGAGGACGGAACGCGCCCCTCCCGGCTCCGCCCGGCGGCGGGGGGTACGACCCGATCCTCCTCGACCTGGACGGGACCGTGATCGACTCCGTGGCCCTGATCCGAGAGTCGCACCGCCACGCCGTGCGCACGGTCCTGGGCGAGGACTGGGAGGACGAGCGCCTGGTCGCGAACGTCGGCCGCCCGCTCCTGGAGCAGATGGCCGCGTTCTCGCCCGAGCGATCGGAGGAGCTCTACCGCGTCTACCGCGAGTGGAACCACGCCAACACCGCCGCCCTGCTGCTCGCCTACGCCGACATGGAGGCGGCCCTGCGGGAGCTGCGCGCCGCCGGCCGCCGGCTCGGGGTCGTCACCTCCAAGAGCCGCGACGCGGTGGCCCTGGCCTGGGAGGTCCTGCCGGAGCTGCGCGAGCTGTTCGACGTGGTGATGGCGGCCGAGGACTCGGAGCGCCACAAGCCGGCCCCCGACCCGGTGCTCGGGGCGCTCGAGCGGCTCGGCGCCGCTCCGGACGGTGCCTGCTACGCGGGCGACTCGCCCTTCGACATCGAGTCGGGCCGGGCGGCCGGAGTGGTCACGATCGGGGTCACGTGGGGCTTCTTCTCGCGCGACGCGCTCGAGGCCGTCGGCCCCGACCGCATCGTCGAGACGCCGGCCGAGCTCGTGCGGGCCTGCCTCGGGGGGCGGATCGCGTGAGCGACGGCGCCGCCCGCGCCGCCGAGCTGCGCGAGCTGATCGACGAGGCCAATCACGCCTACTACGTCCTCGACCAGCCGACGGTCGACGACGCCGTCTACGACGACTGGATGCGCGAGCTGGAGGCGCTGGAGGAGGCGGAGCCCGGGCTGCGGACGCCGGACTCGCCGACCCAGCGGGTCGGCGCGCCGTCGTCCGGGCGCTTCCCCGAGGTGCGCCACCGGCGCGCGATGCTCAGCCTCGCCAACGCCCGCGGCCCGGAGGAGCTCGAGGCCTGGTACCGGCGCGCGCGGGCGGTCATGGAGCAGGAGGGGCTCGGCGCCCGGGAGGTCGGGTTCGTGGTCGAGCCGAAGATCGACGGCCTCGCGATCTCGCTGACCTACGAGGACGGCCGCTTCGTGCAGGGCGCCACCCGCGGCGACGGCGTCGTGGGGGAGGACGTCACCGCCAACCTGCGCACGATCCGCGCGATCCCGCAGCGCCTGCGCGCCGCCGACGGCGCGGCGCCCCCGGCGGTGGTCGAGGTGCGCGGCGAGGTCTACCTCCCGCTGCGGGCCTTCGCCGAGTTCAACGAGATGCGGGCGGCCGCCGGGCTCCCGACCTTCGCCAACCCCCGCAACTCGGCCGCGGGGAGCCTGCGCCAGCTCGACCCGGCCGCCACCGCCGAGCGGCCGCTGTCGATCTGGATCTACGGCGTGGGCCACGCCGAGGGGCTCGACCTGCCGACCCAGTCCGCCGCCCTGGAGTGGCTCCGCGGGGCCGGCTTCCGCGTGAACCCCGACATCCGCGTCGTCGGGACGCTCGGCGGAGGTGCAGGCCGAGTGCGAGGCGTGGGAGGGCACGGCGCGGCTCGGTGGACTTCGACATCGACGGCGCGGTGGTGAAGATCGACCAGGTGGACGTCCAGGAGCGCCTCGGCGCCGTCGGGAGGGCGCCGCGCTGGGCGATCGCCTACAAGTTCGCGCCGACCACCGTCACCACGACGCTGAACGACATCAAGGTGAACGTCGGCCGCACCGGGGCGCTGGTGCCCTTCGCCGAGCTGGAGCCCGTCTCGGTCGGCGGGGCGACGGTCAAGCTCGCGACCCTCCACAACCAGGAGGACATCGCCCGCAAGGACCTGCGCATCGGCGACCGGGTCGTCGTGCAGCGGGCGGGCGACGTGATCCCACAGGTGGTGGCGCCGCTGACCCAGGAGCGGGACGGCCACGAGCGGCACTTCGTCATGCCCACCGAGTGCCCCGCCTGCGGCACGGAGCTCGTCCAGCCGCCGGGCGAGGTCCAGGTGCGCTGCCCCAACCGCTCCTGCCCCGCCCAGATCGTGCAGGGCCTCATCCACTTCGCGTCCCGGGGAGCGATGGACATCGAGGGGCTGGGCGAGAAGACCGTCGTCCGCTTCTACGGCGAGGGGCTGCTCGGCGACTTCGCCGACATCTACGACCTGCACCGGCACCGCGAGCGCCTGATCGCGCTCGAAGGCTTCAAGGACACCTCGGTCGACAACCTGCTCACCGGGATCGAGCGGTCGAAGGAGCGTCCCTGGCCGCGGGTGCTGTTCGCCCTCGGAATCCGCCACGTCGGCTTCGTCACCGCCGAGGCCGTCGCCGCGGTCTGCCCCTCGCTCGACGCCCTCCTCACCGCCGGCGCCGAGCGGCTCGCCGAGGCCGAGGGGGTCGGGCCGGTCGTCGCCGAGTCGGTGCGGGAGTTCCTCGCCATCGAGACGAACCGGGCGCTCCTCGAGCGCCTGCGCGCCGCGGGGCTGACGATGGAGTCGGACGAGCCGCCGCCCTCGGACGACGGGCCGCTGACGGGCCTGAGCGTCGTGGTCACCGGGGGCCTCGACGCCTACACCCGCGACGAGGCCAAGCGGGCGATCGCGAGGGCGGGCGGCAAGGCGACCGGCTCGGTCAGCCGCTCCACCGCCTTCGTGGTGGCCGGCGTCGACCCGGGCTCCAAGCTCCAGAAGGCCGAGGCCGCCGGCGTACCGGTGGTCGAGGAGGCCGACTTCGTCGCGATCCTGGAGGGGCGGCGCCCGCCTCCAGAGCAGCGGTTGATGGAGGCGACCGGCGAGGGTAGGGTCACGGGCACTCCCCGGGCGAGGGGGCCGCCACGCCCAGCAGCGTCACGTTCACCGTGCGGCAGCTCCGAGGGGTCGCCGTTCGACGACGGCGGCTCGGGGAAGTCCGAGCCATACCTCTGGCCCGTCTTCCTCTGGGCCGACGGCGGGACGCTGGCCCGGGCCGCGACCGGCGGCGACCCGGTCGGGTCCCTGGCGAGCCTGGTCGGGCTCTCGGCGCGTGACCGGCTCGGCGGCGGCTTCCAGAACAACACCGTGGTCGCGGTGCCGCCGGACCTCGGCGTCCACACGGTGCTGCTCGACGACGACCCGCGGCGGGGCGCCGGGGTCGCGGTCGGCGTGCTCGAGTGGGACGAGACGCCCGACTCCGCCGCGCGGGCCGGGCACGCGGCGTTCGCCGCGCAGGTGCGCCAGCGGGTGAACGACTTCGTCCGCCGTGAGGCCCGGCTCCCCGCCGACGGCGAGATGGCGCCCATCGGCGATGCGATCGGGGCCGCCACGGACCAGGCCATGCGCGACGCGCAGTCCTGGTGGAGCCGCCTGACGAACGACCAGGACGACGTCCTCGGCGTCGCGTACCGCTGGCTCGATGCTACCGAGCTGGAGCGCGAGTTCGTGCAGGCGGTGGAGGTCCTGCGCGGCCGCAACATCTACCAGGTCGCATTCAGCGTCAACGTCGCCCCGCCGCCCCAGCCCGATCCGTGCGCGCCGATCGCCGCCGAGGTCGCGCAGGCCCAGGCGGCCGTGGACGCGATCGAGGCGGACGTCCGGTCGCTGCAGGCGGAGCTCCAGTTCGCGGCGCCGGCCGTGAAGCGGCGCCTGCGCGACCTGATCGCGGCCCTGCGGCGGGAGCAGCGGGCGGCGGAGGCGATGGTCGCCGAGGCCCTGACGCGCCTGCGGCTCTGCGAGGCCACCTGGAGGGGGGGTGCTGTCCACCCCTCGCCCGGCTGAGCCGGGCGGACCCGCCGCCAGTCAGCGTGCCCCGACGTCCTCCGCGCCCGACGCCAGGAGGGTGACGACCCGGTCCTGGGTGGCTCTGGCGCCGCCGATGTCGGCGGTGTTCATCAGCAGGGCGAACGCGTACCGCTGGCCGCGGCGGCTGATCACGCGCCCGGCGAGCGCGCTGACGCCGTCGAGGTAGCCGGTCTTCGCGCGCACGCGCTTGGTGGCCGGGCCGCTGGTGAAGCGGCGCACCAGGGTTCCCTCGCCGCCGCGAGCCAGCGACCCGATCAGCGCGGCGCCCCACTCCGGGTCGGCGTCGGCGGCCGCGACGAGCCGCACCAGGGTCGCCGCGCTCAGCCGGTTGTCACGCGACAGGCCCGAGCCGTCGACCAGCCTGTCGCCGGCGCCGATGACGCCCTCCTGGGCGAGGAGCGTGCGGGTGCGGGCGGCGCCGAGCCGCGTGGTCCCCCGCCCCGAGCCGTAGGCCCCGACGTCCTTGACCAGGGTCTCGGCGATGAAGTTGTCGCTGGCCAGGTTCATCGCCCGCAGGATCACGGGCAGCCGCGGGGACTCGGCCGTCGCCAGCACCCGTCCCTGCTCCGGGGCGGCGCCCGCCTTCAGCGGCCCGACGTGGGACACGCCGAAGCCGCCGAGCGTGGCCTTCAGGCGCTGGGCCGCCGCGACCGGGGGGCTCGAGACGTAGGCGCTGCGCCCGTTGCCGGCGTAGTTCTGGTTCGTCGCCAGCCCGGAGAGGGGCGAGGCGTAGTAGCGGTAGTACGACGGCCAGCCCGGCCCCAGCCGCCGGGAGTCGAAGATCCGCTCGTCCGCGACGATCGAGCCGCGGACCAGCCGGATCCCCCGACTCCTCAGGGGGCGCGCGAGCGCCGCCATCTGGGTGGCCCTCCCGGCCAGGTAGGCGGCGGCGTAGGAGCGGGTCGCCAGGACGGGGTCGCCGGCGCCCCTCAGGTAGATCGGCCCCACCAGCGCCTTGCCGCGGCGGACCGTGCTCGCGCCCGCGACCACCCGCGTCTCGAACCGGAAGGCCGGCCCGAGCTGGAGCAGGGCGCCCGCGCCGGTCACGAGCTTCATCGTCGAGGCCGGGATGCGGCCGGTCTCGGCCCGGAATCCCGCCACCTGGGTCCCGGTGCCGGAGCCGTCGAGGCGCCACACCAGCGCCGAGGTCCCGGGGCTGCCGGCCCCGAACGACGAGATCGCCGACTGGACCTGCCCGGCACCCAGCGCGGCGCCGGCCGGGCACACCAGCGCCGCGAGGGCGACGGCGGCGCCGGCCAGGCGCCGCCGGTGTCCGCTCCCTACGTGGCCGCGGCCTCGAGCATCCGCTCCGCCTCCGCCGGCAGCCGGTGACCCGCGGCGGTCACCGATCTGACGAACAGCGTCTTGTCGATCCTGCCGTTGTAGATCGGCACCGACGTCTCGACGCAGAGGCGCACGACCTGCTTGCGGGCGAGGCCGAGCGCCTCGGACAGTTCGTCCGGCGTGAGGTGATTGGCCATCAGGAGGACCTCCTTGATGATCTGTCAACCCGCTCACGCGCCAGCCGGGGGGATCGTGGCTGGGGTCGGGTCATGGCGAACCGAACGCTCAGGCCGCAGGGCCGGTGGCTCGCTCGTCCATGTACCGGGTGTTATCGACCCGCGACGGCCCATTGTCAACCACGGTAGCCGCTCGCGTGCGGACAACACCGCCGCGCCGGGTGGGAGGGCCGGAGCGCCGGCCCGCGGTCAGCCGAGCGGGCGGGGAGCGGGCTGGGGGCGCAGGCGCCCGCGCGCGGCCATCAGCGCCCAGACGCCGAGGAAGCCCATCGCCACCACCAGCGCGCCCGCGACCGCGTCGAGCACGTAGTGGTTGGCCGTTCCGGTGATCGTGATGAAGACCAGGACGGGGTAGGCGAGCGCGATCAGGCGCAGCGGCCAGGAGCGCAGCAGCAGCAGGCCGACCATGCCGATCATGAGCGCGTAGCCGAAGTGCATCGACGGCACGGCGGCGTGCGGGTTGAACCACCCGGAGAAGACCCCGGCGTGGAGGTCGATGTCGCTGACCCTGTTCAGGGTGTCCACGAAGCCCTGGCCCACCAGGCGCGGAGGGGCCACCGGGTAGAGCATGAAGATCACCAGGGCGATCCCGTTCGCCGCCAGGAAGGCGTTGCGGACGTAGGGGTACACCCGCCGGCGGCGCCGGTAGAGCCAGATGAAGAAGAGCGGCGTCACCGTCCAGTGGGCGTACATGTAGAAGTAGTTCAGGACCTCGGCGAGCTGGAGGTGGTTCAGCACCCACTCCTGGATGCTGCTCTCCACGAAGAGGCCCGAGCTCTTCTCCCAGTCGATGATCCCGGCCGCGTTCTCGAACGCGGTCGAGGGCTCGCCGATGACGAGCGCCCGCGAGGCCTGGTAGACGACGAGCGCCAGCGCGAACAGCGCGACCTCGAACGTCCAGGGGCGCCTGGCGAAGGGGCGCCGGATGATCGCGCCGGCGCGGCTCACCGCCGACGCCGTCGGCGCGAGGCTCGGGCGCGGTGCGGTCCTGCGCGTCTGTGGGCGGTGTCACGGGCATCGTTCGACGTTCGTCACAGGTCCCAGACGATCGTGCCCGGGACCGTATCGCCTGTTACGCGGCCGCAACAACACCGCGGGACACGTCCTTACCGAGAATTACCCACGCACCGGGGCGCCGATCCCGGCGCCCTCACGGTGCGATCGGGGTGCCCGGATTTGAACCGGGGACCTCTCCGACCCGAACGGAGCGCGCTACCAAGCTGCGCCACACCCCGCCGTCAGCGGCTCGGCGAATCGTACCCCATGGCGGGGCTCAGACGGTGATGACGCCCTCGACCTCGGGGATCGCGCGCCGCAGCTCGGCCTCGATCCCGAGGGTCAGGGTGGCGGTGGACATCGGGCATCCGCCGCAGGAGCCCTGCATGTTCAGGTAGACGAAGCCCTCCTCGTCGAACTCGACGAGCTCGACGTCGCCCCCGTCCGCGTGCAGCGCGGGGCGGATCTGGTCCAGGACGTCCTCGATCTGGGAGAGAATCTCCGCCGACATGCCGCCTCCTGGTGATGGCTCCGACCGGCCCCATGGTAGCGCCCTGAGGGTCGCCGCGGTCCAGATGAGCAGCTCCGCCGACCGCGGGCGCAACATCGGCGCCGCGGAGGGCCTCGTGCGGCGGGCGGCGCACGCGGGGGCGCGGCTGGTCGTCCTGCCCGAGAAGTGGCCGTTCATGCACGGTCCGCGGCTTCTGGAGGGGGCGGAGCCCCTCGACGGGCCCTCCCTTGCGGCGGCCCGGGCCTGGGCGAGCGAGCTGGGCGTCGCGATCGTCGCGGGGAGCGTGGTCGAGCGGGTCGAGGGGGACGCGCGGGCGCGCAACACCAGCGTCCTCCTGCGCCCGGACGGGACCGTCGCGGGCGTCTACCGCAAGCTCCACATGTTCGACGTGGACGTGGGCGGCGTGTCGTATCGCGAGTCGGCCGCCACGGCGCCGGGCGATGAGGTGGTGGTGGCCGAGGTCCTGGGCCGCTCCGTGGGCATGTCGGTCTGCTACGACCTGCGCTTCCCCGAGCTCTACCGCCGCCTGGCGGACGGGGGCGCCGAGATCATCGTCGTCCCGGCGGCCTTCACGGCCGTGACCGGGCGCGACCACTGGGAGCCGCTGCTCAGGGCCCGCGCCATCGAGAACCAGGCCTTCGTGGTCGCCGCCGGCCAGCACGGGCGCCACGACGACGGCACCGAGACCCACGGGCGCAGCATGATCATCGACCCCTGGGGGCTCGTCCTTGCGCAGGCGCCCGACGGCGAGGGGCTGGCCGTCGCCGACCTCGACTTCGCGCGGATGGACGAGATCCGCGACCGGCTCCCGGCCCTGCGCCACCGCCGGCCGGACGTCTACGGCCGGCCCTGACATGCCCGCGCGGGTCGCCCTGGTGACCGGCAGCTCGCGCGGCCTGGGCGCCGAGATCGCGCGCCGCCTGGCGCGCGATGGGCTCGCCGTGGCGGTCAACGCCCTGCGGGACGACGTGGGCGCGGCGGCCGTCGCCGCGGACATCCGGAGCGACGGCGGTGCGGCGGAGGCGTTCGCGGCCGACGTCACCGACGAGCGGCAGGCCGCCGGCCTCGCCGCCGACGTCGAGGGGGCGCTCGGACCGGTCGACGTCCTGGTGCTGAACGCCACCGGTCCGCAGCCCGAGGCGCCGCTCACCGACGTGGGGTGGGACGAGCACCTCGCCCAGCTCGCCTTCTTCGTGAAGAGCCCGGTGGTGCTCGGCCGACTGGTGGTCCCCGGGATGCGGGCGCGCCGCTGGGGGCGAATCGTCCAGATCGACTCCGAGGTCGCCGATCGCCCGCCTCCCGGCCGATCGGCCTACGCCACGGCCAAGAGCGCCCAGATCGGCCTCGCCCGGAGCTGGGCGCGGGAGCTGGCCCCGCACGGCATCACCGTCAACGCGGTCGCGCCCGGCTTCGTGCCGGTCGAGCGGCACGACGAGGTCCCGGACGAGGTGCGTCGCGCCTACCTCGCCTCGGTTCCGGCGGGGCGCATGGGGACGCGCGAGGACGTCGCCCACGCCGTCAGCTTCTTCGCGTCCGAGGGGGCCGGCTTCGTGACCGGCCAACGCCTGGTCGTGGACGGCGGGCGCGCCCTCTGGGCCTGAGCCGGGGCGACGGCGAGCACCCCTCAGGCCGCGGCGCCGGCGAGCTCGGCGGCGAGCGGGCCGGGGTCCAGCCCCGGCGCTCCGAGCTCGCTCGCGAGCGCCTCGGGCTCCAGCGCCCCGCCCTCCAGCCACAGCTCCCGCAGCAGGCGCCCGGCCCGCGGGTCGGCGAACCAGCGCGCGCCGTGCGCCTCGCGCAGGTGGGCGCGCAGCGCCGCCGACAGCGCCTGCGCTCGCAGCTCATCGGCCGGGCCCAGGCCGGCGAGGCCGTCGGCCAGGGTCAGCGCCGCCGGCCACTCCAGGCCGAGCGCGCGCGACATCGGCGCCTCGCCTCCGCGGGCCGGCGCGACCGCCCGGGCGGCGGCCGCCCGGGCCGCAAGCAGCCTGGCCGCACCTGCCGCGCGGGAGACGGCGCCGGCGTCGCGGACCCCGGCGGCCCGGGCGAGCCAGGCCGGGTCGGCGGCCAGCCCCTCGAGCAGCAGCCCCGACGCCCTTGCGAGGCTCGGGTCGGCCAGGAGGCGTCGTTCCGGGGGGAGGCGCGGCGACGCGCCCGAGGCCGCGAGCGCGGCGCCGAGCGCGCCCAGCGTCTCGAGCCAGAGCGCCAGCCCCTCGCGCCCACCGGCGGGGACGGCCGGCCCCCCGGGGAGCTCCAGCTCGAGCAGCTCGAGGGTGCGGGCGGCGACGTCGCGGGCTCCGGAGGACGACACCTCGTCCTCGAGCTGGGGCGCGCGGACGATGCGGGGCAGGTCCGCGGCCTCGGGAGGGGCGGCGTCGCCCAGCGCGGCCGCGGCCGCGCCGGCGAGCGCCCGCCCCGCGACGTCGTCGGTGGCGTCGAGCAGCCCCTCGCCGGACGCGGCGACGGCGGCCAGGTCGAGGCCCGCCGCCCCGGCCAGGAGCGCCTCGGGCGAGGCCGCTCCGGCGTCCCGGGCCGCCTCCTCCCGCCGCTGCCGGGCGTCGGCCAGGAGCGGGCCGAGCCGGCCCTCGACGGCCCTCAGGCGGGCGGCCTGGATCGCGCGGCGGCGCTCCCGGTCCGGCTCGGCCGCGAGCGCGGCGTCGACCCCGGAGGGCGCGAGGAGCCCGCCCGGGCCCTCGATGACCGCCTCGGCGAGCCGGGCGCGGATCTCGGCCATCTCGCCCGCGCTCGCGCGCCGCAGGAGCCCCTCGGCGGCGAACCGCGCGAGCGCCGGTGCGCCCTGGGCGCGCAGGCCGGCGACGGCGTCGGCGCTGAACAGGCGGGCCAGGCGGTCGTCGGCGGCGGGGCCGGGCGCGGCGAGCAGCTCCTCGACCCCCAGCCGGTACTCCTCGAGGTCGGGAGCGGCGGCGGCCACGGCGCAATACTAGGAACGTGGAGCGCCCCCGGCGCGATGACGTCCTCGAGCTCGAGGTCGGCGACCTCGCCTTCGGCGGGGCCGCGGTCGCGCGCCGCGACGGCTTCGTCGTCTTCTGCCGCGACGCCGCCCCCCAGGACCTGATCCGGGCGCGCGTGACCAAGGCGCGCCGCCGCTTCGCCGAGGCGGATCTCGTCGAGGTGCTGAGCCCCGGGCCGGACCGCGTCGCGCCCCCGTGCCCCTACGTGCCGCGCTGCGGGGGCTGCCGCCTGCAGCACGTGGCCTACGAGGCCCAGCTCGCCGCCAAGCGCGACCAGGTGGCCGAGCACCTCGCGCGCATCGGCCACCTCGACGGGATCGCCGTGCTGCCGCCCGACGCCGCCGTCGAGGCCTTCGGCTACCGCAACCGCATGGAGTACTCGGCCGCCCCCGGGCCCGGCGGCGAGCTCACCCTCGGCTTCCACGCCCGCGGGCGCTGGGACGAGGTCATCGACGTCGAGGCCTGCCTGCTCGCCACGCCGCTCGGCAACGCGGTGCGCGAGACGGTGCGGGCGGCGGCGGCCGAGGCCGGCCTCGCGCCCTACGACCAGCGGGCCCACGCCGGCGTCCTCCGGCACGTCGTCGTGCGCGAGGGCATCGCCACCGGCCAGGTGCTGGTGACGCTGGTGACCGCCGCCGGGGCCGAGGAGGGCGTCAACGCTGTCGCGGCGCGCCTGGCCCGGGCGCACCCCGAGCTCGTCGGGGTGCTCCACGCGGTCAACGCCGGGGTCGCCGAGACGACCGCCGGTCATCCGACCCGGGTCGTGGCGGGCCGCGACTGGCTGGAGGAGCGGGTCCTCGGGACGACGCTGCGCCTGTCGGCGGGCTCCTTCTTCCAGACCAACACGCGCATGGCCGAGCGCCTCTACGAGCGCGTGGCCGAGGCGGCCGGCCTCGACGGCTCCCAGGTGCTCTACGACCTGTTCTCCGGCGCCGGCAGCATCGGCGTCGTGCTCGCCCCCGGGGCGCGCGAGGTCGTGGCGATCGACGTCGTCCCGGAGGCGGTGGCCGACGCCGAGCGCAACGCCGCCGCCAACGGCCTGGCCAACCACACGGCGCTCCGCGGCGACGTCGGCGTCGTCCTGCGCGAGCGCCGCGGCGAGCTCCCGCCGCGCGGACGTCGCCGTGGTGGACCCGCCGCGCGCGGGGCTCTCGGGGCGCGCGATCCGGCGGGTGTTGGAGCTCGCCCCGGCGACGCTCGTCTACGTCTCCTGCCAGCCGGCCACCTTCGCCGACAACGCCGCCCGCCTCGTCGAGGGGGGCTACCGGCTGGAGTGGGTCCGCCCGGTCAACATGTTCCCCCAGACGCCCCACATCGAGGCGGTCGCGCGCTTCACCCGTGAGCGCTGACCGCTCCGGCCGCGGCACACCCCCGCCGGCCTAGTACGGACTGGCCGTTCGGCCGCACCGCGCCGGCGAGCGCGGCCGAGGTAGGCGCCGACGGCGTTGGCCGGCCCGGTGACCGCCGCCGGGCCGACCGTGATGCGCGCGACCCGGCCCGGGTCAGCGCTGTGGACGAACCAGATCGCTCCGTCAGGCCCCGCCGTGATCCCGATCGGGGAGCCGTTCGGGCTGAAGCCCGGCGTACGCCGCCGGTGAACTCCCTGACCTCGCCGGAGGGCGTGATGCGGGCCACGCGCCCGGGGCTGAGCGTCAGCGTAAACCAGAGGTTGCCGTCGGGACCGGCGGTGATGTTGTTGGGCAGGGCGTTCGGCGTGAAGCCTGGGACGACGCCGGCAGTGAACTCGGTGACCTGGCCGGCCGGGGTGATCCGCCCGATCCGGCCGGGCGGCGACGCCTGGGTGAACCACAGGTTGCCGTCGGGGCCGGCCGCGATGTCGGCCGGGCCGCTGCCGGCGCTAAAGCCCGGCGTGACGCCGCCGGTGAACTCGGTGACCTGGCCGGCCGGCGTGATCCGCGCAATCCGCCCCGGCGCGAACGACATCGCCATCCAGAGGTTGCCGTCGGGGCCGCTCGTGATCCCGTTGGGTCCGGCGTTGGCGCTGAACCCCGGCGTCGAGCCGCCGGTCAGCTCGGCCGCCTCGAAGGTCGGCGTGATCCGGACCACCCGGCCCGGGTTGAGGCCGAGCGTGAGCCAGACGTTCCCGTCGGGCCCGGCGGTGAGCTCCGTCGGTGCGCCGTTCGCGCTGAAGCCGGGGAAGCCGGCGGTCAGCTGGCCGACGCCGGCGGTGAGGCGGCCGACGCCCCCGGGGTTGGCCTGCTGGGCGAACCAGATCGGCCCGTCGGGCCCGGCGGCGATCCCCAGCGGCTCCCGGTCGACGGGGAAGCCCGACGTGAGGCCGCCGACGAACTCGGTCACCCCCGGCTGGCCCGGCGTAATGCGACCCACCCGTCCGGGGTCGTTGAGCTGGGTGAACCAGACGTTGCCGTCGTTTCCGGTCAGCGCTCGCTGTCGAGCTCCGCCATCAGCGGCTCGGCGTAGCGGGCGCCGGCGGCGGCGGCGGCCGGGACGGCGCCCTCGATGCGGGCGAGGTCGTCGGCCGAAAGCTCGACGCCGAGGGCGTCCAACGCCTCGTCGAGCCGCTCGCGCGTCCGCGCGCCGACCAGGGGGACGATGTCGTCGCCGCGCGAGAGCACCCAGGCGATCGCCGCCTGGGCCACCGTGATCCCGCGCCCCTCGGCGACGGCGCGCAGCGCCTCCACGAGGTCCAGGTTGCGGGCGAGGTTCTCGCCCTGGAAGCGCGGCGAGTGGGCCCGGAAGTCCCCGCCGTCGAGCGCGCGATCGCGGGTCCAGTGGCCGCTCAGGAGGCCCCGGGACAGCACGCCGTAGGCCGTGATCCCGATCCCCAGCTCCCGGCACGCCGGCAGGATCTCGTCCTCGATCCCGCGCGAGATCAGCGAGTACTCGATCTGCAGGTCGGCGATGGGATGGACGGCCGCCGCTCGCCGGAGCGTCTCGGCGCCGACCTCCGACAGGCCGATGTGGCGCACGTGGCCCGCCGCCACCATCTCGGCGATCGCGCCCACGGTCTCCTCGACCGGGACCGCCGGGTCGAGCCGCGCCGGCCGGTAGACGTCCACGTGGTCCGTGCCCAGCCGCGACAGCGTGTGGCCGAGGAAGTTCTTCACCGCGCCCGGGCGGGCGTTGACGCCGAGCCACCCGCCCGCCGGGTCGCGCAGCGCGCCGAACTTCACGCTGATCAGCACGTCGTCGCGCCGGCGGTCGCGTAGGGCGCGCGCGATCAGGAGCTCGTTGCGCCCATGCCCGTAGAAGTCGCCCGTGTCGAGCAGCGACATGCCGGCGTCGATCGCCGCGTGGATCGTGGCGATGCTCTCGGCCTCGTCGGCCGGCCCGTAGAGGCTCGACATCCCCATGCAGCCCAGCCCGATCGCGGAGGTCCGCGGGCCGGTCGCCCCGAGCGTCCTCGTGTCCATTTCCTCTCCCGTCTCCCGAGTCGCCTGGGATGATTGATCCGATGGCCGGTCGTGTGAAACGCCGATCGGCGGTGGAGCCACCACCGCGAGGCGTCGATGCCTGAGCTGCGCCAGCTGCGCGCCTTCGTCGCCGTCGCCCAGGAGCTGAACTTCACCCGCGCGGCGGAGCGGCTGCACCTGGGCCAGCAGGCCGTCTCGAAGTCGGTGCGCCAGCTCGAGCGCGAGCTCGGCGTGACGCTGCTGGAGCGCACGACCCGCGAGGTGCGGCTCACGCAGGCCGGGCTGGCGCTGCTCGACGGGGCCACCAGGGCCCTGGACGCCGCCGACGCGGCCGTCGCCCGGGCCCGCGAGGTCGGCCGGGGGACGGCGGGCACGGCGCTGGTCGGCGTCACGCCCGCGATCGGGGCGGGCGAGCGCGACGACATCGTGCGGGCCCTCCGCCACGGGGCGTCCGACCTGTCGGTCTCGTTCCACGACCTCCGTCCAGGCGAGGTCGGGGCGGCGCTCCGCTCGGGCGGCGTCGAGCTGGTGGTGGCGCGGACCGCACCCCCCGACGCCGAGCTGGAAGCGGCGCCGCTGCGCCCCACCCCGGCCGAGTTGCGCGTTCCCGCCGGGCACCGGCTGGCGGGCGGCAACGAGGTGGCGCTCGCGGAACTCGACCGCGAGCGGCTGCTCACGTGGAGCCCCCCCGGGACGGCCTACACCGACATGCTCCTCGCGACGGTCGCGGGCGCGGGCGGCCGCGTGACGCCCGTCGAGGCGCACATCACGGGCGGCTCGTCGCTCGCCGAGCTCGCCGAGACCGGCGCCGTCGCGCTCGTGCCGGTCGGATGGCCGGACACGGCCGGCACGGTCGCCGTCGCGCTCGCCGACGACGTCCGCCTGCCGCTCGTCGCGCTGTGGCGGCCGGGCCCCGCCCCGCCGGCCGTCCGCCGGCTGCTCGCCGGGATGGGGGCGTCAGCGGATCAGTAGGGCGGCTGGGCCTGGTGCCAGTCGCCGACGGCCCGGAACGCCTCCCAGAAGGCCCGCTTGGAGCTCTGCTCGTCGAGCGAGGTGTCGATGTCGGGGACGTAGATCGCGTCGATCGTGGGCGTCCAGCGCCGGACGGCGCCCGGCTCGGCGACCAGCGGCTCGGAGAGGGGGAACGCGAGGCCGTTGAGGGTCTCCAGCACCTGCTCGCCCATCGGCACGATGAGCTTCGGCTGGACGATCTGCAGCTCCTGGGCCAGCCACGCCGGACAGAGGCGCGCCGCCTCGGCGGGGTCGAGGTGCGTGCACTTCACGCAGAGGGTCCCGTAGAGCATCAGGGGGTCGATGCCGAGGCGTTGCACGCTCTTGAGGATCGCGGAGCCCGCCCGGCCGAAGAACGCGACGCCCTCCTGGCGCTCGGAGAGGCTGGCGGTCCACTTGATCAGCATGATCTCGGCCTGGGGCGAGCCGGAGCTCATGACCGGCAGCTCGGCGTCCGGGCGGCAGCGCTCGCAGGCGGTGATGGCGTCGTTGAGCGCGGCGATCTCGGCGATCGCGCGGCGCTGGTACGCGTCCTGGATGTCCTCCGGGCTCGCGCCGCCGACGCCGGCGCCCGGCGCACGGCGGCTGCCTCGCGAGCGCCGGGTCGAGCGCGGGGTGGATGGGTCAGGGCTCATGGCCGACGGTCCTCTTTGGCGGGTCCGACGCTACTCCTGCCGGGGGGTGTTTCACGAGTCCGGAACGCGCCGGCCGCGCCGCCGGCCCTGCGGGGCACGGGCCCGGCGCCGGCGCGGCGGCCGCGCGAGGCGGGCCTCGCCGAGCGCGTCGAGGAAGTCGGAGGGCCCGTGGAAGGGGCGCAGCTCCGTGACCGCGGAGCCGACGTCCTCGGGGCGGACGGCCCCGCTGCCCGCGCAGCCGAGAACGCCCATCCGCTGGGCGATGCGGGCCGTCTCGTCCTCGGCCTGCCCCGGTGCCGCACCGCTGACGAGCTGGCGGCAGTCCACCTCGCCGCCGAGGCGCCGCAGCCCCTGCGCGGAGGGCGGCGGGGCGGGGCCGTCGGGGTGGGGCGCCATGACCACGCCCCCCTGCGCGTGAACGGCCGCGGCAGCCGCCTGGGGGTCGAGGCCGGGCTCCACGTCGCGCGTGAGGAAGAGCCCGATCAGCGCCCCGTCGGTCGTGGGGATCTCCTGGCCGATCACCACCGCGAGGTCGTCCGGGGCGGCGGCGGCAACGGCGAGGGCGGGCGCGATCCCGTCCGGCGAGGCCACGGCGACCGCCCCCAGGCCTCGCTCGCGGCACGCGGCGACGATCCGCTGGGGGGCGACATCGGCCGCCGGGCGCAGGCGCAGATCGGCGAGCACGCGGTCCTCCGCCGCCACCGCGCGCCGACCCGAGGACAGCGCCGTCCGATAGGCCGCCTCCAGGTCGGCGGCGACGTCGTCCCATCCGCGGCGACCCCGCGCCGCGGCCGCGCTGCCGAGGGCCGCGCGCCGGCGGCCGTCGACCGCCAGGTCGGCGACCGCGGCGGACCACAGGTCGCGCGAGAAGGGCGGCAGGACGAGGGCCTCGACGCCGTGGCGGGCAGCCTCGTCGACCGCGGGGCACCGCGGCGCCAGCACGGCGCACCCGGCGGCCATCGCCTCCCGCATCGCCGCGCCGGCAGCGTCCTCGGGCGCGACCATCACGGCGATCGCGCCCGGCGACAGGACCGCCGCGCGCGCCTCCGGGCCCGAGTCCGGGACGACCTCGACGCGATCGCGCAGGGCCTTCGGCACCGCCGCGCGGGTCCGCCAGGGCGCATCGGGCGGGCCGACGAGCGTCACCCGGCCGATCGTCTCCAGGTCGAGGGACCTGAGCATCCCGAGGGCGAAGCGGACGCCGGCCCGGTCGCGGCCGCGGGCCACGAGGGTCAGCGCCGGCGGGCCGGACCTCCGCCGGGCAGGGGGCGCGAGCAGCCCGAGGTCCACGCCGGGCGGGATCACGGCGTAGTCGCCGGGCAGGATCTCGGAGAGCGCCTCCGCCGCGGCCCGGGTGGTCGCCACGCGCAGGTCGGCCCGCGACAGCGCGCGGTCAACGAGCGGGCGCAGGAACGCGACCCCGGCGAGGGGCTCCGCGCGGTGGAAGGTGACGGCCGCCACGCCGTGCGCGTGGCGCAGGGCGGCCAGGGCGGGGCTCGGGGCGAGCGGCTCGTGCAGGTCAACGATGTCGAAGGCCGGCCGCGAGAGCGCGGCCTCGAGCGCCGTCACGAGGTCGAAGGGACCGCCGACGCGGCGGCCCGGACCGGCGGGGAGCGCGCGCCCCACCGCCACATCGCGCACCTCGCCCGGGGCCGCGACGACCGCCGAGGGGTCTCCGGCCTCGGCGGCGCGCAGCCGCGCCCTCCCGGCCGCGACGCGGTCGCGAGCCGTGGCGGGGGCGAGCACCGTCACGCCGTGCCCACGGCCCGCCAGCGCCCGGGCGACCTCGGCGACGTGGTGCGCGACCTCGTCGCGGGGCGGCGAGGGCAGCGGCGAGACGAGCGCGATGCGGAGGGGCCGGCTCACCGCGAGGCGTTGTGGACGAGCAGCATGCGGTGCCCGGCGGTCATGAGGCTCAGCCCGGCGAGGATGGCCATGCCGACCGGCAGCACATCGCCCACGCCCCCGAGGAAGAGCGCGGCGCCCACGATCACGAGCCGCTCGGGCCGGCCCATCAGCCCGCCGCTCGAGCCGGGGATGCCGAGCCCCTCGGCGCGCGCGCGCGCGTAGGAGACGAGGAAGGAGGCCGTGAGGGCGACGAAGCAGGCCGCGAGCCCCCAGATGTCATCGTCCTGCGCGAGCGTGATCCCGATCGCGCCGATGATCACGCCCTCGGCGAGGCGGTCGAGCGTGGAGTCGAGGAACGCCCCGAAGGCCGTCACGCGGTTCTGGTAGCGCGCGAGCAGCCCGTCGAGGGAGTCGACCAGCCCGGAGGCGATGAACACCAGCGACGCGAGCACCCACCAGCGCGCGAGCGCGAGCCCCGCCGCGGCGCAGATGCCGAGGAAGCCGATGATCGTGACCGCGTTCGGCGTGATCCCGCTGCGGTCGACCAGCCGGAGCACCGCGCGCGACGGTCCCGACCTGCGACGCGGCGACGCGGCGTCAAGCTCCTGAAGCTCGGTGGCGATGTCCGCTCGCCCCTCGGGGGTTGGGGTCACGTGCACGGGGGCCCGCGCCCCGCCCCGACTAGGATAGCGGCGCATGCGCCTGTGCACGTACCGCGACCGGGGCGGCTCGCGGCTGGGGTCGGTCGAGGACGGGTTCGTCGTGCCGCTCGCCGGCCGCGACGTGGCGGATGCCCTCTCCGGGACGCCCGAGCCCGCCGGCCCGGCGGTGCCCCTCGAGGGCCTGGAGCTCCTCGCGCCCCTCGCGCCGGGCAAGCTGATCGGCGTGGGGCTGAACTACCGCGACCACGCGGCCGAGACCGGCGCCGAGCTCCCGCGCGAGCCGCTGCTGTTCGCCAAGCTCCCGTCGTCCGTCACCTCCCCGGCCGGCGACGTCGTGCGGCCCGCCTACACCGACGAGCTCGACTACGAGGGCGAGCTCGCGGTGGTGATCGGCCGCAGGGCCCGTGACGTGGCGACCGGGAGCGCGCTCGACCACGTCTTCGGCTACGCCGTGATGAACGACGTCACCGCCCGCGACCGCCAGCGCGCCGAGCCGCAGTGGGTGCGCGCCAAGGGCGGCGACACCTTCGCCCCCTTCGGGCCGTGGGTCACGACGGCGGACGAGGTCCCGGACCCCCAGGCGCTGGCGATCCGCACCACGGTGAACGGGGAGCTGCGCCAGGACGGGAGCACCGCCGACATGGTCTTCTCCGTCGCCGCCCTCGTCGCCTGGTGCTCGGCGAGCTTCACCCTCGAGCCCGGCGACGTGATCACCACCGGCACGCCGGCGGGCGTCGGGGTCGCGCGGGGCTCCTTCCTGGCGCCCGGCGACCGGGTGCGGGTGGAGATCGAGGGGCTCGGCGCGCTCGAGAACACGGTGCGGTGACCCCTGAGGAGGCCTTGCTGCGCGTGCTCGCCCTCACGGGGCTGGGCTTCCCGCGCGGGGTGCTCGGGCCGGAGATATGGGCGCTGGCGCGGGCGCTGTCCGAGGAGGGCGCTCCCGGCGCCGACCCGGCGGAGCTGGCCGAGGCGGCCGCGGAGGCCCACTGGCCGGAGCTGCGCGGCCCGATGGACGCGGCGCTCCGGCGCGGGGCGGCGGCGGCCGGGCCGGAGGACCGGGAGGCGTTCGCGATCGTCCTCCCGTGGGCTGCGGACGAGAGCCCCGACAACCCCCTGGCGCGCGCCCTCGCGGTCCGCGCCGCCACCGAGCTGGCGGCGGCGGACGCGCGGGCCCGGGAGCGCCTGCGCGCGGCCGAGGGGGCGATCGCGGAGGGTGGTCCCGGGGCGGCGATCGCCGCCGCGACCGCCGCCGGCGCGATCGCCGCCGACCTCCTCGACCTCGACCCCGAGGACTTCGGCCAGGAGATCGCCACCTACGTCGAGGCCGGGCGCCGGCCCGAGGACATCGCCCAGCTCGCGCGCTCGACCGGGGACCCGGAGATCCGCGCCTGGGCGCGCGGCGCCGTGGCGGCCGCCGACGACGGCGAGGCACCCGCGGCCGCCGCCGGGGTGCGCCACCTGGCGTCCGGCCCGCCGCCGGAGGACCCCGCCGAGGACCTCGTGTGGGTGCCGACGATCCTCTCGCTGGCCGAGGAGGCCATCGAGCGGGCGCTCGTGGACGAGGCCGGGGACGCGGCCTAGGGCCTGCTCAGGTCGCGCGCAGCTGGCCTGACCGCGGCGAGCGCAGGTTGGGCCGCAGGCCCGCCTCGGCGAAGCCGGCGCGCAGCATGTTGCGGTAGGAGGGGCCCGGAGCCTCGTCGCCGACGGGCGCGCCCGTCTCCGTCGCGACCTCCCGGAGGCCGAGCCGCTCGGCGCGCCGCAGCCGCTCGGCGAACAGCGCGCCCTGGGCCCCGCGCCCGCGATGCTCCGGGAGGGTGGCGCCGAAGCCGAGCCAGCCGCTGTCGCCGTGGGCGAAGAGGGCCGCCGCGCCGACCGGCTCGCCGCGGTCGAGCGCGACCAGGCAGGTCCAGCCCGGGCGGCCCACGAGGGCGCCCATCCAGGCCGAGAAGTCGGGGGGCATCTCGAACGCGGCCGCGACGATGCTCCCGAACTCCGACGCGCGGGACGGCCCGGCGTCCTGGATCGTCAGTCCGTCGCGGGCGCCGGCGCCCGGCCGGCCTCGCGCCTGAACCTCATCCACGGCCGGCCCGCCTCGAAGCCCCGCCGCGCCAGCCGCTCGCCGAGGCCCGGCGCCTCGGGGTCCACGGCGATCGAGTACGCGGCCCCGACGCGGCGGTAGAAGCCGCTCGAGCTCGTCGAGCTCGGCCTCGCCCGCCGGCGCGGTGACGCCGAGGCCGATCGCGTGGTTGACGACCGGCGTCCCGGACAGGGAGGCGCATGCCAGGCAGACGCCTCCGGCGAGGTCGAGGTGCGCGACGCCGTGGCGCTCGGCGAGGGCGGGCGGCACCGCCGACCAGAGGTCGCGGAAGGCGGCCACCTCGGCCGCGACGGGCGGAGCGGCGATCACGCCCACTCCATCGGCTCGTAGCCGCTCGTGCGCGGGGCCGACACGATCAGCACCGAGGCGACCTCGTCGCCCTCGTTGACCACGGTGCGCTTCGGCTCGGGGTCGAGGCGCGCGAGCGTGCCCGCCGGCGCCGGGGTCCGCTCGCCGTCGATGACGAGCACGGCCGAGCCGCTCAGGACCATGAAGAGCTCCTCGTGATCCCGGGAGGTCTCGTCGTGCTCGGGGATCCCCTCGCCGGGCGGGATGTTGACGATGTTGATCCCGAAGGAGCTGACCCCGAGCGACCGGCGGACGAGCGACCAGTTGCCGGTGCGCTCGAGCTCGTCGCGGTGGGCGATGGTGATGGCGGCGGTGGACATCTGATCCTCCTGGTCGTCGTGCGATGGGTGCACCGTACGTCGTCGCCGTCGTGGGCGCGTCTCGGGGTGCGTCCCGGCAGCGTCAAGGGGGGCACTAGGCTGCCGCGATGGCATCGCCGCGCCCCGGCACCCGCGCCCACGCGCGGGAGATCGCCGCCCGCCTGGAGGAGGCGCAGGGCCACATCGCGTGGCGCCGCCGTCACGACCCCGTGAGCGAGCTCGTCACGACGCTCCTCAGCCACAGCACGACCGACCTCAACCAGCTGAGGGCGTTCGAGGCGCTGCGCGCCCGCTATCCGAGCTGGGACGAGGTGAGGCGCGCGCCGACCGCCGAGGTGGAGGAGACGGTGCGGGTCGCGGGCCTCGCGGGCCAGAAGGCGCCGCGCATCCAGCGCGTCCTCGACGTCATCGCCGACGATCCGCGCGGCTCGGACCTGGAGTGGCTCGGCGACACCCCGCTCGACGAGGCGATGGCCTTCCTCACCGCGCTCCCCGGCGTCGGGCCGAAGACCGCCGGCTGCGTCATGTGCTTCTGCTTCGACGCCCCGGTCGTGCCCGTCGACACCCACGTCCACCGGATCGCCCTGAGGACCCGGATCGTCCCCCCGAGGGCGAGCGCGGAGGAGGCCCAGGAGCGCCTGAGCCGCTGGATCCCGCCCGACCTGGCCTACGCCACCCACATGCACCTGATCGCCCACGGCCGCACGATCTGCACCGCCCGCTCCCCGCGCTGCGGCGAGTGCCCGCTGCTCGACCTCTGCCCCGAAGGGCGCCGCCGCGCATAATCGCGACCGTGGATGTCTGGCTTCACGGCTTCGCTCACGCTCGGCGCACGGCCCAGCTTGCGCGCCGGGTCGAGGCGTGGGCTTTGACGGGCTGTTGGTCGCCGACAGCCAGAACCTGAACGCGGACGTCTGGATCGAGCTCGGGCTCGTCGCGGCGGCCACCGAGCGGATCCGCCTCGGTCCCGGCGTGACAATCCGGCCACTCGCCATCCGGCGGTGACGGCGTCGGCGGCGGCGACCCTTCAGCTCGAGAGCGGCGGCCGCGCGGTGCTCGGGTTCGGCCGCGGCGACTCGGCGTTGACGCAGATCGGGCGTCGCCCGGTGAGCGTGGATGAGTTCGAGTCGGCCCTGGTCGAGATCCAGGGTTCTTGCGGGGAGAGCGGGTCCACCTCGGCGGCGTCAGCAGCGCCATCGCCTGGATCGCAGACTCGGGCCAGCCGAAGGTGCCGGTCGCTGTGGCCGCCGGCCCCGGACCAGGCGGCCAGCCGGGCAGCCCAGGTCTGGCCGACCGGCGCGAGCGAGGCCAAGTGGCCAACCGGGCAACGGCCTCGTGCGCCGGCTGAGGGCGACGATCGGAGTTCAGAGGCGCCCGTCTCGCTCTCGGCGATCGGTCGACGGCGCTCCTGCGGCGTCCCGGCTCGAGCGCTCGACCGGCCGTGCGCGACTGGCGGCGCGCCGCGCCGGCCTCGGGCAGCACGCGAAGCCCGGGGTCGACCACCACCGGCTCGAGCCGCTCGCGGATGAGGTGTTGCCGGCGTTGCACTGAGCGCGCCGCGGAGCGCTCTCAAATGGCCACCGCGCGACGGCCAAGTGGCCAACCCTGAGACGGCCAAGTGGCCACCTGGCGGCGGCCCGGCTCAGAGCTCCTGGTCGAGCGGCTCACCCGCGGGCCGGGCCAGGGCGAATGCGGCTCCGCCGATGACCGTCAGGGCCGAGAGGACGACGATCCAGGTCGCGCGGGCGGAGCCGGCCTCCATGTCGCCGAAGCCCGTGAGGGCACCGAGGAGCGCGCCGGCGGGGAAGGCGACCAGGGCCAGCAGGGGGATCCGGGCCTCGCGGCGGCCGCGCAGGGCCGGCCAGGCGGCCATGACCGCCATGAGGAGGCACCAGGCGCCCAGGAACCGGCCGCCCAGAAGGGGCACGTCGAACGGGGCGGGGAAGGCCCTCGGGTCGGCGAGGAAGGCGATCGCCCCGGCCAGATAGGCGAGCGCGAGGACGGCGAGGCCGGCGCGCAGCCACCCGGGCGGCAGGGGCCCCGGGGGGCCGCCCTCGCGGCGCAGGGCCACGAGGATCGCCGCGAAGGTGAGCGGGCTCGCGACGAAGAGGATGACCCAGATCACGGCGAGGGCGCGCGAGAAGTCGAAGACGTCGCGGTGGGCGATCGTGGCCGCGAGGGTCGGGAGGGTGAGCGCCAGCGCCCCGACGCAGAGGCCGCGGCCGGCCGGCCACCGGGTCCCCGGCGGCCGTGCCGAAGACGACGGCCGAGGCCACGTAGAGCCCGCCGACGATCGCGGCGAGTGGGCTCGGAGCGAGCGCCCACGCGAAGTAGTCCTCCGTGTCGCCGGGAACGATCAGCATGAGGATGCCGGCGATCGCGGCCGCGACTGCGACGATCAGGCACGCGGCCAGCAGCACCCGCTCGGCGGCGGCGCGGGCGGGCGCCTTCGGGGCCGCGACGACGGGAGCCGGCTCGCTCATCGCCGTCGAGCCTATCCGGCCGCCTCGGGGCCGCGCAGACGTACGCAGCCCGCAGAAATCTGAGTCATTACCACTGAGATCGACTTGACATGACCAGACTAAGATCTACCATTCCCTCGGACAAACCCGAACCGCTGGCTGGGCGCGCCCCGGCCGAGGAGGACGTGAACGCATGAGCAAGACGATCGGCATCGACCTGGGCACCACCAACTCGGCGGTCGCCGTGCTGACCGGCGGCGAGCCGGAGGTCCTGCCCAACGCGGAGGGGGGGCGCACGACCCCGTCGGTCGTCGGCTTCTCCAAGACCGGCGAGCGGCTGGTGGGCACCGTCGCCAAGCGGCAGGCGGTCACGAACCCCGAGAACACCATCTTCAGCGTCAAGCGCTTCATGGGGCGCAAGTACTCCGAGGTGGACGAGGAGATGAAGATCGTCCCCTACGAGGTCGTCCGCGGCTCGAACGGCGACGCGCGCATCAAGGTCGGCGACAAGGAGTACACGCCGCCCGAGATCAGCGCGATGATCCTTCAGAAGCTGCGGGCGGACGCCGAGGCCTTCCTCGGCGAGACGGTGACCGACGCCGTCATCACGGTGCCGGCGTACTTCAACGACGCCCAGCGCCAGGCCACCAAGGACGCCGGCAAGATCGCCGGCCTCGAGGTCAAGCGCATCATCAACGAGCCCACCGCGGCCGCCCTGGCCTACGGGCTCGACAAGGAGAGCGACCAGACGATCCTCGTCTTCGACCTCGGCGGCGGCACCTTCGACGTGTCGGTGCTCGAGATCGGCGACGGGGTCTTCGAGGTCAAGGCCACCGCCGGCGACAACCACCTCGGCGGCGACAACTTCGACAAGGCGATCGTCAACTGGATGGTCGCCGAGTTCAAGGTGTCCCAGGGCATCGACCTCAGCAGCGACCGGATGGCCCTGCAGCGCCTCTACGAGGCCGCCGAGAAGGCCAAGATCGAGCTCTCGACGACCACGTCGAGCCAGATCAACCTCCCGTTCATCACGGCCGACCAGACCGGTCCCAAGCACCTCGACCTGCAGCTCACGCGGGCGAAGCTCGAGGAGCTCACCCACGACCTGCTCGAGCGGCTCGTCGGGCCGACCAAGCAGGCGCTGGCGGACTCGGGCGTGACGGTCGACCACGTGGTGCTCGTCGGCGGCATGACCCGCATGCCCGCCGTTCAGGAGCGCGTGAAGGAGCTCACGGGCAAGGAGCCCCACAAGGGCGTCAACCCGGACGAGGTCGTGGCGGTCGGCGCCGCGATCCAGGCCGGGGTGCTCGCGGGCGACGTCAAGGACGTGCTGCTCCTGGACGTGACCCCGCTCTCCCTCGGCATCGAGACGAAGGGCGGCGTGTTCACGCGGCTCATCGAGCGCAACACCACGATCCCGACCAAGAAGAGCGAGGTCTTCTCGACCGCCGACGACAACCAGAGCCAGGTGGAGATCCACGTCCTCCAGGGCGAGCGCGAGATGGCGGCCTACAACCGCACGCTCGGCAAGTTCAACCTCGTGGGGATCCCGCCCGCGCCGCGCGGCGTGCCGCAGATCGAGGTCACCTTCGACATCGACGCCAACGGCATCGTGCACGTGGGCGCCAAGGACCTCGGCACCGGCAACGAGCAGAAGATCGAGATCAAGGCCTCGAGCGGCCTGTCCGACGAGGAGATCGACACGATGGTGCGCGACGCCGAGTCGCACGCCGACGAGGACCGCCGGCTGCGCCGGGTGGCCGACGCCCGCAACGGGGCCGAGGCGCGGATCCACGAGGCCGAGCGCCAGCTCAAGGACAACGGCGACAAGGTCGACGAGGAGCTGCGCCGCGACCTCGAGGGCGCCATCGCGGCCGCGAAGTCGGCCGCCGAGGGCGACGACGCCGACGAGATCGAGGCCAAGGCCAGCAGCCTGACCGACGTCCTGCACCGGCTCTCCGAGCAGGTGTACCGCCAGGCGGCCGCCCAGCAGGAGGCCGCGACCAACGGCGGCGCCTCCGCGGACGAGACCGTCGAGGACGCCGAGTACGAGGTCATCGACGAGGACGCCCCCAAGGCGTCCTGACCGACCCGACCGACCGACGAACAAGGAGGATCAGACACAATGCCCGCTGTCGTGAGGTTCGATCCGTTCCGCGACATCACCTCGCTTCGCGACGAGATGAACCGCCTGTTCACCCGCACCCTGGGCGAGGGCTCCTCGGCCGGGGCCGCGTGGACCCCGGCCGTGGACATCTTCGACGCCGCCGAGGCCATCGTGCTGAAGGCGGAGCTGCCGGGGCTGTCGCCGGACGACATCGACATCGAGATCGACGAGAACGTCCTCACCCTCAAGGGCGAGCGGCGCTTCGAGGAGAAGGTCGAGGAGGGCCGCTACTACCGCGTCGAGCGCGCGTACGGCTCCTTCCAGCGCAGCGTCACGCTGCCCCAGGGCGTGAAGCCGGACGAGATCACGGCCACCTTCGAGCACGGCGTGCTGACCGTGCGCGTGCCGAAGGCGGACGAGGTCAAGCCGCGCAAGATCGCCGTGGCCGGCAACGGGACCGCGTCGGCGTGAACCACGCCGACCCCCAGCGGGCTCCGGGGCCCCCGGCTCCGGAGCCCGAGGGCCCGGCCCATCCGGAGCCCGAGGCCGCCGGCCGGCCGCCGAGGCGCCGTCGCCCGCCGAGCAGAACGGCTCGGAGGAGCTCGCGCGCGTGGCCGCCGAGCGCGACGACTACCTCGACGCGCTCCAGCGCCTGAAGGCCGAGTTCGACAACTACCGCCGGCGCACCGAGCGCGATCGCGAGGCCGTCGCCGTGGCCGCCCAGCGCGAGCTCGTGCGGGGCCTGCTGCCCGTGATGGACAACCTGGAGCGGGCCGTGGCCGCCCTCGGCGGGCCGAGCCCGACGATCGTCGCGGGGCTCGAGATGGTCCGCGGCCAGCTGGCGGAGCTGCTCGCCGGCCACGGCGTGGAGGAGATCGAGGCCGCCGGCCGGGTGTTCGACCCCAACGTCCACGAGGCCGTCGCCCAGGTGCCGTCGGACGCGCATCCCGACGGCGCGGTCGTCGACGTCGTGGAGAAGGGCTACCGCATCTCGGACCACGTGCTGCGCCCGAGCCGGGTCGTCGTGGCCGCGACGCCCCCGGCCCCACCCGGCGAGCCGACGGACGAGGTCTGAGGGGACGGGGCGTGGAGGACCTCTACGCCACGCTCGGGGTCTCGCGCAGCGCAAGCGCCGACGAGATCAGGAAGGCGTACCGGAAGCTCGCCCGCGAGTACCACCCGGACGCGAACGCCGGCGACCCCAAGGCGGAGGAGCGCTTCAAGGCGATCTCCCACGCCCATGACGTGCTGTCCGACCCGGACAAGCGGCGCGAGTACGACGCCATGGCCGCGTTCGGCGGGCGGCGCCCGAACGGAGGCGGCGGCGCGACGTGGACGACCGGCGGCGAGGGGGGCGGCTTCGGCGACTTCGCCGACCTGTTCTCGTCCATCTTCCGCGGCGGACGCGGCCCAGGAGGCGGGCGAGCCCGCCGCCCGGCGCGGCGCCGACGTCGAGGTCGAGGTCAACCTGTCGTTCGATCAGGCGATGGCCGGCGCCCAGGTGCCGGTGCAGGTGGAGACGCCGGTGGCCTGCGCCGACTGCAACGGCAGCGGCGCGAAGCCGGGCACCAGCCCGCGCCTGTGCCCCGAGTGCAAGGGCCGGGGCGTCCGGGGCCGCGACGTCGGCTCGTTCGCCTTCAGCGAGCCCTGCCCGCGGTGCGGCGGCAACGGGACGGTCATCGACGACCCCTGCCCGACCTGCCGCGGCACCGGCAGCACCTCGACGCGCTCGCAGATCAAGGTGAAGATCCCGCCGGGCGTCAAGGACGGCACCAAGATCCGCCTGAAGGGCAAGGGCCAGGCGGGCCTCCGCGGTGGTCCCGCGGGAGACCTGCAGGTCATCACGCGCGTCGCCCCGAGCCACCTCTACACCCGCCGGGGGGACGACCTGGTGATCGAGGTCCCGGTGACCTTCGCCGAGGCCGCCCTCGGCGCCCAGGTCGAGGTGCCGACCATCGACGGCCGCGTGAAGCTGCGCGTGCCCCCCGGCAGCGCCGACGGCCGCCAGCTCCGGCTCGCCGGCAAGGGCGCCCCGCGCCTGAAGGGCGAGGGCCGCGGGGCCCTGATCGCCAAGCTGCGCGTGCAGGTGCCCCGCCGGCTCACCGACGAGCAGCGCGAGGCGCTCGAGCGCTTCGCCGAGCTCGACGGCGACGACCCGCGGGAGGCGCTGTTCCGATGAGCGCCCGCCGCCCCCCCGCGTTCCTCATCGGCCTCGCGGCCGAGCTCGCCGGGATGCATCCGCAGACGCTCCGCGTCTACGAGCGCCGCGGCCTGATCACGCCGGCTCGCAGTCCTCGGAACACGCGGCTCTACTCCGAGCAGGACGTCGCGCTGCTGCGGCGCATCCAGGAGCTCTCCGAGGAGGGCCTCAACCTGGCCGGCGTCGAGCGCGTGCTGAAGCTCGAGAAGCGGCTCGAGCGCGCCGAGCGCCGGATCCGGGACCTGGCCGACGAGCTGATGGAGACCACGGAGCGCCACCGCGCGGAGCTGGCGGCCGCGCGCGCGGCCCGCGGGCAGGTGATCGTGGCGGCACGGGACGAGACCGCCCTGGTGCCGCGCTACGCCCCGGCGGTGCCGCGCGTGACCACGACGACGAAGGGGGGGCGGGTCTGATGGCGGTGGACAGGCCGACCGAGCGGGCCCAGCAGGCGATCGCCGAGTCGGCGCGCCTCGCGGGCGACCGCGGCAACCAGGTGGTCGAGCCCGAGCACCTGCTGCTCGCGCTCATCGACGCGCGCGAGGGCGTCGTGGAGCCGGTGCTCCAGCGGGCGGGCGCGGACCTGGCGGCGCTGCGCGCCGCGACGATGGCCGCGATCGAGCGCCGCCCCCAGGTCAGCGGCGCGGCCGCGGGCGCCGAGCTCTCGAACGCCTACCGGGCGGTCCTGCGGCGCGCCGGCCAGGAGGCCGAGGGGCTGTCGGACGAGTACATCTCCACCGAGCACCTGCTGCTGGCGCTGCTGGACGAGCCATCGCCCGCCCGCGAGGCGATGCGCGCGAGCGGGGTGACCCGCGACGGGCTGCTCGGGGCGCTGCAGTCGGTGCGCGGCTCGGCGCGGGTGACCGACCCCAACCCGGAGGACAAGTACCAGGCGCTCGAGCAGTACGGGCGCGACCTCACCGAGGCCGCGGAGCAGGGCGCGCTGGACCCGGTGATCGGCCGCGACGAGGAGATCAGGCGGGTCATCCAGGTGCTGTCCCGGCGCACGAAGAACAACCCCGTGCTGATCGGGGAGCCGGGCACCGGCAAGACCGCGATCGTCGAGGGCCTTGCCCAGCGGATCGTGGCCGGCGACATCCCCGAGGGCCTGGCCGGGAAGCGGGTCGTGGCCCTCGACATCGGCGGGCTGCTCGCCGGCGCGAAGTACCGCGGCGAGTTCGAGGACCGCCTCAAGGCCGTGCTCAAGGAGATCCAGGACGCCGCGGGCCAGGTCATCCTCTTCATCGACGAGCTGCACACGATCGTCGGGGCGGGGGCGGCCGAGGGCGCGGTGGACGCGGCCAACCTCCTGAAGCCCATGCTGGCGCGGGGCGAGCTGCGGGCGGTGGGCGCCACCACCCTCGACGAGTACCGCAAGCACGTCGAGAAGGACGCCGCCCTCGAGCGCCGCTTCCAGCCGGTGATGGTGGGCGAGCCCTCCGTCGAGGCGACGGTGGCGATCCTCCGCGGCCTGAAGGAGCGCTACGAGGTGCACCACGGCGTCCGCATCCAGGACGGCGCGCTCGTCGCCGCCGCCCGCCTGTCGGACCGCTACATCACGGCGCGCTTCCTGCCCGACAAGGCGATCGACCTCATCGACGAGGCCGCCAGCCGCCTCCGCATCGAGATCGACTCGGTGCCTGCCGAGCTGGACGCCGTGCAGCGGCGGATCATGCAGCTCGAGATCGAGCAGCAGGCCCTCGAGCCCGAGACCGACCCCGGCTCGGAGGCGCGGCGGGACGCGATCGCCGAGGAGCTCGCGTCGCTGCGCGAGGAGGCCGACGCGATGCGGGCCCATTGGGAGCTCGAGAAGGCCACCATCGCGCGCATCCGCGAGGTGAAGGAGCAGATCGAGACGGCCCGCCAGGAGCTGGAGCGGGCCCAGCGCGACGGCGACCTCGAGGGGGCCGCGCGCCTGCAGTACGGCACCCTGCCCGAGCTCGAGAAGGCGCTCGAGGCGGCCAACGACGAGCTGGCCGAGCAGCAGGCGAGCCGCCGCATGCTCAAGGAGGAGGTCGACGAGGAGGACGTGGCCGAGGTCGTCGCGTCCTGGACCGGCGTGCCGGTCAGCCGCCTGATGGAGGGCGAGGTCGAGAAGCTCCTGCACATGGAGGAGCGCCTGCACGAGCGGGTCGTCGGCCAGGACTCCGCCGTCTCCGCCGTCGCCAACGCCCTCCGCCGGGCGCGCGCCGGCCTCTCGGACCCGAGCCGGCCCATCGGATCGTTCATCTTCCTGGGCCCCACCGGGGTGGGGAAGACCGAGCTCGCCCGGGCGCTGGCCGAGTTCATGTTCGACGACGAGCGCGCCATGGTCCGCATCGACATGAGCGAGTACATGGAGCGCCACGCGGTCGCGCGCCTGATCGGCGCCCCGCCGGGCTACGTCGGCTTCGAGGAGGGCGGCCAGCTCACCGAGGCGGTGCGCCGCCGCCCCTACTCGGTGCTGCTGCTCGACGAGATCGAGAAGGCGCACGCCGACGTCTTCAACGTGCTCCTGCAGCTGCTCGACGACGGGCGCCTGACCGACGGCCAGGGCCGGGTCGTTGACTTCACCAACACCGTCGTGATCATGACCAGCAACATCGGCAGCCAGTTCCTGGCCGACGCCGGCGACGAGGAGATCGCGGAGGAGCGGGTGATCGGCGCGCTGCGCGACCACTTCCGCCCCGAGTTCCTCAACCGCGTCGACGAGATCGTCGTCTTCGGCCGCCTCGACCGCGAGCAGCTCGCGCAGATCGTCGAGCTGCAGGTGGCGCGGCTGCGCGACCGCCTGCGCGAGCGCGGGGTGGAGCTGGAGCTCACCGAGGCCGCCGCCGGGCTCCTGGCGCGCGAGGGCTACGACCCGGTCTACGGCGCCCGCCCGCTCAAGCGGCTGGTGCAGCGCCGGATCGAGAACCCGCTCGCCCAGCGGCTCCTGGCGGGCGAGGTGCGCGACGGCGACGTCGTGGTGGTCGACGCGGAGGGCGACGAGCTGACCTTCGCCGTCGCCGAACCGGCGGTGGCAACCTCCTAAAGATTGACGGTCCGGCGCCCGATGCATCCGGTGGATGCACAGGCAGCTCCCCACCCGGCAGGCCGTACGCCACCGCCCAGCGCGGCCGGCGCGGCTGCCGGGCTGGGCGCTGGCCCTCGGCATCGCCGTGGCCGGCGCGCTGCTGGCCTGGCTGAACGTGGTCGTGCTGATCGGGGGGTGACGTCCCCGGCTCCGGCCGCTCGCCGGGCGCTACCGTGAGCGGGATGGCGCAGGGGACCCCCAACGGGCGCGCGGCGGCCATCGCGACGGCCTCGGCGATCGGCGCGGCCGCGGTCGCCGGCATCGCCAGCGTCGTCGTCCAGCTCGACGGCATCGCGGCCCACGTCGTCTTCGCGCTGCTCGTCCTCGTCGCGCTGGCGCTCCTCGTCAGCGCCGGCTACTGGATCCGCCGGGCCCGGTGCAGTGAAGCGGATGAGCGCCTCTTACGGGCGCTCATGCGCCTCCGGGCTCTGGCCGGGCCCTCCCGGCGAAGCCGGCGCACCGGCTCGCCGGGGGCCCGGCGCCGGGAAGAGCCATGAGCGCCCGCAAGCGCGCGCATCCGCTCTTACTCACGGGTGGCGATCAGGGCGAGCCCGCTGAGGATGCCGCCGAGGGCGCCGGCCGCCGCGAGGTAGACGCCGATCTGGCGCGACAGGAACTGCGCCGGGTCGGGGAGCACCAGCAGGCGGTAGCCGACGAGCACGGCGGCGATGACCGACGCGCCGATGACCACCCAGGCGACGGCGTCGCCCAGCCCGGAGTCGAGGCGCATCCCGCCGCGGGCCTCCAGCGCGGCGACGGCCGAGGCGACGGCGACGATCGCCCCCATGAAGACGGATGCCTTCGCCAGGTTGCTGGCCTCCCAGCCGGCGACGCTCTCGGGGGAGAACGGCGGCCCGAGGTTCGTGGCGTACCACGGCAGGAACGCCGCGATCACGATGAGGACGCCGGACAGCATGCCGATGTAGGGCGCCCCGCTCCGCGGCGGGCGGAGGATGGCCTGGCGGCGAGCGCTCACGCCTGGGCGATCCCGACGGCGAGGACCACGGGGATCCAGATGCAGAGGGCGCAGATCGCGCACACCATCCCGCCCACGGCCATGCCCCGCCGGCCCGGGTCGCCGCGCCCCTGCGCCTGGTCCTGGAGCTCCAGGGAGGCCAGCGTGATGGCGACGACGGCGCAGAGCAGGGTCACCACGGCGAACCCCGCGACGAGGGCGACGATCCCGAGGACCAGCACCGCGACCGGCCTCCGCCCTGCCCGGCTCGTCGCCGGCGCGATCGCGGCCGGTGGGGAGGTCCGCTCCATCGGCGCCAAGACTACGCGCGGCCGGGTGCTGCTAGCGTCACCGGCCGTGGGGCGGCGGCCGAACTTCTTCATCCTCGGGGCGCCGAAGTGCGGGACCACGGCGCTGAGCGAGTACCTGCGCGATCACCCGAGGGCGTTCCTCTCGCAGCCCAAGGAGCCCCACTACTTCTGCGGGGACTTCGACTACTACTACGCGCCCGGGCAGCGGACCGAGGCGCACTACCTGCGCCTCTTCGAGGCGGCGACCGACGACCACCTGGCCGTCGGCGAGGCGTCGGTCTGGTACCTCTACTCGTCCGACGCGGCGCGCAACATCGCGGCCTTCGACCCGGCGGCGAGGGTCATCGTGATGCTCCGGAACCCCGTTCGACCTGGTGCCGTCGCTGCACTCGCAGCTCCTCTACATGCTCGACGAGGACGAGCCCGACCCCGCGCGGGCCTGGGAGCTCCAGGAGGCCAGGAGCCGGGGCGAGCGCCTGCCGCCGCGCGTGCGCGTGCCCGAGTTCCTCCAGTACGGCGAGGCGGCGCGCCTGGGCGCGCAGCTGCGGCGGGTCTACGAGGCCCTGCCGCGGGAGCAGGTCCTGACGCTCGTCTTCGACGACATGCGCGACGACACCGGCGCGGTGTACCGGCGGACGCTCGCGTTCCTCGGCCTCCCCGACGACGGCCGCGTCCACTTCCCCCGCGTCAACGAGAACAAGGTCCACCGGGCCGAGGCCGTCGCCCGCTTCACCCAGCGCCCCCCGGCGCCCCTCGTGAGCGTCGCCCGGGGGGTGAAGCGCGTGGCCGGCGTCGAGCGGCTTGGCGTGCTCGAGCGGGTGCGGCGCGGAAACCGCCAGGTCACCCGGAGGCGCGAGATCGACCCGGAGCTCGCGGCCGAGCTGCGCGACCACTTCCGCGACGACGTGGGCGAGCTGGGCGAGCTGATCGGACGGGATCTGAGCGGTTGGGTCTCCTGAGGGCGGGGCCGCGGCCCCGCCCGGTGGTACGCTCGACCGGTCCCGGTGAGCGGTCCGAAGGAGCCGACACGGTGCCGACCTACATCCTCCTCAGCACCCTCAGCCCGCACGGCGTGGGAACCCTCAAGGCCAACCCCCAACGCCTCCTCGAGGTGAACGCCGAGGTCGAGCAGATGGGGGCGAAGGTGGTCGAGCAGTGGGCGGTGCTCGGGCCCTACGACTTCGTGAACATCGTCGAGGCCCCGGACGAGAAGGTGATCGCGCGCGTCTCGGTGGAGCTCGGCGCCCGCGGCACGGCGCACTTCCAGACGTTGACGGCGATCCCCGTCGACGAGTTCCTGTCGCTCCTGAAGTGAGCACGCCCCGCCGGCGCCTGCTGATCGCGGGCGGCATCCTCGGGCTGGCGCTCTCCCCGCAGGCACGCCGGGCCGGGATCGAGCTCCGCGCGCGCGCCGCCCGCCTCGGGCGCGGAACGGGCGACCCGGTCACGCCGTTCCAGCAGGCCCCGTGCTATGAGCACGACCGCGCCGAGGCGCGCGCCGCCGGCTCGGCCCGGACGGAGGCCGCGCCCTAGGACGATGTGGCGCGCGGAGGTCCTCGTCCCCGCGCACCGGATCGTCTTCGCGCTGACCGGGGACGAGGTCGTCGAGCTGCGCGGATCGAGCACCTTCGGCACCTTCGGCGCCTACGGGGGCCTGCCGGACGCCGTCCACGGGATGATCGCCTGGCCGAACACGGTGCTGCTGACCGGCCCTGAGCACGTGATCGTCGACCCCGGCTACCAGACCCAGGGGGACATGCTCGTGGGCGCGCTCGCCGCGCGCGGCCTCTCGGCGGACGACGTCCGCACGGTCCTCGCCACCCATCTGCACTCGGACCACGTCTCGGCGCTGCCGCAGCTCGGCGAGGTCGACCTCCACGTCCACGAGGCCGAGCTCGCGACGCCGCACGCCCGCGCCGGGCGCGGCTGGCGCGACCGGGCGGCGGAGCGGCCGTTCTCGGGCGCCTCGGGCGAGGTGCTGCCGGGGGTGCGCTGGATCCACACGCCCGGCCACACCGACGGCCACGTCGCGTTCCTGGTGCAGACGGCCGACGGCGTCGTCGCGATCGCCGGCGACACTCCCGGCCCCGACCCCTCGTGGTTCGCGGAGGGATGGCTGCCCGACGACCACGACCGCCGCGACGAGCACCTGGCCGCCTTCCGGGCGATCCGGGACGCCGGGGCGACCGTGCTGATCCCGGGCCACAACCCGCCCGCGCCGATCGTCGCCGGCTGACGCGCGGGCAGGGGACCCCCCGGCCCGCGTCGAATGGCGCAGCGTTCGTCCCCGGCACCGGAGGGCCTCATGTTGCGATCCATCACCCGTGAGCAGAGGATGCTCGGCGCCGCGGCCGCGAACGTCCTCTTCCTCATCTGCCTCTTCTTCCCCTGGTACGGGATCGGCGACGTTGACGCCGACGGCCAGGACGTGATCCCGTCGTGGTGGCTCATGCTGATCTTCGCGGCCGTGGCCGCCGTGATCTTCGTGGCCGACGCCTACAACTTCGAGCTCCCGGCGGTCGTCAACCCCACCCTGTTGGCGGCCTACCTGACCTCCGTGACCTTCATCGTCACGCTGATGGTGTTCCTGGACGGGTTCGGCGCGGCGGGCCGCAAGTTCGGCGTCTGGCTGGGCCTGATCTTCTCGCTCGTGGCGACCGTGCTGGCGGTGCTGCACGCCCGCGAGGAGGCGCGTTAGACTCGCGCCTCGCGTCTCAGGGAAAAGGGGGCGGGCAGTGGCACTCGTCGACGACGTCCGTGACTACGCGCAGCGCGCGAGCGACGCCGCCAAGAAGGGCGTTTCCACGGCGCGCAACAAGGGCCAGGGGGTGAACCTGAAGCGGAAGCAGAGCGCGCTCGCGGCCGACCTCGGCCGCATCGTGTTCCGCCAGCGCGAGGGCGAGACGGGCCTGGACGCCGAGATCGACCGGCTGGTGTCGGAGATGCGCGGCGTGCGCGCGGAGATCGAGGCGCTCGACGAGGCCTGAGCGGGACCCCGGGCGCCCCGGGCCGCCGCCGCCTCGGTCGAGGCGGCCTCGAGGTCTCGGCGCTCGGCCTCGGCTGCATGGGGATGTCGGACTCCTACGGCGTCCCGGACGAGGCCGAGGCCCTGAGGACCCTCGACCGCGCGCGCGAGCTCGGGGTCACCTTCTGGGACACCGCCGACGTCTACGGCCTGGGAGCGAACGAGCGCCTCGTGGGCAGGGCGCTGGCCGGGCGCCGCGACGGGGTGGAGCTGGCGACGAAATTCGGGAACGTGCGCGGCGCGGACGGCTCGTACGGCGCCGTGAACGGCCGCCCGGAGTACGCCCGGGAGGCCTGCGAGGCCTCGCTCGCCCGCCTCGGCGTCGACCGCATCGACCTCTACTACCTGCACCGGGTCGACCCCGACGTGCCGATCGAGGAGACGGTCGGGGCCATGGCCGAGCTCGTCGCCGAGGGGAAGGTCGCCCACCTCGGCCTGAGCGAGGCCGCGCCCTCGACCATCCGGCGGGCGGACGCGGTGCACCCCATCGCGGCGCTCCAGAGTGAGTACTCGCTCTGGCACCGCGAGCCCGAGGACGAGGTCATCCCGACCCTGCGCGAGCTCGGGATCGGCTTCGTGCCCTTCAGCCCGCTCGGCCGCGGCCTGCTGGCCGGCGCCCTCTCGTCGGCGGACGACCTGGGCGAGTCGGACCTGCGCCGGGTGCTCCCGCGCTTCCAGGGGGAGAACCTCGACCGCAACCTCGAGCTGGCGGCGCGCGTGGGTCAGCTGGCGGCCGAGCGGGGCGCGACCCCGGCCCAGCTCGCGCTCGCCTGGGTGCTCCGCCAGGGCGACGACGTCGTCCCGATCCCGGGCACGAAGCGGCGCGCGTACCTCGAGCAGAACGCCGCCGCCCGCGGCGCTCGAGCTGGGCGAGGCGGACCTCGCCGCGCTCGACGACGCCCTGCCGCCCGGCGCGGCCGCCGGCGAGCGCTACCCGGACTTCCTCGAGCGCCTCATCGACAAGGGCTGAGCGGGCTCATCCGACGCGGCGGTAGCGGTAGTGGGCGACCGCGCCGGAGGCGACCAGGCGGGTCGCGCTCGTAGCGCTCCTGCCAGCCGGGGGGCAGGTCGAAGAGCCGCGCGCCGGAGCCCAGCAGCACCGGCACGACGTGCACCTCGAGCAGGTTGACCAGCCCGGCCGCCAGGTACTGGCCGATCGCGTCGGCGCCGCCGGCCAGGTTGATGTCCCGGTCGCCGGCGACGTCGACCGCCTGCTCGAGGGCGCGCTCGATGCCCTCGGTGACGAAGTGGAAGGTCGTGCCGCCCTCCATCTCGAGCGGCTCGCGCGGGTGGTGGGTCAGGACGAAGACCGGCGTGTGGTACGGCGGGTCCGGCCCCCACCAGCCGGTCCACGGGTCCCGCTCGTCCCAGGGCCCGGGGCCGCCGCCGAACATGTTGCGCCCCATGATCGTGGCCCCCAGGTCGGCGAAGGTCTCGGCCAGGACGTCGTCGTCGAGCCCGGTCTCGCCGCCCTCGCGCCCCTGCACGCGGTTGAAGGTCCGGAGCGGGAAGGCCCACTCGTGCAGCGCCTCGCCGCCCACCCCGAGCGGGTCGTCGACGCTCTGGTCCGGCCCGGCGACGTAGCCGTCGAGCGACATCGTGATCCCCACGCGCAGGCGCGCCATGACCGCCTCCCTCGTCGGTGTCGAACCTTCGACCGCCGCGCCCGGCCGAATTCATCGCCGGGCCGCCGGGAGCCTACGGCCGCCGCGGCGGCGGCTTCATGGTGACGCTGCGGACCAGGCCCGAGGTGCCGAACCGGCTCCGCGCCTCGACGGTGACCTGCACGGCGCCGGACACGATCGACCGGCCGCGGCGGCGGTCCCACGCGATCGTCGTGCGCCCCGGCCGCGTGAGGCGGTTGCGGGCGAGCGTCGCGAGCGTGGCCCCCGAGGCCGACAGCACCCGCACGGTGACGCGGGCGGGGCGCAGCAGGCGGAAGCCGACCGCCAGCCGGGCCCGCGCCCGGCGCCCGGCGCCGCTCACCGAGGGCCGCGCGGTCAACGCCGAGAGCGTCCGGTCGAAGATCACGCGGCGGCGCTGCTCGGTCTCGCCGCTGTTGTCGTCCGGCGTGAACCTGGCGACGACCACGTAGACGCCGTCGCCCAGGCGCAGCCGCTTGGGGTCGACGTTGACCTTGACGGCGCCGGGGCCGAGCCGCCCCTGCCAGAGCCGCTTCGTCGGCCGCCCCGTGCGCTTGGCGATCGTCACGGTGGCGACCCCGGGCGCCGGCGAGCGCACGACCTCGGTGGCGCGGTCGTCGACGTGGTCGCCGTTGGCCGACAGGCGGAAGGGGAGCGGCTGGAGGGTGACGCCGCTGTAGGAGAGCAGGAGCACGTCCGAGAGGCTGCGCGGCGAGGACCACGGGATCACGAGGTCGGTCCCGATGGCGAGCTGGGCGCTGCCCCCGGCGTCCATCGCGAAGGCGGTCTGCGCGCCGAGCGAGGTCATCAGGCCGGCCTGGTCCGCGGCCGTCATGCCCGGGCTCCCCTGGGACGGGCCCTCGGCGGTCACGAGCAGCAGCGAGCCCTGGGCCGTCTGGCCGACGGCCGAGCGCGAGGTGCGCGCGTCGAGTTGCGACGAGGTGTAGCCGCTCGACGGGCGCGGCACGGCGGCGCCGCCGCTCACGAGCGCGGGCCCCCCGCCGATCGCGTTCAGCGCGTCAGGGGGCAGGCCGAGGAGACCGGGGGTCAGGGCGACCGGCTGGCCGAGGGGGAACTCGGCGACCAGCGGCGGCCCGGACGAGCCGACCCCCGCCAGCACCACGTTGCCGGGGGCGATCGCCATCCCGCCGCCCTGCGCCGCCGCCACGACGGTGCCCGTGCGCGGGAGGTTGGGCGTGAGCGGCGCCGGGCTGGTCGAGCCGCACGCTCACCTCGTAGACCGATCCGGACGCCGGGGTGGTCGCGCCGAAGGCCGGCGTGTAGAGGATCGTCTCGCTGCCGCGCAGGGGCGGCCGGTTGATGCCGCCGAAGGCGCGGATCGCGAAGCGGCGGACGCCGGTCGGGTCGACCGCCTGGAACCTCCCCTGGAGCACCAGCCTGGCCGAGGCCAGCACGCCGGTCGACGGCAGCACCGAGTGCCGGGCGGCTCGCCTCGGGCTCGTGGATCAGGTCGCCGCCGATCAGCAGCACCCCACTCGGGGAGTTGGTGTCGTAGCTGAAGAAGTCGCCGTTCATCCCGGCGACGACGCCGGAGTTCAGCCGTGCCCCGACGGCGTCGGTGAGCGGCCCGCGCCGCACCGGAGAGCCCGCGGCCAGCGCGGGTGCGAGGCCGATCCGCGGCGAGGGCCCCGCCCGCACGACGTGCACGACCTGGCCCGAGTCCTGCACCTCGCGCTGGTAGCCGATGCCGGGCGCCACCTGGACCACCGACGGCGGCTTGGGCGGCGGCAGGGCCTCGACCGGGCCCTGCCCGAGGGCGGGAGCCGACCCGGCGGCGAGCGCCACGAGGGCGAGGGGGAGCGCGCGCCTCATCCCGGGCACCCAATCATGCGCCCCCGGCGACGCCCAAGCCGGCCGGGCGGGGCCGGGTGTGCCAATTGGCCAACGACCGCGCGGCCAAGTGGCCGATGCGCGTTCGGCCAAGTGGCCACAGAGCGCGCGGCCAATTGGCCGTCTGCGACACTGACGGCGTGGTCGTCGCGGTGATCCTGCTGGCGGTCGCGGTCCTCGCGCTGACCGGCGCGGCACTCGTCCTCGTGTCCCGTTCCCGCGCCGAGGCCCGGCGGGCGCGCGAGCGGGCCGCGCGGGCCGAGGCCGAGCTGGCCGTCGCCGAGCGGCGCGGCCGGCAGGTGTTGCAGGACCTCCCGTTCGTCGCCCTGCGGGTCGACCGCGAGGGGCGACTGGTGGAGGCGAACCCCGTCGCGCTGGAGCGCTTCCCCTTCCTCGTCGCCGGGATGACGGTTCTCGAGGCCTTCAGCGAGCACAGCCTGGCGCGGCACGTCGACGAGGCCCTCGCGGGCCTTTCCCGCCAGAGCTTCGAGGTGCGCCTCTTCGCCGGCGGGCGCCGCACCTACCGCGCCGCCGTCGAGCCGTACGAGGTCGGGGAGGCCCGCGAGGCCCTGGTCTTCCTCACCGACCACAGCGAGGCGGTCGCCTACCAGGAGCTGCGCTCGCAATTCGTCGCCAACGTCTCGCACGAGCTGCGCACCCCGCTGACGGGGCTGCGGGGCCTGCTCGAGGCGCTCGACGACCCGCAGATGGACCCGGAGACGCGGCGGCGACTTCGTCGCGCGCGCCGCGAGCGAGACCCAGCGGCTGGAGGCGCTGATCACCGACATCCTGTTCCTGTCGGAGCTGGAGACGACCCCGGGGCTGCCCTCGTCCTCGCGCAGCGACCTGGCCCAGGCCGCCGCCGTGACCGTCGCCGACCTGCAGGGCGTCGCCGAGGAGCACGGCGTACACCTCGGGCTCGACGCCCCTGGCCCGGCCTGGACCCCGCTGACCGACCGCATGGCCGCCACCGTGGTGCGCAACCTGGTGGAGAACGCGGTCAAGTACGCAGGCCCCGGGGCGACGGCGACGACGACGGTGCGGCGCGAGGACGGTGCCGTGACCCTGACGGTCGCCGACGACGGCGGGGGCATCCCCGAGCGCGACCTGCCGCACGTGTTCGAGCGCTTCTATCGCGCCGACCCCTCGCGGTCGAAGCGCCTCGGCGGCACCGGCCTCGGCCTGTCGATCGTCAAGCACATCGCGGAACGGTTCGGCGGGCGGGCCGAGGCCTCCTCCCGCGAGGGGTTCGGGACGACCGTGACCGTGACCCTCCCCGCGGAGAGGCCGTGATAGCGTCCCGCGCCGCCGCAATGGCCGTTCCCCTGATGGACATCAAGGCCCAGTACGGGCCGCTGCGGGCCGAGATCGACGCCGCCATCGCCGCGCGTCCTCGAGAGCGGCCGCTTCATCCTCGGCCCCGAGGGCCAGGCCCTCGAGGCGGCCGTCTCCGAGCGGCTCGCGGGCCGCCCCGCGGTGGGGGTCGCCAACGGCACCGACGCCCTCGTCATCGCGCTGCACGCCCTGGACATCGGCGCGGGCGACGAGGTCGTGACGACGCCCTACACCTTCTACGCGACGGCGGAGGCCATCGCCCGGGTGGGCGCCACGCCGGTCTTCGCCGACATCGACCCGGTCACCTACTGCCTCGACCCGGCGGCCGCCGAGGCGCGGATCGGCCCGGCGACGAAGGCGATCCTGCCGGTGCACATCTTCGGCCACCCGGCCGACATGACGGCGATCCGGTCGCTCGCCGAGGCCCACGGCCTGGCCGTCGTGGAGGACGCGGCCCAGGCGTTCGGCGCGCGCACGGCCGACGGCGAGGTGGGGACGCTCGGCGACGCCGCGACATTCAGCTTCTTCCCGACCAAGAACTTCCCCGGCATGGGCGACGGCGGCATGGTCGTCTGCCGCGACGAGGCGCTGGCCGAGCGCGTCCGCCGGCTGCGCTTCCACGGCTCGGCCGACAAGGTGGTCTTCGACGAGGTCGGCTACAACTCGCGCCTCGACGACCTCCAGGCCGCGATCATCCGCGTCTTCTACCCCCACCTGGACGACTGGAACGCGCGCCGCGCCGAGGCCGCCGCCTGGTACGCCGCCGACGGCCTCGGCGACCGGATGGCGCTTCCCGGGGTCGCGGCCGGCGCCCGCCACATCTACCACCTCTTCATGGCCCGCCACCCCCGGCGCGACGAGGTGCGCTCCGCGCTCGCGCGGGCCGGGGTCGGCAGCGCCGTGTACTACGGCATCCCGATGCACCTGCAGCCGGTCTTCGCCCACCTCGGGTACTCCGAGGGCGACCTGCCGGTGGCCGAGGAGTGCGCCCGCACGGCCCTCGCGCTGCCGATGCACCCCAACCTGAGCCGCGAGGACGTCGCCGCGGTGGTCCGCGCCGTCGAGGGGGCGCTGGACGATCGACCGGTCGCGGCGCCGAGCGGGGGTCAGGCCGCCTGAGCCAGGGCGCCCGCCCGGCGGGCGCTGAGGTGACCGGCGGCGTGGAGCCAGCGGACGGTGTCGCGGATCGACTCCTCCGGGGGCCGGAACGACACCCCGAGATCGCGGGCCGTGGAGGAGGCGTCCAGGGGCCCGTCCTGGGAGGCGAGCCAGGCGGCCTCCCGCGTCGGCAGCAGGTCGATGCCGACCCGGGCCAGCGCCTGGCCGGCCACGGCGCTCGCGGCGGCGACGGGCGCGGGGACGGTCACGAGCCGGCAGGCGGCGCCCGGTGAGCCGCACCGCGGTGCGCATGATCTCGGCGACCGGCAGGTTGCCGCCCCCGACCGGCGTATCGCCGCGCGCCGCGCCCGGGCACGGCCAGCGCGGCGTGGACGGCGGCCAGGTCCCGAACGTCGCTGACCGCCAGCGTTCCGGGGGCCAGCGCCGGCAGGCGGCCCGCGAGCGCCAGGAGCGCCAGGCGCGACGTCTCGCCGAGGTGCGGGTCGTGCGGGCCCCAGACCATCCCGGGGTAGGTGATCGCGACCGGGGCGCCCCGCTCCTGCAGGTCCCGCGCGATCCTCTCGGAGGCGGCCTTCGAGGCGCAGTAGGGCACCGTGGCGGTGCCGATCGGCGAGTCGCCGTCGAGGGGGCGCTCCGAGCGGCGCGGCAGCAGGGCGGCGTAGCTCGAGACGTGGACGATCGGGTCGAGCCGGGCCTCGGCCGCCGCCCCCAGCACGGCCTCGGTCCCGGCGGCGTTGACGCGCTTCATCTCGTCGGCGCGCCGCGGGTCGAGCGACCAGACGCTCGCGACGTGGACGACGGCGTCGCAGCCCGCGATCGCCTCCCGCACGGACGCGCGGTCGGTGACGTCGCCGACGGCGACCTCGACGCCGGCAGGATCGACGCCGACGGGCCCGAGCGCCGGGGCGATCCGGTCCCGCGAGCGCACGAGCAGGCGGAGCTCGTTCCCGGCCCCGAGCAGCGCGGCGGCCGTATGACAGCCGACGAAGCCGGTGCCGCCGGTCACGAGGATCCGCATCGCGGCCGAGCGTACCTAGACTCGGCGCCGGTGCGGGTCTGGGTCAACATCACGAACTCGCCTCACGCGGTCATCTTCCGCCCGCTGATCGCGCGGATGCGCGACCGCGGCCACGAGGTGACCGTGACCTCCCGCGAGTTCGCCCAGACCGTCGGGCTGCTCGACCGCTTCGGCATCCCCCACACGGTCGTGGGCGCGCATGGCGGGGCCTCGCGACGCGGCAAGGCACTCGCGATGGCGGGCCGCTCGGCCGCGCTCGCCCGCCTCGCGCGGGAGGAGCGCTTCGACCTCGCCGTCGCCCACGGCAGCACCGACCAGCCGGCCGCTGCCCGTGTCGCCGGCACCCCGCAGGTGACGATGTTCGACTACGAGTTCGCCGCGGCGATGCACCACTGGAACGGCCGCCTGGCGAGCCGGGTGCTCGTGCCGGCGGCGATCCCCGAGGAGGTCCTGTCGCGCTACGGCATGCGCCCGCCGCGCCTGGTCCGCTATCCGGGGCTGAAGGAGGAGTACTACCTCGCCGACCACGCGATCGACCCGGCGGTGGGGGACGAGCTGGGCCTGGATCGCGGGCGGATCCTCGCCGTCGTGCGCCCTCCGCCCGAGGTCACCCTGTACCACCGCGGCGCCGGCACCGACCTCTTCGCCGCCACCCTGGCCCGGCTGCTCGCGGCGCCGGAGGTGCAGACCGTGGTGCTGCCCCGCACCGAGGAGCAGCGGCGGGCGCTCGCGGGAGGCCCGGCCGTCGTGCCCGAGCGGGCGATCGACGGGCCGAGCCTCGTGGCGGCGGCGGACCTCGTCGTGAGCGCCGGGGGCACGATGAACCGCGAGGCCGCCGCGCTGGGGGTGCCCGCCTACACCCCGTTCGCCGCGCGGCTGGGCGCGGTCGACCGGCTGCTCATCGCCGAGCGCCGCCTGAACCGGCTCGAGCGCCCCGAGGACGTCGCGCTCCGCCGCCGCGACCGGGGCCCGGCGCCGCCGTTGCGCGACCCCGAGGCACTCGTGGACCTGATTCTCGACGCCCCCCGCGCTAGGGTGCCTGCCACGTGAGCCTTGCCCCCCTCACCTGGCGCCCCCGTGCGCTCGCGCACCGCGCCGCCCAGGTGGCGGTTGACATGGCGCTCGTCACGGCCGCCTACTGGCTCGCGTACTACTTCCGCTTCGACGGCGACGTGCCCGGCCGCTACGAGCGGCTGTTCGTCGGGACGGTGGGCATCGTCATCGGCGTCAAGCTCGTCGTCTTCGTGGCGATGCGCTTCTACACGAAGTGGTGGCGCTTCACGAGCCTGCGCGACCTGCAGGCCATCCTGCTGGCGACGGCCGGGTCCAGCCTGATCCTGGCGGCGCTGCTCTCGACATGGCGCCCGGACGACCTCGTGCCCGTGCCGCGCGGCGTCCTGGCCTTCGACCTCCTGCTGACCCTCGTCCTGATCGGGGGCGCCCGCTTCGCGGTGCGCAGCGTGATCGAGCGGCCGCCGCGCTCCGAGCTCGTGAGCAGCGGCAAGGAGGTGCTGATCTGCGGCGCGGGCGACGCCGGCAACACCCTGCTGCGCGAGATGAAGCGGAACCGCGCGCTCGGCTACACGCCCGTCGGCCTCATCGACGACGACCCCCGGAAGCGCCGGCTGCGCGTGCAGGGCACCCGCGTGCGCGGCACCCGCGCCGACCTGCCGAGGGTGCTGCGCGAGGTGCACGTTGACGAGGTCATCATCGCCATGCCGTCCGCGCCGGGGCGGGTGCGCGAGGAGATCGTCCAGGCGTGCCGCGCCGCGGGCGTTCAGTGCACGACCCTCCCGGGCCTGCCCGAGCTGATCACCGGCGAGGTCACGGTCAGCCAGCTGCGCGAGGTCCGCGTCGAGGACGTGCTGGGCCGCGCCGCGATCGAGGTCGACTTCGCCCGCGTCGCCCGCTACCTCAACGGCCGAGCGGTGCTCGTCACCGGCGCCGGCGGGTCGATCGGGCGGGAGCTCTGCCGGCAGGTGTCGGCCACCGGCGCCCGCCGCCTGGTGATGGTCGACCACTCGGAGAACAACCTCTTCGAGATCGACCTCGAGCTGCGCGAGCGCGGCCACTCCGGGCTGCTGGTCCCGGTGATCGCCGACTGCAAGGACGCGTCCGCGATGGAGCGCCTCTTCGCGTCCGAGCGGCCCGAGATCGTGTTCCACGCGGCGGCGTACAAGCACGTGCCGATGATGGAGCTCAACCCGGTCCAGGCGATCGCCAACAACGCGCTCGCCACCGCGGTCCTGGCCGACCTCGCCGAGCGGTTCGCGGTGGAGCGGTTCTGCCTCATCTCCACCGACAAGGCCGTCGAGCCGAAGACCGTCATGGGCGCCTCCAAGGCTCTTGCGGAGCGGGTCGTCGAGGCGCGCGCCGGCGTCTCGGGCACCCGCTTCGCGGCCGTGCGCTTCGGCAACGTCCTCGGCAGCTCCGGCTCGGTGCTCCCGATCTTCCGGCGCCAGATCGCCGAGGGCGGGCCCGTGACGGTGACGCACCCCGAGATGACGCGCTTCTTCATGACGATCCCCGAGGCGGTCCAGCTCGTCATCGAGGCCACCGGCATCGCCGAGGGCGGCGACATCTTCGTGCTCGACATGGGCGAGCCGGTGCGGATCATGGACCTCGCCCGTCGCACGATCGAGCTGGCGGGCCAGGACGTCGCGATCGAGATCGTCGGGATCCGGCCGGGCGAGAAGCTCCACGAGGAGCTGTTCAACGTGGACGAGGAGGTGCGCCCGACCCGCTACGGGAAGATCATGCGCGCCACCCGGCCGCCGCTCGACCCCGCGGTCCTGAGCGACGGCATCGACGAGGTCGCCCGCCGCATCGCCGCCGGCCCGCCCGAGTCGGTCGCCGACGCCCTGTGGTCCACCCTGCGCGGCGCAAGGATCGCCGCGCCGGACGGCGAAACGAGGATGGCGCCGCCGACCGTCACCCATCCCCGGGAGAGCCCATGACCGTCATCGACCGCACCCAGGCCGATCTCCCCCCCGGAGCGGTCGCGGTCGCGCCATGGGGGCTCCTCTCGCGGGTCCGGCGCCCGTGCCCCGACCACGGCGGCGAGTGCCCCTGCGTCGCCCGCCGCGAGGACGAGGGCTGCCTCGTCTTCTGGTGCGAGGCGGCGGTGCACCACTTCACGACGCGCTAGGCGGGCTCGCCCCGAGCCCGTCCGACGCGCCGGGCTCAGCCCTCGTCGGTGAAGGGCAGCTTCGTGTGGCGCGCCTCGTCGGCCTCGATGACGAAGATCACCGTCGCCTCGCCGCGCAGCGGGAAGGGGTCGCCGGTGTACTTGCGGGCGATGCGGTCGGCGAGGACGAGGGCGGCGTCGCCGTCGATCCGGTCGACGACGCGGCCGCGCAGGTCGATCTGGCGGTAGGGGTCGCGGCGGTCGGCGATCGAGAGCGCGACGCGTGGGTCGCGCTCGATGGCCGCGGCCTTCCGGCTGCCGAGCTGGGTCACGAAGATGACGCGGTCCTCCTCGACGTCGACCCGACAGGGGGCGGACCGATGGGGCGCCGTCGGCCTCGATGGTGGCCAGGTGGGCGAAGTTGCGCTCGCCGATCACGTCGGCGACCTGGGGAGGGAGCTCGGCCACGCGGTCAGTCTACGTCGCCGCCGCGCCCCTCGGCCGGACGGCCCGGCACGATCCCAGGCGGACGGCGGAGGTGGACCGACGCGTAGCGGAGGCCGGCCGGCCCCGCGCGCGCCGCGCGCTCACAGCCCGCGGGGACGAGCGCCCCCCAGCCCGCGCTCACCTGGTGGGCGCGGCCGTTGACCACGAACTCGCCCCCGCCGTCCAGCACGATCCAGAGGACGTCGCGCTCCGAGTTGACGTGGGGATCGACGCCCGCGCCGGGCGGCCAGACGACCACGTTGACGTTGAGATCGTCGCTGCGGGCGGACCACGCCACGCCGCGGCCCTCGTGGAGCGTGGAGGTCCGCGACGGCCGCCGTCCCGCGCCGGGCGCGGTCGGCCCCGGGCAGCCGCAACGCCGCGAGCCGCTCGTCGTCCACGTCCTGCTCGATGAGGGGGAACAGCACCCGCTCCTCCAGCCGCACGTGGGCCTCCAGCAGCTCGCCGGCATCCTGCAGCAGGTCGCCCGGAACCGCCCCGTCGGCGACCGCGGCGGCGATCCGCCCGGCGAGGGCGTGCAGCTGCACGTGCTGCAGCAGCGCGCGCACGAGCGGCTCCGGCGGGTCCCCGCCGCCGTCGGTCGCGAGCAGGGGGAAGAGGTCCTCCTCCTCGGCGCGGAAGTGGGGCACGGCGTGCCCGGCGAAGAACGCGCCGAAGCGAAGGCCCGCCTCCAGGCGGCCCGGCGCGTCGGCGCCCGCGGCCCGCCGCGCCGCGGCGGCCTCGACCAGCGCGCCGTGATGGTCGCGCGAGAGCGGGGCCAGCGCGGGATGACGCCTCATCGCCGGGCGACCGGCGGGCGCCTCGTCTCCGCGTCCTCGGCGGCGTCGTCCCAGTCCTCCACCCACGCCTCGATCTCGTGCACGACGCGGGAGAGGGCCTCGCCCTTCGGGGTGAGGCGGTACTCGACCACCCCGCCGCCGCGCTCGCGCCGTTCCATCAGCCCGGCCGCCTCCAGCTCACGCAGCCGCTCGGCCAGCAGCCGGGCCGAGAGCCCGTCGACCGAGCCGCGGATCTCCGTGAAGCGGGCGGGGCCCTCCATGGTCGCCCGGATCACCGCGGCGCTCCAGCGCCGGCCGAGCAGCTCGGCCGCGCGCTGGTAGCGCTGGCAGACCGGGGGGATGGAGCGGCAGCGATCCATCGCCGGAAGGCTACGCGGCCAGCGCCTCTCCGCGCTCGCGGGCGGGCTCGAGCGCGATGTCGAGCACCTCCCGCACGGTCAGCACGGGGTGGACGGTGACCTGCTCGAGCACCTCCTCGGGCACGTCGTCCAGATCGCGCCGGTTGCGCTCGGGGATGATCACGTCGGTGAGCCCGGCCCGGTGGGCGGCGAGCACCTTCTGCTTGACGCCCCCGATCGGCAGGACCCGCCCCTGCAGGGTGACCTCGCCGGTCATGCCCACGTTCGGCCGCACCGCGCGCCCGCTCGCGAGCGACGACAACGCGGTCACCATCGTGACCCCCGCCGACGGGCCGTCCTTGGGGACGGCGCCCGCCGGCACGTGCAGGTGCACCTCGCGGCCGGACAGCGCCGCGGGGTCGATGCCGATCTCGTGCGCGTGCGAGCGCGTCCACGACAGGGCGATGCGGGCCGACTCGCGCATGACGTCGCCGAGCTGGCCGGTGAGCACCAGGCGGTCCCCCGGGCCGTCGGCCTCCATCGAGCCGGCCTCGACGAACAGGACGTCGCCGCCGGCGCCGGTGACCGCGAGGCCGGTCGCCACGCCCGGGGTCGCGGTGCGCTCGGCCGCCTCGTTGTGGAACTTCGGCCGCCCGAGGGCCTCCGAGAGCTCGTCGGCGCCGACCGTGATCGGCCCCTCGGCGGGGTCGCCGTCCTCGGCGACGCGCCGCGCCGCCTTGCGCAGCACCTTGCCGAGCTCGCGCTCGAGGTTCCGCACGCCCGCCTCGCGGGTGTATTCGGCGACGACCGACCGCACCGCGTCGTCGGTCAGCTCGACCTCGCCCTCGCGCAGGCCGTTCTGCTCGGTCTGGCGAGGGATCAGGTAGCCCCGTGCGATCGCCAGCTTCTCGTCCTCGGTGTAGCCGTCGAGGGCGATGACCTCCATCCGGTCGAGCAGCGGCGGCGGGATGGTGTCGGCGACGTTCGCGGTCGCGATGAAGAGGACCTGCGACAGGTCGAGCTCCACGTCGAGGTAGTGGTCGCGGAAGGTGTCGTTCTGCGCCGGGTCGAGCACCTCGAGCAGCGCCGACGACGGGTCGCCGCGCCAGTCGGCGCCGACCTTGTCAACCTCGTCGAGCATGATCACCGGGTTCATCGTCCCGGCCTCGCGCAGGGCGCGCACCAGCCGCCCCGGGAGCGCTCCGACGTAGGTGCGGCGGTGGCCGCGGATCTCGGCCTCGTCGCGGATGCCGCCCAGGCTGATGCGGGCGAACTCGCGCCCCAGGGCCCGCGCGACCGACCGGCCGAGCGAGGTCTTGCCCGTTCCGGGCGGCCCGACCAGCGTCAGGATCACGCCGCTGCGCCCGTCGTCCATGCCGCGCTCGCGCCGCAGGCGGCGCACGGCCAGGTACTCCAGGATCCGCTCCTTGACCTCGTCGAGCCCGGCGTGGTCGGCGTCCAGCACCTCGCGGGCGTCGGCCACGTCGAGGTGCTCCTCGGAGCGGCTGTCCCACGGCAGCGAGACCATCCACTCCAGGTAGGTGCGGATCATCCCGGCCTCGGGGCCCTCGGGCTGGCGCTCGAGGCGGCCCAGCTCGCGCTCGGCCTCCACCCGCGCGGCCTCGGGCATGCCGGCCTCGGCGATGCGCGTCGACCAGTCGTCGTCCCCGCCGTCCTCGCCCTCGCCGAGCTCCTTTCGGATGGCGGCGAGCTGGCGGCGCAGCAGCATCTCGCGCTGGGTCTGGTCGATGCCCTCGGCCACGTCCTCGCGGATCCGCCGGCGCAGGCTGGCGTCGGCCAGCCGCTCGCGCTGTGCCGCGATGGCCAGGCGCAGGCGCTCGACGACGTCGATCGTCCCGAGCAGCTCGAGCTTGGTCGCCAGCGGGATCTCGGGCGCGTACCCGGCCGTGTCGGCCAGCCGCCCCGGATGGGCGATCGTGGACATGAAGTGGGCCACGCGGGCCCGGTCGCCGCGCAGGTCGGCGACCTCCTCGACGACGGCGCGGTACTCGCGCGCCAGCCGTTGGGCCTCGGGCCCGGGGTCGTCCGGGTCGGGGTGCTCGACCACGCTCACGCGCAGGCCGGCGTCGGCGCCCGCGGCGGGGCCCGAGCTCGGCCCGGTGGATGGCCTCGACCGCCACGCCGCGCGTGCCGTCGGGCAGGGTCACCTCGCCCATCACGGCGGCCACGGCGCCGAAGGACGCGAAGCGGCCCTCCACGCGCGGCACGAGCACGATGCGGCCGTCGACGGCGCCGTCGAGCGCCTCGGCCTGCTCCTGGGTGGCGACCGGGAAGGTCACGCTCGTGCCCGGGAGCACCACCGCGTCGTCGAGGGGGAGGACGGGGAGGATGGTGGTCGGACGGTCGTCTTGGGTCATGTCGGATCTCCCGCGGAGGGTGGGACACGGGCGGCGGTTACCTCGCGTAACCCACCGGTGTCCGTGGAGGTTACCGCGAGTAACCAGCGATGCAAAGGGTTGTCCTGGCGGGACGCGTTCAGCCGGCGAGCTGGCACTTTGGACGTCGTTGGAGATTGCGCCCGCAGCCGCGACCTCGGCTGGAGAAGGTCACGGAGGCGCCAGCCGGCGCGCCTCGCCGGCGACTCGGTCGAGGATCGAAGCGCGAAGGGTCATGAGCAGGACGCATCAGGTCGTCGGTGCACGCCGGTCGAGGCACGCGCCGGCTCGGCGCTGCGCCGGCCGGCGCGCTGCCATGGCGTGCGGTCGCTGCCGTGCTCACGCTCGAGGGCGCGCGCCAGCCGGAGGCCGGCGACGTACGGCTACTCGGAAGAAGGGTCGAGTCTTGCACTCGAGGGCTCGGCCAGCGTACGTCAGGCGACGTACGCGCATGGCGCCTGATCGGGCTCGCGACGTCCGCACGTCCCCGAGCCGGCAAGCGCTACGACCAGGAGGCCCAGATCGCGATCGTCACGCTCGGCCTCGAGCCAGCACTGGCCTGCGGCTCGAGGTAAGCGCACCTACGACTGGAGCCGCCCACGACCGGGCGCTGACCACCGTCCTCGACGTACGGGCGTGCAAGACCGCCGTGGGCCCGACGGTCGCTCGGATCCGTCGCGGCCCTCGAGCGCCTGAGCGACCCGGTCGAGGCTCACGGAACGCGTCAGGACACCCGCAGGCCTGGCCCCGGTCGTCTGGAAGTACGAGGTCCGGGCGGCGAAGTTCATCTGCCCCGTCGTGCGGCGGCGGCGGGTCTCGGCCCCGGGTCCAGGGCGCCGGGACGGGGCGTAGGCGAGCGGAGGCTGACGCCGGGCGCGGCAGTATGGTTGCGCGCGTGGACCTCCGCCACCTCGTGACCCTCCGCACGGTGGTCAACAAGGGCTCCTTCTCGCAGGCTGCGGAGGAGCTCGAGATCTCCCAGCCCGCGGTGTCGTTCCAGATCCGGGCGCTGGAGGAGCGCCTGGGCCACCGCCTGCTCGATCGCAGCGGCCGCCGGGTGACGGTGACCGAGGCCGGCGAGGTGGCCTACCGCTACGCGAAGCGGATGATCGGTCTCGAGGCGGAGCTCGAGCGCGAGATGGGCGAGATCGGCACGCGCGTGTCCGGCCGCCTGGTGCTGGGCTCGTCAACCGGGCCGGGAGAGCTGCTGCTGCCCCGCCTGCTGGGGGCCTTCCACGAGGCGTACCCCGACGTCCGCGTGAGCCTGATGGTCAGCGACACCCAGACCGTCTGCGAGCGGGTGCTCGACGACGAGCTGGAGCTCGGCGTCGTCGGCGCCGCCCGGCCCCAGCGGGGGCTCGAGTTCGAGCCCTTCCTGCGCGACGAGCTGGTCGTGATCGTCCCGCCCGGGCACCACCTGGCCGCCCAGCCCGCCGTGACCCTCGAGGGCCTCGTGGCCGAGCCGATGCTGCTCCAGCAGGAGGGCTCCGGCGTGCGCTCGGTCGTCGAGGCCGCCATGCGCGAGGGCGGCCTGCGCGATCGCGACCTGCACGTGGCGATGGAGCTCGGCCTGCAGCAGTCCGTCAAGGCCGCCGTGCTCGACGGGTTCGGGATCACCGTGATCTCGCGCCTGGCGGTGGAGCGGGAGGTCGCCGAGGGGAGCCTGGTTGCGCTGCGCCTGGAAGGGCCCGGGCTCGAGCGCCACTTCTTCTCCGTCCGCCATGCCGGGCGGACGCCGAAGCGCGTCACGTCGACGTTCCTCGACTTCGCCAAGGCCGAGCTCGGGGAGATCGCCGCTGCATAAGGCCCGCTTATTGGAAGCATCGGCGGCGGTCGGCTAGGCTCGCCGGGTGTCGAGGTCCAGCGACGCGCGCGCCGACGTGCTCGTGGTCGGGTCGGGGGGCGCCGGGATGTCGGCCGTCCTCGCCGCCCGCGCGGCCGGCGCCGGCGTGGTCGTGGTCACGAAGTCGGCCCTGGGCGCCGGCAACACCGGCCGTGCCCAGGGCGGCATCCAGGCGGCGATCGGCGAGGAGGACTCCACCGAGTCGCACTTCGATGACACCTTCGCCGCCGGCCATCGCGCGGCGCGGCCGCAGCTCGTCCGCACCCTGACGGACGGGGGGCCCGGAGCCGTCGCCTGGCTCGAGTCGCTCGGGGTGGGATTCAGCCGCGATGAGGGCGAGCTGCGGCTCCTGCGCTGCGGCGGTGCCAGCAGGCCTCGGCTGCTGCAGGCGGGCGAGCGAACCGGGGCCGAGATGGTCAAGGCGCTGCGCGCGGCGGTGCGCGCGAGCGGCGCCGAGGTTCGCGAGGCGACCCGTCTCCTCGAGCTGGCGCCGCGCGGCGACGACTGGGTCGCGACGCTCGCGCCGAGCGGCAACGGCGGGCGGGCCACCCTGCGGGCCGGGGCCGTCGTGCTCGCCGCCGGCGGCGGCCTGCGCGGCGAGGCCGACGCCCTCGGGGTCGGCAGCACCAACCACCCCGACGCGACCCCCGAGGTGCTGCGGATGGCGCTGGAGCTGGGGGCGGAGGGCCGGGAGGTCAACTCCTGGCAGCGCCACCCGACCGGCTCGCTCTGGCCCGAGGCGCTGGCCGGGTACGCGCTCCCGGAGACCACGCGCGGCTACGGCGCGACCCTCCACGACGCCGAGGGCGAGCGCTTCGTCAACGAGCTCGCGCCGCGCGACGTGGTCGCCCAGGGGATCATCGACGCCGTCGCGGCGGGCCGCGGGGCGGCCGCCCCGGACGGCCAGGTGGGCGTCTGGCTCGACACTCCGGCGATCGACCGCGAGAACGGCGCCGGCTTCACCGCCGACCGCCTGGCCTACGTCCACAATCGGTACCTCAAGGCGGGGCTCGACATCACCCGGGAGCGTGTGCTCGTCTATCCCGTGCTGCACTACCGCAACGGGGGGCTTGCGATCGACGAGCGCGCGGCGACCACGCTTCCGGGCCTGTTCGCCGCGGGCGAGATCGCCGGCGGCGTGCACGGCTCCAACCGCCTGATGGGCAACTCGCTGCTCGACACGGTCGTCTACGGGCGCCGCGCCGGCGCCTCGGCCGCGGAGGCCGCCGCATGACGATCGACGCGGGCCCCATGAGCACCGAGCTCGGGACCGCCCCCGGGGCGGGCTTCCTCTCGCTCCCGGGACGCCCGCCGAAGCCGCGCCAGGTCGGGGTGACGCACGTCATCGACAAGGGCCTCAGCCTCCCCGCCGTCGAGGGGGTCCTCGAGGCGAGCGGGGACTACATCGACATCGTGAAGCTCGGCTGGGGCACCGCCTACGTGACGCGCAACCTGCGCGAGAAGCTCGCGCTCTTCCGCGACGCGGGCATCCCGGTGGTGCTCGGGGGGACGTTCTGGGAGATCTGCCAGTCCCAGCGGAAGCTCGATGACTGGCGGCGCTGGGTGAGCGACCTCGGGCTGCAGCACGTCGAGATCTCGGACGGCACGATCACGCTGGCCCACGACGCCAAGCTCGAGCACATCAGCCGGCTGGCGCAGGACTTCGTCGTCCTCAGCGAGGTCGGCTCCAAGGACCTCGCGACGGTCATCGCGCCCTACCGCTGGGTCGAGATGATCGAGGCCGAGCTGCGGGCGGGGGCCTGGAAGGTCATCACGGAGGCCCGCGAGACCGGCACCGCCGGCATCTTCCGGGGCGACGGCGAGGTCAGGATGGGCCTCATCGACGAGATCGTGCACGCCATCGACCCGAACCGACTGATCTTCGAGGCGCCCCTGAAGGCGCAGCAGGTCTGGTTCATCCGCAAGTTCGGCCCCAACGTCAACCTGGGGAACATCCCACCCGACGAGGTGATACCGCTGGAGACACTACGGCTCGGCCTGCGCGCCGACACGCTGCTCGACGCCACGACCACCGGGAACGTCAACGGAGCGGGGATTTGACCCCCGCCGCCGCGACGCCCGGGCCCATCGCCCCGCACGGGGGCGCGCTCGTCGAGCGCTTCGACGACTCGCTGGACGAGGGGGGCGGGCGGCCCCGGGTCACCCTCACCGCCCGCCAGCAGGCCGATCTCGACCTCATCGCCGCGGGCGCCCTCTCGCCGCTCGACGGCTTCATGGGCCGCGAGGCCTACGAGGCCGTGGTCGAGGACATGCGCCTGCCGAGCGGGCTCGCGTGGTCCGTGCCGGTGACGCTGGGGGTCGCACCCGACGAGCTGGAGGGCGCCGGCACCGCTGACGAGGTGGAGCTCGTGGACGAGGGCGGGCGCTTCCTCGGCGTCATGGAGGTCACCGACCGCTACGAGACCGACCCCGCCCGCGAGGCGCGCCTGGTCTTCGGCACGGAGGACGCCGCGCACCCCGGGGTCGCCTCGCTCTACGCCCACGGGACGACGGCCCTCGCGGGCCCGGTGCGGGTGGCGGCCCGGATGCCGCTCGACCCGGCCGCCGTGCCGTTCCTGCTCGACCCGCGGCGCTCGCGGGAGGAGTTCGACGCACGCGGCTGGCGGAGCGTGGTCGGCTTCCAGACGCGCAACCCGATCCACCGGGCGCACGAGTACCTCACCAAGGTCGCGCTCGAGACGGTCGACGGCCTCTTCATCCACCCGCTGGTCGGCGAGACCAAGAGCGACGACATCCCCGCCGACGTGCGGATGCGCTGCTACGAGGTGCTGATCGAGGGCTACTACCCGCAGGAGCGGGTGGTGCTGGGCGTCCTGCCGGCGGCCATGCGCTACGCGGGGCCCCGCGAGGCCGTGCTGCACGCGATCATGCGCCAGAACTACGGCTGCACCCACTTCATCGTGGGCCGCGACCACGCGGGCGTGGGCGACTACTACGGCACCTACGACGCCCACCGCGTCTTCGACGACATCAGCGCGGACGAGCTGGCGATCCAGCCGCTCTTCTTCGAGCACTCCTTCTGGTGCAACCTGACCGGCGGGATGGCGACGACGAAGACCTCCCCCGCGGCGCCCGAGGACCGCGTCTTCCTCTCGGGCACGAAGGTCCGCGAGATGCTCGGCCGCGGCGAGATCCCGCCGGTGGAGTTCACCCGCCCCGAGGTCGCGAAGGTGCTCATCGAGGCGTACTCGGGGACGCCCGCCTAGTCAACGATCGACCCCGCGCTCAGGGGTCGAGCGGCGTGAAGACCCAGTCGGTGTCCTCGGCGATCTGGTGGCAGCCCCAGCAGGTCGCGCCGGTCAGCGAGGCGTCCGTCGCGAAGGCGGCGTCCGGGCTGGAGCGCTTGTACTCCACGAACTCCCAGTCGCCGTGGGCGGGGTCGACCCCCTGGATCTTGCGCATGATCGCGGCGAGCGTGATGGCGCCGTCGGTGCGGGCCGCCTTCACCAGGATCGTGCCCACCGGGAACTCGCCGCCGCGGGTCAGCCGCGCACGCGGGACGCTCACGTAGACGTCCTTGGTGCCGCGGTGGGCGTCGAAGCCGACCCGCCGGGTCTGCGGCGAGTCGGGCGGGATCGGCTCGGCGTTGAGGCGGTCCCAGCGCTGGAAGCCCGCCGTGAACGCCGGCAGCCCGGCGAGCGCCTTGGGTCTGGGCTTCGGCTTCGGCGCGGGGGCGGGCGCCGGCGCCGTGGTCGCGGGCGGGGCGGTCGCCGCGGGCGGGGCCGTCGTCGCGTCGCCGGCGCCGGCGGAGCCCGCGTCGTCGCCCCCGCAGGCCGCCAGGCCGAGCCCGAGCCCGGTGGCGAGCAGCAGCGCGGCGGCGCGGCGGCGCGGGTCCACGGCCCCCATCCTCACCTCGGGTGCCGCGCGCCGCCACCACGTTTCATGGACCTGTAAGGAAACCGGGCTCGATTGAGCCCCCCGGCGGGCGCGGGCATGATGGGCGCGGCCGTGGCCCGTCCCCGCCCCGTCATCGCGCTCGCCACCGTGGCTCTCGCCGCCGGCTCCGTCGCCCCCGCGGCCGCCGCTCCCGCGACCGGCGACCGGCCCGCGGGCAGCGTCTCAACCTGGGCCCACGAGCTGAACCAGAACGAGCTCCCGCGGTGGAACCCGAGTACGGCGCCGGTGATCCCGGCGCGCCGCTGGTACGGGATCGTCAACGGCATCCTGAGCGAGTCGGGCGCGAACGGCCTCTGGTTCAGCGGCCCGAGCGCCCTGCCCTTCCCGCCGCTGCCCTTGAGCCCGAAGGAGCCGGTCGGCTGGCGCACCCCGGCGCGGTTCTCGGCCCAGTTCCGGCGCACGGGCCTGCGGTGGGACGTGGCGGTCGAGGTGTGGGCCGCCCGCAGGGCGCTCCAGCGGAAGACCGCGACGGTCTCCGACCCGACCGCCGACCCCACCGCCTACACGCGCAGGCTGTCGCTGCTCGACCCCGGCTACCGGCGCGAGGCGCTGCGCGAGATCCGCAGGATCGTCCCACGCCTGCGGAACGCGCCCTTCGTCAACTTCTACACCGGCAGCGACGAGCCGATCGCGCTGCTCCCTCGCGGCCGGGCGCGCTCGAGCGCCTTCGGCCGCCGCCTGGCGCGCGACTTCCGCCGCGCGACCGGCTTCTCGCTGCCGAACCCGGCCGCCCGCCCGAGCACCTCCGACCGCGAGCGGCTGCGCTGGCTCGCCTGGTCGCGCTTCTCGGGCGACCGGTTCTTCGGGATGAAGGAGGAGCAGGCGCGCCTCATCCGCCGGCTGGACCCGGACGCGGTCGTCAGCCCCAACGACTACGGCTTCATCGACGGCTTCATCCCCTGGGACTACTCCCGCCTGGGCAGCTTCGCCGACGTCGTGGAGGCCGATCCCTACGTGAGCTACGCGGAGCGCGACAGGGCCGGGCGGGGCCGCTACAACCCCGGCTTCGGCGCCAAGCTGCTGTCCGATCTGACGGGCAGGCGAACGCGGATCATCGTCCAGGGCTTCGACTACTCGCGCTACCAGCCGGTGCCCGGCGACCTGTGGACCTGGAGCGCGCAGGCGCTGCGCGCCGGCGCCACCGACATCAGCTTCTTCGCGTCGGACAACCCGCGCTTCACCAACCGGCGCCTGCACCGGGCGATGCTCGACGTGGCACGCAACCTGCGCGGGACCCGCCTCCCCGCGCCCCCGGCCGACCCAGAGCAGATCGTCCTCTACGCGACCGCCAGCGAGGGTCAGGGCCAACCCGACCGCGCGGGGAACCTGCGATACCGCACCGATGGGGACGCCATCTACACGACCTACTCGCTGCTCGGCGAGCTGGCCGGCGCCGCCTTCAGCTTCGACGCCGACACCCGCCTGGCCGCCCAGCCCGCCCGCCTCGCGGCCGCGCGGACGATCTGGCTCCCGCGCGCCGACACCCTGGACGCCCCGCTCGCCGACCAGCTCGCGGCCTGGGTCCGGGGCGGCGGCACGCTGGTCGTCACCGACCCCGAGGCCTTCACCAGGACCTCGGGGGGCGCGCCGCTGACCGCGGTCCGCGACGCGCTGATCGGTGCCCCGCTCGGCCCGCCGCGCCCCGGCCGGATCCTGCAGGTGGACCAGGGCGCGCTCGGCGCCGGCCTGCCCGACGACCTCCTGAGCGTGCCGATCGACGCCGTCCAGGCCCGCGCATTCGCGGGCGTCCCGGCCGGCGGCTCGGTCGTCGCCCGCTTCATCGACGGCGCCCCCGCAGCGATCGCCCGTCCGGTCGGCGCCGGGCGGGTGCTGGCCTTCGCGTCGGACCCGATGGTGCCATCGGTGCTGGACGAGCCGCTCGACCTGGCCAGGCTCGCCGCCGCGATCCACCGCTGGGCCGGCGGTGCGCTCGACCATCCCGCCTGGCGCTACCGCATCCCCGGGGACCCCCAGCCGACCCGCCTGCCGTGGTCGGACGCCGTCGAGCCCGAGGCGGCGCGGGCCGGCTTGCCCTAGGGTTCCGCCGGCGCCGGGTCCCGACCGGGGGGAGCGATGCACAACAGGGGGCGTGTGGTGGCGGGACTCGTCGCCGTGGCGGCGGCGATCGCCCTCGTGGTCGGCACCGTCGCCTGCGGCGGCGGGGACGACGACGCGCCGGCGAGCGCCGTGGCCGCCGTGCAGGACGACCACCTGCCGATCGACGCGCTGGAGACCCTCGACGAGCGGCTGGACCTGGTGGCCGGCACCGGGGTGACCACGACCCGCTACGACGTCTTCTGGTCCCAGGTCGCACCGGCGCGGCCGGCGAGCCCACGCGACCCCGCCGATCCCGCCTACGACTGGGAGCGCGCCGACCTGGTGCTGCGGGGCTTCGCCGAGCGCGACGTCACGCCGATCGTCTCCGTGTACAACGCGCCCACCTGGGCGACCGGCGGCCGGTACGAGCCGCCCGGCTACCAGATCAACACGGCGACGCCCGACCCGGACGACTTCGCCGACTTCATGGCCGCGCTGACGGCCCGCTACTCCGGTGAGTTCACCCCATCCGGGGGCGACCCGCTCCCCGAGGTGCGCCACTTCGAGCTCTGGAACGAGCCGAACCTGTCCGGGTTCCTCCGGCCACAGTTCGAGGGCGGCCAGCCGGTCTCCCTCGACCGCTACGCCGCGATGGTGAAGGCGGCCCACCCGGCGATGAAGGCGGCCAACCCGGACGTGCAGGTGATCGCGGGCGTCGGCGGCCCGCGCGGCAGCACCGGCGAGACCGGGATCGGCGCGATCGACTGGCTCCAGGGCCTGGTGCAGCGCGGCATCCCGCTGGACGGCTACTCGCAGCACATCTACCCGTCGGCCGGCCCGGAGGTGCCCACCGACGCCATCCCGAGCTGGAGCAGCATCGGCCGCTTCCTCGAGGAGATCGACGGCTTCCGCCCCGGGCTGCCCTTCTACATCACGGAGGCCGGCTACACGACCGCGCCGACGCCCTACCGGGACGTCGCCGTCACCGAGGAGGAGCAGGCCGAGTACCTGACCCAGATCTACTCGCTGCCCCAGCTGCGCACCGAGCAGGTCAAGACGGTCGTCTGGTTCAACCTGGAGGACAACGTCAACTGGCCTGCGGGCCTCTACCGCGAGGGCCTGGACCCCAAGCCCAGCCTCCAGCGGTTCCTCGACGTCGTGCAGGGGCAGGGGGGCGCCCGCCTCGGCTGACCGGCCGCGGCCTCGGACGTGCGCTCAGGGCGCCCGGCCGGCCGCCGGGCGATGTCGTCGCGACACGGCCACGAGCGCCGTCAGGCCGGCGGCCGCCGCCACGACGGAGCCACCGAGGATCCCGATCTTCGCGGCCTCGAGGTTCACGGGGTCCGAGTAGGCGAGGCCGGCGACGAAGAGCGACACGGTGAACCCGATCCCGGCCAGGGCGCCGACGCCCACCACGTGGGCCCAGCGGACCCCGGCCGGCAGGGCGCCGATTCCCAGCCGCACCGCGATCGCGACGCCCGCCGTGAGCCCGATCGTCTTCCCGAGCACCAGCCCCAGGGCCGCGGCGAGCGCGATGCGCGTCTCGGTGGCGGCCTCGAGCGACTCGGAGTCCAGCACGATGCCGGCGTTGGCGAGGGCGAAGATCGGCAGGACGACGAAGCTCGACCACTCGTGCAGGTTGTTCTCCACCCGCGTCAGGGGGGAGACGGCCTCCCGCGACAGCCACGCCAGGCGGCTCCAGTGCTCGGCGTCCGCGTCGGGGTCGTCGGGCTCGTCGGCCGTCTCGCGGGCGATCCGCATCGCCTCGGCGCTCACGGCGGCGGGGTCCTGGAACGGCCGCACGGGCGTCAGCAGCCCGATCGCGACCCCCGCGATGGTGGGATGGACCCCGGACTCGAGCATGCAGAGCCACACGGCCACCCCCAGGACCACGTAGGGGAACAGGTGGCGCACCTGCATGCGCTGGAGCGCCGCGATGGCGACCAGGCCGCAGAGCCCGGCCGCGAGCCACCCGAACGCGAGGCTCTCCGTGTAGTAGATCGCGATGACGAGGATGGCCCCGATGTCGTCGATCACCGCGACGCCGAGCAGGAACGCGACCAGCCCGGTCGGCACCCGGCGGCCGAGCGCCGCGAGCGCGCCGAGGGCGAAGGCGACGTCGGTGGCCATCGGGATCCCCCACCCGCGGGCCCCCTCTCCGCCGCCGATCACGGCCAGGAAGACGAGCGCCGGGACCACCATGCCGCCGACGGCCGCGACGAGCGGCAGCAGGGCGGCCTTCGCGGTCGAACAGCTCCCCCACGACGAGCTCGCGCTTGACCTCCAGGCCGATGACCAGGAAGAACAGCGCCATGAGGCCGTCGTTGACCACGTCGCGGAGGGTCTCCTCGATCTGGAAGTCGCCGATCGTCACCGACACCTCGGTGGTCCAGAAGTCCTCGTAGGCGCCGCCCGCGACGTTCGCCCACACGAGGGCCGCCAGCGTGGCCGCGAGCAGCACCAGCGCGCCGGAGGCCTCCAGGCGGAAGAACTGCTGCAGCGGCTGCACGACGAGTCGCGGGACCGGCCGCTCGGTGCGCGACCACGGCCGCCGTGGCCGTTGAGGGGGCGCGTCGCTCGTCACCGGGCCATCCCGGCGTGCACGCTACCTGGCGCGCCGCGCGGGCGCGCCCGCTCACCCGCCGCGCCTCCTACGAGGGGCGAACCCCGGCGCCGCCGGCGATCGCGAGGGACAGCCTCTCCCCGCCGTCGGCGCTGTCGACGCTCCACCGGTTGACCAGCCGCTCGACGATCGCGCCGACGCCGGGGACGGCCGTGCCCTCGACCACGCGGGTGGCGGCACCTGCCGGCAGCGGGCCCAGCCGCACGGTCACCGAGCCCGGCTCGCTGACGAACTCGACGCGCAGGGGCTCGTCGGCCAGCTCGCGGCTCGCGGCGACGGCGAGGGCCGCGCTGGCGATCTGGGCGTCCGAGACGCGGTCGATCGGCAGGTTGACGCGGGCGGCGAGGGCCGCGACGACGCGCTCGAGCACCGGTCCGGCGAGCTCGGGCCGGCGAACCACGAGGCGTGCGCTCGGGCTGCTCCTCCATCAACGGCTCGGCGCGTCGGGCGAGAAGCTCATCCTGACCTCGGTGGCTCCCTCGCTGTCGCTGGTGAAGGCCACCTCGTCGCTGATGGCGAGCATCAGCGGGAGGCCGAGGCCGAGCCCGGCCGCACGGGAATCGAGGCGCGGGGCGATCCCCTGCCCGTGGTCGCGCACGGCGACGACCAGGCGCTCCGGCTCGACCCATGCCCTGACCGCGTACTCCCCGCCGCCGTCAGGGTAGGCGTGCACGACGGCGTTGGTGCAGGCCTCGGTGACCGCGATGGAGATGTCGTTGCGGCTCGTGTCGTCCCAGCCGAGGACGTCGATCAGCCCGCGCACCATCTGGCGCGCGACGACGACGCTTTCCGCCTCGGCGGGCAGGACCAGCTCGACGTGAGCATCCGGTCCGGTCACAGCCCGGCCTCCCGGCGGCGAGAGCCTCGCGTGCATCGCCTGCCCGTCTCCCTTCGCCCGACGGCGCGTGCCTTCGCCATGGCCCTGCCCATCCTCGCACAGGCCGAAACCCGGGGAGCCGGTGCGCCGGCCGTCATGCCCGGCCCGCGGATGGGGGGCCCTCCGCGCTCTCGCGCAGCCGCTCGAGCGCCCGCCGGATCAGGCGCGAGACGTGCATCTGGGAGACGCCGACCTGCTCGGCGATCTGGGACTGCGTCAGCCCCTGCTCGAACCGGAGGTGCAGGATGACCCGCTCGCGCGCGGGCAGCTCCGACAGCCCGGAGTGCAGCGTCGCGCGCGCCTCGGCCTGCTCGAAGCCCGGGTCCTCGAGGCCCACGGCGATGCCCTCGTCCTCGTCGCCCTCCCGTCCCGGCGAGGCGAGCGGAGCGGGCCGCTGGGCGCTGCCGGCGGCGAGCGCGTCCAGGACGTCGTCGATGGAGAGGTCGGCCGCCTCGGCGATCTCCCTCACCGACGGGCTGCGCCCCTCCTGCGCCGCGACGTCGTCGACGGCCTGCGCGATGCGCGCCCGCGCCTCCTGGATGCCGCGGGGCACGCGCACCGTCCAGGAACGGTCGCGGAAGTGGCGGCGGATCTCGCCCAGGATCGTCGGCGTGGCGAAGCTCGCGAGCTTGTAGCCGCGCGCCGGGTCGAAGCGGTCGATGGCCTTGATCAGCCCGATCGTCCCCACCTGCACGAGGTCGTCGAGCGGCTCACCCCGCTCGGCGTACCGGCGCGCGAGCCCGCGCACGAGCGGGAGGTGCTCCATGATGAGCCGCTCGCGTTCGGCGTCGCTGAGCGGCTGGCTGCGTGCCGCCATTCCGTCGCCACCCCCGGCCGACGCGTGACGAGACGTCGGCCCGGAGTGTGCCCGATCGCCCGGGGCGGGAAACGCCCCTTGCTAGTCTGGCGCGCATGTCGGACCCCGCCCCGGGCACCTTTCGCGCGCGCGCCGAGCAGCGCCCCGAGGGGGTGGTGGTCGTCGCCGACGGGGAGCTCGACCTGGTCGGCGCGCCCGCGCTCGCCGCCGCCCTCCCCGAGCAGGGCGACACGCCGGTGATCATCGACCTGGCCGGCGTCGGCTTCATGGACTCGTCGGGGCTACGGGCCCTGCTCGAGGCGCGGCAGGCGTGCCTGGAGGCCGGGCGTCCGTTCGCCATCGCGCGCCCGTCGGACGCCGTCCGCCGCGTGCTCGAGCTGGTCGACCTCGCGCGCGAGTTCGAGGTCGTCGAGACGCTCTAGGAGATCGTCCCCGCCGCCGTCAGGGCGATCACGATCGCGCCGAGCACGAGCCGGTAGACCACGAACACCATCATGGAGTGGGTGGTCAGGAAGCGGAGCAGGAAGGCGATCGACAGGTAGCCGAAGATGAACGCGAAGACCGTCGCGATGGCCAGTGCGCCGAGGCTGACGTCGTCATCGCCGGTGAAGATCTCCAGCAGCCCGTAGAGCCCGCTGAGGACGATCGCCGGCACCGACAGCAGGAACGAGAAGCGGGCGGCGGCCTCGCGCTTCAGGCCCAGGAAGAGGCCGGCCGTGATCGTCGCCCCCGAGCGCGAGGTGCCGGGGACGAGCGCGAGCGCCTGGGCGAGGCCGACCCAGAGCGCGTCGCGCATGCCCACGTCGTCGACGTCGCGGACTCGCTTCGAGGTCACGTCCGCGGCCAGCAGGACCAGGCCGAGGACGATCAGCATGACGCCGATGAGGTAGAGGTTGCGCGCCCCGCTCTCGATCTGGTCCCGGAAGGCGACGCCGAAGATCACGATCGGGATCGTCGCCACGATCACGTACCACCCCATGCGGGCGTCCAGCTCGTCCCGCAGCTCGGGCCGGCGCAGGCTGAGGAACCAGGTCCGGACGATGCGCAGGAGGTCGCGCCAGAAGTAGATGACGACCGCCAGCATCGTTCCGAGCTGGACCACCGCCGTGAAGAAGGCCCCGGGGTCCTCCCAGCCGGCGAAGGCGGGGACGATGCGCAGGTGGGCGGTGCTCGAGATCGGCAGGAACTCGGTGAGCCCCTGGGCGATCCCGAGGACGATGGCCTCGAGCCAGGACACGACCGCGGAATCGTAGGCGTTTCGCATGGGGGCGCCGACCAGGGACGCCGCTACCATTGGGGAGGTGCCGGTCTTCCTCTGTCCGCGCTGCGCCTACCGCGAGGCGGGAGGCGACCGCAACGTGCGCCACCAGCCGCGGGGCTGCTCGCGCTGCGGCTTCGGCTTCGCCTTCGAGCTGCTCGAGGACTACTACGCCAGCCCGAAGACCGCCCTGATCGTCTGCGACCAGGACCGGCGGATCCTCGTCGCCGGCCACGCGGCGTTCGCGGTCACGGGCTACCAGGAGGGCGAGCTGATCGGGCACGAGGTGGTCGAGCGGCTCGGCCTCGCCGGGTTCGCGAACGGCGACCCGGCCGCCACCAGCCTCGAGTGGGGCGTCCGCGTGCTGAACGTGGACTGCACCTTCCGTCCCAACGGGACCGGCGGCGACGTCGCCGCGACCGCCGACTTCTTCCCGGCCTACGATGCCGACGGCGGCCTGCTGGTGGCGCTGACGCCCAAGTAGCCTGGCCGGCAGCGAGGGGAGGGACGTGGAGCGACGCCGCCTCGGCGGTACGGACATCGAGCTGTCGGTCATCGGCCTGGGGACCTGGGTCTTCGGCGGCCGCTGGGGCGGCGCCGACGACGCCGACTCGCTGGCCGCGTGCCACGCCGCCATCGACGCGGGCGTCAACTGGATCGACACCGCCGACATCTACGGTCAGGGCCGCGCCGAGCGCATCGTCGGCCAGGCCGTCCGCGAGCGCCGCGACGAGGTGGTCGTGGCCACCAAGGGCGGGGTCGCATGGGAGAGCGGCCCGCCGCTCCGCATCTGGCGCGAGGCCTCGGCGGACTACCTGCGGTCGGCCTGCGACCGCAGCCTCGCCGAGCTCGGCCTCGACCGGATCGACCTCTACCAGGTGCACTGGCCGGTCGCCGGCGTGGCCGCCGAGGAGACGATCGGCGCGCTCGAGGAGCTGCGCCGGGCCGGGAAGGTGCGCGCGATCGGGGTCTCGAACTACGCGCTGGCCGACCTGCAGGCCGCCCAGGCCGTGGGCCCGATCGACTCGTTCCAGCCGGGCTACCACCTGATGCGCCGCGACATCGAGGCGGCCGAGCTGGCGTGGTGCCGCGAGAACGGCGTCGGCGTGATCGCCTACGGGCCGCTCGCCCACGGCCTGCTCACCGGGAAGATGTCGGCCGAGACGACCTTCGCCCCGGGGGACTGGCGCGCCGAGAGCGAGCTGTTCGCCGACGACGCCTTCCCGGAGCGTGTGGCCGTGGCGCGCGAGCTCGACGAGGTGGCGCGCGAGGCCGGCCGCGAGGGCGGCGTCGCCGAGCTCGCGGTCGCGTGGGTCCTGCGCCGGCCCGAGGTCACGTCCGCCATCGTGGGCGCCCGGACGGCGGAGCAGGCGGTCCGCAACGCGGCCCTGGCCGCCTCGCCGCTGACGGCCGACGAAGAGGCCGCGATCGAGGCCGTCCTGGCCCGCCACCCCGCGGCGTCGGGCCACTACGGCCACGGTGAGCCGCCCGATCCGTCCTCGGACGCATAGGCTGAGGTATGGCGGTCACCGGGCCACGACGCCGGCGCACCGACGGCGCCACTCCGCGGCAGCCGCCGTTCGGGCCGGCGCCGGCGGCGCTCGGCCCCCCCGACCCTCAGGGGCTGCTGGGCTCGCTCGGTGAGGCGCTTCGAGCGGCGCGAGCCAGCGCCGGCCGATGACGCTCGTCTGCCTGGGAGTGCCCGCGGACGGCGGGCCGGCCCTGGAGCGGGTCGCCGAGCTCACCCGCAACACCGTGCGCGACACCGACGCGATGTGGCGGGACGGCGAGCGCGGCCTGGCGCTGCTGCTGGCCGACGCGGACGGGCCGACCTCCGAGCCGGCGCTCGCCCGGCTGAGGCTGCGGCTGCGGGGCCGGGGCCTGGGGACGGTCACGATGGGGCGTGCCGCGCCGCCGCCGGGGATCGGCGCGGAGGAGCTGCTGCTGCTGGCGCGGGCCGACCGCAGGCCGGTCGGCGGCCGGTGACGGCGCCGGCGGAGGGCGCGCGATGAGGGTCGCGGTGGTCGGCGCGACCGGGATGATCGGCGGCGCGGTGAGCCGCGCGCTCCTGGCGCGGGGCGACGAGGTGGTGGCGGTCTCGCGCCGGGGGCAGGCGGGGGTCGACGGCGCGGAGGACGTGCGCTGGGACCCCGCCGAGGGCCCGCCGCCGGACGCCGCCCTCGAGGCCGATGCCGTCGTCAACGTCGCGGGCTCCAAGACGGCCGACCTCCTGCCGTGGACCGCCGCGCGCAAGCGGGAGCTCCGCGAGAGCCGCGTCAGGACGACCCGCCTGCTGGTCGACGCGCTCGCCGGCGGCGATCGCCCGCACACGCTGGTCAACGCCAGCGGAGCCGACTACTACGGCCCGCGCGAGGAGCCGACCGACGAGAGCGCCCGCCCCGGCTCGAGCTTCCTGGCGGCCGTCGCCGTGGCCTGGGAGCGCGAGGCGGTCCGCGCCGAGGACCGCGGGGTACGGGTTGTGCGGCTGCGCACCGGGGTCCCGCTCTCGCCGGACGGCGGCGCGCTCCCCCAGCTCGCCCTGCCGGTGCGGCTCTTCGCCGGCGGGCCGATCGGCGGCGGGCGCCAATGGCTGCCCTGGATCCACATCGACGACCAGGTCGGGCTCAACCTGCTGGCCCTGGACGACGACCGCCTCTCGGGGCCCGTCAACGCAGCCTCGCCGGGCATCGTCCGCCAGGGCGAGTTCACCAGGGCGCTCGGCCGGGTCCTCGGGCGGCCCACGCTCCTCCCGACGCCGGGCATCGCGCTGCGGCTCGCGTTGGGGGAGAAGGCCACCTTGGCCCTCGACAGCCGCCACATCGTCCCCCGCGCGGCCCTCGACGCCGGCTACGCCTTCCGCTTCACCGAGGCCGAGCCGGCCCTGCGCGACCTCCTGGGCGGGGCGGGGTAGCCTCCCGCGCGGCCTCGACGCGGGGGATCACGATCCACGCCCCGCCGGACGAGGTCTGGCCGTGGATCGTGCAGATGGGCTACCCCGCGCACCGGGCCGCCTGGTCCTGGGCCCGCTGATCGGCCTCGGGGACTTCGTGAACGCCTCGGTCATGCTGCGCGGCATCAGGGCCCGGTGCGAGGGGGTCGGCTAGCCCCTCGAGCCGGGGTCCTCGGGGAAGAGCCGCTGCAGCTCGGCGTCCACCTTCAGCCACTGCTCGCGGACGAACGTGGTGCTCACCAGGTAGCGCGCCCCGGGCAGGTTGCGGGCCATCCTGAGCCGGTCCTCGTCGGCCCGCTCCTCGAGGTCCTCGACGAGCTTCTTGTACTCGTCCACCAGGCCGGCCATCTCGAAGTGCTTCATCTGGAGCTCGTCCAGCAGCCGGTAGACGGTGCCGAAGGGGTCGCCGCTCACTGGGCCTCGCTGTCGGGGGCGGGGGGCGCCGATGCTACCGTTTGCCCGCCCCGGGGGATTAGCTCAGCTGGGAGAGCGCCGCCTTTGCAAGGCGGAGGTCACCGGTTCGATCCCGGTATCCTCCACTCGCCTGGCTCGGCCGTCATGCGTGGGAAGGGGATCTCGGGCCGCGCGGCAGACCTGGCGAGGATCGGCCGTCCGGGGGCGGCGCCCCCCGCGTGGGGCCTCCCGCCAGAGCGCGTGCCCGGCCAGCGGCGCGCGGCATGAAGCCAGCGGATCTGGCGCATGCGAGCGGAAATCCTTTGGTTCCGGCTAGCTGCAATGCGCCGGCTCGAGGTCCCTGCGACGCTGGTTGGATGGCCGTCCGCTGCTTGATCGTCGACGACAATCGACGCTTCCTGCGGGCGGCTCGAACACTCCTCGAGCGAGAAGGGCTCGCGATCGCGGGGGTCGCGACGACGAGCGCGGACGCGCTGCGACAAGCCGAGACGCTTCGGCCGGATGTCGTGCTCGTCGATGTCGCACTCGGGGACGAGAGTGGCTTCGAGCTCGCGCGGCGCCTCGTCGCCGATCAGGCTGACACAGCTCCGGTCATCCTGATCTCCACTCGCTCTGAGGCCGACCTCGCCGACGCGATCGGGCGGAGCCCGGCGGCCGGCTTCCTCGCGAAGTCGGAGCTGTCGGCGGACGCGATCCGCGGTCTTCTCGACGAAGCTAACGAGCGTCGAGGAAGGCGACCACGGCGAGCACACGGCGGTGATCGTCCTCCCCCTCCGGCAGGCGCAGCTTCCTGAGGATGCTGTGCACGTGCTTCTCGACGGTTCCTTCGGTCACCCACAGTTGGCGCGCGATTCCGGCGTTTGAGCGTCCTTCGGCCATCAGCGCGAGCACCTCGCGCTCGCGCGGGGAGAGGTTGTCGAGCGGGTCGGTGACACGCCGGGCGGAGACGAGTTCCTGGACGAGGGCGGAGTCGACGACCGATCCGCCGTTAACGATCTGATCGAGCGTCTCGAGAAAGTCGTCCACGTCGGTCACGCGGCTCTTCAGGAGATAGCCGATGCGCTCCCCGCTTGCGAGGAGGTCCATCGCGTGCTCTACCTCGACGTGTGCGGAGAGAACGAGGATCGCGGTCTCCGGGGCCTCCTCGCGGATCACCCGCGCCGCGTCGAGCCCTTCAGTCGTATGGCTCGGCGGCATGCGGATGTTGACGATCGCGAGTTCGGGTTCGGTGCTCGCGGACGACCTCGATCAGCTCGGAGGCATCCCCGCACTGGCCCACGATCTCGAACCCCGAACGCTCGAGCAGGCCCGCCAAGCCCTCGCGGAGAAGGACGTCGTCGTCGGCCAGAGCCACGCGCGTCGCGCGGGCGGTCATAGCGCCGATCATAGGTACCGTGGCGTCGTGAGCCGTCGCCAGCCGGCCCGGCGCGCTCGACGCTCGTTCAGGTCATGGCGCATCCGAACGTGAGCGATCGGGCGGCGTCCGGGCGGCTTGCCGAGGAGCAGGCGGCGTTACGCCGGGTGGCGACGCTGGTGACGGGGCGCCTCCCCGGCCGAGGTGTTCGAGGCCGTGGCGCCGAGATCGGCGACAGGTTCCCGGAGCGGACAGCCGCGGCGCTCAGCCGCTACGAGGCCGATGCGACACGCTCACGACGATCGAATGGAGCCGATCGGCGGTACGTCACCGGTCCGGGGAGCGATCCTCCACTGGTGACGGATGGTCAGGCCTCATCGCCGGCACTCGTCGGCCTGACCGGGTCGGTATCGATACGACGGATTCCGTTCACTCCCGGCCCTCGTTCGCGATCTCGTGGCTCGCGGTGCGTCGGCGCCCCGATCCTCGTCGAGGGCCCGTCTGGGGCGTGATCGGCGTCTCCTCGACGACCGAGCGATCGTTGCCTCGTCGACACCGAAGGGCGCCTCGCGAAGTTCACCGAGCTCGTGGCAACGGCGATCGCCAATGCCGAGAGCCGCGAAGCGCTGACGCTGCTTGCTGAGGAGCAGGCGGCGTTGCGCCGGGTGGCGACGCTGGTGGCGCGGGGCGCGCCGCCAGCCGACGTATTCGGCGCCGTGACCGCTGAGGTCGGTCGGGCGGTTCCTCGCGCGATGCCGCAGCTCTCGGTCGCTACGAACCGGATGGCACGCTCACCACGGTCCGGCGGCTGGGGCAGAGAGGACGGCTACTTCCCCTTGGGGGAGCGACTCGAGCGACTCCCGCTCGAGAGGGCACCGTTTCTGTGGCTCGTCTTCGAGACGCGCGGGCGACCCGGCCGGATCGACAGCTATGATGGAGCCGTCGCGGGCCGGTCGCCACCCTCGCCCGCGAGCGGGACTGGCGCTCGGCAGCTCGGGGGCGCCGGTCATCGTCGAGGACCGCCTCTGGGGCGTGATGGTCGTCGCCTCGGCGAGCGACGGGACGTTGCCGCTCGACACGGAGCAGCGACTGACGGAGTTCACGGAGCTCGTGGCAACGGCGATCGCCAACGCCGAGAACCGGGCCGAGCTGGCAGCCTCCCGCGCGCGGATCGTTGCGACTGCCGACGCGACTCGGCGGCGCATCGAGCGTGATCTGCACGATGGCGCCCAACAGCAACTCGTCTCGCTGGCGCTCGAGCTGCGCGCCGCGCAGGCGGCGTTGCCGGCCGAGCTCGCGAATCAGCGAGCTGAGCTGTCGCGCGTCTCGAGGGGATGAGGACAGTGCTTGACGAGCTGCGCGAGATCTCGAGCGGAATCCACCCGGCGATCCTGTCCGAGGGCGGGCTCGGGCCGGCGCTGAAGACGCTCGCGCGCCGCTCGCCGATCCCGGTGATGCTCGATGTCCGCGTCCAGGGGCGGCTACCGGACAGCGTCGAGGTGGCCGGCTACTACGTCGTCTCGGAGATGCTCACGAACGCGGCGAAGCACGCGCACGCGTCGATCGTCCAAGTGGACGTCGCGGGTACCGACGAAGTGCTACGTGTCTCGGTCCGCGACGATGGCGTCGGCGGCGCCGATCCAGCACGCGGCTCGGGGCTCGTCGGGCTCCGTGACCGCGTCGAGGCTCTGGGCGGGACGGCTGCAGTCGAAAGCCCCAGGGGCGCGGGCACCGCGATCGAGGTCGCGCTTCCGCTTGACCGAAACGCGAGGCGGCGAGCCGGCAGCAGGAGGCGCCCTTTCCGCGGGTGAGCGCGACCGGCCGGCTCTTCCGGCTAGCCCGAATCGAAGACTGCGGCTAGCGCCGATGACAGCGCGTCGCGGCGGAGCGACGCTGCCGGCCGGCTGGTCAATGCGCGAGGACCGAAATCTCATAGAAGGGAGCTCTCATGAGCAAGGCGGAGACTCCGACCGTCCTCCTTGTCCACGGCGGTTTCGTGGACGGCTCCGGTTGGCAGGGCGTCTACGAGCACCTGAAGAGGGACAGCTACAGCGTCGGCGTCGTCCAGAATCCGACGCTCTCGCTCGCCGACGACGTCGCCGTTACCACGCGGGCCATCGACGCGGCGAGCGAGGCGGTCATTCTCGTCGGCCATTCCTATGGTGGGGTCGTGGTCACCGAGGCGGGCACGCATCCCAAGGTTGCGGCGCTCGTCTACATCGCGGCCTTCGCGCCGGACGTGGGCGAGTCGGTCAACACGCTCATCGCGGATCCGCCGCCCGGCGCGCCCGTGCCGCCGATTCTCCCGCCCAAGGACGGGTTTCTCTTCCTCGACCGAGAGAAGTTCCATGCTTCATTCGCGGGGGACCTGAGCGCCGAGCAGGCCGCGTTCATGGCCGACTCGCAAGTCCCGTGGGGCGTGGACGCGCTCGGCGGCACGGTCAGCGAACCTGCGTGGCGGAGCAAACCGAGCTGGTACCTCGTCGCGACCGAGGACCGAATGATCCCGCTCCGGCCCAGCGGGCGATGTCAGCGCGGGCGGGTTCGACCGTGATCGAGGTCGCGGGGAGCATGCGATCAAGTCTCGCAGCCCGAGCAGTGGCCGAGCTGATCCAGGCTGCGGCTCCACGACGTCGTAGGACGATCAACCGACTGAGACGCCTGCTGAGTTGGGGGGAGAGATGGCAGCGAGACGAGTATTGATCATTACGAACGAGTCTGTTGCGGATCCAGCCGGCGTCCCCGAAGTGGTTGCGCGACAGGTCCGCGAGGCCGACCGCGTGTGCGTGGTTGCCCCGGCCTTGACCGGGAGGCTGCACTCGTGGGTTTCCGACATCGATGCCGAGTACCGAGAGGCGGACGAGAGGATGCGGATGCTCGTCGGCGGCATCGAGTCATCCGGCCCGGCCGTCAGCGGCCAAGTCGGTGACGAAGACCCGCTCCAGGCCGTGGCGGACGCCCTCGTGTTCTTCCCGGCCGACGCCCTGATCCTGGGCGTGCACGCCCCCGACGATGCGAACTGGCGCGAACGGCGCTTCAGCGAGAAGGCACGTGAGCGTTTCGGCCTGCCCGTCACCGAGGTGATGCTCGACCGCGGGGGGCAGGTTCTCTCGGTCACGACCCAGTAGGACACACGTTTCGTCAAACACCGGAGGGACACCTCATGATCTACAGCGCGATCGTCAAGAAGCGAATCCGAGAGGCCTTCGATCACGTCAACAACCATCGCTGGGATGAGTTGATGACGTCGATCACGGCGAATGTCCATCACACCTTCGGCGGCGCCCACGCGATCGGTGGTCAGCGTCACGACGCCGTGACTCTGCGTCTCTGGTTCGAGCGCCTCGCGCGCGTCCTGCCCAACCTCCATCTCAAGATCAACAACATCTGGGTGAAGGGCTGGCCCTGGCACACCATGGTGTTCGTGCAGTGGGACGGGACCGCGACGCTGCTGAACGGTGACTCCTCGTACTTCAATCGGGGGCTTCACGTGATCACCCTGCGGTGGGGCAAGATCGCCGCCCTCGATGTCTTCGAGGATTCGCAGGAGGTCGCCCGCGGGCTTGCCGCCCAAGCGGCAGCGGGCCTCGACGAGGCCGTCGCCCCGCAGATCGTGAGCTAGCGGAGCGCCGGTCAGGAGCAGGCGATCGGGCGAGGAGTCGCAGATGCCCGCGACCGCGATCAGCGCAGCATTCTCGGGGGCCGGATGGAACACCCCCGACGAGCTGATCCCGAAGCCCCACGAACTCGTGCCCCGGAACGGGGCACCGGACACGATCGCCGGGTGGAAGGCGCTGGTCGACGGTCTCCTGACCAACCAGTCCTGCGTCTTCCACCGCAACCTGGAGATCTCGTCACGCTACGCGTGGATCTACAAATCCCTGCCCGCGTGCTTCAAGTGGGCCGGGATGGCCGCGTTCGCGTCGCACCACGTCCGGCTCGCCCTCTTTCCGTTCAGGCTGGACACCGACCGCACCGGCTACGTGGACATCCCGCACAGCCTGGGTCGCCAGAAGGCGCTGCTGACGGACGGACGTGGACACGATCCGCGCGATCAACAATGCCATCTTCGACGACATCTTCTGGGTTCACCTCGCGTACGGCACCGCCGAAGACGGGATCGAACGTCTCCGCGCGCTCCTCGGGGCCGAGCGCCACTATGCCCCCGTCCTCTCCGGCTTCGAGGCGATCGACCAAGGACGCCGTGTCTTGGAGGACGGGACGGCGTCCGCGGAGGCTCGACGGGCGGCTGTTGATCTCATTTGGGAGGGCAACGTCCAGCTCCTCGAGCACGAGCAGCGCGCCCTGGTGCAACCCAGCTTCGATCTCCTCTCGTGCCCGTTCGCCAGGCTCTTCTCCATCGGCTCGGCCCTGAGCTTCGAGGTGCGCGGCGTGCGGCACGAGGTCTTGTACTTCAGCTCGTTCTACCTCTACTCGCTCACACGAGGGGTCCCGCAGGCTCTGCACGCGCACGCGTGGCCGAGGATGACCCGCTTCGACGACCGCTGGCGTTGGATCGTGACGAGCATCGTTCCCCGCTTCCGGAGAATCGATGCCGACAGGCGCGTGGTCGACGCCAGCCTGCGCCGCATCTTCGACGCAGCCCGCCACTACGCGTCGAACCCCTGCGTCCTCCCGCGTTCACCGCAGACGGAGGCGTCCGCGCCGAACGGCTGACAACGGCGACCCGTGGCGACTGGTTTCGAGTAGATCGCACCCAGCCGCCTTTGCCGAGCTGTCCGGCGCGCCTCGGGAGACTCGAACGCCGACCCCGCGTGCCCAGACAGGGCCCTCAACCCTGTCGCGGTTCTACTGGCCGATGCTCGGCACGGGCGTCGTGGTCGCGGTGGTCGCGGTCGTCATGCTCGGCGTCGGCGGGCTGTTCGGTGCCGACTGGGAGCGGCGCCGGGTCGAGCGATACCTGGAACGCCACGACGACGTCGACCGCGGCGGTGCCGCGTAGCTCGCGGTCAGGTCGTGAGCGCGCCCTCCGCGAACGCGAGCGCCCGCCGCGCCAGGTGCCCCACGCCCTCCTCCAGCGCCGCGAAGGTCGGGTGGTCGGCGACCCCGGCCCGGAAGCGCAGGTACGACGTCTCCATGATCACGGCGATCTTCCAGCCGCCCAGCGCCGCGTACCACCGCGCGTCGGGCACCGGCGCACCGGTCAGCCCCTCGTAGCGACGGCGCAGCTCGGCGCGGCCGGAGAAGCCAGGCAGGTGCGTCACGTTGGCGACGGGGATCGCGAAGGGCTCCTCGCCCTCCTCGCGCCAGAAGTAGAGCAGCCACCCGAGGTCGGCGAGGGGGTCGCCCAGCGTCGAGAGCTCCCAGTCGATCACCGCCGCGACGCGCGCCGGCGAGGCGGGCGCGAGGATGACGTTGTCGAGCTTGAGGTCGCCGTGCAGGAGCGCCGGCGCCGGCGAGTCCGGCACGTGGTCTGCGAGCCACGCGCCCACCGCGTCGAGCTCGGGCAGCGCGCGGCCCCGCACCGCCTCCCGCTGCTCGCCCATGCGCCGGAGCTGACGCGCGAGGTACCCGTCCGGGCGCCCGTGGCCCTCCAGGCCGACCGCGCCGACGTCGATGGCGCGCAGGGCGACCAGCACGTTGACGAGGGCCTCGCCCATGCGCCGGCGGTCCGCGCGGCCCGCCAGGGCGGGGGGAAGCGCGGTGCGGACGCTGTGCCCGTGGACCCGCTCCATCAGGTAGAACGGCGCGCCGAGCACGTCCGGGTCCTCGCAGAGCGCGAGCGGCCGGGGGACCGGCACGCCCGTCCCGGCATCCGTGAGCGCCGCCAGCACCCGGTGCTCGCGCACGACGTCGTACGCCCCCCGCGGCAGCTCGCCGCGCGGCGGGCGGCGGAGGACCACCTCCCAGCCGGTGCCCGAGAGGAGGTACGTCAGGCACGACTGCCCCTCGCCGAGCCGGGCGATCGTGAAGGGGCCGTCGAGCTCCGGGACGTTGGCGGCGAGGAAGGCGGCGACCGCTGCGGGGTCGACCGCCGCCGGCTCGTCCGCCGTCAACCGACTCGCCGCTCGCGTCCGGCCCACTCGCCCTCGCGCAGCACGAACTTCTGGACCTTGCCGGTGGAGGTCTTCGGCAGCTCGCCGAAGGCGACGGCCACCGGGCACTTGAAGTGCGCGAGGTGCTCGCGGCAGAAGTCGATGATCGCCTCGGCGCTCGTCTCCGCGCCGTCCTTGAGGGCCACGAACGCCTTCGGGCGCTCGCCCCAGCGGTCGTCTGGGATCGGCCACGACCGCGCACTCGAGCACCGCCGGGTGGCGGCAGACGACCTGCTCGACCTCGATCGTGGAGATGTTCTCGCCGCCCGAGATCACCACGTCCTTGATGCGGTCGCGCAGCTCGATGTACCCGTCGGGGTGCCAGACGGCCACGTCGCCGGTGTGGAGCCAGCCTCCGCGGAACGCCTCCTCGGTGGCCTCCGGGTCGTCGTAGTAGCCGCGCATCACCGTGTTGCCGCGGGCCACGACCTCGCCGAGCGTGGCGCCGTCCCGCGGGACGTCCTCCATCCGCGCGTCCACCACCCGGACCGGGTCCGCGAGCAGGTGGCTGTGGCCCTGGCGCGCGAGCAGCCGCGACCGGGCGTCCTCGTCGAGGGCGGACCATCCGGGCTGCTCCACGCAGCTCGTGATCGGCGTGTAGGTCTCGGTGAGCCCGTAGAGGTGGATCGGGTGGAAGCCCAGCTCGCGCAGGCGGGCGAGCAGCGTCGGCGAGGGCGGCGCGCCGCCCATCGCGACGGTCACGGCGCGCGCCAGCGGCGCGCGCCGCGGCGTGGTGGACGACGCCGATCTGCACCGTCGGCGCGCTGCACATGTGCGTGACGCCCTCCGCCTCGAGCAGCTCCCAGACGCGCGCCGGATCGGGCGCGCGCAGGCACACGTGCGTGCCGCCGACGGCCGTGACGGCCCAGGTGAAGCACCAGCCGTTGCCGTGGAACATCGGGAGCGTCCACAGGTAGACGGTCCCATCGCCGAGGCCGGTGTGGAGGACGTCGCCGAGGGCGTTGAGGTGGGAGCCCCGGTGCGTGCACATGACGCCCTTCGGCCGCCCGGTGGTGCCCGAGGTGTAGTTGATCGAGATCAGCTCGTCCTCGTGCTCCGGCGCGCCGCCCTGCGGTCCGCTCGGGTCAGCGGTGGCGAGCAGGTCCTCGTACGGATCGCCCGGGGCGCCCGTGTCGTCGACCCGGACCACCTGCAGCGCCGACAGGTCGAGGCCCTCCAGCGACCCGGTGAGCGCCGCGTCGACCAGCAGGAACCGCGCGCCCGAGTGGCCGAGGATGTAGCCGATCTCGGGCGCGGTGAGGCGAACGTTGACCGGCACCATCACCCCGCCGGCGAGGGGCACGCCGAAGTGCGCCTCGAGCATCGCCGGCGTGTTCGGGCACAGCAGCGCCACGCGGTCGCCGCGCGCGAGCCCGGCCGCGCGCAGGGCGCTCGCCAGCCGCCCGCAGCGGCCGGCCAGCTCCGCGTAGCCGTACCGGCGCGCCCCGTGGACGACCGCCGTGCGCTCGGGGAAGACGCGCGCCGACCGGTCCAGGAAGCTGACCGGGGTGAGCTCGGTGCGGTGGACGGGGCGGGTCACGCCGCGCCCTCCCGCTCGCGCCGCCGCCGGCTCACGGCGCGCCGCGCGATCGACCAGCGGTGCGCCTCGGAGGGGCCGTCGTAGATCCGGAAGGGCCGCACCTCTGACATGTAGCGCGCGAGCGGGAGGTCGTGCGAGACGCCGAGCGCGCCGCAGATCTGCACCGCCCGGTCGACGACCCGGCCCACGGCCTCGCCCACGTGCACCTTGGCGACGGAGGACTCGAGCGTGCCGTCGGCGCCGGCGTCGAGCACCCCGGCGACCTGCCGCACCAGCGCCCGGCTCGAGTCGAGGTCGATGACCGCGTCGGCGATCAGCGCCTGCACCATCCCGAGGTCCTGCAGCCGGGCGCCGAACGCCTCGCGCTCGGCGGCGCGGTCGAGGGCGATGTCGAGGGCGCGCCGCGCCAGGCCGAGCCAGCGCATGCAGTGGGTGAGCCGCGCCGGGCCGAGCCGCGCCTGCGCGTGGGCCAAGCCCGCGCCCCGGCTCGCCGAGGACGGCGTCGGCGCCGACCTCGCAGCCGCGCAGGGCCACCTCGGAGTGCCCGCCCACGAAGCCGACGTCGATCGTGGGGATGCGCCGGCCGACGCGGAAGCCCGGGTTGGCGGCGTCGATCGAGGAACATCGTCGCGCCCTCGTCGCGGGTGACCCGGTCGCCGGTGCGGGCCATGCAGATCGCGAAGTCGGCGCCGTCGGCGCCGGAGATGAAGGTCTTGTCGCCCTCGATGACCCACCCCCCGCCCGCTCGGCGTGGCGGTGGTGCGGAGCATCGAGGGGTCGGAGCCGGCGCCGGGGGCCGGCTCGGTCATCGCGAAGCAGGAGCGCGCCTCGCCCGAGGCGAGCGGCGCCAGGTAGCGGCGCTTCTGCTCGTCGGTCCCGATGCGCGCGAGCAGGTGCATGTTGCCCTCGTCCGGCGCGGCGCAGTTGAGCGCGTGCGGCCCGAGCAGGCTGTAGCCGGCCTCCTCGAAGACGACGCTGCAGGCGCGCAGGTCCAGGCCGAGACCGCCCATCCTCGCGGGGAGCGCTGGGCGCGAAGAGCCCCGACCGGCGCGCCGCGGCGCGAAGCCGCGCCCGGACGTCAGCGTCCGCGGCCGAGCCGTCCGGGCCCTCGGCCGGGATCACCTCCCCGGCCACGAATGCGCGGGTCCGGTCGCGCAGGTCGAGGAGCTCCGGGGTGAGGAAGGGGTCGCTCACGCCGCCATCCCGCCGTCGACGAGCAGCGCCGCCCCGGTGATGTAGGAGGCCTCGTCGGACAGCAGGAAGAGCGCGGGCGCGACCACCTCGCGCATCTCGCCGAGGCGCCCGAGCGGGGTGCGCGCCAGCACCCCCTCGCGGAGGCGCTCCACGCCCAGGAACGCGGCGGTCATCTCGGTCTCGACGTAGCCCGGGCAGATCGCGTTGACGCGGACGCCCCGCCCCGCCCACTCGCGGGCGAGCGTGCGCGTGAGCTGGATGAGCCCGGCCTTGGACGCGCCGTAGCCGGCCAGCCGCGGGCTCGCGGCGGCGCCCTCCACGCTCGACACCATCAGCACCGCGCCGCCCTCCTCGAGCAGCCCGGGCGCGACCGCCCGGGTCATCTGGTGCGCGCCCAGCAGGTTGACGTCGAGGATCAGGCGGAACGCCCCGTCGTCGTGCTCCTCGGCGCGCGAGTACACCGGCGAGACGCCGGCGGCGTTGACCAGCAGGCGCGGTGGCCCGAGCCGCTGCGTCACCGCCCGCGCCGCCGCCGCGCAGGCGGCCGGATCGGACACGTCCGCCGCCACGGCCAGCGTGTCCCCACCGATCTCCGCGGCCACGCCCTCGCACTGGGACGACGTGCGCGCGACCACGGCCACCCGCGCGCCCTCGGCGGCCAGCGCCAGCGCGATGGCCCGTCCGATCCCGCGTCCGCCGCCGGTGACGAGGGCGACGCGCCCGGCGAAGCGACGGCCGTCATGGGGCATGCCGCGGACGCTACCCGACATCGCGCGCATCCACCTTGACCGGTGAGGCCCTCCTGGGACACTCTCGGCGACAGGCGGCCGCGGAGGTGACCGGTGGCTCCCCCTATGGCCTGATGTACCGGCTGGGCTTCGCCCCGTGGGAGCGACGGGCGGTCGCGGAGTCATGGCGGCCGCTGTTCGAGGGCCCGACCGCCATGGCGCCGGGCCGTGCGCTCGACGTCGGCTGCGGCTCCGGGGCGGACGCGGTGTACCTGGCCACGCGCGGCTGGGCGGTCACCGGGGTCGACTTCGTCGAGGCGGCGCTCGCGCGCGCCAGGCGGCGGGCGGCCGAGCAGGGCGTCGAGGTGCAGTGGGTCAGCGGCGACGTGGCTCAGCTGGGGCGGTTGGGCCTCGAGCCCGGCTACGACCTCCTCTACGACTTCGGCTGCATCCAGGGGCTGCCCGACCCGGCCCGCCGGGGCGCCGCCGCCGGGCTCGGCGATCTGGCCGGGCCGGGAGCGCGGCTGCTCATGGTCGCGTTCAAGGCCGGACGGCGCATGGTGCTTCCGCGTGGCATGGACAGGGAGGACGTCGTCGCCCTGCTGGGCGATGGCTGGGAGCTCGAGGACGTCCAGTCGGTGGTGACGGCCGAGATGCCGCGGCCGGTGCGCCGGGCCGAGCCGACGCTCTACCGCCTGGCCCGGCGCGACGGCGCCGGCGAGGCTTCCCGGCCGTAGCGCCGAGTCAACGCGGCTCGTGGCGGCTCCCGGGGAAGCGGGGCAGCCCGTCGTCGGGGATCGGCTCCCACGGCGCGGCGTCGGCCACGAACTGCCGGACGCTCGGCCGGATTCCCGGGTCGTGGTCGAAGGCCCCCATCCGGATGCCGATCGGATCGGCGTGAGCGGGGTTACGGGCGAAGAGCGACGAGCCGCAGTCGCCGCAGAACCATTTCTCGCCGCCGTCCTCGGGCTTCCAGACGCGAAGCCTGTCCTCGCCCGCAACGATCCGGAAGGCGCCGGGCGCGGGGTGCGCGCTCGCCGACGCCGCCGCTCCGCTGCGACGCTGGCAGCGCCTGCAATGGCAGTAGCTGGCGAGGACGAGCGGCTCGGTCACCTCGAACCGGACGGCCCCGCAGTTGCAGCCGCCCGTGAGCGACGACGAATGTGATCCTCTAGGAACGGGTCGCCAGCTCGGCCAGGCGCGCGACCGAGCGGCCGATGAGGTCGCGCTGCGCGTCGAGGGCCGCCGCCTCGGCCTCTGGGATCTCGACGAGGACGTCGATACGGGTGGCGCCGCCGCCGCCGACCGGCTCCAGCCGCCACTCGAAGCGCATGTCGTGGACTAGGCACGACACCACGATGCGCCGGTCGTCGCTCGCGGTCTCGAGGAGCTGGGGCTTTGGGGTGTCCGGCTCGCCCTCGCGGAAGTGGTCGAAGCGCCTCGGCTCGCCCTCCCGGGACTCGTCCGCCTCGACGGCGGCGATCCCGGCCCACCACTCCGGAAAGCGGGCGGGGTCGTACAGCAGCTTCCAGACCTCCTCGGGCGGGGCCTGGCTGACCGCGGTGTCGCGGAAGGCCGGCATCAGGCGGTCACCGCCGTCAGCGACGCGAGCTCGGCGAGCACCCCCTCGAGCTCGCGCGCCGGCTCCACGAGCCCGAGCACCGGTGGGCGGCCGAGGTCGACCAGCGTGGCCACGAAGCGATCGCCCTCGCCGTCGGCCGGGACGTAGCGGCGCCAGCCGTCGGCCGCCTCGCGCAGGCGCCGCTCGGCGAGCGCGCGGTCGCCGCGGGCGGCGGCGATCAGGCCCTGGAGCCGCGTGAGCCGCGGCACGAGGGTGTCCGGGAAATCGCTCGGGCCCACCGGCTCGAGCGCCGTCGCGCGCAGCTCGGCCTCGGCGTCCTCGAGCCGCTCGAGGCCGATCAGCGCCTGCGCCCGCGCGAGGCGGGCGAGCGGCCGGCTCACCGGGGCGTTGCCGTCGAGCGCCGCCGCGAGCAGCGCGTCGGCCCGGCCGAGGTCCCCCGCCGCGAGCGCCACGATGCCCCGGTCGTGCTGGGCCAGGGCGCGCAGCTCCGCGTTGCCGAGCCGCTCGGCGAGCTCCAGCTCCGCGTCGGCGGCCGCGCGGGCCTCGTCCAGGCGTCCGAGCCGCGCCAGGATGTGGGCGCGGCCCGCCAGCAGGTGGACCTCCAACGTGGGGAGCAGGCCCCGCACGGCGGCGAGGCCGCGATCGGCGAGCTCGAGCGAGCGCTCGAAGTCGCCGGCGCACGCGGCCGCGCACGAGGCGTTGGCAAAGCACCCGTAGGCCATGTCCGGGCGCCCGGCACGCTGGGCGGCACCGGCGGCGGCGATCGCCGGGGCGTAGCTCTCCTCGAAGCGGCTCCGGCGGATCAGCGAGAGGCCCGGGCGGCGTCGATGTCGTGCGCGAGGCGGTCGCTCGGCGAGGTCCCGCGGGTGAGGTCATGGAGCTGCGCGAGCAGCTCGTCCACGGCCCCGGCGTCGCCCGCCACCGCCTCCGCCCAGGCCAGGCCCGCGAGCGCCTCCGCGCGGTCCTCCACGGCGGCGAGCGCGGCCGCGTCGAGGATCGCGAGCGCCTCGCGGTAGGCGTCCCGCGACGCGCGCGGGAAGCAGAGGGCCCCGCGCATCCAGCGCCCCCGCTGGAGCCAGGCAGCGGCCAGGGCGTGGGCGTCCCGCGGCTCGATCAGCGCGATGCCCTGCTCGAAGGCGCGCTCGGCCTCCTGCCTCCGGGCCCTCCACGCCTCCACCTCGGCGAGCTCGAGGAGCGGCCGCGGATCGGACGGCGCCAGGCGGGCGGCCTCGGCCAGGAACCCGCGGCCTCCGGCAGGGCGGCGACGGCCCGGGCGTCGGCCGCCGCGCGCCTCAGATGCTCGACCGCCGGCTCGTCCCGCCCGGCGAGCCGCAGGTGGCGCGCGACCTCCGCCGCCCGGCGCCGGGAGGACGGGTCGTCGCAGGAGGCGATCGCCGTCGCGAGCGCCTCGTGCAGCCAGGCGCGCCGCGGCTCCGGCAGGTCCTGGTAGACGGCCTCGCGGAGGAGCGGGTGCCGGTAGCCGATGCGCCCGCCGGCCGCGACGAGCAGCCCGCTGTCGACGGCGGCCGTGGCGGCGTCCCGGAGCCCCTCCACCGGCAGCGCGTCGGTCTCCGGGCGATCGAGGTCGCGACCGGCGACCGCGGCGAGCTCGGCGAGGAGCCGGGCGCCGGGCGGCAGCGACATGAAGGACGCGCGCACCGCTCCGCGCAGGCTGGCCGGGACGGCCCGCTCGCCGCGCGCGAGCGCGCGGGCGCTCTCGACCGCGAGCAGCGCGTTGCCCTCGGCGGCGGCCACCACCCGCTCCACCTCGTCGGCCTGCAGGGGGGCGACCGAGCGCACGAGCGAGGCGATCTCGCCGGGGGCCAGCGGCCCCAGCGCGATCTCCGCGGCGAGCATGTTGCGCGCGCGCAGGGCGTGCTCGAGCGCGTCCACCTCGGGCCGCCGCGGCAGGTCGCGGTGGCTCAGCACGATCATGAGCGGAAGCCCGCCGGCGCGACGGCTCACGTAGCCGGCGAGCTCGATGCTCGCCGCGTCGGCGACGTGCACGTCCTCCATCACGAGGAGCAGCGGCCGCTCGCGGCCGGCCCACTCCACGGCCTCCACGATCGCCTCGAAGAGCCGCGCCCGCTCGAGCTCGGGCGAGGCGGTGAGCGGGCGGCCGGGAGGCCGGCGAAGCGTGCCTCGAGGTCCGGGGCGAGCCGCGACAGCTCTGCGGGCCAGCCGGCCGCCGCCGGCGGTGGCTCGAGGTCTCGGCAGACGTCGCGAAGGAGCTCCGCCCACAGGCCGAAGGGGGCCGCGCCGCCGAGGTCGAGCGCGGCGCACGACGCCACCCGGGCTCCGTCGGCCCGCGCGGTGGCCGCCAGCTCGAGCGTGAGCCGGGTCTTGCCGATGCCCGCCTCCCCGCTCAGCGTCACGACGCCCCCCGCGCCGGCCCGCGCGGCGCGCCAGACGGCGAGCAGCTCGGCGAGGGGCGCGTCGCGGCCGACGAGCGGCGGCAGGCCCGGCGCGGGCTGCGCGGCGGGCTCGTCCGGCCGACCCGCGGCGGCCGGGTCCTGGGGGCTTCGCCCCGCCCGCAGCGCCTCGGCGAGCTGGCGGGTCTCGGGCGACGGAACGACTCCGAGCTGTTCGCGAAGGCGGTCCCGCAGCCGCGCGTACGCGCCCAGCGCGGCCGCGCGGTCCCCGGTGGCGGCCAGGCCGCGCATGAGCTGCCGCTGCGGCTCCTCGGAGAGCGGGTCGAGCGCGGCGCGACGGCGTGACCACGCGACCGCGCCGGGGCGGTCCCCGTCGGCCTCCGCGCGTGCGGCCAGCGATGCGAGCACCGCCGAGAGCCGGGCCCGGTGCTCGTCGCGCGCCTCATAGACCCAGTCCTCCTCGAGGTCCGGGAGGAGCTCGCCCGTGCAGAGCTCGACGGCCTCCTCGAGCCGGCCCGCCTCCACGAGCCGCGAGAAGTCGGCCACGTCGGTCTCCAGCGCGTCCTCGGGGATCCCGGCCTCGTCCCGCGTCGCCCTCAGGCAGGAGTCCGCGCCGGCGCCGAGCGACTGCCGAAGCCCCCACATGGCGCTTCGCAGGCTGGCGCGGGCGCTCGCGTCGCGCACGTCCGGCCAGAAGCGCGCCGCCAGCCGGGCCCGCGGGTGCATGCCCGGGTGCAGCGCCAGCCAGGCCAGCAGCGACCGGGCCCGCCGGCCCTCGGGCGGCGCGAGTGGGATCCCCTCCAGCTCCGCCTGGAGGCCCCCGAGGAGCCGTACCCGGAGCATGCGCCCAAGCGTAACTCCGCCGCTCGCGAAGCGCACAACGGGGAGCGCGCAATCACGCGCCCGTGACAGTCGGGTGACGCTTCCTGCGCGCCCGCGCGGCGATCGTCGTCTCGGCTGCACGGCAACCGGAGACGGAGGTGAGAGATGGCAACCACCGAGGCAGCTGGATTGGAGGGGACGCTTCGTGGCGAGGTCCTCGCGCAGGGAGACCCCGGGTACGACGAGGCGCGCACCGTCTACAACGCGATGATCGACAAGCGGCCGGCGCTGATCGCCCGCTGTCTCGACGTCGCCGACGTCATCGCGGCCGTCAACTTCGGCCGCGAGCAGGGCCTCGACGTGGCGGTCCGTGGCGGCGGGCACAACGGCGCGGGTCTCGGGCTGGTCGAGAACGGGCTCGTGATCGACATGTCGCTCATGCGCGGCGTCCGGATCGACCCGGACAGGCGCACCGCCCAGGTCGCGGGGGGCGCGCAGCTCGGCGACCTCGACCACGCGGCGCACGCCTTCGGCCTCGCCACGCCGGCCGGGATCATGTCGACGACGGGCGTCGGCGGGCTCACGCTCGGCGGGGGGCACGGCTATCTCACGCGCAAGTACGGCCTCACGATCGACAACCTGCTCGAGGCGGACGTCGTGCTGGCGGACGGGAGCTTCGTGAGGGCGAGCGAGTCCGAGAACGCCGACCTGTTCTGGGCGTTGCGCGGCGGAGGCGGGAACTTCGGCGTCGTCACCTCGTTCACCTACCGCCTCCACCCGTCCACACGGTCGGTGTCGGGATCACCGTCTGGCCGATCGCCCAGACGCCCGAGGTGATGCGCTGGTACCGGGAGTTCATGCCCCAGGCGGGCCGGGACCTCTACGGGTTCTTCGCCATCCTGGTCGTCCCGCCGGGGCCGCCGTTCCCCGAGGAGCTCCACGAGCAGAAGATGTGCGGCATCGTCTGGTGCTACCTGGGCGACCTCGACGACCTCGACGGGGCGTTCGCCCCCATCCGCGAGCCCGCCGAGCCGGCGTTCCACTTCTCGGCGCCGATGCCCTACCCGGCCCTCCAGAGCATGTTCGACGAGCTCATCCCCACGGGGCTGCAGTGGTACTGGCGCGGCGACTTCTTCGACCGGATCACGGACGAGGCGATCGCGGCCCACCTGGACCACGGCTCGAGCATCCCGACCCCGCTCTCGACCATGCACCTGTACCCGGTCGACGGCGCCGCCCAGGACGTCGGGAGCGGCGACACGGCCTGGGCCTACCGCGACGCCGTCTGGTCGGGGGTGATCGGGGGGATCGACCCCGACCCGGCCAACGCGGACGCGATCAGGGAGTGGTGCGTCTCGTACTGGGAGGCGCTCCACCCGCACTCGATGGGCGGGGCCTACGTGAACTTCATGATGGAGGAGGGGCAGGAGCGGGTGCAGGCGACGTACCGGGGCAACTACGGCCGCCTCGCGGCGGTCAAGGCGACGTACGACCCGGACAACCGCTTCCACGTCAACCAGAACATCGCCCCCGCCTCAGGCTAGGCAGCGGGGGCGGCGTTCGGTCAGGCCGGCGAGAGGGCGGCCGCCTGCCCGAGCAACTCGCGCTCGGCGAAGCCGATGAAGCCGGCCTGATCGGGGCCGACCTGGTGGATGTAGACGTGGTCGATCCCGGCCTGCGCGTAGGCGGCGATGGTCTCGTGGTAGCGCTCGGGGTCGGGCCCGCAGAACGACCAGCTCGGCGACGTCCTCTTGCCGCACGAGCTCGGCGGCCTGCTCGAAGTGCGCGGGCCGCTCGAGCTCCTGGCTCAGGTCGCCCGGAAGCGCCGCGTTGGGCCAGACCTCGCGGGCGATGCGCCGCGCCTCGGCCTCGCTCTCGTGCCAGCAGACGGTCATCTGACCGTACCGCGGGCCGCTGCCGCCGGCCTCCTCGAAGGTCTCCACGAGCGAGCGGTCGGGCGAGGTCGTGCACAGCCCGTCGCCGACGCGGCCGGCCAGGCGCGCCGCCTCGGGGTTGCCGGCGGCGACCACGATCGGCACGTCCTCGCCCGGCGGCGTGTAGAGGCGCGCGTGCTCGACGTCGAAGTGCGCCCCGCGATGGGTCACCTCGTCCGCCTTCCCACAGCGACTGGATGACCTCGATCGCCTCCTCGAGCATCTCGAGGCGCACCCCGGGCGGGGGCCAGCCCGCGCCGACGACGTGCTCGTTCAGGTTCTCCCCGGTCCCGACGCCGAGGAAGAAGCGGCCCGGCATCAAGCGGGCAGCCGTCGCGGCCGCCTGGGCCACGACGGCCGGGTGCTGGCGGATGATCGGGCACGTGACGCCGGTGCCGATCCGGATCCGCGACGTCGCCTGCGCGATGGCGCCGAGCACGGTCCAGACGTGCGGGCTCTGCCCCTGGGCGCCGATCCAGGGGTGGAAGTGGTCGGAGATGAGGGCGTACGCGAAGCCCGCCTCCTCCGCCCGCCGCACCTGGGCGACCAGCTCGTCGGGGGGGAATTCCTCGCTCGAGAGGGTGTAGCCGAGGGAGGCGCCTGCCGACGTTGCCGCCATCATGGGCGGAACAGGATCTTCACGGCGCCGTCGTCCTTCGCCTGGAAGGTCGCGTAGGCGTCGGGCGCCCGGTCGAGCGGCACCTTGTGGGTCGCGAACGTGTCGGTGCCCAGCGGGTCGCCGTCGAGGAGCAGGGGGAGGATCTCGGGCACCCAGCGCCGCACGTTGGCCTGCCCCATGCGCAGCTGCACCTGCTTGTCGAAGAGCGTGAGCATGGGCACCGGGTCCGCCATGCCGCCGTAGACCCCGACCACCGAGATCGTGCCGCCGCGGCGCACGATGTCGATGGCCAGGTAGAAGGCGTGCATGCCGGTCGACGCCGGCCTTCTCGATCATCTTCCGGGCGACGGCGTCGGGCAGGAGGCCCGTGATCTGCTGGGCGAGCTTGGCGCCGGGAGCGCCGTGCGGCCTCCATGCCGACGGCCTCGATGACGCGAGTCCGGACCGCGCCCGCCGGTCATCTCCCGGATGACGTCGGCGAGGTCGTCGTCGTGCTCGCGCAGGTCGAGCGCCTCGACGCCGTTGCGCCCGGGCCCGCTCCAGCCGCTCGTTGACGAGGTCAACGCCGATCACGCGCGCGCCGCGGTGCATCGCGATGCGCGAGGACATGTCCCCGATCGGCCCGAGGCCGAGGACCGCCACCGTCCCGCCGTCGGGGATGGCCGCGTACTCGACGGCCTGCCAGGCGGTGGGGAGGACGTCGGAGAGGTAGACGAAGCGGTCGTCGGGCGGCCCCTCGGGGACCTTGACCGGCAGCGTGTCGCCTGAACGGCACGCGCAGGTACTCGGCCTGGCCGCCGGGCACCTGGCCGTAGAGCTTGGTGTAGCCGAACAGGGCGGCCCCGTACCCGTACTCGTGGACCTGGGTCGTCTCGCACTGGGAGTGCAGGCCCTGGTCGCACATGAAGCAGGTGCCGCAGGAGATGTTGAACGGGACCACGACGCGGTCGCCGACCGCGAGGCGGGTGACCTCGGGCCCGACCTCCTCGACGATGCCCATCGGCTCGTGGCCGAGCACGTCGCCGGGGTCGAGGTACGGGCCAGAGCACCTCGTACGAGGTGCAGATCCGATCCGCACGGCCGGTGCGTGGTGATGCGGACGATCGCGTCGTCGGCTCCTGGATCGCGGATCCGGAACGTCTCCTCGACGCGGACGTCGCGCTTCCCGTGCCATGTCACGGCCTTCATCGGTCACCTCCTCCGCGATGGTGGCCTCGCCGGACATCACACCGCATCCGAGCTGGCGGCCGGCATCGCCCGTCGCGGGCACCTATACCGGCACGTGGCCGTCGAAGACAAGCTGCTACGCCGACGTCGAGCAGCACCCCCGAGCGGGGCCAGCCCTCCCGCGGGCCTTCCTGGAGCGCGCCCTGGCCGACGTCGGCGCGCTGAGGATGGGGTGGTCGAGGCTGTTATGACCGACGGGGCCCGCAGGTGCCGCACCGCTGCTGGTCCACATGACCGCCCCTCTCACCGTTCCGGCCTCCGCTTCTCGGTCCGCTGCGGCCATAGGCTCCACCGACTCGACCAAGGAGCCGCAGGATGCTGATCACCACGGGGAACGACCTGCCGGGGTACGAGATCACCGAGGTGCTGGGGGAGACGTTCGGGCTGACGGTGCGCTCGCGCCATGTCGGGTCGCAGATCGGGGCCGGCTTCAAGTCGCTCGTGGGCGGCGAGCTGAAGGGCATGACGAAGATGCTCGCCGAGGGACGCGAGCAGGCCATCGCAGCGCCTGGTCGAGGAGGCGGAGGCGAAGGGCGCGAACGCGATCGTCGCCATGCGCTTCGACACGTCCGAGTTCATGGAGCAGGCGACCGAGATCTGCGCCTACGGCACGGCGGTGACGGCCGCTCGGCGGTAGGGGCTGAGAGCCGGCCGCCCCGCGGCCCCGCGGATCAGGCCGGGGAGGCCGGGAACTCCTTCACGGTCTGGCGGCGCAGCGCCCAGACGCCGAGGCCCACGAGGACGGCCAGGAGCAGGGTGCCCCAGATGCCGCGTTGCGAGTTCAGGGGGCTCCACAGCAGCAGCAGCAGGAAGACCAGGGCGACGGCGCCGTAGAAGAGGAGCGGGCGGTCGCGCATCGTCGGGGCGAGCTTGGCCCGGATCCAGGTGGCCCAGCGGGAGGGCCCGGCCAGCAGCGCCCCCAGCAGCAGCACGAGCCCGTAGACCAGGATCGCGATGGCGATGTCGCGCAGGAGGTTCGTGCCCAGGACCCAGACGGTCCAGCCGACGCTCCGGTTGGTGTCGGTGGTGAGCTCATCGACCAGGGCGTTGCCCACCAGGCGGCGCACGACCAGCAGGAGCACCCCGATCACGATCAGCGTGAGGCCGATGCCGCGCAGGGTCTCGCGCCGGAAGCCCGCGGCCAGGTAGACAGCGACGGCCAGCAGGACGACGACCGCGATGATCATCAGCACCGACAGCGGGTCGATGACGGCGACGGCCGTCTGGGCCGCGGCGAGCTGGTCGGACTCGGCGATCACGTACCTGCCTGCGCCCTCGGGCAGCGCGACGTCGAGGCCGAGCTGGTCGTTGAGGCGCATCACGAGGGGGGTGAGGTCGAGGATCACCTGACCCTGGGACGACTGGATGAGCCGGTCGGAGTCCTCCCTCAGGATCGCCACCAGCCGCTCGTGGGCGGCGCGGTTGGCGTCGGCCCAGAGCTCCTGCACCCGGGGCCGCTCGAGGAGCGAGTCGGCCGCGTTGATGGCCGCCTCGCGGATCAGGCCGGCGGCGGGGGCGGCGAGGGCGTCGAGTGGCCCCGGCAGGCGCTGGGCGAGCTGCTCCCGCACGTCGGTCTGCTCGTAGAGCGAGTCCACGAGCCGCACCGAGAGGGCGCCGCGAACCTCGTCGTCGGCGAGCAGCTCGGTGCTGAGGTCGACCCAGTTGTCGGTGTTGAGCGCCTGGCGCTGCACCCAGAGCGTCAGCGAGCAGACGAGGACCAGGATCGTGGCCAGGGCGACGAGGCCCCACACCAGGACGCGCCGTCCCCTGGTGGGCGGCCCGTCCGTGAGCTTGTGATGCCAGCGCTTGACGGTCGTCGCCGAACCCTGCCGAGCCCTCCACCCCCACCCCCGCGATCGCCGGCCGGGCTGTTGCGGGACCCAGCCTACCGGCGCGCCCAGACGACGCGCATCACCCAGATCCGGACGATCGTCCCGGGTCGCCCTAGGGCCGGTCGATCGGGGAGGATCGCGGCCTTCCCGGGGTGCGTAGAATGGCCCCCTCACCACGGTTAGGGGGCACGACGATGGGCGCGTTCGAGGACGAGGTCGACGAGACCGCCGGCTGGATGGCCGGCGAGCGCTTCTCCGGCATCCGGCGGCTGTTCACCGCCCGGCAGGTCGCCGAGCAGCGCGGCACGGTGCCGTGCGACTACACCGTGGCGCGGGTCGCGGCCGAGCGCTTCTACGCGCGGCTGCGGGAGCTCTTCGAGCAGAAGAAGTCGATCACCACCTTCGGCCCCTATTCGCCCGGCCAGGCCGTCGCGATGAAGCGCAACGGCATCGAGGGCATCTACCTCGGCGGATGGGCCACCTCCGCCAAGGGCTCGCGCGACGAGGACCCCGGCCCCGACCTCGCCAGCTACCCCCTGAGCCAGGTCCCGGACGAGGCCGCCGGCCTGGTGCGGGCGCTCCTGACCGCCGACCGCAACCAGCGCTACGCCCGCTCGCGGATGAGCGAGGAGGATCGCGCCGAGGCCCCCGAGGTCAACTTCACCCCCTTCATCATCGCGGACGCCGACACCGGGCACGGCGGCGACGCCCACGTCCGCAACCTCGTCCGGCGCTTCGTCGAGGCCGGCGTTCCGGGGTACCACATCGAGGACCAGAAGCCCGGGGCCAAGAAGTGCGGCCACCAGGGCGGCAAGGTGCTCGTGCCGTCCGACGAGCAGATCAAGCGCCTCAACGCCGCCCGCCTGCAGCTCGACATCATGCGCGTGCCGGGCATCATCGTGGCCCGCACCGACGCCGAGGCGGCCAACCTGCTCGACGGCGGCGGCGACGAGCGCGACCAGCCCTTCGTCCTGGGCGTGACCAACCGCTCGATCCCGACGTACAAGGCCGGCTTCCTCGCGGCCATGCGCAGCCTCCACAACGCCGGCGTCACCGAGGTCAACGGCCACCTGCTCTACGCGCTCTCCGAGGAGGAGTACGCAACCGCGGACGCGTGGCTCGAGCGCAAGGGCGTCGCCGAGTCGATCGACCAGGCCGCGCGGGAGCACCTGGCCCCCGGCGGGCCGACCGCCGAGGAGACGCTCGACGTCGTCTCGGACCGCTTCCTCGAGGCCTGGCAGGCCGAGGCCGGCCTGAAGACGCTCGGCGCGGCGGTCGCCGAGGAGATGGCCTTCCGCGCCGACGAGGGCGCCGACCTGCCGATGACGCTCGAGGAGTGGCTCGACTTCGCCGACACCGCGTCGTGGTACACCGCCCGGGCGAAGGCGAAGGAGATGGGCGTCAACGTCTTCTGGGAGCCGGACTCGGCCCGCAGCCCCGAGGGCTACCACCAGATCCAGGGCGGCATCCCGTACGCGGTCGCCAAGTCACTCGCGGTCGCGCCCTACGCGGACCTGCTCTGGATGGAGACCAAGACGGCCGACCTCGCCGACGCGCGCGAGTTCGCGGAGGCCGTCCACGCCGTCCACCCCGACCAGATGCTGGCCTACAACCTGTCGCCGTCCTTCAACTGGGACACGACCGGGATGACCGACGACGAGATGCGCGCCTTCCCGGCGGAGCTCGGGAAGATGGGCTTCGTCTTCAACTTCATCACCTACGGCGGCCACCAGATCGACGGCGCCGCGGCGGAGGAGTTCACGACGGCCCTGCGCGAGGACGGCATGCTGGCGCTGGCCCGGCTGCAGCGCAAGTTCCGGCTCCTGGAGTCGCCCTACCGCACGCCGCAGACGCTGGTCGGCGGCCCGCGCGCCGACGCCGCGCTCGCCTCGGCCTCCGGCCAGACCGCCATGACGAAGGCGATGGGCGAGGGCTCGACCCAGAGCCAGCACCTGGTGCAGACCGAGGTGCCGCCCAAGGTCCTCGAGGGCTGGCTCTCCGACTGGGCGGAGCACCACGGGGTCAACGGCGCGCTGCGCGTCTCGCTGCGCCCCCACACCGCCGGCTCCGAGCTGCCTGGAGCTGAGCGTGCTCGGCGAGGACGAGGACAAGCTCGCGAACATCGTGTTCGCCACGCTGCAGGACCGCCGGGGCCGGACCTTCCTGTCGGTGCGCGATCAGAACACCTTCGACACGGCACTGCGGCGCAAGCGCCTGATGACGCTGCTGCACCTGTTCCTCATCCACCGCTACAAGGCGCAGCAGATCCACTACCTCACGCCCACCGACGACAACCACCGCGCCGCCGCGAGCATGCAGCGGCTGGGCATCTTCGAGAGCACCACCGAGGAGGTCGGCGAGATCATCGTCGCCGAGGTCAACTCCGACGTGGTCGCCGCGCTCGTCAAGGAGGCGGACGAGCGGGAGAAGCTCATCACGAAAACCGCGTAAACGAAGCAGAGCTTGAGGAAGTGAGGCGACAAGGCGTACGCCGCCCCTCGCGCGGGGGCGGTGCCGACGCGCCTGCCGGAGGCCCCTGGCCGGGGCCTCCGGCACGCGGCGGCACCGCCTTCGGCGGGGCGGGCCGCCTTGTCGCCTCACTTGCCTCGAGCTCTGGGCCTTGAGCTCCGAGCCGTCTCTTACAGCAGGCCCCGCTCGAAGAGGCGCTGCTCCTCGGCGGTGCGCTCGGCGGAGGGGATCCGCTCCAGCCGCCGGTCGGAGATCGGCTCGCCGCTGACCACGCTCAGGCCGTAGGTGCCCTCGGCGAGGCGCTGCTCCGCGCGCTCGATGGCCGCCAGCTCCTCGCGGAGCTCCTCGATGCGGCCGAGGTCGCGCTCCCGGTCGGTCAGGTCGGCCGCCCGGTCGCCGTAGTCGTGGTCGTCGCTGAGGTCGCCCTCGCGGGTGCTGGGGTCGAACTCGGCGTCGAGCCGGCCCAGGTGATCCTCGATGCGCCGCCGCTCGGCGGCGAGCAGCTCGGCTGCGCGGGCGGGATCCATGGTCACCGCGCCCCGCAGACTTCGAAGAGGTACCACGGACGCGTCGGTGCGACTGCGGTGCTCATCCAGCGCTCCTTCGCTGCGGGCAGGCGGGCGGAGGGCCCGGGCGATCCTATATTCCGCCGCTCCACCGGGCACGGCGACAGGCCTTCGCGGTCTGCGTGTCCTCGCCGACCCGACCCGGCCGGGACCCCTACGCGGTCCCGGCCGGCGCCTTCACCGCCGCGGCGATCGACCGGGCGTAGAGCCTCGCCCCCTCCGGCGTCATGTGGGCGCCGTCAACCAGCACCTGCGGGTTCCGGTCCGTGACCCCGTGCCAGTCGACGAGCACGACGTTGTCCCAGTGGCCGTCGGCGTACTCCACGGCGTCGTTGACCGACTCCTCCCACTGCAGCGGCACGCGGACGTTCACCAGCACGACGCGCGGCACCCGCTTCAGCCGGTCGAGGAGATCCTTGAGGTCGTCGAACTGGACGTAGCCGTTGTTGCCCAGGTGGATGACCACGGTCTTCGGCTTCATCGAGCGGAGGCGCGAGAGCACCGCGTCGGCGCCCACCGGGAACTGGCGCGAGACCGCCGAGTCGACGACGGCGCCGCGGCCGAGGGCCGGCTTCAGGGTCCGGGACGCCCCGAGCATCACCGAGTCGCCCACGGCGAGGACCGGCTCGAACTCGGCCGCGGGCCGCTGCTTGCCCGGTCCGCCCGCGCCCGCGCGCGGCCCGAGCGAGGTCGCCTGCTGCGGCGAGCCGGATGCGGCGGCCGTGAGCCCCGGGATGACGGGCGTCTCGCGCGGCAGCAGGGCGACCGCGAGCCCCACGCCCACGAGCGCGACGCAGCAGGTGGACGCCGCCGCCACGCGGGCCCGGCGCGGGAAGCCGGCCGTGTCGCGGCGCAGGCCGTCGCGCAGGGCCCGCAGACCGCCGCGCCGTATGGGCGTCTCGACGAAGGTGTACGAGAGCGCGGCAGCAGCGATCGTGAGGCCGATCTGGAGGGTCGCCAGGGGCACCCCGTCGAGCGGGATGTCCTCGTCGGGGCGCGTGAGCATGATGATCGGCCAGTGCCAGAGGTAGATGCCGTAGCTGCGCAGGCCGAGCCACACCAGCGGCGCCCACCCGAGCGCCTTGCCGATCAGCGAGCTGGGGTGGGCGGCCACGGCCACCAGCACGGCGGTCCCCAGCGACACCCACAGGAAGCCGCCCTTGTAGAGCGCGGCGTCGAGCTCGCCGAGCCGGGTCAGGGCGAGCCCCACGACCACGATGGCGGCCACGCCGGTCGCCTCGAGCACGATCCGCGGCCGCCGCTCGGTCAGCGGGCGCAGGCGGTTGGCCGGCCACAGGAAGGCGAGCGCCACGCCGGCGAGCAGGCAGACCGCGCGCGTGTCGGTGCCGTAGTAGATGCGCGACGGGTCGGTGAAGGGCTCGAAGAGGGCCCAGGCGAGGATCGTCGAGCCGGCGATCCCCGCGAGCACCCCGACCAGCAGGCGCCGTCGCCCGAAGAGCGCGATCCCGGTGGCCATGATCGGCGGCCAGAGGAGGTAGAACTGCTCCTCGACGGCCAGCGACCACAGGTGCAGGAACACCGAGGGCCGGCCGAACTGGTCGAAGTACGGCTGGTCGGCGAACACGAAGTACCAGTTGGCGACGTAGCCGAGGGAGGCCAGCGTGGCGCCGCGCAGCCGGGCGACCTCGCCCGGGTGGAGGACGACCATGACCGCCAGGACGACGGCCATCATCACGAAGAGCGCGGGCAGCAGCCGCCGGGCGCGCCGGATCCAGAAGCGCACGAGGTCGATGGTCCCCGTCGCCCGCCGCTCGGCGAGCAGCAGCGAGGTGATCAGGTAGCCGCTGATCACCAGGAAGATGTCGACGCCGAGGAAGCCGCCGGGCAGCCAGGCGGCGCCGATGTGGTAGGTCACGACCGCGGCGACGGCGACGGCCCGCAGGCCGTCGACCCCGGGCATGTACGGAAGGCGGGGAGCCCCCGTCGCCCGGTCCGCGCTCACGCCGGGCCCGCCCGGGGTCGTCCGGAGATGATTCCCGCTGCGGTCACTCACATCCTCGGCCGGCTACCTCGGTGAGGTCGCGCAAACGCTATCGCGGGGTTCGGCGGGCCACAAAAGGGGCGGCCGGCGTCGCCGGGCCTGGCCGCCGCCTCGTCAGTCGCCGTCTCACGCCCGGGTGTTCCCCCACGTCTCGTCGTTCACCAGCTGGCGCCAGGACCTGAAGTTGCGCTTCAGCGCGGGCGCGAGGCCCTCGGGCCAGGCCTCGGGGTACCCGAGGGGCGTCACGATGGCCGGGTCGATCTCCTCCGGGAGGCCGACGATCTCGCGCAGCCGGTCCTTCTCGAACCGCTGGAACGCCGTCGTGGGGACGGTGCCGAGGCCCTCGGAGCGCGCCGCGAGCATGAGGTTCTCGAAGGCGAAGGCGACCGAGATCAGGTCGTCGAAGTGGCCGCCCTCCTCCATCCCGGGCGGGTAGCCGCGGGGGACCAGCAGGCCGAGGATCCAGACCGGGGCGACGCGGTAGGTGCCGAGCACCTGCTCGGCGTAGCCGCGCGCCCACTCGGCGTGCTCCTCGTCGGTCGCGTCCTTCTGGGGCCGCATGATCCCGAAGTAGCGCGCCGCGCCGGCGATGACGAGCTCGGCGATCTCGCGCCGGCGCTCGGGCTCGCGCACCACGAGGATGCTCCAGGCCTGCTGGCCCCCGCCGGTCGGCGCCCTCAGCGCGAGCCGCAGCAGGCGGTCGAGCACCTCGTCGTCGACCGGCCGGTCGGTGTAGGTCCTGACCGCGCGGCGCTTGCGGATGGCTTCGGCGACGTCCATGGGCCCTCCTCGTCGATTCCCGGGCGGCCGCATCCTGTCAGAGCAGGGTTCCGGTCGCCGCCCGCGAAACGCCCGTTCAGGACTTCTCACAAAGGAGCGCGCATGGCCACCGAGCGGGTCGACGTGCCGCCCGACGAGCCGTCGGGCTGGGCGATCGGCGGGGTCGTCTTCGCCGCGACGATCATGGTCCTCATCGGCGTCTTCCAGATCCTCGCCGGCATCGTCGCGCTGGTGAACGACGACTTCTATGTCATCGGCCCCAACTACACCTACGACATCGACATCACCGGGTGGGGCTGGATCCACCTGATCCTCGGGATCGTCGTCCTGCTCGGCGGCATCGGCCTCTTCTACCGCAAGCTCTGGGCAGGCGTGGTCGCCATCGTGCTCGCGATGCTGAGCGCCATCGCGAACTTCTTCTTCATCCCCTACTACCCGTTCTGGTCGATCCTGATGATCGCCCTCGCGGTGTTCGTGATCTGGTCGATCACGCGCCCGGGCACCTTCCGGGACGTCTGAGGCACCGGGCCGGAGGACGCCCACCGGCGTCCCCCGGCCCGCCGGATCAGCCGAGCGCCTTGCGCTTGAGCGCGTCGAACTCCTCCTGCGTGATCGCGCCCTCGTCGAGGAGCTTCTTGGCGTTGGCGATCTCCGCCGTCGACCCGCCCCCTCCGGCGGTCTCCTTCACGTACTGGTCGAACTCCTGCTGGGCCTGGATCTGCTCCTTCGCCGAGCGCTCCGCCATGCCCTGGCCGCGCACGATGAGGTAGATGAACAGGCCCAGGAACGGCAGGACGATGATGAGGATCAGCCAGCCGGCCTTGGCCCAGCCGCTGAGCTCGTGATCGCGGAACAGGTCGAAGACGACCTGGAACAGGATCACGAAGAACACGATCATGAAGAAGATGATCAGCAGCGACCAGAGGAACTCGCCGAAGCTGATGTCGAGCGTGAGGTTGCCGAGCACGTTGCCCATAGGCCGTTCCACCCCTATCCGTCTGTGTGAACGAGTGGCGTGAGGCTATCCGGTCGGGCGGATACCGTCGCGGTCAGTCGCGCGCCATCGCCGCGGCCAGCTCCCGCTCGACGTCGACGTAGGCGTCGTCGGCGACGTCGAAGACGACTTGACGACGCGGCCGCGGCGGCGCTCACGACCGGAAGACCCCCGCCCAGTCGTCCTTCATGCTCACGACCGTCCAGCCCTCGGCCGCCGCGGCCGTCAGCGCGTCCTCGGCGCCCCCTGTGTAGGCGAACTCGCGCTCCTCGTCGTCGTGCAGCAGGAGCAGCCGCAGGGCCGGCCGGGCTCCGCCGGCCCAGCGCAGCATGGGGATGTCGCCGTTCGCGTTGCCGGCCGCAAGGATCGGGCGCCGTCCGACCCGGCTCCAGATGCGAACGGGCTTCTGCGGCCCGTCGTCGAAGACGTCGAGGGCCGAGGCGTAGACGATCGACCCGCCGCCGGCGTCGCGGTACTCGAGGCCGAAGCTGCTGCCGATGATCCGGTCGTGCGGGAGCCCGTAGAGGTGGGCGGCTGGCCGCATGAAGTCGCGGTCCCCGCCCGAGGCGATGTAGCAGGCGAAGCCGTTCGCCTCGAGGTACCGCAGCAGCTCGATCATCGGGGCGAAGGTGCACTCACGGTACGCCCGCCCCAGGGTCGGGTGCTCCGCCTCGCCCAGGAAGGCCGCCGCCGCCCGCTCGTAGTCCTCGACGTCCATGCCGCCGAAGGCCTGGATGAGCGCGCCGATGAGCGTCTTCAGGTCGGAGTCGTCACCCTGGTAGTGCTTGGTCATCGCGCCGCCCAGCCAGGCGAAGTCGCGCTCGTGGGCGGACTTCCAGGGCTGGCGCTCGCGCAGCGCCGGGTCCTCGGCCGCCATCTGGGCGAAGCGGCGGACGATGAAGTCGAGCTGGATGGGCATCGGCTTCTCGCACCAGAGGGTGCCGTCGTTGTCGAAGACGGCGATCCGCTCCTCGGGCGGGACGAAGCCCGGCCCGGCCTCGTCGACGACGCCTTCCACGAACTCGACGATGGCCCGCCGCGTGGGCGTGTCGTTCCACGAGCTCAGCGGCTCGGTCATGTCCGGAGCACCTCCGTGTCGGGGCTCGGTCGCGCGGCGGGCGCACGCCCCGCGGCTACGCCGCGTAGCCCGAGATCGCGTCCCCGATGAGCTTCACGCCGATGATCAGCGCGAGCACGGCCATGATCGTGGCGTTGTTGCGCGCCATCCAGTCCTTCAGCTCGTCGAGGATCGCCTTCGAGCGGTCCCCGAGCGCGAAGTAGAGGACGAGCGGGGCGGCCACCCCCAGCGTGCCGATGGCCACGAAGATGGCCAGTGCCCCCGCCTCCTGGCCGACCGAGAGGTCGGCCTGCGCGATCACCGCGGCGCCGGCGACGGCGAGCACGAGGTTCTTGGGGTTGGCCGCCGACAGGAGCAGTCCGGTGCCCGCGGCCTTGGGGGCCGTGAACGTGTCGAGGGCCTGCATCCACTTGGGCAGCTCGCCGGCCTTGCCCCCGCGGGGGCGCTCGCGCCACTCGCGGACGGCGAAGGCGAGGAGCAGGAGCCCGAGGGCGAGCTTGAGCCCGCTCACCCAGTCGGCCGGCGCGCCGGAGTCCGACGTGGCGTCGTCTCCGGCGAGGGCGAGCACGATGATCCCCACCGCGGCGAGGCCCACGATCCAGGCGGCCACGAAGGCGGGGCCGTTGGTCCGGCCCCTGGGCGTCGCGAGCATCAGCACGACCGCGACGATGGGGAGGGGGCTGAGCGCGATGCCGATGGCGATGGGGAGGAACTGGCCGATGGCATCGCCCACGGCGGGCAACCTACAGACGCGCGCAGACGCCCGAACGCCGGCGGCCTCCGGATATGATCGCCCGGTGGCCGAGGCCCCTCCTCACCCCGGCATGGCCTGGGTGCCCGGCGGCGAGTTCACGATGGGCTCGGACCGCTTCTACCCCGAGGAGGCGCCGGTCCGCCCGGTGGCGGTGGACGGCTTCTGGATCGACGAGGGCCCGGTCACCGTGGCCGAGTTCGCCCGCTTCGTCGAGGCCACGGGCCACGTGACCGAGGCTGAGATCGCGCCCGACGCCGCCGACTACCCCGGGGCCGACCCGGACCTCCTGGTGCCCGGGTCGCTGGTGTTCCGGCCGAGCGAGGGGCCGGTCGACCTGCGGGACGTGCGCAACTGGTGGGAGTGGGTGCCCGGGGCCACCTGGCGCGCGCCCGAGGGCCCCGGCAGCTCGGTCGAGGGCCGCGAGGACCACCCGGTGACCCAGGCCGCCTACCGCGACGCGGAGGCGTACGCCGCGTGGGCAGGGAAGGACCTGCCCACCGAGGCCGAGTGGGAGCGGGCCGCGCGTGGGGGCCTCGAGGGCGCCGTGTTCGCCTGGGGCGACGACTTCGCCCCCCGGGGGCGCATGATGGCCAACACGTGGCAGGGCAGGTTCCCGTGGGAGAACCTGCTCGAGGACGGCTTCGCGGGCACGTCGCCCGTCGGCCGCTTCCCGCCGAACGGCTACGGCCTCCACGACGTGACCGGCAACGTCTGGGAGTGGACGAGCGACGAGTTCGCCCTGCCCGCCGCTCCGGAGCGGCCGTGCTGCGCGCCGTCCGGCGGCGAGCGGTTCCCCCGCCACGTGATCAAGGGCGGCTCGCACCTGTGCGCGCCGAACTACTGCCTGCGCTACCGGCCGGCCGCCCGGCAGTCCGAGACGATCGAGACCTCCACAACCCACATCGGGTTCCGGTGCGTCGTGCGCCCGGCGTGACCGGCGCGGGGGCCCCGGCCGAGGCGACCGACGAGGTCGGCGCGCGCCGCAGCAGTCCGCGGGACCTGATTGCCCGGGGGCTGCTGACCCTCGCCCTGGTGGGCCTCCTGGTGTGGCTGCTGCTGAGCAACGTCGGCGAGCTCTCGGCCGTCGTCGAGGCCCTCAAGAACGTCTCCCTGGCCGACGCGATCCTGCTCGTGGTCCTCCTGCTCGTCTCCCAGATCCTCATCGGGGCCCAGCTGGCGGCCACGGTGCCCGGCCTCGGGCTGACCCGCGGGATGGTCGCGGTCGAGAGCGCAGCGGCGGCGTCGAACGTCATCCCGGGCCCGTCCGGCACGGCCACGCGGCTCGCGGTGCTGCGCTCCTGGGGCTTCTACACCGAGGACTTCGCGCGCAGCTGGTTGTTCACCAGCAGCCTCACGAACTTCACGGTGCTCGTCATGCCCGCGGTCGCCGTGGTGCTGGTCGCGGTCGACAACGACGTGCCGGGGGCGGTGTTCGCGCTGGCCGCCGTCGCCCTGGCCGTCTGCGCCGTCGCGGTCTGGATCGTGGTGCGCATCGTCCGCAGCGAGCGTTTCGCCCGCCGCGCCGGGGTGCTGGCCGGGCGGGCAGCGCGGTGGGCCGCCGCCGTGGCCCGGCGCCACCCGACCGACCGGGACTTCGAGGAGGCGGCCGTGGGCTTCCGCAACGACCTGCGCACGAGCTGGAAGACGCTCGGCACCAAGGTCGACGCTCGCGGTCGTCGGGACCTACGTGACGACCGGCGTGATCTTCGCCCTCTCGCTGCGCGCGACAGGGCTCGACCGCGACGAGCTGGCGATCGGCGCGATCGCCGTCGTCTACACGGTCGTGCGGCTGCTGACGATCGTGAACTTCACCCCTGGGGGCGTCGGCGTGACGGAGGCCCTCTACGTCTCGGCCCTGCTCGCGGCGACGGACGGGGCGTACGAGTCCGAGATCGTGGCCGGCGTCTTCCTGTTCCGGGGCCTCACCTACATCGGGCCGATCCTGCTCGGCGCGGTCGCGCTGCTGGTCTGGCGCTTCCGCCGCTCGTGGCGCGTGCACCCGCCGGCCGAGCCGGTCGGCGCGGCCGCCGTCGGCGCGGTGCTCGCGGACCGGGAGCCGCCGGCCTGAGGGCCCGCCGGGCGCGCTCGGCGAGCCCGCGCGCACTCCGGCCGCCACGGAGAGGATGATGGCCCCGTGAGCGAGGAGCGGAGGCGCCGGCTGAACGCGGCGATCGAGCGGGCGCGGCTCGAGTCCGAGCGCGCCCGAGAGTACGCGGAGGACGCGCGCGAGCGCTCGCGCGCGGTCGCCCTGGGCTTCAGCGTGTACGAGCGCGACCGGCGCCACCTCGGGGGGCTCCTGGCGGGGGCCCTGGCCTACCGCCTCTTCCTCTGGCTGCTGCCCTTCACCCTGCTGGTGGTGGGCCTGCTGGGCGCGGTCACGGCGGTGTCCGGCGACGCGCCCGACGACCTGGCGGACGACCTCGGCCTGCAGGGGGTGCTCACCGACCTGGTGCGCGACGCCGCCGAGCAGAAGCGGCTGGTGGATCGCGCTGCTCATCGGCCTCTTCGGGACGGCCTACGCCGGCATCGGGGCCGTGCGGGCCCTGCGGATCACCCACGCGGCGGCGTGGGGCATCCGGCCGCCGCGGATGGCGCGACCGCTGGCCGCGACGCTGTGGCTGTTCGTCGTGGTCGTCGCGGTCCTCGTCGTCTCGGTGATCTGCACCTGGCTGCGCGAGCGCTCGGGGCTCGCCGGGACGCTGCTCACGGTCGTCGGGGTCGCGGTCGTCTACTTCGTCATCTGGCTGCGCGTCTCGGAGGTCCTCCCGCACCGCGACGTCCCCCGGCGGGCACTCGTGCCGGGGGCGGCGCTGGTGGCCGTCGGGGCGCAGGGCCTGCACCTGTTCACGGCCTTCTACCTGGCGGGCAGCGCCGAGCGGGCGACGTCGGTCTACGGAGCCATCGGGGCTGCGCTGGCCATCCTGCTGTGGCTGTTCATCCTCTCGCGGCTCCTGGTCGCGGGCGCGATCCTCAACGCGGAGCTGGCGGCTCGCCGGGAAGGGTCGCTGCCAGCGCCTCCACCATCATCCTGACGTTGGCCTGCACCGTGGCCGCCTGGCCGATCTCGTCCTGGAGGGCGAGGTCGGTGGCCCCGCCCGGCCCCACCCGGCGCGCGGCGCGGGCCTTGGCCTCGCGGTCGAGGGCGAGGATGAGGCGCGACAGGTCGCGCTGGCGCTCGCCGAGCCAGGCCAGCGCCTCGGCCGCGAGGCCGTCGGCCGCCGGCCCGAGGCGCGCCTCGACCGCGAGCAGCGTCAGGCGCACCCACCCCGTGATCCGCAGGCGGCGGTGCAGCGCGACGTCGAGCGAGGGGTCCGTCCCGGGCAGGGCGCCGAACTGCAGGTGCTCCTCCAGGGCGATGGCCCCCTCGCCGGCGTCGAGGTGATGCTCGTAGAGGTCGCTGTGCTCCTCGAGCCACGCGGGCAGGCCCGCGGCGAGCCCGGCGAGCCCCTCGGCGAGGGTGGGGGACGCCGTGGCCTCGACCGCCGCCGCCGCGAAGCGCAGGTGGGCCCGGATGGCGGGGTCCCCCGCGGGCGCCTCGTCGCCGTCGCCCTCGTCGGCGAGGTACGCCCGCAGGACCTCGCCGTGCTCGCGCATCCAGCGAAGGGCACGCGGCGCCTCCAGCCCATCCTCGGCGCGGCCGCTCACAGGGCCACGCCCTTCTCGCGGTTGCACGGGGCGCAGAGCAGCTGGAGGTTGTCGGCGGTCGAGGCGCCGCCGAGGGTGACCGGGATCACGTGGTCGAACTGCAGCAGCTCGTCGCTGCCGCAGGCGACGCAGCGGCCCCCGTCGCGGCGGAAGACCTGCCGCCGGAGCTCCTCGGGGATCGGCTCCCGCCGCGCCCCGGCGCCGCGCTCGGCGGCCATGGCGTCCAGCGCGTGGTCGAGGCGCCGCCGGCGACGGCGCTCCCGCTCCAGGGCCAGCGCCATGACCTCGTCCGGATCGAGCCCGTCGTCCTCCCAGAAGATGCGGTCGCGGAACATCCACCACGTGCGCCGGTCGTCCGCCGCCACCGGCACCGGCGCGTCGCGCTGGTCGCGCAGGATCGCCCGGTAGGTCATCCGCGACACCGGCCGGAAGTCACGCCGCCCGCTGACGAAGCGGCAGCGCAGCAGCCCGGGCTCGAAGCGGGCGCTCGGGTCCTCGCGCAGCACGACGCCCCACGCTAGACGCCGTCCCGGACGCGATCAGCGGGGAGGGGGCGCCCCCGCCGGGCGCTCGCCGCGGTCCTTCTCGAGCAGCTCGGGCCGCGAGCCCGAGACCGCGTACCACAGGCCCGTCAGGATGCCGACGGCGAGCAGGAGGCCGCCGACGAGCAGGACCCCCACGAGGGTGTAGGCCAGCGCCATCACGGGCCGATCCTACCGCCCTGCCGTAGCCTTGGGCCATGGGCCACCGCTCCGACGCGCCGGTGATCGGGATCTGCGCGGTCATCGACCAGGCGCGCTGGTCGGTCTGGGACCTCCCGGCGGCGCTCGTGCCCATGAACTACGTCGAGGCCGTCCAGCGGGCCGGCGGCGTGGCGCTGCTGGTGCCGCCGGATCTTGCCGTCGAGGAGGACCCCGGGGTCGTCCTCGACCGGCTCGACGGCCTGATGCTCATCGGAGGGCCGGACGTGGGCGCCCGCCGCTACGGCGCCGAGCCCCACCCGCTGGCCGAGCCCGAGGCCCTGTTGCGCGACGGGGCCGAGATCGCGCTGGCCCGCGCGGCCCTGGGCCGCGGCCTCCCGCTCCTGGGCATCTGCCGCGGTATGCAGCTCCTCAACGTCGCCGCGGGCGGGACGCTGGTCCAGCACCTGCCGGATCAACTCGGCGACGAGCACCACCGTCGCGAGATCGGCAGCCTCGTCGGAAACGACCACCGCGTGACCCTGGACGAGGGGTCGCGCGCGCGCGCGAGCGCCGGGGAGAGCCCGCACGGCGTGATCTCGCACCACCACCAGGCCGTCGCGCGGCTCGGTGAGGGCATGCGGGTCACGGGCCGCGCCGAGGGCGATGAGGTCCCGGAGGCGATCGAGTCGCAGGGGCCCTCGTGGGCGCTGGGGGTCCAGTGGCACCCGGAGGCGGACCCCGAGAGCAGCGTGATCGCCGGTCTGGTCGCCGCCGCGCGCGACCGGATGGAGCTGCGGCGGGAGGGCGTGGACCGGAAAGAAGGGGGCGACTCGCCGATCCCCGCCGCTCGCCGCGACGAACGGAGTTGACCCGGTAGGCAGTGCACTCCACCCCGCTCGCGAGGACGAGTCTCGACGGCGGGGCGGGCGGGTTCCTTGGCCCCGTGTCCAGGTTGGGCGGCCGGCTATTGGTCCCCGGGGCGAGGGCGGTCGGCGAGAAGGGGGCGCACGAGGTCCGGCGCGAGGCGCTCCAGCAGGCCCGCCGCCCGGGCCGGCGCGACGTCGAGCGCCCGTCGCGAGCCGGCGCCCTGGCCGAGGTACGCCGTGAGGGTGCAGAGGCCCGCGCGACGCTGGAACGGGCTCTGCGAGACGCGGTAGGCGACCAGGCCCTCCGGGACCACGAGCGAGTGGCGCCGCGAGAGGCTCCCCTCCCGCAGGCCCAGTCTGCCGCGCTCGAGGCGGTTGCCCAGCGCCCGGTAACGGTCGATGCCGACGGGGACCATCACGACGGCGGCGACGGCCAGGACGACGGCGAGGGGCCACGGGCCGAGCGCGGCCACGACGACGGCCGCGAGCGCGGGCGGCCCGGCCGCCCGCGCCAGCCGTCGCCGCAGGGCCGCGCGCGGGTGAGGGTCGAGCGCGCGGTGCGCGCGCGGGTCGAGGTGGCCGGCCAGCGCCCAGGCCTCGTCGGCCGAGCCGGCGGGCAGCAGCGTCGTGCGGCCGCGGGCGTCGCCCTGGCCCGACGGGACCCCGGCGACGACGGCCCGCAGGCCCGCGAGGCCGAGGACCCGCCACGGCGGCGAGTCGCGCACCTCCAGCGCCCGCACCCGCGAGCGGTCGATCGTCACGCTGCGATGCGCGACGAGGCCCCGCTCCGCCACCAGGCGGTCGCGGGTCTCGGTGAGGCGGAACCCGCCGTCCACGATGACGCTGCCGAGCGCGGCGACCGCGGCCGCGAGGGCCGCTGCGCCGACCAGCAGGGCGCCGACGCCGGCCGGGCTCGTCGGCACCAGGTCGACGCCCTCGGCCGCGAGGTCCTCCACCCAGCCGATGTCGGCGTCGCGGATCGCTCTCAGGGCCGCGGCCAGGGCGGCGACGGGCACGAGCAGGTAGCGCCCGCTCGTGGCGCCCGCGACCGCCAGGACCCGCAGCGGCACCTCCGCGGCCACCCGCGCCGGGGGCTCGGCCGCGGCGGGGCCGGCGGCCGCGCGGCGGGCGAGCACCGCCTCGCGCAGGGCCTCGGCGTCGCGCCGGCGCACGGCGGCCAGGCGCAGCCCCGAGGCGGACGTGCCCCCGGCGGCGTCGTCCACGCGCACCTGGACCAGCCCGGCGAGGCGGTGGAGCGGAGGGGCGCTGACGTTGACGCCGCGGATCCGCTCGAGCGGGATCGTCCTCAGCGCCCGGGTGAGCACCCCGGAGCGCACCTCGAGGCGCCCGTCCGCGACGCGGTAGGTGAAGCGCATCCAGGCCAGCACGGCGAACGGGGCCACGACGACGGCCGCCGCCAACAGGAGGAGCCCCACGAGCAGGGGCGACCGGCCCGTGAGGAGGCTGATCACGCCGATGACGCCCACGACCCGCACGGCGCGCCACCCGTAGACCGCGATGGCGAGCGGGTGCAGCCTCCCCGCGATCTCGGTCAGGTCGCCTCCCCCTCGCCGGCCAGCGCCGCGAGGTCCTCGCGCAGCCGCGCGATGCGGGCCTCGTCGAGGCCGGGGATCCGCGCCGCCGCCGCCGAGGCCGTCCGCACGTCGACGCTGGCGAGGCCCAGCGCGCGCTCCAGCGGGCCGGACGACGTCTCGACCGCCTGGATGCGGCTGTGGGGGACGATCGTCCACGAGCGCGTGAGCCAGCCGCGCTGCACGTAGAGGCCCAGCGGCGTGACCTCGAAGCGCAGGAAGCGGTAGGCGATGCGCGCCCCGATCAGGGACGCCGCGACGCCGAGGGCCGCGAGCCCGGCGAGGCCAGCGGCGAGCGGCGCGACGGGCGCGTCGCCGGCCATCGCCCAGGCGACGATCGCCGCCGCCCCGAGCGCGACCACGACCGCCGTGGCGATCAGGCCGTAGAGGGCCCACAGGCGCCGCACGCGCGGGTCGAGCGACTCCGCCGGGGGCCGCAGCTCGGGCTCGGTGTGCGCGGCCGGCTCGCCCGTCATCTCCGGCTCCCACGGTAGCGGAGCGGCTACGCTCGGCGACCGTGCTGGTGCTGCTCGACATCGACGGCACGCTGCTCCACGGGACGCCCCGGGCGCACGTCGAGGCGCTCGTGCGGGCCATGGAGGACGTGCACGGCGTCCCCGCGCGCGCGGCCGACGTGGCGGCGATCCTCCCGCCGGGCGCACCGACCCGGAGATCGCGCGCCTGGTGCTCCGCGGCCACGGGATCGGCGATGCGGCCATCAGCGACGCGATGCCGGCGCTGATCGGCCGCGCCGCGGCCCTCTACCCCGAGATCGACGCGGCCGGCCCCGCCCCGGTCGTCGCCCCGGGGGCCGCCGCCGCCCTGGGGCGCATGAGGGCGGCGGGCGCGGAGCTGGGGCTCCTCACCGGCAACCTCGAGCCGATCGCGCGGGCGAAGATGGCCCGCGCGGGGCTCGGCGACTGGTTCCCCGAGGGCGGTGGGGCGTTCGGGTCGGACCACGAGCGCCGTGGCGCCCTGGTGCCGATCGCGCGGGCCCGCGCGGCCGCCGACGGGGGCCGGGTCGCGGTGGTGGGGGACACGCCCGGCGACATCGCCTGCGCGCGGGCGGGCGGCGCCCGCTGCGTGGCCGTGGCGACGGGCCCGCACTCGCGCGCATGAGCTCGCGGCCGCGGACGCGGTGGTCGGCGACCTCGCCGAGGCAGCCGCGGTGATCGAGGACTGGCTCGCGCCTACGGCGCCAGGGCGGCCCTGACCCGGTCGTACAGCCGCGCCTCGCAATCGGTGCGCCGCTCGATCGCCGCGCCGACCTCCCGTCCGTCGATCGTGCCCCGCACGAGGATCCGCCGGCCGGTGGGCGGCAGGGGCGTGCAGGTGTCGGCGTCGCGCTCCTCGGCGATCGCCTCGAGGATCTCCGCGCAGGTGGCCAGATCGGCGACCCCGCAGTCGAGCGCAACGCGAAACGAGGCGCCCCCCTCCGGCTCCAGGGTCACGGTGAGCCGGTCCGGGGGCGGCGGGTCGCTGCGGCCGTCCCCGCCGCCGCCCGCCCCGCAACCGGCCAGCAGGAGCGCCGAGGCCGCCGCGAGCGCGACCCCAACGTGAGCTCTGGCGGCGGTCGGGCTCAGGGGATCTCGCGCACCGCCACGGTGTTGGTCTGGCCGCCGCCGGCGCCGGGGGGCCCGTGGGCCAGCACCACGACGTCGTGGCTCTCGAGGCCGCCGACGACGCGCGCGCGCTCGAGCATCAGGGCCGCGAGCTCCTCGGCCGACGCCGGACGCGGGGGCAGCCGGCCCGGCACGACGCCCCACTCGAGCGCGAGCTGGCGCCGCACGCGCCGGTCCTCGGAGAGCGCGATGACCGGCGGGCGCGGACGGTACTTGGCCGCGGCCCGCGCCGCGCCGCCGCTGACCGTCGTGACGACCAGCGCCACGGCCCCGACCTGCTGCGCCAGGTGGACGGCCGACTGCATGACGGCCTCGGCCCGGCGGGCGACGGGGGAGAGGAGGCCGAGCGACTGCGGCACGCCGCGCTCGGCCTCGGCGGCGATCTCGGCCATCGCCGCCACGGCCTCGGCCGGGAAGCGCCCCACGCTGGTCTCGCCGGAGAGCATCACGGCCGACGTCCCGTCGAGGATCGCGTTGGCCACGTCGGCCGCCTCGGCGCGGGTCGGCTCGGGCTGGGAGAGCATGGACTCCAGCATCTGCGTGGCGGTGACGGTCATCTTGCCCTGCGCGCCCGCACGCCGGATCACGTCCTTCTGGATGAGCGGGACGCGCGCGACCCCGGCCTCCACCCCGAGGTCGCCGCGGGCGACCATCACCCCGTCCGAGACGTCGATGATCTCCTCGAGGGCCTCGTAGGCGTCGACCCGCTCGATCTTCGCGATCACCCGCGCCTCGCTGCCGAGCGCCCCGAGCGCCCCGCGCAGGCGGCGCACGTCCACCCCGGAGCGGACGAACGACAGGGCCACGACGTCGGCACCGATCTCACAGGCGACCTCGAGGTCCGCGAGGTCGCGCTCGGCCGGCGCCGACGCCGGCGACCCGGCGTGCGTGACGTGGATGCCCTTGCGCGGGCCGATCCGCCCCGGGCGCTCGACGAGCGCGGTGACGGTGCCCTCCCCGGGCCGGGCGTCCACCACGCGCAGCCGCGGGGTGCCGTCGCCGATCACGATCTCCGAGCGGCCGACGGTGACCGCCTCGGCGAGCCCGGGCCAGGCGGTGGGGACGGACCCGTCGTCCCCGTCCTCGCCGGGGGCGAACACGACGCGCTCGCCGCGCGCCACCTCGCGCTCGGCGGCGGCCCCGAGCCGCATCTTCGGGCCGGCCAGGTCCATCACGAGGGCCAGCGGCCGTCCGGCCCGCTGGGCGGCGGCGCGAAGGCTCGTCGCCCTGGCGCCCCACTGCTCGGGCCCGTCGTGGGCGCAGTTGATCCGCCCACCGTCGATCCCCGCGGCGACGAGCTGGTCGAGGCGGCCGGGAGCGTCCGTGGACGGCCCCAGCGTGGCGAGGATCTTGGTGCGGCGGGCCACCGGGCAACGGTGGCACATCGCGGCCCAGGCCGCGCCCGGCCGGCCGTAACCTCCCCGGCATGAGCGCGCGCTTCACCCTGCGGGACCTCCCGGGGGCCGAGCCGATGGTCGAGAAGGCCGGCGACCCCGATGCCCTCGCGCGCGAGGCCGAGGCGCTGCGCCTGGTGGCCGGTCACGCCTGGGCGCCCCGGCTCGTCGCCGCCGAGGCCGGGAGGCTGGTGACCACGCGCTGCCCCGGCGCGCCCCGGCCGCTCGCCGCGCTCCCCCCGGCGGACGCGCGCCGCCTCGGCACGGTGCTGCGCGAGGTCCACGAGGTGCGCCGCGCGTCCGAGGGCGGGCTCTGGTGGTGGCGGGAGCCGGCCGGCTCGCTCGCGGGCTACCGGGCCGCGCGGGCCGAGGACGCGGAGGCCCTGCTGGCCGGCACCCCGTGGGCGGGGCTCGCCCGCCTGGCCCTCCGAGCCCCCGTGCCGCAGAGCCCGGACGAGGCGCCGTTCCGGCACCTGCACGGGGACCTCGCCGAGGCCAACATCGTCTGGGGTCCGCGCGGCCCCGCCCTGGTCGACTGGGAGTTCTGGAGGATGGGCGACCCGGCGGAGGAGATCGCCTACCTGGCCGAGGTGAACCGCCTGCCCGACGCCGTCCTCACGGCCGTGCTCGAGGGCTACGCCCGGCCCGAGGTCGCCGCCGCCGCCGGCGCCTGGCGGGCCCTGGTCGCGCTCGACGCCGGCGGCTGGTACCTGCGCGAGGGCATGGAGGCCGAGGCCCGGCCCCTGCTGGAGCGCGGCGCTGCCCTCGCGCGCCGGGGGTAACGGCCGGCCAGACACCCCGCCTCAGGAACGCCCGAATTGTGAACGTGCCAATTGGCCGGCGGCCGATCGGCCAATTGGCACGACCCCGAGATCGCCCTGCCGTGGGCGATCCCGGGATCTCGGTGCCCGAGGCGGCCGGCAGCCGAATTGTGAAGGTGCCACTTGGCCGATGACCGGCCGGCCAATTGGCACCGTCTCCCGCGGCGGGCCCCGCCGGGCCATGCCCGCCGGCGTGAGCTCGCGGCCGGGTCTTGTCCACGGGGAGAAGCCGGAGGGCGAATGCTCATACACGCGGCTAAAGCCGACCGGCGGGGCGCTGCTTAGCCTGAAACCACTCCGGGGCCCTCGGGCCCGCCGTCAATTCGCCAAGGAGAGTAGATGCGCTTGAGGTCATTCCGGCTCGTGCCGGCGCTGGTGGCGGTGCTGCTGCTGCTGGTCCCAGCCCTCGCGGTCGCCCAGGACGAGGTGACCGCCACGGACATCGCGGTCAACACGACGTTCGTCTTCATCGCCGCAGTGCTCGTCCTCTTCATGCAAGCGGGCTTCGCGATGCTCGAGGTCGGCCTCTCGCGCATGAAGAACGCGGGCGCCGTGATGGGGAAGATCCTCATCAACGTGTCGATCGCCTTCCTCATGTTCTGGGCGGTCGGCTTCTCGCTGGCCTTCGGGACCGGCAACAGCTTCGTCGGGTCGAGCGGCTGGTTCCTGAACAACGGGAACCCCGGCGCCGACTACGCGTCGCTGGCCTACAGCGCGACCAACTTCGAGGTCACCTACTTCTTCCAGGTGGTCTTCTGCGCCGTGTCGCTGGCGATCGTCTTCGGCGCGATGCTGGACCGCACCAAGTTCATCGGCTACATCCTCTTCGCGATCGCCTTCGCGGGCGTGATCTACCCGATCGTGGCCCACTGGACCTGGGGCGGCGGCTGGCTGCTGGAGCGCGGCTTCCAGGACTTCGCCGGCTCCTCGATCGTGCACCTCCAGGGCGCGCTGGCCGCGCTGGCGGGGGCCATCGTGCTCGGGCCGCGCATCGGCAAGTTCCGCGACGGCAAGGCGGTGCCGATCCCCGGCCATTCGATGCCGCTGATGATCCTCGGCGTGATCATCCTGTGGGTCGGCTGGATGGGCTTCAACCCGGGCTCGTTCCTGAACGCGATCGGCGTGAACTTCGCCGACGTGGCGGTGAACACGAACCTCGCGGCGGCCGCCGGCGTCATCGGCGCCACCATCGGCTCGATGATCATGTTCAGGACCCTCGACGTCTCGCAGATGGGCAACGGCGCCATCGCCGGGCTCGTCGCGATCACCGCCCCGTGCGCCTTCGTGGACCCGTGGGCGGCCGTCGTGATCGGCCTGTTCGCCGGCATCATCGTCCCGCCCCTCGTGGTCGCGGTCGACAAGATCAAGATCGACGACCCCGTCGGCGCCCTGCCCGTGCACGGAATGGCGGGTATCTGGGGCACGCTGGCCTGCGGCCTCTTCGCGACCGAGGAGCGCGCGACGGCGCTCGCGGTCGGCGAGGGCGGCCTGTTCTACACGGGCAGCGGGAGCCAGCTGTGGGTGCAGTTCTACGGCGTGCTCGCGACCATCGGCTTCACCTTCACCGCGTCGGCGATCGTGTTCCTCGCGATCAAGTACACGGTCGGCCTGCGTGTCAGCGAGGAGGAGGAGCTCCGCGGCCTCGACATCTCCGAGCACGGCATGTTCGGGTACCCGGAGCGCTTCATCGACGTCCCCGGGGCCGAGCCGGAGGACCTCCCGCACGTTCCGATGCCCGCCCCGGCGGGGACCGCCACCGCGGGCGACCCGACCACCGACCCCGCCACCGCCTCGTAAGGAGCGCAACGTGAAGAAGATCGAGGCGTTCATCCGTCACGAGGCCCTGGAGGCCATCCACGACCGGCTGGCGACCATGGGGCTCCCCTCCATGAGCGTCACGGAGGTCAAGGGCTCCGGGCGGCAGAAGGGCTTCACCGAGAGCTACCGCGGCGCCAAGACCACCATCTTCCTGCGTCCCAAGCTGAAGCTGGAGATGGTCGTCGACGACGCCGACGTGGACCGCGCGATCGACACGATCCTCGAGCTCGCCCACACGGGCGAGCCCGGGGACGGGAAGATCTTCATCCTCCCCGTGGAGGAGTCGATCCGCGTCCGCACCGGCGAGCGGGGCGACGTGGTGCTCGCGCCACACCCCGAGGAGGCGACGGCCTAGCCGCCCCACCTCACCCGCAGGTCCCCCGACGCGCCCGCGTCCCTCCCCAGGAGGGCGCGGGCGCCGTCGTCTCCGGGCCGGTGGCGCGCCGCGGCTGTGTTGAGGGAGGATCGGCCCTCCGACCTCGACCAGGGAGCCAGGATGCGCATGCCCTCCAAGATCCGCGGGCGGTCGGTCGTGACCGCCCTCGCCACCGCCGCCGTCGTCGGCGGCGCCACCGGCGCGCTGCTCGCCCAGGGGGCCGCGGGCACGCTGCCCGCCGCGCCGCCGACGGACGCCTCCGCCGCGGGGTTGACCGTGGTCAACAAGACGGTGAAGGCGAACCCCAAGACCTTCAAGGGCTTCAACGCCTTCCAGACCTACACGTACACGGCGCCGGCGGGGAAGTCCGTCCTGCAGGGCTTTGCGACGATCTCGGGAGGCAACACCGGGTCGGTCGTCATCACGAGCACCCGGTCGACGCCGGACCGGTTCACGGTCAACCTGGAGTACCCGGGCGAGCAGGGCACGCCCGGCAAGATCTCGGTGAGGGTGCAGCTCGTGCCGAGGAGTTAGCCCCTCGGACGGCGCGCCCCGCCGTCAGGCGGAGCCGGGAGAGGGCGGATGGGCCTCAGCCGCGGGCCGGGGCCGCCGCCGGGGCGGCGGCGCTCCTGGCGGGCAGCTCGAGCAGGAAGCGGCTGCCCGCCCCCTCGCGGCTCTCCACCCGCACGTCGCCGCCGAGGGCGCGGGCGAGCTGGCGGCTGATCGCCAGGCCCAGGCCGCTGCCGCGGCGCCCGTCCGGCGTCTCGAACGACTGGAAGGCGTCGAAGATGCGCTCCCTGTCGGCGTCGGGCACCCCCGGGCCCGTGTCGGTGACCGCCACGGCGAAGCCGCCCGCCGGCAGCGCCCGCCCCTCGAGGCGCACGGTGCCCCCGGCCGGCGTCCAGCGCAGCGCGTTGTCGAGGAGGTTCAGGACGATCTGCTGCACCCGGGTCTCGTCGGTCACCACGGAGGGCATCGGATCGATGCGGCGCTCATAGGAGACGCCGCGCGCCGTGGCCTCGGCCTCCATCGCGTCGAACGCGCGGTCGAGGACCTCGGCCGGCTCCACCCGGGACAGGTCGAGCTTGAACCGGTGCGTGTCCAGGCGCGCGAGGTCGAGGAGGTCGGCGACCAGCGTCTCGAGCCGCGTCGCCTCGCCCTCGATCGCGGCCAGCGAGCGGGCCACGTCCTCGGGAGGGACGACGCCGTCGGAGAGCGCGGCCGCGTGGCCCCGGATCGCGGTCAGCGGCGTGCGCAGGTCGTGGGTGATGCGCATCAGGAACTCGCGGGTCTCGCCGTCGCGCTCGGCGAGGCGCCGGACCATGAGGTTGAAGTCGGACGCGAGCTCGTCGAGCTCCTGGGTGCCGGTGGGCCCGAGCTCGGTGCGCAGGTCGCCCTCGGCGACGCTGTGGGTCGCGGCCTGCATGGCCGTGAGGGGGCGCGTGATCCTGCGCGTGAGCAGGAGCATCAGGGCCAGGGCCACCGCCAGGCCGATGGCGGCCGCGCCCATCACCCGCCCGGCGACGTCCGGCCAGGCGGAGGCGAGCCTGGCCCGGCGGTCGCCCCAGCAGCACGGCGCCCACGACGTTGTCGCCCTGGCGGACAGGCGCCGCGGAGGCCTCGTAGGTGTCGTCGCCGTCCGGCAGACGGAAGTCGATGCGCTGGACGCCCTCGCTCCTCGAGCACCTCGTAGTCGAGCTCCTCGGCCGCGATCGAGGGGAAGCCGCCGGTCGGCTGCTCGGCGCCGGGCGTGAGCTCCAGCCCGGTGTAGTAGATCTTCGCCTCGGGGCCGACGAGCGCCTCGAGGGCGTCGGGGCGGTAGTCGGACTGGAACTCGACGCCCCGCTGGGCGGCGCGCTCGGCCTGGGCGCTCACGATCCGCGCGAGGGCCCGCGCCTGGCGGTCGAGCTCGCCCCGGGCGACCGCCTGGGACTGGGAGCGGATGAGCCCCGCGCCGACGACCGCGAACACCACGGCCGCGGTCACGAGCCCCGCCACGGCCGCGAGCACCAGGCGTCCCCGGAGGGTTCGCCAGGGCGCCGCCAAGGTCACCGCTTGGCGGGGACCTTGTAGCCGGTGCCCCACACGGTCTGGATCGGGCAGGCGTCCCCGAGCTTGCGCCGGAGCTGGCGCACGTGGACGTCGATCGTGCGGCTGTCGCCCAGGAAGGTGAACCCCCAGACCCGCTCCAGGAGCTGCTCGCGGGTCAGCACCAGGCCGCGGTTCTCGATGAGCGTGACCAGGAGGTCGAACTCCTTCGGCGTCAGCGCCACGCCGTCGCCGTCCACGAAGACCTCGCGCCCCCCGACCTCGATGCGCAGGTCGTCGAGCTCGATGGTCGCCTGCTGGGGCTGGGCGGTGGACGCCGGGCGGCTCTCGGCGCGGCGCAGCACCGCCCGCACGCGCGCGACCAGCTCACGCGGGTTGAACGGCTTGGTGATGTAGTCGTCCGCGCCGAGCTCGAGGCCGACCACCTTGTCGACGGCGTCGTCCCGCGCCGTGAGCATGATGATCGGCGTCTGCCCCTTCTGGCGCAGGCGCTTGGTGACCTCGTACCCGTCAAGCCCCGGGAGCATGAGGTCGAGGATGACCAGGTGCGGGGCCTCCTCCTCGGCCATCCTCAGGCCGTCGTCCCCGCGGGCGGCGAGCGAGACCTCGAAGCCCGCCGCCTCGAGGTACATCCTGGCGAAGGACGCGATGTTGGGCTCGTCCTCCACGACGAGGACGCGCTGCCGGTCGTCGGGGGGCGGCATCGGCGCACGATGGTACTGGCGCCGGGTGGAGAGGTCCACCGGCCGCCCCCCGGCGACCGTGCTCACTTCGCCGCGACCGGCTGCAGCAGGACCCGGGAGCCCCCGTGCTGACGGGCCCGCACGTCCTGGAAGTGGGCCGTGTCGAACGTGCCCTTCCCGCGGACGAAGCTGCGGGCGAGGCTGCCGGCCGCCGGCGTGAACGTGCCCTCCACGTCCCAGCCGACCGCCTTCATGCGGAAGCCGGTGCCCGACAGCGCCACCTTGGCGTCGCGGAGCCGGAAGTAGACGATCGAGCCGTCCGACAGGGTCTGGGTCGGGGTGCCGGCGGGGACGGTCACGGCGAGGTCCTTGGCCGCCGACTTGTCCCAGACGCGGACGCGGCCGTCGATGTCGGTGATGTCCACCGCGCCGGAGGCCGGCCCGTTCAGCCGCCACGTCGCGCCCGGCCCGCGCCGGTGCCACCTCCACCAGCCCCGCTCGGTGACCACGCGGCGGGAGAACACCCGCTTGCCGTTCACGAACCTCTTCGTGATGACGACCCTCCGCACGACGACGTGCTTCTTGCCGGGCTCGCCCTTCGGCTCGCGGTGCCAGCGCGGGCCGCCGCGACCGAAGATGTCCACGGACATGGGACCGGCGGTCAGGAGGATCTTCTGGTTGCTCCAGAACGGCCAGGGCACGCCACCCTTGAGGGTGGTCTCGCCGTTGCCCCAGTCGCGCGCCGTCCCGGTCGCGGGATGGGTCGCGGTGGGGTTGACGTCGGCGGTGAACCTCCCGTTCACCAGCACCCGGTACTGCGACCCGTCGAGGGTCAGGGTGCCCGTGCCCTGGTAGCGGGTCCGGAGCCCGTCCTTGGACGCCTTGGTGGACCCGAAGCCGGTCGCGGTCTTGACGAGGTCCTTCGTGGCGGACAGGTCGACGACCCTCACGATCCCGTCGCCGACGATGGTCACGCCTCCCGAGCCCTCGTACCGGAACCCGCCGGTCCCCTCCGAGTGGAGCGCCTTGTCGGTCGTCTTGCCGACGACCTCCTCGGCGGCCGGATCCGTCTCCGGGACCGGCTCGTCCGTCTGTGCCAGCGCGACCGCCGGCAGTGCGATCAGCGCGCTCGCGCCGCCGATGAGGAGCAGTTTGCGCATCGACGTGCTCTCCTTCTCTCCGAGGAGGAGGAGGGGGCGATGCGCACCCATTCTCCGGACCACTCCGCCTCCGGCTCCGAGTCGAGCCGGTAGACGCCGGATCCGGCGAAGAGCGCCCGTCCGTGGCCGGCGATCGAGAACGAGAGCCCGCGGCCGATGACGGTGACCGTCACTCTCGAGCCGGTGACGTAGAGGACGCCCGAGGCCCGGCGCACCCGGGTCCGCTCGCCCCGCTTCAGCTCGAGCGGCTCGCCGGCCAGGAAGGCCCGGGCGTCGCCCCTGCGGTCCCTGATCACGACGACCCCGCGCTCCGGGATCTGACCGTTCACGGAGAGCCGGCCCGCGACCGTCATCAGCCCGCTGCCCGACGCCTGGACGCGCGCCGAGGGCGCGCGCTGGTCCGCCCACTGGGCGTTCGGCGCGGCGGCCGACGCGAGGGCGGGGACGATGAGCAGCAAGAGCGCGACGGCGGCCACGAGAGCCCGGCGCATCACTCCACCTCCAACGAGGGGGCGGCGCCCGCGCGGGGCCCCGCCTTGGTCGCCCGCATGCGTCCATCGCCCGGATGTGGGAGCGGAGGTCGGCGCGTAAGCGGTTTGCGTCACTCTGTTCGGGATATGTGAGGTCCGCCCCGCCGGCTTGCGCAATTCGCCGACGCGGCGGCCGCGCCGTCAGGGCTCGAGCTTCACGTTCTCCTGCACCGAGACCGGCGCGTCGAGCTTGACGCCCTCCTGCACCTGCGGCCCGGCCGTCTCCGGCGCGGCCGCGGGCGCGGCGCCGGGCTCCTCGCCCTCGGGCACGGGGCGCGGCCCGTCCTCGAGGTAGGCCCACACGATCTCGCCGCACTGGGGGCAGGTGGGGAGCGCCCCGCGGTTGCGGATCTGGAACTGGCAGGCGACGCAGCCGAACATGCCGGCGACCTTCTGGCCGGCGTGGAAGCAGGGCAGCCCGGAGCGGCGCTCCGCCTCTTCGGCGCCCTCGCGGGGGCTCAGGTTCGAGCGCCCGGCGCGTCCGCCCGGACCGCCGGGGCCGCCCCCCGGCCCACCCAGGCGGCGCTGCGGTGGCAGCCCTTCGCTCATGGTCGTCCTCTCGCCTCGGCGCCCCCCGGATGGCGGTCGCGATGCGTCCGGAGAGGCGTATCGTTGGTCCACGACAGCCTACCGCGCCGCCTTGTGGCAACCGGGGTGCGGAGGGCCCACACACCCTGGGAGCCCCGTGCGCGTCGCGCTGGCCCAGCTCAACACGGTCGTCGGCGACATCGACGGCAACGCCGGCCGCGTCGCGGCCGCGCTCGCCGACGCCGGCGAGGCGGGAGCGGACGTCACCCTGGTCCCCGAGCTCGCGATCTCGGGCTACCCGCCCGAGGACCTCCTGCTGCGGCCGGCCTTCGCCGCCGCCTGCCGCGAGGCGCTGGAGCGCGCCGCGGCCGCGATGGGGCGGGGCCTGGCGGTGATCGGGTTCCCGGAGTGGGACGGCGACTGCCACAACGCCGCGGCGATCGTCGCCGACGGGCGGGTGCAGGCGGTCTATCGCAAGCGCTTCCTCCCCAACTACGGCGTGTTCGACGAGGCGCGCTACTTCCGCGCAGGCGACGGCCCCATGGTGGTGGAGGCCCTCGGCGCCCGCATCGGCATCGCGATCTGCGAGGACATCTGGTACCCGAGCCCGGTGGCCGCCGACCTCGCGGCCGGGCGCGTGGACCTGGTGTGCTGCATCTCGGCCTCGCCGTACCACCGCGGCAAGGGCGACCGGCGCGAGCAGATGCTCGCGACCCGCGCCGACGATTGCGCGGCCGCCCTCGCGTTCTGCAACCAGGTGGGCGGCCAGGACGAGCTGGTCTTCGACGGCCGCTCGGCGCTCTTCGACGCGGCCGGGGAGCTGGTGGCGCGGGCCCCCCAGTTCGAGGAGCACCTGTTGGTGGCCGACGTCGACGTCGGCCTGTCGGCGCGCCGGCGGCTCCGCGAGCCGCTCGCGCGGCGCCTGCCGGCGCCCGCCGACGGCGCGGTCACGCGGATCGCGGCGACCCCGGCCGAGCGCAACGGCGCCGTCCCGGCCGACGGCGGCTCCGTCGCCGCCGCGCTCCGCGACGAGCCCGAGGTGTGGGCCGCCCTGCGAACCGGCCTGCGCGACTACGTTGACAAGAACCGCTTCCCGGGGGTGCTCGTCGGGCTGTCGGGCGGGATCGACTCCGCGCTCACCGCCGCCGTCGCCGCGGACGCCCTCGGGCCGGAGCGGGTCACCGGCGTCGCGATGCCGTCCTCCCACTCCTCGCCGGAGAGCCTGGCGGGCGCGCAGGAGCTCGCCGAGTCGCTGGCGATCCGCCTGCTCGCGCTGCCGATCGCCCCGGTCACCGCGGCCTTCGACGAGGTCCTGGCCGAGGAGTTCGCGGGCCGCGAGCCGGACATCACCGAGGAGAACCTCCAGGCACGGGCGCGGGGCACGCTCCTGATGGCGCTCTCCAACAAGCTCGGGCTGCTGGTGGTCGCCACCGGGAACAAGAGCGAGATCTCGGTCGGCTACAGCACGCTCTACGGCGACATGGTGGGCGGCTTCGCCCCCCTCCGCGACCTCTCCAAGACCTGGGTCTACCGGCTGGCCCGCTGGCGCAACGCGTCGGAGGGGCGCGAGGTCATCCCGGAGGCCACGATCGCGCGGCCGCCGACGGCGGAACTGCGACCCGGCCAGCTCGACACGGACAGCCTTCCTCCCTATGACGTGTTGGACGCGATCCTCGAGGGGTACGTCGAGCAGGGGCTGGAGCCCGACGACCTGGTCCGCCGAGGCCACCCCGAGCTCCTCGTCGCCGAGGTCGTCCGGATGGTGGATCGCGCCGAGTACAAGCGACGTCAGGGGCCGGTGGGCATCAAGATCACCCCGCGCGCGTTCGGGCGCGACCGCCGAATGCCGATCACGACCAGGCATGTCCGGTAGGGCGCGCGCGACCGTCCGCGCGGCGGCCGTGGCGGTCGCGCTGACGCTCGCCGCGGCGGCGCTCCCGGCGGCCGCCGCGGCCGAGGGGGGCTTCGCGCCCACCCGGCCGGGCGAGCAGCGCCTGCTGGTGACGTTCGAGGACACGCCGGCGCCCGCCGCGGCGCGCGAGCGGCTGGCGGGCCTCGGCGCGGTCGTGCCCGCCCTCCCGGAGGCCGGCGTCTGGAGCCTGTCGCCGGACGATGCCGCCCGCGCGCGCGACCGGGTCCTCGCGCGGCCGGGCGTGTCGGGCGCCGAGTGGTCGCTGGCCCGCCGCACCGACGAGCGCCCACGGCCCCCGCCGCCGGCGCCGCTGGGGCCCGCGCCGGCCTTCGCCGACCCGCTCTTCACCCCCGTCGCGCAGTGGGGCCTGCTCTCGGGCCGCACGACCTGGGGGGGCGAGCTCACGACGCCCGCCGTGCGACCCCGCATCGCGATCCTCGACAGCGGGGTGGACTTCACGCACGAGGAGTGGGCGGGCGCCCCGAGCGCGCTGGTGGCCCCGCGCAGCACCCTGAGGGGCGACGACGAGGCCTCGGACGGCGCCGAGTCGGGGCACGGGACCCACGTGGCGGGCATCGCGGCCGCTCCCGCCAACGGCATCGGGATCGTCGGCGTCGCGCCCGCGCGCGCGGGCGCGGCCGAGATCATCCCGGTCCAGATCGCCGACCGCGTGGGGCGGAGCAGCGACCTGACCATGATCCGCGGCATCCGCCACGCCGTCCGCAACGGCGCGAAGGTCGTGAACATCTCGGCGGGCGGCGACGGCTACTCGCAGGCCTTCCAGGACGCCATCCTCTGGGCGACCCGCGAGGGCGCGCTGGTGGTCGCCTCGGTCGGCAACGACTACGGCAGCCTGTTCAACTACCCGGCGGCCTACCGCCACGTCATCGGGGTCGGCGCCCAGTGTGACGACCATGTCTCGCCCGACTGCCCCCGGCCCTTCGGGGTTGCCGAGTTCTCGAACCGCAACCGCTCGGTGGACGTGATCGCGCCGGGCGTGAACGTGCTGTCCAGCGTGCCGCGCCGCGTGACCCAGCGCGCCGTGCGCTCCGGCTACGCGCTCAAGGACGGGACCTCCATGTCGGCGCCCTACGTCGCCGGGGTCGCGGCACTGGTGATGGCGAGCAACGGGAACGCCCTCAGCCCCGGCCAGGTGCTGCGCCAGATCGAGAACACCGCGGTCGACCTCGGGCCCCCCGGCCGCGACGACGCGACCGGCTACGGGGCGGTCAACGCCCGGGCGGCCGTGGTGCTCCAGGCACCCGCGGACGACGACACGGAGGTCAACGACGACGTCAAGTGGCTCTCCAGCGTCAAGCGCCTCTCGCAGATCCGCGAGCCGCTCGCCGTTGACGCCAGCATCGACAACGCCGACGACCGGGACGACGTCTACGCGGTGAGGATGAACCGCGGCGAGCGGGTGCGCGTGAGGCTCGTCTACGGCAGCGGCCGGCTCGACCTCTCCCTCTGGCGGCCGGGCACCACGACGGTGCGCACCGCCTCCCCGACCGCCCGGCGCAACCTCATCACCGCCCGCCGCGGCGGGCGAAAGGCGAAGACGATCGCCTACACGGCGAAGAAGAACGGCCGCCACTTCGTGAAGGTCTCCGCCCGCCGCGGGGGGACCGACTACACCCTCACCCTCGAGCGTCTCGGCCAGCGGTGACCGGGCCCCATCTGATCCTCTTCTACGACTACGTCGAGGACATCCTCGAGCGGCGCGCCCCCCACCGCGAGGCGCACTTGGCGCGCGTCGCCGAGTGGGTCGCCGCCGGGCGGATGACCATGGCCGGCGCGCTGGGCGACCCGCCCAGTGGCGCGGCCTTCGTCCTGCCGGGAAGCGACCCCGAGGAGGCCGATCGCTTCGCCGAGGGCGACCCCTACGTCGCGGCCGGGCTGGTCACGGCTCGGCGGATCGTCCCGTGGACGGTGGTGGCCTCGGCCTGAGGGACCCGTGGCGGGGGGGTCGGGCGCGGTCGCGCGACTCCCCCCGGCCAAGTGGCCAACCGGGCAACGGCCAAGTGGCCAACCGGGCAACGGCCAAGTGGCCAACCGGGCAACGGCCAAGTGGCCAACCGGGCGACGGCCAAGTGGCCAACCGGGCGACGGCCAAGTGGCCAACCGGGCGACGGCCAAGTGGCCGTCCCGGCGGATCAGCTCGGAGGGCTTCCGAACCGCTCGCGCAGCTCGGCCTTCTTGAACTTGCCGGTCGCGGTGCGTGGGAGGGCGTTGACGAACTCAACCGCGTCCGGGAGCCACCATTTGGGGAACGAGGGGCGCAGGTGCTCGATCAGGTCGTCCGGGGCGGCCGAGGCGCCGTCGCGCAGGACGACCACGGCGAGGGGGCGCTCCTGCCACTTGGGGTCGGGGACCGCGATGACGGCGGCCTCGGCGACGTCGGGGTGGCCCATGAGGGCGTTCTCGAGCGCCACCGAGCTGATCCACTCGCCGCCGGACTTGACGAGGTCCTTCTCGCGGTCGGTGATCCGCACCACCTGGTGCTCGTCGATGGTCACGACGTCGCCGGTACGGAACCAGCCGTCCTCCGTGATGCGGTCCGACCGCTCCTGGCCGAAGTAGCCCGCGGCGACGAACGGGCCGCGGACCTCGAGCTCGCCCATCGCCTGGCCGTCGTGGGCGACCAGCCCCTCGTCGCCGCGGGCACGCACCTCCACGAAGGGCACCGGCCGCCCCTGGGCCTGGCGCACGGCGAAGCGCTCCTCCTCGGCGGCGCCCGCCAGCTCGGCCGGGACGCGGCTCACGGTGCCGACCGGGGTGGTCTCCGTCATGCCCCAGGCGTGCAGCACCGGCACGCCGTGGCGCCGCTCGAACCCCTCCATCATCGCCCGCGGGGCGGCCGAGCCGCCGACGATCACCGAGCGCAGGGAGGAGACGTCGTGCGCGCCCGGCTCGGCGTCGAGCGCGGCGAGCAGCGCGAGCCAGACCGTCGGGACCCCCGCCGTGATGGTCACGCCCTCCTCGGCGATGGCCGTCAGCAGGCTGGCGGGGTCGAGCCGCGGCCCGGGCAGCACCATGCGGGCGCCCGCCATCGCGCAGGTGAAGGGAAGCCCCCAGGCGTTCACGTGGAACATCGGGACGACCGGCATGACGGTGTCCGCCTCGCGCACGTCCAGCACATCGGGGTGGCCGCACACCAGCGTGTGGACGACGAGCGCCCGGTGGGAGTAGAGCACCCCCTTGGGCGCCCCGGTCGTGCCCGACGTGTAGCAGAGGAAGGCGGCGTCGCGCTCGTCGGGCTCGGGGAACGCGTCCTCGCCGGGGTCGTCGTCCGAGCAGGTCCTCGAAGGCCGCGCGCGCCCGGCGGGCGGCGAGCCGTCGCCGGCGACGACGACGGTCCCCGGGATCGGCTCGCTCGCGCAGGGCCTCGAGCACCGGCAGCAGCCCCTCGTCGACGAGGATCGCCCGGTCGCCGGCATCGCGCACGATCAGGGCCAGGTCGTCGGCGTGCAGGCGCGGGTTGAGCGTGTGGAGGATCGCCCCCATGGCGGGGACGCCGAAGTACGCCTCGAGGTGGCGGTCGTGGTTCATGCAGAGCGTGGCGACGCGGTCGCCGGGCCGGATCCCCACGCGCCCGAGCCCCGCGGCGAGCCGGCGGGCCCGCGCGGCGATCGTCGCGTAGTCGGTCCTGCGCGGCGGGCCGTCGAGCCCGCGCGTCACCACCTCGCGACCCCCGAAGACGGTCTCGGCCCGCCGCAGGATCGCCGACAGCGTCAGGGGTCCGTCCATCATCAGGCCGCGCATCGACACCTCCGGGTCGGTGGGGGTGATCCTCTCCCATCCCAGGGTGATGGGCTAGCGTTCCCGCGTGACCCGGACCGCGTTCGTGCAGCCGGCGGAGGGCCCCTCGTACGACCTGGGGGCCGACCACCCCATGCAGCCGCTCCGGCGGCGCCTGGCGGTGGACCTGATGAGGGCCTACGGGCTGCCGGAGCGCGACGGCGTCGAGGCGATCGAGTCGGAGGCCGCCCCGGACGAGCTCATCGAGCGCGTCCACGCGCCCGCCTACGTGGCGGCTGTCCGCCGCTACAGCGAGAACGCCGCGATGGCGGCCTCCTGGGAGGCGGGCCAGTGGGGCCTGGCGGCGGGGGGCGACACGCCGGCCTTCGCCGGCATGCACGACGCGGCCGCTGCGGTGTGCGGGGCGTCGGTCACCGGCGCGCTGGCGGTCTGGGAGGGCCGCGCCGACCAGGCGTTCTTCGCCGGGGGAGGCCTCCACCACGCGCTCGCCAACCGCGCGTCCGGGTTCTGCGTCTACAACGACCCGGCGGTGGCGATCCAGGCGCTCCTCGACGCGGGCGCCGAGCGGGTCGCCTACATCGACATCGACGTGCACCACGGCGACGGCACCCAGTGGATCTTCTTCGAGGAGCCGCGCGTGCTGACGTGCTCGGTCCACGAGACCGGCCGCTACCTCTTCCCGGGCACCGGGGGGATGGCCGAGCGCGGGATCGGCGCCGCCGAGGGCACCTCGATCAACGTGCCGCTGCCGCCCTTCTCCGGCGACCGGCCGTACGTCCGGGCCATCGAGGAGGTGATCGCGCCCGGCCGTGGTCGAGTTCGAGCCCGACGTCATCGTCACCCAGGACGGCGCCGACCCGCACCACGCCGATCCCCTCGCCCACCTGCAGGTCACGATGCCCTCGTTCCCGCGGGCGTACCGCTCGCTGCACCAGCTCGCGCGCGAGGCGGCCGGCGGCCGCTGGGTGGCGCTCGGCGGCGGCGGCTACACCTACGACGTCGTGCCGCGCGCCTGGACGCTCCTGTTCGCGGAGATGCTGGACGCCGAGCTCGACGACGAGATCCCCGAGAGCTGGTGGAGCGCGGCCGAGGAGCTCGTCGGCGCTCCGCTGCCCCGCCGCCTGTCGGACGACCCCGAGCCCGAGGTGCCCGCCGAGGAGCGGGCCCGGGCCGACGTTGAGGGCGACCGCGTCGTTGACGACGCCCGCGCGCTCTTCCTCGGGTAGCCGGCCGGCGCCGGCGGAGCCGGCCGCCCTCGAGATGGAGGGCGTGCGGGTCTGGCGCGCCCGGCCCGGCGGCGGCCGCGCGGTGCTGCTGGACCGCGTTGACTGGCGGGTCCTGCCCGGCGAGCGGTGGGGGGTCGTGGGCCCGAACGGCGCCGGCAAGACGACGCTGCTCGCCGTGGCCGGCGCGACGGCGTTTCCGAGCGAGGGGACGGCGCGCGTGCTCGGCAAGGCGCTGGGGACCACCGACGTGCGCGCGCTGCGCGCCGGCATCGGCGCCGTCGACGCGCGCGTCGTGGCCGCGTTCCGGCCGCGGATGACGGCCCTCGAGGCCGTGATGACGGGCGCCGCCGCCTCGATCGTCCCGCTCGCCGACGGCCGGGCGACGGCCCGCCCGCGCGCCGGGGCGCTGCTCGACCAGATGGGCTGCGCCGACTTGGCGGGGCGCCGGGTCGCGACCCTGTCCCGCGGCGAGCAGCAGCGCGTGCTCCTCGCGCGGGCGCTGATGCCGCGCCCCCGCCTGCTGCTGCTCGACGAGCCGACCGCGGGCCTCGACCTGCCGAGCCGCGAGGCGTTCCTCGACCGGCTCGACGCTCTGGCCGGCTCTCATCCCGAGCTCGCGGTCGTCCAGGTGAGCCACCACCTCGAGGAGCTGGCCGGATCGACGACGCACGCGCTGCTGCTGCGCGAGGGGTCGGTCGTGGCCGCCGGTCCCGCGGGGCGCGTGCTCGACGAGGGGCCGCTCTCCCGCTGCTTCGGCGCGCCGGTGAGGCTGGCGCGCGCCGGAAGCCGGGTGCTCGCGGTGATCGAGCGGGACTAACCTGCGCTCGTGGAGGAGATCGCAGCCGTGTGGCGGCGCGCCGGCGAGCCGGCGGCGGCGCACGACGTCGCGGCCGCGCTGCTGGCCGCCGATGACTACGTCCGCACGCGCGGCGTCGCCCAGCAGGCCGCGCGGCTCGCCCGGGCCCGCCGGCTCGACCGCGGGGGCCGCGGCCGGCTGCTCGCGGCCGCGTGGCTCCACGACGTCGGCGGGTGCCTCGGAGCCGGGCTCCCGTCGCTCGAGGCCGGGCGGGCCCTGCGCCGCGCCGGCCACGAGCGGATGGCCCGCCTGGTCGCCCACGCCGGCTTCGCCGAGCTCGGGGCCGCGCTGGCCGGGCTGCCGCCGGTGGTGCGTGAGTTCCCTCGGCCGGGCCCGCCGGACGACCTGCTCCTGGTCCTCCTCGACGTCGCGATGGCCACGACCGCCGATGACGGGTCCCGCGTCACGCCCGCGGCCGCCCTGCGCGACCTCGCCCGCCGGGGCGACCCGCGAAGCCCGGCGGTGCGGGTGCGGGTCGCGATGATCGCGCGCCTCGGCGACGACCCGGGCGCCCGCCTGCTGGTGGAGCGCGTCGCGGCGCCCGGGTCGTGACGGCGCCCCGGCGGCGGCCGCAGGTGGCGGTGTTCGGGAGCGCGCGGCTGCGGCCGGGCGACCCCGAGTTCGCGGAGGCGCGCCGGCTCGGCGAGCTGATCGCCGGTGCGGGCTGGACGCTCTGCACCGGCGGCTATGACGGCGCCATGGCCGCGGCCTCCGAGGGTGCGGCGGACGCCGGGGGCCACGTCGTCGGGGTCACGATGGCTGCGTGGGCCGGCCGGCTGGAGGCCAACCCGTGGGTGCGTGAGGAGCGGGCGGCCGACGGCCTCATCGCTCGGGCGGCCGAGCTGCTGGCCTCCGACGCCTGGGTGGCGGTCGCGGGCGGCGTGGGCACGCTGTCCGAGGTGGCGCTGGCGTGGAACCTGCTCCAGACGGGCGACGTGGGCACGCGGCCGCTGGTCACGGTCGGGCCGCGCTGGCGGGCGCTGCTGCCGGAGCTGCGCGCGCACCTGGTGGTGGACGATGCCGACATCGCCCTGGTGCGGGCGGTCGACGACGCGGAGGCGGCCGTCGCGGCGCTGGAGGAGGCCCTCGGCCCCTGACCGTTCGCTCAAGCCGTGGCGCGGGGATGCCGAGAGGATGAGGGAGATGACCGACCCGGACGCCAGCGCCGCCCCGGACCGGGCCGAGGCGCAGTTCCTCCTCCTCGCGGAGAGCGCCGCGGAGATGATCGTGCGCGCCGACCCCGACGGCGTCATGACCTACGTCTCCCCGTCCGCCCTGCAGATCACCGGCTTCGCTCCGGACGAGCTCCTGGGCTGCGCCGCCTGGGACCTGTGCCACCCCGGCGACCTCCCGGTCTGGCGGGCCAGCCGCGAGCGCCTCGGCTGGGGCCTCGACGGCGAGACGCTGACCTACCGGTGCCGCCGCCGTGGTGGGGGCTGGGTGATGCTGGAGTCCACGCTGCGCGCGGTGCGCGGGGCCGGGGGCGACGTCATCGAGCTGCAGATCGCGACCCGTGACGTCACGGAGCGACGGCTCGCCGACGCCGAGCACGCGGCGCTGCACCGGGTCACGGAGGCGGTCGCCTCGGAGTCGGAGGGCGCGGCGCTCTACCCGCTGGTCGCCCGCGAGATGGCACGCCTGCTGGACGCGGCGGCCGGGCGCGTGGTGCGCTACCGCGAGGGCGGGGCGCAGGAGACGGTCGGGGCCTGGCGCCGGCCCGGCCCGCCCGCGGCAGGCGCCGGCCCGCCCCACGTCGTCTCCGCGCCGATCCGCGTCCACGGGCGCCTCTGGGGCGCCGTGGCGGCGGTCTTCCCGTCGCCCGCCGACGCCCCGTGGGGCGCCGCCGACCGGGTCGAGCGGTTCGCGCAGCTCGTGCGCCTCGCCGTGGCGAACGCCGAGACGCGCGCGCGGCTGGTGGCGCAGGCGACCACCGACGCGCTGACCGGCCTGGTCAACCATGCGACCTTCCACATCGCGCTCGCGGAGGCATTCGAGAGCGCGGCGCAGCGGGGCCGCCCCCTCGCGCTCGCGGTGATCGACCTCGACCGCTTCAAGGTGCTGAACGACACGATGGGCCATCGGTGCGGCGACGACGCGCTGGCGGCGATCGGCGACCTGCTGCGACGGCACGCCCGTCGCGGCGACGTCGTCGGCCGCACGGGGGGCGAGGAGCTGGCGTGGCTGATGCCCGACACCCGGCTCGAGGGCGGCCGGACGGCCGCCGAGCGGCTGCGGGCCGCCATCGCGAAGGTGTCCGTGGGCGGGCCCTGCGCCGTGACGGCGTCCATCGGCGTCACCGAGCTGCTGGCCTCGGACGCCGACCCGGACGAGGTCTTCCGCCGCGCGGACGCCGCCCTTTACGCGGCCAAGGCGGGCGGCCGCGACCGGGTGATGGCGGCGTAGCGGCTCAGAGCTGCGCGGCGGCGTCCTCGGTGAGCAGCCAGGTGAACTCCCCCGCGGGGTCAAGGCGGCCGGCCGGGATCTCGGGGTCGCGGGCGATCGCCCGCGGCACCACCGGCGCCTTCTCAGCGCCCCCGACCATGATGAGCACCCGCTTGCCGGCGTTGAGGACCGGCAGGGTCATCGACACCCGCCACGGCTGGGGCATGCTCGGCCGGTGCACCGGCACCATCAGCCGCTCCGTCTCCGTCAGCTCGGGCGCGCCCGGGAAGAGCGAGGCGGTGTGGCCGTCCGGCCCCATGCCGAGCAGGACCAGGTCGAGCTCAGGGTAGGGGGAGCCCGGCACCGACGCCCGCAGGTCCTCCTCGGCGAGGGCGGCCGCCTCGTCCGCGGTCAGCTCGCCGAGGATCCGGTGGACCTGGTCGTCCTGGAGCGGGATGCGGTCGAGCAGCGCCTCTCGGGCCATCCGGTAGTTCGAGCCGTCGGCGTCCGGCGGCACGATCCGCTCGTCGCCGAAGTAGAAGTTGACGCGCGCCCACGGCGGGCAGCGGGCGGCGAGGTGCTGGTAGGCGGCCCGCGGCGTCGAGCCGCCCGACAGGGCGATCGAGGCCCGCTCCCCGGGCGCCGTGCCGAGCAGCACCCGCTCGACCTGCAGCGCCGCCTCGTCGGCGAGCGCCGCCATGTCGGGCACCACGACCACCCGGGGCTCGGTCACCGCACGGCCCTCGCGAGCGCCCGCTCGAAGGCGCGGTCCCGCCGCTGGATCTCGAGCTCCCCGGCGAGCAGGCGCGCGCGGTCGTGATCGGGCAGGGGGAGGGTCCGCGTCCGGACGGCCCCGTCGGGCTCGGTCACGGTGACCGTGGCCGCGTCGCGGCCGGGCAGCCGCTCGACGCTCAGGTGGCGGCCCGTGGGCCCCGCGATCTCCACGGCGAGCACCCCCTCGCCGGGGTCGTCGCGCGGGCGCAGGTCGACCTCCGCCGCCGTGCCGAGGTAGTCGCGCAGCCAGCCGGCCATCAGCAGGGCCCCCGCGCCGGCCCGGGCCGCCGAGTGGACGATCACCGCCTGGGCGCGCGTGTGCAGGGCCTCGAGGGACTCGGGGTCGAGCACCTGGACGATGAGCTGGCGCCACGGCGTGACGGCGGCCCAGGCGAGGTCCGTGACGGCGGGCCCGTCCTCGCCGGGCATCCAGCCGGCGAGGGCCTCGAGGGCCGCCGCGGGGTCGCGGCCGCGCCCGGCCTCGGTGACGACGCGGTCCGCGAGGGGAAGGAGCCCGGCGAGCGCCCCGGCCGGCGCGGCGTCCAGGGCCGCCGGCCACCACAGGACGGTGGGCAGCTCCGAGCGCAGGAGCGGCGTGCAGGCGCTGGCCGCGCCCTGGCGGGCCTCCCCGTGGATCGTCAGCACCACGAGCTCGAGGGCCACGCTCGTCGAGTCCGCCGCGAGCCGGCAGCTGGTGCTGACCGTCGCATCCATCCCGCTGCCCCCTTCGGCCTCGGCGACCAGGATCGTGCGCGAGGCCTGGTGGTCGGCGAGCCCCTCGATGACCTCCTGCATCGGCCCGAGCTCGTCCGGGCCCGGCGCGTAGGCGACGAGGTTGAGCACGCCCGAGAGCGTGTAGGGCGCGCCGCCGTCCGGCGGGCGCCGCTGCTCGGCCAGCCGGTCGGCGACCTCGGCGACCGTCACGCCCAGACCGTCCCAGCCGGCCGCCTCGGTCACAGGCGCCGCCACTCCCGCCCGTCGCGCTCCATCAGGAGGTCGGCCTCCTCCGGGCCCCAGGTCCCGGCGGGGTAGTCGTGGGAGTCGGCAGGACCGCTCTCCCACAGCTGGATGAGCGGGTCGAGGACCTCCCACGCCCGCTCCACCTCGTCCCAGCGCGTGAACAGCGTCGAGTCGCCGAGCAGCGCATCGAGCAGGAGGCGCTCGTACGCCTCGGGGGAGCTGCGCAGGAACGCGCTGCCGTAGGCGAAGTCCATGCTCACCACGCGCAGGTCGATCTGGGGGCCCGGGACCTTGGCGAGGAAGCGCAGCGACGCGCCCTCGTCGGGCTGGATGCGCAGCAGCAGCAGGTTCGGGTCGAGGGCGCTCCACGGCCGTCGAGGCGAAGGGCAGGTGGGGGGCGGCCTTGAACTGGATCGCCACCTCGGTCGCGCGCCGCGGGAGGCGCTTGCCCGTGCGCAGGTAGAAGGGGGTGCCGGCCCAGCGCCAGTTGTCGACCTCCACACGCATGGCCACGAAGGTCTCGGTGATGGAGCCCGGGTCGACGCCCTTCTCCTCCCGGTACCCGGGCACGGGCTCGCCGGCGATCCAGCCTGCCCCGTACTGGCCGCGGACCGCGTCGCGGCGGGCCGTCTCGGGGTCGAACGGCGGGACCGCCCGAAGCACCTTGACCTTCTCGTCGCGCACCTCCCGGCTCTCGAAGCGCGCCGGCGGCTCCATGGCGACGATCGAGAGCAGCTGCATCATGTGGTTCTGGACGATGTCGCGCAGCGCCCCGGACTGGTCGTAGTAGCCGCCCCGCCTCCCGACTCCCAGGTCCTCGGCCACCGTGATCTGGACGTGGTCGATGTAGCGCCGGTTCCAGACCGGCTCGAAGATCGCGTTGCCGAACCGCAGGACCAGCAGGTTCTGGACCGTCTCCTTCCCCAGGTAGTGGTCGATGCGGTAGACCTGCCGCTCGCGGAAGACGACGTTCAGGCGGGCGTTCAGCTCGCGGGCCGACGCCAGGTCCATCCCGAACGGCTTCTCGACCACCAGGCGGGCGAAGCGCTCGCCGTCGTCGGGCTCCTCCGCGAGGCCCGCGCCGCCGAGGCGCTCGGCGATGACCGGGAAGAACTCGGGGGCCGTCGCGAGGTAGAAGAGCCGGTTGGCGCGGGTGCCGTGGTCCGCGTCGAGGCCCTCGAGGTGCGACCGCAGGCGCGCGTAGCCGTCCTCCTGGTCGAAGGGCACCGCGACGTAGCTCAGCCGGTGGGCGAAGCCGTCCCAGATGTCCTCGTCGAGCGGCTCGCGCCCGTGGTCCTCGACGGCCGTTCGCATGCGCCCCCGGAACTCGTCGTCGCTCAGGTCCGAGCGCGCCACGCCGACGACGGCCGTCTCCGGCGCCAGGAGCTGGTGTGTGGCGAGGCTGTAGAGCGCCGGGACGAGCTTGCGCTGGGTGAGGTCGCCGGTCGCTCCGAAGATCACCACCGCCGCGGGCGCGGGCGTCCTGACGAGCCGGACGTCCTGCTCGATGAGCGGCTCCGGGCCGATCCCGACGGCGCTCACGCGGCTGCTCGCACCGTCAGGTCGAGGTTGAGGTCTGGCCCGCTCATCCCCCCACCTGGGCCCTCGCGGCCTCGGCGACCGCACGCGGCGTGATGCCCATTGCGGCCAGGGCCTCCTGACCCGGCGCCGACGCGCCGAAGCGGTCGATCCCCACGATCGCCCCGCCGATCCCGGTCCACTCGCTCCAGCCGAAGGGGCTGGCCGCCTCCACGGCCACCCGGGCCGCGATCGCCGGGGGCAGCACCTCGTCGCGGTAGCTCGCGTCCTGGCCCCGGAACAGCTCGAAGGAGGGCATGCTCACGACCCTGGCCGAGATCCCCTCGCCCGTCAGCAGGCCCCGTGCCTCGAGGGCGACGTGCACCTCGGAGCCGGTGGCGATCAGGATGCAGTCCTCGCCGTCCTCGAGCACGTACGCCCCGCGCTCGACCGGCAGCGGGCCGGGCAGGGTGCGGAGGCCCTGGCGAGAGAGGACGAGCGCCGTCGGCCCGTCGGTCCTGCCGAGGGCGACGCGCCAGGCCCCGGCCGCCTCGTTCGCCTCGGCCGGCCGGATCGTGACCAGGCGGGGGATCGCCCTGAGCGCGGCGAGGTGCTCGATCGGCTGGTGGGTGGGCCCGTCCTCGCCGAGGCCGACCGAGTCGTGGGTGAACACGAAGATCGACGGGAGCTCCATCAGCGCCGCCAGGCGGATGGGGTTCTTCATGTAGTCCGAGAAGGTGAAGAACGTGGCGCTGGTCGGCCGCCAGCCGCCGTGGGCCGCGAGGCCGTTCGTGATGGCGCCCATCGCGTGCTCCCGCACGCCGTAGTAGATGTTGCGCCCCGAGTAGTCGCCGCGCTCGACCACGCCGAGGTCCACCAGGTTCGTGCTCGTGGACGTCGACAGGTCGGCGGCGCCCTGGATCAGCTCCGGCACCGGGCCGGCGAGCGCGTTCATGGCCTTCCCCGCCGAGGCACGGGTGGCGATCGACTCGCCCGGCTCGAACTCCGGGATCGCCGCCTCCCACCCCTCCGGCAGGCGTCCGGCGACGACCCGCTCGAGCTCGGCGGCCTCCCCGGGATGGGCCGCCGCGTAGGCCTCGAACCGCTCCCGCCACTCGCCGCTCAGCGCCCGTCCACGGGCGACCATCTCCTCCCGCCAGGCCGCGACCTCGTCGGGCACCAGGAACCGGGCGTCCTCGGGCCAGCCGTAGACGCGCTTGGTGGCGGCGACCTCCTCGTCGCCCAGCGGCGAGCCGTGGGCCGCCGAGGAGTCCTGCTTGTTGGGCGAGCCGTAGCCGATGTGCGTGTGGCAGTCGATGAGGGTCGGGCGGCCGTCGGGCTCGGCCGCCTCGGTCAGGGCGGCGTCGATGGCCTCGAGGTCGTTGCCGTCCTCGACCCGGAGCACCCGCCAGCCGTAGGCCGCGAAGCGGGCCGGCGTGTCGTCGCCGAAGGAGAGGCTCGTCGGCCCGTCGAGGCTGACGTGGTTGTCGTCGTAGACGCCGATGAGGCGCTCGAGCCCGAGGAAGCCGGCGATCGAGGCGGCCTCGTGGGAGATGCCCTCCATGAGGTCGCCGTCGGAGCAGATGAACCACGTGCGGTGGGCGACGATCTCGTGGTCCGGGCGGTTGAAGCGCGCGGCCAGCATCGCCTCGGCCAGCGCGAAGCCCACCGCGTTGCCGAAGCCCTGGCCCAGCGGCCCCGTGGTGATCTCGACCCCAGGCGTGTCGCCCCGCTCGGGGTGGCCGGGGGTCTCGGAGCCGAGCTGGCGGAAGCGCTTCAGCTCGTCCATCGACAGGTCGTAGCCGGTCAGGTGCAGGAGCGCGTAGAGCAGCATCGAGGCGTGCCCGGCCGAGAGCACGAAGCGGTCGCGGCCCGGCCAGGCCGGGTCGGAGGGGTCGTGGCGGAGGTGCTTCGTGAACAGCATCCAGCCCACCGGCGCCAGGCCCATCGGCGCGCCGGGATGCCCGCTGTTCGCCTTCTGGACGGCGTCCATCGCCAGCGTTCGGACGGTGGTGATGCTGAGCTCCGGCGAGGCGAGCGTCGTTGCCACGGCCCCTCCTAGTAGGTCACGTCGTGCGGGTAGCTCTCGCGCAGGCCGGCCGGCGTGATGCGCACGAAGCTGGCGTTGCGGTGGAATTCCGGGATGCTGCGGGCGTCGGAGTAGCTCATCCCCGACCGCAGGCCCCCGACGAGGCCGTGCAGCACGACGGACGTCGCGTCGCGCAGCGGCACGACGGCCTCGACGCCCTCGGGGACCACCGGGATGAACTCGATGCCCTCCTCGCCCTCGGCCGCGCGCCGCGCCGCCGCGGCCGTCTCGGACGCCATCCCCCGGAAGACCTTGACCCGGGTGCCGTTGCGGCGGACGACGTCGCCGGGGCTCTCGGGCGTCCCGGCGAGCAGGTTCCCGACCATGACGCTCTCCGCCCCCGCGGCCATCGCCTTGGCCACGTCGCCCCCGGAGCGGACGCCGCCGTCGGCGATCACCGGCACGCCCTCGGGGGCGCACGCCTCGGCGCACTCCATGACGGCGGTGAGCTGGGGCACGCCGACGCCGGCGACGACCCGCGTGGTGCAGACCGACCCCGGCCCGACGCCCACCTTCACGCCGTCGGCGCCCGCCGCGACCAGGTCGCGCGCGCCCTCGGCGGTCGCCACGTTGCCGGCGACGACGTCGGTGCGGCCGCCGATCGCCTCGCGCACGCGGGCGAGCGCCTCGATCGCATGCTCGGAGTGGCCGTGGGCGATGTCCAGGACCAGCACGTCGGCGCCGGCCTCCTGGAGGGCCTGGGCCCGTTCGACCACGTCCCCCCGGACGCCGATCGCGGCCCCGACGGCCAGCCGGCCGCGGTCGTCCTTGGTCGCCTCCGGGCGCTCCGTGCGCTGGAGCAGGTCGCGCAGCGTGATGAGGCCCACGAGCCGGTCGTCCTCGGCCACCAGCGGCAGCTTCTCGACGCGCGCGTCGCGCAGCAGGCGCGCCGCCTCGTCGGCGCTCGTCGCCGGGGTCCCGACCACCAGCCGCGCCCGCGGCGTCATCAGCTCGGAGACCGGCGTCAGCGGATCCGTCTGCAGCAGGACGTCGCGGCGGGTGAGCATGCCCGCGAGGCGGCCCTCGTCGTCGACGACCACCAGCCCGCTCACGCCGTGGCGCTCCATCCGCTCCCAGGCGTCGGCCAGGCGGGCGCCGGGCCCGATCGTGTGCGGGTCCGGGATCACGAGGGCCTCGGCGCGCTTGACGCGCGCGACCTCGGCCACCTGCTGATCCACCGACAGGAAGCGGTGGACGATGCCGATCCCGCCGAGCCGGGCCATCGTGATGGCCATCTCCGACTCGGTGACCGTGTCCATGTTCGCCGAGACGACCGGGACGGCCATGCGCAGCCTGCGCGTGAGCCTGGTGGAGACGTCGACGTCGGAGCGCGAGCTGATCCGGCTGCGGCGGGGCGCCAGCAGGACGTCGTCGTAGGACAAGCCGAGCGGGATCCCGTCCGCGGTCACTCGCCGCACCTTAGCCGACGACCCCGCCCGGGGGCCGCCCCGGACGCGTCAGCTAGCATCGCCGGATGGCGCCCCGACTGACCGCCGCCATCGCCGTCGGCGCCGCGACATGCATCGCGATCGGCGGGTGTGGCGACGGCGAGCAACCGGCGACCGGGGGGCCGGACAGCCCGGCGTCCTACGTGGCCGCGGTCGAGAGCCTCGTCGAGCCCCCCGCCCTCCTCGCGGCCGAGATCTCCAAGCGCGCCGGCGACGAGGGCGCCGCCCCCCCGGCGCGCGGCCGCCTCGACGGGCTCGTGAGGGCCGCGCAGGCCCGGCTCGCGGCGTTGCGCGCCCTGCGGCTGGAGGATGCGGTCCTGCGCCGGCGCCGCGACCGCCTGGCCGCCGCGTACGCCCGTGTGGTGCCGCGGATGGAGACCGCGGTCGACGCCCTGGCCGGCGACGACCGGGCCGCGCTGACCGCCGCCGCCGCGCCGTTCCTCGACGCCCTCCGAACGCTCCCATCCGCCGCCTCGCCCTCCTCGCGCTGATCCCGCTCGCGCTCGCCCCGGCGTGCGGCGGCGACTCCCTGGGGCCGGCCACCGCCCCGGTCAGCGACGGCACCGAGGTCTCCCCGCAGCGCTACCTCGCCGACACCGATGCCGCCGCGGTCGCGGTCGCCGCCTTCACCCGCGACCTCGCGACGGTCGGGACGACCGCGACGCCCGAGGCCCTGGCTCGGGCAGCGCCGGCGTTGAGCGCGTCGCTCGCACAGGCCGAGGCCCACTCCCAGCGCCTGTCGGCCGAGCGCCTGGAGGACTCGCGCCTGGAAGCGCAGCGCGCCCGGGCGGCGGCGGCCTACGCGGACGTCGTCGCGGCGATGCGCCTGGCGACCGACGCCGCGGCCGCGGGCCGGCCGACCCGGTTCGTGCAGGCCGTGGACGACTACTCGAACGCGATCGCCGCCCTGCGCGCGGCGGGCGAGCCGTCCTCCTAGCGACCGGCCGCACGACCGGGGCGCCGGCCGCTCAGGCCACCGCGAGGGCGTTCAGGGCGGCGCCCGGCATCGTGTAGCCGGCCCCGTTCCGGTAGGGCTCGACCGCGCCGATCAGCGTCGAGCGGACCTCGGACTGGTCGGCCTCCGGCATCGCCCTGAGCACCAGCGCCAGCGCTCCGGCGAGGTCGCGGACGAAGGTCCAGACGTCGTCGGCGGAGACGAAGCTCCACTCGACCTCGATCACCTCCATCCGCCGGACCTCAAGCCCCGCGCCCTCCAGGAGCGACCGCGTGCGCCGCTCGCTCGCCATCGCGAAGATGCCGGGCGCCTCGGGGTCGGGAGGCGGCGCGCCGGCGCGATCCATGATGATCCGGGCCGGCACCGACGCCCACGGGTTGCGCTCGGGGTCGCCCCAGACCGACATCGCGAGGCGGCCGCCGTCGCGCAGCACGCGCCGCGTCTCGCGCAGCGCCGCCGCCGGGTCGGCCATCAGCATGTAGCCCCAGCGACAGAGGACGCCGTCCACGCTCGCGTCCTCCAGGTCGATGCGCTCGGCGTCCATCGTGCGGTGCTCCGAGTTGCCGATGCCGAGCTCGGCGGCGTGCCGCCTCGCGGCCTCGACCATCTCGGCCGAGAAGTCGGTCGAGAGCAGGCGGCCCTCGGCGCCGAGCGCGGCCGCGGCGGCGAAGCCCGTGTCGCCGAGGCCGGCGGCGAGCTCCAGGATGGTCTGCCCCGGCCGCGGCGCCAGGGCGTCGACCATCCACTGGCCCACCGCCCGCGAGGCCTCCCACATCCAGTCGCGGCGGCGATCCCAGCCGGCCGCCATCCGGTCCCACACCTCGCGGCTCGCCAGGCGGTACTCGTCGGCCGCCATGGGCTCAGCCCCCGGGCGGCCCGGCCAGCTCGCGGAGCACCGCCGCCGCCTCCGCGATGACCTCCTCGACGATCGCCCCGGCCGGCGGGGACCCGCTCGCCAGGCCCGCGGCCTGGCCGGCGAACAGGGCGATGAGGTCCGGGCGGTCGGCCGCCGCCGCCGCCGCGCGCAGGTCGCCGCTCGCGGCGGCCTGGCGCGGGTAGCCGAGGGCGGGCGGGCCGGCGGCCTCGAGCGCGGCGACGAGCCGGTTGGGGAGCCCCCGGGCGGGCCGGCCGGAGACGGCTCGCGTGATCACCGTGTCCACGTCGTGCGCCTCGCGCAGGCGGTGCTTGTAGCCCTCGGGGGCGCCGCTCTCGGCGGCGACCAGGAAGCGCGAGCCCATCTGGACGCCCTGGGCTCCGAGGGCGAGGGCGGCGGCGAGGCCGCGGCCGTCCATGACGCCCCCCGCGGCGACCACCGGGACATCGACCGCGCGGACGACCTGCGGCACCAGCGCGAACGTGCCGATCAGCGGCACGTCCCCCTCCTCCGAGACGTCGAAGGAGGAGCGGTGGCCGCCCGCCTCGGCGCCCTGGGCGACGATGACGTCGGCGCCCGACCGGGCCGACCGCACCGCGTCGTCCACGCTCGAGGCCATCGCGACGAGGGGCACGCCGGCCTCGCGGGCGAGGTCGTGCACGTCCCCGGGGTCGCCGAGCCCCACGCTGACGACGTTCGCGCCCGCCTCGAGGCCCGCGGACACGAGCTGGCGCGGCGTGGCCGGCGGGGGCGGGGGCGGCGCCTCGTCGGGCAGGCCGAGCTCGCGCCGCAGGGGCGCCAGGGCGGCGCGCGGGTCGCGGCCGCGCCGGTCGGGCGGGGTGGGCGGGGCCACGAGCACGTTGACCGCGACGGGCGTCGCGGTCAGGGCGCGGGCCCGCCGCACGGCCTCGGCGGCCGCGTCGACCGTCATCGCCGTTCAGCCCGAAGGCGCCCAGGCCCCCCGCCTCCGAGACCGCCGCGACGAGCTCCGGCGTCGTGTAGCCGCCGGCCATCCCGGCCAGCAGGACGGGATGGCGGATCCCGAGCACCTCGCAGAGGCGGTTCGCGAACGGCGCCGCGGCCATGGCCGCCGACCCTACATCCCCCCTGCACCGCGGAGCGGATTCACGCGGCCACCGAGCGGAGAATTCCGGATCTCCAGCCCCGCCGAAGGCGGTGAAATCCGGATTGGTCCGCAATCTGCGCAGATGGCGCGCCCCGCCCGAAGGGCGGAGCCATCTGCGCCGGCGCGCCAGAGCGTCACCAGGGCCCAGCGAGCGCATCAGACCTCGCCTCATCCCGAGGCCGGCAGCTCGGCCGGCAGCCCCACGCCCGGAAGGGCCTCGGGCGTGACGAACCCGGTGATCTCCGCGATCCGGTCGCCCCGCAGGGTGAGCACCTGGAGCGCGTAGGGGACATAGGCCCCGCGGCCCTCGTCCCACCCGTACGCGCCGAGGGCGACCTGGCCGCTCGCCCGGCCCCTGACCAGGCGCACGCGCCGCCCGCCGGTCTCGAAGCGGGAGCCGGTCCACCGGCCCGCGAACGCGAAGTCGCGGAGGAACACCGCGATCGCCTCACGGCCGGAGTACCACGTCGGCATCGGCGGCATCGCGACGACGGCGTCCTCGGCGAGCATCGCGACGATCGCCTCCACGTCGCCCCGCTCCCAGGCCTCCACGTAGCCCTCGACGATCTCGCGGAGCCGCTCCTCGCCGAGCGCCCGCAGCGCGGCCTGCTGGCTCTCGGCGGGCAGGCGCTCCTCGGCCGCCCTGCGGGCCCGCTGCAGCGCGCTGTTCGCCGACGCCACCGTCGTGTCCAGCGACGCGGCCGTCTCACGCGCCGAGAAGCCGAGCACGTCGCGCAGGATCAGGGCCGCCCGCTGGCGCGGGGGCAGGTGCTGGAGCGCCGCGATGAACGCCAGCTCGACGCTCTCGCGCCGCTCGTAGCGCGCCTCAGGCGCCGCGAGCCCGTCCTCGACGCCGATCAGCTCGTCGGGGTACGGCTCCACCCAGACGGCCTCGACCAGCGGCGCGCCCGGCCCCTCCCGCGGATCGGCCGCCGTCCCGCGGTCGGGCGGCAGGACGCGCTTGGGGCGGCGCGCGATGGTGTCCAGGCACGCGTTGGTGGCGATCCGGTAGAGCCACGCGCGCGGCGAGCTGCGCCCCTGAAAGCCCCGCAGCCCCCGCCAGGCCCGCAGCAGCGCGTCCTGGAGGGCGTCCTCGGCGTCGTGGACCGACCCGAGCATCCGGTAGCAGTGCGCGTGGAGCTCGGCGCGGAGCGGCTCGACCAGGCGGCGGTAGGCCCCCTCGTCGCCCGCCGCGGCGGCCGCCACCAGCTCCCGCTCGCGGTCGGTGGGTCCTGTCGCCGGGCGCGCCATCGCGGCGCAGGCTAGCCCGCGCTGGTCGCGACCGCGCGGACCGCCCGCGCGTGGCGGCCGGCGGCCGCGGGCGACAGCGCCCCGCGCCCGAGCTCGACCACGAAGGCGCTGGTGCCCGGCTGGGTGCGGTTCTGCCACCGCGTGGCGATGCCGGGCAGGAAGCCGAGCCCGACCGGCTTGGCGGGCAGGCCCGTCAGGCGGGCGTAGCGGCGCGCGACGCGGGGGTCCGCACCGCTCGAGACGTCAACCAGCGACAGCGCCTGGTGGTACCAGATCGTCACGTCGGGACGCAGCCGCCTGATGAGCCGGGCCGCCAGGCGCGACTCGGGCTCGGAGAGCGGGCGGGCGCCCGAGTGGAAGGCGTCGAAGGGGCGGCCCTGGGCGCGCCAGCGGTGGGGGAAGTTCCGGTTGAGGTCGACGCCCCGGGCGTTCTGGCGGGCGCCCGCGGCCGTCCCGTCGGGGTTCAGGTCGTGGATCAGCCAGAGCTCGGCGCCGGCCGGCGCGGGCCCGCGGCGCAGCTCGCGCACGACCGCCCGCCCCGCCGGCTCGTTGCCGTGCACCGCCCCCACCACCAGCACGCGGCGCTCGGCACCCCGGTCGCCGACCCGCGTCAGCAGGATCGGGCGGTCCTCGGCGCTGCGGCCGAGCACGGCCTCGCGCGGCCCGTCGGGCGCCGCGGCGCCGGTCCCCGCCCCAGTCGTCGCCGCGGCGGCCGCGGCGGCGGCCATCGCGACGAGGGCCCTAGAAGTCCGTGGCGGCGGCGAGGCTGAGTGCCTCCTCGCGCGCGCGGACGACCTCCCATGGGATCGTGATCGTGCGCCCGTCCATCTCCACCGACCCGCTCGAGCGCAGCTTGCTGAAGGCGGTGGTGACGGCCTCGCGCGAGGCGCCGACGAGCGAGGCCCACTGCGCGTGGGTCAGCTCGAGCCGCAGCTCGATGCCGGCGCGCGTGGTCACGCCGAAGCCGTCGGCGAGCTGGTGCAGGCGCGCGCGAAGGCGGTCCTCGACCCGCATCTCGCTGACGAGGGCGACCGTCTCGCGCAGCATCGCGACGCGGTCGGAGAGCAGCTCGGCCAGGTTGCGGCCCAGGCGCGGGTAGCGGGCGATGAGGCCCTCGATCGCGCGGCCCGAGAGCGGCGAGACGGCGGAGTCCTCGAGGGCGCTGACGTTCGCGGCCGGCGCCGTGCCGAGGGTGCTGTAGATCGCGCCCGAGTCGAGCATCGAGATCATGATCTCGTGCCCCGGCGCCGTGGACTCGAACAGCGCGAGCCGCCCCTCGCGGACGAGGTAGAGGTGGTCGGTGCGGCCGAGCGGCTCCGGCATCGCCGCGCCGCGGGGCCAGCGCACCAGCGGCAGGCGGCTGTCGAGCAGCGCGAGGTCCCGCTCGGGCAGGCCCGCGAAGAGGTCCATCTGGCTCAGTCCGGGACGGCCGTTGGTCCTCACGCCCGACGTCCTGAACCCGTCGATCCGCAGGGCGGAGAGGGTCGTCGCCATGCGGGACAATGTGGCATTCGATTGTTATGGCGCCCTAAGAACCGGCACAAGATAGATCGGTGATGCCCGCAGGACGCGCGCGTCTCACCACCCCGGCGGGGGAAGGTACGATTCGCGGCCACCAAGGAGACGACAGTGGAACGGCCCAGCCCCGCCGTCCAGGACTACCTGAAGGCCGTCTACCAGCTGGGCGAGGCGGCGGACGCGGATGGCCCGATCACGACGTCGCAGGTGGCGGACGCCCTCGCCGTCACGACCGCGTCGGCGAGCAACATGCTGAAGAAGCTCGACGCGCTGGGCTACGTCGTCCAGGTCAAGCGCCAGGGCGTGGAGCTGACGGAGTCGGGGCGGCAGGCGGCCCTCGAGGTGATCCGCCACCACCGGCTGCTCGAGACCTACCTCGCGACCCGGCTCGGCATGTCCTGGGACGAGGTGCACCGCGAGGCCGAGGTGCTCGAGCACCACGTCTCCGAGGCCCTGGCCGCCCGCATCGCCGAGGAGCTCGGCCACCCCGAGCGCGACCCCCACGGCCACCCGATCCCCACGAGCGGCGGCCAGGTGGCGATCCCGCCGTCGGAGCGCCTGTCAGAGCTCGCCGCCGGCGCGACCGCGGTGGTGGGGCGGGTGGACGATCACGACGACGCCCTGCTGCGCTTCCTGGCCGAGCGGGGGCTGGTGCCCGAGGCGCGCGTCGAGGTGCTGGAGCACGCCCCCTTCGGGGGCCCGATCTCGGTGCGCGTCAACGGCGACCGCGTCGTGGAAGTGCCGCCCGAGGCGGCGCGGGCCGTGCACGTCGAGTAGCTCCGCGCCCGTCAGCGCGCGATGAACTGCCTGATGATCTCGGCGACCATGGCGGGGTCGGTCCGATGGGCGACGTGGCCATGCCCTGCGAGCACTCGGATCTTAACGTCGGGGATCGCCGCCGCCGCGAGGTGAGTCGCCTCGCTCACCACGGGAGGGCTCTCGGAGCCCGCCAGCATGAGCGTCGGGGCGGCGATGCCGTCGAACTGGCCGGGCCCGTAGACCCAGCCGTCCTCGGCCCTGCACTCCCTCGGCACGGTCGGGACGGTCGCGAGCCGGTCGGCCCACGACATCTTGGGGTTCGATCGCATGGCGGCGACCTCGTCGTCGGTCATCCCTGCGATCTCGACCAGCACCTCGAGCAGCGCTGCCTCCATGTCGCCCGACGCCACCTTCCGCTCGATGGACTCGATCGAGCCGGCCGGATAGGCCAGTCCCAGGCTCGGCTCGTAGAGCACGAGGTGATGAACGTTGGGCGTGAGGGCCGCGCCGCCCATGGCGCAGCCGGCGCCGTAGGAATGGCCGAACAGCGCAACCGCGGCACCGGTGCGGGCCGCCACGGCGTCCACGACCGCGGCCACGTCCTCGAACTCCCGGTCGATCGAGTAGCCGGCTGCATCACCGCTCGCGCCGAAGCCCCGGCGATCCATCGAGAAGGTGGTCACGCCGTCTCGCAGCTCGTCCACCAGGGCGCCGGAGGCGGTGTGGTCCTGGAGCGACCCGTGGACCATGACGAGCGGGGGCCCCTCGCCCTCGACCCACACGGCGAGGGATGTCCCATCGGCCGATCGCACGTCGAAGCGACTCTTCATGGCGTCCTCCGGGCGCCTCAGTCGACGAAGGGCTGGGCCTCGTCGACCAGGTCCTCCAGCTCGAGCCCGAGGCTCTGCATGTAGAAGGGCGTCAGCAGGTTCAGCGTGTGGCGGCAGGCGGGGCAGATCGGCAGCGGCGGCGGGTCGGGCAGCTCCGGCGTCGCGCCCGAGAGCGAGTAGGCCTTGCCGCAGTACTTGGCGCAGACCCCGCACGCGCCGGCCTTGCAGTCGAAGCGCACCAGGTCGACGCCGGCCGCGCGCACCTGCTCCAGCAGGGCCTCGTGGGAGAGCCGGTAGGACTCGGCCTCGCGGGCGAGCGCGGCGCGCGCCTCCGGCGTCCAGCCCTCGCGCAGCGCGGCCGCGAAGGGCGCCGGCGGGTCCGGCACCTCCCGGAAGCGCTCGGTCCAGCGGTCGATCTCGCGCTCCCAGTCGCGCCCCGGCGTCAGTCCTCCACGAAGTCGATGGTCGGGGCGCGCGCCAGCAACCCGGCCTCGTGGCCGCGGCGCAGCAGCTCGGCGACCGCGGCGCGGCCGTCCTCCCCGTAGTCGAGCGTGCGGTCGTTGACGTACATCCCCACGAAGCGGTCGGCCAGCCCGCGGTCCAGGCCGCGGCCGAACCGCTCGGCGTGCGCGAGGGCCCCCGCGCGGTGCTCGAGGCCGTAGGCGATGCTGTCGCGCAGCAGCCGCGACAGCCGCGGCAGGGTGTCGCCCTCGTCGAGGTCGCGCCGCACCGCGTTCGCGCCGAGCGGCAGGGGCAGGCCGCCCGTCAGCTCGTGCCACCACTCGCCGAGGTCGAGCACCGGGCGCAGGCCCTGGCGGGCGTAGGTGAGCTGGCCCTCGTGGATCACCAGCCCCGCGTCGGCCTCGCCGGCCTCGACGACGTCGAGGATGCGGTCGAAGGGCGTGATGAGCGGCTCGTCGATGCGGCCCACCGCGAGCTGCAGCTCCAGGAAGGCGCTCGTCAGCCTGCCCGGAACCGCCACCCGCAGGCGCGGCAGCTCGGCCGGGTCCACCTCGACGTCCTGCCGCGCGACGACGATCGGGCCGTAGCGCTCGCCCATCGACGCCCCGTGGGGCAGCAGCCGGTAGCGCTCGGAGAGGTACGCGTAGGCGTGGACGGAGAGCGCGGTGACCTCGAGGCGCCCCTCGCGCGCCCAGTCGTTCAGCGTCTCGATGTCGCGCAGCACGTGCTCGAAGCGGAACCCATCGGTCGGGATCAGCTCCTCCGCGAGCGCGTAGAACATGAAGGCGTCGTCGGGGTCCGGGCTGTGCCCGAGCCGGATCAGGCGCCCGCCGCTCACGAGAAGAAGGTGTCCTCGTCGCGGTAGGGCGGCGAGCACGCGCAGAGCAGGCGCAGCGGCCCGGCGTCGTCCGCGCGGATCAGGTGCCAGGCGCCGGGCGGGATGAGGACGGCGTCGCCGGCCGCGACCCTCGCCCGCTCGCCGCCGACCTCGATCTCGCCCGAGCCCTCGACGAGGTAGTAGAACTCCTCGCTCTCGCGGTGGTAATGGCGATCCGTCGTCTCGCCGGGGCCGATCGTGGCCTCGGCGAGGCTCTGGTTGGCGACCGGGGCGTTCGAGCGGTCGAGCAGCGAGCGGATGATGCTGCCGTCCGCGGTCGTGAACGGGTCGGCCGCGTCGCGCGAGCGGATCTCCACGTCCCTCAGGCTACCCTGCGGCCGCGGGGGCCGTCCCCAGGGCGACCGGCTCGCGGACCACGCACATCCCCTCGCCCTCGGCGGCGAGCACGTCGCCCGGCAGGTGGATCGACACGACCGCCCTGAAGCCGCGCTCGCTGCGCTGCACGAGGCGGCCGCGCAGGGTCAGCTCGGCCCCGATCGGGATCGGCCGCCGGAGCCAGTAGCGCACCTTCGCGGTCATGCCCCAGAGCCCGTGCGGGGCGCCCGCGTAGACCAGCATCTCGTCGACGAGCATCCCGATCAGCCCGCCGTGGACCCGCCCCGGGTAGCCGATCTGGGTCGCGCGCGGCGTGTAGCGGGCCACCGCGTCGGTGCCGTCGCGGCGGATCTCGAGCCGGAGCCCCTCGGGGTTGGCCGGGCCGCAGACGAAGCAGTCCGGGAACTCCGGCGGGTTCAGCAGCGGCAGATCGTCCACGGAAAGGCGCATGCTACCGTCCGGCCCGTGACCGGCTTCCTGGTCGTCCTGCACTCGCTCATCTCCGTGCTCCTGATCTTCCTCGTGCTGCTGCACAGCGGCAAGGACGCGGGGCTCTCGGGCGCCTTCGGCGTCGGCGGCTCCTCGAGCTCCTACGGCGGCTCGACGGCCATCGTCGAGAGGAACCTGGACCGCATCACCGTGGTCACGGCGATCGTCTTCTTCGTCACGACGTTCTTCCTGGCGAGGACCCTCTAGGTCCGCTCCCCGCCCCCGTGGGACTGGGCGGGCTCGACCACCCACGCGTAAGCCTCCGCGAGGCGGAGCAGGGTCGTCGCGTTGGGGGCGACCGCCGCCTGGGCGGCGATCGCGGCGACCAGGGCGTCGCGCGCCTCCTGGGCCGTCGCGGGCGGGTGGCTCACGTCGCCTCCTGTCATCGGTGTCGGCGCGTTTCGGTAGGGTTCCGGCCGGTGGACAACGCGACCCTCATCACCGGCGCGAAGTGGGTCGGAGCCGCGATCGCCGTCGTGGTGATCGCCATCGCCCTCTACCTCGGCGCCGTGCTGTCGGTGTACATCATCGCCTGGATCATCGACCTGATCGGGATCATCTTCGACTGACCGGGCTCGACGCGAGGGATCGGGTCTGCACACCGCGCGGAGGAGATGCGGTAGGTGATGCCGGAGACGGATGGCGCGGCGGCCGCTTCTGAGCCGGAGCGGGAGGACCGGCAGGCGATCCGGGAGGAGTTCGAGCGGCTCCGGGCCGACATGGCGGTGCTCGCCTCCTGTGAGGCGCAGCTCGCGGCGGGCCGTCACGAGACGCAGCTGCGCCGGCGGGCCGTCGACGTCGCCGGCCCGCTGGCCATCGCGTTCACGCTCCTCACGGCGTTCGGGCTCGCCAACGCGGCGGCCGTCTACGCCCTGTCGAATGTGATGCCCGACTGGGCCGCCGCGCTCGTGCTGGCCGGGGCGTGGATCCTCGTCGGCGCGCTGCTGGCGCTCGCCTTGCGCGTCCGCGCGGATCACGGCAAGGGGTGGGCGTGGTGGCGGATGCTCGCCGGGAGCACGCCCGAGGGGCGCAGGCTGCTCGAGGAGCGGCGCGCTCGGGCGGCGGCCGACGTGCGCGCGTCGCTGGAGCGGCTCGCGCCGCCGCTCTCCAGGGAGGCCGCGTCGGCGGCCGTGCCGGTGGCGAGCGCCGTCGCGAGCGAGATGGCGGGCGCGGTGGCCAGCGAGGTGGCGGGCGGCGCGCTCGACGTGGGAGCCGATCTGATCGAGGGCTCGGACGAGATCATCGAGTCGATGACCGTCGAGATGCCGGGAGGTGGCCTGGTCAACCAGGTGTGGGACGTGGTGCTCACGCCCGGGCGCTGGGGCATCAAGGTGGCCACGACCGTTCTCAAGCGTCCCCCGCCGGGGGAATGAGCGAGCGACGGCGGGAGGCTTCGCGAGATGGGCAAATCGGAGGAGACGGTCAGATCGCTCGTGGAGGACCCGGCCGTCCAGGCCGTCGAGCTGAAGATCACGGCCCGCGAGGAGCAGGAGGGGCGCGCGCTCGGCCGCTCGAGCTCGATGAGGTCGAGCCGGAGCGCCGGGTCTACTTCTTCGACACCGCAGGACCTGACGCTCGTCGAGGCCGGGCTGGTGCTCCGCGCGCGGCTCGTCCGGGACGGCGCCGACGACTCCACCGTGAAGCTCCGCCCCGTGGTCCCGGACGACATCGCTGAGCGGTTCAAGCGGATGGACGGTTCGAGATCGAGCTGGACGCCGTCGGGGACGCGCTCAGCTGCTCGGCCAAGCTGAGCGCCGAGCAGCGGCGCGACGAGATCGACGAGGTGGCGGCCGGCAGCCGCCCGCTCCGCCGGCTCTTCTCGGAGGATCAGGAGCGCCTGATCGAGGAGTACGCGCCCCGAGGCGTCGACTGGGCCGACCTCTCCGTCCTCGGGCCGGTCGAGGTGCGCCAGTGGAAGCTCGAGCCCAAGGGGTTCCCCCACGAGGTGACCGTGGAGGAATGGGTGCTGCCCGACGGGTCCGACCTGGTCGAGCTGTCGATCAAGGTGGATCCGGAGGACGCGTCCGGGGCCGGAGCGGACTTCGACGCGTTCCTGCGCTCGCTCGGGGATCGACCCGGAGGGTGACCAGCAGACCAAGACCCGGGCCGCCCTGCGCTACTTCACGGACGGCGCCCAGCGGTAGGAGGCGAGCCGGCCGGCCCGCGGGCCGGCCGCTCCCGGGTCCCCTCGACATGCGGCTCGGCGCCCCGCCGAGCCGCGGGTGGTGCATCGAACACGAGACGCGCATCGGCCGACCCGCCAGCTGGCCCTCGGCGCCGATGCTTCACAATTACGCGTACGTGAGAGATGCACCACGAACGAGGAGAACGAGCCAATGAGGGAGACACGTCGAGCGGACGAGATGCTGCCCGGCCTCCGGGTCCGCTTCCGGGCGGGCGAGGGTGTCTACGCGGGCACCATCGCGTCGACGCGGCCCGTGGACGCGCGCCGCATCGAGTTCGCGTTCAGGGACGCGTTCCGCTGGAGGTTCCTGAACTCCGACCTCTTCCACCGCGACCGGCCCGACGAGGAGGCGGACGAGCGCGAGGACGCCGGCGCGGACCGGCCGGTGGAGTTCTTGTCCGAGGAGCTGGCGCCGGTGCCGGCATGACCACGCGTCGCACCACCGACCCACTACCACGTCTACGTATCGAGCTCGACCGGGACTCTGCCGTAGCGCGATTGCGTCGCGCCAACGGCGGCCTCCCGTCTACGTCGGCCAGAGCGCGCTGACGCCGAGGCGAGGCTCGCGCAGCACAGCGGGCCACAAGGCGTCGCGGATCGTACGGGCGACGGCATCGCCTCGCCACGACCTCTACGAGGCCTGGGGCCCGTACGGTCGCGAGGCGAGGCCGAGGCCGCCGAGGCCGACGCCGGACCTCCGCGCCCGCGGGTTCTGCGTCTTCGGCGGCACCTGGATGCCCGGCGACAACCCCAACATCGTCCCGATGGAGGGCCTGCCGCTCAACTGCCCCTCGTGCGGGGCCACGCGCGACCTGACGGAGTACGTCTGGGGCATCGTCTGCGGCGCGATGGGGGAGTGGTCCGCCTGGAGCTGCCGCCGCCGGCTCCTCGAGGAGGCGGTGTCGTGACCCGTTCAGGGGGCCGATGATCGTCTGCCCGAACTGCCGCTACGAGAACCACCGGAGCCCCTGCGCGATCTGCGGGACCACGCTGCCCGAGCCTCCCGAGCCCGACCGCGTGGGTGCTCGGCTCCGCAGATACGAGACGCAGCGAGCCGCGCAGCGCCAGGCCGCCCGCCGCTCATTCGGGAAGGCGATCGGCATCGTCCTGGTCGTCCTGGCGATCCTCGGAGCCGCCTGGGCGCAGAACCAGGCCGCCGAGGACAATGGCGGCTACGAGCCCGACACCCCGCTGGTCTGCGGCCAAGGGCGCTGCTGAGCGGGCTGGCGGCAAGAGCTCCAGGCTGGCCGGGCCTTCTCGAGCAAGCAGGAACACCGACCGTGCCTCCCTGCGGCTTCGAGTAGTTCGTGACGTCCCCTGTGGGCCGCCGTCGAGCCTCGCCGATTAGCTGGGCTGCCGTACGATCCGGATGTAGGGCCGCGGCGCCTTCCAGCCCTCCGGGTAGCTCTTCTTGGCCTCGTCGTCGGGGACCGAGCCGGCGATGATCACATCCTCGCCCTGCTGCCAGTTCACCGGCGTCGCCACCTTGTGCGTCGGCCGTGAGCTGCAGGGAGTCGATCACCCGCAGGACCTCGTCGAAGTTGCGGCCCGTCGTCATCGGGTAGACGAGGACGAGCTTGACCTTCTTGTCCGGGCCGATCACGAACACGTTGCGCACCGTCTGGTTGTCGGCCGGCGTGCGCTCGAGCGGGTCGCCCGCGGTGCCGGCGGGCAGCATGCCGTAGAGCTTCGACACGTTGAAGTCGGCGTCGCCGATGATCGGATAGTTCGGAGCGTGCCCCTGCGTCTCCTCGATGTCGGCGGCCCAGTTGGCGTGGTGGCCGACGGGATCGACCGAGAGCCCGACGATCTTGACGTTCCTGCTGTCGAACTCGGGCTTGACCTTGGCCATATAGCCGAGCTCGGTCGTGCAGACCGGGGTGAAGTCCTTGGGGTGCGAGAAGAGCACCGCCCAGGAGTCGCCGATCCAGTCATGGAAGCGGATCGTTCCCTCTGTCGTCTCCGCCTCGAAATCCGGTGCCGTGTCGCCGATCTGCAGGGCCATTTCTCCTCCTCTGAACGCAATCATCTTGCCGTCCTGATCGAGCGCTCGACCTGGGCAACCGTCTCGCCCAGGAGAGACCGTGGACGACTGGAGTGGATGCATCGCAATCCGCCAGCCCTGCACGCCTTGCGCGGGGCTGGCGGACTGCGCCGAGTGCCCTCCGAGGCTCACCGGGCGAGCCGGGAGCGGACGTCCGGTGTCACGTCGAGCGCATGCCCGGTGCGGTCGCTGCCGTTTGACCGCTTGATGTAGGTGAGGAACATTGCCGCGCCTCTCTTCTCCGTGGTGGTCGTTCGGTGACGCGATCGTCACGTCACAACCGCCACGCTAGGCCCGGCGCCGGCGCCCGGCATCGAACGGGCTTGCCATCTGCGTGACCCGAAGTTCGTAGATCCGGGCGCTCCAGTCCAGGAGGCGCCGACGCGCGGCTCAGGAGGTCAGACCGTCGCCCTGGCCTTGGTCAGGCCGCTCTCGGCGGCGACCCTCGCGGCCTCGGCGCGAGTGTGGACGCCGAGCTTGGTGAAGATGTTCGAGACGTGGCGGACCGCGGTCTTCTCGCTGATGACGAGCCGCTCGCCGATCCCCCGGTTGGAGACGCCGTCGGCCACCAGCCGAAGCACCTCGAGCTCGCGTGGGGTGAGCCCCGCGGCCGATGCCTCACGCTGCAGCGCCCCCTCGTCCTCGGCTGCTCCGCGAAGCTCGGCCTCGATCAGGCCGCTGAGCCATCCGTTGACGCTCAAGGGCCCGAAGTCGAGGCTCGCGGCGTGGTAGGTGACGCCGTCGAGGTCAACGTTGGCCGTGGGCAGCGGGGCGAAGCCGAGCGGCACGACCGAGGGCGCGTAGGTCGCGAGGTTGACGACCGCGGTGTAGAGCCGTCGCAGACGCGGCCGCAGCTCCATGTAGGTCCGCTTGATGTCGATCCAGCAGGCGCCCTGTGCCGGGGACGGCGCCTCTCCCGCCTCGCGGGACAGCCACCGGCGCAGGAAGAGGACCTGCTCGCGTCGGGCCACCGGCTGTGCCTCGAGCTCTCGCGCCCAGGCCGCCGTCACCGGGTCCGCCACCAGCAGCGCGGGGTCCACCTCCGCCGGCTGAAAGAGGAGGAAGAACGCCGCCACGGCCCCGTGAGCGTCCCGCGCGACCCTGAAGGTCTCGGGATGACGCTCCCACCAGCGCTCGAGCCAGCGCCCCGCCTCCGGCCCCTCGCCGCTCGACGTGATGGCCGCGATCTCCGCGCCGTCCCCCGAGGTGGCCGGCTCCATGGCGTACTCCATCCCGCCCTGCGGGAAGAAGCCCTCCCTCACGTTCTGGTTGGTGATGAGGTAGAGCAGATCGGCCGTCGGCTGCCAGAGGCTGCCGCCTCGGGCGCGCTGCGACTCCTGGGTGAAGAGCCGCCATGCCCGCCAGCGGTAGTCGGCGTATCGGCTGGGATCGCGCTGGGCCAGATCGCGCGCGAGACTCTCTCGCACGACATCGTGGATGATGACCCCTTCGGTGGTCGAGTCGACGAAGGGCAGCCGGCGCAGACCCTCCAACGCCTCTCGGGTCGAGGAGCGCTGGAGAAGCGCGCCGAGGATGGGCTCGGTGATCCGGCGTACTGTCGAGCCGGCCTCGACAACCTCGACCGTCTCCGCCGGGAGCTCGGCCACGAAGGCCTGCGTGAGTTGATGCACCATCTTTGGCGGTGGAGCGAGGTCGATCTCGAGATCCGGCCGCTCCCGCATCGCAGCCGCCGCGAGCTCGAGGGCGAGAGGGTAGCCGCGAGCGAACCGATTGACGCGCTTGGCGCGCGGCGCGTCGAGACCCCGTGCCGTGAGCATCTGCTCGGCGTCGGCCGGCGGGAGGGCCCGGAGCTCGATCTCGTGGAAGAGGTCCTGCCACCCGGGGGTCGTCAGCCATGCGGGGCTCGGGGGTGCCCGACCGGCGATGATCGTGAGGACGGTTTCGGGAAGCGCAGGCACGAACGTCTGGCGCAGCCAGCTGTCGATGAGCCCGCAGGTCTCGTAGGTATCGAACGCCAGCACCGTCCGGCGCTCGGCAGCCCGCAGGGAGGCGACGAGGTCCTCGAGGTCCGGCTCGCTCTCATCGAGTCCGAGCGCGGCTCCGAGCGCGGCGCGGCAGCCTCTCGGGGTCGGCTCGATCTCCCGGCCGTCGAGGGAGATGAATCGGACTCCCGGGCCGAGCGAGCTCGCCGCGGCCGCGATCAGCCTCGACTTCCCGATCCCCCCGGGCCCGTGGATGAAGGCGACCATGAACGGCAGCTCGGCTGCCTGGACGGCAGCACGAAGCGCATTCAGCTCGGTCTCGCCGACCGACAAACGACCGCCGAGCGCCCTCCGAAAGTCGGTCGGAGACGCTGCGCGGTCCGCGCTCACTGATCACAAAACCTGCGATGCCGCCGATGGGACGCTCCCATCGGGTCATGCCGACTATCTTCCAATGCGTCTGCGGCCGCAAGCCCGGGCCGTGTCCCACTCCTCGTTGGCGCGCACGACATCGCGCAGCAACCCGCCGCGCACCCGCGTCGCCTCGGCGTCGCCCGCGGGGAGCGCCTCCGAGCCGTAGCGTTCGCGGTGTGAACGTATCGAGAGCCGGCCGCTGGCATGGCCTGGGCATGCCCCGCACACCGAAGGCCGAAAGCTGGCCAGCGCGGCCCGCCCTCCTCCCGAGCGCTGATCCAGCCCCTGACTGCTGGAGCACCTTTGCCCGATGAAGGCGCCGTGAGCCTCGGGCGCGTAGCGGAGCGTCCGGCCGTTTCTGCGCGCAGGTTGATCCTCCCCCTTGCGCTCGCGCAGTTCATCTGCAGCTTCGCGGGCTCGAACATGAACGTGATGATCAACGACATCAGCGAGGACCTGGACACGACCGTCAAAGGCGTGCAGACGACGATCACCCTGTTCCTGCTGATCATGGCCATCCTCATGATCCCGTGCAGCAAGCTCACGGATCGCTGGGGCCGCAAGCGGTGCTTCATCGCAGGCCTCACGCTGTACGGAATCGGCGCCGTGCTGAGCGCGATCTCCCCGGGTCTCGGCGTGCTGATCCTCGGCAACTCGGTGCTCGAAGGCGTCGGCACGGCGCTGTTGATTCCCCCGGTCTACATCCTCGCGACGCTGTGGTTCACCGATCTGACGACGCGTGCCTGGGCCTTTGGCGCGATCAGCGGATTGGGCGGCATCGGCGCCGCGGCGGGGCCGTTGATCGGCGGGGTCATCACCACGGGGATCAGCTGGCGGGCGGCGTTCGTCTTCCAGGCCGTGGTGATCGCGGCCATCATCCTCCTGAGCCGTCGCCTGGTCGATCCCCTGCCACCGGATCCGAAGCGCCCCTTCGACGCGGTCGGGGCGATCCTGTCCGCGGTCGGCATGTTCTTCGTGGTGTTCGGGATCCTGCAGGCAGGCACCCGCAACGTGCTCTTCGTGGTCTTCCTCGTCGTCGGCGCCGCCTTCCTGGTCGGGTTCTTGATCTACATCCGGGCTCGGGAGCGAGCGGGCAAGGAGCCGCTGCTCTCCACCGGGCTGTTCCGGAAGCGCACGTGCAACTTCGCCCTTGTCACCCAGAACATCCAGTGGCTGCTTCTCATGGGGACGTCGTTCGTCGTCTCCGTCTTCCTGCAGACCGTCCGCGGGTATAGCGCCATCAAGACCGGCGTCATCTTCACCGCCGCCACTGCGGGCATCTTGATCTCGTCCCTCGGAGCAGAGCGATTCGCCAAGCGGCGGGCGCAGAGGACCCTGATCGTGGCGGGCTTCGTGATCACTCTGGTCGGGATCGGGCTCCTGATCGGACTCGTCGAGGGCTCGTCGAGCATCTGGGCCTTCGTGCCCGGGCTGTTCCTCATCGGCTTCGGCCTGGGTGCGATGCTGACCCCCTCGGTGAACGTCGTTCAGTCGAGCTTCCCCGAGGAGCTCCAGGGCGAGATCTCGGGCCTCTCGCGCAGCGTGTCCAACCTGGGCTCGTCGTTCGGCACCGCGATCGCTGGGACGATTCTGGTGTCCGCCGTCGCCCCCGGGAATCGGACGTACGGGATCGCGATGGGCGTGCTCGCCGGGATCGGGCTCATCGGTCTCGGGGCGGCCATGCTCCTTCCCGCCAAGCTCGACCGGCAGGTTGGCTGACTGGGCAACGCGGCCGCCTGTTCGGCGGTCACCAGGAGGCGGGCGCCCGCGAGCGCCCGCGCCGTACGGCGTTGACCAGCTCGGCCGTCGCGCAGGCAGCCCCGAAGGTTGTACGGGACCCAGGCCGATGGGGTCGTGCTCGAACGCCCGGCGTAGCTCCTCCGGCCTGGTTTCAAGCTCTCGACAGTCCCCACTTCATCAAGCGCGGCACGCTGAACCGCAAGGAAACGTTAGAAGGCAACCACGGGGAAGTCCGGTGGAACCCCGAGATACACTTGCCCGAAGGTCCCATAGCGTTGCTCAGACGCGAAGACGTGGTGTCTCATCGTCTGGACATCCCGGAAGCAACGCTCCAGCGGGTTGGTGGCTCGAAACGCTGTCGTTCCCGCGATGCTGCATGCGAGCTCGACAGCCTGGACGGCGCTGCTCATCGCGTGGGCCATCCCGAGCAGGAGGTCCGCCTTCTGCTCCAGCGAGTGGGTCTCGCCGTCGACGCATCTCCGCCACGCTTCGCTCAGGCTGTCGAGAAGCAGCAAGCGCCCTGAGCGCAGGATCGCTTCCGCTCGGCCCAGCTGGACTTGCGCCGACGCCCGTTCCTTCAGCAGACCACTCGATGCCACCGGAGTCTTGTTCGCGAGCGAGTTCGGTCACCTCGTCGAGAGCTCGTCGCGCCACCCCCAACATCGGCGCCGGGATGCCAGACGCCGCCGCGCCCACGACCGGGAGTCGATACAGCGGGCCGCGATAGTGCGATCCCGGCTCGAAGTCCGGCACCATCGGGAAGGTCCTGGACTTGGGCACGTACACGTCGGTCACCGAGATGTCGTTGCTGCCCGTGCCCCGCATCCCCATGACGTCCCACGTATCGATGATTTCGCACTCCTCGCTGGGGAAGTAGACCATGCGCATCTCGGGCTCGTCCCCGGCGGATTCGTCTTCGTCCACGAGGACCGTCGACGAGATCCAGTCGGCGTCATAACAGTTGCTGACGAACGGGGCTCGACCAGAGATGCGGTATCCGCCGTTCGTCGACGTCGCCTTCATGGGGCGGCCGAACTGGGCGGCGATCAGGATGTCCGCTCCGCGGCTGTAGATCTCCTCGGCTCCCTCGTCGGGGAGACGGCAACAGAAGAAGGCCCAGTCCAGAGGGTTCTCCAAGGTCCACGCCGCAGCAGAGTCGTGGCGACCGACTTCCTCGCCGACGAGGGCGCGGGTGACGGGGTCGGTCTCCAACCCCCCGAGCGAACGGGGAGTTGTCATTCGCAGGAGACCCGTCTCGCGCAGTGCCTTCAAGACCGGCTGGGACAGGCGCCGTTCCCGCTCTGCTTCCTGGCTGTGCTCCCGGATGATCGGAGCGATCTCGCGTGCGGCGTCGAGCAGCGATGTGTCGGGTTCCCACACGGCGCGGGCGTCGTCGTAGTCGGGATCCGAGCCGGTGATGACGCCTCCCCGCACCGGCTCGGTCAATGCCTTGATCGTGTCGCTCATGGCGTGCTCCTCCGCTCGATTTCGCCGAGGATGCACGCGCTGGCGTTCCCGAAGCGTTCCCTTCAGCCGGACTCGCTCAGAAGACCGGTCGCGGCCCGGAACGCCGGGAGATCGTGGCCCGAGGGAATGGTCTCGACGAGGTCCCCGAGTTGCTCCCGCAGCGCCTGATCGGGGTATCGGCTGGCCAAGGAGTGGAGAGCCCGAAGCTCCAACCAGCTCGCGCCTTGCGCGTCGGCCGCCTCGACGGCTCTCCGCAGCGAGGCGGCGGCTTCGGGTTCTCCGCTGCGATATGCACAGCTCACCGTCGACGCGCCACAGCTCGGCCTCGAGATAGCGTTGGTTGCGGCGGTGTGACAACGAGAGCCCCTCGCGTGTCGCGGCTCGTCCTTCGTGGAGCTCGCCGGCCATGCCACGAGCTCGAGCGAGAAGAAGGAGCGTGTAGGTCAGATGGAGGCTCTCCCCTTCGGTGCGTGAGCGCGCCACCGATCGCACGATCCGGTCGATGCCCCCGGGGGATCCCTCGCAAGCGTCCAGCCAGCCCCGCAGGGCGTCTCCGACGATCATCAGGTAGCGCATCGGAAGACGCCTGCCCAGGAGCTCGGCATCCCGGAGCAGCTCGGCGAGGCGGACGAGATCCTCGGATTCGGCCGCGATGATCGCCGCGTAGGTGAGGACGTACCACCGCGTCATGAGATGGTCGAGATCGACGGCCAGCTCGAGAGCCGATCGGGCCCTTTCATCGGCCCGGCCGGCGTCGCCCGCCCACAGGTCGACCCAGGCCAGGCGTACGAGACAGACCGCCTTCGGGTCCTGCGCGTACAACGCCAGATGCTCGTGGCGATGGGACAGGTCATACGCGTCGATGGCGCCTTCGAGGTACTGACGGGCCCTCGCCAGATCACCCCGCCAGAAGGCGCTCACGCCGAGGAGATACCGTCCCTCGGTCTTGGCGATCGGATCGTGGCTCTCATGATCGACGAGAGCCTGGCCGAGCTCGCTGGACTCGTCGAAGCGGCAGCCCTGCAGCCGGGCGAGGCCGAGACCGCGGAGAATCGGGGGGTCCACGGCTCGGTGGAGCGTGCGGCAGAGCGAAAGGGCCCGCTCGTAGAGTTGGTGGGCTCCGTGGGAGCCGTAGCCCTCGAGGGCCACCAAGGGTGAGCCGAGGCCGATCAGGATGTCGAGCTCGAGCGCATCGCGACGCGGTGAGGGTGGCAACTCAGCGAGCAGTGAGAGTGCTCGCCGGAACATGGTGACCGCTTCGTCGAGGGCCGACACCGCCACTGCTCGGGCTCCGGCCACGCGGTAGGCATCGATGGCCGGTTCGACCATGCCGGCCTGGTCGTAGTGGGCGGCCAGCTGTGGGCTGGCCGCGTCGAGGTCGTGGCGGAACTCGACCGTGATCGCCTCGGCGACGGCCCGATGGAGTTGACGTTGACGAGCCGGACTGAGCGTCTCCAGGGCGACCGCCCGAAGCTTGTCGTGGCTGAAGTCGTACGTGAGCCCCTGATCGCGGATGATCCGTCGACGCCAGAGCTCGTCGACATGATCGACGAGCTCCGGCTCACCGATCCCGGTGGCCGAGACCAGCAGGCCCACCGAGAAGGACCGACCGATGACGGCGGCCACCTCGGCCAGCCGCCGAGCACCGTCAGGGAGTTGGCCCAGTCGGGCGCCTAGCACCGCCCGGATCGTGGGAGTGAGCGCCGCCTGCCGTCCCTCGGGGGAGACCCCGGCTCGAAGCACTTCGATGACGAAGAGTGGGTTGCCCTCGGTCTCGGCCCAGAGTCGTGCCGCCAGGTCCCGATCGATTCGGTCTGCATTGCGGAGCCGAGCAGCGAGCGACGCCGTCGTGGCTTCGTCGAGCGGGTCGAGTGGCACGGTGGTCACGGCCTTGTCGTGGCCCAAGGCGTCGACGAGTCCGACGAGGGGATGACGCTCTGGGATCTCCTCCGAGCGGACGGTACCCACGATCAGGACCGGTGCCGTCTGCCCCGAACGGGCCACGAAGCCGATCGCTTCGATGGTCTCGGCGTCGCACCACTGCAGATCGTCGATGATGAGCAGACGCGGGCGGTCGCCGATGATGGCCCTGCTCACTGCATCGAACAACCGATGGCGCTGAGCCAGGTCGCCCGATCGGCTCGGTGCGGGTGGCGGGGAAGCCTCGAGGAGCTCGGGTAGGAGACGTGCGAGCTCGGCCCTCCAGACCGTGCCCAGCGTGTCGATGTGGCTCCGGAGAGCATCCGATCGGAGCAGGTCGACGACCGGGCCCCACGGCGGTCTGCCCGCCGCCTCGTACGCCCGAGCCGAAGCCACCGCGTGTCCCTCGGCCCGAACGCGCCGTCCCAGCTCCAGGGCGAGGCGGGACTTCCCGATCCCCGGTTCGCCGGACACCAACACGAGATGTGCCCTCCCCTCCCGCGCCGCGTTCCATGCCCGGTTGAGCTGGTCCAGCTCGAGGTCGCGGCCCACGAACGGCACTTCGGCGACCGGTGCCACGTCCTCGCCCTGCAGCTCCTCGCGGTTGGGTGTGTCGGCCCGGAGCCGTCGGTACATCGCCCCGATGGCCTCGCCCGGTTCCACCGCGAGCTCGCGCTCGAGCACCTCCGCGTATCGATGGTAGGAGCGCAGCGCCGCGGCTCTGTCGCCGAGCGCGAGATGTGCTGCCATCTGGATTCGAACGGCCGCCTCGTCGGTCGGCTCCAGGTCGAGGATGCGTTGGGCATGCCTGATCGTCGCTTCGTGGTCGTCGCGCCCGACAGCCTCGTCTCTCAGCCGCACGAGGACCCCGTGCGCCTCGCCTCGAAGCCTCGCTCGCTCGTCCAGGACCCAGTCGTCGTAGCAAGCCGGGAGGAGGTCGCCCGAATACAGACGCGCGGCGAGTTCGAGATCGCCAGCAGCCACGGCATCGCGGAACCGCAGCACGTCGACCTCGCTCGGCCCCCTCGGAATCCACCGCACGATCTCGTTGTCGATCTGGACGAACTCGCCGATGTCGGGAAGGGAGTGGCGGAAGTCGTGCAGCAGCTTTCTGAGGTTGGTCCGCGCCTGACGTTCGTCGGAGTCGGGCCAGAGCTCGAACGCCAGCCGGGAACGGTGCCGCAGGTGGCTCCGCAACACGATCAACGCCAGGAACCGCTGCAAGCGAGGAGAGTCGAAGGCGCGAAGACGGCGGCCGTCCAAGATGACTTCGACTGCACCGAGCAGCCGGACCTCGAGCCGCGCCGGCGATTCGCTGCTGACCCCGCTCCTGTCACTCGGCATATCGCCCCTCTGGTACCGGTCCATCCACACAACCCAGCGCTACAACGGGCACCTCGAGCGCGAGTACTGCGCGACGCTGCGAGCGCGCCGAGGCCGCTGTCAGGAGTGTGACCAAAACGTGACCACGGCCGGCGGTCCGGGTTCGGTGGACAGCCGCTCGAGAACGACGAAACCCCGCACTTGCGGGGTTTCCTTCATACGCCCGAGAGGACTTGAACCTCCACGGGCCACACGCCCACAAGGCCCTCAACCCGGCCGGCCGTTTTCGGCCGATCACGGTCACGACCGGGACCCGGCCACACGATGCGGGATCCCGGCCGATGGGCCGAGATGCTCGGCGGGCCGTTCGTGGCTCAGATGGGGGGTTGGGGCTGACGCGGGGGTTGACGCGGCCGGCGCCGACCGGATCACCCACCTTCGGTGGAGACCTCCGAGGCCCGGCCTCGAGGGTCCGCGTGCCCTGTTTGCCTAATGTAAGACGAGGAGTCATACTTAGAGTCCTACACAACCCGACACTGAAGGGAGGCGCTCGGGTGGCCGTCAAGCACAGCGTCACGATCCGAGTCTCGGATGAGGAACTAGCGCGCATCGACAAGGTCGTCGCCTGCACCCGCCTGAGCTCGCGCTCAGAGGCGCTGCGGGCCGGAGCGGTGCTGCTCTTCCGCGAGGCCCGCCGGGCCGCGATCGTGGACAGCGTGCGGGCGACCTACGGCCCGCCCGACTCCCAGCCTGAGGCCGAGGGCGCCGCCGCCTGGGAGGCGATCCTGGATGAGCGGCGGTGAACCGTGGCGACGTTGTCGACGTCGAGCTCAGGTATGGGCCCCGGCCGGCCGTGATCGTGACGGCCGACCACCTGATCCCGGAGCTGTCCAACGTGACCATCGTTGAGGTCACCAGCACCCTGCGCGAGGGGGTGACGACGGTCCTGTTGAATCGGCCCGAGCACGGCCTCGATCAGCCGTCGGTCGCCAACGCGGCCAACATCCAGACCCTGCCCCGCTCGCGCGTCGCCGGCCGGCGCGGGCAGCTGTCGCGCGACGAGATGGGCCGGCTCGAGGACGCCATCAAGATCGTGCTCGACCTCGAGGACGACGACCCCTTCGCCTTCTCGGTCTCTCGGCCCTTGGGCTAAGGGGCAACCGCCAGTCGAGCCTCACGGAGCGCAAGCGCCGCGTCCCGGCCCGCGCGACGCGGCGCGCTGCGGCGACATCGAGCCGTGCACTCCAGGGCCCAGACGCCCAGATGCCAATTCGAGAATTCCCTCGAAGCCTGGGACGTGGGAGGCTGACGACTTGCGCCGCTACCCCGGCCGGGCCGGGGCTCGGCCCGCCCGTCACGGTGTGGGGCGCGAGACCGCGATGTTCTCGTGATACCGGGGATCGGACGGGGGTACCTTGGCGCCGCCAGGCAGAACGAGGGCGTCCGATGGGATCCCCGCCGGCCCCGCGTTCGCGACGAAGAGGCCCTTGACGAACTCCTCCTTGCGCTCGGGCGCCCAGGCCTCTGCGTCGGGCGGCAGGTAGAGGTTCCTGACCATCCAGGAGATCGCCTCGGCGGCCGTCCGGCGGCCGGGCACCCCTGCGCCGTAGCTCAGGTTCTCGATGCGGACCGTCGCCTTCGGCGCGGTCACCGTCGCCTGGCCGCCGAAGAGCGCGCGGAGGGCGTCCACCGCCGCCGGGTTCTGACCGAGGTTGCAGCCCTTGACGTTGACCCAGGTGGTGGCGTCCGAGGCGCCGGCGACTGCTCTCGCGGCGAACCGGCAGCCGAGGCTCGTGCGGGTGATCCAGTCGGTCGAGAGGATCGTCGTCACGTCCTCCGGCCGCACCCACTGGTCCTTGTCGCCGTCGTTGAGGGGGAAGAGCACCCGGCCGTCGGCCAGGCCGTGGGTGATGACGACGACCTGCCCGACCAGGCGGCGGGGGTCGCCCGAGGTCCCGAACTCGACGTCGCCCCGGATGGCCTCGAGGATCCCGCAGAGGCTGGTCCCCTGCTTGATCGCGTGCCCCTGGTAGTACGCCCTCGCGAAGTGGTCGGCGAGCGCGAAGACGCCCCCGGTGCCCATCACGAACACGTAGTTGAAGCGATCGGCCGCGGGGGCCTGATACGAGGCGGTTGGCGGCGGCGCGGCCGGCTGCGCCTGGGGCGGCGCCGGGACGGTGGCCGGTGGGGACTGCCGCTGCAGGCGCCTGGTCGCCACGCGGCCGAGCTCGCCGGGCGCCCGCCGGGGCGCCGACCGCCGGGCCGGGCGACGGCGCGCGCGTCGTGGCGCGGGCCGGGACCGGCGGCAGGGACCATCGGGCGCCGCGAGCCACGTCAGAAGTTCACGGTGCCCCGGACCCCGACCAGCAGCAGGTCCTCCCCGCCGGCGAGGTCCCAGAGCTGCTGGGCGTCGAGGCCGAAGTCGATCCGGTCGCCCCGGTAGCCGGCGCTGATGTGCGCCGCGATGCCCGCCATCACCGTGGCATCGGCGATGTTCGCTCCGAAGAAGCCTCCCGTGGTGAGGTCGATGTACGCGGTGCGTCCCACCGGTGTGAGGTGGACCCCGACATCGCCGACGCTGAGGAGTCGGGCGGGCGCACCCTCCTGCGTCTCCGGTGTGAAGATCGTCCGGGCGCCGAGCTGCAGGTTGACGATCTCGAGCGCCGGGCCGCCGACGATCGACGAGCCGCCGAAGGAGATGTAGAACTGGTCCGCGCCGACCACCTGGCCGACGCCGAGCTCGAGCCGCTCCGCCGATCCCAGGGCGACGTCGCGGGCGAAGCATGCGTAGGAGTCCGCGTTGGTGCGGGGCGAGGAGCCGGGATAGTCGCTGTCGTCCTCGTACGTGTCGTGGTTGAAGGCGGCGTGCTGGGCGTGGGCCGCCTCGTGCAGCAGGGTGTCGATGAGCGACCGATGGCCGAAGAAGTCCTGGTGGGGGTAGGGGTCGCAGAAGTAGATGTCGCTGCCGGGCGAAGGGGCCCGTGCCGCGACCTTCTCGCCCTCGTCGTCCCTGCACGACGCGTGCGACGACTCCAGGCAGTGGTACGTGAAGCCGTCGGCCTCGAGGACCCTCAGGATCGACTGGAAGTACGCACGGACCACGGCGATCGACGCGATGTCCGCCAGCTCCACCCCGAAGTGGCGCCGGAGCAGCGACCCGACGTCCTCGGGACGATCGAGGGCCGACAGGGCGGCGCGCGCCCAGCCCGCCGCCGACGCCTGCGCGCGCGTGACGTTGCCCAGGACCTCGGCCTGGGACGCGTCGCACGAGGGGTCCAGCGTGACCCTCCTGAGGGTTGACGCGGACGGAGATCGGGCGAGCTCGGGCTCGGCGGGCCCGGCCTGCTGTGCCACGTGAGCCAGCTCGTGGGCGAGCAGCCGCCGCCCGGCCGGCGACTGCGGCGCGTAGCGCCCCGCGCCGAAGACGACGTCGCTGCCCACGGTGTAGGCCGCCGCGTCCACCGCCCGCGCCGACTCGGCAGCCCGGTCGCCGTCGTGGACGCGCACCCCTGAGAGGTCGAGCCCGAGGCGGTGCTCGAAGTCGCCGCGGATCGCGGCGTCGAGGGGGGCGCCGGGGCCGCGCAGCACCTCGTGGACGATCGGCGGAGCCGGACCCTCTCCCGCGCCCCCGGCCGCCGACCGCGCGACGCCGAGGGGCTCGTCCCCGCGCATCGCGCGCTCGGCGACGCGGTCGGCCTCGCCCTCGGCCGGGTCGCTGGCGGACCCCACCAGCAGGCTCGAGCGCTGGACCCCGGCGGCGGCCGGCGGGGTGCCGGGAGCGACCTTGGACGGCGGCAGGTACTTCACGTAGACGGGGATCGGCGCGTCGTTGGCCATGATCAGGCCGTGCACGGCCCGGTTGTTTTTGTCGCTCGAGAGGCCGATGCAGCCCGCGGTGCCGTCGTTGCCGCCGTCCTGGTGGAGGAAGAAGCCCGCCGTGCGCTCGGTCGTCGCCGCGCGCCAGACGGCCGTGGTCCAGGACTCGTGGAGCCGCGTGCGGTAGTTGCCCCACGGCCCGGAGGAGAAGCCGTGCGTCTTGGGCGTCTCCACCTCGGACGGCTCCAGGTAGTACTTGCCCTCGGGGATGGGCCCCTTGTCGGGCACCTCCTGCTTGTCGGGCCCGGTCCAGTCGACGCCGCCGGCCTTCGGGTTGGTGGCGCGCAGGCCCGAGACCGCCGGCGCCGTGAGGGGCATGGCCCCGCTCACGCGCAGGTCGAAGCCGTCGAAGTCCATCTGCGTGGTCTGCCCGCCCCCCGCCGTCCACCAGCGCTCTGCCTCCGCCGAGACCTCCTCGACGGCCCGCTCGCCGGCCTGCTCGGCGACCTCCGCGGCGCGCTCGGCCTTCTCGCCGAGCGCCTCGGCCATCCGCTCGATGCCCTCGGCGGCGCCCACGATGCCGTCGCGGACGCCCTTGGCCACGTCGCGCGCCCGCTGCTCAGCCTCCGCCGGGCTCGGCAGCTCCTGGCGCTGCAGGCGCCGCGCCTGGCACTGGGCGCACTCGCCGGTCGGGCCCGGCGTCCCCCCGCAGGAGCAGCTGCGCCGCAGGGCGACCCGGGCGAGCTCGCCCCCGGGGGCCGCCAGGGCGCGCCTCGCGGGACGGGCGCGCACGGGCGCCGCGGCGGCCGGGCGGGCCGCGGCCGGCGGCTCGAGGGCGAGGGCCCGGCTCACGGCACGTTCCGCGCGCGGTCCACCGAGCCCGGGGCGGCCAGGGCCAGGCCCGCGCCGTCGGCCATCGTCTCCGAGACCAGCCACATCCGCTGCTTCGGGATCGGCTGGAGCGGCCTCACGCGGACGCCGACGGTGACGCCCTTGAGGCTCGAGTTGCGCACGGCGAGGAAGGGGCCGAAGTGCCCGTGCAGCCGGATCCCCTCCATTGGGGACGGCGGGTCGTCGCCGACGGCCTGCCCGGTGCGGGTGACTGTGGCGACGGTGTCGATGATGTGCACGCTGCGGGCGTTCCCCACGAAGACGGCGTGACGGTCTCGATCGTACGCCCGCGGCACGGTGCAGTGCACCACGTTGCCGCGCAGGACGACCTCGTCCGCCTGCTCGCGGCCGGGGACGTCCGCGAACGACACGCCCACGTGGATGCCCTGCACGGCGCCGGCCACCTGGTTGTCGTGGACCTGGGCCGTCCCCAGGCGGGCGCCGGCGACGACGATGCCCTGGGCGACCGCCCGCCACTCCCCCCGCAGGCGGTCGAGGGCGGCCCGCGCCGCCGGCGACAGGCGGGCCACGTCCTGGCCCTGGGCGAGGCGGCGGGCGAACGCCCGCAGGGCCTTCTGCGCCCCGCCCTGGCGCTCGACGAACGCCGCCGTGACCATCTTCGCGAAGCTCTCGACGAACTCCTCGGCGTCCGAGCCCGGCACGACGACGAGGCCCGCCGGGGACCCCGGGACGTCGATCTCCCGGGCCCCGTCCTCCGGCCCGCGCCGCATGCCCTGGGCCAGCAGGAGGACGAGCGCGCGCGCCAGGGCCTGCCCCCGCCGGCGACGAGGGCCGCCCCCCGCCCGCGTCCTCGCGGAGCCCGACCTGATTGCCCGCGAGCAGGACGCGCCCGGCGTCGACCACCAGCAGGCCGCCCTGCCACGAGCCGACCTCGGCGCGGTTGCGCTCGATGCGGACACGCTCGGGCAGCCCGCCCTCGCCGCCCCGGACGGTGAGGCAGGTCTGGGCGAGCCCGGACGAGTCGGGGCAGGTCAGGATGCAGTCGGACACCCCCACGTCGCTCGACGCGACGAAGGTGAGCGCGCCGTTGAGATGGGGGCTGCCGGCGGCGCGCCGGGCGAGCCGCCCTCGGCGCGCAGGTGGCGGACCTCGACGTCGCGACAGCGGTCCACGACCACCGCCGCCTCCTGGCCGATCGCGCGCAGCACCGTCGCGGGGCCCGCGCCGCTGATCACCACGCGCACGCGCCCCGCGACCACAAGGGGGGCGTCGAGCGGGTAGAGCCCCGCGGCGAGGCACAGCTCGCCGCCCTCGGGCGGCAGGCTGGTCGACCGCCGCCTGCAGGTCGTCGCCGGGGCGGGCGACGACGGTGCACCTCCCGCGGGAGAGGGCGACGAGGTTGCGGAAGACCGGGCGGCAGTCGGCGATCACGGTCCGGGCCGTGAGGTCGACCAGCGCGAGGGGCGCGACGGAATGGCGCACACCGTCGGGCGGCGCGTCGGTGCGGTGCTCGATGCCGTCGCCGTCGGCCTCGCGCAGCCGCGCCCCCCACCAGTCGCCCGCGAGGTAGCCGCCCGCCGGCCGCGCTGAACCGCACCCCGATGTCGTCGCCGCGGAAGGCCGCCGGCCGCGGGGTCGCGGCGCCGACGACCTGCCCGTCCCAGCGCCGCACGACCAGGCCCTCGGCGCCGGCCGGCGCCGTGACGGCGCGATCGAGCCGCAGGACGTCGCCGGCCGGCTGACGGCGTCACCTCGTCTACCGCGTAGAGCGCCCCGTGGTCGACGCGGTCGGCCCGGCGCGCGAGCCACGACACCTCCACCAGGTCGCCGTCGGAGAACGCCACCGCCTGCGAGGGCCGCAGGGTGACCGTGTCGCCGGCGACGCCGGCGACGGCCACCGCCGCCGCCCCGTTCTCGAACGACCAGGCGAAGCGCGCGGCGGCGGCGGCGCCGGAGTCGAGCACCTCGACGCGGAAGAGGCCGTCGGGCACCCGGCCCAGCGGATCCCCGGGCGGCGCGCACGGATCGGCCGGCGCGGTCGGCGCCGGTCCGGGTCACGGTCAGCCGCCCGCCGGAGAGCCCGGGGTCCGCCAGCCTCGGCCAGCGGCCTGGGTGCAGGTGGCCGCCGCCGTGGGCCGGCAGCGGACCCGGTAGCCGACCCGCTCCGGGCCGCGGAGTCGATCGGGGCCAGGGCCGGGTCGATGAGCTCGTCGGGGCTCTCGGCCGGCTGGACGTGCTCGGCGAACGCGTCCAGGTAGACGAACGCGCGGCCCCCGGCCGGGAGGTCGTCGATCTGGTCCTGGGCCGAGTAGGCGAAGGGGGCCGGCGCCAGCGCCGCCATCCCGCCGACCCACATCCGTCCCGGCCGCACGGTGAGGTCGAGCGTCCCGGAGGTGGTCACCCCGACGGCGAAGGCGTCGCTGCCCTCGGCGACCCCGGCCGGCCCGATGACGTCGGCCGCCGCCCACTCGGCCGCCCGCGAGGCGGCGTCGAGGTTGAGGTTCCACTCGTGGTCGAGCAGGACCCGGCCCTCCTGCATCCGCGCCGCGGTCCAGCGCTCGTCCGGTCGCAGGGGGATCTCGGTGTAGTCGCCGATCATCATTCCTCCCAGGGGGCGAGGACCACGCGCGAGCGCAGGCCGAGCGGGACGAACTCGTCAACCCGCCGCCGCAGGCGGCCGATGCGGCCCGCCCGGCCGGCGTGGTGGTAGGCGCCGACCTCGCCGCCGTCGCCGGCCGCCGAGCCGCAGCGGGTGCTCGGGCTCGAGTTCCAGGGCGTAGTAGCCGGCCGCCTCGAAGCCCACCGAGGCGAAGGTCGGGGTCGGGGAACGGGCCGCAGCGGTAGGTCGGGCGGGTGGGACGGCGCCGCGCCCAGGGGCGGGCCGAGGAAGCAGTGCCGCAGGCACCCCTCCTGGCCCTGCACCGCCCGCGACCCCGCCGGCGAAGATGCAGTCGACCGCGTCGACCGACTCGACGCGCACCGGCCCGGCGAACGTGGTGCCGCTCGCGGTCAGGGCCGGGTGCGGGGGCCGTCGCCGGCCGACCGCCTCGACGGCCGAGCCGGCGGAGGCGCCGCCGCAGACGCGCAGGCGCTCCCCGCGGCCGTCCACGACGCAGTCCCGCAGGACGACCGGGAGCGCGCCGAGGTCGGCGCGGATCGGCGCCGAGGACGCACAGCTCGGCCTCGCAGCGGCGAGCCCCCAGGCGCCCGGCTCGACCCGAAGGGCGGCGCCCGCGCGGCGGGTTCATCGTGAGGTGGCGCAGGAGCACGCCGTCGAGCGCCGCGCCGAGGCGCAGGTCGCCCGACGAGCGCGAAGCCCTCCAGCGTGAGGCACGCGCCCGCGAGGTCGAGCCGGAGGTCGCCGACGACGGTCGGGGTCATCGAGGCGCGGGGCGACGATGCGCCAGTCGCGGCAGCGCCGGGGTGAAGGCGGCCGCGGGCGGCGCGTCCAGGCGGTCGGAGGTCTCCAGCCGGATCTCGACGTCCGGATGGCCGGCGTCGAGGCCGGCTCCGGCGACAGGGCGGCGCTGCGGCCCTGCGCCAGGGCGATCGCGTCCTCCAGCGTGTGGACGTTGTCGCCCGCCGCCGGCAGGCAGGGGTTGACGGTCACGACGACCCGCGCGAGCGGATCCACGTCGCCGTCGCCGGCGAGCGCCCCGATCGACCCCGGCAGCGGCCGGTGCCACGTCGCCCTGAGGGGGCCGGCGAGCCCGGCGCCCAGCTCGACGTGGCCGCGGGCGAGGTCGACCACGGCCTGCCCGGCCGCCGGGCGGCGCCGGGGCCGGCGCCGCCGGGGGGAAGGGCGCCGAAGCGCGATGTCCGGCCAGCCGACGGGGGCCCCGTCGGCCGTCAGCGTCGAGGAGCGTCGGCGCGCCGGCGACGCCCTGCGGCGAGGGGATGCGCGGCGCTCAGCGCCCAGTTCGCCCCGTAGGCGATCTGCCCGGGCTCCGCGAGGGCCTCGACGACCGCGTAGGTGGCGCGGACCGGGGCGTCGAGCTCGTCGCCGGTGCGCGGCCTCCGCCGCCGACCCGCCGACGTCGCTGCTCAGGCGCAGCCGGCGCGGGCGCAGGTAGGGCGGCGCCTCCGCGCCGAGCGGGTGGAGGGCGAAGCGGCCGCGCGCCGAGGGGCGCGGCCTCCGTCGCCAGGTACGTCCTGCACCTGCCACGGCCAGACGACCACGGTGGCCGCCCGCGGCGACCAGGGCCCCGACGGGGAGACGCTGCGGCGCACGCGCTCGAACGGCGTCCCGATCCGCGAGCGGGCGCCGTCGCGCAGGTCGACCGTCGCGACCCGCGGCGGGCCGGGGTGCCCGAGGCGCTGGGCCCAGATGGTGATCTGCCAGCCCTCGAGCACCCGGGCGGTCCAGCCGGTGAGCACCTCGGCGAAGTCCTCGAGCGCGGCCGGCGTGCCCTTGCGGCGGCGCAGGGCGACCGCGTAGGCGACCTCGAGCCGGCCGGCGTCGGGCGGGAGCCCCAGGAGCGCGCCGATGTAGGGGACCGCCCAGTCGGCGCAGCTCTCGATGAAGAGGTCGTCCCAGAGCCTGGGCGACATCGTCGGCCAGGAGCGTCGCGCTGTCCCTCGACCGCCGCCAGCAGCGCGTCGAGCAGACGGGGCTCGCCCGCCGGCTGCTCGGGGCGTCCCGCAGTGCGGGCGGGAGCCAGTCGGCGATGCGCGTGCGTCACGCCGCCGCCCCCGTCACTGCGGGCGCGCGCCGAGCACGAGCAGCTCCCAGCGCTCGGCGGCCCGCCGGCCCAGCTCGCCGGCGCCGGGCAGGTCGAGCGCGGCGACGCCGACCACGCCCTCGGCGCCGTGGAGCACGGCGCAGCAGGTCGGAGCGGTCGAGCGGCTGGCCGAGCGCCCGCGCCGCGGGCGCGAGCGGCCCGTCGGGGTCGAGCAGCGCGGTCGCCGCCGCGGCGGCGACGGCGGCCGCGTCGCGGCGCGGGTCGACGGCGAGCTGACGCCGCGACCGCGACGGCGTCGTCACGACGGCCGCGCAGACGCAGAGCGGGACGGTCGCGTCCCGGCGGGCGTCGAGGTAGGCGGCGAGCGAGGCGACCTCGCTCGGCCAGCGGGCGCCCGCGGGCCCGGCCGCCGCGCCCGCGACGAACGCGAGGTGGAGCCCCGATCGCGCCGCAGGCGCAGCCGGGCGGGCCGGCGCCGTGCCAGGCCGCGCGCGTGCGTGACGCCGGGGTAGCCGAGGGCGAGGTCGACGAGGTCCTCGAGCCGAGACGGCCCGCCCGAACGCCCGGGCGCGCGCCGGGGCGCCAGCGAGCGCAGCCGGCGCTCGTCGTCCTGGTCGGCGCCGCCGCGAGGTCGGCCCGGCGCCGCTCGACCTTCTTGACGCCGCGGACGCTGCCGAGCAGGCTGTCGATCGCCCCGGACTCGACCTCGCCGGCGGTCCCGCCGCCGACGCGGTAGGTCGCGGCGACGTTGCCGCGCCCGGTCGGCAGGCGGGCGCCCTGGACCCCGTCGCCGAACTCCACGGTGACGCCGCCGTCCGGCCCGAGGCGCACCGCGTGGACCTCGGCCGGCCCGGCGCCGTACAGGCTCGGGACCTCGGCCCAGCTGCACGCCGTCGACCCGCAGGACCATGCTCGGGACCGGGCTCCCGGCCGCGTCGAGGTCGTAGGCGATCGGGCGCGTCCGGGAGCGTCGAAGCGCTGCCGCGGCCTGCGTCGGCGTCGCCGCTCCCGAGACGGTCGCCTGGGTCGTGGCGCCGTGGCGGACGCGAGCAGGTTCGCGCTCGCCGGCGGAGGCGCCGTCGCCCGAGCGCGCCGGAGGGGGCCCGGTCGAGGTCGACGATCAGCCCGCCGGGGCGCTGCCGGCCGCGCCGCCGGCAGGCGCTCCTCCTGCTCGGCCGACTCGACGCAGTCGAGACACCTCCCAGCCGCCGCCGAGAGTCTCGAGCGCGACCCGAGCTGGAGCGGCCGCCGGCCGCGGGATAGAGCCGAACCTGGTGCGCCGCGCCGCCGGGCGCTCGGCCGGGAGCACGTAGTGGCGCGCGACGACGCGCCGGTCGAGGACGTAGACCGTGACGTGGGTGGCGTCGAGCGACGGCGATGTCGTCCATGCCGGCCTCGGCGGCGAAGGTCGAGCTTCGACGCGCGCGAGGGCGTTCCCGGGCGCGACCTCCCACTCGACGATCGCGTGCGCGGCTCACGCGACACGACGTCGCAGCGCGATCAGCGACCAGTCGACCACCGCGACCAGCTGGCCCAGGGAGAGATCGTCGAGCGCCGCGTCGAGGACGACGCGTGTCCGGCCCGATCGCGCTCGCGAGGCCGTACGTCAGGTCGACGTCCTCAGCCGCGTCGCCGTCGTCCGGGATGCGTGACCACCTTCGCCAGGCGGCGCGCCGAGGCCGGCCGTCGTCGATGATGCGGTAGGCGGCGTACGGCGTCGGCGGGGTCGGTCAGGAACTCGGCCGAGTCGCGGTCGAAGCTCGACGACGGCGGTGCCGAGCTCGTCGCGACGCGCGACGACGCGACGCCACCGCGAGCGGGGTCGCGGCCCCGGCGCGGTCCAGCAGGAACAGGAGCCAGGTCCACCACTGCAGCCAGAACGTCGGTCCACCAGACGTCCCAGGAGGGCTCGGTCACCGGCGGGCGCTCCGGCGGCGTCGTCCTCCACGAACAGCACGCGGTCGCCCAGCGCGGAAGCCGGGGTCGCCGAGGAACCGCACCGTCCGCGCCCCGCACGGCGCGCGCGGCCTCGGGCACCCAGGTCGCCGTGAGGCGCGTCCCAGTCCGAGCGCAGCGGCGTGTCTCGCGCGACCTCGAACGATCTGGGCCGGCCGGGCCGGCGTGCCCGGCGCCTGGACGCGCGTGCCGGCCGGGCACGACGGGGTCGGCGCCCTGGTCGACCTCGGCCCGCACCCAGCCCTGCGCCGCGACGCGCGGCCGCGGGCGGTAGCCGACGAGGCCGCGAGGCGGCGCAGGTCGGTCCAGTCGCGACGCGGTGCCGCAGGTACGCCTCGGCAGCGGTCAGCTCCGAGTAGGCGGCGACGCCCTCGGCGACGTACGCCCACAGCTCGGCGAGCAGCTCGGCGCGCGGGTCGCCCTCGACGTCCCAGCCGCGGCCGAGCGGCTCGCCGTCGACGAGCGGTGCCGCTCGACGGCCGCGATCAGCTCGCGGCGGAACGCGTCGAACTCGCCGACCCGGCGGCGCAGCGTGCCGCTGGCCCGGGCGGCGGCGGCACGAGGCCGAGGCCGGCCGCGGCCTCGCCGCAGGGCCGGGGCGGGGCGCAGCTCACCGGCCGCCTCGCACGCTGACGTCGAGGCGCCCACGCTCGGGCCGCGCCGGGTCGTCGTCGAGCACGGCGACCTCGTCGGCGGCGAACGTGATCACCGTGTCGGACGGTCCCCGGCGGCTCGCTCAGCCGCCGGGCCTCGGTCACCTCGACGGCGTCGACGCTCGGGCAGCGCGGCGACCGCCGCGACTGGACGGCCGAGAGTGTACACGGCCGCGCCCAGCGCGAGCCGCGAGGGGTGGAAGAGGCCGGGGCGCTCGTCGCTGCCGGGCCGCAGCAGCGCGAGGACCTCGCGCCGCGACCGACTCGGGGTCGGACGCCCGGCCGCGGCGCAGACCTCGAGCGCGACGAGCAGCCCGACCGGCGGCCCCCTCGACGACCGCGGCCTCGGTCCCGAGCATGCGGACGTCGTCGAGGGCGGCGGCGATGCCGGCCCGGGCCGCGGCCGCGGCCGCCGGCTCCTGGACGCGGAGGTCGACGACCGTCGTCACGACCGGCCACGAGCCCGACCACTCCCGCTGCGCCATCGCCCGCTCGACGAGCGGGTCATCGGGCCGCCGTCTGCCGCGTGGTCGAGCGGGCAGCACCGCGCGGCGCGGCTCGACCGCGAAGGCCTCGGGCGCGTCGCGGCGCGCCACGTCGAGCGGCATGCGGGTCGGCGCCGCCCGCCGCCGCCACCGGGTTCGCGCGACCGTCGACCCCGGCCGACGGCCGACCAGGCGATGGTCCCGTCCGGCTCGAGCGTCCCGCGCTCCAGCACGGCGAGCGCGTTCGCCGGCAGGTTGCCGCGCCGCGCCGCCGCCGACCTCGTAGGCGGCGGCGACGGTGCTGCCGAGCGGGCGGCGCGGCGCCCACCGCGCCGGTCGAGAAGCGCATGATCGGCGGCTCGTCGCTCCTCGACGTCCACCGCGACGGCGAGCCCGCTCGGCGGCGCCTCGAGCAGGGTCGCCACGGGCTCCGCCCGGGAGGTCGCGCCGGAGGGGAGCCCGACGTTGACCTCGAGCCGGTGGGGCGTGCCCGACTCGGTGCGACGGGCGAGCCCGGCCTCGGCCGCCGCCAGCAGCCGACCATGCGTCGAGGCCGGGGCGGGCCGGCGCCCGTGCACGTCGGGCTCGCGGAGCGGCGACCGCCGTCCCCGGCGGCGCCGCCGACGAGCGCGGCCGTGGTGGGCGTGGACGAGGTTCGCCCGCGCCACGGTCACCTCGTCGCGCGCCCGATCCCGCGTCGACGCCCACCGGGTAGGCGCGGACGAGGGCGTCCTCGGGCCGCCAGCGCACGCAGCGACAGCTCGAGCGCGGCGCCGAGCAGCGGGTCGGCGAAGCGGCTCGACGCGCGGTCAGCTCCACCACCTGGGCGGCGCGGCTCGGCAGCGGCTCGCGGAAGCGCTCGGCGCCGGCGGCGTCCGTCGGCCAGTCCTGCGCGCGCCCGGCCCACGAGGCGTGGCGGGCGCGGTCGTCGGGGTCGACGACCTCGAAGGCCAGGAGGTCGCCGGGCGCGAGCCAGGCGTCGCCGAGCGGGTCGGCCGGGCGGGGCCGCACGAGCACGCACTCGGTCGCCCCGGCGGGCAGGCAGCAGGCCTCCTCGCCCCAGTCGTAGATCGCGATCTCGCCGAGCGCGGCCCTCGCGGTCAGCGTCGGACTCGAGCGTGAAGGCCAGCGGCGACCCGGCGGCGTCGGCGGCGACGTCGTCCGGCTGAGACCGCGACGTCGGCGGCGCGCGGCGCGAGGGCCACGAGCACGGGCGCCCGGGCCGCCGCGCCGTCGGTCGACGGCGAAGTCGACCAGGCGGGCGTGGCGCTTGACCGAGGTCCGCAGGCGGGCCGTCTCGAGGTAGGCCTCGGTGGCGACCCGGTCGAGGCTGGTAGTGGAGCAGGTCGCCGACGTGGGCGAAGAGCTCGAGCAGGGTGATGGTCGGGTCGGCGATCGAGAGGTCCGCCTCGGGGTCCTGCGCGCACGAGGTACTCGACGAGCGCCTGCCGCAGCGAGCGCCAGTCGCGCGCCAGGTAGTCGTGCACCGGCGAGGGCGGCGCGCAGCGGCGGCGGCGGCGGGGCGTCGAAGCAGGCGCCGAGGTCCGGGCACTCGGGACGCAGCCGCACCGGCAGCCAGGTGCGCAGCGGATCGAAGGGCACCGCGGCGGGAGGCGCGACCTCGAGCCGGTAGCGGGCCAGGTCCGGCGCACCGGCGAGCGCCAGCTCGACGTGCGGCGTCGGCGCCGCGACCGCCGCGGCGCCGGTCACCGCGACCGAGGCGCCCCCCGGCGGCGGGACGAGCGTCCAGAGGGCGGGGTCGGCGAGCTCGGCGGGCGGGTCGCCCTACAGCCAGACGTCGAGCGCCCGCGCGGCGCGCCGCCACGCGCGACTGGGCCGCGCGCAGCCCGTGGACGCCGGCGCGCGGGTCGAGGAGGCGCTCGGGGCGCCGCAGCGGCGGGCACGTGGGCTGGAGGCCGACCTCAGCCGCCACGCGACACCTCCTCGCGGACGAGGTCCCCGCCGGGCCGCAGGCGGTAGGTCACCGCGGCCGTGAGCGTCGACTCGCCCTCGCTGCCGACGGCGACCTCGGTCACCTCGATGCGGTCGCCAAGCGCCCGGTCGAGCGAGCCGCGGGCCCGGACCTCGACGACGCCGCGCAGCGCCCCGTCGAGCGGCTCGAAGACGGCGGCCGCGCCGAGGCCGGCGCCGAAGTCCGGTCGGTGCAGGCGCTCGCGCGGCCCGGTCAGCAGCACGAGCCGCACGAGGTCGGCGACGTGGCGCTCCCCGTCGCGCGTCGGCGAGGCGGCGCGCCGGGGCGAGGCGGTAGGGGTGGCGCGCCGCCGTCACTGCCCCTGCACCCGGGTCTGGAAGCCGGTGGCGAGCGCGGTGCCCTGGGGCGCGCCGGCCGCGTTCAGGCACAGCCCGACCGACGACGACAGCAGCGCGGGCGTGCCCTCCACGCTGACCCGCGTCGCCGGCATCGGTCCACTGCACCCGCAGGCAGGGCGACGGCGCGCCGGAGATGTTCAGTGGGCAGCCGGCGACCGTCATGACGTCGTCGACCAGCAGCGGCGGCGCCCCGCCCAGGCTCATCCGCGTCGCGCCAGGCGTCGCCGAGACGCTGCCGCCGTGCGGGCACATCATCGTGGTCGCGGCGTCGAGGAGGTGGGCCATCAGCGCACCTCGAGCGCGCCGCCGTTGAGTGAGATCGACGAGCGCGTCATCGAGATCGACTGGCTGCCGAACTCGATCGCGACGCCGTCGCCGCCCAGCGTGAGCTTGGCACCCGACGCGGCCTCGACCTCGACGGTCTCGCTCCCGGACGTGTCCCGCAGCACGATCCGGTGGCCCGCCGGCGTCGTGAGCACGAGCGCCTCGGGTCCCGCGTCCGGCACCCCTGCGCCGTCCGGCCAGCTCCCGCCCGACCAGATGGGCACGCGCGTCGGGTCCCCGCCCGTCCACTCGACGTAGACGAGGCTGCCGGCCGGCGGCACGGCCGCGAGCCCCACCGCCTGGCCGGCATAGGGGCTGCACGGCAGGCACCACCCGGTGGTCTCCTCGCCGAAGACCTCGGGGACCTGCACGCGCAGACGGCCCAGGGACTTCGGGTCGGCGTTGTTGACCACGATGCCCGGGAACTTGCCGACGAAGCGGCCGCTCACGGCAGGAGACCGCCCGCCGCGCACGGCCGCCGAACGGCTCGTCGCCCGCCAGCTCCATGCGCGTTGCGCACCAGCGTCAGCCGCTGCGTGTGGCGCTCGGCCGTCACGCCGTGGCGCACCCGATCGACCAGCTACCTGCCCGACAGGGCCGAGCCGAGCCCGCGCACGAGGACGGGCCGGCGCGCGCGCAGCACGATGCCGAGCGCGTCGGCGTCGACCTCCGTCGTCAGGCGGAGGCCGAACGCCGAGCGCCGGGCGAGCCCCTCGGCCGCGTCGGCCGGCTCGACCTCGCCCGCCAAGTCTGCCGGGGCCAGCAGCACGGTCGTCTGCCCGCCGAGCGAGACGGCCCCCTGGGGCTCGGCGTCGCCGCGCGACTCGCCGCTGCGCGAGGCGTCCGACAGGGCCGGGATGCGGCTGGCGCGGACGAGGCGGCCCGCGACGAGGTCCGCCTCCACGTTGACCGCGGCGCCGTCCCCGCCGAAGCCCAGGGACAGCTCGGCCTGCGGCTCGGCGAGCGGGTCGAGCGGGTGGAAGTGCCCGACGACGCGACCGGCCTCCGACTCGAGGTAGACGGCGTAGCCCCAGCGGGCGGCCAGCGTCCGCAGGAAGGCCCAGTCGCTGTCGCGCTGCAGGAGCACGTGGACGTCCGGATCGGGCGCGTCCGGCGTGGCCTCGACCTGCGCGAGCAGGCCGTTGGAGGAGAAGATCGCCTCGGCGATCGCGCTCTCCGAGGTGCCCGGCCAGGCCACGACCTTCTCCTCGGCGTCGAGGTCGAGCACCCGGTTGACGGCCTTGACCGTGAGCTGGGAGCCGCCGTCCGGGTCGATGCGCCAGGTCGCCTGCGCCGCCCGGCCGTCGAACCGGTAGGCGCTGCCGCCCCTCGAGATCTCGACGACCACGGGGACCCGGGGGGCGGCCAGGGCGTCGAGCGCGCCCGACCACTCGCCGTCGTCGCCCGGCTGGAGGCGCGCGACCAGGGTGGCGGCGTCGGCCTCGCCGGCGGCCTCCTCGACCTGGACGTCCGGCAGCTCGGCGAGCGCGCCCGGATCCAGCTGCTCGCCGTCGATCTCGACCATGAGGGTCGTGTCAGGCATCGGGCAGCCGGATCCTCAGGCCTGGGCGCTCGAGGCGGGTCGGGTCGAGCCACGGGTTGGCGTCCGCGAGGGCCCACCAGCGCGTCGAGTCGCCGGTCGCCGCGAGGCCGAGGAGGTCGAGGCGATCGCCCGCGCGGACGACGTAGGCCGAGGAGGCCGGCGGCGCCGGCACAGCACGGGGCGCGCCGAGCCGCCGCACCGAGCCGTCGGCGGCGACGACCTCGATCTCGGGGAGCCCCGCGTACCGCGAGGTGGCGTCGAGGGGGCTCATCCGCCGAGCTCGATCATCTGCGGCAGCTGCAGGACCGCCTTCGCCTCGCGCAGGCCCTGGTAGTAGTCCGCGGCCGCCCTGGCGATGGTCTGGTCGGCCGCGAGGTCGGCCGAGCGCAGGACGCGCAGGCCGATGTCCGCCGTCGCGTGGATCGGGTTGAGCAGCTCGTCGAAGGCGGTCTCCCGGACCGTGAGGGAGGTCAGCCGCACCGGGGTGACGCGGGCCGGGCCCCAGATCAGCAGCGTCAGCGGCAGGCGCCCCGCCGGCACGGCCGACCCGCCGCCGGTGCCCAGGAGCTTCCCCGCCAGGCCGCCGAGCAGCGACGAGCCGACCGGCTGCATCAGCATCTCGATCGCCGCGATGCGGGGGGCGATGCCGAAGAGCGACGTCAGCGGCCCTCCCCGCTCGAGCCCGTCGGTGGCGTCCAGCTCCAGCGCGAGGGTGTACTCCTCGGGCGCGGGCCGGGCCACGTTCAATGCCGCCCCGGTGGGCTTCGACGCCTCGGCGCCGCTCTCGTCCCGGAAGACCCGGGTGACCTGGTCCGGGGTTGTACTGGAAGACGACCACGGTCGGCACGACCCCGAGCAGAGGGTCGTCGAACGAGGCGAGGATCCCCTTGATCAGCGCCATCGCCCCTCCGGCGAAGCGTGCGAGGCGCGGCGCGGCGCGACCGCCGCGGCCACGGCCTCGGCGACGGCGCCCTCGGGCCCGCGCCGGCGCCGGCCGGCCGGCCAGGCGCGCCGCGATGGCGCGGCCGCAGCAGCGCGGGGACCGGCCGTCGAGCCGACCTCCACGCGCAGGCGCCGCGCGGGCCGTCACGCGGCGGCCTCCGGCCGGGCGAGCGCCTGCCGGGGCCAGGCCTTGCCGAGCTTCTCGTACTCGCGCCGCAGCGCGTGCTCGACGTGGCGGCCGGCGATGGCCCCGCCGTCGCCCGCGGCCAGGAAGGCGGCGGCGAGCGCGGCCGACTGGATGTTGCCGCCGGCGAGCTCCGCCTCGGCCAGGGACTCCCAGGGCAGGCGCGCCAGGGCGGCCTCGCGGGGGAACGGCCCGGCGCCAGAGCTCGCGCCGCAGGGCGCGGTCGGGCACCTCGAAGCGGATCGAGAAGCGCAGCCGGCGCAGGAAGGCGTCGTCGATGGCCGCGCCGCGGTTGGTGGCCAGGATCACCAGCCCGGTGAAGGTCTCGACGCGCTGGAGGAGGTAGTTGACCTCCAGGTTGGCGTAGCGGTCGTGGGCGTCGCGGACCTCGGTGCGCTTGCCGAAGAGGGCGTCGGCCTCGTCGAAGAGGAGGACGGCGCCGGCGCGCTCGGCCTCGCCGAAGGCCGTCGCCAGGTTCTTCTCGGTCTCGCCGATGTACTTGGAGACGACGGCCGAGAGGTCGATCCGGTAGAGGTCCTGGCCCAGCGCCGCCGCGACCGCCTCGGCGGCCATCGTCTTGCCCGTGCCGGGGGGCCCGCGAAGAGCGCGGCCACGCCCTGGCCGCGCGGCAGCCGCCGGCGGAAGCCCCAGTCGTCGAGCACGACGTGCTGGAGGGCGACGTGCGCGACCAGCTCGTCGAGCTTGCGACGCGCGTCCGGCTCCAGCACCAGGTCGTCGAGGGCGAAGGCGGGCGTCACGAGCGCCGCGACCCGGTCGAGCGCGTGCTGGGGGTGGCGGCGCGCCGCGTCCCAGACGAGATCGGCGTCGAGCGCCCGGCCGCGCCACTCCGCCTCGGTCCGCGCGCGGGCCGCGACCGCCGCGATGTCGCCCTCGGTGAAGGCGAAGCGCGACGCCATCGTGCGGGCCAGCCGGTCGGCGGCGCGCCGGCCGAGCCCGGCCGCGGGCAGCTCGCGGCGCCACCGCCGCGCCCGCTCGGCGTGGCTCGGCGCGGGGACGTCCACGACGTGCCCCGCCGGCGCCGGCCCGGGCGGCGCCCAGGCGACGAGCGGGTCCCGCGGATCCCACGCGAGCTCGGTCAGGGCCTCCGCGGGCACCACCGGCACGGCCTCGCCCAGGCGGGCGAGGAGCCGCAGCTGCGGGCCGCGGGTGCTCGGGGCCGACCGGGACCCGGCCGGCCGTCGCGGGCGGCGGCCGCGGCGAGGGCCCGGCGCCCGACGCCCTCCGGGCCGCGCAGCACGACGGGCCCGCCCTCCCCGGCGCGCAGGTGGCGCGCCAGCGCGGCCCGGAGCCCGGCGAGGCGGCGCGGGGGCGGCCCGGCGTCGACCGCCCCGCGCGGGGGCTCGCCGGCGAGCGCGCGGCGGGCGACCGGGGTCAGGAGGAGCGCCCCCGAGGCGCCCGCCCCGGGCTCCAGGACGCCGCAGCGGACGAGGGCGTCGCCGTCCTCGACGGCAGGGGGCACGTCGACCCCGAACGGCTCCATGACCAGGCGCACCAGGGCGGCCGTGGCGTGGCGCCGCCCGGCGTCGTCGTGCGCGCAGCCGAGGGCGATCGCCAGCTGGGGGTCGGCCTCCGCCCACCACGCCGCGGCGACCAGGGCCTCCTCCCCCGCCGCCAGCCCGAGCGCCGTCGCGATCCGGCACAGGGGGCCCTCGCCGGCGGAGCGGACGGCCCCCAGCGCCCTCGCCACGGCCTCGCGGGCGGCGGCGTCCGGCTGCGGCCGCGCGCCGACCGAGGCCATGACCCGTGCCGACGTCGGTCGCCGCGGCCCAGAGGACGCTCAGGCGCTCGAGGTAGGCCTCGAGCGCGACGGTGAGCGCCGCGAGGTGCGCGGCGAGGCGCGGGTCGGGCGTCACGGCGGCGACCTCGACCGTCGCGACCGGGCCGGCCACGCGGCCGGCCCGCAGCGTCACCTCGGCCGGCCCGGCGGGCGTCGCCGCGGGCAGCGTGACGCGCACCTCCGTCGCCGAGACGAACTCCACGTCGTCGTCGGGGAGCCGCGCTCCCGCCGACGAAGACCTCCACGTCGGGGGCGGCGTGGGCGGTCTCCAGGGGGACCGGCGCGCCCGCCGCGACCGGCGTCGCCGGCCCGGTGACGAGCGGGACGACGGTCACGCCGATCGCGTCGCGCCCGACGGGCAGGCCGGCCTCCGACGCGGCCACCTCGAGCCGCCGGGCGCCCGGCGCCAGGTCGGCCCTGGGGATGGCGGTCGTCACCGTCCCGGGCGCCGGCCCGGGGGCGACGGCCATGGCCCAGCCCCCCTCCGGGCCCGGCGGGTCCTCCGGCTCCCGCGCCAGCGAGAAGGCGGCGCCCGTCGTGAGGCCGTGCGCCGTGACCAGCAGGTCGTCCCCGAAGGACGCGCGCGTCGGAGCGACGGCGGTCAGGCGAGGGCCCATCGACGGCACGACGACCACCCGCCGCTCCCTCACCGGCGGGCCGGGCGCGCTCTCCTCGAGCGAGTCCACCACGACCAGGCTCACGAGATAGCCGACCGACAGGCGGATCGGCTGGGTCGAGGCCGTCCAGAGCTTGGCGATCGCCTCGAGGTCGAGCTCGTCCATGGTGACGCGCAGCGGCTCGACCAGCGGCGTCGCCAACGGGGAGAGCACGGCCTCGCCCTCCGGGATGATCGCGTTGGCGTGGAGCGCCTGCATCGCCGCCGCCAGGGCCGCGTGGGCGAACTGCTCCTGGTCCCCCCCGTTGGTCGCCGTCGCGGGGAACGCCGTGAGCAGGTACTGCAGCTGGAGCGCCAGCGGCGGCCGGCCGCGGCGCGAGCGCCACCCGGTCAGCGGCGGCTCCATGTTGCGGAAGCTCGGGTTGGGGCTGATGCGGTAGAGGAACCAGTTCAGGCGCAGCGCGTCGTCGTCGCGGTCCAGGGGTCCCACCGTCACCGTCGGGCGCGGCGTGAGCGCGGCCACGGCGTCGGCGGTCAGCCGCTTCAGGGTGTCGTCGACGCCCTGGATGGCCGTCGCGCCCGCCATCAGCGCTCCCCCGCTCTGCGGTCGGCGGCCGTCCGCATCGCGGCCAGCGAGGCGAACGGGTCGGCCTGCGGCGGCGCGGCCGGGGGCGTGATCACCTGGATCCGCTCGATCACCACCGACGGCGGCGCCTCGTCCCGGTCGGCCGGGGAGCCGCCCGATGCGGGGGTCGCCCCCGGGGCCGGTCCGGCGGAGGCCAGCGGCCGCGCGGCGGCCGGCGGCCGGACCTCCCGCGCCACCGCGGCCGCCGCGGCGGGCGGGGCCGGAGGGGCGCCCTCGGGGGACGACGACGGCGCGGCGGCGCCCCCCTCGGGCCGGGCGGGCGGCGCCGGAGGCGGCGGCGCGGGGGGGCTGGGCGGCGGCGTGCCAATTGGCACGGAGGCCGCCGGCCAATTGGCCGGCGCCCCGGGCCGCGGCTCGGGGGCCGGGATCTCGGGGAGGGGGCCGTGGGCTCGGGCCGCTGCGCGCGTGGCCGATCGGCACGTCGACGCGTGGCCGATCGGCCAGGGTGGCCGGGGCCTGCGGCGCCGGGCGCGGCTGCGGGCGGACGTCCTCGGCGGCCGGCGGGGCCGGCGGCACCCCGTCGAGCGGGGCCGGCGGAGGCTCGGGGTGGGCCTCGGCGCCCCGGGCGGACCGCGGTGCGCCAATTGGCGCGCTCGCGGTGCGCCAATTGGCCGATGGCTCGCCGGCAGGCCCCAGGGGCTCGGCCGAGCGGGGGCTCGGCCGGGACGAGGGGGGGCGCCTCGACGACGGTGACGGCGCCGAGGGGCGAGGCGAGGTCGCGCTCGGCGACGGCCGGCCGCCGCGCCCTGGCCAGGAGCATGGGCACCGCCCCGGCGGCGGGGCCGCTCATCGGCCGTCCGCCACCAGGCCGGCGAGGCGGCGGCGGCGGGCGTCGGGGAGGGCCTCGATGGTCTCGAGGGGCCAGCCGTAGCCGCGGGCGAGCAGGTGGACCTCCACGTCGCGCGCCGCCGCCGCGCGGACCAGCCCGCCGAGGGCGATGCGCTGGACGTCGACGTGCACCTCCACGGCCGCGCCGCAGCCGACGCACTCCAGGCCGAGGGGGCCGCAGAGCGAGTCGTCGGCCGCCTCGAGGTCGGCCCGCCCGGGCGCGCGGGACGGCGCGCCCACCGCGCAGCGCGCGAGCAGCTCCCGCTCGGCGGCGGCCGCGTCGGCCGGCAGGCCGGCCAGGTCGGCGTAGGTCGGCTCGCGCAGGCCGCCGCCGGGTCCGGCCAGGGCGCACCGGGGGGCGGCCGGAGGGACGGCGTCCGGCGAGAGCCAGACGGCGCTCACCTCGCCGCACTCCGGGCAGGCGGCGGTCAGCTCGGGGTCGCGCCCCACGAGCCTCCGGTGCAGCTCGAGGAGCATCCGGTCGCCCGCGCCGAGCGGCAGCGCCTCGGGCCGCTCGACCCCGCAGGCGCGCAGCAGGGCGAGCGCCTGGTCGAGCTCGGTCGCCGGCCCCTCGAGCGCCGCCAGCGCGGCGGACCCGGACACCGGCGCCTCAGACCTCGGTCGGCTCGGTCACCGACTCGTCGCGCTCCCAGCCCTCCGTCTCCAGCTTCAGGGTCTCGATCGCCACCCCCGCCGTCGCGGCGTCGAGCGGCGGAAGGGCCTGGTACTCCGAGACCCAGCAGCGGAAGAGCTTGTAGGAGAGGACCTTCTGGTCGGCCTCGTTGAAGACGTCGACGATGACGTCCTTGCGGAAGCTCTTCAGCTTGATGGGGCTGTCGAGGGAGTGGATGAGGTTGGCCCACTCCTCGAAGGCCTTGTCGTGGGTGACCCCGCGCTCCAAGGTGACGGCGTCGTAGGTCGTCTTCCCCGGGCTCTTGCGCTCGTGGGACGGGTCGCCGCCCACGCGGTGGGTGACCGGCTCGGTGGTGCGCTTGAGCGCGCTCATCTTGGAGAGGCCGGCCACGTACTGGCCATCCCACAGCACCCGGAACATGTAGGACTTGTAGGGGTCGAAGCGGTGCGCGTTGACGGTGAACTGCGCCATGACCTACTCCTCCAGCTGGGAGATCTGGGTGATCGTGATGACGACGAACTCAGCCGGCTTCAGGGGGGCGAAGCCGACGATCACGTTCACGCGGCCGAGGTCGATCTCGGACTGCGGGTTCGACGGTCTCGTCGCAGACGACGAAGAAGCTGTCCGACTCCGATCGCTGCGCGCTCTGCTGGAACGCCCCCTGCCGGAAGAGCGTGCGCATGAAGGTCCCGACGGCGAGCCGGAGCTGCGCCCAGAGGTCGGGGTCGTTGGGCTCGAACACGGCGAACTGGGTGCCGAGGTAGAGCGACGACGCGATGTAGTTGGTCAGCCGCCGGACCGGCAGGTACTTGAACTCGGAGGCCTGGTTGTCGTCGCCCTTGAGCGTGCGCGCGCCCCAGACGACCGTCCCGGCGCCGGGGAAGGCGCGCAGCACGTTGACGCCGCGCGGGTTGAGCAGGCCCGAGAGGTCGTCGTCGGTCGGCACGGACAGGTCGGCGAAGCCCACGATCCCCGCCTCGAGCCCGGCCGGCGCCTTCCACACGCCGCGGGTCGTGTCGATGCGGGCGATGGCGCCCGCGACCGCGCCGCACGGGGGGAGGTCGAGCGTCGCCGTGGCGCCCGCCACGGTCCGCTCGGTGAGCACGAGGCGCGGGTAGTAGATCGCGCCGTGCTCCCCGAACGCGGGCAGCCCGCCGACGTCGGGCGGGTCCGTGGTCCAGCCGGCAGGGGTGTCGACGATCATCACGGCCCGCTCGTCGCGGCAGTACGAGAGGGCGTCCATCACCTGGACCTCGTCGGCGGACGTGAGCCCCGGGAGGCAGAGCAGGTTGAAGCGCGGGAAGAGGCGCTGGCCGAGCGAGTAGACCCCGCCGATGCGCGTGCTCGGCACGAAGTCGCCGGCATCCACGGGGCTGCCGTCCTCACCGCCGTCGAAGGGGGCCGGCGTGGCCCCCGTGTCGGCCGGGCGGACCCCGGCCGATCCGGACACCTCCTCGCCGCCGTAGGTCAGCCCGAGCTGGAGATCGCGGCTGGCGTCGCCGCCCGGCGCCGGCGTCACCGTGATCGCAGAGTCGAGGCCCGGGGTGCCCGAGGAGATCGTGATCACGCCCCCGGAGAGGTTGGCCGTCGCCGACAGGCCCGCGTTCGGCAGGGCGTTGTTGCGGAGCTCGTTGGTGATCAGGACCGGGTTCTTGTCGACGCTCGCCCCGTTCGCGACCTCGGCCGGGAAGAGCGTGACCTCGACCGACGGGCCGGAGTCCTCCGAGACCAGGAGCCGGTTGTTGGCGGCCGAGAGCGTCAGCGGGTCGGGCACCGGGCCCGCGCCGACGGACGTGCCCGGGTCCGACGATGTCGGCTCGGGGGTGGCGAGCGCTCCCGTCACCAGCGTCGAGCTCCCGAGCGCCTTCAGGACGTATCTGCTGTGCGCGGGCGACATCGACAGGTTGCGGTGCACCTCCTCCGCGACGACGACGGAGGCGTTCGTCCGCGGGTCGATCCCGCGCTGGGTGATCGTGAGGTTGAAGAGGTCCGCCGGGTTCGCCGAGGCCCCGCGGTTGACCGCCGCCTCCAGACCGACGCCCCCGGCCCTGGTGGCCCAGGCGCCCCTGCCGATCGCGCTGAGGACGAGCACGTTCGCCGGGGCGGCGCTCTGGAGCGTGGCCGTCGCGAACGTGGCGTCGGCGTGCAGGATGCGCACGACCACGGCCTCGGACCCGCCGTTGGCGAAGAAGTGCCCGACGCAGTGGCCCATGGGGCTGTCCGCGTCCATGGGGGGTCCGAAGACGCGGACGTAGTCCGGCAGGCTGGTGATCCTGACCGGGGTGTCGGAGCGGCCCATGCGGGTCGCGCCGACGAAGGCGGTGACCGAGGTGGCGACGCCGACGATCGTCCGCACCCCCGAGGGGCGCTCCTCGATGTAGACGCCCGGGTAACTGGTCTGCACTGGCATCGACGCTGCCTCCGCTCGCGACTGCCCGAGGCGGGCTCGCGGCGAAGCTATGGAGGGGGTCGTCGCCCGGGCGTCGCCGCGGCCGTCACCGCGGCGTCACGGCGGCGTCACCCCATGTCGTCGAAGAGGGCCTCCATGAGGGGAGAGGGCGCCAGCCCGAGCGCCTCCCCCAGCCGGTCCCGGTAGGCGCGGTACTGCAGGACGGCCTCTCCGCGGTTGCCCTCGGCCAGGTGCACCCTCACCAGGGCCCGGTGGGCGCTCTCGCGCAGCGGCTCGATCCCGACGGCCGCCAGCGCCGCCTCGGCGGCGTGGCCGAAGCGGCGCGCCTCGAGGAAATGCTCCGACAGCCGCTCGAGCGCGTGGAGCTGGAGCTGGCGCAGGCGCTCGCGCTCGACCAGGACCCAGTCGTCGTACCAGTCGGGCAGCAGCTCGCCGGTAAGGGCACCGTCGAGCGCCCCGTCCCACCCGCCGCCGTCGCCGTCGAGCAGGCGCCGGGCGGCGGTGACCATGCGGCGCACGTCAACCGTGACCTCCGGCGAGAGGCCGACGTGGCTCGCCGTCACCTCCACCAGCTCGTGGCCCGGGCGGCGCAGGCGCCAGAGCGCCGACCTCAGGTTCGCGCAGGAGCGCTCCTCGCTCGCGTCCAACCACAGCACGCCGGCGACGTGCAGGCGCTGCAGGGGCCGGTCGCGCAGGGCCAAGAACGCGACGAGGCGCTGCGCGACCGGGGGCAGCGCGAGGCGCTCGCCCTCGCATCGAACCTCGAAGCCGTCGAGCAGGTCAACGTGAACCGTGGCGGCCGGCGCCATCAATCCCCCTCGGTCCGGCCAGCTTCCCCGAGGAAGGGCGTTCGCGCAAGGATCCGCATTTGACAGGAGCCGCCGCCGCTTCCTAGGGTCAGGGCGGCTCTGATTCCAAAAGCGCGTGGTGCGCCGAGCTGAGTGCTTGGTCGCTGGAGCGTCGTTCGCCCGTCCTCGTGCACCGCACGAGTCGTGAGTTCGCCGTGAATCTGGAGATTGCTCGGAGGGTTCGACTCCCGGGTCAGAGCCACGTGGGGTGAGCGCGGCGCCGCCCGGACATACATTGCCGCCCCTTCGGGCACGAACCCCATGGGATGTCGTCGCGTGCGGTGCAGGCGATCGAGGGGTGAACTCGGCTGTGACTTGACCTCAACTGCACTTGAAGGTGCACCATCCCGGGGATGACACGAGGAGGGCGCAGACGATGATCGCGATCGCGACGGAGGACGGCGTCAGGACCCCGGAGGCACTCGGCGTGAGCGAGCTGGGGGGCCACTCCGTGTCGGCGCTGGCGGCCGCCGGCGGGGACCTCTGGGCGCTGGTGGACCAGGCGGCGGTCTGGCGCCGCCGCGACGGGGAGTGGGCCGAGGTGGCCGCCGACACGACCCCCCGGCTGCGCTGCCTGCTGCCCTGGGACGGCGGCGCGCTCGCGGGAACGGCCGAGGCGCACCTGGTCCGGGTCGGCCCCGGCGCGGTGGAGCCGGTCAACGGCTTCGAGCGGGCGCCCGGCCGCGGCGACTGGTTCACCCCCTGGGGCGGACACCCTGCGGTGCGCACGATCGCCGCCGGGGCCGAGGGCGAGCTCTATGTGAACGTCCACGTGGGCGGGATCCTGCGCTCCGACGACGACGGCGCCTCGTGGCGGCCGACCATCGACATCCGCTCCGACGTCCACGAGGTGCTGGCCGTGCCGGGGCGCCCCGGCCTTGTGCTGGCGGCCGCCGGCGTCGGTACGGCGACCACCGAGGACGGCGGCGCGTCGTGGTCGTTCGCCCACGACGGGCTAGCGGGGCGCTACTGCCGGGCCGTGGCGCTCGCCGGGGACACGGTGCTGCTGAGCGCCTCGAACGGCCCGCGGGGCGGCGACGCGGCGGTCTACCGCCGCCCGCTCGGAGCGGACGGCCCCTTCCAGCGCTGCACGGACGGCTTCGAGCGCAACATCGACACGGGCTGCCTGGCGGCTGACGGCGAGCTGGCCGCGTTCGGGACCGAGGACGGGCGCGTCTTCGTCTCGCGCGATGCGGGGGCCAGCTGGAAGCTCGAGGCGTCGGGCCTGCCCGCGGTGCAGGCGCTCGTCGTTACAGATCACTACAAGTGATTTCGAGCCACGAGATCGCAAGTGGCCCTGCTTCATCTCGGAGCCGCCCCACACTTTCCCACACAAGTTGCCAAAGGTTGGACGCATTCAAGCCGCCCTACCCGGATCCAGCCCCTCGCTGCGCGACACGTGCGCCGCAGTGCGCCACCCGAAATGGCGGTCAGCGCAGGACCGCGAGGCCGAGCTACCCGTGCCAGCCGTGGCTGGTCACCGGAGGCCCGGGCCGCCGGGTGTGGTGGGGCGCGATCCAGCCCGACGACCTGGCGCGTAACGGATGACCCCAGAGCCCGAGGAGCCCTGGGAGGCCCGCGTGGGCCGGGCGGCGGCCCGGCGTGACCTCAAGGTGCAGCGGTCGCGCGACTGGGACCCCTCGCTGCCCGACGACGGCACCTACGTGCTGGTGAACCTGTGGACGAACGGCGCGGTCGCGGGGCCGGGGCTGAGCCGGGAGGGGGTCGAGCGGGCCCTCGAGGTGGACTGATCGGACTGAAGGTCCTCGCCTCGTCCGTCCCTCCCGAGCTGGCGTCCACCCTGGCGTCCACAGCGAGCCGCGTGTACGACAGCGCGTGTCGTACACCCCGGGGGTGGTCGGCCCTCCGCCGTGGCCGCGACCATCATCGTGTCGGTCGCGATGCTGACGATGGCGATCACCGCTGCTCGGCAAGGATGGCCGACGGCTTGGTGTCGTCGAGGCCAAGCGCAGCTCACGCGAGGCCGCTTTCACGCGAAAGTGGAAGCGTGCGGCGGGTCGGCTGGGGCTGCTGCTCGTCGTCCGCAGCGAGCGTGGGCGGCAATGAGACTCACGCGCTCCTTCTCGCGCGCGGGCGACAGTGAGCGGAGCCAGGGCCCGACGGGACGATCTCGAAAACCGTTCACCGGTTTACCATCGGGTGAGAGGGTTCGAATCCCTCCCCCTCCGCTGGACCCCCAGCTCGGCGCACGTGACGTCTCTTATGCGGCTCCGATCTGCTTCAGGAAGGTGAGCAGGTCGAAGTAGTGGCGGCTCTCCTTCAGCTCCTCGCCCTCGAACTCGAACAGGAACGCGGCCGGAGTCCGCTGTCGCTTCCCGGACGCGGGGATCGTGCCCTGCTCGGTGACCATTTCACCGGTCTGGGTGCCTTCCCAGGTCACCTCGAGCACGACCCGCTGACCGCTCTCGACGGCGCTGGTCACGGTGCCCTTCGCGTCCGGCATCGCCGCCTTCCAGCCCTGCAAGGCCTCGATGATCGCGTCGGCGCCCGCGAGCGAGCGCTGGGTTCCCAGCTCGTTGTAGGTCGCGTCCCCGGTCAGCCTCCGAGTCGCATCCCAGTCCGCGTCGTTGAACGCCTCGACGATGCTCTTGGCGTGCGCGGTCAGATCTGCCATGGCCCACCTCCACCTCTCTGTCCCTGCTGCAGCGTCGTGCCAAGCCCGGACCGCTTCTGTAGGCACTCACTATCTGCGATTGGCCGCGCGGCACGCAAGAACTCGGGCGCGACCAAGCGACGACGCTGAACCGAGACTTGGCGAGGGGTCCAGAGCCGCCCCCACTCAGGAGCCCGGCTGATGATGAGCCATGCTGATCATCGGCCGGGCAGAGGTCGAGGCCCTGCTGGATCTGGACCGCCTGATCGACGCCCTCGGTCCAGCCATGCGCGACCTGAGCGAGGTGCGCGCCTCGGTGCCGCCGCGGGTGGCCGCGCTCGTCCCCGAGCGCGACGGCTTCCGCGCCGGCCTGCTGGGATACGTCCCCTCGCTCGGCGCACTCGGTGTGGTGTCGCGCTTGCTGTTACACGAACGTCCGGCGCGACCTTCGCGCCGCGTAACGGGGCTGCTGCTTTGGACGAGAAGCAGGAGCGACGGCACAGGCTGCCCGCGCCAGGGCGCCCCATGACGTCTGAAGGTGACATGTTGACCTCCACGACCACGGCCCACAGGGGCCCTGGTTCATCGGGCTGAGCAGTCGGATAGGGCGGATCACCCCTCCGGTACGGTCACCACGGGGTAGAACGCCCTTGCCGGCGGAGGTGTGTGCCCTCACATTTCAGGGTCGATGCGTCAGCGCGGCTCCGCCCGCGGCTCCGGCAAAGGGAATCGACGACATCGCCGCCGGCCCCGACGGCAACCTCCGGCGCGGCTGGACCGACCGCCTGGAGCGCCTCGGCAGTCCGACTGCGCCGCTGGAGCCTCGCGCCGGAGCCGTCCGTCCGGCACCGGTCATCCGGTTGAACGGATCGGCGGACGCACGACTGGCTGGCTCACGCTCCCGCGTCGTCCGCCCGATCCTCTGTTCGGCCGATCCCGGGGCCGATCGTTATGCGGCGACTCTCTCACATGTCCTTGTGAGAAGGGAGATGCTGGACGACGCATCGCACGGAAGGGAGAAACGATGCCGGAGACACGGCTGACGACGGCCCCGCTCGGAAACACCGGCCTGGAGATCACCCACCTCGGCTTCGGAGCCTGGGCGCTGGGCGGCGCGGGCTACGACTGGAGCTGGGGCGCGCAGGACGACGAGCAATCGATCGCGGCGATCCACCACGCCCTCGAGCTCGGCGTCAACTGGATCGACACGGCCGCCCAGTACGGTTTCGGGCACTCCGAGGAGGTCGTGGGGCGCGCGCTGGCGGGGCTCGACGAGCGCCCGTACGTGTTCACCAAGGGCGGGCAGCCCGAGGGCCCCGGGCGGACGACGACCCAGAGCCTGCGGCGCGACTCGCTCCGGCGCGAGCTCGAGGGGAGCCTCGCCCGGCTCGGGGTCGACGCGATCGACCTCTACCAGATCCACTGGCCGATCCCCGAGGCCGAGATCGAGGGGGCGTGGTCGACGGTGGTCGAGTTCCGCGACGAGCGGCTGGTGCGCCACATCGGGGTCTCGAACTTCGACGTCGAGCAGCTGCGGCGAATCCAGACGATCGCCCCCGTCGAGACCCTCCAGCCTCCCTACTCGCTGGTCGACCGGCACGTCGAGGAGGGGATCCTCCCCTTCGCCGAGCGCGAGGGCATCGGCGTGATCGTCTACTCGCCGATGGGCTCGGGGCTGCTGACCGGGGCGATGACGCGCGAGCGCATCGCGGGCCTCCCGGCCGACGACTGGCGCAAGCACAACCCACGCTTCCAGGAGCCGGAGCTGTCGCGGAACCTCGACCTGGTCGAGCGGCTGAAGGCGGTCGCCGGGCGGCTCGAGACGGCCCCGGGCGCGGTCGCCGTCGCCTGGACCCTGCGCGACCCGGCCGTCGACGGGGCGATCGTCGGCTTCCGCCGCCCGGACCAGGTCGACCCGATCCTGCCGGCGGCGAGCCTCGAGCTCAGGGAGGACGACGTCGCCTTCATCGAAGGGAGGGCGTGAGATGCCGACGACCACGAGCATCGGCTTCGTGGGCCTCGGGCACATGGGCGGCAGCATGGCGGCCCGCTTCCTCGCCGCCGGGCACCCGGTGTACGGCGAGGAACGACACCGAGAGCACGCCGAGGACCTCGTGCGGGAAGGGCTGCGATGGCGCGACACCCCGCGCGAGGTGGCCGAGGCCGCCGAGGTCGTGTTCACGTCCCTTCCCGACGACGGCGCGCTCGAGGCGGCCGCCTCGGGAGCGGACGGGATCCTCGCCGGCCTCGCCGCCGACAAGGTGTGGGTCGACATGAGCACGGTCAGCCCGCACGCGAGCGCCGAGCTGGCGCGGCGGGCACAGGAGCGCGGGGCGGCCATGCTCGACGCCCCGGTGTCGGGAAGCGTCCCCCAGGTGCAGGCCGGGACGCTGACGATCATGGTCGGCGGCGACGAGCGGGCCTACGCGCGCGTCGAGTCGCTGCTGCGCGAGCTCGGGACGCCGGCCTACATCGGCGGGAACGGCCAGGGCCTCGTGGTCAAGCTCGCGATCAACATCAGCCTCGCGGTACAGATGCTCGCGTTCGCCGAGGGTCTCCTCCTCGCCGAGCGGTCCGGCGTGGACCGGCAGCGCGCGCTTGACGTGATGGCGGCGAGCGCCATCGGCTCGCCCATGCTGAAGGCGCGCGCCCCGATCGTCCTCGACCCACCCGACGAGGCGTGGTTCGCCCTGGGGTTGATGCAGAAGGACGTCGAGCTGGCGCTCGACGCCGCGCGTCGGCTCGAGATCCCGCTTCCGACCGCCGGCCGCGCGGACGAGATCCTCCGGGAGGCGCGAGCCCTGGGGTACGAGCGGCGCGACCTCGCGGCGCTGTTCCAGGTGCTGGAGAAGCTCGCGACCCGGAAGCCGCACTCGTGATCAGGTTTCTCCGGCGCTTCTCCCGAGCCGGTGGGGCACGATGAGCATCGCGGCGAACAGCGAGATGGCCCATACTGCGAGGACGCGAGCGGGCGGGCATGCTGGTCGTCCGGGAAGTACACCGCGTCGCAGAGCGCGGTCACCGTCACCCCCCAACGGGAGCACTGCGAGAGGAAGTCGAACGGGGGCGGGAGCAGCGGCGGCGCGACGGCGCCGCCCGACGCGCTGTGGCCGAGGACGACGAAGCGCTGATGACTCGGACGGCGGTGTCAGTCCGACTCATCGCGGGCGCGCCCGTAGCGCTCGTAGATCACGCGCGAGCCGAACGTCCGGGTCTCGATCAGGTCCAGCGCGATGTCTTCGGTGACCGGCGGCAGGAACGGCGTGCCGCCACCGACGACGACCGGGTTGCGGAACATGCGCAGCTCGTCGACGAGGCCGAGCTCGATCGCCGCCGCGGCCAGGCCGGCGCCGCCGATCGAGACGTCCTTGTCAGTCGCGTCGAGCGCCGCAGCGGCCTCCTCGGCCACCGACGCCTCGGCGAGCCGGGCGTTGCCCTGGACGCTGTCGAGCGTGCGGCTGAAGACAACCTTCGGGATCGCGCACCAGACGTCGGCGAACGCGGCCCCGAGCTCGTCGTCGCGCATCGACGGATCCGTCTCCCACACCAGCATCGTCTCGTAAAGCCTGCGGCCGCACAGATGGCCGCCGAGCTCACGTACCTCCGCGATGTGGAAACGAAACAGCTCCTCGTCAGGGGCCGCCCACTCGAACGCGCCCTCGCGGTCGGCGATGAAGCCGTCCACCGAGACGCTCATCGAGTAGATCAGCATGGCTTCAAGCTCGTCGCACCGGAGCGACGGACGATGATCGCGATGAAGTTCACCATTGAGCTTGACATTGGGCTCCCCTTCCTTCTGCAGTTTTGCTCCGCCACGAGCTAGTGACCGATCGCGAGACGAAAACTCATCCTCGTGGGCGGTCCAAGCCGATCACACGGCCATTGCCGGCCCGCACCGAGATCCCGGAAGCGGAACCCCTTACGGGCACTTTCCTGCATACGGGCGCCTTTCCCGGCGGAGCCGGACGACAACCGGGACATCACACCACGCCCGCCTTCACGCGTGAGCGAGCGCCTCGGCCGCCAACGCCTGCGCTCCTGCCCTGGACGAGAAGCAGGAGCGACGGCACAGGCTGCCCGCCGCCAGGGCGCCCCGTGACGTCTGAAGGTGACATGTTGACGTACGCTTCCACCGGCCCCCTTGCTGCGCCCGGACCTGGCGGCGCCGCGCGCCAGGTCCGGCCATACGGGCCGGTGCCGTTGCCGCCGTGTGATGGAGCGGAGAGAGAGACCCGGCTCCCCTTGTCTCGCCGGGCCGGAGCGTGCGACCGTGGGAGAACCGTGCGCATGATCGCCCTGACGATCGCCGTCGCCGCGGTCGCGCTCGTCGCCCACGGGGCCCCGCGGGCCGACGCCCAGGCGCCGGACGTCGCGACCGCCGACTACGACCTCGGCGTACGGCGCTTCGTCGAGCCCGGCGCCACGGGCCGGTTCGCCCGCATCCCGATCCGCCTCTGGGGGGCCGTCGCGGTGCCGGCCGGCAGCGGCCCGGCGCCGGTCGTCGTCGTGGGCCACGGCTCCCACGGCGACGGCTGCCCCGGGGAGTTCGGCGACTGGCCCTGCTTCGGCGTGGAGCAGCGCAACGACCTGGGCCTGCGCTACCTGGTCCGTCAGCTCGCCAGGGTCGGCTTCGTGGCCGTCGCCCCCGACGTGAACGCGTCATTCACCGGTGGCTTCGGGGAGACCCAGGACCACGAGTACCGGCGCTACGCCGAGGTCGTTGACGCGACGCTGACCGCCCTCCGCACGGCGTCCACGGGCGGGCCGAACCGGTTCTCCGTCCCGTTACAGGGGCGCGTTGACCCGGCCCGCGTCGGGTTGGTGGGGCACTCGCGCGGCGGGAAGAACCTGCTCCGCTGGGCCGCCGCGAACCGGGCGGCCGTCGGCGCGATCGTCCTTGTGGCCCCCCTCTTCGATCCCTCGGTGCCCGTGCCCGACGTGCCGACGGCCCTGCTGCTCGGCACGTGCGACGACGACACGGGCCGCACGGGCGCGGGCTACTTGGCGGCCGCGCGACGGGACGCCGGCCGGACGCAGCCCTTCTGGAGCCTCACGATGCGCGGCGCGAACCACAACTTCTACAACCGCACGCTCGTGCGCCTGCGCAACGACGACGCCGCCGGGGCGAAGGGGCGCTGCGCCCGGTCGCGCAGGCCGAAGGCGACCGGTCAGCAGGCCTTCCTGGTCCGCATCGCCTGGAATCACCTCACGCGCGCGCTCCTGGCGGGGCCGGCGGCGCCCTGGCAGCTCCCCGGCGCGACGTCAGGGAGCCTCTACGGTCAGAGGGTGACGCTCAGCACCGACCGCGTGGGGTGACCTCCCCGAGGGCGCGGCGGCCAGGCCGATCGCCCGGGCGTGGGGGGCGATCCGCGGCTTGATGGCGTCTTTCCTCGACATGCTCACCGCCACGACCACCGACCACGCGGACGCGCCCAGCCTTCCTCCCGAGTCACCGGAGCGGCATTCCCTGACCAGCGGATCTCAGCCCAAATGGCCGAGTGGTCCGAAGCGGCGTCGAGCGGGGTCTTCAGCGTCGGGTACACGTCCCAGCGCTCCCCTCCGGCCGTCGCCCCGAGGAAGAGCGGCGTTGTGCACTAGTCATGCGGCCCGCCCAGGCGTTGGCCACCTCCAGCGTCCCTCCGCTCCTCCCGGGCACGGTCTACAGCGCGCTCAGCAGGATGAGGCTGAGCCCCGCGCCCATCAGCACGACGCCGAACAGGGCGCCGATCAGGGTGAAGAGCAGGACGAGGCCGATCAACAGGAGGAGGCCGCCGATGAGGACGCCCCCCGCTCTCGCCGGGCCGGGTGTTCGTGTCATCGGATCTCCTTCGCGTGGATTGAGCTGGGCTTGGGGGGAGCCGGGCGGCTCCCCCCAAGGGGCCTAGGCCGCGGGCTCGGGCGCCGGCTCGTTCTCGGCGGCGGCCGTCTGGCGCTCGTTGCGCGCCAGCAGGGCCACCGCGCCGGCCGCGAGCGCGAACAGGGCACTGACCAACAGCGCGCGCTCGTAGCCGTCGGTGGCCGCCTCGGCGACGCCGTGGCCGGCGCGCAGCAGCGCATCGGCGTGCGCGGTCGCGATCGCCGAAAGGATTGCCAGGCCGAGGGCGCCTCCGATCTGCTGGGCGGTGTTGAGGAGCCCGGCGGCCAGACCGGCCTTGTCCTCGCCGACGCCGGCGTTGGCCGCGGTCGTCGCCCCCACGAAGACGGCGCCGATGCCGAAGGCGACCACCAGCAGGCCTGGGAGGATGTCCGCGACGTACGAGCCGTCCACGGGGATCCGCGACAGCATGTAGAGGCCGGCCGCCCCGACCGCGGCGCCGGCGACGATGACCGGCTTGGTGCCGATCCTCGCGAAGAGCTGCGACGAGACGCCCGCCGCGACGATGATCCCGCCGGTCAGCGGCAGGTAGGCCATCCCCGTCTCGATCGGCGAGTAGCCGAGCACGCCCTGCATGTAGAGGGTGAGGAAGAAGAACATCGGCAGGAGGCCGCCGATCGCCAGCATCTGGGTCGCGTCGGCGACGGCGACCCCCCGGACCCGCAGGATCGACAGCGGGAGCAGCGGGTTCTTCACCCGCAGCTCGTTGACGACGAAGGCCACCAGGAGCAGCGCCGCGACGCCGAGCTCGACGATCGTGCGGGTCGCGCCCCAGCCCACGTCGGGCGCCTCCACGAGCGCGTAGACCAGGAGCAGCAGGCCGCCGGTCACCAGGAAGGCGCCCAGCGCGTCGAAGTTGGCCAGGCGGGCGGACCCGCGCTCCCTCTTCAGCAGGGCGAAGGCACCGACCAGGGCGACGGCGCTGATGGGGACGTTGACGAACAGCACCCACCGCCAGCCGAGCCCCTCGGTGAGGAAGCCGCCGAACAGCACGCCCGCCGCGCCACCGAGGCCGGACACGGCCCCCCAGACGCCGAGCGCGGTCGCGCGCTCGCGGCCGGAGCGGAAGGTCGTGGTGAGCGCCGAGAGCGCGGCCGGAGAGAGCATCGCGGCGCCAACCCCCTGCGCGAGCCGCGCGCCGACGAGCAGCTCCGCGCTCTGGGCCAGGCCCCCGAGCAACGAGGCGCCCGCGAACACCAGCAGGCCGGTCACGAGCACGCGACGGCGCCCGAGGAGGTCGGCGGCGCGGCCGCCGAGCAGGAGAAAGCCGCCGTAGGTGAGGACATAGCCGCTGACCACCCACTGCAGGCTCTGCTGGCTGAAGTCGAGGTCGTGCTTGATCGACGGCAGCGCGATGTTCAGGATCGATGCGTCGAGGACGTCCATGAACTGGACGAGGGACAGCAGGAGGAGGATCGCGATGCCGCGCCGCGACGACAGCGACGTCGCATCGCGCGCGCCGTCCCGCGGCACCGGCTCCGGATGGGCGACTGCGCTCATGGATGGGCCTCCATCTCGGCTCGAATGACCATCGAGCCGATGGTGCTCGGGAGCGGGTGTGCCCCGCGTCGTGGGGGCCCCCCTATCCGAACCGCAGCGTTTTGACCGAGCCACCGCCACAAGGGGGCGCCGTGAGGTCCTCGCCGGGGCCCGGCCTCCTCGAGCGCGAGGGCGAGCTGGCGACGCTGGCGGAGCTGGTCGAGGCCGCGCCCCGCGGCGGACGGCTGTTGGCGATCGAGGGGACGCCCGGCATCGGCAAGTCGGCCCTGATCGCGGAGGCGAAGGCGCTCGGCCGGTCCGCCGGGATGCGGGTGCTCGGCGGACGGGGCTCCGAGCTGGAGCGCTCGTTCTCCTTCGGCGTCGTGCGGCAGCTCTTCGAGCCGTTGCTCGCCTCGTCGCCGGCTGAGGAGCGGGCGGAGCTGCTCGAGGGCGCCGCCGCGCTCGCCGCGCCGCTGTTCGACCCCGCCCAGCTCGCCGCCGAGCCGGCTGGGGACTCCTCGCTGGCGGTGCTGCACGGCCTGTATTGGCTGACCGCGCACGTCGCCGCCCGCGGGCCGCTCCTGGTCGCGATCGACGACCTGCACTGGTGCGATCTGGCGTCGCTACGCTGGCTGGCCTACGTCCTGCCGCGCATGGAGGCACTCGGCCTCCTCGTCGTCGTCGGCCTGCGGCCGGAAGAGCCGTCCGAGGATCCGGGCCTGCTCGGCCAGATCGTCTCCGACCCGCTGGCGGCCGTGATCCGGCCGGCTCCCCTCGACGCCGCGGGCGCCGCCCGGCTCCTGCGCGAGACGTTCTCGCCCGATGCCGACGACGCATTCTGCGTCGCGTGCTGCGAGGAGACCGGCGGCAACCCCCTGCTCCTGCGCGAGCTCGGCCACGAGATCGCCGCGGATGGCCTCGCGCCGACCGCGGGCAACGTCCCGCGCCTTCGCGAGCTCGCGGCGCGCGCCGGCTCGCGCGCTGTCGCGCTGCGCCTCTCCCGCCTTCCGCCGCAGGCGACCGCCCTCGCGCGGGCCGTCGCGATCCTCGGCGACGACGCCGATCCCCGCGTTGCGGCCGCGCTGGCGGGCCTGGACGAGGAGGTCGCCTCGGAGGCGGCCGGCGCGCTCGCGCGGGCCGACGTCCTGCGACCCCAGCCGCCGCTCGGGTTCGTGCACCCGATGATCGGCGCGGCCGTCGACGACGCGCTCACGCCCCTCGAGCGGGACGCCGGCCACGCGCGTGCGGCCCGTCTGCTGGCCGATGCGGGGGCTGAGCCCGACCGGGTTGCCGCGCACCTGTTGCGCAGCCCCCCTGCTGGGGACGCGCTGGTCGTCTCGGCGCTGCGCGACGCCGCGCGCCGGGCGGGCCCGCGCGGCGCCTCAGAGAGCGCGGTCGCCTACCTCCGCCGTGCCCTCGCGGAGCCACCGGATGCCAGCCAGCGCGGCGGAGTTGCTGCTCGAGCTCGGCTCCGCCGAGGCGCTGGTTGACGGCGAGGCGGCCGCCGAGCATCTGGGCGCGGCCCGCGAGCTGATCGACGACCCGACGCGGAGGGCGGCCGCCGGGCTCCTCCTGGGTCGTCAGCTCTTCCTCCTGCGCGGCGAGGAGGGGGACGCCGTCCTCACCGAGGCCCTCGACGACCTCGCGGGCGCCGACGCGGAGCTCGAGCGCCTTCTCGAGGCGGGCCTCATCACCAACGACCTGTTCGTTCCGTCGCTCCACCGCCATGCGCTCGGGCGCCTCGAGCGCGTGCGCGACCGGCCCGCCGACTCGACGTTCGGCGAGAAGGTGCTGCTCTCCCTCCTGGCCTATCACGACGCGCGCGCGGGCGCGCCGGCGGCCGAGGTCGTCCCGCTCGCGCGCCGGGCGCTCTCCCAGGGGACGCTGATCGCGGGCGACGCCTCCGGCGCGGCCATCGTCCCCCCGGCCACGGTGCTCGCGATGGCGGACCTCGACGAGGTCCTGCCGGTCTACGAGGATGCGCTCGCCACGGCGCACCGGCGCGGGTTCGACGCTCGCCTTCGTCGCCGTCAAGGTCTTCCGCGCGCAGACGCTGGTGTGGCGGGGCGACCTCGGCGAGGCCGCCGCCGAGGCGCGCGAGGCCCTGGCCGCGGGCGAGACGTGGGGGGCCTCCGCCCGCTCCTCGGGGCATTCCGCCGCCTTCCTGGCGGACGCCCTGATGGAGCAGGGCGACCTCGACGGCGCCGCTGCCGCGCTGGCCCGCGTCGGCTCCGGCGAGTCGCTGGCCGAGAGCGCCCGCCTCCTCTATCTCCGCGACAGCAGCGCGCGGATGCGCATCCTGCGCGGGGACCCGGCCGGAGGCGTCGAGGACATGCTCGACGCCGGCCGCCGCTTCGAGGCGGTCGGGAGCCGCAACCCGGCCTTCATCGCGTGGCGATCCCCGGCCGCTCTCGCCCTGCTCCAGCTCGGCGAGCAGGACGAGGCCCGCCGGCTCGCGACCGAGGAGCTCGCGCTCGCGCGCGCCTGGGGCGCTCCGCGGGCGCTCGGCGCGGCCCTGCGCGCCGCGGGGCTCGCCGAGGGGGGGACACCAGGCCGCGCGCTGCTCGAGGAGGCCGTCGAGGTGCTCAGCTCGTCGCCGGCACGGCTCGAGCACGCGAAGGCGCGCGCGGAGCTGGGAGCGGCGCTTCGCCGGGCCAACCGCCGCTCCCAGGCGCGGGAGCACCTCCGGCAGGCCGTCGAGCTGGCGACCATCTGCGGCGCCGCGCCCGTCGCCGCGCGCGCCGAGACCGAGCTCCTCGCCACCGGCGCGCGCCCTCGGCGAATCGCCCTGAGCGGCGTCGAGTCGCTCACGCCCAGCGAGCGCCGCGTCGCCGAGATGGCCGCCGAGGGGCCGACGAACCGCGAGATCGCCCAAGCCCTCTTCGTCACCCAGAGGACCGTGGAGGTCCACCTCACGAGCATCTACCGGAAGCTGTCGATCAGCTCGCGGTCGCAGCTCCCCGCCGCCCTGAGCGCGGCGGCGCGCACTTAGCTCGACGACACTTCGGTTCGGACTTCAGTGCGTCCACGAGGCGAGGCCGGGCCCGGCCGATCACGATCGGTCGGCAACGCTCGGCACACTCCCCGGAGGCATCGTCATGAAGACCCGCCGTAGACCCCGGCGCAACGGTTTCGGGCGGTTCGCCATGGGCGACCGCCGCGGGGCGCGGCCTCGACCAGCTCCGCCAGCGCGGCCAACTCGCCCTCGCGCTCGAGGAGGCCGGGCCGCGCCGGCGACCTCACGGCGCCCCTGGGGGTGGCTCGCAAAACACTTCGGTCCGGATCCGGGGGGCCCCACGACGCGGGGCACACCCGCTCCCGAGCACGATCGGCTCGATGGTCATAGCGAACGAAACCCAAGCCGTAACAAGGAGATCAACCATGCAGCCAGGACCTCTCATGGAGCGCGACGCAAGCCCAGATCCGCGAGCGAGCGGGCAACACGAGACCGAAAGACATCGGATGAAGATGACGGTCTTCGGAGCGACCGGCGGCATCGGCGGTCATCTCGTGCGGCAGGCGCTTGACGACGGGCACAAGGTGACGGCGGTGGTCCGTGATCGGGCCCGGTTCGACGTGAGCCATCCCGCGCTCGAGGTGGCGACGGTGCCCGGCCTGACCGACCCCGAGGTGCTGCGCTCTGCGCTGGAGTCCAGCGACGCCGCGATCTCGGGAGTCGGCCCGCGCGGTCGCAAGGACGGCCCGGTCGCCTCGAGCACCACGCGCGGAATTCTGCGCGCGATGGAGGCGAGCGGCGTACGGCGCTTGGTGGCGGTGAGCGCGGTGCCGGTTGGCCCGGTGCCGGAGGGGGAGAGCTTCGTCAACCGCCGGATCTTGCTGCCGTTTATCAGTGCCTTTGCGCGGGACGTTTACGTGGATCTGGCCGAGATGGAGGACGAGATCCGGCGCAGCGCCACGGAGTGGACCATCGTGCGGCCGCCCAAGCTCGTGAACAAGCCGCTGACCGGCGAGTACCGGACCGTGCTCGGCGGGAATGTGCCGCGCGCCTACTCGATCTCCCGCGCCGATGTGGCCCATGCCATGCTCGCCGCGCTGGACGATCCGGCGACGCTCAGACAGGCGATCGGGGTTGGGTACTGACCGCAGCGGTCACCCAGCCCACAACGCACAGCGCCGCCGCCGCGCCGCGAGCCGTGGCGAAATAGCCAGCTCCCTATCGCTGGCTTCGGGGCGGCTCCAGATGTCCGCTCGACGATTGCTCGCCTTGCCCTGACGGTAGGCGGACGTCACCCGACTCCTGTTCTTGCGCGAAATGCGAGCGTCAACGTCGGCGGTTAGCAGACGCTCGCTGAGGACGATCACCGATCGTGGGACCGTTCGGGTGGGGCCTGTGCTGGCGCTCTCTTGCCGACGCGAAGCGACAGCGGCGATGTCAACCGGCGGGAGCGCCTCGTGGGCACTCCCGCGGTCTGGTGTCGCCGATCAGAGTCGGAGTCCGACAGTTGCGGACATCATCGGCGCGCGCCTGGCGTGGACGGTGGCAATGATCTCCTCGGTGTCGATGCCTTGCAGATAGATCGAGGTGGTGCCGAGGTTGGCGTGACCGAGCTGTCGTTGGATGATGTTGAGCGGGACGCCCTCGCGGGCGAGTTCGATCGCGTGGGCGTGGCGGAGTTGGTGTGGCGCGAATCGCCGTCGGACTCCCGCCTGGACGGCGAGCCGGCGGAGCCCGGAGCGGACAGCCGCGCTTGACCAGGGCCGCCCGCGAGTTGGGCCGTCGATGATGCAGAAGAGCGGCCCGACTGGCAGCTCGACGCGTGCCGCGAGCCAGGGCGAGAGCTGCTCCCATCCCCAGGCGTCCATGCCGATCTCACGCCGGGCGGCCGCCCTTTCCGTGACGCACGAGCAGCGATCCGCGGTGCGGGTCGAGGTCAGGCTCGCCGAGCGCAAGCGCCTCCTGGACGTGCAGACCGCCACGCCAGAGCACGACGATCAGGCCGCGTAGCCGCCAGCCGTGGCGCTCCTCGGCGACCTGGCGCATGACGGACACGATCTCCTCGACAGTTGGCGGGTCGGCGGGATACAGCTGCCCTTTGTTGCGGGGCGCGCGACCGGCGTGGTAGCCCGGCATGGTCGCGGGCGAGCGCCGCCGCCCTGCGGAATCCAGAACGACCGAGACGGTCATCGGATCCTCCTCCCATCACACAGCGGGGATAGAGCCCGCTGCTCTACCACCACGGCCCCGCGACGCGGGACTCGTCGGCTTCCGGATCGCCAAGACGGAGCAGGCGCCCAACACTCCGCCGAACGGCTGGAGCTCGTCCGAGGCGGGAGCGGCCCCGGTGTCGAGCGACACTTCTGCAAAGCTCGCCTGCGCGATCCTGTGCTGGCGCCGGCTTCAGTCATTTTGGAAGACCTTCTTCAGGTAACTGCGCGGGTCGGCATCGGCCCGGCGAAGGAGGGCGGCTTCGGCCTCACGGTCGCGTTCGACCTCGAGGCGCCTCGGCTCGACCCTGTGCAGGCGACGACGCCCATAGAGCGCGCACACGAGCTGCGTCCGTGCTCGGGTGCGGCGCGGGGCAGCCTCGATGCCACGCTCACCGTCACCGGGGCATCGATCGGGAGGCGCGCGGCGTGAGCGGGGTGCGGCGGTTCCTCCTGAGCGGCGACGGCTGGCCGTACCTGCTCGTCCCGTTCATCCCGATCGCGATCGTGCTCGAGCTCTCGCACGCCACGGCCACGATCATCTTCGCGGCCTCGGCGCTCGGCGTCATCCCGACCGCCGCGCTCATGGGCAAAGCGACCGACGAACTCGCGGCCCGCTCGGGCCCCGGCATCGGCGGCTTCCTCAACGTCACGTTCGGCAACGCGCCTGAGCTGATCATCGCCTTCTTCGCCCTCAACGAGGGGCTGCAGGAGGTCGTCAAGGCGTCGCTGATCGGCTCGATCCTCGGCAACATCCTGCTCGTCATGGGCGCCGCGATGCTCGTCGGCGGGCTCAAGTACAAGACGCAGACGTTCGACCGCACGGCGGCCAACACCCAGGCCGGCATGCTGCTGCTGGCCGTGGTCGCGCTCGTGCTGCCGGCGGTGTTCCAGCTCGTGGAGGGCGGAGGCCTACCCGGGCCCACCGAGGAGTCCAAGCGGTTCTCGAGCGATCTCGAGACCATGTCGATCGCCGTCGCGGTCGTGCTCCTGTTCACGTACTTGGTCGGTCTCCTCTTCTCGCTGCGCACCCACGCCGACCTCTTCAACCCGCATCGCGCCGAGGATGAGGAGGACGACTCGGAGCCCTGGAGCGTGCGCCGTGCGGTGATCATGCTCGCGATCGCCGGCATCGCGGTCGGCGTGATGTCCGAGATCCTCGTCGGCTCGATCTCTGAGGCGTCCGAGGACATCGGCCTGTCGCCGTTCTTCGTCGGCGTGATCGTCGTTGCGATCATCGGCAACGCGGCCGAGCACTGGGTCGCGATCTACTTCGCCAATCGCAACAAGATGGACCTCTCGGTCAACATCTCGATCGGTTCGAGCGCACAGATCGCGCTGTTCGCCGCGCCAGTGCTCGTCCTGCTGTCGTTCGTCATCGGCGACTTCCCGATGGCGCTCGTGTTCAACGGCTTCGAGCTGGCAGCGGTCCTGCTCGCGGTCATGATCGCTATCCACGTCGCCAACGACGGCGAATCGAACTGGTTCGAGGGCGTGCAGCTGCTCGCGGTCTACGTCGTCCTCGCGGTCGTCTTCTTCTTCGTCTAAGAAGCGGTTTCAGAAGTCGTCGGGCCGCTGCCGCGTTTGGTGAGGCGCCAGCCAGCGCGCCTCGGAGCGAGGCGCCCGAGAGTGCTCCCTCCGTGGGGGAAGGAGCAGTCGCGACCTGCGCTCCTGTCGAGGACGAGCGGTCGGCCGCGCCCGTCCCAGAGGCGGATGGCGCTGTCGCCAGGACCTAAGCCGGAAGCTAGACTCGGGTGGCCCCGGCGCCCGCGCGTCGCCCTGAGGGCTCGCGAGCACGTCGGGGTGAGAGGAGGGAACCATGGCTCGCACCCCCCTCGCACACCGGCTGCAGGGCATCGCGGCGCGCGCGGAGAAGTCGGCGCGCGAGCTCGAGGCCGGCGGCCCCGTCGAGGGAGCGCACACACGGCGGGACTTCCTGCGCCGTGCCGGGGCGGCCGGGCTGGGGGCGGCTGCATTGACCGCGTTCTCCGGGGCGCTCCCGCATGCTCGCGCCGCGCCCGGACCGCGGATCGTGATCGCGGGCGGCGGCCTGGCCGGACTGACCGCGGCCTACCGGCTCAAGCAGGCGGGCTACGCGGCCGAGGTCCACGACGCCTCGAGCCGCCTCGGCGGCCGCTGCTGGACGCGCCGCGGCGGCTTCGTTGACGACCAGCTCACCGAGCGCGGCGGCGAGTTCATCGATACGGGGCACCGGGAGATCCGCCGGCTCATCAGGGAGCTCGGGCTTGCGCTCGTCAACCTTCTCGCCGCCGAGGAGGCCGGGACGGAGCCCCTCCACTACTTCGACGGGCAGCCATACACCGACGCGCAGGCGACCCAGGACTACCGTGAGGTGCGGCCGGCGCTGCGGCGCGACGTGAACGCCGCCGGCTATCCGACCACCTACCTCTCCTCGACGGCGCGCGGCCGCGAGCTGGACCGGACCTCGGTCGCGGAGTACATCGAGCAGGTCGTGCCCGGGGGGCGCGGCTCCCGCTTCGGCCAGCTGCTCGAGCTCGCCTACGTGACCGAGTACGGCGCCGAGGCGGGGATCAGAGCTCGCTCAACCTGCTCTACCTGCTCGGCTTCTCGTCGCCGCAGTTCGAGATCTTCGGCGAGTCGGACCAGCGCTTCCGGATCGACGGCGGCAACGACCGGCTCGTGGACGCCCTGGTCGAGGCGCTCTCGGGACAGATCACGCGCGAGTCGGAGCTGATCGCGATCGAGCGTCGCTCGGGCGGCGGCTACGACCTGGCCTTCCAGCAGGGGCTCGCCGTCCGCACCGTCCGGGCCGACCGCGCGATCCTCGCGCTGCCCTTCTCGATCCTCCGGTCCTCGGTCGACTACTCGCGCGCCGGCTTCAAGCCGCGCAAGCGGACCGCGATCCGCGAGCAGGGGATGGGCGCCAACGCGAAGCTCGCCGCCCAGTTCAGCGAGCGCCGCTGGGAGGACCTCGGCTGCAACGGCGAGACCTTCGCCGACACGGGCTACCAGTCCAGCTGGGACGCGAGCCGGGGCCAGGCAGGCAGGGCCGGCATCCTCCTCAACTACACCGGCGGGGCGGCGGCGGTCGGCTTCACGGGCCCCCCGACGCGCTGGCGCGTCGCTTCGCCCGGCAGATCGATCCCGTGCTGCCGGGGATCCGGCCCCTCTACAACGGTCGCGCGGCGCTCGACCACTGGCCGAGCAATCCCCTGACCAAGGGCTCCTACTCCTTCTGGAAGGTCGGCCAGTACACGAGCTTCGCCGGCGTCGAGAGCGAGGTCGAGGACGAGTGCCACTTCGCCGGCGAGCACACCTCGCTCGACTTCCAGGGCTACCTCAACGGCGCCGTGCAGTCGGGCGAGCGCGCGGCCGAGGAGGTGGTGGCCGCCCTCGGCGGATGATCGTCTCGAGGCGGTGACCAGGCGCGAGCCGTTCGGCCGGGGCGCCCCCGTCGTCCGACGCAAAGGGTCCCTGGGGTGGGGCCGACGCCCCTGCGGGATGCCGCCGCCGCCCCCAGCAGGTGGGAGCCGCCAGGGCGGTAGCGGCTGAGGGTGACATGCTGACCAGCAGGGCCACCGGCGGCCTCCCGGCCGCTTGTTTTACGCACACGGAGGCAGCAGACAGCGTGAGCTCGGGCGAGGCTGATCGTGTTGCGCCCGCTGTTGCGTCCACGCACGGCGGCCGCGTCCGTCCGGCCCTCGGGACGTTAGCCCCGGGCGACGCTCATGACCCGCGTCTCAAGGTAGTCGTCAAGGGCGCCCGCGCCGCCGGCCTGCCCGAAGCCCGACTGCTTGACGCCACAGAACGGCGCGGCGGCCGACGAAACGCGGCCGCGGTTGACGGCGATCATGCCGACCTCCGGGCCTCGCCCACGCGCAGGGCGGCGTCGAGGTCGCGCGTGTACACGTAGCCGGCCAGGCCGTGCTCGCTGCGATTGGCCTGCTCGATGGCGTCCGCCTCGCCATCCACGACCAGGATGGGCGCGATGGGGCCGAAGATCTCCTCGCGCATGACGCGGGCCCCGTCGGGCACGTCGGTTAGGACCACCGGAGCGAAGAACTCGCCGGGCCCCGGCAGGGCACCGCCGCCCAGCGCAACGTCGGCGCCGCGAGCGACCGCGTCGTCCATCAGCTCGACCAGGCGGCTCCGCTGGCGCTCGCCGATCACCGGGCCCAGCCGGACGCCGGGCTCGGTGCCGCGGCCGACCGGCAGTTCGGCCAGGCGCTCGACGAGGCGGGGCGTGAACTCGTCCGCCACCGCGCGGTCCACGTAGAAGCGATTGGCCGCGGTGCACGCCTCGCCGCCGTTGCGCATCTTGGCGGCGACGGCGCCATCCACGGCCGCGTCGAGGTCGGCGTCCGCCAGGACGATGAAGGGCGCCTGGCCGCCGAGCTCGACGCTGAGCCGCAGGACCTGGTCGGCCGCGCGGCCGATCAGGTGCCGCCCGACGGCGGTCGAGCCCGTGAACGTCAGCTTGCGCAGGCGCGCGTCGGCCAGCAGTGGGTCGGCGGCGCCGTCCTCCGAGGAGACGACCACGTTGAGGGCGCCGTCCGGAAGGCCCGCCTCCTGCAGGATGCGGGCCAGCGCGAGTGCCGACAGCGGCGTGAGCGCCGAGGGGCGCAGGACCACCGTACAGCCGGCCGCGAGGGCCGCGGCGACGCCGCGCGCGGGCACGGCCAAGGGGAAGTTCCAGGGGGTCACGATCAGGCACGGCCCGACGGGCCGGCGACGGACCATCAATGGGTCGATCCGTCGGGCGCCTCGGAGCAGGCCCCGGCCACGCGCACGGCCTCCTCGGCGCACCACTCCAGGTACTCGCCGGCGAAGGCGACCTCGTCGGCCGACTCCGCAAGCGGCTTGCCCATCTCGAGCGTGATCAGCATCGCCAGCGTCTCGGCTGCTGACGATGAGTCCGAGGCGGTTACCGAGTCTGATAGGCAACCGGCCTCGTCGCTTCGAGGCTCCGGAGAGCGGCGGCGAGCGGAGTAGCAGCGTGGCCGAGCGAACCATCGAAGCCAACGGCGTCGAGCTGTGCACGGAGCCGTTTGACGACGCCAAGCACATCCGCCGATCCTGCTCATCATGGGCATCGGCTCGTCGATGCTCTGGTGGGAGGAGGGCTTCTGCCGGATGCTCGAAGGCGGCGGGCGGTTCGTGATCCGCTACGACCACCGCGACACCGGCCGCTCATTCACCTATGAGCCCGGCCAGCCCGGGTACACGGGGGCGGACCTCACGGCTGACGCCGCCGGCGTGCTCGACGGCTTCGGCATCTCGGCCGCGCACCTGGTCGGCGTCTCGGCGGGTGGGGGAATCGCCCAGGAGGTTGCGCTCGACTCCGCCGACCGGGTGCTCTCCCTCACCCTGATCAGCACCTCCCCCGCAACCCCCGGCGACTGCGACCTGCCGCCGCCTACGGCGGAGTTCGGTCGCTTCGTCGCCACGGCCGAGGCCGATTGGTCGAACCCCGAATCCGTCATCGATTACCTGGTCAACTACTCGCGCATCCTCGCGGGTGGCGAGCGGGCGTTCGACGAGACCGGGGTAGAGAACCTCGTCCGCCGCGACGTCGAGCGGGCGCGTGACTTCGCCGCGGTGCAGAACCACGACCTCAT
>CAWIDG010000026.1:0-11668 GCA_963834875.1 Miltoncostaeaceae bacterium
CAGCTGAGCATGCTCCCGGGGGGAGTGGTCCTGACCTGGGCGCCGGCCTTCTCGTCGGCGCTGCCGCTCGCCCGCGCGCGCTGGCGCGAGCACGGGGGCCTGCTCGTGGTGCCGCGGCGGGAGGACGCGACCCGGGCGCTGCAGGAGGAGACCGGCGGCGGCGTGGCCGTCCTCGGCCGCGAGGCGCTCACCTTCGCCGGCCTGCGCGGCCGGGTGGCCACGGCGGCCGGCGTCTCGGAGCCCGCGCCGCCGTCGCCGGTCGAGGTGCGCCTCGCGCTGCGCGAGGTGCTCGACGCCGCCGACCTGTCGGCCTTCGGCGCCTCGGCGACGGCTCCCGGGTTCCTGTCGGCGGCCGAGCGGGCGATCGGGGAGCTGCGGGTGGCGGGGGTGCCGCCGGAGCGGGCCGCGGAGGCGGCGGCGACCCCCGTGGCCGTCGCGGTCGCGGCGATCCACGCGGCCTCCCGGGACGCCGTGCCGCACTGGAGCGACGCCCTCTGGGCCGCGGCAGGGCATGCGGCGGGCGTGGATTTCTCGCCGGTGACGGTGTCGGGGTTCGACGACCTCGTCCCGGGCCAGTGGGCGCTCCTGCACGCGCTCGCGGGCGCGACGCGCGTCGAGGTCGTCATGCCGTTCGATCCCGGGCGACCGGCGTTCGAGGCGCGTCATGCCCGCCAGGCCCGATGGGCGCAGGCCGCCGAGCCGCAGCGCGCGGGGGTGCAGGCGACCGACGGGCCCGCCGGCCTCGCCGCCCACCTCTTCGACGAGCGCCCGCCGCCGGCCGCGCCCCCGCCGCTGCGGCTGGTCGGCGCCGCGGGAACGCGGGGGATGCTGCGGGCGGCCCTCGAGGAGGCGCTCGACGCGGCCGCCGCCGACGGGCTGCCGCTGTCGGCGGTGGCGCTCGTCGTGCCGCGGCTGGCCGAGGTGCGGGACGACCTCGAGCGGCTCATGCGCGACTGGGGCGTGCCGGCGCGGCTGGGCAGCAGGATCCGCGTGCTCGAGGCGCCGCTCGCGCTGGCGCTCACCCACCTGCTCCGGCTGGGCGAGCTCGAGCCGGACGCCGCCGGCGCCCTCGACCACCTGCTGGGGTGGCTGCGGACGCCGTACAGCGGCGCCGAACCGGCCGAGGTGGACCGCTTCGAGGCCGCGGCCCGGCGGGGCGGCATCGCCACCCGGGGGGAGCTGATGAGCCGCTGGGAGGGCATCGCCATCGCGCCGGCCCGGCGGCTCGTCGCGGCGGCCCGCAGGGGTCCGCGCGCCCAGCTCGCGGCGATGGTCGAGACGGGCTGGGACGCGCTGCGCCGCGCGGGGGATGCCGGCGCCCTCCCGGCGCGCGCCGACCTTCGCGACCGCGGGGCCCTGGCCGCGCTGGCCGGCCTGGCCGCGGCCGTGGCCGATGCCGGCGAGGCAGAGGGCGGGGAGGACGAGGTCCCGCGCCGCCCCCGCGGGCCGCTCCCACCGGGCGTGGTCGGCGAGCTGATCGCGGACCTCACCTTCGTGGCCCGCGAGGAGCCGCCGGGCGGCCTCGACGTGCACGACGTCGCCTCGCTGCGCGGCAGCCGCTACGAGGCCGTCGTCATCGCCGGCCTCGACGGCGACGGCCTGCCGTCCCGCCCCGCCGCGGACCCGCTGCTCGGCGAGCTGCGCGAGCCCCTCGGCGACGTCCTCCCGGCGCGGGCCCCGGGAACCTCCGAGAGCCGCCTGCGCTTCGTCCACGCGGTTGACGCGGCCCGCTCCCGCTTGGTGCTCGTGCGCCGGACCGTTGACGACGAGGGGCGCGAGCTCGCGCCCTCCCCCTACTGGCTCGAGGCCTGCCGGGTCGCCGGGCGCCGGTTCGACGACCTCGACCGCGTCACCGGCGCGCGCGGCGAGGTGCCCGACTCGACCGCCGCCGCCTGCAGCGAGCGCGACGCGCTGCGCGCGATGGCCCTCGACGGCGAGGTCGCGCCGGGGCTCCTCGCCGAGGCCGCCGAGCGCCGGGCGCGGCCGGTCGGCCTGGCGCCGGACGCCTTCCACGACCGGGCGCGCCTGCGCGTCACGGAGCTGGAGGCCTTCCTGCGCTGCCCGTACGGCTGGTTCCGCGACAGCTATCTCGCCCCGGCAGAGCTCGAGGAGCTGATCGACCCGCGCTTCGAGGGCACCCTGGCCCACCGGGTGCTCCAACGGACCTACGAGCGGATGCGCGACGAGCGCGTGGGGCCGTGCGGGCCGGGGACGGTTGACCGCTACCGGTTGACGCTCGAGGCACTGCTCCCCGTGGTCTGCGACGAGGAGCGCCCCGCGGGCGCGGGGGCGGCCTACGACGCCCTGCAGGAGCGCCTGCGGCGCCACCTGGGGGCGATGCTCAGCCGCGAGGCCGCGCTGAGGTCGGCGCTCGTGCCGCGGTGGTTCGAGCACGCGATGCGGGACGAGGAGCTCGTGGCCCGCGCGGCGCCGGGCGTCGCGATCACGGGGACCGTTGACCGCCTCGACGTCGGCGGCGACGGCGCAGCCCTGGTCGTTGACTACAAGCGGACCGGCAGCGACTTCACCGCCGCGACCGACGACGTGACCCGCCGCCTGCAGCTCCCCCTCTACGGGCTGATGGCCCGCCGGACGCTCGGGCTCGCGGCCGAGCCGGCCGGCGGCCTCTACATGGGCATCCTGTCCCCCAGGATCACCGGAGCCGTCTGCGACGACGTCCCCGGGGCGCCCGCGGCCGGGCGCGCCCTGGTGAGCCGCCCGCGCTGGGACGAGATCGCCGGTGAGGCGGTCGCCGCCGCCCGCGAGGTCGCGGCGCGCATCCGCGCCGGCCGCCTCGACCCGCCGCACCCCGACTCCTGCTCCCACTGGTGCCGCTGCGAGGACCTGTGGCGGTGAGCCCGCCGACACCCGAGCAGGAGCGCGCCCTCGGGGCCGCTGCGGCCGCGCGCGCCACGGCGGTCGCGGCGGGCGCCGGCGCGGGGAAGACGACCCTCCTGGTCGAGGCGGTCTGGCGCGACGTCGAGGACGACGGCGTGCCCCTCGAGCGGATCATGGTGGCCTCGTACAACCGCGCCGCGGCCGCCCACCTCGCCGCGCGGCTCCAGGCGCGGTTCGCCGACCCGGACGACGGGCGCGGCGCCGCGCGGCCGGGCCTCGACCTCTCGAGCGCCTGGGTCGGCACGTTCCACGCCCTCGCCGCCCGGATCCTGCGCGAGCGCCCCTTCGCCGCCGGCGTCGACCCGGAGTTCGGCGAGCTCGACGAGACCGAGTCCGCGGCGCTCGTCGAGCAGGCGCTGGACGAGGCGATGGAGCGCTCCCTGACCCACCAGGGGTTCCTCGACCTGGTGAGCGACGCCACCGGCGTGGCAGCGCTCCGCGATACGACCCGCCACGTGTACGAGCGCCTGCGCGCCGCGGGCCACGAGTCCCCGCGTATCGTCGTGCCGGACGCCCCGGGCCCCGGCGCCGAGCGGACCGCCGCGCTCCGCGCGCTGATCGCGGAGGTGGAGGCCCACCGGCCGCCGCGGGACGACCATCGCGCGCAGCTCGACCTCGCCCGCGCGATGCTCGACGCGGACCAGGCCGGCGCCGGGGCGCCGCGCCTGGCGCTCAACTGCGCCCAGGCCCTCAAGCCGCTCTGCCTCCGCTTCAACGGCGCGGCCGCGGACGTCTTCCAGGCACTGCTCGACCGCGATGCCCGCGAGCAGCTCCTGGGCTTCGCCGCCAACCTGGAGGCCTTCGCATCGCGGTACGAGGAGCTCAAGCGGGAGCGCGGCGCCCTGGACTACGAGGACCTCCTGCTCGCGGCCCGCCGCGTCCTGCGCGCGGGCCACGACTATCGCTTCGCCCGCGTCTACATCGACGAGTTCCAGGACGCGAACGCCCTCCAGGCCGAGATCGTCGACCTGCTGGCGGCCGATCGGACCGTCGTGGTGGGCGACGGCTGCCAGGCGATCTACGGCTTCCGCCACGCCGACGTCGCCCACTTCACCGCGCGCACCGGCGACCCGCCGGCGGTGACGCTGCGCGACAACCACCGCAGCCAGGCGCCGCTGCTCCACGCCCTCAACGGCATCCTCTCCGCCGCGCTGAGCGACGAGCCGACGTTCGGGCCGCTGCGCCCGGCGGCGGAGATCCGCCCCGGCCCGCCGCTGGCGGACGCCCCAGTCGAGGTCGTCAACGTCGTCTCCGACGACGGAGAGCGTGCGACCCGGGCGCAGGAGGCCGAGGCGGTCGCCGACCTGGTCGCCGACCTGGGTGAGCGCGGGTACGCGTGGCCCGAGGTGGCGGTGCTGTTCCGGGCCCTGACCGAGGTCGAGCCGTACCGGGCGGCGCTGGCCGCGCGCGGCATCCCGGCGTACCTCGTGGTGGGCAGGGGGTTCTTCGCCCACGATCAGGTCGCCGACACGCTGGCTCTGCTCGCCCTCGTCGAGAACCCGCTCGACGAGGCGGCCCTGATCCGGGTGCTCGCCTCCCCCTACGCGTCGGTCGGCGACGGGGACCTGGTCGAGCTGCGGCGGGAGGCCGGGCCGCCGGGCGACGACCGCTGGCCCGGCGCCGGGGCGCTGCTGCCCGCCGCGCGCAGGCTCGACGCGACCCGGCCGGCGGTGGAGGCCGCGGAGGCCCTGCGGCCGCTCCTGCGCGATCGCGGCCTCGCCGGCCTCGTCGAGGCCGCCATCGACGCCCGCGGGTACGACCTGGCGGTGCTCGGCCTGCCGGACGGCGCCCGCCGTCACGCCAACCTGCGCAAGCTCGTGCGCATGGCGCAGGACTTCTCGGCGGTCCGCGGCCCGGACCTGCGCGGCTTCCTCGGACTCCTGCGCCGCATGGCCGAGGCCGGCGACCAGGATCCCGGGGAGGCGACGCTCGTCGACCCCGACCTCGACGCCGTGCGCCTGGCGACGGTCCACGCGGTCAAGGGCCAGGAGTTCCCGGCCGTGGTGATGGCCGACGCCTCCCACGGCCTGCCGCCCGTCTACCCCATGGTCCTCGTGGGGCCCGACGGGAGCGCCGGGATCCGGGTCTCCCGCGTCGGGGGGCGGCCGGTGCCTGCGCTCGGCTACAAGGAGCTGCGCGAGGCCGCGCAGGCCGCCGACGCCGCCGAGGAGCGCCGCGTGACCTACGTGGCGGCCACCCGGGCCGAGCGCCACCTGGGAGTCGTCGGCCGCTCGACCGCGCGCGGCAACGTCGAGGACGCGCCGTTCCAGGTCCTGAGCGAGGCCCTCGGCATGGACGCCCCGGGGGTGTCCGAGTACCCGCGCGGCGGGCGGGTCGCCCTGGTCGAGCGCCCGGTCGCCGCCCCCGCAGGCGACGGGCGGCGGCCGCGGCTCGAGCCCCTCCCGACCACGGCTGCGGCCGCCCCCCCGGGGCCCGCGCGCCCCGAGGCGGACCCCGTCGCCGGCCGGCGCCTGTCCTTCACCGCGCTGGCGGCCCTCGCGGTCTGCCGGCGGCGCTTCCACCTCGAGTACGAGCGGGGTCTGCGCGGGCGGCCCGAGGCAGTCGTGGCCGCGCCCGGCATCCCGCCGCCGCCCTTGACCGCCTGGGGCGGAACGGCCTTCGGCGACCTCGTCCACCGGTTCCTGGCCGCGCTCGACTGGGGCGCCCCGCCGCCGGCGCCGGGCTGGGCGGCGACCGCCGCGCGCGCAGGCGGCCTCCCCGACTCGGCCGTCGACCAGGAGCGCGCCGAGCGGCTGGTGGAGGGGCTCCTGCGCTCGCCCGTCGCCGACCGCATCCGCGCCGGGAGGCCCCTCGCCGAGGAGCCGTTCGCCGTCGAGGTCGGCGGCGCCGTGCTCTCCGGCGCCATCGACCTCCTGGTGGAAGAGGGGGACGGCCGCGCCCTGGTGGTCGACTGGAAGACGCACGTCCTCTCGGCGGGCCTCTCCGCCGCCGACGTGGCCGCCGAGTACCGCCTGCAGCAGGCGCTCTACGGCCTCGCCGCCCTGCGGGCCGGGTGGCGCGAGGTCGAGCTCGCCTGGCTGCTCCTCGAGGACGTCGCCGGCAGCCCGTCGCGGACCGTGCGCCAGGCGGACGATGCGGACCTGGAGGCCGAGGTGGCCGACGGGCTCGCGCCGCTCCGGGTTCCCGAGCGGCCGTCCGCGGCGACGACCCCTCAGCCCTTCTGCAGCGGCTGCCCGGGGCTCGACGCGATGTGTCTGGTGGCGCTCGCCGGACCTGTGGGATGATCGGGCTCCGTTCCACCCCGGCCGCGGGAGCGGACGTGTCGGACACCTTCCACAACGTCGAGGTGGAGCTCATGGAGCCGCCCCGCTGGGGCGTCGTGCTGTCGGGCGATCTGGACCTGGCGGATGCCGAGGCCGTCCACCGCCTGCTGGCGAGGCTCGCCCGCGACGCGGCCCCGGGCGCGGTGCTCGTCGACCTGCGCGAGCTGGAGTTCATCGATTCCCACGGCGTCCGGGCCCTCTTCCGCGCCCGCGACGACGCCGAGCGGGCCGGAAGCCGGATCACGCTCTGCGCGGGCGACGGGGCGGTGCGCCGCACGCTCGACCTCGTGGACACGGACGGCGCGTTCGACGTCGTCGCCGAGCCGCCCGACCACTCCGGGTGAGCGGGGCCCGCTACCAGTAGCGCGTGAGCGCCGGCTCGGCGCCGCACGCGCAGCGGCCGTCCGGCGCCGGCCGCACCATGCGGCCGCAGGCGGCGCAGCGCGCCCAGAGGCCGTTCAGGCGGTGCGGCTCCCAGACGCCGGTCTGGCCGCCCGCGGCGAGGCCGCCGGGGTCCGGGGCGAAGAACGCCCGCATGGCCTCGCCGTGGGCGGGGCTCTCTGAGAGCCGGGCGACGTCGTCGGGGCCGTCCCACGCGGTGATCGTGAACATCCGGTTGTCGACCACCGCGCCCACCCAGCTGATGAACCCCTGGGTCCCCATCAGGTCGGAGATCACCTCCCGGGTTCGGGACCGGACCTCCTGAATCTCCTCCGGCGAGCGCGCCTCGAGCACCGTCAGGCTCATCGCGCCGGGCTCGCGGCCATCGGTCGAGACGTAGGTGCTCGTGCCGAAGACGAAGGGCCCGATCCGGTCGGGCTGCACCACCACCTGGAGCCCGAGCTGGCGCGGCACGACCGCGGTGTCGAAGTAGCCGACCACCGATCGGACCCGGTCGCCCTCGACGGTGATCACGTCGGCCCCCGGCAGCCGGACCTCGCGCCCCGACGGAGGCAGCCCCTGGTAGGGGCCGGCGTTGGTGCCGGTCATCAGCCACTGGGCGGCGACCGACCCGTCGGGGCGGACGCCCGAGCTCTCGATCTCGAAGGCGAGGTCGGGGAACCCGGCGAAGAGGCCGCCGGCGTACTGAGCGGTCGCCTCCGCGCCGATCCCGTCCGGGACGTTCGGGTCGGTGTAGGTGCCCCCCTCCGCGAAGACGGCCGCGATCGCCTCCGGATCGCGGCGGTTCCAGGCCTCGAAGTAGCGCTCGGCCACGGCGGACGCGTCCATCGCTCACCTCCCGGCCGGAGCTTAGAGTCGTTGCGAGTGCCGTTTCAATCGCGTGCCTGTGCTCGCCGCGGGGCCCGGCCGCGGTGGAGGATGACGGGATGGCCATCGACACGGTGCGCGCCCGCGGGGCCCGGTGGGCGGCGATGGCCGCGTTCGCGCTGGCCACGCTGTCCGTCATCGGGCGCGCGCAGCGCACGCCGCTGCCGCCGCCCCGCGGGATCCCGAGCGTCCCGGCGGCCGCGCCGACCGCCGTCGCCGCCCCCGCCGAGCCGGCCGCCGGGGCGCGCGCCGATGCCCCGGCGGCCCGGAGCGAGACCGCGCGGCCTGAGCTGCGCGGCCCTCTCGGTGGTGCTCCCGGGCGCGGGGCAGATCCACGGCGGGGCCCGCGCCCGCGGCGCCGCGATGGTGGGCGTCGCGGTCGCGCTGCTGATCGGGGCGCTGGTGCTCGCCCGCCAGGACGTCGTCTACCTGGTGGGCCAGGCCCTGCGGCCCGAGGTGCTCCTCGGCGCGCTCGCGCTGAACGGGGCGGTGCTGATGTTCCGCGCCGGGGCGGTCGCCGACGCGTGGCGGCTCGGGAGCCGGCCGGCGCGCCGGGCCGCGCGCGCGGCGCTGCTCGCCGCGCTGCTCGCGGTCGTGGCCGTCCCCCACGCCGTGGCGGCCTGGTACCAGTGGAGCGCCTACGACGCGGTGACGACGATCTTCGCCGACGTGGACCCGGCCGACATCCCGTCCGGCCTGCCGTTCGGTGCGACCGACGGCGTGGAGCAGGACAAGCTGCAGGCCCTGCAGGCGAAGGCCCGCGCCGAGGCGGCCGCCGCCTGGCCGCCGGGGGGCCGCCTGACGGTGCTGCTGCTGGGGGGCGACGCGGGGCCCGGGCGCTGGGGGCTGCGCACCGACACGATGGTCGTGGCGACCATCCACGCCCGCACGCGCCGGGCGGCGCTGCTCTCCCTGCCCCGCAACATGGGCGGGGTGCCGCTGCCGCCGGCGGCCGCCGGCCTGGTGCCGGACGGGCGCTTCCCCGACATCCTCAACGCCCTCTACGGCTGGGCCCGGCGGTACCCCGACCGCTTCCCCGGCCGGGACCCGGGCGCGACGGCGCTGAAGCAGGTGGCCGCCAACCTCACCGGCCTGCGCGTCGACTACTACGCGCTGGTCGACTTCCGCGGCTTCGTCGAGATGGTCGACGCCCTCGGCGGCGTGACGATCGACGTGCCCAGGCCGGTGCTCGACCGCGTCTCCCCTCCCGAGGACGGCCAGGAGTGGATCCGCATCGACCTCCAGCCGGGCCGCCAGACGCTCACCGCCCTCGAGGCCTTCGCCTACGTCCGCGCCCGCAGCTACAGCTCCGACTACGAGCGGATCCGCCGCCAGCGCTGCGTGATGGTCGCCCTCGCCCGCCAGGCCGACCCCGCCCGCGTGCTCCGGGCCTTCCCGCGCCTGGCCCGGGCCGCGCGGCAGAACGTGAGCACCGACATCCCGCGCCGCGTGCTCCCCGAGCTCGTGCGGCTGGTCGCGGGGATCGACCGGCGCAAGGTGGTCTCGCTCGGGTTCGTGCCGCCCGCCTACTCCGCCGGCTGGGTGGACGGGGGCTATCCGGTGCCCGACATCCCGGCGATCCGCGCGGCGACCAGGAAGGCGATCGGGCCCGGGGGGGTGCGGGGGGCGGCGACGCTCGGCGGGGAGGTCTGCGCCTGAGCGGTCGGGGTGCCAGACTCGGGCCGGTGGCAGCTGTCGCGAAGGGGAGCCCCCCGGGGCTCGACGCCGGCTGGGCGGCGCTGAGGGCGGCGCGATGGACGACCGCGCGGGCGTGCTTCGAGGCCGTGCCGCCCGGGGCGCGCGACGGCGAGGCGGAGGAAGGCCTGAGCTGGGCGGCGTGGTGGCTCGACGACGCCGAGGCGGCGCTGGGCGCCCGCGAGCGGGCGTACCGCCTCTACCGGGCGGCGGAGCAGCCCGTCCCGGCCGCGCGGATGGCGACCTGGCTCGCCTGCGACGAGCTCGACTTCCACGGAGCGCTCGCCGTCGCGCAGGGGTGGCTCGGCCGCGCCCACGCCCTGCTCGACCCGCTCCCCGCCACGGCAGAGCACGGCTGGCTCGCGTTCTTCGAGGGCTATATCGCGCTCGCCCTCGGCGACGACGCCGCGGCGGCCGAGCTCGCAGGGCGCGCGCTGGGGCTCGGGCGCCGCCTCGGCGTCCCGGACCTCGAGATGCTCGGGCTGGCGCTCGACGGCGCCCTGATGGTGCGCCGCGCGCGCGTGGCCGAGGGCATGCGCCGCCTCGACGAGGCGGCGGCGGTCGCCCTGGCGGACGAGGCCGAGCTGCCGATCGCCGGCGCCTGGACGCTCTGCTTCCTCGTCTCCTCGTGCACGGCGGCCCGCGACCACGGGCGGGCGCTCGAGTGGTGCGACCGCATCGCCGGGCTCGCGCGGCGCTACGGGAGCCGCTACATGCTGGCGTTCTGCCGCGCCGAGTACGGCGCCATCGACCTCTGGCGCGGCCGCTGGGACACGGCCGAGGCGCTGCTCGAGAACGCCATCGAGCACTTCTCGCGCTCGCGTCCCGGGATGGCCGGGGGGCCCATGGTCGCGCTGGCCGAGCTGCGGCGCCGCCAGGGCCGCTGGGAGGAGGCGGAGCCCCTGCTCGACCGGGCCCCGCCCTCGGGACCGGCCCAGCTGTGCCGTGCCCGCCGCGAGCTCGACCGCGGCGCGCCCGCCGCCGCGGCCGAGCTGGCCGAGCGCGTGCTGCGCACCACGCCCGCCGACCGGGCGCTCGGCCGCGCGGCGGCGCTGGAGCTGCTGGTCCGGGCCAGGGCGGCGGAGGGTCGCCCGGAAGCGGCCGGGCCGGCGGTGGCCGAGCTCCGCGGCGTCGCCCGGGCGGCCGGCACGACCGCGCTGCGCGGCGCCGCCGACCTGGCCGCGGGCGTGGTCGCCGCCGCCCGTGGCGACCACGACCTCGCCCGGCCGCTCCTGGAGGACGCCGTCGACGCCCTCGAGCGCGACGGCGGGGTGTTCGAGGCCGCCCAGGCCAGGGTCGAGCTCGCGTCAACCCTGCTGGCGCTCGGGCGGTTCGACGCGGCGGCCCGCGAGGCCGCGGCGGCCCGGGACCGCCTGCGGGGCCTGGGCGCGGACGTCAACGCCACCCGTGCGGGGTGGGTGCTCGACTCGTGCGCCGCGGCCGCCGGCGGGCGCGGGCTCGCCGGGCTCACGCCCCGCGAGCGCGAGGTGCTCGACCTGGTCGCCGACGGGCTCACGAACCGCGAGATCGCCGACCGCCTCGTCGTGAGCCACCACACCGTCCACCGGCACGTGGCGAACATCCTGCGAAAGCTCGACCTGCCGTCGCGGGCGGCGGCTGCGGCGGAGGCGGCGCGCAGCCGCCCATGATGGCCCGTTCGGGCGACGCCGCCGGCCGTTGCCGCGTGCGACCGTCGCCCCATGGAGACCGCCCAACGTGCCCAGGCCCGCGCCGCCTGGAGGCTCGGCGACTACCACCGCTTCGCCAAGGCGACCGTGTGGGAGCTGGGCGAGCTGCTGGTGCGCGCCTGCGGCGTGCGGCCCCGCGACCGCGTGCTGGACGTCGCCGCGGGAACCGGCAACACCGCAATCCGCGCGGCCGAGGCGGGCGCGCGCGCCGTCGCCGCGGACATCACCCCCGAGCACTTCGAGGCCGGCCGGCGCGAGGCGCGGCAGCGGGGGGTCGAGCTCGAGTGGGCGGAGGCCGACGCCGAGGACCTGCCCTTCGGCGACGGCGCGTTCGACGTCGTCACCTCGTCGCTGGGCGCGATCTTCGCGCCCGACCACCGCGCCGTCGCGGACGAGCTCGTGCGCGTCTGCCGCCCCGGGGGCACGATCGGCATGGTCAACTTCACCCCCGAGGGCCTCGCGGCGGACTTCTTCGGCGTCTTCGCGCCCTACCTGCCGCCGGAGCCGCCCGGGGCGGAGCCGCCGCTCTCGTGGGGCAGCGAGGACCACGTGCGCGCGCTCTTCGACGGCCGCGTCGCCCCGCTCGAGCTGACGCGGAGGGAGTACGTCGAGCGCGCGCCGAGCCCCGCGACTACCGCGACCTCTTCCTCGAGACGTTCGGGCCCGCGGTCGCGCTGCGCGCCGCGCTGGCGGAGGAGGGGCGCGCGGCGGCCTTCGAGGGCGATCTGCTCGACTTCGCGGAGCGCGCCGACCGCGGCGCCCCGGGAGGGCCCGCCGAGTACCCGTACGGGTACCTCCTCGTCGTCGGCCGCACCCGCACAGCCGATTAGAATC